>CAWHPO010000017.1:0-5825 GCA_963831285.1 uncultured Gaiellaceae bacterium | reverse complement strand
ACGGGCCAAGAGGTCGTCGACGAGGACGACTTTGGCCGCGGAGCTGCCCTCAAGGTCGGGACGCTCCTTCGAGACGATCACGACGAGCGGCGCAATGAACAGTTTGCTGAGTGTTGCGTCCTCCTTGCGCAGGACGTCCTTCAGGATCTGCGCATTGCGATGCGTCTGGTTCACGGGATTGGGGCGATAGGTCGAGACTCCGGACGCAGTAAGGGAGGGGAGTTCCCACTGGCTGTTGTTGCCGCGGATCCGTCCCAGCCAGGCTTTCGTCTCGACGAGATACGCCCAGCCTTCCGGTGATACGACGAGCGCGTCGCACTCGAACTGCCGAGTTCCCCCTGTTCGACCCAGAAGTTGCTGACGACGTACCAGTCGTCACCGAGCCCGTCCCTCAGGAGCTTCAGGACTTGGCGTTCGCCATCGTTGACGGGCTCCTCGAATTCTCGGAGGTTGGCCATCGCTCAGCTGCTCAAGCGGGCAGGCGGGACGAGATCGAGCGGCGGCGCCTGCATCATCCTGGAGTCCAACCTGTCCCTATTCGCCACGCGGGGACTCCTCGATCAGTCCGAAGCTGTAAAGGCGCCAATGCATGGCGGTCGGCGAGACGTCGAAGCGAGCGGCGCAGGCGGCGACGTCCCCCAGCTCGTCCCACGCCTCACGCACCGCCGGCTCCGGCATCAGGAGCTCCGCGGCGAAGACGTTCGCCTCGCGCTCGAGCGTCCGGTCAGCCGCGTCCGTCAGATCCACCGGGCGGCAGTAAGACGGCTCGATCGCGGCGCGCGGCCCTCGAGGCAGTGGCAGACCCAGTGGCCGATCTCGTGGGCGATCGTGAAGCGGAAGCGGCGGAGCGGCGGGTCGTTGCGGCCGCCGACGCCCTCGTGCGCGTTCAGGACGATCCGCCGCTCGGCGGGAAGGAGCATCCCGGAGCAGTCGATGTCCCACGACTCCTCGATGCGCAGGCCGAGCAGATCCTCCGCGATCGCCTCGACCGGAACCGGCACCCCCTCGCCGCCGAAGAGGCCGAGGTATCGCTCGCGGACGGCATGCGCGCGCGGATCCTCGTATGTCGTTGCCACGGGCACGCGCATCCTCTCCGGTCAGGCGCTGCCTGTAAAGAGCCTGTCCACCTCGTCCGGGCCCTCCGGCTGTGCTCTGCACCGCCGGCTCGGCGACCGTCGGGAGTGCGTCGACGGAGTAGAGCGCTCGCGCGGAGCTCGATGCCCGCAGGCACGCGTCTGAACGCCGCCGCAGGCAGCCGGAGGCGGCGGCCGCAGACCGGCAAGCAGGCGCACGTTCGCGTTCAGGATGCTCGCCGAGCGCGTCCCACACGCTTGCGGTCGACCGGCTTCGGGTCGAGCACGCCGACCTCGAGGTCGTGGTAGTAGCCTTCACCTTCGCGCGTCTTCGCTCGTCCAGCTTCAGCGCGCTCACGAGCGCGTCGACGACCGCGTCGCGGCGTCAGGCGCGCTGCGCAGCCGGAGGACGAGGAGCGGCGGCTCCTGCTCGAGCCGCGCCTGCGTGAGGACGATCTCCTCCTCGGTCGGCGCGCGCGCCGGCACCGCCTGGAGGAAGCGGTCGAGGAGGCTGCCGAGCTCATCCGCGCTCGTCGCCGGCGCGCTCGAGGTACTCGCGCACGTCGGGCGCTCGCCGCGGAGGTAGCGCGTCGCGAACTCGTCGAACAGGAGCTCCATCCTGGCCTCGGTCATGCCGCCTCCCTCCGCAGCTTCGTGAGCGCGCGGTAGTGGATCTGGTGCACGGCGTTCGGCTCCTTGCCGAGCCTCCTGGCGATCTCCTGGAAGTCGAGGTCGTCGACGTAGCGGAGGCGTAGGACCTCCGCGCTCGAGCTCGGTCAGCCCGTCGAGGAGCGCGTCGAAGCCGGGGTCGGCCGCGAGCTCGGCGTCGCGACTCGGTGGACGCCTCGCGGAGCCAGTCGTCGAGCTGCCTCCTCGTAGCTTCGCAGGCTCGAAGTGCTCCTTGACCTTCCAGCCGATCACCTTGTGGACGACGACGCGGAAGGGCACGCGGTAGCGGCGCCCGCGCTTGAGCTCGGAGAGGAGCCGGATCGCGACCTCGGCTGCGACCCCGATCGCGTCCGCCTCGGGCCGCACGCGGGCGCGGCAGCGGTCGAGGATGACGCCGTAGTAGCTCTCGACGAGGAGCGTGTACTCGCCGGCCTCGAGAAGTCGTGAGTCCTCGGCATCTCGCGCATCGTGCATCGAGGACGTAGTCAGGCCGGACACGGCCGGATCTTACGAGCCTCCGCGGGACGTCTTGCGGCAGCGACCGCCCGCGTACACCTTGGCGGGGTGGACGAGGAAGAAGGAATCTTCCGCGACGAAGTTCAGGACATCATCGGAGCGCTCGCCGACATCAAGGTGGCGGTCTTGAAGATCCTCCGCTACATAGAAGGAGACGACGATGAGTGGGAAGAGGAGGAAGAGGAAGAAGATCCCTCAGGAGACGCTTGATCGGCTGCTGGCCGAGGATGAGAACTATCAACGCCTCCTGAAACACCTGGAGCGTCTCAAGATCGAGCTCGCGACTGGCAAGCGGCCGCCTCCCGACTTCGCTCCACACAGCTGACCCAGGCTGTCCCGAACTTCGACCGCAGCGTCTTCTACTAGCTCCTTCGGTCCCGGCGCTCTACGATCGACGGCGTGGATCCCGAGGAGTACCGCCGAACGTCACTCGAGAACTGGCAGACGATGGCGTCCGGATGGGAGCGCCGGCGGGCCGACATCGAGAAGTTCACGCGTCCGGTGACCGAGTGGCTGGTGCGGGCGCTCGACCCGCAGCCCGGCGACACCGTGCTCGAGCTCGCAGCCGGGCCCGGGGACGTCGGATACTCGGCTGTCCCGCTCCTGGGAGAGGACGGCCGCCTGATCTCGAGCGACTTCTCGTCCGAGATGGTCGAGGTCGCGCGCAGGCGCGCCGCCGAGCTCGGGCTCGAGAACGTCGAGCACCGCGTGATCGACGCCGAAGCGATCCCGCTCGAGGACGACTCGGTCGACGGCGTGCTGTGCCGGTTCGGCTTCATGCTCATGCCCGATCCCGACCGCGCCGTGGCAGAGGTGCGGCGCGTGCTGCGGCCGGGCGGCCGTCTGGTGCTGGCCGTCTGGAGCACGCCCGAGCGCAACCCGTGGATCTCGATCGGCGGCCGGATCCTCGCCGGGCTCGGCCTCGCCCCACCGCCCGAGCCGGGAGAGCCGGGGATGTTCGTGCTCGCGGACGAGCAACGCCTGCGCGGTCTGCTCGAAGGCGCCGCGCTCGAGGTCGAGCGGATCGAGGACGTGCCGGTTCTCCTCACGTACGACGACGTGGACGACTACATCTCGGCCGGGAGAGACACGGGCGGCATGTTCGCGAGGCTCTGGACCGCTGCGACCGACGAGCAACGCGAGGCGATCAGAGCGGGTCTCGTCGAACGGCTTGGCTCCATTCGCCGTCGACGGCGGCTACGCGCTCCCGGGGGTCGCGGTCGCCGCAGCTGCGAGCTGAGACGCTTACGGCCGCAGCTCGACGAAGCCGGCGGCGGCGAAGTCGCCGTCGAAGGCGAGCGCTTCGGTTATCCGGAGCTTCCTCATCAGCGCGAAGCTCGTCGCGTCGACGAACGAGTACGGCCGCTCGTCGTGCTGACGAAGCCACGCCCAGGCCTCGTCTTCCAGGTCTCGATCGATGTGTTCCACGACGACAGTCGCATCGGTTCGGATGCTGTCGAGCCACCCCAACGCGCGACGGTGCCCGGCCCGCGCCGAGAGAAGCGTCCACGCCTCGCCGAGGACGAGATTCGACGTCGTCGCACGGGCAGCGCGAAAGTGGTCCGCGAGCACGATCGCATCCGCGTGTCGCTGATCGCGAGCTACTGCTCGGGCGAACCAGAACGACGTGTCAACGAAGGCCACGCCTCCTCCGAGATCGGGCCATACAGGAACGCGTCGATGTCTTCGACAGGCTCTACGTCGTCGAAGGTCGGGAGCCGCCAGAGCCCGTTGTCGAACGGTTCGGTCAGCTCACGTTCTACCGCGAAGCGAACGAGAGCGCTCTTGGAGAGACGGCGTTCGGCGGCGACGCGCTCGAGACGCTCATCGAGCTCGTGATCGATGACGATCTGGATTCTTCGCATGCGCGCCATGGTTACACACTATCTGTCATGAGTGTGTAACACAACATCGCGTAAGACGCCAGTGCTCTAGGCCGGACTCCTTCTCGAACCCGAAAGGAGTCGCAGATGATCGAGAACCTCTACCAGCTCGGCGACGCGGTGGAGCACCGCGGCATCGTCGTCGCACCGCTCTTTCCCCGAAACGATCCGGTCGCCGACTACGTCACGCTCGAGGAGGCGCTCGCCGGCGGCCTTCGCATTCGCGAGGTCGGCGAGTCGGGGACCGTCCCGGAGCTCGTCGTCGAGAACCCGCTCACCGAGCGCGTCCTGCTGTACGACGGCGAGGAGCTCGTCGGAGCGAAGCAGAACCGCATCCTCAACGTCTCGGTGCTCGTCGAGGCGCGCTCGACGCTGAAGATCCCCGTCTCCTGCGTCGAGCAGGGGCGCTGGTCGCGGCGCTCGGAGCTCTTCGAGGCTGCGCCGCACGCCGCCTCGCCCGAGCTGCGTCACCGCAAGAACATGGCGCTGCACGAGCAGCCGCTCGCACGGGGTGTGTCGCAGGGCGAGGTGTGGGACGCGGTGCGGGCTCGGGCGAGTCGCCTCGACGTCCATTCCCCCACCGGGGCGAGCGCGGACACGTTCCGGGCGCACGCCGACTCGCTCGCGAAGCTCGAGGCGGCGTTCCCTGCGCAGCCCGGCCAGTGCGGCGCGCTGCTCGCGGTCGGAGACGTGCTGTGCGTCGATGCGCTCTCGCGGCCGGACGCGTTCGCGCGCCTGTGGCCGAAGCTCCGTCGCGGGTACATGCTGGACGCGCTCGACCGGCTCGACGGGGAGCGGGCGCCCCAGGCGTTCCTGTCGACGTTCCTCCAGTGGGTCGACTCGGCAGAAGCATCACGGCAGCCCTCGGCCGGGCTCGGCGAGGACGTGCGCCTGCGCGGCGAGCGCGTCCTCGGCTCCGGGCTCGAGCTGGACGGCGAGCTCCTGCAGCTGTCGGCGTTCCGCAGCGAGAACGGCGGCCGGCCGGTCCGGCGGCCGGATCGCGCGCCCGAGCGCCCGCGGGTCCTAGCGAACGTCGCCTGCGGCGACGAGTGCGTCGATCCGGGCGCGAACGTCCGGCACGTGAGCGAGCGGCAGGTGCTCGACGATCAGACCGAGGTCGGGTCGGCGCGTGCGCAGGAATTCGAGATAGGGCGCTTGCGCGAAGACGCCGAGGCCGAACTCAGGTGTTGCCGTCTCCGCACCCCCGGCGTCGACGTCCTTCAGGTGCGCGACCACGAAGCGATCCTCGAAGCCGTCGAGGAGCGTCTCCGTGGCCTCCTCGTGGACGGGGACGAGCTCCGCCGACACGTAGTTGTACGGGTCGCAGACGATCTGGAGGTGCTGCGTGGGGAAGCGCTCGAGGAGCCCGAGCATCTGGTCGCGCGTCTTGAGGACGTGCTTGACGCTCGCCTCGAGGGCGAGGATCGTGCCGCTCCGCTCGGCGACGGGAAGGAGCGTCTCGAGCGCGTCGTACAGCAGGTCCCATGCCCTCTCGGTCGTGTTCAGGGGCGAGTCCGTCCACTCGCCCTCGGCGCTCAGCGTTCCCGTCTCGGTGGCGACGACGTACGAGCCCAGCGCCGGGGCGCGCTCCAGGCAGCGCTGGACGTGCGCCAGGTTCGCGGCGCGCACGTCCGGATCGGGCGCGACCAGGTTCCGGTAGCCACCCAACGCGGGAACGCCGATG
>CAWHPO010000016.1:0-13062 GCA_963831285.1 uncultured Gaiellaceae bacterium | reverse complement strand
GCGCGAACCAGGCGATCCCCTTCGGGATGTGATGCTGCGCGTGGTGGCCGAGCTCGTGGGCGAGGACGACGCGCTGCTCGTCCTCCGTGAACGGACGGCGCAGGAGCGTGTCCCAGACGACGACGCGTCGCGACGGCCCGACCCCGTACGCGTACGCGTTGGCCTGGTCGGTGTCGTCGCTGACCTTCTCGACGCGAATGGGGACGTGTCCGAGGCCGAGCTCCGACTCGTACTCGCGCGCCGAGGCGAGCAACGCCTGATTCTTCAGCGGGTCGGTGGTGAAGTCGAGGTAGGGCGCGACGAACGTGAAGAGCGCGCCGATCGCGACGAAGACCGCGGCTCCGGGCAGCCACCAGCGCTCGCCGAGCTTGCGCGCGAGGCCCATCACGATGACAAGCGCGAGACAGACCGAGAGGAACGCGGCCGCGAGCGTCGCCCAGCCCTGGAGCGCCCAGTCGAGGTAGCCGAGCTTCGACTGTCCGTTGTGCCGCTCCCACCAGTGCGCCGCGAGCCCGAACGGGAGGCCGACGAGCCACACGATGCCGAGCCCGAGCATCCCGAGGAGCATGCCCGTGCCGATCGGGCCGGCCGCCGACTCCTTCGCGAACGCGATCCCCCGGCGTGCGTAGAGCGCGAGCGTGACGAGGAGCGCCACCTGCGCGAGGAGCCAGTCGACGTAGAAGAAGCGTTCGTACCGCTGGGCCCGCGCGACGACTCCGGCGCCGAAGACCTGGCCGACGTCGACGCGGCCCAGAACGAGATCGTCCGGCACTGCCGAGGGGTAGAGGACGAACGCGGCGAACGCGAGCGCCCCGAGCGCGAGCGCCGCGGCGGCGACGTATCTCAGAAGGCGTCCCCAGGTGCCGCGATCGGCGCGAGGGCGACCTCGTCCGGCACGCGCGGATTCTCGCGGAGCACCGGCGCCCCGTACGGGTAGCGATCGGTCACGAGGAGCGCATACGCATATGTCTGCGCCGAGTAGCGCAGGCACGACGCTCCGAGATTCCGCATGCCGTCCGGCATCCGCGCGGCGGCGAGGGCGTACCACCAGGCCAGGAACGCGATGACGAAGGCGACTCCCCCGAGCGCGCTCGCGACGATGAAGGCCGGGATCGCGAGGAAGAAGCGGAACAGGATGCGCCAGCGGCCCTGCGTCACCGCTGGATCGATCTCGAGGTCGACCCCGTACCCAGGACGTCCCGCGAAGCCGGGGAAGCGACGGCCGACGAGGTACACGAAGGCGAGGACGTGCGTCGCGTACCGGACGTAGGACGCCAGGAAGCGCTGAAGTCCACCTGGAACCCTCCCCGTCGCGAGCGCCGCGAACCAGGCGGCGACGACGGCGAAGAATGCCGCGATCCCCCACAGTGCCAGCCAGACGAAGTGCGGGATCGCAAGGAAGAGCCGGAAGAGAACGGTGAGTCGCGGCCGCGCGAGGTCGTCGTCGACGACGATGCGAACCGGGTGCTGGGGCAGGTCGGAGTACTCCTCCGCGAGAGCCGGATCGGACGTCGGATAGCGCGGCGTGAGGAGGAGCAGGTAGCCGCCCGCCTGCGCTCCGTAGCCGAGCGCGAACGCCACGAGATCGCGTAGCCCGCGCGGCGCGCGGCCGCGCGCGAGGATCGCGAACCAGGCGAGGAACGCTGCCGCGGCCGCCACGCCGCCCACACTGGAGAACGTCCACCACCTCGCGTTGTCGCCTCCCTGCGAGGCGCTCCACGAACCCTGGCTCTCAGAACCCGACGCGAAGCCGCCGCCGAGCGCGGCGGCCAGCGCAAGCGCGGGAATCGCGAGAACGAGCCGGAAGAACCCGCCCCAGCGGCCTTGGCGCACCGGTGCTTCGACCTCGAGATCGACGGGGTAGTGGTCCTGGCAGCGGAACCACGGATACGGGTTCGCTGCGAGGAAGACGTACGCGCTCACCTGGGTCGCGTAGCGGACGTAGGAGGCGACGAAGTCGTGCAGGCTCCTCGGGACCTCGCCCTGGATGACCACCGCGAGCCAGTTCACGAACGCCACGACGAAGGCCGCGATGCCACGCAGCGCCAGCCAGACGATCAGCGGGATCGCGAGGAACAGGCGGAAGACGACGGTGAGGCGGCTGCGCTCGAGGTCGTCCCGGACGACGAGCCTGATGGGTCGCTGCTCGACGGTGGCCATGTTGGCATTGTCCCCTATGGCGGGCTTGCCCAGCGACGGACGCGTCTCACGCGAACATGTGGGGTGTCAGACACCGTGTCCGACACCTGGGCGCCACTAGCATCGGGCCGTGCTCGTCGACCGCGACGACGTCGACCGCGCCGCGGAGGCGATCCGCGGGCGGCTCCAGCGAACGCCGATGCTCTCCAGCCGGACGCTCGGGCCGGACGTCTTCCTCAAGGCCGAGCTCTTCCAGCGGACAGGCTCGTTCAAGCCGCGGGGCGTCTTGACGAAGCTCGCCTCGCTCTCCTCCGAGGAGCGGGAGCGCGGCGTCATCGCGGCGTCGGCCGGGAACCACGCGGCCGCGCTCGCGTTCGGCGCCCGCGAGGAGGGGATCGACGCGCTCGTCGTCATGTACCAGGGCGCGAGCGAGGTGAAGCGCGCCGCCACGGAGTCCTACGGAGCGGCGATCGATCAGCAGGCGACGGGACCGGGGGACGTGTTCGAGCGCCTCGCCGAGCTCCAGGAGCAGACGGGGCGCGTCCTCGTCCACCCGTTCGACGACCCGCTCGTCGTCGCGGGGCAGGGAACCGTCGGCCTCGAGATCCTCGAGGATCTCGAGGGGGTCGACACGATCGTCGTGCCCTGTGGCGGCGGCGGGCTCGTCGCCGGGATCGCGGCGGCGGCTGCGGGAAGCGACGTGCGCGTCCTGCCGGTCGAGCCGGAGTCCTCCCGGGCGCTGCACACGGCGCTCGAGGCCGGAGAGCCCGTGCGCGTCGAGGCAGGCTCGATCGCCGACGGCCTGAACGCCCCCTTCGCGGGCGCGATCGCGACGAATACGTTCGCCCGGCTCGGAATCGACCCCGTGCTCGTGAGCGACGGCGAGATCGAGGAGGGCTTCCGCTTCCTCTACGAGCGCGCGAAGCTGGCTTGCGAGCCAGCCGGCGCGGCAGCGGTGGCCGCGGTGCTCGCCGGGAAGGTCGAGGGCGGCCGGATCGTCTGCGTCGTCTCGGGCGGGAACGTCTCGACGAAGACGGCCGCTGGTATCCTGGCAAGCCGATGAAATCCGACATCCATCCCGACTACGTCCTCGCGCACGTCACCTGTTCGTGCGGCAACGAGTTCTGGACGCGCTCGACGAAGCCGGAGCTCCACGTGGAGATCTGCGCCGAGTGCCACCCGTTCTACACGGGCAAGCAGAAGCTCGTCGACACGGGCGGTCGGGTGGAGCGCTTCCAGCGCCGGCTCGAGAAGGCCGGCGCACGCCGCGGCGACAGCGACTAGAGGCTTGATGCGAAATTGGCGCGCCACCGGGGGCGGCCACGACCAAGCCGGGGGCCGCCGGCACGCCTCGTGCAGGCTAGAAGCCTGTGCGAGGCGCGCTGGTGGCCATCCGGCGCTGTGTCGTGGACATCAGCCGGCATGCGTGAATTTCGCATCGAGCCTCTAGCCCACACATGGCCGTCAGCTACGGCGGACAGGCCGTTCTCGAGGGCGTGATGATGCGCAGCCCCTCGAGCTGGGCCGTGGCCGTGCGCACGCCCGAGGGGGAGATCACCGAGGTCGTGCAGGACATCGACTCGCCGATGCAGCGGCGCAAGCTGTGGCGACTGCCGATCGTACGAGGCGTGATCGCGCTCGGCGAGTCGCTCGCGATCGGGTTCCGCGCGCTCGCCATCTCCGCCAACGTCGCCTCGCAGGAGCGCGACGAGCACGGCGAGATCAACACGCAGATCAGCCGTGGCCAGATCATCTTCTCGTTCGTGATCGCGATCGGCTTCGCGCTCCTGCTCTTCAAGGTCGGCCCTGCGGTCGTGACGACCTGGCTGCCGATCGACTCGACCGGGCCTGTTCGTCGTCGTGGAGGGGCTCATCCGGGTCGGCGTCTTCATCGCCTACCTGCTCGTGATCTCGCTCCTCCCGGACCTCCGCCGCGTCTTCCAGTACCACGGCGCCGAGCACAAGGCGATCAACGCCCTCGAGGCGGGCGCCGAGCTGACGCCGCGCAACGTGCAGAAGTTCAGCCTGATCCACCCGCGTTGCGGAACTGCCTTTTTGCTCTGGGTGATGGTGATCGCGATCTTCGTGTTCGCGTTCGTCGGGCGACCGGTCTGGTACTGGCTGATCGCAAGCCGGATCCTGCTGCTCCCGGTGATCGCGGGGCTCGCATACGAGCTCATCCGCTACGCAGGCAAGCACCAGGACAACCGCATCCTGATGACGCTGCTCGCGCCGGGGCTCTGGCTCCAGCGGCTCACGACCCGCGAGCCCTCGGACGACCAGGTCGAGGTCTCCATCCAGGCGCTGCGGCGCGTGATGGAGAAGGAAGCGGCAGAGACGCCCGAGGAGCGCCGCCTCGAGTCTCGCGTCGAGGTCATGGCCTGATGCCTCGCATCGTCCGCGAGGCCGACGTCGTGTGGGAAGGGACCGTGTCGCGAGGCGCGGGTGTCGTGCGCGCCGCGAGCTCGACCGCGTTCGCGCTCCCGGTGACGGTTGCGTCGCGTGTCGGCGATCCCGACGGGAAGACGAGTCCCGAGGAGCTCCTCGCGGCGGCGCACGCCACCTGCTTCGTCACCTCGCTCGGGAGCGAGCTCGCCAGAGCCGGAACGCCTCCCGAGCGGCTCACGGTGCACTGCACGATCACGATGGACGAGGTCGAGGGGAAGGGCCATCTCATCGTCGCGTCGGCGATCTCAGCGCGGGGCGTGGCGCCCGGTGCCGATGCGGAGTCGTTCGACCGCGCCGCCGCGGCGGCCGACGACGGCTGCCCGTTCTCGTCACTCATCAGGGCGAGTGCGTCCGTCACGGTCGACGCGTCGCTCGAGGGGGGGAGCTGATGGCCGAGCGAACCGCGCACGTCACCTGGTCGGGCTCGCTCATCGAAGGGGCGGGGACGATCACGAGCGTCGGGAGCGGCGCGTTCGGGCCTCTCGAGGTGACTTGGGCCTCACGCGCCGAGGAGCCCGAGGGGAGGACGAGCCCGGAGGAGCTGATCGCCGCCGCGCACGCCGCGTGCTTCTCGATGGCGCTTTCGCACGGTCTCGCTCAGGCCGGCACGCCGCCGGAGAGGCTCGACGTCGACGCGACCGTCACCTTCGTCCCCGGGACGGGGATCACGAAGATCCTCCTGGCCGTCACGGCAGAGGTTCCGGGGATCGAGGAGCCCGCGTTCCTGGAGGCCGCGCAGGCGGCGAAGGAGGGGTGCCCCGTCTCGACCGCGCTCGCCTCCGTGCCCGAGATCTCGCTCACGGCGTCGCTCGCATAGCCGCTCGCTACCCTCCGGCGATGGCGATCGAGCGCCTCGTCGACGAGCTCGACCGCTCCTACGCGGAGGCGCAGGAGCGCCTGTCCGACCCCGCGGTCTACAACGACCACCGCCAGGCCGCGGACGCCGGTCGCCGGCTGAAGGAGCTCGAGGCCCCGAAGCGCCTCGCGGACGAGTGGCGGCAGGCGCGCGACGACCTCGAGGCGGCGCGGGGCGATCCCGAGCTCGCCGCGATGGCGTCGGAGCTCGACGACGAGGTCCAGCGTCTCGAGTCGGAGCTGCAGCTCGCGCTGGTCGAGCGCGATCCCGCCGACGAGAAGGACGTCATCGTGGAGATCCGGCAAGGCGTCGGTGGAGACGAGGCCGCGCTCTGGGCCGGGGACGTGCGCAGGATGCTCACGCGCTATGCGGAGCGGCTCGGGCTCCGGACGGAGACGCTGTCCACGAGCGAGAGCGAGGGCGGCGGCGTGAAGGAGGCGGTGTTCGCGGTCAAGGGCCAGGGCGCGTACTCGATCTTCAAGTTCGAGGGCGGGACCCATCGCGTGCAGCGCGTTCCGGAGACCGAGTCGCAGGGCCGGATCCACACGTCGACGGCGACGGTGGCGGTGATGCCCGAGGCCGAGGAGGTCGAGGTCGAGATCGCGGAGAACGACCTCAAGGTCGACGTCATGCGCTCGACGGGCCCCGGCGGGCAGAGCGTGAACACGACGGACTCGGCGGTGCGGATCACCCACCTGCCGACGGGCCTCGTCGTCGCGATGCAGGACGAGAAGTCGCAGCTGCAGAACCGCCAGAAGGCCATGCGCGTGCTGCGCGCCCGGCTGTACGAGCTCGAGCGCGAGAAGCAGCAGGCCGAGCTCGCCGCGTCGCGGCGCTCGCAGATCGGCACGGGCGAGCGCGCGGAGAAGATCCGCACCTACAACTTCCCGGAGAGCCGCGTGACCGACCACCGGATCAAGCTCACGCTGCACCGCCTCGACCAGGTGCTCGAGGGCGACATGGGGGAGCTCACGGAGGCCCTGCGGGCGGAGGACCAGCGCCAGGCGCTCGCCGCCGCCTCGGCGTGACCGTCCGCGAGGCGCTCGCCTCGATCTCGGAGCGGTTCGCGGGGGCGGGCGTCGAGTCGCCGCGGGTCGACGCCGAGATCCTCCTCGGGCACGTCCTCGGCGTGCGTCGCTCCGAGCTCGCGCTCGCTCCGGACGGGGTTCTCGGCGAGGAGGAGCTGGCGTCTCTCGAGGCGCTCGTCGTGAGGCGGGAGGCGCGCGAGCCGCTCGCCTACGTTCTCGGGGAGTGGGGGTTCCGGAGGCTCACGCTCCAGGTCGATACCGCGCGTCCTCGTGCCCCGGCCCGAGACGGAGATCGTCGTCGAGCGCTGCCTCGAGCGCCTCGTCGGCGCCGCCGAGCCTCGTGTGCTCGACGTGGGGACCGGAAGCGGCGCGATCGCGCTCGCGCTCGTCGACGAGCACCCGGGCGCGCGGATCACCGCCCTCGACGCGTCGCCGGGGGCGCTCGAGGTCGCGCGGGCGAACGCCGAGCGAACGGGGCTCGCGCTCGAGCTGCGCGAGTGGGACCTCTTCGCCGGCCTCCCGGCGGGGCCATGGGATCTCGTCGTCTCGAACCCGCCGTACGTCCGTCCCGACGAGATCGGCTCGCTCGCGCCCGAGGTTCGCGAGTGGGAGCCACGCGAAGCGCTCGTCGGCGTGGCGGCGACCGACGCGATCGCGCGCGCCGCCCCGGCCGTGCTGCGGGCCGGGGGTGCGCTCGTCCTCGAGGTCGCCGACGGTTCGGCGCGGGAGGTCGTGAAGCTCCTCGCGGATCTCGGCTACGCGGACGTGCGCGTGACGCGCGATCTGGCCGATCGCGAGCGCGTGGTCGAGGGCGTGCACGCGTGAGCTCGGTCGACGAGGTTGCCCGCGCGCTCGAGGCGGGAGAGCTCGTCGTGCTCCCGACGGACACCGTCTACGGACTCGGGTGCCGTCCGGATGCCGAGGCGGCGGTCCGGGCGCTCTCTGCACTCAAGCGCCGCCCGCCCGAGCAGCCGATCGCGCTCGTGGGCGCCAGCGTCGAGGCCCTGCGGAGCCTCGTCCCGGAGTTGCCCGAGCGAGGGGTCCTCTCGGGGCCGTTCACCGTCGTCGTGCCGAACCCGGAGCGTCGCCTGCCCTGGCTCACCGGGAGCCGGCCCGACACGATCGGCGTGCGCGTCCCCGACCTGGCGGGCGCGGCGGCGGAGCTCCTCGGCCGCGTCGGCGTCGTCGCGGCGACGAGCGCCAACCTCCACGGCGGCCCGGATCCCGGTCGCCTCGACGACGTCCCTGCGGAGATCCTCGCCGGCGTCTCCGCCGTGCTCGACGGCGGCGAGCTGCCGGGAATGGCGTCCACCGTGATCGACCTCACCGGCCCCGAGCCTGTCGTTCTTCGCGAGGGCGCAGTCCCCGCGGATGAGGCTCTTCGGCGCATGTCCGGCTCCTGGCTGCTGGCGCAGTAGCATCACGCGAGATGGCGACGACGCCGCTGACGCTCGAGGATCTCCGCACCGCGGGCCTCGTAGACGTCGATCCGGAGGTGGCGTCGCTCCTCGAGCGTGAGCTCGAGCGGCAGCGCGGCGAGATCGAGCTCATCGCGTCCGAGAACTTCACGTGGCCCGCGATCCTCGAAGCGGTGGCCAGCGTCCCCACGAACAAGTACTCCGAGGGGTATCCGGGGCGCCGCTACTACGGCGGGTGCGAGGTGGTCGACGAGATCGAGCAGCTCGCGATCGACCGCGCGAAGGAGCTCTTCGGCGCAGAGCACGCGAACGTCCAGCCGCACGCGGGCGCCCAGACGAACATGGCCGTGTACTTCGCCGTGCTGCAGCCGGGCGACACGATCCTCTCGCTCGAGCTCTCGCACGGCGGGCACCTGACCCACGGCCTGAAGGTGAACTTCTCGGGTCGCCTCTACGAGATCGTCCACTACGGCGTCTCGCGCGGGACGAACCTCGTCGACTACGACGACGTCCTGCGCCTGGCGCAGCAGCACCGGCCGCGGCTCATCGTCTGCGGGGGCTCCGCGTACCCGCGCACCGTCGAGGCGTGGCGCTTCCGCGAGATCGCCGACGAGGTGAGCGCCCTCCTGCTCTGCGACATGGCCCACTTCGCGGGGCTCGTGGCCGCGGGCCTCCACCCGAATCCGGTCGAGCACTGCGACTTCGTGACCTCGACGACGCACAAGACGCTCGCCGGGCCCCGCTCGGGCTTCGTCCTCTGCCGCGAGGAGCACGCACAGGCGCTGGATCGCGCCGTCTTCCCCGGCATGCAGGGCGGACCGCTGAATCACGTGATCGCCGCCAAGGCCGCCTGCTTCCGGATCGCGGCCTCGGAGCCGTTCCGCGACTACCAGCGTGCGGTGCGGGCGAACGCGGACGCGCTCGGGGAGGCGCTGCAGGCGGGTGGGCTCGACGTCTTGACGGGCGGGACGGACACGCACCTCCTCCTCGTCGACCTTCGCCGAACCGAGTGGACGGGCAAGGAGGCCGAGGAGCGTCTCGCCGAGGTCTCGATCACCGTGAACCGCAACACGGTCCCGTTCGACGAGCGTCCCCCGACGGTCTCGTCGGGCTTCCGGGTCGGCACGCCGGCGATGACGATGCGCGGGCTGGACACGGACGACTTCGCGGAGGTGGGCGCGATCATGTGCGACGCCCTTGCGGACGACGCGGACCTCGCCTCGCTCTCCGCTCGGAGCGCAGCGCTCCTCGAGCGCCGCCCCCTCTATCCCGGCCTCCCCGCGTACCCGAGCTTCGGAGAATGACGGACGCGGCGACAGCCTCGGCGGCGCGGGCCGGCCTCGTGACCGAGGTGACTCATCCGCTCGTCCAGCACAAGCTCGGCCTGCTCCGGGACGTCACGACGACGACGCAGATGTTCCGGCAGCTCGTCAACGAGCTCACGCTCCTCCTCACGTACGAGGCGACGAAGGACCTGGCCGACGAGCAGGTCGAGATCGAGACGCCGCTGGAGCACACGGCCGCGCGGAGGATCTCGGGAAAGAAGGTCGCGGTGTGCCCGATCCTGCGCGCGGGGATGGGGATGCTCGACGCCGTCCTCTCGCTGGTGCCGGGCGCCCGGGTGGGCTTCATCGGCCTCTTCCGCGACGAGGAGACGCTCGAGCCGGTCGAGTACTACGTGAAGCTTCCCGGCGACATCGCCGACCGCGACGTCATCCTCCTCGACCCGATGCTCGCGACGGGGAACTCGACGGCGGCCGCGATCGAGACCGTGAAGCGGGCGGGGGCGACGTCGGTGCGGCTCATCGCCTTGATCGCGGCGCCGGAAGGGATCGAGCGCGTTCACCGCGAGCACGGGGACGTGCCCATCGTCGTCGCGTCCGTCGACCGCGGGCTGAACGAGAAGGGCTACATCCTCCCGGGCCTCGGCGACGCAGGCGACCGCCTGTACGGGACGAAATAGCGCCGCATGGTCTTCGACGAGCTGCGGGAATCGCCGGAGGTCCTCTATGGCGCTGCCATTGCGTTCGGCATCGTCGTCCTCCTGACCCCCGCGGTCGGCGGCATGGCGCGCCTGCTCGGCGCCGTCGACCGCCCGGACGCGCGCCGGATCAACCGGCGTCCGATCCCGCGCCTGGGGGGGCTCGCGATCTTCCTCGGGATCCTCGTGCCCGCGCTCGCGTTCCTCGACCTCTCCGACGAGAGCCGCGGCGTGCTCCTGGGCGCGGCGATCGCGACGGTCGTCGGCGCCGTCGACGACTTCCGGGGCCTCTCGCCGAGCGTGAAGCTCGTCGGCCAGGTGGTCGCCGCCTCGATCCCGTGCGCCTTCGGCGTCTGGATCGACCACGTCACGCTTCCCGTTCCTCGGCGTCCTCGACATCCCGGCGTGGATCGGCATGCCGCTCTCGGTCGTCTTCATCGTGGCCGTCATGAACATGGTGAACTTCCTCGACGGGCTCGACGGGCTCGCCGCGGGGGTCTGCGGCATCGCCGGGGTCACCTACGCGATCCTTGCGCTCTCTCTCGGCAAGCCGGATCCGGCGATCCTCTCCGCGATCGTCGCCGGCGCCTGCCTGGGGTTCCTCCGTCACAACTTCTTTCCGGCGCGGATCTTCATGGGCGACTCGGGCGCGCTCTGCCTCGGGTTCATCCTCGCCGCCGTCTCCATCCAGGGCCTCCTGAAGACCGCGTCCACGGTCGTCCTCGTGCTTCCGCTGCTCGTGCTCGCGGTGCCGATCATGGACACGTCGTTCGTCGTCGCACGGCGCCTGAAGCACTCGCGGCCGATCTACACGGCCGACCGGAGCCACCTTCACCACCGGTTCCTGAACATCGGGTTCTCGCAGCGCCGGGCCGCGGTCACGATGTGGCTGTGGTGCGCGAGCCTCGCCGGGGCGGCGCTCGCGACCCGGTTCGTCCCCTTCCGGGAGGGCGGAAGCTGGCATCCGCTGCAGACGCTCGCCGTCGCCGCGATCGCGTTCTTCGCGGTGGCGTTCTCCGTCTACGTCGTGTACCTGCTCGAGATCGTCAAGCTCGCGAACCCGCGGGTGCGGCGCCGCGACCGCGAGCGCGAGGATTCCCCCGAGCGCTTGAGCGCCTGAAGCCGAACGCCGGAACGCCCGAACACGCGGGCGCAGCGCTTGGAGAATGCAAGTTGCAATCTGTTACTAGGCGTGTGCGGAGCTACTCGAGCCGGTTCAGCTCGTCGGGCGAATCGAGGTACAGCGCGACCCGGATGAGCGTGTCGCGCGTCGCACGCCGCCGCGCACGCGCGCGCCGAGCTTCCCGCAGCAATATCCGAAAGCTCTCGTAGCTCGGGCGAGCAATATCCAGATTTGCAGTCGGTTCTCGACTTCGCCGGTAGCACTCCGCGATCGACACCCGTGGATCGTCGAGCGCGAGGAGAATGCGTACGAGCTGGGGGCGAAGTCGCGGAGCGGCCGTGTACACCGCCTCAGCGTGGACGGCGAGTGCTCGCCAGTGGGCGTCGAGATCGCGACGAAAGTGCGCAAGTTGCAATCTGTCACTTGTGGGATGCGCCCTTCGCGAGCTCAGGCGCGGTACGTCGTGAGCTCGATGACGTTTCCGTCCGGATCCGGGAAGTAGAGCGAGCTCGCGAAGCCGTGCTCCTCGGGGCGGAAGTCGACGCCGCGCTCCTCCAGGTGCTCGCGGGCGGCGGCGAAGTCGGCTGCCTCGAGCGCGAAGGCGACGTGCCGGAGCCCGGCGGACTCGCGCTCCCGCGGTCCGGGATCGGACGCCGCCTGGAACAGCGCGATGCAGGCGCCGAACGCGCCGAGGAAGACGGGCTCGTCATCCGCAGTCGGCTCGTTGCTCTGCTCGAGCCCTAGCGTGTCGCGGTACCACTCGATCGAGCGCTGCCGGTCGCGGGCGTTCAGCGAGACGTGGTCGAGGCGCTGAAGGCTGAAGCTCATGGCTCTCTCCTCTCCGACGCGCCTCGGACGAAGTCCGCGAGGCGGTCGTTGAATTCGGGATGACGCTGGACCGTGTGGCCGAAGCCTTGGAGCACGACGCGCTCGGCGGGCAGCTGCGCTTCCAGGACGTCGCAGATCCCGTCGAACGCCGGGCTGTGGTTCCCCGAGACGACGAGCTTCGGGAACGGGGCGGCGGCGAGTGCGCCGAGGGGAATCTCCGCCTCCCACGGGCCACGCTCGACCTGGAGGGCCCGAGCGCCCTGCTCGAGCTCCGCCGGTAGCGGCGACGGTGGATCGAGCGCCGATCCCACGGCTGAGAGGAAGCGCCGGAGGAAGGTCTCGGGATCGTCCCGTGCTCCAGCGGCGTAGAGCTCTTCCCCCAGTCGTGCGAACGCGTCCACCGCAGGGTTCCCGGCGGCGACCCGTGTCGCCGGAGGCTCGATGACGGTAAGTGAGCGAACGGTCGCCGGCACCTGCGCCGCGGCGAGCAACGAGATCACTCCCCCGTACGAGTGCCCGACGACGTGATCCCCGGCCTCGAGCAGTTCGGCCACGAGGGTTGCGTCCGCCTCGAAGTCCACTCTGTCGACCGGCGGGTGTGGAGGGAAGCCGGGCCGCTCGACCAGGACGAGCTCGAAGCGGCCGGCCAACGGCTCCTGTCCCGCCCACGTCGTCCGCGCTCCGACGACACTGCCGTGCACGAGGACGAGCCGCTCCATCGGTTCATCCTACCCCTGTCACGATCCTCACCGTTTTTCGCTTCTCGAGCGGGATGTTGGTGTTACAAGCAGGGTGATATGCTCCGGCCGGATGAGCTCGGACGCGGCCCCGTCACCGCACTCGCTCGCGACTGCCTCGGGCCTGCTCCTCGGCGCGCTGGCGGCCGCGATGCTCGTCGGCGCCCTCGTCGGCTGGGCCCTCGGGTCCACGGCGATCGGGCTCCTCGTCGGCGCGATCGTCGGGATCCCGCTGGGCGTGCTCGTCGTGTACCAGGTCTACGGGCGCAGGCAGGCCTCGTGAGCGCGGGGATCTTCTCGACGCCGCGAGCTGTTCCGAGCCGTATCGGTCCGACGGTCGCGGGCGCCACGGTGATCGCGCTCGCGCTCCCGGTCTTCGCCGTCGCCGGCTGGCCGCTCGCAGGCTGGCTACTCGCCGCCGTCCTGTGGGCCGCCTCGGAGATCTTCGCCCTCGTGCTGGCGCGACTGCCGGGCCGTCCCGATAACGTCGCCGCCGCGGGCATG
>CAWHPO010000015.1:0-10532 GCA_963831285.1 uncultured Gaiellaceae bacterium | reverse complement strand
ACGCGACGGCGTTGACGGCTTCCTCGTCGAGCCGGGAGACACCGAAGCGGCCGCCGAGCGGCTCGCGCAGCTCGCTCGCGAGCCCGCGCTCCGGGCACGGCTCGGGGCTGCCGGACGCGCGGGGGTGCAGGCGCGTATTCGGTCGCGCGGCTCGTCGACTACGTCACCGCCTGTACCGGTCGCTGCTCGCCGCGAAGGGGCTTCCCGCGCCCCCGGGCGTATCGCGCCCGTAGGGCGAGACATGTCTCGCACCTACAGACTGCGACGCCCAGGCCTCAGCGTGCGTGTCCGAGATCCGCATCGAGCCTACGTCTTCGGGCGCCAGCCGCCGGTCGCGCCGCGGTAGGTCCCGCGGAAGAGCGCGAGCGGCGTGCGCAGGAGGACGTGCAGGTCGACCCGCGGCGAGCGGTGCTCGACGTACCAGACGTCGAGCTCGATGCGGTCGGCCCACGGGAGCTCCGCCCGGCCGTGCACCTGCGCCCAGCCGGTGAGCCCGGGCCGGATGTCGAGCCGATGGCGCTGGCGCTCGTCGTACTGCTCCACCTGGTAGCGGAGGGTCGGCCGGGGCCCGATGACGCTCATGTCGCCGCGCAGGACGTTCCAGAGCTGCGGCAGCTCGTCGATCGACGTGCGGCGGAGGATCCGGCCCACGCGGGTGATCCGACGGTCTCCCCGTCGACGGCGAACCCGGCACCCATGCCCTCGGCACCCACCACCATCGTCCTGAGCTTGAGCACCTCGAAGTCGACCCCATCCTTGCCGACGCGCACCTGGCGGTAGAGGACGGGCCCCCCGTCCTCGAGCTTCGTCGCGAGCGCGGCCGCCGCGAGCAGCGGGCTCGTGAGGACGAGGCCAGCGCCGGCGATCGCGATGTCGGCTGCGCGGTTCAGCGCGTGCCCTTCGCCTTGTCCCAGGTCTGCGGCGTGCCGGAGCGCAGGTAGCGGACGAGCGCCGCGACTGTCGCCTTCGTGACGACGTAGTAGTAGTACGCGAGTCGCGCCCCGGGCAGGGGAACCGCCTCTTCCCCGCCGCCGCGAGGCCGAGTCCGGCGAGCTGGAGGGCGAGGAAGCGCCGGTAGAAGGGCGCGCGGCCCACGAGCCGGAGGTTCGAGACGAGCAGGAGGACGTGGAGGATTCCCGTCGAGTAGCGCAGGACCCGGTGCGAGACGAGCTGCGCCGTGTACAGCGGACGGGTCGGGCGAAAGGCGCGCCCGGTGAGGATGTGGCCGAGCGCGCGGGCGATCGTCCGCACCTTGCGGCCGTACTCGTCCTCGGGCTCGGCCGCCGGCTTCTCGACCGCCACCGCGGCGGGCTCGTACACGGCCCGCCGTCCCGCCTGCTCCATGAGGTACGGGAAGCCGAAGTCGTGCCCGAACCGCGGGTCGTCCTCGACGTACGCCTCACGCTGCACCGCGTAGATCGCGCCGTTTCCCGCAGTGATCGAGCTGCAGGCCGACTCCTGCTCGCGCACCCACGTCTCGTAGCGCCAGTAGAGGCCCTCGAGGTTCGCGCCGTCCGGGCTCTCGAGGCGGAGCTGGCCGCAGACGTAGCCGACCTCGTCGTCCGCGAGGTTGCGCACGAGTGCGCGCAGCGCGCCCGGCTCCCACTCGCTGTTGGCGTCGGTGAAGGCGACGGCCTCGCTCGCCGTCTCGCGCACCGCACGGTGCTGGGCTGCGACCTTGCCCTCGCGCGGGCAGCGCAGGAGGCGCACGCGCGGATTCTCGGTCGCGAGCTCCTCGACGATCGCGTCCGTGCGGTCGGTCGAGCCGTCGGAGGCGACGACCACCTCGAGCCGCTCCTCCGGGTAGTCGAGCGCGAGCGCGTTCTCGACGCGCCTGCGGATCACGTCCTCCTCGTCGTGCGCGGAGACGACGAGGGCCACCGTCGGCGTCACGTCGCTTTTGCACACGGGACGCGGCCGCAGCCGCGCGAGCACCCCCATCGCCGCCGGGTAGCCCGCATGCGTCCACGCGAGCGCGGCGAGCGAGGCCCAGAACGACGTCCGCGCGATCACGCGGCGAGCAGCTCCCTGACGAGGGCGCGGTACCGTTCCATCGCGACGACGCGGTCCGCCTCCTCCTCGACGTAGGCGCGACCGCGCCGGCCCATCTCGGCGAGATCGAACCCGCCGTCCGCAGCCTCGCGAATCGTCCGCGCGAGCAGATCCGGTCGCCCGGGCGGGATCACCACGCCGCAGCCGATCTCGCGGACGAGCCGCGCCGTCTCGCTCGTCTCGTCCGCGCCGACGACGACGGGTCGACCCGCCGAGAGGATGCCGTACAGGCGGCTCGGAACGACGTAGCCGGCGAGCCCCTTCGCGAGCCCGACGACGTGGAGGTCAGCGCTCGAGAGCGAGAACGGGAGGCGCTCGCGCTTCTGGTACGGGAGGAAGCGCACGGTCTCCTCCACCTCGAGCCGCTGCGCGAGCGCGACCATCTCGCCGTGCCGTGCCCCGAAGCCGGCGATCACGATCGCCAGGTCGTCGCGGTCGCGGAGAAACGTCGCCGCCCGGACGAGGCTGTCGAGATCCTGTGCGTGCCCGACGTTCCCCGAGTGCATGACGACGAAGGGCCCGACGAGCCGGTGCTGCTCGGCCCAGGCGTTGTCGCGGGGCTGCGGCGTGATGGCCCGCGTGTCGACCCAGTTCGGGATCACGCGCAACCGCTCGGGCGGCGCGCCCTTCTCCTCGAGGCGCTGCCGCATGGTCTCCCCGATCGCGACGATCCGGTCGGCCCGCCGCAGGTACGCGCCCACGAGGGTGCGGAGGACGCCGATGACGGCAGGGTTGCGGAGCCGGTCGAGCTCGGTCGCGATCTCCGGGAAGACGTCCTGGCTGATCACGAGCACGGGGGCGCCGACGCGCCTGCCCACGAGGACGCCGAGGTCGCCGATGATCGGCGGGTCGGTCATGCAGAGCACGAGGTCCGGCGCGCGGCCGCTCAGCGAGTGGCTGAGCGCCGAGCCGAGGTAGGAGAAGTAGTTCACGGCCCTCCGTCCGAGCTCCGAGCGCTCGTACGACGTCGACGCGACGCGCGTGATGCGCACTCCGTTGTGCTCGGCGTGTCGCGGCGCTTCCTCGTAGCCGTGCAGAACGCCCGTCACGACCTCGACCTCGTAGTCCTCCGCGAGCGCCTCGCAGAGCTCCGTCAGCAGGTGCGCGGTGGCCTCGACCCCGGGCCAGTAGTACTGGTTGAGGACAAGGATGCGCGCGCGTTCGCCCGGTTCGGCCATCGGAGCAGCAGGCTAGTCAACGACGGCTTCGCGGACGGCGTCGAGGAAGCCCTCGACGCTCGGCCCGTAGCCCCAGTCGCGCGCGAGCTCGCGCGAGCGGGCGCCCTGCGCGCGCCGCAGCTCCGGGTCGCGGGCGAGCTCGCGCAGCGCCCGGGCCGCCGTGTCGACGTCGCCGGCCGGGACGAGCGTCCCGTTCTCGCCGTCGCGAAGGAGGTCGTGCGCCGCGCCGACCCGGTCGGAGAGGACGAGCGGAAGCCCGCACGCCGCGGCCTCGTTCACCACGACCGCCCACGTCTCGCGCTCCGAGAGGAGGGCGAAGACGTCCGCGGCGACGTACAGCTCGACGATGCGTCCCCAGTCGACGTCTCCGAGGAGCGCGAGCCGGACTCCGAGCTCGCCCGCGAGCTGCACGAGCTCCTGCCGCTCCGGGCCGTCGCCGGCGAGGACGAGCACCAGGTTCGGCTCGTCCGCAGCCGCGACTGCGCGCACGAGCACGTCGAGCCGCTTCTCGGGGCCGAGCCGCGCGACGCAGAGGACGGCGACGTCGGATTCATGGGCGCCGAGCTCGCGGCGCAACGCCTCACGTCGACCCTGGAGCCACTCCGCCCGCATCGCGAAGTCCTCGACGTCGACGGTGTTCGCGAAGAGATGCACGCGCTCGGGCGCGGCGCCGCGCGCGAGCATCGAGTCGCGCGCGAGCGTCCCCGTGACGAGGATCCCCGCCGCACGCTGGACGACCGGAGGCACGACCGTCCCCTTGACTGCGCGCCTCCATCCCGGCCGGGGCCCCTCGTCGTGGCTCTCGACCACGAGCACGTACGGGACGTCCTTGACCTCGCACCAGGCGAGCGCGGCCTGGGCGGCGAACGTGCTCCAGCCCGAGACGACGACGACCTGCGGCCTCGCCTCGGAGAGGGCTCCGACGATTCCCGGAGTGAACGGGTAGTCGTGCCGGACGAGCCGGTCGGCGCCCGGGAGCCTGAGCCCCCGGAGGTACACGGCTCGGTGCGTGGGCTCGATGCGCCACGTCCGGCGCGCGACGGTGCGGGCGGCGTAGAGGACGGTAAGGTCGATCTCGGGCAACGCCGAGATGCGGTCGAGCAGCGGCGTCCGGTAGGGCGTCGGCTCTGGGAAGACGGCGGCCACGCGGAGGGGCGGCGCGGCCTCTCCCCCGGCGAGGCGCGCGAGCCAGGCCTCGGCCTCGCTGCGGGCGAGCGCCAGCCGGCGGCGCTCCCTTCGCCGCACGACCACCCTGGCGGGAAGGCCCGGATCGAGACGGAGCGCTTGCGCGGCGATTCGAGGCCGCTTCGTCGCCGAGGCCTGGCGCGGCAAGCCGCGCCAGGTCGCGTGCCGCCCGGGCTCTGGCGCCGAGGCCCCAGCGCCTCTCGAACGCCTCGAGCAGGCCGAGGTAGGCCTCGCCGGCGGCCTCGACGGCCGGCTCGGGAACCCGCTCGGCGACGCCGACGCGCCACGCGAGCTCGACGTCCTCTGCGGCCAGCTCCGGAGCGAGACTCCCGATCGCGTCGCGTGCGACGCGGAGCTGACACGCGCGCTGCAGCTCGCGACGGCGCTGGGAGGCCTGCTCGGGGTGCACCCGGTACAGGACGAGCGGGTCGAGCAGGTTCGCGCCGCCGGAGTGCTCGAGCAGCCGCGACCACAGGTCGTAGTCCTCGCTCTCCTGGAAGCTCGTGTCGTAGCGGAGCGCGTGCCGGTCGAGCAGCTCGCGGTCGACGAGCACCGTCGGGTGGTAGAAGGGCGCGCTGAAGAGGGCGCTCCAGCGCACCTCGCTGGGCTCGACGGGCATCGCCTGCGGCCGCCCCACCCGGCCCTCCTCGTCGAGCTCGAGCACGGCCGAGCCGACGATGCCGACCGCCGGCGTCGAGCGCAGGCGGGCGAGCTGGCGCTCGAGCCGCCGCGGAAGCGCCACGTCGTCCGCGTCGAGCCGCGCAACGTAGCGCCCGCGTGCCTCGTCGAGGCCCCGGTTCAGCGAGCCCGCGAGCCCGGTGGCAGCGTGGTTTCGGAGCACGCGGAGCCGCGGGTCCGCGAGCGCGGCGAGGATTTCCGGTGTCCCGTCGGCCGAGGCGTCGTCGACGACGAGCACCTCGAGGTCGGGAAACGTCTGACCGAGAGCGCTCTCGACGGCCGTGCGCACGTACGCCTCCCCGTCGCGGACGGCGAGGAGCACCGTGACGAGAGGCGCGGGCGGCACTGTGCCGTAGCCTACGGCGCGTGTCGCGGGACTCTCCGTCGTTCGACCTAGTCGTCGCGACGGTGGGCCGAACGGAGGAGCTCCGCAGCCTCCTCGACTCGCTCGAGGCGCAGCGCTATCCGCAGCTGCGGACGATCGTGGTCGATCAGAACGAGGACGAGCGCGTGCCTGCGGTGCTCGACGGCCGGAGCCTCGAGCTCGTCCACCTGCGCTCGGCGCCGGGACTCTCGCGGGCGCGCAACGTGGGCCTGCGGGAGCTCAGCGCCGACCTCGTCGCCTTCCCCGACGACGACTGCAGGTATCCGCCGGGACTACTCGAGCGGGTCGCCGAGCGCTTCAGGGGGGATCCGCACCTCGACGGGTTGACCGGCCGCACGGAGGACGAGCTGGGACGCTCCTCGACGTCGTGGAAGGACGATGCCGCGCTCCTGACACGCGACAATCTCTGGAACCGAGCCAATGCGGCGACGACGTTCCTCCGCCGGGAGCTCGTCGAGCGCGTCGGCGGGTTCGACGAGAGCCTCGGGCTCGGCTCCGGGAGACGGAGCTCGTCGGGCGAGGAGACGGACTATCTCGTACGCGCGGTGAGCGCGGGCGCGCGCATCGCGTACGACCCGTCCCTCGTGGTCCGCCACGGCGTCCGGGAGGACGACTCGGCCGTCGGGCTGCGCGACGGTACGAGCCTGGGCTACCTCCTGCGCAAGCACGACTATCCGCCGCGCACGGTCGCCCGGATGCTCGTGCGGCCGGCGGGCGGCGCGCTCGTCGCGCTCGCTCGGCTCGACGTGCCGCGGGCTCGCTACTACACGGCGAGCCTGCGCGGCCGGGTCGGGGGCTACCTCGGCGCGAGGCGTTCGAACAGCTCCGCGTGACGGTCGAGCCACGGCTCGAGCGAGAACCGGTCGACCGCCCGTGCGCGCGCGGCCGCGCGGTACGCGGGGAGGTCGGCGAGCACAGCCGTGACCGCCTGCGCGAGCGCATCGGGGTCCGGCGGCTCGTCGCGCTCGAAGCCGTCGGGATGCGGAACGCCGATGCCTGCGTCGTCGCCGACGAGCTCCGGCACACCGCCGCTTCGCGGGTAGACGACGGGCACGCCGCTCGCCAGCGCCTCGAGGACGACACTCGGGCACGGGTCGTTCACCTTCGTGTGCAGGAGGACCTGAGCACGGCGGAAGATCGCGGGCGCGTCGGTCTGCGAGTAGCGTCCGAGCGCGTGCACGCGCCCCGCGACGCCGAAGCGCCTCGCGAGCGGCTCCAAGGGCACAGCGAGCCGGCCGGTGACGAGCAACCGGGCATCGGGGTGTGGCGCCAAGAGCGCCGCGAGGGTCGCCACGGCCAGCTCCAGCCGGTACGCCTGCGTCTGATCGCCGCCGAGGAGCAGGACGGGGCCGCCCCCCGCAGCATCCGGGGCCGGCGTGAAGCGCGAGACGTCGACCGCGTTCGGGAGGACTTCCCAGGTGCACGTGGGGGAACCGACCCATTCGTCGGCGGAGCGCTTGCAGAACTCGCTCTGGTAAAGGACGTGGTCGGCAGCCCCGAGCAGCGCGCGCAGCGGCCGGTTCACGGCATCCGTCTCCTCGCCGGCCCAGGCGGGGTACCCGGCCCCGTCCTGGTTCACGACGAGAGGAATCCGTCGGCGACGCAGGAGCCAGAGCAGAGGCCCGAGATCGCGCGGCAGCCAGTTCGATCCCAGGTACGCGATCGTGAAGTCGTCCGGGCGGTTCGGGAAGCGCGCCGCGAGCCGCTGGATCTTCGCGGAGCCGCCCGCGACGGCAGCTCCGGGCGCGGGCACGCGATCGTGGCCGTAGAAGACGCGGACGCCGGGCTCGCGGCTGCGGCCGCCCGGGAGCACGAGCCGCCCCCAGCGCGCGGCTCCGCGGCCGTAGCGCCCCGCGCGCGCAAGGCTCAGCTCCATGCCGTCACGTCGTTTCCGGAAGCTCGACGAAGCCGCGGAGGAGCTCCTTCCAGCGCGGGCGCAGCGCCGGGTAGGAGTTCTCCTCGGCAGTCGCTCTCGCGGCGGCTCGCACGCCCGACAACTCGTCCTCGGCGGCCTCCGCGACGTGTGCCGACCAGCCCACCAGGCCGTCCACGTCCTCGACCTCCACGAGCCAGCCGTTCTCGCCGTGGCGGACGAGGTCGGCCGCCTGCCCGACGCGGGTCGACACGAGCGGGACTCCGGTCGCCATCGACTCCAGCACCGCCCGCGGCCCCCCTTCGTCGCGCGATGTGACGAGGCAGACGTCGATGGCGTCGTACGCCTGGGCGACCGCGTCGACTCCCGGCAGGAGCACGTGCCGGTGCGGCACACCGAGGCGCTCGAGGCCGGCTCGCACGTAGCCGCGTGCGGGACCCGTGAGCAGGACGGTCAGCTCGGGGACCCGCTCGCGAAGCCGCTCCACGGCCGCCAGGAGGACGTCCGGGCCCTTGATCAGCTTCGGCTCGAGCCCGTCGCCCCACCCCACGCCGTCCTTCTGGAACGACCCGACGACGAAGGCGGAGGCCGGCAGCCCGAGGGCGCGCCGCGCCTCCTCGCGCCGGGCCGGGGTCCGCAGCCCGAAGGCCTCGACGTCGATCCCGATCGGGATCCGGTGCACCTTCTCGGGGGCGAGCCCGGTCTCGAGGACGAGCTCCTCCAGCGCCGCGTTCGTGACCTGCACGCGGTCGATGTCCGCGTGCCGCCGCCGCATGGTCGCGAAGCAGGCATCGAACTCGGGCATGCCGGGAGTCCCGGGCCGGCCGTGGAAGTACGCGACGCCGAGGCGGTTCCCGCGCTTCTCGAAGTCGGCGAGGAGGAGCGTGAACTGGCTGGTATGGAAGACGGACTGGTCCCGCACCGAGGCCGCCCACTCGCCGGGGCCGAGCCGGATGCCCAGGCTGCGCGCAGTGCCCGCTAGGTGGCGAGCCTCGTACTCGAGGACCCAGCCCGCCGCGTCGAACGGCACGAAGAGCCGCGAGTGCGGGCTCCAGCCGCGTGTCCGCATGCCCACCGAGGCGCGCCGGAGCGGGCGAGCGACGGGTGCGAGCAGGCGGCGGGCGCTTCCCGCGATCGCCATGGCCACGGCGGCTAGCCGCCGACGCTCGTCGGCTCGAGCTCGGCGCGCAGGCGCTCGAGGTCGGCGTCGACGAGGAGGTGCACGAGCTCGTCGAAGTCGACCGTGGGCGACCAACCGAGCCGCTCGCGCGCTCTCGACGCATCTCCGACGAGGTCGTGGAGCTCCGCCTTGCCGCGCACGAGCGACTCGTCGATCCGCACGTGGTCCTGCCACTCGAGCCCCGCGTGCGCGAACGCGCACTCCACGAGGTCCCGCACGCTGTGGCTCGCTCCGCTCGCGATGACGTAGTCGTCCGGCTCGTCCTGCTGCAGCATGAGCCACATGGCGCGCACGTAGTCCCCGGCGTAGCCCCAGTCGCGCCGCGCGTCGAGGTTGCCGAGGGAGACGTCGCGCTCGAGCCCGAGGCTGATCGCGGCGGCCGCATGTGAGATCTTGCGGGTCACGAAGTCGAGCGGGCGCCGCGGGGACTCGTGGTTGTAGAGGATTCCTGACGAGGCGTGCAGCCCGTAGCGGCGGCGGTAGCTCCGCGTGATGAAGTGCGCATAGGCCTTGGCCACGCCGTACGGGGTCACGGGCGCGAGCGGCGTCTCCTCGTGCTGGGGCACCTCCCGCGGCTCGCCGAAGATCTCGCTCGACGAGGCCTGGTAGAAGCGGATACCCGCGTCGACGCGCCGGATGGCCTCGAGGAGCGCGGTGCACCCGACGGCGGCGAACTCCGCAGTGAGCACCGGCTGCCGCCACGACATGGGCACGAACGAGGGCGCCGCGAGGTTGTAGAGCTCGTCCGGTCGGCTCGCGGTGAGCACGTCGACCAGGGAGAGCTCGTCCAGCACGTCCGCCTGCGCGAGGTCGACTTCGGCGCGGAACGGAACGAGGTTCGGGAACGTCGTCGAGACAGAGCTGGCGGACGCAGCCGAAGACCTCGTAGCCCTCGTGGAGCAGGAGCTCGGCCAGGAGCGACCCGTCCTCCCCGGCGATCCCGATGACGAGTGCGCGGCGCGCGGCCATCTCAGCGCCTGACCTTAGCGCCCGCGTCGCACGGCTCGGCCTTTTCCGCAGGTCGGAAACTCGCTAGCGCGAGTCTCCGACCGCGACACCAGGCAAAGACGCTCGCTGCCTCGTTCCCTTCGCCGCCGGGCTCCGGCGGGGCCGTATAGCATCGGCTGCCGCATGGACTCCGGGCGCAGGCCGTTGCTCGTCCTCGTCGCGATCGTGCTCGGCGTCGCGGTCGCGTACGCCGGAGCCGCGCAGCTCGTCTCGACGCCCCGCGTCCACCCGGACGAGCACATCTACGCGGGCGCGGCGGCCTCGCTCGCGGAGGGCGACGGGCTGCGACTGCGGCACGAGCCGTACCAGTTCGGCCGCTCTTCCCTGCGGTCCTCGCGCCGATTCTCGCCGCGGCGGGAAGCCGGGTGGCCGCCTACCCCTTCTACAAGGTCGCGAACGCGCTGCTCTTCGCCCTGACCGAGTTCCCGATCTCCTCGTTGCGAGACGCCTGCTGCGCCCGTCGTGGAGCGTCGGCGCCGTCCGCCTTCTGATCGCGATTCCGTCGTCGATGTACGTCGCGCTCGTGATGACGGAGAGCGTCTCCTACCTCACGTACTCGATCGCCCTCTGGGCCGTGGTGCTCGCCCTCGAGCGACCGACGACGCTCCGCCAGCTCGGCGTGCTCGGCGCCGTGGCGCTCGCGTACGCGACCCGGGCCCAGTTCGCGGTCCTGTTCGCTGCCTACGTCCTCGCGCTGGCGATCGTGTGGGCGGTCCTGCCGGGGCGCCGCCCCGGCTCGGCGAGCTCGCGCGGCGGCTCTGGCCGACGCTCGGAGCGCTCGGGTCCGCGGCGCTCGCGCTCCTCGCACGCTCCGCCGTGACCGGAACCTCACCGCTCGACGCGGTCGGGGCGTACGAGGTGCTCTTCCGCGGCTACGACCCGCTCGACATCGTCAAATGGAGCGCGTACCACATGGCCGACCTCGAGCTCTACCTCGCGGTGGTGCCGATCGCCGTGGCGCCGATCGTGCTCGCGCGGCTGTGGAGGCGGGCG
>CAWHPO010000014.1:0-348549 GCA_963831285.1 uncultured Gaiellaceae bacterium | reverse complement strand
GCGGCTATTACGGCTCCGCGTTCCTGGCGCGCTAACCCCGTCTCGCCAGACCCCCCGCACACTCGGAGTGAGCGCCGCCCGTTTCTCCCAGCCGAGCGCTTGCTCAGAGCCGCGCCAGGAGAGGGAGCGCATGCAAGTCGGGCGAGGTCGGGATAGCGTCCTGCGAGAGTCATGGAGCTGCTCGGGTAGCCACCACGCCGATACGCTGGCTGGGCGGGCCCAGACAGGAGGTGGACTAGTGGCGACGGAGCACAGGATCGGAACGCAGGAGGAGTGGGAGGCGGAGCGCGAAGAGCTGCTGAAGGAGGAGAAAGAGCTCACCCGCCGGGGTGACGAGCTGACCAGGAAGAGGCGCGAGCTCCCCTGGGTCGCGGTCGAGAAGGAGTACCGCTTCGAGACGGTGGAGGGCGCGAAGAGCCTCGCCGACCTCTTCGACGGCCGCTCCCAGCTGCTCGTCTACCACTTCATGTTCGGACCGACCTACGAGGCAGGCTGCCCGGTCTGCTCCTCGATCGCGGACACGCTCGCCCCCCAGGTGCCCCACCTGAAGGCCAGGGACACCACGCTGCTGCTCGCCTCGCGCGGGCCGCTCGCGAAGCTGATCGCCTACAGGGAGCGGATGGGATGGGGGATCGACTGGGTCTCGAGCGGCGGCAGCGACTTCAACCGCGACCTCGGCTTCCTGTACACGGAGGAGGAGCTGAAGCCGTTCCTCGAGGGCGAGATCCCGGCAACCGTCGAGCAGAACGCGCGCATGTGCGGAACGGACGTCGCCGGGTACGTCGCCGAGGGGCCGGGCCTCAGCGCGTACGCGCTCGCGGACGGCACCGTGTACCGCACCTATGTCACCACGGCCCGCGGCCTCGAGCCCGCCATGGCCTACTACGCCCTGCTGGACCGCACGCCGAGAGGTCGCGACGAGAGCGACACGAGGCCGCTCTGGGTGCGTCGCCACGACGAGTACGGCCCGAGCTAGCGCACGGGAGTGCGGTAGCGTGCCGCCGTGAGCCAGCGGCTCGACGGACGCGTGATCGCCGTGGCCGGCGGAGCCGGGAACCTCGGCCCGACCGTCGTTCGGCGACTGGCGGAGGAGGCGGCGACCGTGTGCGTCTGCGGGCGCGACCGCGCGAGCCTCGACGCGCTCGCCGACGAGCTCGCAGTCGAGATCGAGACGGACGTCGTCGACCTCCTCGATCCCGCAGCGACGAAGCGCTGGGCCGACGCGCTCGCAGCCCGGCACGACGGCCGCGTCGACGGCCTCGTCCACCTCGTCGGTGGCTGGCGCGGCGGCAGCCCGATCGAGGAGGCGCCGCTCGAGGACTGGGATGCGCTGAGCCCGCTGCTCGTGCGAACGGTGCAGAACGCGACGCAGGCGTTCGCGCCGCACCTGCTGGCGAGCGGACGCGGCCGGTTCGTCCTCGTGTCGTCGGGACAGGGCCAGTCCCCGACCCACACGAACGCGGTCTATGCCGCCGCGAAAGCCGCGTCCGAGACGTGGACGCTCGCGCTCGCAGACCGCTTCAAGGGGTCCGGGTCTACGGCGAACGTCGTCGTCGTGGGCGCGATCCTCACTCCCTCCATGCGCGCGGAGAGCCCCGACAAGGACTTCTCCGGCTTCACGCCCGCCGAGGAGATCGCCGACGCGATCGCGTACCTGAGCTCGGACGAGGCGGCGTCGATGAACGGACAGCGCCTCACCCTGCGCGGCGCAGCCTGAATCAGGCCACGAAAGCCGCCCGGGCGCGCTGCTCCGCGCGGAGCTGGAGCGGGACGAGCAGCAGGAGACAGCCCACCACGATCCACGGATAGACGGCGGGCGCTCCGAGGGCGAGGCAGATTCCGAGGGCGAGGAGCTGCGTACTGAGGCCGAGATTCGCCAGCACGCCGAGCGTGAGCCGGTCGCGGTACACGCTCCGCGCCGCGCCCACGCGCGACGCAGGCGCGCCCGCCGGCACGAGTCGCTCGAAGCGCCGCTCCGAGAGCCCCCGGACGAGGCGGTCGAGCGGCGCGAAGACGAGGCGGTAGATCCGTTCGAGACCCTCTTCCACGGCGCCACCGGTGCGCGCCGGACCAGCCCACGCGACCTCGTCCGCTTCGCGCTGGAGCTCCGTCACGTTGAAGTCGACCGCGAGCACGAGGGTGAGCGCGACCAGGGCGGCTGCGGCCACGAGCGGCTGCCCGGTGACGTACCCGAGCGCGGCGAAGACGGCGACGTTGACGAGGAAGTCGGCCTCCGTGTCGAGGTAGCGCCCGACCAGCGTGACGCGGCCGGACGCGCGCGCGAGCTGACCGTCGGTGTTGTCGAGGAGCGTCTTCAGCTGCAGGAGGCAGGCGGCGACGAGCAGCTCGCCGCGCGCGATCGCAACGGCCGCCGCGAGCCCGCTCGCGGCGTTGGCCGCGACCACAGCCGTCGGCGCGACACCGAGGCGTGCGAGGCCGGGGACAAGAGCGCTCGACAGCGGCCGGAACAGGAGCTCGAGGACGAGCTCACGGCCCGCCCTGCGTCGGTTCGCGGCGACGACGTCGGCGCAGTTCTCGCCCGAGACGGACATCGATCGATGGTAATACTGGAGCCATGACCCCTTCGGATTGGGACGAGGTCGACGGAGCGCTCGAGCGGACCTTCGAGTTCCCCGGGTTCGTCGAGTCGATCGCGTTCGTGAACCGGGTCGGCGAGCTGGCCGAGGCCGAGAACCACCACCCGGAGATCGCGATCGACTACGACCACGTGAAGGTCCGCTGGTGGACGCATTCCGCCGGCGGGATCACGGACCGCGACCGCGCGCTGGCGGCACTGACCGACGCGCTCTAGCTCGTACCCGGAACCTTGACGACGACCACCGGGCATGCGGCGTGGTCGACGACGTGCCGGCTGACCGACCCGAGCAGCGCGGCGGTCAGGCCGGAGCGTCCGTGGGAGCCGACGACGACGAGGTCGGCCTGCTTGCTCTCCGTGACGAGCGCCTCGCCGGGGTCGCCTTCGACGGTGCGCTGCTCGATCTCGAAGCTGGGCTTCGAGTCGAGCGACTCGACGGCATTGGCCAGGACGACGTTCGCCGCGTCCTTCTCCGCCGTGAGCTGACCCGCGAGGTCGCCGGCCGGCATCGCGAGCAGCCCCGGGTCGCCCATCGGCTGCGGTGGGATGAAGGACCACGCGTGCACGGCGACGAGCCGCGTCCCGCGCAGCCCGGCCTCCTCCACGGCCCAGCGGAGCGCCGCATGGGACGTGTCGGAGCCATCGAGGCCGACGACGATCACGCCACTCATCGGTGCCAGCGTATCGCGCCTTGGACGTCAAGTGACAAGTTGTCACATGGATCGCAGCGCGGCCGAGCCGTCGGAGCGGGGGGCTTGTAACAAGTTGTTACTTGGGTAGTGTGGCTCGCAGCATGGAGGCCGCGCGCGTCACCGTGTACGACGTCGGGCCCGCGCGACGGGCTGCAGAACGAGCCCGAGATCCTCGACGTCGAAGTGCGCGCGGAGCTCGTCCGGCGACTCGTCGAAGCCGGCCTGCCCGGAGTCGAGATCGCGAGCTTCGTCGACCCGCGGCGCGTCCCGCAGATGTCCGGCGCGGAGGAGGTCGTCGCCGCGGTCGGGCCCTGTCACGACGTGATTCGCGCCGGGCTGGCGCTCAACGAGCGCGGCTACGAGCGGCTCGTCGCGACCGGGCTCGACGAGGTCCGGTTCGCCTTCGGCGTCACCGAGTCGTTCAACCAGCGCAACCAGGGCGCCCCCGTCGAGGAGTCGCTCGCCACGGCTCGCCGCATCGCAGCGCGCGCGCGCAGCGACGGCCTCCGCTGCACGGTGACGCTGAGCGTCGCCTTCGGCTGTCCGTTCGAGGGAGAGGTCGATCCCGACCGCGTCGTCGAGCTCGCGGCCCGGGCCGTAGAGGTCGAGCCTGACGCGATCGTGCTCGCGGACACGATCGGCGTCGCGACGCCCGGAGCGGTGAAGGCGCTCGTCGCCCGCGTCGACGGCCTCGGCGTCCCGGTGGGAGGGCACTTCCACAACACGCGCAACACCGGCTACGCGAACGCGCTCGCCGCGCTCGAGGCCGGTGCGAGCGTTCTCGACGCCTCGGTCGGCGGGCTCGGCGGCTGCCCGTTCGCGCCGCGGGCGACGGGGAACATCGCGACCGAGGACCTCGTCTACACACTCGACCGGGAAGGGGTCGAGACGGGAATCGACCTGGGCCGCCTGATCGCGGTCTCCTCTTGGCTGGAGGAGATCCTGGGGCGGCCGCTCGCGGGCGAGGTCTACCGCGCGGGCCCGTTCCCCGTCCCGGCGACGTCGTAGGCGGGGTGCGGCGGGAGGATCGTCCCGCGCACCTCGCCGAGCTCGAGCTCGCCCGCGTGGCCGCGGAGGACGACCTCGTCGCCGTCCTCGAGAAAGGTCCGGGTCGAGCCGTCCGCGACGCCGATCGGGTGCTCGCCGTTCCAGGTCAGCTCGATCAGCGATCCCTCGCTGCCGTGCTCGGGGCCGGAGATCGTGCCCGAGGCGAAGAGGTCGCCGGTCCTGGTCGACGCGCCGTTGGCCGTAGCGTGGGCGAGCTGCTGCGGCATCGTCCAGTAGAGGTCGCGCGCGTTCGTGCGGGACACGATGCTGCCGCAGAGCTCGACCTCCAGCTCGAGGTCGAGAGCCCAGTTCCCTGACGTGACGAGATACTCGAGCGGAGCCGGTTCCTGCGCGGGCGCCGGGCGCAGACGGTCCTCGAGGAGAGCCAGGGGCGTCACCCATGCGGCGATCGACGTCGCGAAGGACTTCCCGAGGAACGGCCCGAGCGGCTGGTACTCCCACGCCTGGAGGTCCCGCGCGCTCCAGTCGTTGACGAGCACCACGCCGAAGACGTGGTCGCGGAAGGCGGAGGTCGGCACGGGCTCGCCGAGCGGGCTCCCGACGCCGACGACGAAGCCGAGCTCGAGCTCGATGTCGAGCCGCCGGCTCGGACCGAACGTGGGCTCGTCCTCGCCCGGCGCCCTCGTCTGACCCCACGGGCGGACGATCGGTGTTCCGCTGACGACGACGGTGCCCGCCCGGCCGTGGTAGCCGACCGGGAGCCGGCGCCAGTTCGGCAAAAGCGGCTCGGACTCGGGCCGGAACAGGCGGCCGAGGTTCGAGGCGTGCTCGAGCGAGGAGTAGAAGTCGACGTAGTCGGCGACGTCGAACGGGAGGCGCAGCTCGGCATCCTCGAGCGGCACGAGATTCGCTCCGGCGCCGACGAGCTCGACGATGCGGGCCACCGTGTCCTCCCAGGAGGCACGGCCGAGCGCGAGGAACGGATTGAGCGACGGCGCCTCGAACACCGCGCCGAGGCCGTGCGCGGCGAGATCGAGGATCCCGTGCCCGACGCGGAACCCGACCCGCGGCTCGTCGCCGTCGACCGAGAAGACGCCGAAGCCCACGCCTCCCGTCACGCGGGCAGCGCTCCCAGGGCCTCGAGCTCCTCGACCGGCTCGAAGAAGCTACAGCTCCCGATCGAATGGAAGAGCTCGCGGCGCAGACGGACGAGCTCCGGGGCGGCGGCCCTACGGCCGCGCCAGGAGAACGACTCCGCGTCGAGCGAGAACGCCTCCCGATCCGTGTCGGCGAGGGCCTGCTCCTCGTCGCCCGGGAAGGCGACCGCCGCGAGCAGGTTCAGGAAGCCGTGGTCGCCGTTCGCGCGCACGGCCCGGTGCAGCCCGGCCGTCGCCTTGAACACGAGGCTGCGCTCCCGACACGCGCGGACGAAGCGCGCCAGCTCCTGTCGCGCGGAATCGTGGCCCCGCCGCAGCGGACCTTCGCTCTCAGCCCGCGGTCGTACGAGCTCGTCCAGGCGCTCCTCCAGCTCGCCGTCGAGCGACAGCTCGACGTAGATCTCGCCGACGACGCGTTCGACGGCTGCCAGCTCCGTCCCGTCGAACGCGACCTCGACCGCCTCGATCTCGCGCTCCGCAGTCAGCGGCGCGTCGAGCACCACGCTGAGAGCGCGCGGCCCGGGCGGCAGCTCCTCGAGGCGCGAGGCCGGCCACACGAGCCGGCCGAGCACGAACGCGTGCCCGCTCCCGGACGCGCGCGCATCCTCGGCGAGCGCCTCCGCGGGAGCGAGCGCGGCCGGAGGGAAGGTCGGCGCGTGGTCGATCAGGCGCGCGAGCAGCGCGCGGCGGGCGTCACGCGTCTCCATCGGGTCGGATCTTCGCAGAGGTGGTATCAAGCGGACCTCGCCGCCGTCCGATGAGAACCGAGGCGGCATGTCCGACCCTGCTCCCATCGAGCCGAAGCCTCGGCCAGAGATCAGCCTCGTCGCGACCGGCTCCGCGGAGCCGTACCGCCGGCTCGCCGAGATCTTCCACGACGTCCTGTCCGAGCAGAGCCTGGACGCGCTGCTGGAGCGCATCGCGGACACGCTGGCGGAGCTCGTCCCGTACGAGGACGTCCAGATCTACGAGGCCGACGAGGCGACCCGCGAGCTGATCCCCGTGCTCGCCCGGACGAAGTGGGCCGACCAGGTGATGAGCGAGCGCTTCTCCTTCGGCGAGGGCATCACGGGCTGGGCCGCGGAGCATCGAGAGGCCGTGCTCGCGAACCAGGCGCACCTCGACCCGCGCGTCCGCTTCGTCCCCGGGACGCCCGTCGACCCGGAGGCGCTCGTCGCGGTCCCGCTCATCGCGCGCGGGCACCTGAAGGGGACGCTCAACATCTATCGCGTCGGCGAGGACGCCATCTTCACCGACGAGGAGTTCCTGCTCGCGAAGCGGTTCGGCGACGCCGCCGCGCTCGCGATCGACAACGCCCACATCCGTGCGCGCCTCGAGCACCAGGCCGAGACGGACGCTCTCACGAGCCTCTACAACCACCGCGCCTTCCACGACCGGCTCCGGCAGGAGCTCGTGCGCGCGTCCGCCGCGCACGACGCGGTCGCCGTCGTGATGCTCGACCTCGACGACTTCAAGAAGGTGAACGACGTCTACGGGCACGGGATCGGCGACCAGCTCCTGTACCAGGTCGCGGACGTCCTCCGGGCATCCGTCCGAGCGTCCGACATCGTCTGCCGCGTCGGCGGCGAGGAGTTCGCCGTGATCCTTCCCTCCGGCGACGTGCGCAGCTCGATCGCCCTCGCCGAGCGGATCGGCGACGAGCTCGGGAAGCTCGAGACAGAGGCCGTCGGGCCATTGACCGCCTCGACGGGCATCGCCGTCGGCCCCACGGACGCGGCCAACCCGCGCGAGCTCGTCGCCTGCGCGGAGGTGGCGATGATGACCGCGAAGGCGCGCGGCAAGGGCCTGGTCGTGCCGTTCGACGAGAGCGGCCTCGAGCGCCCGTCGGAGCAGGCGATTCGGCGGGACGACGCACGCTCGATCGCCCACATGAAGATGCTGCAGAGCCTCTCGGGCAAGCTCTCGCGCCTGAACGAGGTCGCCCAGATCGGGCTCACGATCGCGGACGAGCTTCGCCTCCTCATCGACTACCACAACTGCCGCCTCTTCCTCCGCGAGGAGGACGACCTCGTTCCGGTGGCTTTCCGCGGAGACCTGACGGGAACCTCGCCGGGCGACGCGGTGCGGCTGCTGCCCATCAAGGTCGGCCGCGGGATCACCGGGCGCGTGGCCGAGACCGGCGAGCCGCTCCTCGTCGCCGACGCAGCGCACCACGAGTCGGGCGAGCAGATCGCCGGCACCGTCGAGATCGAGGAGTCGCTCCTCGCCGTGCCCGTGAAGTTCGGCCAGCACGTGACCGGCGTCATCGTGATCTCGAAGCTCGGCCTCGACCAGTTCGACGCGGACGACCTACGGCTGCTCGAGGTCATGGCGGGTCACGTCTCGGTCGCCTTCGAGAACGCCCGTCTGTACGAGGCGCAGCGGCACGAGGCGGAGAGCGCAAAGGCGCTGCTCGCGTTCTCCCGCGAGCTGGCCGAGGCCACCGACACGATCGAGGTCTGCGAGCGGGCGGCAAGCGGCGCTGCGAGCATCCTCGAGAGCCCGAGCACGTCGGTCTGGCTGCAGGACGCAGGAGACGGAGCGCTCGTCCGGCTCGCCGCCTTCCCTGCGTCCGCGCCGGAGCCGATCGAGCGCCGCATCCCTGCCGACTACCTCGCGGAGTGGCTGCGGCGCACCGAGCCGTACACGGTCGGCCCGAGCGACTACGCGGAGATCGCGGGCGTGCCCGAGGGGACCGACGGCCGCTTCGCGATCGCGCCCTTCACGGTGGACGGTCGCTGGGGTGTCGTCGCCGCGGCGCTCACGACGAAGCGCGCCCACGCCGACCACGAGCTCGACGTGCTCGGAAGCGTCGCGCGCCAGACGCGGCTCGCGCTGCAGACCGCGGCCAGCTACGAGACGCTCGAGCGGACCTTCCTCTCGACCGTCGCGGCGCTCGCGAACGCGCTCGAGGCGAACGACGAGTACACGTCGACCCACGCGCGCTGGATCACCGACCTCGCCCTGAAGGTCGGCGAGGAGCTCGGCCTCGAGCCGCAGGAGCTGAAGCGCCTCGAGCTCGGAGCGCTCTTCCACGACATCGGGAAGATCGGGATCCCGTCGCGGATCCTCATGAAGCCCGGCCCGCTGACCGCCGAGGAGCGCGCCCTCGTCGAGACGCATCCGGTGCTCGGCGAGCGCATCCTCGCTCCGATCGCCCAGCTCGGCGAGGTGCGGCTCATCGTCCGCTGCGCCCACGAGCACTACGACGGCACCGGCTACCCGGACCGGCTCTTCGGCGACCAGATCCCGCTCGAGTCCCGCATCGTGCTCGCCTGCGACGCGTTCCACGCGATGACCACGGATCGCCCGTACCGCAAGTCGCTCGGCGCGGACGAGGCGAAGCGGCGCCTCGGCGAAGGAGCAGGGACGCAGTTCGATCCGCAGGTGGTCGACGCGCTCCTCCGCGTGCTGAGGACGGGGTCAGACCCGTAGGGTCAGACCCCTCTCGGAAGGATCAGCCGTCACGCGCCCGCGGCCTCGGCGCTGCGCAGGCCGCGAAACGCCCAGATCCAGAAGAGGACGCCGAGGCCGATCGCGATCCCGAACGCGCCGAGCACGTGGGGCGCGTCGCCGGCGACGAACCCCCTGCTCGTCTCCAGGAGGTAGGTGAGCGGGTTGACGGTCGCGACGCCGTGGATCCAGCCCTGGAGGAGGTTCAGGGGCACGTAGACCGGCGCGAAGAAGAGCACGAGGAAGACCGGCATCTGCATCAGCGGCGCCGCCTGGATCGTGCGGAAGCGCATGGCCAGGCCGCCCGCCCAGAAGAAGCCGCAGAAGTTCACGAGCGCGGCGAGCGTATACAGGCCGACGAGGTCGACGGCGCCGCCGCCGACGTTCATCCCGACGGCGAGCGCGACGGTGGTGAGCACGAGCGCGACGATCGCCCAGCGGACGAGAGCGGCGAGCGCGTACCCGAGGACGATCCCGCCGCGCCTCGGAGCCGCCAGCATCAGGCGCTTGGCGAAGCCGAACTCGAAGTCACGCGCGACCCCGAACCCGACGAACACGCCGCTGAAGGCGGCCGACTGCAGGAGGACGAAGACGAACTGGAACGCGGTGTAGCCGGGAGGGAAGTCGAACCCGGGCACCTGCGACACCTGCGACAGGCCACCGGCGAACGCGGTGAAGAAGAAGAGCGGGAAGGCCATCGTCGGCAGCAGGATCTGCGGGTTCGTCAGCCAGTTCTTGAGCGTTCTCCACGCGACCCCGACGACGACGTTCCAGAGGGCCATCGCTCAGGTCCTCGTCATCCGGGTACGGAGAGCGCGGGACGCGAGCACGAGCGAGACGATTCCGAGCACGATCGCGAACCCGAATCCGAGCGCGAGCGCCTGCCAGTCCCAGCCGGTGATGATGAGGCTGCGGACGCACTCGATCATGTACGAGACGGGGTTGAGGGTCGCCGCGGTGCGGAACCAGTCGACGCCTATGAGATTGCGCGGCGCGTTCATCGAGGAGATGAAGAGGAAGACGAAGAGCACGGGGAACAGCGCCTGGATGGTCTCCCCCGAGCCCGTCCGGAAGGCGAGCCACGCCCCGAGTGCGCCGAACGAGAGCGAGATGAGCGCGCCGTAGAGGATCAGCACCGCGATCCCGGCGACCCCGGAGGCGAAGTGGACGCCGACGAGCAGCCCGACCAGGATGTAGAAGACCACCTGCAGCACACCGAGGGTGACGACGCCCGCGAGCTGCCCGCTGAGGAGGGCCCAGTCGCGAAGCGCGGTCAGCGAGAGGCGGTTGACGAAACCCGTCTGCACGTCGCGCGCGAGGTCGGTGCCGGCGTTCATCGTCGAGAAGAGCGCGCCCTGGATGAACGGCACGGCGAGCGCGAACGCGAGGAACGAATCCGTCGGGAAGCCGGGCAGGTTCGTGGACGAGCGCAGACCACCGGCGTTCACGAGCATCAGCGCGACCGGGAAGATCAGCGGCGGGATGATGCTCGCCGGCTGACGCGACGTCCTGACGACCGACCGCCTCGCGATCGCGCCGACCTGTGGCCAGGTAGCGCTCACCGGCCCCGGCTCCCTTGCTCGGCCGTCTCCGCCTCCTCGGCGGCGCCTTCGAGCGTGCGCCCCGTCTTCGCGAGGAAGACGTCGTCGAGCGTCGGCGCATGGAGCTCGAGATCCCCGATGTCGACGCCGTTCGCGTCCACGGCCCGCACGATGTCGGTCAGCCCGAGCCCGTCGCGGAGCCGCACGGCGACGTCACGGGTCGACGCGAGGGGCTCGCCGAACTGCGAGAGGAAGGACGCGACCTTCTCCCGGTCCTCCTCGCGCCGTGGGAGCGCGTGGACGCTCGGGCGGCCGATCTCCGCCTTGAGCTCGGCAGGGGTGCCCTCCGCGACGATCTTGCCGCTGTCGATGATCCCCACGCGGTCGGCGAGGACGTCCGCCTCCTCCAGGTACTGCGTCGTGAGGAACACCGTCACGCCCGCCTCGCGGCGGAGCAGCGACACCTCCTCCCAGAGCGCGGTGCGGCTTTGCGGATCGAGCCCCGTCGTCGGCTCGTCGAGGAAGAGGATCTGCGGGCTGTGCACGAGGGCGAGCGCCAGGTCGAGCCGGCGCTTCATGCCCCCCGAATAGCCCGCGACCTTGCGGTCCGCGGCGTCCACCAGCCCGACCCGGTGCAGAAGCTCCTCGGCGCGCGCCTGACGCTGCTGCTTGGGGACGCTCTGCAGGGTCGACTGCAGACGGAGGTGGTCGCGCGCCGTCAGCAGCGGGTCGAGCGCTGCCTCCTGCAGGGCGACGCCGATCAGCGCTCGAATCTTCGGCCCGTCCTTCACGACGTCGTAGCCCGCGACGAGCGCCCGTCCCGCGGTCGGCGGCAGGAGCGTCGTCAGGACATGGACTGTCGTGGACTTCCCGGCGCCGTTCGGGCCGAGGAAGCCGTAGATCTCGCCCGGCGCTACCGAGAGGTCGATCCCGTCGACCGCGCGCGGGCCTTTCCTGTACTCGCGAACGAGCCCCTCGACCTCGATTCCATTTGAGCCTTCGTTAGCCATCTAATCGTTAGCACGCTATCAAACGCGCTACGATACGCGCATGCCCTCCGCCGGTACGCCCATCGGCCTACAGCTCGCCCATTCGGCGAAGCACGTCGGGCGCGCCTTCAACGACGCCCTCGCCGCGGTCGGGGGGTCGATGCCGACGTGGTTCATCCTCACGAGCCTGAAGGGGGACGAATGGCGGACGCAGCACGAGCTCGCGCGCTCGCTCCACATCGAGGGCCCCACGCTCACGCGGCACCTCGACGGCCTCGAGGAGGAGGGGCTCGTCGTCCGTCGGCGCGACCCGCACGACCGGCGTGCGGTCAGCGTCGAGCTCACGGAGGCGGGCCGCGCCAGGCACGCTGACATGCTGCGCGCGGTGCAGGCGTTCAACCGCCGGCTGCTGACCGGTCTCAGCGAGGGGGAGATCGACGAGCTGAGGACGCTCCTCGGCCGCCTCGAGCAGAACGTCCGCGCGGCCGCGCCCTAGCGCTCCAGAGGCTCGAGGGGCAGGCGCGTCGCCACCACCGGCTGGCCGCCGCGCTTGTACGTCACGTCGACCGAGTCGTTCTGCCGGTAGGTGCCGGCGATCCCGACCCAGAGCGAGAGCCAGCGCCAGAAGCCGAGCTTGCCCTCGGTCTTCAGCTCGCGCTCGAAGACGAGGGTGCGGCCCTCGATGCGGAAGTCACTCCCCTCCGACTGGGCGATGCCGTTCACGTAGACCCCGAACGGCCGCACGAGATCCGCCGGGAGCCGGACGCGGGTTCCCCGGTACGAGCCCTGGGGCACGTTCATAGAATGGCAGCCGGTGCTGCGTCGTCTCCTTGGTGTAGCCGTCGGCCTCGCGTTCGTCGCCGCCATCGTCGCGCCCACCGCACTCGCGCAGTTCGCTCCCGTCGCCCCGCAGTCGCCGAACGCGGAGAAGATTCGCAACGGATACCTCTTCGTCACGTTCTTCGCCCTGATCGTCTTCGTTGCGGTCGAGGCGCTGCTCGTGGTCTTCATCTTCCGCTACCGCCGGCGCAAGCGGCCGCGCTTCGAGGACGGGCCCGAGATCCACGGCGCGACGAAGCTCGAGCTCGCGTGGACCGCCGTGCCCGTGGTGATCCTCTTCCTGATCGCCTCCTTCGTCTTCATCGAGCTGCCGGGGATCAAGGACATCCCGGCGGCGACGGCGGGCGAGCAGCAGCTCGACGTGACCGTGACGGGACGCCAGTTCTACTGGCAGTTCGAGTACCCGAACGGCGCCATCGCGATCGACCACCTGCGAGCCCCGGTCGGCGTTCCCGTCCGGCTCGACGTGACCTCGCCGGACACGGATGTCATCCACTCGTGGTGGATCCCGGCACTCGGCGGCAAGATCGACGCGATCCCGGGCCGGGTCAACGAGACGTGGTTCAAGGCGTCGAACGCGGGTACGTACTCGGGACAGTGCGCAGAGCTGTGCGGCCTCGAGCACGCTCGGATGCTCGCCTCGGTCGAGGTGATGCCGCGCGACGCGTTCGACGCGTGGCTCGCGCAACGACGACAGGAGCAGACCGCGGGCTCGACCGAGCTCGGCCAGGAGGAGTGGGGAGGCGTGTGCGCGAAATGCCACGGCCTCGGCGGCCAGGGCGGGATCGGGCCCCGCATCGTCGGCTCGCCGACGCTCACCGATCCGGCTGCGCTCGGCACGCTCGTCCGAAACGGCGCGCGGACGATGCCCGCGGTCGGCGCGGGCTGGTCCGACGAGCAGGTCTCCGCCCTCGCCAAGTACCTGAAGGAGACGCCGCCCAGTGGTAGCTAGAACCGAATCGGCACCCACGTGGCAGCGCGGCAGGGTCGCGGGCTGGCTCGTGACGACGGACCACAAGCGGATCGGGATCCTCTACGTCTCGACCTCGCTCGTCTTCTTCTGCCTCGCCGGCCTGATGGCCCTCGTCTTCAGGCTGCAGCTGGCACAGGCGAACGCAGGGGTGCTCGGGCCGCAGCGCTACAACGAGCTCATCACGATCCACGGGACGACGATGATCTTCCTCGTCTCCGTCCCGATCCTCGCCGGGCTCGCGAACTACCTCGTACCGCTCATGATCGGCGCCTCCGACGTGGCGTTTCCGCGCCTGAACGCCCTCTCCTACTGGCTGTTCGTGCTCGGCGGCGCGATCCTCATGCTCAGCTTCTTCGCGCACGGGGGAGCGAACCAGAACGGCTGGACCTGCTACCCGCCGCTCTGCACGCAGCAACCCGGGAACGGCGTGGACTTCTGGATCCTGTCGATCCACGTCCTGACGCTGTCGTCGCTCGCCGGCGCGATCAACTTCCTCGTGACGATCCACAACCTGCGCGCGCCCGGAATGACGTGGATGCGGCTCCCGCTCTTCGTGTGGTCGATCGAGCTCTTCGCCGCGATGCTGATGATCATCCTGCCCGTCCTCGCCGCGGGCCTGACCCTCCTGCTCCTCGACCGCGGAATCTCGTTCGGCCCGTGGAACGTGCAGACGCACTTCTTCAACCCGGCCGAGGGGGGAGCGCCGCTCCTCTACCAGCACGCCTTCTGGTTCTTCGGGCACCCCGAGGTGTACGTCATCGTCCTACCGGCGTTCGGGATCATCTCCGAGGTGCTTCCCGTCTTCGCGCGGAAGCCCGCCTTCGGCTACAAGGCGATCGCCGTCTCGACGGTCGCGATCGCGTTCTTCTCGATGCTCGTGTGGGCGCACCACATGTTCACGGTGGGGCTCCCGTACTCGCTGCAGGCCTTCTTCATGATCGCGTCGATGGTCATCGCCGTTCCGACTGGGATCAAGATCTTCAACTGGCTCGCGACGCTCTGGCGCGGGAACCTGCACTTCGACACGCCGCTGCTCTTCTCGCTCGGGTTCCTCTCCATCTTCGTGGTCGGCGGCCTCACGGGGATCTACCTCGCGGCCTTCCCGATCGACTGGCAGGTGCACGACAGCTACTTCGTGGTCGCGCACTTCCACTACACGCTCTTCGGCGGCGTGATGTTCGCGATCTTCGCCGGCCTCTACTACTGGTGGCCGAAGATGTTCGGGCGCACCCTCTCCGAGCGCCTCGGCAAGTGGCAGTTCTGGCTGCTCTTCGTCGGCTTCAACCTCGCCTTCTTCCCGCAGTTCCTGCTCGGCCTCGAGGGGATGCCACGGCGCGTCTACACCTACACCCACGAGAGCTGGGAGGGGTACAACCTCGCCTCCACCATCGGCTCGTACGTCATGGGCATCGCGATACTGCTGTTCGTGGTCAACGTGTTCCGGACCTCGAGCCGAGGCACACGGGTCGGCAACGACCCCTGGCAGGCGAACACGCTCGAGTGGTACACGACCTCGCCCCCGCCGCCGCACAACTTCGACGACCTGCCGCCGATCACGAGCGCTCGGCCCGTCTACGACCTGAGAAGGAGGCTCCGTGCAGAGCGCGACGAGCGAGCTCCGGCCTAGCGCAGCCGCAGCTCCCGGCGCGGTGTTCCGGCTCACGGCGGTGTCGAGCGCGGTCGCCGTCGCGCTCGTCGTGGTCAGTGCAGCCGTCGAGCTCGGCACGGCGCACTGGAGCCTCGCCCTCGTCGCGCTCCCGCTGCTGGTCGCGAACGTGGTCGTCGCCCGGATCGCGTACCCCGCCCTCCTGCGGCGGACCTTCGCTGCGCTCGCAGCGCTCCTGGCCGCGATCGCGCTCGGAGGCGTCGTCGCGTGGAGCGGCGACGCGGCGTGGGCCGCGGCGTTGCACGTGGGCGTGGCCTCTCTCGCACTGGGCCTCACGCTCCTCGTCGCCGTCGGCGCCTCTCGCGGCGCACCGGCGCAGTTCGCCGCAGCGCGCGACTACCTGACCCTGACGAAGCCGCGGATCATGACGCTGCTGCTCCTGACCGGGGCGGGCGGGATGTTCGTCGGCGCGCAGGGCGTCCCGCCGCTCGGCCTGTTCGCCGTCACGATGCTCGGCCTCGCACTCGCGTGCGGAGGCGCCTCCGCGCTCAACCACCTGCTCGACCGCGACATCGACGCGCTCATGGGCAGCCGGACCGAGGCTCGCCCCGTCGCCTCCGGCCGCGTCACGCCCGAGCAGGCGCTCGAGTTCGGCATCCTCCTCTCCGCGATCTCGTTCGCGCTCCTCGCGTCCGCGGTGAACGTGCTCACCGCGGTGCTCGCACTCGTGGGGAACCTCTTCTACGTCCTCGTCTACACGCGCTGGCTCAAGCGCTCGACGCCGCAGAACATCGTCATCGGAGGCGCCGCGGGCGCGGTTCCACCGCTCGTCGGCTACGCCGCCGCGACGGGCTCGCTCGCGCTGCCGGCGCTCTGGCTCTTCCTCATCGTCTTCCTGTGGACGCCACCGCACTTCTGGGCGCTTGCGCTGATGATCAAGAACGCGTACGCCGCGGCCGGCGTGCCGATGTTGCCCGTCGTGCGCGGCGACCGCGAGACGGCGCGCCAGATCGTCCTCTACTCGATCGCGATGGTCGCCTTCACCGTCCTCGTCGGCTACTGGCTCGGCCCGTTGTACACGGCGGCCGCGCTCGTCCTCGGCGCCGTGTTCGTCGCGCTCGCTGTGCTCCTCCGCCGCGACCTCTCCCGCGCCCGCGCGAAGGTGCTCTTCCACTACTCGCTCCTCTACCTCGCGCTTCTCTTCGTGGCCGCGGCGCTCGACCCGGTGCTCCTGTGAACGAGTCCGAGCTCGCCCGCCGGAACCTCCGCTTCGGCTGGTGGCTCTTCGCTTTCTTCTGGGTCCTCTTCGCCGGCACCGTCCTCGTCGCGGTCCTGTACGTGCAGTTGGACTAGTCCTTGCACAAATTGGAATCCGCTAGTGCGGATTCCAATTGCGCGGAAGACCTTCGAGACGCTCGCATCGCAGGCCGACTGGTTGTGGCCGGGCCCAAGCGGTGGCGACGATTGGGCGCTCCCGATCAGGCCGTATCGGCGGTTATCGTCGCGAGATGAGCCCCGACCTCGCGCTCGCGCTCCGCGCTCGCCGACGCGGCGGACGCGATCTCGCTGCCGCGCTTCCGCTCCGGCCTCGCGGTCGAGACGAAGGCCGACCTCACGCCCGTCACCGAGGCCGACCGCGCGGTCGAGCGAGAGCTGCGACGGCTGCTCGCCGGAGAGCGGCCCGAGGACGCCGTTCTCGGCGAGGAGCAGGGTGCAGCGGGCTCGGGACGCCGCCGCTGGATCCTCGACCCGATCGACGGGACGCGGAACTACGCCCGCGGCATCCCGGTGTGGGCCACCCTGATCGCGCTCGAGGAGGACGGTCTCGTCGTACTCGGCGTCGTCTCGGCGCCCGCGCTCGCCCGCCGCTGGTGGGCGGAGCGGGGAGGCGGAGCATTTGCGAACGGCGAGCGGATCCGCGTCTCGGAGGTCTCCGCCGTCGCGGAGGCAGTCCTCTCGTTCGCACTGGAGAACGGCGTGCCGAGTATCGCGCAGCGCGCCTGGCACGCCCGCGGCTTCGGCGACTTCTGGGCGCACATGCTCGTCGCCGAGGGCGCCGTCGACGCCGCCGTGGATGCGCGCGGCGTGAGCGAGTGGGATCTCGCAGCGGTGCAGGTCGTCGTCGAGGAGGCCGGAGGGCGCTTCTCGGACGTCGGCGGCGAGGCCCGGCTCGACGGCGGAACGGCCGTGACGTCGAACGGGCTCCTGCACGACGAGCTCCTCGCCGCCGTTACGCAGTCGCTCTAGATCGAGGGAGCCGGCTCCGCGCTGGGCGCAGCGCCTTCGTCGCGCAGCCGGCGCAGGACGTCGTGGATGTCGGCGATCTCCTGCTCGAGATCCCGCTGACGCTCTTCGAGCGCCTTCAGGAGCTCTTCGCGGCTCGGAGCTCGCCGACCCCGCCTACGCGAGTGGTGATGTCTTCCGCACATGGTCACCTCCTTCCCGAGCACGATCGAGGAACGCGGTGAGACCGTCTCGGAGCTGCTCGAGCGCGCCGAGCCAGGCGGCGAGCACCTCGCGGCCGTCCTCGGTCAGCGTGTACGTCCGCTTCGTCGGGCCCGGCAGCTCGGCGCTCCACTCGGAGGCGACGATCCCGTCCTCCTCCAGCGCCCGGAGCGTCCGGTAGAGATTCCCGACGTCCACGCGGTCGTCTCCGGAGAGCTCCGGAAGCAGCTCGAGGAGCTCGTAGCCGTGCGTCGGCCGGTCCGAGAGCAGGAGGAGGAGAGCCGCCTCGCCGAACCGCTCGACGCGGGGGCGGACCTCCCAGGCGCCGCTCTCGTCGCGGATGCGATTCCGCGGGCGTGTCCGTCGTCGTCGACCGTGCACGACGCGAGTATATGCAACTTACATATGTCTGTGGCGGAGGCCCGCTCGGGGCCAGTCCCACCACAGCAGCGTCTTCGCCTTTGCGCGCCGGAAATCGCACCCGCGATTTCCGGTTCGCGCAGAGCTCAAACGAGAGCCGCGCGCTTCTCGTCGATGCCCTCGAGCAACGACGCGTACGAGTCGGAGAACTTCTGAACGCCCTCCGCTTCGAGCGTCGCCGTGACGTCGTCGTAGTCGACGCCGGCGGCGGCCAGCTCGTCGAGAAGATTTGCGAGCATCCTCGACGCCGTCGGCGAGCGTGTCGCGCACGATGCCGTGATCCTGGAACGCGTCGATGGTCTCGAACGGCATCGTGTTCACCGTGTCCGGCCCGACGAGCTCCTCGACGTAGAGGACGTCCGAGTAGGACGGGTTCTTCGTCGAGGTGGACGCCCACAGGCAGCGCTGCGGTCGCGCGCCCGCTGCCGCGAGCGCTTCCCAGCGCTCGCCCGAGAAGACGTCGAGGTAGTGCTGGTACGCGAGCTTCGCGTTCGCGATGGCGAGCTTGCCCTGGAGGTCGTGCCGCCCGACCTCGGCGAGGCGCCGGTCGGCCTCGGTGTCGACGCGCGAGACGAAGAAGCTCGCGACCGACACGACGTTCGTCGGGTCGCCGCCCGCTTCGACCAGCCGCTCGAGCCCGCGCAGGTACGCCTCGACGACCTCGACATGGCGCTGGAGCGAGAAGATGAGCGTGACGTTGATCGGACGTCCCGCGGCGATGGAGTCCTCGATGGCGCCGAGACCGGGAGCGGTGCCGGGAATCTTCACGTAGACGTTGTCGCGGTCGACGAGCCCGGAGAGCTCCTTCGCCTGCTCGAACGACGCGTCCCGGTCGTACGCCAGATCCGGATCGACCTCGATCGAGACGAAGCCGTCGATCCCCTTCGTCCTCTCCCACACCGGATGGAGCAGGTCGCAGGCCTGTTTGACGTCCTCGACCGCGAGGGCGAAGAACGCCTCCTTCGTGTCGTCGGTCCGCTCGAGCTCGGCCCTGAGCTGCTCGTCGTACCAGTCGCCCGTGGAGAGCGCCTTCTGGAAGATGGTCGGATTGGACGTGACCCCCACCACGGCGTCGTCCTCGATCAGCCGCGCGAGGTGACCCGTCTCCAGCATCTCGCGCGAGAGCGAGTCCACCCAGACGCTTACGCCATGGGCGGAGAGCTCGTGCAGGCGACTACCCACGTCTCAACGTTACCTTGTGCGCCGCGTGGGGAAACCCGAAACCTAGAATGGCCGTGATGAACGCGACGGAGCGACGCCGTGAGCTGGGCCAGCAGTTCCGCGTCGACTCGATCCGCATGAGCGCGGCGGCCGGATCCGGCCATCCCACGTCCGCGATGTCCGCCGCCGACCTCATGGCGGTTCTCGTGGACGGGTACCTGCGCTACGACTTCTCGAATCCGAAGAGCGTCGCGAACGATCGCCTCGTCTTCTCGAAGGGCCACGCGTCGGTCCTCCTCTACTCGATCTACCGCGCCGCGGGCGTGATCTCCGACGAGGAGATGCTGCAGTACCGCACGCTCGCGAGCCCGCTCGAAGGCCATCCGACGCCCCTCTTGCCCTGGGTGGACGTCGCCACCGGCTCGCTCGGCCAGGGCCTGCCCTTCGGCGTCGGGATGGCGCTCGCCGCGAAGTACCTCGAGCGGCTCGACACGCGCGTCTGGGTGCTGTGCGGGGACAGCGAGCTGGCCGAGGGCTCGATCTGGGAGGCGCTGGAGCACGCATCGCACTTCGAGCTCGACAACCTCACGGCGATCTTCGACGTGAACCGCCTCGGGCAGCGCGGCGAGACCATGGTCGGATGGGACCTCGATCGGGACGTGCGCCGGGTCGAAGCGTTCGGCTGGAACGCGATCCCGATCGACGGCCACGACGTCGAGGAGATCGACGAGGCGCTCGCCGCGGCGGTGTCGACCACGGGGAAGCCGACGGTCGTGATCGCCAGGACGCTGAAGGGAAAGGGCGTGAAGGCAGTCGAGAACAAGAACGGCTTCCACGGCAAGCCGGTCCCGGATCCCGAGGCGGCGATCGAGGAGCTGGGCGGCGTGCGCGACATCCACGTCGACGTCGCGAAGCCGATCGTGACACCGGCCGCCCGGCCACCGAGCTCCGCTCTCGAGCTCCCGCGCTACGAGGTCGGCGAGGAGGTCGCGACGCGGAAGGCCTACGGCGACGCGCTCGTGGCGCTCGGTGCGGCGCGGCCCGACGTCGTCGCTCTCGACGGCGAGGTGTCGAACTCGACGTTCGCGGACGAGTTCGCGAAGGCGTTCCCCGATCGCTACTTCGAGATGTACATCGCCGAGCAGCAGATGGTCGCCGCCGCGGTGGGGCTCCAGGCCGTCGGCTGGCGCCCGTTCGCCTCGACCTTCGCCGCCTTCCTGTCGCGGGCGTACGACTTCGTGCGCATGGCGGCGGTGAGCCGCGCGACGATGTCGCTCTGCGGCTCGCACGCGGGCGTCTCGATCGGTGAGGACGGCCCCTCGCAGATGGGGCTCGAGGACATCGCCTCGCTCCGCGCGGTGCACGGGAGCACGGTGCTGCATCCGTGCGACGCGAACCAGACCGCCCGCCTCGTCGCCGCCATGGCCGAGACGGGCGGAATCAGCTACCTGCGCACCCTCCGCCCCGCCACGAAGGTCCTGTACGGGCCGGACGAGGAGTTCGAGATCGGCGGCAGCCGCGTCCTCCGCTCGAGCGAGAACGACGAGGTCGCGCTCATCGGCGCCGGGATCACGGTGCACGAGGCGCTCGCGGCAGCGGACGCGCTCGCCGAGGACGGCATCTCGGCGCGCGTCGTCGACCTCTACTCGATCAAGCCGCTCGACCTCGCCACCCTGCGCGATGCAGTCGAGGCCACGCACGGGCGGCTCGTGACGGTCGAGGACCACTGGGCCGAGGGCGGGCTCGGAGACGCCGTGCTCTCGGCTCTCGCCGACGAAGAGGAGCCGCCGCGCGTGGTGAAGCTCGCCGTGCGCGAAATGCCGAAGTCGGGCAAGCCGGACGAGCTCCTCGCCGCCGCGGGCATCGACGCGGAGCACATCGCGGCCGCCGCGCGGCGCCTCGTCCGGGAGACGGTCCCGACCGCCTGACCTACCCTTCGAGGACGGTCATGGCCGTCCTCATCGCATCCGAGCTGCGCAAGGAGTTCGCGGGAGATCCGCTCTTCGATCGCGTCTCCTTCACGGTCGGCAGACGCGACCGGCTCTCGCTCGCGGGCGCCAACGGCGCCGGGAAGACGACGCTCCTGCGGGCGATCGCGGGCGAGACGTCTCTCCAGGGCGGCAAGCTCGCGTTCGCGAAGGGCACGCGGGTCGCGCTCCACGACCAGCGCCCGCCGCTCGAGTTCGACGTCACGCTCCGTGAGTACGCGCTGAGCGGCGCGCGCGACCTGCTCGCGGTCGAGGACGAGCTCCGGGCGCTCGAGCAGGCGATGGCAGAGGGCGCGCACGACGACGCGACGCTCCGGCGCTACGCGCAGGCTCAGGCGCGGCTCGAGCACGCGGGCGGTTGGGCCTGGCGCGACCGCGCTGCGGCCGCGGTGCGCGGCCTCGGCTTCGCGGAAGACGAGCTCGACCGGCCCCTCGGCACGTTCTCCGGCGGCGAGCTCACGCGCGCCTCGCTCGCGCGCTCGCTCTCCGGCGGCCCCGATCTCCTGCTCCTCGACGAGCCGACGAACCACCTCGACGTGCGGAACCTCGAATGGCTCGAGCGGGAGCTCGAGACGCTCGACGCGGCCGTGATCCTCGTCGCGCACGACCGCTGGTTCCTCGAGGCCGTCACGACCTCGGTGCTCGAGCTCGCGCCGGGCGGCTCGCACTACTTCGCCGGGCCGTGGCACGAGTGGAGACAGGAGAAGGCCGCACGTGCGGCGGCCGCTGGAAGGACGGCGGACCGCGTCTCCGAGGACATCGCCCGGCTGGAGCGCTTCGTCGAGCGATTCCGGTACAAGAAGTCGAAGGCGAAGCAGGCGCAGGCCAAGCTCACGCAGATCGCCCGCCTCGAGCAGGAGCGGAGCGCTGCGCGCCAGGAGGTCGCGTCGCTGACGACGAAGCGCCGTAGCCTCGGCTTCGACTTCCTCGACCCGCCACGCAGCGGGCGCGTCGTGCTCGAGGCGCACGACGTCGGGCTCGCCGCGGGAGAGAAGGAGCTCCTCGAAGGCGCAGAGCTCGTCGTCGAGCGCGGCGAGAAGGTCGGGCTCGTCGGGCCGAACGGCGCAGGCAAGACGACGCTGCTCGCCGCGCTCCTCGACGGGCATCCGCTACAGCACGGCTCGATTCGTCTCGGGCACGGAGTCGTGCCGGGCTACTTCTCCCAGCACGCGCTCGAGCTCCCCGCCGCGGGGTCGGTCCTGGACGCGACCGTCGCGGCCACCGGCCTGCCCCGCCCGAAGGCGCAGGCGCTGCTCGGCCGCTTCCTCTTCTCCGGCTGGGAGACGCACGAGCGGGCCGTGACCGCGCTCTCCGGAGGCGAGCGGCGCCGGCTCTCCCTCGCTCTCCTCGTGGCATCGGGAGCCAACTTCCTCCTCCTCGACGAGCCGACGAACCACCTCGACGTCGAGTCGCGGGAGGCTCTCGAGGCCGCACTGGAGGCGTTCCCGGGGACGGTCCTGCTCGTCTCGCACGACCGCGCGCTGCTCGACGCCGTCCCGGACCGGATCGTCGCGTTCGAGGGCCTGGCGCTGCGCTCGTACGACGGCGGCTGGGCGGACCTGGAGCGCGAGCGCTCGTCGGCCGCGGCCGCAGCGGACGACGCGCCTGCACCCCCGAAACCGTCGCGAGCCGCCAAGCCGCGGCCGCCGAAGCGCACGCCGTCGGAGCTCGAGCTGCTCGAGGGCGAGATCGCCGGCGTCGAGGCTCGCATAGCGGCGCTCGAACGCACCCTGGCGGACGACTGGACGAACATGGACGTCCTCGGCGCCCACCGCGCGGCACGGGACGAGCTCGTCGCGCTCCTCGAGCGCTGGGAGGCGCTGTTCGGAGAAGCGCATGCGACGTGACGCGAGCGGGGACCGGCGGCGTAGAGAGGTCATGCACGCGGTGACGCTCGAAGCGCCTCGCCCGATCGACGCGTCCGCGCCCTCCTTCGCCGCGGTCGCCGAGGAGCTCCTCGACGACGTCTACGGCTACCTGCTGTACCTCACGAAGAACTGGGCGGTCGCCGAGGACCTGACGAGCGAGACCTTCGAGGCGGCGCTCCGGAAGTGGCGCCGCTTCGACCCGGGCCGCGGGACGCCGCGTGCCTGGCTGCTCGCGATCGCCCGCTCGACCGCGCTCGACTGGTTTCGCGCCGACTCCAGGCGCCGCAAGCGCGAGGAGCGCTCCCAGGCGGCCGAGCCGTCGCCCGGCGAGGCGGAGTCGTTCGGGGAGCGCCTCGGCGTCTCGCCTGCCCTCGAGGACGCGCTCCTCGCGCTCTCGCCGGGCGAGCGCGAGGTCGTCTTCCTGCGGGTCGTCCTCGACCTCGAAGGCGAGGCGACCGCGCGCCTGCTCGGCATCGACCACGACCGCGGTCTCGACACGACTGAGCCGCGCCCTGGGCAAGCTCGAAGAGAGGATGAGAGACCATGACCTCGTCGCCTGACCTGATCTCCGAGCTGCGGGCCGCGCGGCCGGCGGCTCCTGCCGACCTGCGGGCCCGGGTGCGCGCGATCGCGGCCGAGCCGTCCGCGCGCACGACGCGGGCGCGCGTCCGCTTCCCCGTCCGGCGCGGCCTCCTCGTCGCCCTCCCGGCCGCCGCGGCCGTCGCGCTCGCGAGCGCAGGCGTGCTCGGGCTCGCCCACTCGGGCGGCGGGAGCTCGACGGCGTTGCGCGAGCAGGCTGTCCAGAAGACCAACCCGCTTGCGTCGACCCAGGCCGCGCCGCCGGCGGTCGGCCAGGGGGTACACGGTGCGACGGACTCGACCGCGCCGCAATCCACGGGGCGGGCGCAGCAGGTCAGCGCGACCCTCACCGTGGAGGTGAAGGACTCGAACGGCGTCTCGCACGCCGCGCAGGACGCTCTCGACCTGACCCGCTCGCTCGGCGGCTACGTCGTCTCCTCCTCGGTCGCGACGGGAGAGCAGGGAAGCGCGTCGATCGTCGTCCGCATCCCGGTGGGGCGCGTGCAGGAGGCGATCACGGGCCTGTCCGGGCTCGGCCGGATCGTGTCCCAGCAGGTCCAGATCTCCGACCTGCAGGCGACGCTCGACCAGCTCGAGAAGCGCGAGGCGACCGTGCGGAGCCAGATCGCGCGCATCCGCGCCCGGCTCGCGACGGAGTCGCTCGATCCCGAGACCGAGGCGGCGCTGCGCGCGAAGCTGCAGACGTTGCGCTCGGAGCTCGTCGAGCTGCGCACGGGAATCGCCACGACGAACGCGGAAGCGCGGATGGCGACCGTCCAGCTCAGCGTCGTGACGCCCGACGCGTCCGGGACGGTCGTGCCGGCGTCGCGCATCCACCGCACGATCGACGGCGCGCTGAACGTGCTCGCGTGGGAGGGCATCGTCCTCCTCGGCATCCTCATCGTCCTCGCCCCGCTCGCGCTCGTCGGGATTGCGGCGTGGCTGGGTCGCCGCCTGTACCGCAAGCACGAGGCCGAAAGGCTGCTGGCGACCTAGCGCTCGGCGTCGCCCAGAGTCGCGAGGAGCGCTTCCGCCACGATCTTGAGCGGCCGGCCGGAGATCTGGCTCGCCTTCCGGAGACGCGCGAAGGCCTCCTCCTCGGAGAGGCCCTCGCGCTTCATGAGCACGCCCTTCGCCCGCTCGATCGCCTTGCGGGCGGCGAGGGCGTCGGCCAGCGAGTCGGCCTCCTCGCGCAACGCCCGCAGCTCCTCGTGCCGCGCCTCGGCGGTCGCGATCGCGGGCAGGAGGTCGGTCTCGCGAAACGGCTTCACGAGGTACCCGAACACGCCGGCCTCGACCGCGCGCGAGACGAGCTCGCGCTCCCCGTAGGCGGTCACCATGACGATCGGGATCGGCCGCTCCTCGATGATCCGGCGCGCCGCCTCGATCCCGTCGAGCCGCGGCATCTTCACGTCGAGGAGCGCGACGTCGGGCTCCGTCTCGCGGGCGAGGGCGACGGCCTCCTCGCCGTCGCGCGCCTCGGCGCAGACGTCGAAGCCCGCGGCTTCGAGCAAGCCGCGGAGGTCGAGGCGAATCAGCGTCTCGTCCTCGGCGATCAGGACGCGGGCGGTCACGTCCGCATCCTCTCAGCACGAGGAGGGGAGCCGGATGGGCTCCCCTCCCCTCTCCCCCAGCGACGGGCCAGACACGACGCCGCCGGTTCTCCCCTCGGATTCCCGCTCCGGCGGAAACCACACGTTTTCACGCGAGCCTTTACGACTTGCTTACGAGCGCTACCCCGGAAAGGTCACGCACGCGCGCGTGCCCGGCGCCGGACTCGACTTCGAACGTGCCTCCGAGCTCGTCCCGCACGAGCGCGCCGACGATCGAGAGGCCCGTTCCTGCAGGCGCGCCGTCCATCCCCGGCCCGTCGTCCGCGATCACGAGCTCGATCTCGCCCTCGCGCTGCTCGAGCGCGATCGAGACCGCGTCGCCGCCGTGCTCGAGCGCGTTCTGGAAGAGCTCGGTGAAGACGAGCGCGACGGCAGTCGCGCGCTGGCCGGCGAGCGACACCGAGTGCAGCTGCGCCGTCACGTCCTTCCCGGCGACCAGCCCGCCCTGGACGAGCATGGCGCGCAGGCGGTCGACGAGCTCGCCGAGGTCGACGTCGTCCTCGCGATGCTCCGTCAGCACCTCGTGCACGGCCGCGATCGCGAGGATGCGGTTGACGGAGTCCTGCAGCGACTTGCGCGCGTCGACGTGCTCGGCCCGCGCCTGCAGCCGGAGCAGCGACGCGACGGACTGCAGGTTGTTCTTGACCCGGTGGTGGATCTCCTGGGCGAGGACGCCGCGCAGGACCGTCCGCCCGTGCTCGAGCGCGACCGCCGCGTGGTGCGCGATCGCCTCGAGCAGCGCCTCGTCGTCGGCCGAGAACGGCGTGTCCCGGTCGCAGACGAGCTCGCCGATCTGGCGTCGTTTCCAGCGGAGCGGCAGCCGCACCGCGTAGGCGCCGGCGCGTCCCTCCGGCCACGCGATCTTGCCGTCCTCGAGGACGAGCGCCGCCCCCGTCGCGTGGAGCGACTCCATCGTCGTCTTCACGATCGCCTGCACGGACTCCTCGAGGTAGAGCGACTCCGAGACCGCCTCGGAGATCCGCGCGAGCGCCTCGAGCTCGGCGACGCGCCGTTGCGCCCGCTCGTACAGCCTGGCGTGCTCGATCGTCTGCGCGACCTGCGAGGCGATGGCGACGAGGAGGTCGATCTCCGCGTCGGTGAACGCGCGCGGCTCCCGCGTGCGGACGTTGAGCGCCCCTTCGAGCGTGTCCCGCGCCAGGATGGGCACGGCCAGGATCGACTCGTACTCGTCCTCGGGCAGGTTCGGAAAGAGCTTGAAGCGCGGGTCGAGATGCGCCTGCTCGGCGATCAGGACCGGCACCCGCTCCGCGGCCGCCACCCCGGTGATCCCCTCGCCCGCCCGCATCCGCGGCGTGCGGGTCAGCTCCTCGACCCGCGTTCCGTGCGTCGCGCGCAGGACGAGCTCGTCGGTGCGCTCGTCGTACAGGTAGACGAAGCAGGCGTCCGTCGCGAGCGCGTCCGCGACCTTGCTCGCCACGAGCTCGAGGACCTCCTGCAGGTCGAGGGAGGAGTTGACGGCCGCGATCGTCTCGGTGAGGAGCCGGAGGTGACGTGCGGTGGCGTCCACGTCGTGGATTGTCGCCGAGCGCGCACCCTTCGAGCGCGAGCGGTTCGACGTCGATCGCGCCGCGTGAGCGCATAGGCTGCCTCCCATGACTCTCGCGGTGACCTTCTCGTCGTGGCTTCTCGCCCTCCATCTCCTGAGCGCGTTCGCGCTCGTCGGCGCCAACATCCTCTTCTGGATCCTCATCGTCGCCGGTCGTAACGTCGACACTCCGGACCGCACGATCTCGGTCGGCCGCATCGCGGCTCTCGGTGGCAAGACCGTGGTGATCGGTGCCCTCGGCACGATCATCTTCGGGATCTGGCTGGCGATCCGCCTCGACCACATCCAGGTGTGGGACGGATGGGTCGTCGCGGCGATCGTCCTCTGGTTCGTCGGAGCCGCTGCCGGTGGACGTGCGGGCGTCGAGTACCAACGGGCGATGACGAGAGCCGCGGAGTTGGACACCGAGGGACAGACGGGCCCGAACGCCGAGCTTCTCGGCCTCAACCGGACCTCGCGGGGTCTCGTGCTGCACCTCACGGCCACGATCGCGATCTTCCTCGTACTCGTCGACATGATCTGGAAGCCCGGTGCGAGCGATCTGCCTCCGATCTCGAGCTGGAACGTTCCGCTGCTCGTCCACGTGGCGGGCGCGATGATCCTCGTCGGCGGCGTGCTGACGGCCGCTGCAGCCTTCGTGTTCGCGGGCGGCAACGAACGGAGAGTGCGACTCGGGTTCTACTCGCTGTTGCTCGTCGCCCTGCCCGGGCTGATCCTCGCCAAGCTCGGCGCGACCTGGCTCTGGTCGAGATTCTCCGGCAAGAGCTTCATTTCAGCCGCATTCCCGGGGAAGGACGATCCGAGGTGGATCGAGATCGGCGGCACAGCCCTCGACGGCGGGGGGGCGCTGCTCGTCCTCGCCCTGATCCTCGGCTGGTTCGGGCTTCGCCGTCTCCGCGGCGAGCAAGGCGACTTCCTGACCAAGGTGCCGGTCGTCCGGAAGCTGACGGGTGAGACCCTGCTCCGGCTGACGACGATCATCTCGGTGGTGCTCCTCGCCGGATACGTCCTGGCGGTGTGGGCGATGGGCGCACGGCCCGCGTAGCGGCGAACATCGCGACGAACTCGACTTGCGTCGCTCCGGCGAAAGTCGGATGATGCGCGCTGCAGGGATTGCCGCAAGGCGAGCGGCGAGCCCTGTATCTGACGGCCGATCGCGGGCTCCCTGGTGTGGAGCCCGTGGTCGTTTTCGGCGCGGGTGAACCTACGGTTCCCCCGCGAGCCCCCTCCCTTTTCGCTGTCTGCACTCGGCCTCGCTTGGCCTCCCGGCCGGCAGAGCCGGCCTCCGGCCCCCACCGCCGTGCACCCATGACGCCTTAGAGCGCGCCGAGGTACTTCTCCTTCTCCCATTCCGTGACCTGGACGCGGTACTCGTCCCATTCGCGACGCTTCAGCTCGACGTAGCGCGGGAAGATGTGGTCGCCGAGGGTGCGCCGCATGAGATCGGAGCCGGAGAGCTCGTCGATCGCCTCGCCGAGCGACTCGGGTAGGGACACGATGCCCTGCTCGCGGCGTTCCGCGGCGGTCAGCCGGTAGAGGTTTCGCTCCATCGGATCCGGGAGCTCGTAGCCTCGCTCGATCCCCTCGAGACCTGCCTGGAGCAGCGCGGCGAAGGCGAGGTACGGGTTGCAGGCAGGATCGGGGCACCGGATCTCGGCACGCGTCGCCTGCTCGGATCCGGGCTTGTACAGCGGGATGCGGATGAGGGCGGAGCGGTTCCGCTGCGACCAGGCGACGTAGACGGGAGCCTCGTAGCCGGGCACGAGCCGTTTGTACGAGTTCACCCACTGCGCGAGCACGGCCGCCATCTCGCGCGCATGCACGAGCAGCCCGGCGATGAACGCCTTGCCGTCCTTCGACAGGTGGTGCTCGTCGCGGCGGTCGAAGAACAGGTTGCGACCGCCCTTGAACAGCGACATGTGCGTGTGCATCCCGGAGCCGTTCTCTCCGAAGAGGGGCTTCGGCATGAAGGTCGCGTAGTAGCCGTGCCAGGCCGCGACCTCCTTCACGATCAGCCGGTAGGTGATCGTGTAGTCGGCCATCGCGAGGGCGTCCGCGTAGCGCATGTCGATCTCGTGCTGCGACGGGCCGACCTCGTGGTGGTGGTACTCGATCGGGATCCCGACCGCCTCGAGCGCGTGGATCGTGTCGTTGCGCACCTCGGTGGCCGCATCCTGCGCCGTCATCGCGAAGTAGCCACCCTCGTCGATCGTCTCCGTGCCCTTGTCGTCCTCGAACAGGAAGTACTCGAGCTCCGGTCCGACGTTGAACGCGTCGAAGCCCATCCCCTGCATGCGCTCGAGCGCGCGGCGCAGGACGTATCTCGGATCCCCCTCGTAGGAGGCGCCGTCCGGCGTCACGACGTCGCACATCATCCGCGCGACGTTCGCGCCGATCGGGTGGCCGTGCTCGTCGAGCGGGCGGGGCATGAGCTGGAAGCTCGCCGGATCCGGGATCGCGACCATGTCCGACTCCTCGATCGCGTTGAACCCCGTGATCGAGGAGCCGTCGAAGCCCATCCCGTCGTCGAGCGCCTCCTTCATCTCGGAGGGCGTGATCGCGAACGACTTCAGGTGCCCCTCGAGGTCGGTGAACCAGAACAGGACGTGCTCGACGCCCTCGTCGTTGATCCGCTTCAGCACCGCTCGCCGCGCGGCCACGCTCGACGTCGCTCGATCCTTGCTCTTGACCATCGCGCCCCTGGAGCGCGTGCCCGACTGCGTCCTCGCCCGTGCCATGGAATCTCCTTCCTGGAACAAAAAAAGACCCCGGACGGCAGAGCCGCCCGAGGCCACGTCGCCTCAACAGACCGCGGGACTCTAGCAGGCTCCGCCGACGGGCTCGGGCTACGCGGACGCGCCCGAGTAGCGGCGCAGCCCGAAGCGCCAGAACCAGCGAGTCGCCGCGAACAGCGAGACGGCGAACACGAAGGCGAGGAGCAGCGTCTGCCAGTCGAGCCGGGAGGTGAGGGCCTCCGCGGGCACCGTCACGGCGAACGCGATCGGCACCAGGAAGGTGACGCCGACGCGCAGCCAGTAGGGGTAGATGCCGACCGGCCAGCGCCCCGTCTGGAACACGCCGTCGAACAGCTCGACCGCGTGCCACATGTTCACGACCCAGAAGGCGACGGTCGCGATGACGAGCCAGAAGCAGTAGATGAGGACGGCCCCGAGCACGAGGGCGAGGACGAACGCGGCCGCATCCTCCGGGCCGACCCCGGTCGAGATGCGCGACAGGCCGACCGCGAGCACGACGAATCCCGAGAAGACGTCGACCACCTGCCAGATGCGGACCTCGCGGACGCTCACGAGCATCTGCGCGTCCTCGGGCTTCGTGAGCGCGTAGTCGAGCTTCCCGTCGTGGACGTCCTCGATGAGCCGCGTCATGTTCGGCTGGATCGACGTGCGGATGACGCCGCCCATGAGGATCTGGATGCCGAGCACGCAGAGCAGCTCGGGCTGCGTCCACCCGTTCAGCTCCTGCGTGTGCGAGTAGACGAGCGCGAGCACGACGAGGCCGGTGACGAGCGCGATCGCCGCCTGCAGGAGCGAGACGAAGAAGTTCACGCGGTACTGCAGCTCGTTGAGGACGCCGAGCTTGAAGAAGAGCCAGCTGACGCGGAGGGCGTTCACTTCAACCTCCGACGGCGCTGTAGCGCCTGATCGCGAACTTCCACGCGATACGGAAGATCGCGAGGCCGACGAGGATCCAGAGGAGCTGCGCACCGAGGCCGCGCAGGAGCTCCGTGCCCGAGTAGTCGCCGACGAGCGTCTGGATCGGGAAGTAGAACGCCCACTGGAACGGCAGGAAGCGGGCGACCTCCTGCACCCACTCCGGCATGAGCGGCATCGGGACGAGCCGCCCCGAGAGCAGCAGCTCGAGCGTCATCCAGAGGTCGAAGATGGCCGCGCCCCGCGTCGTCCAGAAGCAGAGCATCCCGAGGCCCTCCTGGAACATCGTCCTGATCAGGTACGCGCCCCAGATCGCGACCGCGAAGGCGGCGATCTGCTCGGCGTTCGGGCTCAGCGCCGGGTCGAACACGAGCGAGAGCGCGAGCGCGAGCGGGATCCACAGCACGATCACGACGACCTTCCAGCCGGCGAAGTAGGCGATGTCGTAGTGCAGCGGGAGGACCGGGCGCAGGAGGTCGCGGTTCAGCTCGCCCTCGCGGATGCGGTGCTCCCAGTAGGGAGCGCCGAAGACGATGTTCATGTTCCGGACGAGCGTCCAGACGATGTAGTAGGCGGCGAGGTAGCCGGCGCTCAGGCCGTTCACCGAGCCGCCGTGCTGATCCGCGATCGTCGTCCAGACGACGAGGTAGATCACGGGCTCGGCGATCATCCCGAGCATGTAGAAGTAGTTCGCCGTCCGGTACTGGAACTGCTGGGAGACGGCGGTACGGGCGGTGGTCAGATAGAGGTCGACCATCGAGCGCACGCGGCCCGCCTCTGGCATCGGCGCGGCCTGCGGCACGACGCTCACTCTGGCCGCTCCTGCGCGAAGACGAGCTCGATGACGTCCTCGATCGGCGGATCCTCGACGTTCAGGTCGAGCACGCGCTCCTCGGTCAGCAGTCGCGCGGTGACACCCGAGGTCTCGCTCTTCGGGACGCGAAGGGTGACCCAGTCGCCCTCGGTGTGGATGACCTCCCCGTAGCGGGCGAGGTCGACGTTGCCGTTCTCGAGCACGACGCCGATCGTCTTGTACGCCGCGAACTGGTCGGCGAGGCCGGTGAGCGGGCCGTCGTACAGGATCCGCCCGTGATGGATGACGACGACGCGCTTGCACAGCGCCTCGACGTCGGCCATGTAGTGGCTCGTCAGCAGCACGGTGGCGCCGTAGCGCTCGTTGTAGTCGGCCACGAAGGCGCGGATCCGCTTCTGCATCGTGACGTCGAGGCCGATCGTGGGCTCGTCGAGGAAGAGCACCTGCGGCTGGTGCAGGAGCGCGCCGACGATCTCCGCCTTCATGCGCTCGCCGAGCGAGAGCTGCCGGACCGGCTTGCGCACGAGATCGCCGATGTCGAGGAGCTCGACGAGCTCGTCGCGCGTCGGCGCGAAGCGCTCGCGCGGGATCCGGTAGATCGCGCGGTTCAGCTCGTACGAGTCGAGGGCGGGCAGGTCCCACTGCAGCTGGTTGCGGTTCCCCATCACGAGCGTGATCCGGCTCAGGAACCCGCGCTGCCGCCTGGACGGCTCGAACCCGAGGACGCGCGCCTCGCCGCCGCTCGGGTAGAGGAGGCCGGAGAGCATCTTCAGCGTCGTCGTCTTCCCCGCGCCGTTCGGGCCGAGGAAGCCGACGACCTCGCCCGGCTCGACGGCGAACGAGATCTCGTCGACCGCGCGCACCTCGCGCGTCTTGCGCCGCACGAGCCCCTTTGCCGCCGCGACGAGGCCCGCCTCCCGCTCCGGGACGTCGAAGACCTTCAGCAAGCGGTCCACACGAACCGCCGGGTCCGTCATCCGGACCTCTTCAGCTTGCCGTGCTTCTTCGCGTACTGCTCGCCCCGGGCGAACACCCAGAGGCCGAGCGGGACCGAGACGACGCCGATCACGAGCAGCGGCCAGATGTCGTCCCACATCGACGACAGCCCCTCTCCGTCCAGGATCGCCCCGCGGATGCCGTCAAGGGCGTACGTCGCGGGCGAGATCTTCGCGATCCACTGCATCCACTCGGGAAGCACGCTGACCGGGTAGTAGACGCCCGAGACGACCAGCAGCGTCCCCTGCGCGACGAAGCCGAGCTGCGTGCCCTTCTCCGGGGAGATGAGCGGCAGGACCGACATCATCATCCCGATCCCGATGAACGAGATGGAGGCGACGAGAAGCACCACGAACGCGGGGAAGTACTGCGCGTTCGGCATCTGCAGGTCGAAGAAGAGGAACGCGCAGACGCAGAACAGGAACGTCGCTCGCAGGAGGCCGTAGATGATCGCGAAGACGCCCTGCCCCGCGAGGTGCATCGCGCGGGAGAGCGGCGCCATGAACGTGTACTCGATGGTCCCCTCCCAGCGCTCCCACGCGACGGTCTCCATGAGGAACTCGAAGAGGATCCCGAGGTAGGCCCAGACGACCGCGCCGATCAGGAGCGTGGTCATCGTCGCGTTCACGTCGAGCGTGCCGCCCGACGCCTCGATGCCCTTCGCGATGAAGACGATCGTGAGCGTGTTCGCGACGGTCCACAGGAACCAGGCGACGTCCCACCAGATGTAGCGCTTGGTGAGGTAGTAGTTGCGCTCGACGACGCCGCCGGCGCCGACGAGCTCGGCTCGCATGGTGCTGACGAGGGCTCTCATGCAAACACCTCCCGGTCGTCGTCCTCGTCTTCCTCGGCCTCGAACTCGCGCCCGGTCGCGGCGAAGAAGGCCTCCTCGAGGGTCCCGCACCCGTACCGGCGCCTCAGGTCCTCGGCCGGCTCGAGCGCGAGTAGCCTGCCGCGGTCGAGGATGCCGACCCGCTCTGCGAGCGCCTCGGCCTCGTCGAGGTCGTGCGTGCAGAGCAGGATCGTCGAGTCGTGGGTCGTGCGGATCTCGCGGATGAACTCCTGCACCTCGAGCTTCGAGCGCGGGTCGAGGCCCGTGGTCGGCTCGTCCAGGAGCAGGAGAACGGGCGAGGTCAGGAGCGCACGCGCGAGGGCCACCTTCTGCTGCATGCCTCGCGAGAGGTTCTCCATCGGCTCGTTCCGGCGGTCCGCGGGGAAGCCGACACGCCCGAGGATCGCGGGGATCTCGTCCTTCGTCTGACGCGCGGTCATGCCGTAGTAGCGGGCGGCGTAGCCGAGGTTCTCGGCGGCCGACATCTTCTTGAAGAACGACGCCTCGACCGAGACCCGGTTCACGAGCCGGCGCACCGCGCGCGACTCGGCGACCGCGTCGTGGCCGAAGATCGACGCGCTGCCTCCGTCCGGGAGGAGGAGCGTCGAGAGGAGACGGACGAGCGTCGACTTCCCCGAGCCGTTCTGGCCGAGGATGGCGACCGTCTCACCCCGCTCCATCGTGAACGTGACGCCGTCGAGCGCCACGCGAGTGCGCTTTCCGCCGCGCCTGCGCACGTCCTTGCGGCGAAACTCCTTGCGCAAGTCGCGCACGTCGACGGCGGCGTCTCGTCGGACCGGTACGACCTTCATCACTTCTTCCTCGACGTCGAACACCTGCTGCTCCTTCGGTTGCGTGCGTAGCGAGAAACGTGCAAGCCAGGATACGGCCCTTCCCAGGAGGCGACTCCTGGCGGGCCTCGACACCCGGTGACTCAGATACGCGCGCGAAGCAACACGGCTCGGCCACCTTAGCGACCGACGCAGACGTGGTCAAACCTTTTGCCCGGAGACCTCCGCTCGAGCCTCGACCAGGAGGGCCGCGACGACGATCGCAGTCAGCGCGGCGACCTGGAGCACGGCGGAGGCGTCGGTCCCGAGCGGGATCGTCGCGAGCGCGAGCTGCCGCTGCGACGAGGCGAGCCCGGCTCGTCCCGAGGCCCAGCGTCCGGCGGAACCCGACGGTGCAGGCCGTGAACAGCCCGACGCCCACCGCGAGCTCGATGCCGATCGAGTCGGCGAGCGGGTCGTACGGATCGCCGATCGCCTTCTTCAAGCCGGCGGCCACCGCGACGACCCCGAGCAGGAGGCCGTAGTGCCAGTAGCCGAACCCCGTGAGCGCCAGCCGCGCCCGGTGGGCGCGATCGGCCGCCTTCATCGCCTCCTCGACCTCGTCGTCGTCGCGGAAGTACAGCCACCAGAGCGCTGCGCTCAACGCCAGCGCGAGGAGCGCCACGAGCACGAGGCGCAGGTCGATGGGCACGCCCGCCGCTCCGGCGCCCACGACGACGATCGACTCGCCGAGGGCGATGATGATCACGAGCCCGTGGCGCTCCACGAAGTGCTCCGCCGCGATCACGAACCCCTCGGTGCTCGTGAACCACGGCGTGACCCAGAGCAGGAGCGCGGCGCTCGCCCAGAGCACGTCCTGTACGCGCCCACCCGCGATCCCACCGACGAGGACGAGCGCGGCCGCCGAGAGGTTGAACGGGACGATGCGGAGGATCGCGGCGACCTCCGACACGGACGTGCCCTTCGCGTACATCCCGCCGTGCAGCAGCACGACGACGAGGTAGCCCAGCCCGAACGCGAGCCCGTTCGGGCCGTACGCCGTCGGAACGGCGAGCGAGACGACGAGGAACGCTCCCATCCCCCCGAGGAGCAGCAGCCGGAAGCGCAGGAGATCCGTGGCTATCGCGTTCGTCAGCCACGCGTAGCCGTCGTACATCCACCAGATCACGGCGAGCATCACGACGACGTGCGCGGCCGCGGCGACGCCGCTCCCGCCCACGAGCACGTTCGTGAGCTGCGTGATCGTGAAGACGAACACGAGGTCGAAGAACAGCTCGAGCGTGGACACGCGAGCGCTGCGGTCGACGAGCTCCGACACCGGCGCATCATCGCCGTGGAAGAGGAGGCGCCGCGGCCCCGCGGCGCCTCCCGGTCAGGGACTCAGCGAAGGGAGAACGTCACGCTCACCGTCGCCGCCGTCTCCTGCTCGCCGGGCACGATCGGCGTCGACCCGTCGCTCGCCTGCGCGGCCTCGCGGAACATCGGCGTGGCCTCGGAGCCGCCTTCGACGATCGTCGTGACGGAGCCGAGGGAGCGCCCCGACGCCTTCGCGAGCGCCTCGGCGCGGAGCCGGGCATCGTCGACGGCCTTCCCGAGCGCCTGGCGATAGAGCGCCTCGGCGTCGCTCGAGCCGAGCCCGGGGCCTGAGATGTCGTTCGCGCCGGCGCCCGCTGCGGCATCGAGCACGCCGGGCGCGTCCTCGACGTCGGCGACGGCGGAGACGCTGTTCGACGCCGTGTAGCCGTTCACACGGCCGTCGTCGTCGCTCGACGGGTACACGCTGACCCACTCGGTCGCGATCTGGCGCGCTCCGGCCTGCCGTAGCGCACTGATGACCTCGCGCATCGCGTCGGCGTTCGCGGCGACTGCGGCCTTCGCGGTGTCACGGCGCGTCTGGACACCGAACGACATCTGCGCCTCGTCCGGCACCGCCTTGACGGAGCCCTCCCCCGTGACCGTGATCGAGTCGCCGGCCGGCGTCGCGTCCGCGCCCGCGAGCTCGGGCAACCCCACGGCTCCGGCGAGCGCGACGGCAGTGAGCCCTCCGGCGACGACGAGCAGCAGGCGTTTCATGACGAACCTCCGCGGTGGATGACGACTGCTGTACGCCGCCGGCTCGCGCGAACGTCACATTCCGCCTGGAGTCTCAGCCGTGAGCCGTCAGACTACGAGCGTGCGGCCGGAGACGCACTACGCGCGGAGCGGAGACGTGGCGATCGCCTACCAGGTCGTCGGCGACGGCCCCTTCGACCTCGTCTTCGTGCCCGGGTTCATCTCGCACGTCGAGCTCCGCTGGACGATTCCTCCGATGGCAAAGGGACTCCTCGAGCTCGCGGAGTTCGCTCGTCTGATCCTCTTCGACAAGCGCGGAACCGGAATGTCCGACCACGTCACCGGCGCACCGACGCTCGAGGAGCGCATGGACGATCTTCGCGCGGTGATGGACGCTGCCGGCTCGGCGCGAGCGGCGGTGTTCGGCGTCGTCGAGGGAGCGCCCATGAGCGTCCTCTTCGCCGCGACGTACCCCGACCGCACGGCGGCGCTCGTGCTCAGGAGCGCGTTTCCGCGCACGCTGTGGGCGCCCGACTACCCGTGGGGACGGACTGAGGAGCAGTACCGAGACGACGTCCACCGCCAGCTGCAGCTCTACGGCTCACGCGCCGAGGCAGAGGCATTCGTTCGCGATCAGGAGAACTGGGAAGAGGTCGACATGCCGGCGATCATCGACTACTTCCGGTGGTCGGCGAGCCCCGGGACGCTCGAGGCCCTGACGCGAATGAACCGCGACATCGACGTCCGTCACGTCCTCCCCGCGATACGCGTCCCGACGCTGCTTCTCCACGGGACCGACGACCGCCTCGTTCCGGTGGAGGCGGCCCGCTGGATGGCCGAGCGCATACCCGGCGCTCGCCTCGTCTCGGTACCCACGTCGCACATGCACTTCGGCCGCGGTACGAGCACCTTGAACGCCGAAGTCCGCGCGTTCCTGACGGAGCTGCACGAATCCGAGGGTTGGGCGAACACGGAGCCCGATCGCGTTCTCGCAACCGTGCTCTTCACCGACATCGTCGATGCCAGCCGAAAGGCGGCCGAGCTGGGCGACCGAGCGTGGCGCGAGCTCCTCGAGCGGCACCACTCCCTCGTCCGTCAGCGGCTGGCGCGCTTCCGCGGCGTCGAGGTCGACACCGCGGGCGACGGCTTCCTCGCGAGCTTCGACGGCCCCGCGCGGGCGATCTCCTGTGCGACAGCGATCGTCGAGGCGGTGCGCGAGCTCGGCATCGAGGTAAGCGCCGGGCTGCACACCGGCGAGTGCGAGCGCATCGACGGCAAGGTCGCGGGCATCGCCGTCCACACGGGCGCGCGCGTCGCGTCGCTCGCCGGCGCAGGCGAGGTGATGGTGTCGAGCACGGTGAAGGACCTCGTCGCCGGCTCCGGGATCGACTTTGCCGATCACGGGGTGCACGAGCTGAAGGGCGTGCCCGGCGAGTGGAGGCTGTTCAGAGTGACCGCCGGCGCGGCCTGACGGCGCGCTCGCGGTCGGCCTCTCCCACGAGTCGGCTTCAGCCTCGTGCCAGCTCAGAGGTCGTCGAGGAAACGGCGCCGCGCCTCGGCCAGAGCGTCGCGGATGCCGCCCGCCCCCGGCGCGGGCCGCGGGAACGCCTCGGGCGGCGCCTCGAACGTGCCGTCGCGCACGCTCTCGGCAACCTGCTCGTGGGCGTCGCGGAACGGCACGCCCGACCGCACGAGCGCCTCGGCGACGTCGGTCGCGAGCAGGAGCGGATCGGCTGCAGCCCGGGCGAGGGCGTCGGCGTCGACCTCGAGCCCGCTGACGAGCACCGTCAACGCCTCGAGGGCGAGCCGCGTCTCCCTGCGCGTCGAGAAGACGGGCGCCTTGTCCTCCTGGAGGTCCCGGTCGTAGGCGAGCGGCAATCCCTTCACCGTCGCGAGCAGGCCCGCGAGGCGACCGATCATCGTCCCGGCCTTGCCGCGCACGAGCTCGGCCACGTCCGGGTTGAGCTTCTGCGGCATCATCGAGGAGCCGGTCGCCGCCGACTCGGGAAGACGCACGAAGCCGAACTCGGCGGTGGCCCAGAGCACGACCTCCTCGCCGATCCGGGAAAGGTGCGTGAAGAGCATGGCGGCGGCGTACAGGTAGTCGAGCGCGAAGTCCCGGTCGGCGACGGCGTCGATCGAGTTCCGTAGCTGGCGCGAGGGCGGGGGCAGCTCGAGCGTGGAACCCGCGAGGGCGCCCGCGCCGAGCGGGCTCTCGGATGCAGCGTCGGCAGCCGCCGCGAACCGCGTCCGGTCGCGGTCGAGCATCTCCACCCACGCGAGCAGGTGGTGCCCGAGGGTGACCGGCTGGGCTCGCTGGAGGTGTGTGTAGCCGGGCATGACGGTCTCCGCCTCCGCCTCGGCGAACGAGAGGACGACGAGGGCGAAGGCGTCGACCGCGTCGCGCGCCTCCGCGCACGCGTCGAGCACGTACAGGCGGAACGCCGCGGCGACCTGGTCGTTCCGCGAACGCCCCGCGTGGATCTTGCGTCCGACCTCGCCCAGCAGGCGCTCGATCGCCGAGTGGACGTCCTCGTCGACGTCGCTCAGGACAGCAGAGCTGTCCTGAGCGATAGAGGCGAGCTTCGTCTCCACCTCGGCGAGCTCCTCCTGCGAGAGAATGCCCGCCTGCGCGAGTCGCTCGGCGTGAAGCAGGCTGGCCTCGCAGTCGTACGGGAGGAGCTCCGCGTCGTCGACGCGCAGGAACCGCCACACGTCAGGGTCGAGTGCGCCCTCGACGCGGCCTGACCAGGTCGCCACCCGCCGGATTATGCCCTGGTCGCGGCGCGTTCCCGGGCGGCGTGGAGCTCCGTCTCGAGGGCCGTGATGCGGATGAAGCCCTCCGCCGCCTCGTGCGGGAACGTCTCGCCGGTGCCGTACGAGGCGAGATCGGCCGCGTACAGCATGTGCGGCGACCGGCGCCCCGTGACGACCGCGGCGTTGGGCCGCAGCTCGACGCGAACCTCGCCCGTGACCAGCTCCTGCGTCGAGTCGACGAAGGCGTCGATCGCCTCCCGCGCCGGGCTGAACCAGCGCCCCTCGTAGACGATCTCCGTCCACCGCTGCTCGAGCGGCCGCTTGAGCCGTGCCTCGTCCTTCGTGAGGACGACGTCCTCGAGCGCCGAGTGGGCGGTCACGAGCGTCAGCGCGGCAGGCGCCTCGTACACCTCGCGGCTCTTGATGCCGACCGCACGGTTCTCGACCATGTCGATGCGACCGATCCCGTAGGCCCCGGCGAGCCGGTTCAAGCGCCCGATGAGCTCGACGAGCGAGAGGTCCTCGCCGTCGAGCGCGATCGGGATCCCCCGCTCGAAGCCGACGACGATCTCGACCGGCGGGGGGGCGCTGCCGGGGTCGGAGGTGAATGCGTAGGGCTCCTCCGGGGGCGCGTTCCACGGGTCCTCGAGGATGCCCGCCTCGATCGAGCGCCCGAAGAGGTTCTCGTCGATCGAGTACGGGGACGCGGAGGTCTGGGTGACGGGGATCCCCCGCGCGAGCGCGTACTCGATCTCCTCGTCGCGCGTCCACACGCGGTCGCGCAGCGGCGCGATCACCCTCACGTCCGGATAGTGCGCCTTGAACGCGAGCTCGAAGCGGAGCTGGTCGTTCCCCTTCCCCGTGCACCCGTGCACGACCGCCTCCGCCCCGAGGTCGAGCGCGATCTCGGCGACCGCGCGGGCGATGACCGGGCGCGAGAGCGCCGACACGAGCGGATACTTCCCTTCGTACAGCGCGTTCGTGACGATCGCACGGGCGCACTGCTCGTCGGCGAAGTCGTCCTTGCGGTCGAGGAGCACGACGTCGTCGGCCCCCGCGGCGCCGGCGCGCGCGAGGGACTCCTCGAGGTCGAACTCCTGCCCGATGTCGACGATGGCGGCGATCGCCTCGTCGAAGCCGTAGTACTCCTCCTTGAGCCACGCGAGGATGCAGCTCGTGTCGAGCCCACCCGAGTAGGCGACGACGGCGGTGCGGGTCACCTACGCCGCTCCCTGCAAGAGGTAGCCCGTCAGCTCGTCCCGAAGCGAGTGCGCGGCGATGCCGTCCCGGGTGGCCACGAAGATCGTGTTGTCGCCGGCGACGGTGCCGACGATCGCGGGGTGCCCGGCCTCGTCGACCGCCTGCGCGAGCGCGTTGGCGTAGCCCGACGGCGTGGTCACGACGACGAGGGCGCCGGCCGGCTCGACCGTGAGCGCGTACCGGCGCATAGCCGCGCCGAGCGCCCGCAGGCGATCGCCGTCGCTGGTGCCGGGAGGGGCGTACACGAGGCGCCCGCTCGGAGCGCGCACCTTCACGAGCCCGAGGTCGGAGATGTCGCGCGAGACGGTCGTCTGTACGACCTCGAAGCCGTTCTCGCGCAGAGCCGACGCGACCTCGGCCTGGGTGGAGAGCGCACGCTCCCCGACGAGCTCGAGGATCGCGCTCTGTCGCTCCCGCCGATTCATAGTATGCAAAACGCTAGCACAATATGCGGCCCAGAACGTGGAACGCCTCGTCGACGTCGTCCGGCTCGACTGTCAGCGGCGGAGCGAGGCGCACGACGTTCCCCCCCGCGCTGAGCACGAGGAGGCCCTGCTCGCGCGCCGCGTCGACGACCTCGGCGGCGGAGCGTTCGAGCTCGATGCCCACGAGCAGCCCGCGACCCCGGACGCCGAGGACGGATGCGAGGCTCGCGGCTCGTGCTCGGATCTCGCTTCCGAGCGCCGTGACCCGGGCGAGGAGCTCGTCGTCGATCGCTCGAACGACGGCGCACGCCGCAGCGCACGAGACCGGGTTCGCGCCGAAGGTCGATCCGTGGTCGCCCGGCACGAACGCGCCCGCGACCTCGTCGGCGACGAGCAGTGCGCCGATCGGGAGGCCGTTGGCGAGGCCCTTCGCGAGCGTCACGAGGTCGGGGCGCAGGTCGAGCTGCTCGAAGGCGAAGAACGTGCCCGTGCGGCCCACGCCGGTCTGTACCTCGTCGCAGCACAGGAGCGGGGGCAGCTCCGACGCCGCCGCCACGAAGTCGGGGTCGAGCGGGAGAACTCCACCCTCACCCAGGATCGGCTCCAGGAGGACGAGCCCGATCTCGTCGTCGACCGCGGCCTCGAGCGCACGCACGTCGTTCGGCGGCACGAAGCGCACCCCGGAGAGGAGCGGTGCGAAGGGCTCTCGCTTGCCGGGCTGCCCGGTCACGGACAGAGCGCCGAGCGTCCTGCCGTGGAATCCTCCCTCGAGCGCGACGACCCCTCGCCTCCCGGTCCGCTTGCGTGCGTACTTGAGCGCGGCCTCGATCGCCTCCGCCCCCGAGTTGCAGAAGAAGGCCTGCGCGCCGCCGAACCGCCCGGAGAGGAGCTCCGCGAGCTCCTCGCCCGGACTGCGTGCGGTACAGGTTCGACGCGTGCCAGAGCCGGTCGAGCTGCGCGTGCGCGGCCGCAAGGGGAGCCGGATGGCAGTGGCCGAGCGAGACGACGGCGATCCCTCCGCCGAAGTCGAGGTACTCGCGGCCGTGGTCGTCCCACACGCGACAGCCCTCGCCGCGCACGATCGTAAGGTCGGCCCGCGCGTAGGTCGGGAGGAGCCGCCCGAGCCCCTGAGACACCGTGTCGGCCGGAAACGCCGTCATCCGACCACCGCCGTCTCGCCGATCTCGACCGCGATCCCTGCCCGCGCCGCACGCACCGCCGCCAGGAGCTTCGGGACGATGCCGCCGTCGAAGGCGCCGGCGTCGAGCAGCGCAGTCGCGCGGTCGGCCTCCAGCCTCGGGACGACCGAGCCCTCGACGTACACGCCGGGGACGTCGGAGAGGAAGACGACCCGGTCGGCGTCGAGCCCGGCCGCGAGCGCGCTCGCGGCCTCGTCCGCGTTGACGTTGAGCGGCCCGACGGCGAGCGGGGTCATGACCGGGATTCGACCGGCGCGGAGCGCCTCCTCGAGCGCTCGCGGCCGGCACGGCAGCGGCTCGCCGACGAGCCCCAGCTCCGGCACGGGAACGGCCTCGAGCCCCACCTCGTCGCCGACGAGCTGCACCGAGAGCTCGCCGAGAACGGCGCAGAGCTCCGCGCCGACCGCGACGAGCGAGGAGCGAACGACCTCCATCGCCGCGGCATCCGTCACACGGCGGCCGCCGACGAAGCGGGGCGCCACTCCGAGCGACGAGAGCGCCGCCGAGATCTGCGGGCCGGCGCCATGGACGACGACGACCTCGTCGCCCGGCGGCGTGCAGCTCGCGCACGAGCCCGAGCGAACGGCGCGCGACGCCTCCGCCGAGCTTCACGACGACGCGGCTCACGTCGTGTACTCCGCGTTCAGCCGGACGTAGTCGTACGTGAGGTCGGAGGCGAGGTACGAGGCGCTGCCGGAGCCGAGGCCGAGATCGAGCTCGACCGCCACCGCCGAGCCGCCGAGCTCCGGAGTCACGCCCGGTGGGCCGGCCGCGCTCGAACACGACGACCCCGTCGAACGCTGACGGTGAGCCGCTCGGCGTCGACGTGGGCGAAGCCGCCGTTCCACGGAGCCGACCCGGCCGCCGCGAGGACGCGCCCCCAGTTCGGGTCCCGGCCGAACGCGGCCGTCTTCACGAGCGGCGAGGTGGCGATCCTGCGCGCGACCGCCTCCGCCTCTTCGCTGGAGACGGCTCCGGAGACCCCGATCTCGAGCAGGACCGTCGCTCCCTCCCCGTCCGCGACGATCTGACGGGCGAGCGCGGCGCAGGCGTCGACGAGAGCCTCGGCGAGCTCCGCGTCGCGGGCGGGCGTGCGGGAGACGCCGCTCGCGCCGTTGGCGAGCAGCACGACGGCGTCGTTGGTGGAGCAGTCGCCGTCGACGGAGATCCGGTTGAAGGTCGCGTCGACCGCCGAGCGCAGGAGTGGATAGGCAGCGCTCGGCTCGAGCGGGTAGTCCGTCGTGAGGACCGCCAGCATCGTCGCGAGCCGGGGATGGATCATCCCGGCGCCCTTCGCCATCCCTCCGACGACGAAGCCGTCCCCCGCGACGCGCACCTGCTTCGGACCGCGGTCGGTGGTGAGGATCGCCCTGGCGGCGTCGTCACCGCCGCCCGCGGCGAGGGAGGCGGCCGCCTCCCGCACTCCTGCGAGCACGCGCTCCAGCGGGAGCGGCACCCCGATGACGCCCGTCGAGAGGACGACGACCTGCTCCTCGTCGAGCCCGAGCGCTGCGGCCGCCGCGGCGGCCGTCCGCTCGGCGTCTGCGACCCCGGCGGGACCCGTCGCCGCGTTCGCGACGCCCGCGTTCACGACGACGGCCTGCGGCTCGGCGGCGGCGAGGTGCCTCTTCGAGACGAGGATCGGCGCTGCGAGAACGCGGTTGGTCGTCCACACCGCCGCGCCCACGGCGGGCGAGGTGGAACGCACGACGGCGAGATCGAGGCCCGAGCGCCGGATCCCGGCTCGGACGCCCGCGGCGAGGAACCCGGCCGGCGCGGTCACGCTCATCAGACGAGCACCCCCGACAGCCGGAGACCAGCCGTCTCCTCGAGCCCGAAGAGGACGTTGACGTTCTGGATCGCCTGTCCGGCCGCGCCCTTGCCGAGGTTGTCGAGCGCGCAGATGACGATGACGTCGCCCGTGAGCCTGTCCTCGAACACACCGATCTCTGCGCCGTCCGTGTGCTGAACTCGAGCGAGCTCCGGGACGACTCCCTCCGGGAGCAGGTCCACGACGTGGCTCTCCGCATAGTGCGCCTCGAGCATCCCGCGGAGGTCCGCGGTGCCCGAGGCCCGCACGACGCACGTGGCGAGCAGGCCGCGGCGTACGGGCAGGAGGTGCGGCACGAACGTCACGGGGAAGCCGAGCACCGCCGCGATCTCCGGCGCGTGCTGGTGCTCGCCGACGCGGTACGGCGAGACGTTCTCGAGGACTGCTCCCGCGTGCGACGTCGCGCGGAGCTCGCGCCCGGCGCCGGTCGTCCCCGAGAGCGCCTGGACGACGACGCCCTCGGGCTCGATCGCGGCCAGGATCGGGCCGAGGGCGAGCAGGGCAGCGGTCGCGTAGCAGCCCGGGTTCGCGACGAGCCGGCCGTGAGGGGCGGACAGCTCGGGGAGGCCGTACGACCACGCGGACAGCGCAGCGGCACGAGGGTGCTCGAACCCGTACCAAGAGGCGTAGACCTCCGGCTCGCGGAAGCGATGAGCGCCCGGAGAGGTCGACGACGATCCCGCGGGTCGGCGGCTCGATCGCCGCGGCGCGCTCGTGGGGAAGACACACGAAGACGACGTCGGCGCCACACGAGAGGGCTGCCTCGTTCCTGATGAACCGCGGCATGCGGCTCCAGCCGTTCCGGCCGAGCCGGGGATCGAGCGCTCCCGCCGGCTCTCCGGCGAGCGAGTCGGATCCCAGCGCATAGAGATCGAGCGCCGGATGCGCGAGAACGCGGTCGAGCGTCTCCTGACCCGCGTACCCGGAGGCGCCGACGATCGCGACGGTGGCCATCTCGGTATTATGCATAACTGGTGCGTATCATGCACCAGCGCTGGTTGCTACAGGCGGTGAACCGGGTGCTACATTGCGCGCGCGGTGGAGCGCGTCCTCGTCCTCAATGCGAGCTACGAGCCGTTGAACGTCTGCTCGCTCCGCCGTGCGCACGTGCTCGTGTGGAAGGGAAAGGCCGAGGTGCTCGAGAGCCACGGCAAGCCGCTCCGCTCCTCCACCTCGACGTTCACGCGACCCCACGTCATCCGGCTCGTCACGTACGTCCGGGTGCCGCGCGGCGTCACGAAGCGCATATCCCGCCGCGTGCTCTTCGCGCGCGACCACTGGAAGTGCGTGTACTGCGGCTCGTCCGGGAACCGCCTGACCCTCGACCACGTCGTCCCGCGGTCCCGCGGCGGCACCTCCGTCTGGGAGAACGTCGTCACGTCGTGCGCGCCCTGCAACCATCGGAAGGGCGATCGCCTGCTCGAGGAGACGAGCATGACGCTCCGCACGCCCCCCCGCGCTCCGACGCCTGTTCTCTTCATCCGCCTCGCGGCCGAGCACGTGCCCGACGTGTGGCGGCGCTACCTCCCCGGCCTCGAAGCCGCCGCCGCAGCCGCGTAGGGGAGGCCGAGTCGAAGCCAGGATGCGGCCGCGAAGCGGCCGCCTTCAGGGATTTTCGCGCGACCGGAGAGTCCGCGCTAGCGGCTCTCCGGTCTTGCGCAATCACTGCCTATCGCGCCATCGCGCGGTCGACCGCCTCCTGCTCCTCGGGGGAGAGCGCCACGGACGAGCGCCCGCGGTCGAGATCCTTCACGTAGATCCGCGCGTAGTCGCGGCCCTGGATCGCGGTGACGACCGTCCCGGTCCGGGTTGCGTCGAGGAGCGCGACGGACGCCGACTGCTGGCCGCCCGTCCCCTCGTACGCGTCGTAGCGCACCACGGCGGTGTTGGTCAGGGAGCCGTCCACGCGGCGATCCACCCGCGAGAGACCCGTCGCGACCTCGTCCACCGTCCGGTGGAGGTCGTCGATCCGGCCCTGCAGCGCGACCGCGAACTCGAGCAGGTCGCCCGTCCCGCTCCCGAGGACGACCGCCTGCGCCGACCGCAGGCGGGAAACCCGGATCCAGAGCGCGAGCACGAGGAGCAACGCGATCGCCGCCACCGCTCCGGCCGCGATCGCAACCGCGAGCGCGGCGCTCACAGCGTGAAGATGACCGGGTACTCGGCCGTGTTGTTGGCCGTGTTCGTCTCGCCGTTCACGGGATCGACGTCCACCTTCACCGTCGTCTGCTCGCCGAAGGGAACGAGCGCACCGACCGGGAGCGTCACCGCCTTCGTCTCACCGGGGTCGATGATCGGGACCGTCTGCGTCTTGACGATCGGATCGGGCTGCTTCGGGATCGTGAGGGTGACCTTGATCCGGACCTCCTGGCTCTCGCCCGTGTCCTCGACGCCGACCTCGAAGGCGAGCTGGCTCGTGACCTTGATCGTCGTCTCGGTCTGCGTGGAGAGGAGCTGGCCGCTCGGGAGCGCCTTCACGTACGCGATCCCGCTCCCGTGCAGGCCCGACGGAGTCCCGCCCGTGGAGGCGCCCTGGATTCGCTGCCAGATCGCCGCGAGAGAGCTCTGGGTGACGAGGTCATCCGTCGTCACGAACTGCGACGACGGCACCTCGAGGCCCTCGACCCCCTCGTCCGAGAGCACGGCCTTCGCCGGCTCCTGGAAGGAATCCGTCCAGATGACGTCGCTCGCGAGCAGCCGGCGCGTCTGCGCGAGGAGAAGCTCGCCGACGACGCTCGCGTCCTGCTCGTTGGCCGCGTCCTTGAACGCGCCCTGCAGGCCGCGGAGGCCGTTCGCCCGGTAGCGAAGCGACTCGACGGCGCCGGCGTTCGGTACCTCCATCTGCCCCGGCGCGTTCAGGTCCTGGGCGCGCTGCGTCTGCGTCTCCGCCGTCTGCACGTAGCCGCCGAGCTTCGCGTCGAGGTCCTCCGCGCTCAGGCCGGGCGTGGTGAGGAGCGTGCCCACCTGCTGGCCGAGACGGGCAGAGGCATTCCCGATCGCCCCGATGTCCGCGAGGTAGGTCTCGTTGCGGTCGCGCTTCGCGTTCGTCGTGCACCCCTCGACCCAGACGAGAAGGAGCACGACGACGAGGATCGCCAGGGCGACGAGGCCGATCAGGCGGAGGAGCGGCGTGAGGTTTCGGGGAGGTCTGAGCCCACCTCCTCGCCCGCGCCGGCCGCGCTCGACGGAGACGGGGTGGACCTCGATCGCCTCCGGCTCCTCCCAGGCCGATACGTCCTCCTCGTCGGAGAAGTCGAAGTCGAGAATGTCGTCGTCGCGCGAACTCATGCGCCGCTGGGCAACTCTAGATGACTGGTCGGTGATCGCCTGTCGATGCGGGGATGGCAGACGAGGAGTCGGCGCTGCGGCGGCTAAGAAGGTCAACCGGTGTCCTCCGTCTCGGCCGTCCCCTCAACCCAGGACCTCGTCCTCGGCCGCTATCGGCCCATGCGCCCCCTGGGCACGGGTGGGTCGGGCTCGGTCTGGCTCGCGCGCGACGAGCGGAACGGGCTCGACGTCGCGCTCAAGATCATCCCGCGCGAGGGCAAGGCGGCGGCTCGCGCGGAGCGCGAGGCTCTCGCCGCGAGGCGGCTCCGCCACGATCGCTGCGTCCGGGCCTACGACGTCGGCCACGACCCGAGCCACGTCTACATCGCCTATGAGTACGTCCCCGGACGCACGCTGCGCGAGACGATTCGCGCCGGCGACCTGAGCGACGAGGAGGCGGTGGAGATCGCCGCCCAGGTGCTCGACGCGCTCGCACACGCGCACCGGGCCGGGATCGTCCACCGCGACGTGAAGCCGGCGAACGTCCTCGTCGAGGACCGCGACGCGATCTCCGTCCGCCTCCTCGACTTCGGCCTCGCGCAGTTCGACGGAGCCGACACCCTGACCGCGGTCGGAGACGTTCCGGGAACGCTCGCGTACATCGCGCCCGAGCGGCTCGAAGGCGGCGAGGCGACGCCCGAGAGCGACGTCTGGTCGGTCGGCGTCCTGCTCTGGGAGATCCTCTCCGACCGCCACCCGTTCTGGGGCGTGCCGATCCAGGAGGTCGCGCGCTCGATCCAGGCGGGCGCTCCCTCGCTCGCGACCCAGCGGCGAGGCCTCCCGCGGCGCTTGGTCGCTGCGGTCGACACGGCTCTCTCGCTCGAGCCCTCCGCCCGGCCCAGCGCGTCCGACCTCGCGGCCGAGCTCCGCAACGCCGTGCGCAAGCCGGCCGGCGCCGCGCGCAAGGAACGTCCGCGCGAGGTCGAGAAGCCGCGCTCCCCCGCCGAGCGCCACGCGCGCCAGGTCGCCCCGGTCGCGCTCGCCGTCGTCACCGCTGTCCTCGGCGCGACCCTCCTGCCGTTCTGGCCGCCGCTGCTGGTCGCCGCCATCGCTCTCGCCGCCGGCCTCGCGTGCTGGGTCGATCCACGGGCTGGTCTCGCGCTGGCGCTCGCCGCGGCCGTCTTCCCGCTCGGGAACGTCGCGGCGAGCGCGGCCGTCGTCTACGGCGTCTTCGCGCTCGGCTGGCTCGTCCTGACCTGGCGCGACGCACGCCATGGGCTTCTGTTCGTCTGTGGCCCGCTGCTCGCAGCGCTCGGTCTGCTTCCGCTCGCCCCCCTCGTCGTGCAGCGTGCGCAGGGAACCGTGCGCAGGGCGGCTCAGGGCGCGCTCGTCGTCCTCTCGGCGGCGTTGCTCGCGGCGGCCTCGGACGGTCAGACCGGCCTCGGAATCGGCCCGCTCAGCACGCCCGAGGAGACCGCGCACGCTGCCTCGGGCGCGGTTCTCGACAACACGGTCCTCGCGCTCTCGATCCTCGGGACGGCAGCCGCCGCCGCCCTCCTTCCCTGGGTGCGCCGTCGCACTCCGTACGGCGTGGGCGCGATCGGATTCGTGCTGGCCGCCGCCTCCGTGCTCGGCGGAGCCGGCGCCGCGAGCACGCTCGTCGTCGTTGTCGTGTGGGCCGGAGCAAGCGTTTCGTCGGCGCTCGCCCGCCGCTCCTGACCTTCGCTCGCCCGGCCTGCCTCTAGACTCGTCGCGAGCAGCACCCTGCGCAATGGCCGTGCTCCGCAGCATCGAAGCGAAGATCGAGAGCCTGTTCGAAGGCGTGTTCGGGCGCGCGTTTCGAACGCACGTCCAGCCGATCGAGCTGGCGCGCAAGCTCGCGAAGGAGATGGACGACCACCGGAACGTCTCGGTCTCGCGCGTGTACGTCCCGAACGAGTTCACGGTGTACCTCTCGCCCGACGACCGGAAGCAGTTCGACGGGTACGAGGAGGCGCTCGTGGGCGAGCTGCAGGAGTACCTGGCGGAGCACGCCCGCCGCGAGCGCTACGCGCTCCTGGACACGCCGCGTGTGCTCGTCACGACGGACGACGACCTCGCGGTCGGGGAGTTCGGCATCGCGACGCGGGTCGTCGCAGCCGAGGGCTCGCCGAGAGCGCCGTTCCGGCAGAGCTTCCCGTGGACGCGCCGGCCCAGACGATGATCTACAAGGCGCCCGTTCCCGCGACGCCGGACGAGCCCCCCGTCGAGCCGAAGCTGGAGGTCGTCACGCTCACCGTCGCCGGCCGCAAGCATGAGGTGACGAAGCGCAGCACGGTTCTCGGCCGCTCGCGCGAGGCCGACGTCCGCCTCGCGGACGTCAACGTGTCCCGCCGTCATGCCGAGCTGCGCCAGGAGGGAGCCGCGTACTGGATCGTCGACCTCGGCTCGACGAACGGCGTCGAGGTCAACGGCAAGCGCACGAAGCGGGCGCGGCTACGGGACGGAGACAAGATCACGATGGGCTCGACCGAGGTCCTGTTCGGGCGCTCGCTGCCGACGTGAGCCTCCTCGCGATCGAGACCGACGAGACGCTCCTGATCCTGAAGATCGCGTTCCTCGTGCTCCTCTACGGGTTCATCGTCCTCGTCGTCCGCTCCGCGACCAGAGGGATGGAGCAGGCGCCGCAGGAGAGCATCGTGCTCGGCGCCGCCGAAGCGGCGCGGCTGCGGGCCGAGCACGGCCTCGCGCCGGCGAAGCTGCTCGTGCTGACGAGCCCGGAGCTCGCCACGGGACGGACGCTCGAGATCGCTGCGCCGACCGTCATCGGACGGGACGGGCAGAGCGGCATCCCGCTCGGCCGCGACGAGTTCGCCTCCGGCCGCCACGCACGGGTCGAGCCGCGCCAGGATGGCGTCTGGCTCGACGACCTCGGCTCGACGAACGGCACCTTCGTGAACGGGACGAGACTCGAGCGAGCGCAGCTCGTGCGCGCGGGCGACGTGATTCGCGTCGGTGAGACCGAGCTGCAGGTGCAATCGTGAAGATCGGACGTGCCGCCTGGCTGACGGACACGGGACGCCGGCGCGTCCGCAACGAGGACGCATACGTCTTCGAGCCACCGCTGTTCGCGATCGCCGACGGGATGGGCGGCGCTCGGGCCGGAGAGGTCGCGGCCGGGCTCGCGGCGACAGCCCTCAAGGACGGCCGCGGCGCCGTGAGCGACGAGGCGAGCCTCGAGGCGCGCATCGCGGAGGCGAACCGCCAGGTGTGGGAGCGATCGGTGGCGGATCCACGCACCGCCGGGATGGGCACGACGGTGACCGTCGCCTTCGTCGATCAACCCGCGTCGCGCGTCGTCTTCGGGCACGTCGGAGACTCGCGTGCCTACAGGCTTCGCGGCAACGAGCTCGAGCAGGTCACGACCGACCACTCGCTCGTCGCGGAGCTCGTCGAGAGCGGCGTCCTGACCCCCGAGGAGGCCGAGCGCCACCCGCAGCGCTCGGCGATCACGCGCGCGGTCGGGACGGAGCGGGCGATCGAGGCCGACGTCTTCTCGCTCCCCGGCGAGGCGGGCGACCTGTTCCTCCTCTGCTCCGACGGCCTCACCGACATGCTCACGGAGGCGGAGATCGCGGACGTGCTCGTCGCCGCAGACCGCGACCCGGAGGCGGCGGCGCGGGCGCTCGTGGACGCCGCCAACGCGCATGGCGGCGAGGACAACGTCTCGGTCGTGCTCTTCGAGCTCGTCGAGGGTGCGCCGGAGGAGGGGTCTGACCCCATCGAACCGACCAGTCAGCCACGCGTGAGCCATTCGGGGTCAGACCCCACGGCTCCGGGGGACGATGTCCGCACGCACGGGGCTGGGCCTGGAGGTCAGCTCACGGCGCTCGTCTTCCTCGCGCTCGTGATCGTCGTCGGGCTGCTCGCGCTGTACTGGGGCATCAAGCGGTGAGCGCGAGGAGCCGCGAGCTTGCCGGGCTCGTCGCGGCCGCCCTGCTCGCCGGCATCGCCCTCTCGAGCGTCACCGTCGCGCAACACGCTCAGCTGTCGCCGCGCGCGGCGGTGTGGGCGGCGCTCTTCCTCGGCCTCTACCTCGTCGCTCACGTCGCCGTGCGACGTACCGTCCCGTACGCGGACGGCGCCCTCCTCCCGCTGACCGCCGTCCTCACCGCGTTCGGCCTCGTCTCCATCTACCGCCTCGACAGCCAGGACGGGGCGCGACAGGCCATGTGGGTGGCGATCGGCGTCGGCGTGTTCGTCGGCGCGCTCGTCTGGCTCCGGCACGACTACCGCGTCCTCGAGTCGTACCGCTACCTGTTCGGCGTCGCGGCGGTCGCGCTGCTGCTGCTGCCGTCGGCGCCGGGGCTCGGGGAGCGGGTGAACGGCGCCCGCCTGTGGGTGCAGGTCGGCGGGTTCCAGTTCCAGCCGGGCGAGCTCGCGAAGATCTGCCTGATCCTGTTCCTCGCCGGCTACCTCCGGGAGAAGCGCGAGGTCGTCGCGCAGGGACGGTTGAAGGACCTCGGGCCGCTCGTCGCGATCTGGGGCGCCTCGATGCTCGTGATCGTCCAGACGAACGACCTCGGCAGCGCGCTCCTGAACTTCGGGATCTTCCTCGCGATGCTCTACGTCGCCACCGGCCGCGCGCTCTACGTCGTCGCCGGGCTCGCGCTCTTCGTCGGCGGCGCGGCGGCGCTGTACAACGCCCTCCAGCACGTCCAGGACCGCGTGACGATCTGGCTCCATCCGTGGACGGACGCGCCGGTCTACTGCGCGCTGAACGGGAAGCTCGAGCTCCGCCAGGACTGCGCGTCGTACCAGCTCGTGAAGAGCCTGTACTCGATCGCGAACGGCGGCTTCGGGGGAACCGGGCTCGGCGAGGGGACGTTCACCTCCGTCGACGGCGCGACGCTCATCCCCGACCTGCACACCGACTTCATCTTCTCGGCGATCGCGCAGGAGCTGGGCCTGCTCGGCGCCGCGGCGCTGCTGCTCGTGTTCATGGTCTTCGTCGCGCGCGGGATGCGCGTCGCGCTCCAGGCGCCGGACGGGTTCTCGAAGCTGCTCGCGGCGGGGCTCACGTTCGGCTTCGCGCTGCAGACGTTCATCATCGTCGGCGGCGTCCTGCGGGTCGTGCCGCTGACCGGGATCACCCTGCCGTTCGTGTCGTACGGCGGAACGAGCGTCGTCTCGAACTTCCTCCTGCTCGCGCTCCTCCTGCTCGTCTCCGACCGGGCCAACAGGCCGAAGGAGCTCGCGTGAACAGGCAGATCGTCCGGCTCACCTACGTCGCCCTGCTCCTCGTCGGAGCCCTCGTCGTGATGACGACGTACTGGCAGACGTGGGCTTCCGCGGGGCTCGCGGCGCGCCAGGACAATGCGATCCGCCGGGTTGCCGAGTTCTCGATCGACCGCGGCCTCATCTTCTCGGACCGGCCGCGCAAGCGACTGGCGCGGAACCGCGCCCGGGAGGTCGGCGGCAAGACGCTCTACTTCAGGCGCTACCCCTACGGATCGCTGACCGCGCACGTCGTCGGCTACTCCACCGTAGGACGCTCCCGCACCGGCCTCGAGCGCTCGCTGAACGACTACCTGACTGCCTCGAACTCGAACCTCTCGACCGTCGTCGACCGCACGGTGAACGAGCTGAAGGGCGAGACGATCCGCGGGAACGACGTCGTCACGAACCTCGATCTCGGCGCCCAGCAGGTCGCGCAGCAGGAGCTCGGGACGAAGTGCGGCGCCGTCGTCGCGCTCGATCCGCGGAGCGGGAGGGTGCTCGTCATGGCGGCTTCGCCGAGCTTCGACCCGAACCTGGTCGAGCACCACTACGGGCGCATCTCCCGGACCACGGCGGATTGCACCCCCGCGGCGCCGCTCCTGAACCGCGCGAGCGCCGGGCTCTTCATCCCCGGCTCGACCTTCAAGGTGATCACGGCCTCGGCCGCGCTCGAGTCGAAGAAGTTCACGCCCGGACTCGAGCTTCTACGACCCCGGCTACTGCACCGTCTACGGGAAGCAGGTGCACAACTTCGCCGACCAGAACGGTCCCGAGGTCTTCGGGACGCTCAGCCTCACCACGGGCCTCGTGCACTCGGTGAACTCGGTCTTCTGCAACATCGGGCTCAAGCTCAAGGCGCGCGCGATCCTCGACACTGCGCGGCGCTTCGGCTTCTACGAGCGCCCTCCGCTCGAGACGCCGGCCGACGAGCGCCAGCCGAGCGGCCTCTACCGGAACGGCGAGCTCTACTACCCGAAGCGCGACTCGGACGTCGACGCGGGGCGGCTCGCCTTCGGGCAGGAGCGAATGCTCGTGACGCCGCTGCAGATGGCGATGGTGGCCGGGCGCGCTCGGCTTCCACGGCAGGCTCATGGAGCCGCACGTCGTGGACCGGATCGTGGCACCGGGAGGCAAGGTGATCGTGCGGCAGGAGCCGCATCTCATCCGCCAGGCCGTGACCAAGGACACCGCGGACGAGGTCGCGGCGATGATGCGGCTCGTCGTCCAGGAGGGGACGGGCACCGCCGCACAGCTCTCGGGCTACTCGGTCGGAGGGAAGACGGGCACCGCCGAGACGGGCGTCGAGGGGTCGAACACGACCTGGTTCATCGCCTTCGCGGGCCGCGACGAGGAGAGCGCCCCACAGGTCGCGATCGCCGTCTGCCTCCAGGACCAGAGCGGCGTCGGGGGAACGACGGCCGCCCCGATCGCGCGCAGCGTCATGCAGGCAATCCTGCAGGGCACGGAGAATCCCTAACCTAGAAACGACCTCGGCACCGATGGCGACCCAGGACACACTCTCCGGAACCCTCTTCGCAGGGCGCTACCGCATCGCGCGCAAGCTCGGCGGCGGCGGCATGGCGGACGTCTACCTCGCCGAGGACCAGGAGCTCGGCCGCCGGGTCGCGATCAAGCTGCTGCACGCGCGGTACGTGAACGACGAGCAGTTCGTGGAGCGGTTCCGGCGCGAGGCGACGCACGCGGCCGGGCTCTCGCACCCGAACATCGTCTCCATCTTCGACCGCGGCGAGGTCGACGGCTCCTACTACATCGTCATGGAGTACGTCGAGGGGCGGACGCTCAAGGAGCTCATCCGCTCGCGCGGCCTGTGCCCGGTCCCCGTGGCGATCGCGTACACGCGGCAGATCCTCGCCGCGCTGCGCTACGCGCACCGCAACGGGGTGATCCACCGCGACATCAAGCCGCACAACGTCATCGTCGACTCCGAGGGCGTCGTGAAGGTGACGGACTTCGGGATCGCGCGCGCCGGCGCCAGCCAGATGACGGAGGAGGGCGCGATCATCGGCACCGCCCAGTACCTCTCGCCCGAGCAGGCCCGCGGCGCGCCGGTCGACCAGACGTCGGACCTCTACTCCACGGGGATCGTGCTCTTCGAGCTCCTCACCGGCGAGGTTCCCTTCACCGGCGAGAGCCCCGTCGAGATCGCCATGAAGCACCTCGCGGACGTGCCGCCCGCGCCGTCGGAGCTCCGCCCGGACGTCCCGCCCGATCTCGATCTCGTCGTCATCCGCGCGCTCGCGAAGGAGCCCGCGGACCGCTACCAGTCGGCGGCCGCGATGGACGCCGATCTCGAGACCGTCGCCCGCGGCGGCCGCGTCGCGGCCGAGACCGCGGAGGCGGCGACGATGGTGCTCGCGGGCGAACGGGTGCTCGACGCGACCGCGGCGACGCAGGTCGTGCGGCGCGGGCCACCGAAGTACGAGCCTCCCAAGCGCGGGCGCTCGCTATGGCCGTGGCTCGTCGGCCTCGGGCTCCTCCTCGCCGTGCTCCTCGGCGCCTGGCTCGCGCGGGGCTGGATCGGGAACCAGGTGCAGGGCGACGAGCAGGTGGCGGTCCCGTACGTCGTCGGCATCCCGCAGGCGAACGCGGAGAGCCTCATCCAGGACCGGGGCCTCGTGCCGCAGGTGCGGCGGGTCTCGAACTCGGACGTCCCGGAGGGCACGGTGTTCGCGCAGAAGCCGACGGAGGGGACGAAGGTCGACAAGCAGACGCTCGTCCGTATCGACGTCTCGTCCGGCAAGCCGCAGGTGACGATCCCGAGCGTCGTCGGCCAGAGCATCCAGGATGCCGTCGCGGAGCTGACGCGGGCAGGGCTCGACGCCCAGGTCGTCGAGGTGAACTCGGACCGCGACCAGGGCACGGTGACGGCGCAGTCGCCGAGCCCGGGCACCGTCGTCGTCGAGGGCACGCGCGTCCGTATCAACGTGTCGAAGGGCCCGAAGCCCGTCTCGATCCCCAGCGTCGTCGGGCTTCCCTACGACCAGGCGGCGTCGGAGCTCCGGCAGAAGGGCTTCGGCGTCTCCCGGATCGACAAGGAGTCGGACCAGGCCGCGGGCATCGTCACCGACCAGGATCCGAGCGGCGGCTCGGAGGGCTCGAAGGGCTCGATCGTCACGCTGACCGTCTCGAAGGGCCCCTCGACGGCCGCCGTGCCCGACGTCACGACGCAGGACGTCTCGATCGCACAGACCACGCTCGACGCCGCCGGCTTCCGCACCCGCGTCGTGCTCGAGGACACGGACGATCCGACGCAGGACGGGATCGTCATGTCGCAGGACCCGATCGGCGCCACGCAGGCCAAGCCGAACTCGCTCGTCACCCTCTTCGTCGGCCGCATCGTCGCCACGACCACGACCACCACGCCGACGACGACCCCGTGACCGCGCGCACGCGCGTCGCGGTCCTCGCCGGCGGCCGGTCCAGCGAGCACGACATCTCGCTCGCGTCGGCGCGCTCGGTGGTTGCGGCGCTCGACCCCGAGCGCTTCGACACCGTCGTCGTCGAGATCGACCGCGGAGGACGGTGGCAGCTGCCCGGCCGGACGGCGCTCAGCGACTCGAGCATCGAGACGCTGCCGGTCGTCGCGGACTCGGCGCCTGCGGCGACGCTCGGCGCCGTGGACGTCGTGCTCCCCGTGCTGCACGGCCCGTTCGGGGAGGACGGGACCGTGCAGGGCCTGCTCGAGCTCGCAGGCGTGCCGTACGTCGGGGCCGGCGTCGCGGCGTCCGCGCTGTGCATGGACAAGGATCTCTGCAAGGCGGTGCTGCGCGATCGCGGGATCCCGGTCGCGCGCAACGTCACGCTGCGAGACGGCGACGCGCCCGAGCACCCGTTCCCCTACCCCGTCTTCGTCAAGCCCGCGCGCCTCGGCTCCTCGGTCGGCATCTCGAGGGTGCAGGACGAGAGCGAGCTCGCGGCGGCGGTCGAGCTCGCGCGAAAACACGACGACAAGGTGCTCGTCGAGGAGGGCGTCTCGGGCGTCGAGGTCGAGTGCGGCGTCCTCGGCAACCGCGATCCCGTGGCCTCCGTGGTGGGCGAGATCGTCGCCCACGCGGACTGGTACGACTACTCGGCGAAGTACGACGAGGGTGGGATGGACCTGATCGTGCCCGCGCGGATCGCGCCCGAGGCGGACGCACGCGTGCGCGAGCTCGCCGTCGACTCGTTCGTGGCGACGGAATGCGAGGGGATGGCACGGATCGACTTCTTCGTGCGGCCCGACGGCGAGGTCGTGGTCAACGAGATCAACACGATTCCGGGCTTCACGGCCACGAGCGTCTACGCGAAGCTGTTCGAGGCGTCCGGGATCGCCTACGAGGAGCTCCTGGACCGCCTCATCGCGCTCGCGCTCGAGCGACACGAGCGAAGATCGCGCCTCGTCTACTAGCTGGCGGGGCTAGCCGAGAACTGCGGCGAGCGCTTCCTCGAAGGCGTGCAGGCCGTCGTCGAGCTCCGCGTCGGAGATCGTCAGCGGGCAGAGCACCCGGATGCAGTTGGCGTAGACGCCGGCCTTGAGGAGCAGAAGACCGCGCTGCAGGGCCGCGTCGACCACTTCCTCGACGAGCTCGGGCGCCGGCTCCTTCGTCGCCGGATCATGGACGAGCTCGATCGCGAGCATCGCGCCGAGCCCCCGCACGTCGCCGATCTGCGGCCAGCGGGACTGCCAGTCGAGCATGCGAGCCCTGATCGCGCCGCCGAGGAGCTCCGCGCGGTCGACGAGGCGCTCCTCCGCGAACACGTCGAGCACGGCGAGCGCCGCGGCCAATGCCACCGGATTGCCGATGAACGTGCCGCCGATCGCGCCTGCGTGGGGCTCGTCCATGATCTCCGCGCGTCCGACGACGCCCGAGAGCGGGAGCCCGCCGGCGATGGACTTGGCCACGACGACGAGATCCGGCTCGACGTCGAAGTGCTCCATCGCGAACATCCGGCCCGTACGGCCGAAGCCGGTCTGCACCTCGTCCGCGACGAGCACGATGCCGTGCTCGTCGCAGATGCTGCGTAGGCCCGTCACGAACGCAGGCGGCGCCGGTACGAAGCCGCCCTCCCCCTGCTGCGGCTCGAAGACGATCGCGGCGACGTGCTCCGGCGAGACGTGCGTCGCGAACAGGCGCTCGAGCGCGGCGAGCGCGGTCTCGGCCGAGAGCTCCCGGTACTCGTTGGGGAACGGGGCCCGGTACACCTCGGGCACGAACGGCCCGAGCCCCTGCTTGTACGGCCGCACTCGCGAGGTCATCGTCAACGCCATCCACGTCCGCCCGTGGAACGCGCCCTCGAAGGCGATCACGGCGTGTCGCTTCGTGGCGAGGCGCGCGACCTTCACGGCGTTCTCGACGGCCTCGGCTCCCGAGTTGAAGAAGGCCGCGCGGGTCTCGCCGCGGATGGGAACGAGCTCGCCGAGACGCTCCGCGAGCTCGACGTAGCCCTCGTACGGCACGACCGTGTAGTCGGTGTGCAGGAACCGGTCGACCTGCTCGCCGATCGCTTCCACCACGCGCGGATGGTTGTGCCCGACGTTCGCGACGCCGACCCCGCCCACGAAGTCGACGAAGGTGTTGCCGTCGACGTCCGTGATCGTCGATCCGAGCGCCCGGTCGGCCACCACGGGGCCGTGCACGATGAGCGGGCCGGCAACGGAGTGACGCTCGCGCTCCAGGATCTCCCGGCTACGCGGCCCGGGGATCTCGGTGCGCAGCTCGATGACGCGGGTCACCGCCACCACCGCACAGTACTCGTCCGACGGGCCGGTACAGCATCCTGTCGCGCGTGGAGGAGAACGACCTCGACGAGGAGCCGCTGGCGCAGCTCGAGGCCTGGCTCGCGGAGGCGCGAGAGGCCGTGCCCCAGCCGGACGTCATGGCGCTCGCAACCGCAGATGGCGACGGGCGGCCGTCCGCCCGGATGGTGCTGCTGCGCGGCGTCGACCGCCGAGGCGTCACCTTCTTCACGAACCGCGACTCCAGAAAGGGGCGTGAGCTCCGCGCGAATCCGCGGGCCGCGGCCGTGGTGCACTGGTGGGAGCTGGGACGTCAGGTGCGCGTCGAGGGCCCCGTCGAGGAGCTGTCCGATGCGGAGTCGCGCGCCTACTGGGCGACCCGGCCGCGCGGCAGCCAGATCGCGGCGTGGGCGTCGCGGCAATCGGAGCCCCTTTCAGGACGCGACGAGCTCGACGCAAGCGTCGCCGAGGCGGAAGCCCGGTTCGCGGGCGGCGACGTCCCTTTGCCGCCGTTCTGGGGCGGCTACCGCATCGTCCCCGAGAGCATCGAGCTCTGGCAGCACCGCGACTCCCGTCTCCACGACCGGGTGCGCTACGACCGCACCGCGCGCGGCTGGCGGCGAGAACGCCTCGCGCCCTAGCCGCTAGCGCGACGACGAGGGCGCCGTCCGTGTACAGGCCCTCGGCGTTCCAGAGCAGGTAGCCCTTGGCGCCGGAGATCCGCGCAGCGTCGATCTGCGCCCGGACCTGGTCGATCCCGTACGGCACGGAGAAGGTCCAGTCCTGGACCCAGGGTACGAGGAGCGCATTGCTCCCGCGCAGGGCGAGCTGGAAGCGGCGAAGCGCTCGAGAGACGGTCGCCCCGGGAGTGCTGCCCGGATCGGCGAGCCCGAGCTCGCCGGGCCCGAAGAGCGACGGATACGTCATTGCGTAGAGGGTGTCGAGGTACGGCGCCATGCGGCTCGGCACCTGCCCGATCCCGAGGTCTCTCGTGGCCGACAACCCGAAGACCGCTGCGGAGACGCGCACTCCGTACGGGGCGAGCCGCTGCTTCGCGTAGCGCAGGAACGCCGGGACGGCCTCGCGCTTCCGCAACGATCCTCGATGCCGGTAGACGGCGTCGCCGACGGAGCCGTCCGAGGGAAAGCGGACGTAGTCGAACATGATCTCGTCGAAGCCCGCACGGGCCGCGGCGGCGGCGATGTCGACGTTGTACTTCCAGACGCGCCGGTCGTACGGGTTCGTCCAGCCGAGACCCGCCGCGTCGCGCCACACGCTTCCGTCCGCATGGCGGATCGCAAGCTCTGGACGGCCGCTGGAAAGCAGCGGGTCCTCGAACGTCACGATGCGCCCGATGAGGTAGACGCCCCGCTGCTGTGCCTCGCGGGCGACGTCGCGCGGGGCGTAGTAGTCGTGGGCGGCGCCGATCGCGGTGGCGAGGGGGACGCCGGAGGGCTCGAACCCGACCTCGCCGTTCTCGTCCTTCACGTCGAGCTCGAGCGCCGTGAGGCCGTCGCGCTGGAGATCGAAGTAGTCGTCGAGCTTGCCGGGCAGCGACGCGAGACCCTCCGTCACGTGGACGCCGCGCACCTCGATCGGAAGAGTCGCCGGGCCGCTCGTCGGCGCCGCCGCAAGCGTCGCAAGATCCGTGTACGTGGGGGTCGTCTCGTCGGTGCCGACGAATCGAGCGCCGACGCCGAGCACCGCGAGGGTGACGAGCACCGTCCCGACCGCGGCACTCCGCCTCAGGCGCTTCCTCCGCCTTGACGTGGCCCGACGTTCGCGAAATCGCTCGTTCGGGTCGATGGGTGGGAACAGCATCGACACCGCGGCGTGGACCCTACCGTAGAAGCCCTCGTAGAATCGCCGCGTGGTCCTCTCCGACCGGAGCATCCGCCGCCTCGTCGAGGAGGGTCGGATCGGCATCGAGCCGTACGAACCGGGGCTGATGCAGCCGTCGAGCCTCGACGTCCGCGTCGATCGCTACTTCCGGGTCTTTCGGAACTCCCGCTACCCCTTCATCGACGTCAAGGCGCAGCAGGAGGACTTGACCGAGGTGGTCGAGGTCGACGACGAGGAGCCGTTCATCCTCCATCCCGGCGAGTTCGTGCTCGGCTCCACGCTCGAGCGCGTCACGCTGCCGGACGACCTCGTCGCGAGGCTCGAAGGGAAATCAAGTCTTGGCAGGCTCGGGCTCCTCATCCACTCGACCGCGGGGTTCATCGACCCCGGCTGGGACGGTCACGTGACGCTCGAGCTCTCGAACGTCGCCAACCTCCCCATCACGATCTACCCCGGGATGAAGATCGGCCAGCTCTCGTTCGTGCAGCTGTCAGAGCCCGCGGAGCGCCCGTACGGCTCCGAGGGAATCGGCTCGAAGTACCAGGGCCAGCGCGGGCCGACGCCGAGCCGGTACTGGCAGAACTTCCGCGACCAAGACGCGGATTGACAGTCGTTCCGATGCGGCCGCGTGAAACGCCGAGGGGCCGCGTTGAGGCGGCCCCTCGTAGACGGATACCAGCGTTGGATTTGGTAGAGGCGCTTTCGAGATCCTCTTGATTCACGGTCGCGACGCATTCATCCTGCGACGCGATCGTCTCGAAAAGGATGGAGCCCCCTACGCTGGCTAGGCGGTTCCCGGTGGTCCCGGGGGCACGCCTCTACCCGCTGGTACCTCCACTGCCCGTACTGTCGTCGCTCAAGCCGGACCACCTCCTTTCCGCGGTAGCGCCAGCATACGCACTGCGAGCGGATGGAGGAAGCGCGAGACGAACGAGCGCCGACGCGTCAGGCGAGGACCACCGAGAGCTCGAGACCGCGGTCGAGCGGCACCGTGACGCTCGCGAGCGTCGGGTCGGCCTGCCGAGCCGCCGAGTAGGCGCCGAGCGTCTCCACGTGGGAGAGGACGTTGTCGGCGATCACGAGGGCTCCCGGCTCGAGCAGCCGCCGCGCGAGCGCGAAGAGCGCTTCGTAGTCGTCCTTCTCGGCGTCGAGGAAGACGAGGTCGAACGTGTCCTCAGCGGCCTCGAGCGTGGCGAAGGCGTCCTCCTCGACGAGCGCCGCCCATTCGTCGAGATCCGCATCGCCGACGTTCGTCCGCCACGCCGTGCACTTCGCAGCGTCGTTCTCGAGGGAGGTCAGCGTACCGCCGAGCACACGAGCTCCCGCGGCGAGCCAGATCGAGGAGTAGCCGCGCGAGCCGCCGAGCTCGAGGATCGCGATCCCGGCCTGCGACGCTGCGAGCGCGAACAGGAAGCGCCCCGTCGTGGGCTCGACCTGACGTGAGCGCCGAGCCGCCGGCACGCCCGCCTCGCGCTCGTCCGCGTCCTCGCGCTCGAGCCGCGCCAGCACCTCGAGGACCCGGTCGTCAAGCATCGTCCGGCACCTCCACGACGACGACCCCGTCGTCGCGAACCGAGACGGGATAGACGGGGACGGCCACGAACGCGGGCAGCGTCATCGGGATCCCGCTCTCGAGGTCGAACCGGGAGCCGTGGCGGGGGCAGACGACGACGCATGAGTCGGGCTCCCAGTCGCCCTCGCACAGCGGGCCGTCGTCGTGCGAGCAGCGATCCTCGATCGCGTGGAATGTCCCGTTGCAGTTGTAGACGCCGATCGTGAGCGACCCGGCCGGCACGAGCCTCATCGTGCCGGGCGGCAGCTCGGCGAGCGGCGCGACCTCGATCTCCACCTAGCCGCAGCTCACTCGAGGACGAGATCTCTGCTCGCGGTGCCCCACTCCTCGGGCAGCGGCGTGTCCCGCGCCTTGTGCAGCGCGAGCTTCAGCACGCCGAGACCGAGGATCGCGCACTTGAGGCGCACGGGGGTGAGCGGGATGCCGAGCTCGTCGAGGAGCTCCTCCTTCGGCATCCCGGCGACGTCCTGGGCCGTTCGGCCCTTGACGAGGTCGCTGAGCATCGAGGCAGCGGCCTGGCTGATCGCACAGCCGCGCCCGTCGAAGCCGACCTCCTCGATCACGTCGTCCTCGCCGAGGCGCACGGAGACAGTGATCTCGTCGCCGCAGAGCGGGTTCTGCCCCTCGGCCTGCGCATCGGCGGGATCGAGCAGCCCGTGGTTGTGCGGGTTCTTGTAGTGGTCCAGGATCAGCTCCCGGTACAGCTGGTCGAACTCGCTCACAGCGCTATCCGAGGCTGTTCTTCGCCTTGTGGAGGCCCTCGACGAGGCGGTCGATCTCCTCGCGAATCGAGTACAGGTAGAAGCTCGCCCGCACGGTCGCGGAGACTCCGAGCTTCGCCATGAGGGGCTGCGTGCAGTGGTGTCCGGCGCGCACCGCCACACCCTCCCAGTCGAGGATCTGCGCCACGTCGTGCGGGTGGACGCCGTCGACGTTCAGGGACACGATCCCGGCGCGGTGCTCGGGCGACGGGCCGTATGTCGAAACCCAGGGGAGCTCGTCGAGACGGCCCAGGGTGTACTCGACGAGATCGCGCTCGTGCCGCTCGATCGCGGCGAGACCGACCTCGAGTACGTAGTCGACGGCGGCCCCGAACCCGACCGCCTCGGCGATCGCGGGAGTTCCAGCCTCGAACTTGTACGGCAGCTCGTTCCAGGTCGTTCGCTCCATGGAGACGGACCGGATCATCTCGCCGCCGAGGTTGAACGGCGCCATCGTCTCGAGGAGCTCCCTTCGGCCCCAGAGCGCGCCGATTCCGCTCGGCCCGCACATCTTGTGCGACGAGATCGCCAGGAACTCGCAGTCGAGCGCCTGCACGTCGAGCGGGCGGTGCGGCGCCGCCTGGGCGGCATCCACGACCATGATCGCGTCGCGCTCGTGCGCCCAGTCGGCGAGGTCCTTCACAGGGTTCACCGTCCCGAGCGTGTTCGACACGAGATTGGAGGCGACCACCTTCACGCGACCATCGCGCTCGATCTCGTCGAGCGCGTCCAGCCGCAGCTCTCCGGACTCGTCGATCGGGATCGCCCTGAACGCCGCGCCCGTCCGCCCGGCGACGTACTGCCAAGGGACGAAGCTCGAGTGGTGCTCGAGATCGGTGACGACGACGAGGTCGCCCGGGCCGAGGTTGTCGAGACCCCAGGCGTACGCGACGAGGTTCAGCGCCTCGGTGGCGGAGCGGGTGAAGATCACCTCGCGCTCGGACGGCGCGTTCACGTAGCCCGCAACCTTGCCTCTCGCGGTCTCGTAGCCGGTCGTCGCCCGCTCGGCGAGCCGGTACACCCCGCGATGGACGTTCGCATACGAGTGCTCGTAGAACTCGCGTAGCGCGTCCAGGACCTGCCGCGGCTTCTGCGTCGAGGCGGCCGAGTCGAGAAAGGCCACGGGCTTTCCGTTCACGAGCTCGTCGAAGACCGCGAAGTCCGCCCGCAGACGGTTCGCGTCGAGCTTCGTTTCGGTGGTCACGGCCACGGAGTCATCGTACCGTCGTGGCATTCCGCAGCAGCGTCCGGCATGCAGCCGCTGCGTGTCCTTGCGCCCCTTTACCCGAGGTCGACCTTGCCGTTCGTCGCGGCCCGCTCCGCCGCACGGCGGACGCGCTGCGCGGTCAGCACCGCGTTCTCGAGCAGGTCCTGCACCTGCTGGATGCGTCGCCGCTCGGAGACTTCGCGCAAGAGCTCGATCTTCACATCGGCCGGGAGCTCGACCTTGCCGGCGAGGGCGAACGAGAGCTGCGGCGTCGCGCTCTCGGGGACGTCGACCTCGCTGCCCGTCACCTCGCGAAGCCTCGAGAACAGGCGCACGGCCTCCTCGAGCGCGTCTTCCTCGGCGGGGTCCTCGTCGTCGTCGAGCGGTGAGACGTACCCGGTCTGGAAGGAGCGGCCGTCGGTCAGCTCGTCGAGCGTGAAGCGCTCGCCGCCCTCCACGAGGATGTTGAGCCTCCCGTCCTCGAATCGCGTCAGAACCTCCGCGACTCGCGCTCTCGTGCCGACGTCCCGGATGCCCTCGTCGTCCGCGTAGACGAGGCCGAACTCGCCGTCGCCGTCGAGGCACTCGTCGATGAGCTCCTTGTAGCGCTCCTCGAAGATGTGGAGCGGCAGCTGCTCGCCCGGAAGGAGGACGATGCCGAGCGGGAACAGTCCGAGCTCGGTCAAGCCGGCCGCCGTAACGTCGCGTACTCCCAGAACGCGCTCCGGCCGCTGTCGGTGACGCGCAGCCCCTCCTGCTCGGCGGCCGCCCGGAGTGCGCCGGAGGCGTGGACGAACGCCCTGAAGGAGCGGCGCAGGACCCGATGGGCGAGATTGAGGAGGCCGATGCCGAGTCGCATCCAGGCGACGTCTCGCGGATAGCTCAGAACGAGCGTACGTCGAGCGAGACGAGCGGCGCTCGCCGTGAGCTCGACGCCGTCTGGCGAGCAGCAGACGACCCGGTTCATGATCACGACGTCCGCCGGCAGGACTGCGCTCGCTTCCTCGAGGAGGTCGACGACGCGATAGGAGACACGGCCTTCGAGGCCCTTCTCGCGTGCGAGCTCGAGTGCGTACGGCTCGTACGAGGACACGAGCTCGACGATCTCGCCCGTGCCGCCCCCGGCTTCGAGGAGCTCCGCCTGCAGGGCGCCGATGCCCCCTCCGATCTCGAGCACGCGAGCCGTCGCACCTCGCCCGGCCAACGCGCTTGCGAGCATCCGTTGCTCGAGATCGTCGAGACCCTTCGCCCGGTAGCGCTCCAGATCCCTGCGTGCGGTGCGCGGCCGAAACATCTGCTCGGCAGGAGCAGCTCGGCAGCAGCTCGTCATCCCGCGACGATATCCGCCGTCAGGAGTTGCGCTCGAGGTCGAGCGCGCAGGAGTTGATGCAGTAGCGCAGACCGGTCGGTGCCGGTCCGTCCTCGAAGACGTGGCCGAGGTGACCGCCGCACGAGGCGCACATCACCTCCGTCTGCCGCATCCAGAAGCTCGAATCGGTCTCCGTCACGACGCTGTCGAGCGACGCGGGCTCGAAGAAGCTCGGCCAGCCCGTCCCCGACTCGAACTTCGTATCGGAGCGGAAGAGCTCGGCGCCGCAGCCGGCGCAGCGGTAGAGGCCGGGCGAGTGCTCGTCCCAGTAGGCGCCCGTGAAGGCTCGCTCGGTGCCCTTGTTGCGGAGGATCTCGTACTGCTCGGGGCTCAAGCGCTCCCGCCACTCCTGGTCCGTGACCTGCATCTTGGTATCCATGGCCCGAGGGTACCGAGGGCCGCTACGCCTGGGGAATCCGCGCCTCGAGCGCGGCGGCGAGGGCGTCGCGGACCGGCTCGAGCTCGACGCGGTCGAGCACGTCCTGGAAGAAGCCGCGGACGATGAGGCGCTCGGCCTCAGCGCGCGAGAGGCCGCGCGTCATGAGGTAGAAGAGCTGCTCGCGGTCGACCTGCCCCAGAGTCGCGCCGTGCGTGCAGCGCACGTCGTTGGCCATGATCTCGAGCCCGGGAATCGAGTCGGCGTGAGCCGTCTTCGAGAGGAGAAGGTTGCGGTTCTCCTGGTATGCGTTCGTCTTCTGCGCTCCCTCCTCGACGCGGATCATCCCGCGCCAGACGGCGCGTGCCGTGTCCCGGAGCGCTCCCTTGAACGCGAAGTCCGACGTCGTCGAAGGCGCGATGTGCTCCTGGAACGTGTCGTAGTCGAGGTGCTGGGTCCCGTCGGCGAAGTACGCGCCGGTTACCCGTGACGTCGCTCCTGGACCAGCGAGGTCGTTCTGGATCCGGACCTTCCCCTTGGCCGAGCCGAAGCCGCCCGTGACCCAGTCGAGCTCCGCGTCCTGCTCGACCCGGGCGTGGTGCGACGCAAAGTGCCACGTCGAGCGGGAGAGGTTCTGCACCGAGACGTACTCGACCTTCGCCGCCTGCCGCACGACGATCTCGACCGCGGCATTCGTGTATCCGGTGAGGTCGGGCGCGGAGGATGCGTACTCCTCGATCACCGTGAACCGGCTCTCCTGCTCCGCGACGACGAGCAGCCGCCAGAACAGCGAGCCTCCCTCGGCCGCGTTCGCGATCCGTACGTACAGCGGCCCCTCGAGCTCGACGCCACGGGGCACCTGGACGAGCAGCCCGGTCCGCCACATCGCCGCGTTGTGCGCGGCGAACTTCTCGTCCCAGCCGACGAGCGAGTACAAAAGCTCGTGATCCTCGGGGAGAGGCTCGACCCGGACGCCCTCGGGTGGAGAGCTGATCTCGAGTCCTGCCTCGCCGACGTGGACGACGCACGCGGCGTCGAGCTCGAGCAGGGAGGGCGGCACCGCGATCTCCGTCGCGCCGTTGGCCGTCCACGCGTCGGGGTCGAACCCGGCGAGGTCGGTGAACCGCCAGTGCTCGTCCCTCGTCGTGGGGAGCGGAAGCTCCCGGTAGCGCTCGAGCGGCGCCGCCCGGGTCACGCGTCGTACCTCCGGTGGAGCATGAGCGCGTTTCCGTCGGGATCCTTGAACCAGGCCTGACGACAAACGCTCGTCTCGATCGTCTCGCCGTCGAACACGACTCCCTTCGCCTCGAGCTCCGCGCGCGCGGCATCCACGTCAGGCACCCGCAAGGCGATGCCGGCAGGGCTCGGCGCGAACGGCTCCCCGATGCTCGACGGGTCGAAGACGTCGAGGGTGACCTGCCCGGCCATGAGCTCGAGGTCGTGCTCGCCTTCGGACTCGACCTCCAGGCCGAGAACCTCCGAGTAGAACTGCTTCGCCATACGGATGTCCTGCGTGAGGACGGAGACGAAGTCCACGCGCTCGACCTGCATCAGGGCTGCGATCCGTCGAGGTAGGGGGCGTAGCGGCGGTGGATCGCGAGGCCGTTCCCGTCCGGGTCGTGGAACGAGGCGCCGTTGCAGACGCCCGAGTCCCACGTCTCCCCCTGGAACTCGACGCCCTGGCCTCGGAGCTTCTCCTTCGTCGCCTCGACGTCGGGAACGCGCAGCACGATCGAGCCGAAGGGCAACGGCGCGAACTCCATGCCGAAATCCTCGGGCGTCACGAGCGCGAGCGTGACGTTGCCCGTCTCGAACTCGATCCACGTCTCGGTCGAGTTCGGGTTGCGCTCCAGCTCGAGCGTCTCGCCGTAGAACTTCGCGGCACGCTCCCGGTCGCGCGTGGGGACGGCGACGAAATCGACCCGCTCGACCGCCATCAGGGCAGTGAGCCGTCGGGATACGCCGCGTACCGGTGATGAAGGAGGATGCGATTGCCCGCGGGATCGCTCACCCCGAGGCCCTGGCACCGACCCGAATCCCACATCTCGCCGACCTCGACACCTGCGGCGTCGAGCCTCGCCTTCGCCTCGGCGACGTCGGGCACACGGAGCGCGACCGTCGCGGGCGGTAGCGCGCTGAACTCGTAGTCGTGCGTGTGCGGCGTCATCACCGCGAGCGTCACGTTCCCGACCTCGTACTCCACCCAGTCGTCGTCGGGCGAGTTCGGGTTCCGCTGCAGACCGAGCACCTCGCCGTAGAACTCGTTGGCCGCGTCCATGTCCGTCGCCGGAACGCGGATGTAATCCACCCGCTCGACCTCGATCACGCGCTAGCCGACCGAGCCTTCCATCTGCAGCTGGATGAGCCGGTTCATCTCGACGGCGTACTCGAGCGGGAGCTCCTTCGTGATCGGCTCGACGAAGCCCGAGACGATCATCGCGCTCGCCTCCGCCTCGGACAGGCCGCGGCTCATGAGGTAGAAGAGCTGCTCCTCGCCGATCTTCGACACCGTCGCCTCGTGTCCGAGTTCGACGTCCGACTCGTCGACCTGGATGTACGGATACGTATCCGAGCGGGACTCGTCGTCGAGGATGAGCGCGTCGCAGACGACCTTCGACTTCGAGCCCACCGCTCCGTTCGCGACCTGCAGGAGGCCGCGGTAGCCCGCACGTCCGCCGTCCTTCGAGATCGACTTCGAGGTGATCACGGACGAGGTGCGCGGCGCGACGTGGACGACCTTTCCGCCCGCGTCCTGGTGCTGACCCTTGCCGCCGAAGGCGATGGAGAGAACCTCGCCGTGCGCGCGCTCTCCCATGAGCCAGATCGCCGGGTACTTCATGGTCACCTTCGAGCCGAGGTTCCCGTCGACCCACTCCATCGTCGCGTCCTGGTAGGCGACGGCGCGCTTCGTGACGAGGTTGTAGACGTTGTTCGACCAGTTCTGGATCGTGGTGTAGCGACAGCGCCCGCCGCGCTTCACGACGATCTCGACGACCGCCGAGTGGAGCGAGTCGGACGAGTAGATCGGCGCCGTGCAGCCCTCGACGTAGTGCACGTACGCGTCCTCGTCGACGATGATCAGCGTGCGCTCGAACTGGCCCATGTTCTCCGCGTTGATGCGGAAGTAGGCCTGGAGCGGCATCTCGATCCGGACCCCCGGCGGCACGTAGATGAACGACCCGCCCGACCACACCGCCGAGTTGAGCGCGGCGAACTTGTTGTCGTTCTGCGGGATGATCGTTCCCATGTACTGCTTGACGAGCTCCTCGTGCTCGCGCAGGCCCGAGTCCATGTCGAGGAAGAGCACGCCTTTCGACTCGAGGTCGGCCTGGAGCTTGTGGTACACGACCTCGGACTCGTACTGCGCACCGACCCCCGCGAGGTACTTCTTCTCCGCCTCCGGGATCCCGAGCTTGTCCCACGTGTCCTTGATGTCGGCCGGCAGGTCCTCCCAGGAGTCGGCCTGCTTCTCCGTGGGCTTGATGTAGTAGTAGATGTTGTCGAAGTCGATGCCGGAGAGATCGGCGCCCCAGCTCGGCATGGGACGCGCGAAGAAGTAGTCGAGCGACTTGTGCCGGAACTTCCGCATCCACTCGGGCTCGGCCTTGTGCTCCGAGATCGCCTCGACGACCTCGTGCGAGATGCCTCTCCCCGACTTGAAGAAGTAGTCCTTCGCAGCGTCCGGATTGGAGAACCCGTACTTGTAGTCCGAACGGATCCCGCGGACGACCTCGGTCTCGTGCGTGCTGCTCATGCCTCACCCCCGACACCCGCCGGCGTGAACGCCTCGTAGCCCTCGGCCTCGAGTGTATGCGCGAGCTCCGGCCCGCCGTCGGCCACGATCCGTCCGCCCACGAAGACGTGCACGAAATCCGGCGTGACGTAGTTGAGGATCCGCTGGTAGTGCGTGATGACGAGCACGCCGGTCTCCGGTCCGACGAGCGTGTTCACGCCGTTCGCCACGATGCGCAGGGCGTCGATATCGAGACCGGAGTCGGTCTCGTCGAGCACCGCGATCTTCGGCTTCAGCATGGCCATCTGCAGGATCTCGACCCGCTTCTTCTCGCCGCCCGAGAACCCGTCGTTCAGGTAGCGCGACGCGAGCTCGCGCGGGACCTTGAGCTCCTCCATCGCTGCCAGGAGCTCCGTCCGGAACTCGGGAATGGGCACGGGGTCGTCCTCGCCGCCGTTCCTCGCCTTGCGCAGCGCGTTGATCGCGCTGCGGAGGAAGCTCGTCACCGTGACGCCCGGGATCGCGTGCGGGTACTGGAAGGCGAGGAAGAGGCCGCGCTGGGCGCGCTCGTCCGCGCCGAGCTCCGTCACATCCGCGCCGTCGAGCAGGATCTGCCCCTCGGTGACCTCGTAGGCGGGATGGCCCATGAGCGCATAGGCGAGCGTGGACTTCCCGGAGCCGTTCGGGCCCATGATCGCGTGCTTCTGCCCGAGGTCGACCTCGAGGTCGACACCCTTGACGATCTCGGTGCCGTCCTCCAGGGCGACGTGCAGATTCCTGATCTCGAGCTGAGCCATGCGGAAAGGTGACCTCCTCGGAGCGAACCGGCGGGCAGTCGCCCGCCTGTCCCATGGTAGCCGCTACCTCCCGCGCGACCGGGATTCGCGTTAGCGATCTCGCTCTTGCGCTAATCGGGCGCCGACACCCGACCCGGCACGCGACCGTCTTTGTGCTCTTCCGCGCGACCGAGATTCGCGCTAGCGATCTCGGTCTTGCGCTAAGGTGAGCCCATGCCGTTCGGCGTTTCGCTACCGGAGCTGCTCATTCTCCTCGTCGTACTGCTGCTCGTGTTCGGCGCGAAGCGGCTGCCCGAGATGGGGAAGTCGCTCGGCAAGGGCATGCGCGAGTTCAAGGACGCCGTCTCGGGAGAGGACGAGCCGGCGAAGGGGCCGACCGCGACGATGAATCGCGTGGAGCTTCCGCCCGCGGCACCCGTGCCCCCCGCGCCGAGCGCGCAGAGCGAGTCCGAGACGCAGCACCAGACCGTCAGCTGAGGTAGCCCACGATGCGACGTCGGTGGCTCCCCCGCCGTCTCGACCACGGCGAGGAAGCGACTCTCGTCGAGCATCTGGACGAGCTGCGCTCGCGACTGCTCGTCTGCATCGCCGCGATCGTGCCGGCGTTCGTCATCGCGTTCGCGCTGCACGACCGGCTGATCCGCTGGCTGACGGCGGCCGTCCCGGACGACGTCAGGATCGTCACGCTGGGGGTCGCCGAGCCGTTCACCACCTCCATGAAGGTGAGCTTCTACGCGGCGCTCGCGCTCGCGCTCCCCGTCGTGCTCTGGGAGCTGTGGGCGTTCCTCGCCCCCGCGGTGGAGCAGCACGTGCAGCGGACGATCGCGGTCTTCGTCGTGCTCGCGACGGCGCTGTTCTTCGTCGGCGTCTTCTTCGGGTACTTCGTCGTGCTCACCCCGGCCGTCCACTTCCTGAGCGGCTTCGACTCGAACCTGTACGACGTGCAGATCCGTGCGAGCTACTACCTCACGTTCGCGACCCTGCTGCTGTTCGCGATGGGCGTCGTCTTCGAGCTGCCGATCTTCATCCTCGCGCTCGTCCGGCTCCGCGTCCTGTCGACGGCGAAGCTCCGCCGGAACCGCCGCACGGGCTACGTGATCATGCTCGTGATCGCCATCCTCCTTCCCACGATCGACCCGATCTCGCTGCTGTTCGAGGTCATTCCGCTGATCGTGCTGTTCGAGTTCTCGATCCTGCTCTCGGCCGTGATGGAGCGTCGCTGGAACCGCGGCTGGGACGAGGATTACGCAGCCGGCAGCCTGTGACCGTCCTGTCGGCGGACTGGGTGGTCCCTGTCGAGGGGCCGCCGATCCGCAACGGCGCAGTCGCGATCGAGGACGGCGTGATCGCCGCGGTGGGGTCGAGGGACGAGCTGGGCGATGGCGAGCATTTCTCCGAGGCCGTGATCCTCCCCGGGTTCGTCGACGCGCACACCCACCTCGAGTACGAGGTCTACGGCGGGTTCGGCGACGGGCTCGCGTTCTCGGACTGGATCGGGCTGCACGTCCAGCGCAAGGCGCGGATCGAGCTCGCGGACACCGAGGCGATCGCGCGACTGGGAGCGCTGCGGTGCCTGCAGTCGGGAATCACGACCGTCGGGGACTGCAGCTTCGTCGGCGCCGCGGCGACGGCGTGCGCGGACCTCGGGCTCCGGGCGATCGTCTACCTCGAGGTCTTCGGAGCGACGGGCGCGCCCGTCCGCGAGCGATTCGAGCCCCTGCGCGAGCGGATCGCCGACGCCCTGTCCGAGCGGGTGCAGGTCGGGATCTCGCCGCACGCGCCCTATACGTGCACGGTCGAGCTCTACCGCACGGCCGCCGAGCTCGGGCTTCCCCTCGCGACCCATCTCGCCGAGAGCGTGGCGGAGACGCAGTTTCTGCGTACCGGGACCGGCGCCTGGGAGTCGTTCGCGGAGATGCTCGTGTCCCCGCCCGGGACGACCGGGATCCGCATGCTGGCCGGGGCGGGCCTCCTCGGTCCGCACGTCCTCGCAGCCCACTGCGTCGAGGTCGACGACGAGGAGATCGCGCTCCTCGCCGAGCACGACGTCGCGGTCGCGCACTGCCCGCGCTCGAACGGGATGCTCGGCTGCGGGACCGCGCCGCTCGCCGCGCTCCGGGAGGCAGGGATCCGGGTGTGCATCGCCACGGACAGCCCGGCGTCGACGCCGTCGTTCGACATGTTCGACGAGATGCGCACCGCGATCGTGGCTGCACGCGCACGCGAGCGCCGGCCCGACGCGCTGACCGCGGCCGAAGCTCTCGAGCTCGCGACGCTCGGGGGCGCGCAGGCGCTCGGGCTGGACGCTTCGGTCGGCTCGCTCGTGCCCGGGAAGCAGGCCGACGTGACCGTGCTCTCGCTCGCAGGCACCTCCTTCCTACCGTGGGAAGATCCCGTTACGGCAACGGTTCTCGCCGGATCGCCTCACGGCGTCGTCGCTACGCTCGTCTCCGGCAAACGACGGTACGAGAAGGGAGGGAAGCCATGGCTCGAGCTGATCGACGCCGCGCGGAGCGCACGCGCCCGGCTGCTGCAGCACGCCGATCCGATGTCGTGATCGAGGACACCATGTTCTTCCCCCGCCTTCGCAGGCACGCGAAGTGGATGTTCCTGTTCCTCGCGCTCGCCTTCGCACTGGGCTTCGTGGGATTCGGCGTCGGCGCCGGGGGCGTCGGGTTCGGCGACATCTTGAAAGGGTCGGGTGGCGGCGGACCGTCGGTCTCGAAGGCGCAGCAGAAGGTCTTCGACAACCCGAAGGACGCGCAGGCCTACCGCGACCTCGCGACCGCGCAGCAGGCGGACGGCGACACCGACGGAGCAATCCAGTCGCTCCTGAGCTACAACGCGCTCCGCCCACGGGATATGGATGCGCTGCGAGAGCTCGCGAGCCTCTACCTGTCGAAGGCGTCGACGGCGCAGCAGCGCCTCCAGATCCTCCAGTTCCGAGCTGCCTACCTGGCGCCCGGCACCGTCGGGTCGACGGTCTACTCGCTCGGGGGAACGCCGCTCGCCGACGACCCCATCACGAACGCCGTGAGCTCGAGCTACCAGCAGGACATCTCGGCGGCCGCGACCGACGTGCAAACCGCCTCGTCCCAGGCCGTCGAGGCGTACAAGAAGATCACCCGGATCAGGCCGAAGGATCCCGCGGTGCAGCTGGAGCTCGCGCAGGCCGCACAGTCGGCGGGCGACACAGCGACGACGATCGCCGCGTTCAAGGCGTTCCTCCGCCTCGCGCCGCAGGACCCGACGGCCCCCGAAGTACGCCGGCTCCTGAAGCAGCTACAGAAGCAGAGCGGCTAGGCGCAAAGCACTAGACTCGGCCCCGTGAGGCCCCTCGTCTTCGCCGCCGCGACGGGAGCGGCCGCCCTCTCGCTCGCGCTCGTCGGCTGCGGAACCGGCGGCTACTCGAGCGGGGGCAACCAGGGGTCGGGCAAGAAGTACTTCGTTCAGGCCTGCGGTGGCTGCCACACGCTCGCGGACGCCGGCACGAACGGGAAGATCGGGCCGAACCTCGACGACGCGTTCGCCCAGTCGCGCCAGGCCGGTATGACCTCGGACACCTTCACGCAGGTGGTGAAGGACCAGGTGCACTTCCCGATCACGCACCCGTCCACGGGCACGCCGGGCATGCCCAAGGTCGACCAGACGCTTCCGCAGTGCGGCGGCGACAACGCGGGCGGATTCTGCGTGCAGGACCAGGATCAGGCCGTCGACGACGTCGCCAGGTACGTCGGAGCAGTCGCCGGCACGGGCGTGACCGCGGTCGCGCCGACGGACGGCAAGTCGATCTTCCAGGCCAACTGCGCGGCGTGCCACACGCTCGCCGACGCGGGCACGACCGGAAAGGTCGGGCCCAACCTCGACGACGTGAAGCCGACGCGCGACAAGGTGGTGACGCAGGTGACGAACGGAGGCGGCGCGATGCCACCGTTCAAGGACTCGCTCGACCAGAAGCAGATCGAAGCGGTCGCCGACTACGTCTCGTCGGTCGCCGGCAAGTAGGGGCGAGACATGTCTCGCCCCAAGGCCCTACGGCGTGCGTTGCGCGGCGAGATCGACGACGACGTGCGTGACCTCGATGTCGTAACGCGAGCGCACCGCCTCCACGACGCCGCGCTCGAGCCAGTTCGACTTGCCCGGGGGATGCGTGGAGATCACGATCTCTGCCGGCCCGAAGGTGCGGACGGCGTCGTCGATCGCCACGAGCGGATCGCCGTCGCCCACCTCTCCGCGGGCCTCGATGCCCACGGATGCGAGCCGCTCGATCGTCTCGTCGAGGCGCTCCTGCGCCGCCGCGCGGGCGGGGTCCTCGTCGGAGGTGAACGTCTTCAGCCGTGAGTTGAGCGCCGGGCTCACCACGAGGAAGGCCGAGCGCCGGCTGAGCGCAAGCGTGCTGATCACGCTCAGGAGCTCCTCGCCCTCGACCGTCTCGTTCGCGACGACGAGGACCCGCCGCTCGCCCGGATCGCCCAGGCGCTGAACGCTCGCGGGCTCGGGCGCCGGCCCTCGCTGCCGGAGGTACACGGCCACCGCGGCAGCCGAGAGCCCGAGGAACGTGAGGAAGCCGAGGGCTTTGGAGGCCCACGACGCGAGCACGATCAGGGCGAACGCCGCGATCGTGATCAGCAGGAACCGAAACGCCGCAGCCTCGCTACGAAACGGGCTTTCCATCAGCTCTCCGCAAGCACGCGATCCGCAGTAGCGGATCGCGTGCGCGGAAGAATCCCTGAAGGCGTCCGCTTCGCGGCCGCTGTCGCGATGTCGGCAACGACCGACACGAGCTACAAGAGATAGACCGTCGAGTACACGACGATCCACATCACGTCGACGAAGTGCCAGTAGATGCCCGGGAGCTCGACGCCGTGATGGTGCTCCGGCGAGTAGTGCCCACGGAAGCCGCGGATCGTGACGACCAGAAGCAGGCTCAAGCCGATGGCGACGTGCGCGCCGTGCAGACCCGTGAGGCCGAAGAAGACGGAGGCGAACGCGCCCGAGCCGGTGTTGAAGCCGACGTTCAGGTACTCGATCAGCTGCGTGCAGAGGAACGCGAGGCCCATGAGGAAGGTGAGCACCATCCCGGCGAGGAACCCGTTCCGCTGGCCGCGCTTGATCGACTGGAGCGCCCAGTGCATGGTGAAGCTCGAGGTCACGAGGATGCAGGTGTTGATGCCGGCGACGAAGATCGGGAACTCGTACGGCGGCGGGGGCCAGGTCGAGGGCGCGCTCGGGTTCACCACCCGCACGAAGAAGTAGGCCGCGAAGAACGACCCGAAGAGCATGATCTCCGAGCCGATGAACAGGAGCATCCCGAGCGTGCGCGCATCCACGCGGGAGCTCTGGTTCGCGGTCGGCGGGCCATGGTGCTCGTCGTGCCCGTGGACCGCTTCGGCATGCGCACTCATGCGTGCACCTCCTCCTGTGCCGCCTCCTTCGCCTCGCGGCTCGGGTTGAGGACGGCGTGGCGGGCGCCCGGAACCCCGTACTCGTACGGCCCGCCGACCACGTGCGGGATCTCGTCGAAGTTGAAGATCGGCGGCGGCGAGGAGACCTGCCACTCGAGCGTGCGTGCGTGCCAGGGGTTCGCCTCGGCGATCGGGCCCCGCGCCCAGCTCGTGACGACGTTGTAGACGAACACGACGAACGACGCGCCGAGGACGAAGGACGAGATCGAGATGAAGAGGTTCATGTCGCCGAACGCCTTGTCGTAGTCGAAGACCCGTCGCGGCATCCCGCGCAGGCCGATGTAGTGCATCGGGAAGAACGTCGCGTTGAAGCTCACGAACGTGAGCCAGAAGTGGAGCTTCCCGAGCCGCTCGTCGTACATGCGACCGGTCATCTTCGGGAACCAGTAGTAGACGCCCGCGAAGATCGTGAAGACCGAGCCGCCGAAGAGGACGTAGTGGATGTGGGCGACGATGAAGTACGTGTCCGAGGCAGCGATGTCGATGGGCACGGAGCCGAGGTAGACCCCCGAGAGGCCGCCGATCACGAACATCGTCACGAAGCCGAGCGCGAAGAGCATCGGGGTCGTGAGGTGGATACGTCCTCGCCAGAGGGTCGCGATCCACGAGAACACCTTGATCCCGGTCGGAATCGCGATGAGGAGCGTCGTGATCATCATCGGGACGCGCAGCCAGTCGGCCATGCCGGCGACGAACATGTGGTGCGCCCAGACGGAGAAGCTGAGGATGAGGACCCCGATCAGCGAGAGCGCCATCAGGCGATAGCCGAAGATCGGCTTGCGGGACATCGTGGAGATGACCTCGGAGACGATTCCGAAGCCGGGCAGCATCATGATGTAGACGGCCGGGTGGCTGTAGAACCAGAAGATGTGCTGGTAGCCGAGCACGTAGCCGCCGTTGTCGGGCGTGAAGAAGCTCGTGTGCAGGACGCGGTCGAACATGACGAAGAACTGCGAGCCGGCGATGAACGGGGTCGCGACGACGACGAGCAGCGACGTCGTGAAGTTGGCCCAGACGAGGAGCGGCATGCGCCAGAACGTCATGCCGGGCGCGCGCATCGTGATGATCGTCACGAGGAAGTTGAGCGCCGTCATGATGCTCGACGCCCCCGCCCACTGGACGCCCATGTTGAAGAACGTCTGGCCGAGCGGCTGGCCCTCCGAGAGCGGTGCGTAGCCCGTCCAGCCGGACGCGAACGCCCCGCCGGGCGCGATGAAGCTCGACACGAACATGATCCCGGCGATCGGCAGGAGCCAGAAGGAGAGCGCGTTCAGCCGCGGGAACGCCATGTCCGGCGCGCCGAGCATCAGCGGGACCGCGAAGTTCGCGAGGCCGGCGAACGCCGGGATGATGAACAGGAAGATCATCAGCGTCGCGTGCACCGACACGAGGCCGTTGAAGGTCTGCGAGTCGACGAACTGCAGCCCCGGCTGCGCGAGCTCGGCGCGGAACAGCATCGCCATGAGGCCGGCGACCGCGAAGAAGACGAACGTGGTGACGAGGTACTGGACCCCGATCACCTTGTGGTCGGTGTTGACCCGGAAGTAGTCCCTCCACGTTCGCGCGCCGTGGCCCGAGTGGTCCTCGGCGCGCGTCGGCCGCCCCGAGACGTAGTACAGCCAGTAGTCGAACGACCCGATCCCCGCGAGGAAGAAGATGGGCGCCACGACCATCGCCCCGACGACGAGCACGACCTGCGTGTCCCAGACCGGGTCCCAGCTCCACCACCAGCGGAGCAGGAGCACGATGAGCGTCCCGAGCACGAAGCCGAGCGCCCCCAGCCACGCGCCGCGCACGAGACCCGGGCCGAAGAAGAGCCGCCAGGTCGAGCCGTGCGGCGGCTCGAAGTGGGCCGGGTAGTGCTGGACGTCCGACTCGTGCTGGGCCGTCGTCACGCGTGCTGCTCCTTGATCCACTTCTCGAAGTCGGCCGGGCTCACCACGCGCGCCTTCGCCCGCATCGTCGCATGGCCGAGCCCGCAGAGCTCGGCGCAGATGACGGCGTACTCACCCGTGTGCTTCGGCGTAACCACGATCGTCGTCTCGATGCCGGGCACCGCGTCCTGCTTCTGGCCGAACTCGGGAACCCAGAACGAGTGGAGGACGTCGACGGACGTGAGCGTGAACTTCGCCTGGCGGCCAACCGGGAGCACGAGCTCTCCCGACTGGACGTTCCCCGAGTCCGGGTACTGGAACTTCCACGTGAACTGCTGGCCGATCGCGTTCACGTGCAGCGGGTTGTCGCTCGCGTTCCCGTTCTCGGAGAGGACGACCGCGCTCACGATCCCGAGCGCGATCACGAGGATCGCCGGAACCGCGGTCCACGCGATCTCGAGCCCGGTATGGCCGTGGATCGGCGGCCCTTCGGCGTCGTCGTCGGGCGGGACGCGCCACTTCCACACCGAGAAGACGACCACCGCCGAGACGAGCGAGAAGATCACGATCGAGATGATCGTGGCGAACCAGTAGATGTCCTGAATGCGGTCGAACTGCACGCTGTTCGACTTCGGCAGCCACTGGAAGAGGACAGCGACCAGCGTGGCGATCACCGCGAAGACGACCCCGATCGCGACGAGCTGGACGATCCCCTTGCGCACCGGCTCCGAGCCTACTCCAACGGCTGGTCGCGGGGTCAATCGAACCGATCCGCCGGCGCGCGCTCGAGCGCTCGAGGCAGGACCCGCTCGACGTCCCGGCTATCGTGGCGCCCGCCGCACGTGCCTCGCCCTGCCCTCATTGCCGCCGTCGCCACGCTCGCGGTCGCCGCGGCAGCGGTCGCGATCGTCGCAGGTCGAGGGGGCGAAGCGAACGCCGCCCCGACCCAGCCCCCGGCCTCGAGGCCGGCGCCGGGGCCTATTACGCTCGCGTTCGGCGGGGACGTCCACTTCGAAGGCGACGTCCGCGCGACGCTCCTCTCACGGTCACGAACGGTGCTCGGCGCGATGGAGCCCACGCTCGCGCAGGCGGATCTCACCGTCGTCAACCTCGAGACCGCCGTGACGGACCGCGGGACGGCGCAGCCGAAGCAGTACGTCTTCCGGGCTCCGCCGAGCGCGTTCGACGCTCTCGAGAACGGCGGTGTCGACGTCGCCACGATGGCCAACAACCACGGCATGGACTACGGGGTCCAGGGGCTCCGCGACTCGCTCGCAGCGGCCCGCAAGGCACGGTTCCCGGTGATCGGGATCGGCCTCGACGACGACGCGGCCTACCGCCCGTACCGGGCGACGATCCGCGGCGACAGGGTCGCCGTCATCGCGGCGACGCAGGTGCTCGACGACCAGCTGATCTCCGCCTGGACCGCCGGCCCCCACAAGCCGGGTCTCGCGTCGGCGAAGACCGTCCCGAGGCTCCTCCGGGCGGTCCGCGAAGCGCGCGCGAGCGCCGACACCGTGGTCGTGTTCCTGCACTGGGGCGTCGAGCTCGCCGGCTGCCCGACGCACGCACAGCGACGGATCGCGCATCAGCTCGTCGACGCCGGAGCCGACGTGGTGGTCGGCAGCCATGCGCACCGCCTGCTCGGGGCCGGCCAGCTCGGTAGCGCGTTCGTGGACTACGGGCTCGGCAACTTCGCCTGGTACTCGAGCGGCGACGTGACGTCGCAGACGGGAGTCGTCCTCGTGACCGTCCGCGGGCGCCACGTCGACGGCTACCGCTTCGTGCCCGCCTCCATCCGCGGCGGCTCGCCGTACCCCCTGGAGGGAGACGAGCGCACTGCCGCACTCCGCTCCTGGCGGCAGCTGCGGTCCTGCACCGACCTCCGGCCCTGAGCACGAGCAGGGCTACACTGGCCGGTCCCGGGCCGTTAGCTCAGTTGGTAGAGCAGGGGACTCTTAATCCCAAGGTCGAAGGTTCGAATCCTTCACGGCCCATCCGAGGAATGCCTGCAAATGGAGCAATCGGGGCCGTGCTGCCCAGCGGGACTTGGGGGGTGGGGCCACAAACGATGACCGTCACGGAGCAGGGGTCACGAGACCGGAACCATTCGAGAAAGCGGGGAGGGTCGCGGATCTCCGGCAGATAACCGCTCCGTTGAACCCAGCCGTCTCGGACATCGATGCCGCGCACCAGGTTCCCGCCTCTAACGACGCTGTCACCCCATGCGTCGAGGACAGTTGGAGGAATCCGGTAGTGGTTGCCGTCGGAGTTTCGCAAAAGGGATACAGCGCGTCAGCCTTCCTGAACCATCGGGGCGCGCACGGACGACAACATCGTCGTCCTCGACCGGTTCGCGCCGAGGAAGCCCCCTTGCAGGCCGCATCGGAGTTAGTGGCGCTTCGCGTATTCGCCGAACTCGCCGAAGTCGAGTGACACGCACGGCTCGTCCCCGATCACTTCCGCATCGTGTCCGGGATGCAGCGCGTACACGTCACCTGGGCCGATCTCGCCCTCGCTGCCGTCGTCGGCGTAGACCTTCATACGACCCGAGATGATGTAACCGAGATGCGAGACCTGGCACGAGTCCGTGCCCGCGATTGGCTTCACATTGTTGCTCCACTTCCAGCCCGGCTCAAACACGCCCTTGCCGACCACATGCCCGCCGATGTTCAGGACATCGGCATGACCTTTGCCCTCGAACGGCCGTGTCTCATCTGGTGAATCGAAGTTCTTGACCTCGATACTCGCCATCTGGTCCCTTCCTTTCGCCGTAGGTCGATCACACTAACTCATGCGCGCGCCGACCTCGATCACGGGCTTCCCAAGGCCGGGGCCGCGCGATACGGCGGTGCCCACCACGAGCTCGTACGCCAGGCGGCTGCGGTGGCGAAGATCAGTGCGCCGACGACGATCCCGAGCACCTGGGAGGCGACTGCGGCGCCGACCGCCTCGCTTCCCCCGACGCCCGCGGCGATCAAGGCGGCCGCGCCCGCACCAGCCTGCGTTGCCGTTCCACCAGGCCCGATGGGCAGGGCGGCCGCCGCGCTGCTCGCGCAGAGGAAGAGCAGCGCGAGTGCGGGCGAGAACCCGAGCCCGAGCGCAGCGAAGAGGAGGACGAGCCCCACGGCACGCGCGACCCAGCACGTCGAGACGAGCGCCCAGGCTTCGAAGGCATCTCGCGAGCTCGCAGTTCGCGGGCCTATCCAGCGGCCGAGCCGAAAACGGACGACCGGGCGCGTCGCGGCCAGGCGAGGTAGGACGACGAGGACTGCCCCCGCGGCGAGTCCGACGCCGACGACGAACACGAGCCCGAGACGGAGTGCGAGCGAGTCGCCCGATAGCGCGACCGCGACGACGGCGAGGGGCACGAGCGCGACGGCGTCGACCAGCCCGAGCATGAAGAGCGAGAGGCAGAGAGCCCGTATCCCCGCCGGGCACTCACGGAAACGACGGACGATCGCGATTCGGACGACGTCGTCGAACCTTCCGGGAAGCGCGAGCCCCGTGACGGAGGCGCCGCCCAACGCGGCGGCGAGCGCGAGTGGTTGCGGACGCTCGTGGGCTGCGAAGAGCCTCTCCCAGCCGTAGGCCTTGCATGCGTAGCCGAGGAGGGACAGGCCGCCCGCGGCGACGAGGAGACCGGGGCTGGAGGGGAAGTGCGGCCAGGGCACGTGGGCGTAGCGCCCGGCAGCGACGACTGCGACAACCAGCCCTGCGAACCCCGCTCCCAGGCCGAGCGAGAGCACGCCGCCCGGCGAGCGCGCATACCGGAGGAGGTGGCCACGCGATTCCATCTGCCCTCCTCAGCTCGAGAGTGCCGGCACGTCAGCCGGCCACGGTCTGAAAAAACCCGTCCACCCGATTGCCGAGGGCGGAACTCCGTAAAGGATGAATTCGTGGATCCCTCGCGGAGCTACTCGCGTAGCGAGTTGTGACGATCCGCACGTCCACCCTAGCACGCCCCACGAGCCATCGTCTTTCCTCTCGACGCCCGGAACGCGGGGGCGTCCCGCGCTTCCGGCGCAACACGGCGCGTTACGATCGCAGCTACGGTGGGTTGCAGCGCGTCGGGTCTCCCTGAAGCCGTCGAGGCTCTGGAGTCGTTGTTCGACTGCCCCGCGGGCCCGAGCGCAGCAGGCAGCTCACTCGAGCTCTCTGCCCCGATCCGAACGAAGGAGCCGGTATGAGCCTTGTTGTCCGCTTCAACCCCACGTCCATGACCGCTGCCAAGTACGACGAAGCGCTACGCCGTCAGGACGAGGCGGGAGTCGAGATGCCGCCCGACGGCATGAACCTGCACGTGTGCTTCGGGCCGGAAGGGAACCTGCGCGTGAGCGAGATCTGGGACTCTCGCGAGCAGCTCGACGCGTACGGCGAGAAGTTGATGCCGATCCTGGCTGAGACCGGAATCGAGTTCTCCGGCCAGCCCGAGATCATCGAGGTTCACAACATCATCAAGCGCTAGCTGAACTGCGACGCGGCCGCCACGGCGGCCGCGTCGTCGTCTCCGAGCACGGCCTAGGAGACGTCCGCAGCGCGTGCGATGAGACCCTCGTCCGAGGGCGCTCCACCGGCCGCGGGCGCCAGGTGCTCGTCCAGGAGCCGCTCTCCCATCCCGCGCGCGCGGCGGGCGGCGAGCACGTCGCCCTCGCCCGCGGCCACGATGGAGCCCTTCATGAGGATGTGCCAGGACTCGGCGAACTCGTCCGCGTCGTCGATCCCCGCCTCCTCGGCGATGCGTGTGACGACCGAGCGGATGTACTCGAGGTGCGCCGCGCTCGCGCCGCCCACGGGATCGTCGAGGCTGCCGACCTCGAGCAGGACGTTGATGAAGGAGCATCCCTCGAAGTCGTCTCGATGGAACCACTCGTCGAAGACGTCGAAGATCGCGAGGAGCTGCTCGCGGGGAGTCGCTCCGCGACGTCTGGCCTCCGCCTCGACGAGCTCCCTCGTCCACAGCTGCTCGCGCCGCTGGAGGAACGCGAGCACGAGATCCTCCTTCGAGCGGAAGTGCCTGTAGAGCGTCGAGCGGGCGACCCCGGCGCGCTCGAGCACCTCCTCGGTGCCGACCGCCCGAATGCCGCGCTGCGAGAAGAGCTCGTAGGCCGCTTCGAGGATTCGCTCGCGTGCGGTTGCGCGCCTGGGCGACGTGCGTCCGTTCGACGGAGCGAGGTCGTCCCATCTCACGAAGTCCGGCGCCGGCGTCCCCACGTAGACCAGCGCGTGATCCTCGCCCTCGAGCTCCACGCTCGTGACGAAGCCGCTCGTCTCGCGACCCACCCGGTCGCCGACCCTGGGGACCGCAGCCTCGTACCAGTACTCGACGGCTCCTGACGCGAATCTGACCGTGATGACGGAGCGCTTCTCCACGTGCGGTCCCCTCTGGATGAGACAGGATTGTCCCGTCCGATCTTCCCTTACACGGGGGACACCGTCAAATCGGGGCTCCGGAGCTAGCGAAGACAGGCTTCGAGGCGTGTCCCGAACGCCATCGCGACCTTCGTCCCGACGCCCGAGACGCTCGTGAGCGCGTACTGGTCCGTGAGCGTCGCAATGATCGAGAACCCGAAGCCGCCGTCGCCGGTCCTGCCCGACCTGACGATCCCAGTGCCGAAGTCGCGCACGACGACGACGGCGCCGTGGTCCTTGCGCGAGACGGACACGTCGACCGGGCCGCTGCCAGTGCCGTAGGCGTGCCGGACCGCATTGGTCATGGCCTCCGACACGCACAGGCGGATGTCGTCGAGGATCCGCTCGTCCAGGCCCAGCGCGGCCGTCGCTGCGACGACAGCCTCGCGACCCTCCTTCACGCAGCTCGGCGTCGCCGGAAACGTGTGTACGTAGCCGCTTCGCCCCGGAGGTGCGGTTGCTCCGCTCATGCCGCGCCCCCGCTCGACGGATCGTCGACGAGGTGCGGCCGGATGAGCGCATCGATCTGGCGACCCGTCGCCCGCCCCTCGAGTCGATCGACCACCTCGCCGCCCTCGAGCACGAGCAACGACGGGATCTTCCGCACCCCGAGACGGTCGATCAGCTCCGGGCTGCGATCGGCGTCGACGTCGACGACGCGCAGGCGCTTCTTCTGCGTCACCTTCACCCACGCGACGAGGCTCTCCATCTTCCGCGAGGCGCCCGACCGGCGACCGCTCACGAAGACGAGCGTCGGCAGTCGCGAGCCCGTCTCGCCCAGGTCGACGGAAACGCTTCCGCACTGCACGTCGAAGTTGTGCCCAGGGTGGGGTTTCGCAAAACGGCTGCTCCTGTTTCGCCAACGCGGGCGGCGGGAACCTGTTGTTTTTCGATCCGAGGAGGTTCAGGATGGCGAGCACCGTAGAGACACGCACGGTCGAGGAGCTCATGACGTCCGGTCCCACGTCGATCGCAAGCGACGCGATGGCCGTCGAAGCGGCGAGGCGGATGCTGGCCGAGGACGTCGGCTCCCTTCCCGTCGTCGAGGAAGACCGCCTGGTCGGGATGGTCACGGATCGCGACCTCGTGCTGCAGGTGATGGCGAAGGACCTCGATCCCAGCAAGGTGGCGGTCTCCGAGGTCTGCACCGAGGATCCCGTGACGGCGGCGCCCGGCGAGGCCCTCGGCGAGGCATTGAAGCGGATGGCCAGCGAGCAGGTCCGCAGGCTGCCGGTGGTCTCCGACGGCCGGCTGGTGGGGATTCTCGCTCAGGCCGACATCGCGCGCGCGGCGGGCGTGGAGTCGACCGGCAAGCTCGTCGAGGAGATCTCGGAGTAGTCGCGGCGAGCCGCGTCAGGCCGACGCGCCCGACACGCGGAGGCTCACCCAGTCGTAGCCGTCGCGCGTCTCGTAGCCGACCTCGTCGACGAGGCGCGTGAGGACACGCGCGACGCCCGCGTCGTCCCGGATCCCGGCGCGCAGCGGGCCGACCGCGAGCTCCAGCTGCCCGTCGCGAGCTTCGATCTCGAGCGACACCTCGTCCGTCGCCGCGGCGCCGAGCGCGCTGAGGACGGCGAGCTGGAGATCGTCGGTTCGCTCGTACGGCAGCTCGTGCCGCGCGCCCACGCCTCCGAGAACGAGGGTCGCGACGCTCTGCAGCCGCTCGCCCGCGGGCACCGTGAGGACGATCCGGTCACTCACGGGGCCACGGCTCGCCGGAGGGTTTGCCTAGACTCGAATGCCGTGACCACTCCGGACGAGTTTGACGTAACCGTCGAGGCGACGCCGGACGGTTCTGCCGTCGTGCACGTCCGCGGCGAGCTCGACCTCTCCTCCGCGCCGCAGTTCGAGGAGGCGGTGTGGGCCATTCGAGACGCTCCTGGCGTGGTGATCGATCTCACGAGCTGCACCTTCCTCGACTCGTCCGGTGTGCGCATCCTCGCCCAGGCCGCACGGGAAGCCTCGGACCGCGGCGCGCGACTCGACCTCGTGGCGGCCGATCCAGCCGTCGTCCGAGTGCTCGAGATCACCAGCGTCGACACGATGGCGCCGGTTCACGCGTCGCTCGACGACGTGCCCTAGGGCGCGTCACCGTCACGACGGGCCTCGAGCGCCTGCTCGCGCGTTTCGTGAAGCTCGAAGACGCGATCCAGCATCGTGATCTCGAAGATCCGCCGGATGTCGGGCCGCGAGACGACCAGCTCGAGACGGCCGCCCGCGGTGCCCAGGCGCTTCATGCTCCCGAGCAGGACGCCGAGCGTCATCGAGTCCACGAACGTCGTCTCGCTGAGGTCGACGACCACACGACGCGCGCCGTCGTCGAGTAGCTCGGTGAGGCGATCGCGGAGTTCGGGAGCCGAGTACAGATCGGCGTCCCCGACCACCTCGACGATCGCCACGCCGTCCGCAGGCCGGTCGACGTCGATTCGGAAGTGCTCGCTTCCAACCATGGAGGCACTCTCGCTCATTGGGGTCGTGCGGAAATACCCGGGCCACAGCGCGCCGAAACGCCGGCAGCGTATGCTGAGCCGCTACGTGTCCGCGTTCGAGCTCGCACATCACGAGTCCGGAGCCGACGCCGTCGCACTCGTATCGCTCGAGGGCGAGCTCGATCTCACCAACGTCACGGACCTGGAGCAGCGCCTCGTGGAGGCCTGCCCGCCCGAGCGCCCGCTCGTCGTCGACCTGAACCGCGTCGCCTTCCTCGACAGCGCTGCACTCCACTGCTTCTTTCGTCTCGCACGGTCGCGCGGTCGCTCGCAGCTCGCCTTCGTCGTCGATCAGGCAGCGCCGATCGCAAGAGCCCTGACGATCGTCGACCTGGCGGCTGCGACGACCATCGCGAGCACGCTCGACGCAGCACGCGCTGCCCTGAGCGCCGCAAGGACGGCCTGACGGCATTAGCTGCGCGCGATGCACCAGGTCCTGCTCGTCCACGAGAACCACATCGCGACCGTCGTCGGGCGGGGCGAGCTCGACGCATTCGCCGCGCCCGAGCTCGAGCTCGCGTTCGCCGAGGTCGAGAGCGTTCCGCACGTGCTCGTCGACCTGAGCGGCGTCTCGTTCATGGACTCGACGGCGCTCGGCTGCGTCGTGCGCGCCGCGCGCGCCTGCGAGGCGCGCAGCGCACGCGTCAGGGTCGTCCTGCCGACGGGCGCCGCCCGGCGGATCTTCGAGATCACCACGCTCGACCGCGCGCTTCCCGTCGCGGATTCGAAGCGGTCCGCCCTCGCCGACCTCTCTGCCTAAGCGGACGAGAGAGCCGGGCCAGGAGCGAGGCGCTTCGTCATGCGGATGACGGTGCCGCGCCCGTCCGCGCCCGCTTCGATCGCGAGCTCGTCCACGATCGTCCTGATGATCGCCATCCCCATCCCGCCGTCCGCGGGCGCAGGCATGGCTGCTGCGGACGTCTCCGTCCCCTCGAGCCCACGCCCCTGATCCTCGACGAGGATCTCGAGAGCGTCGCCGCGAACGACATACGAGACGAACACGTCCCCGGGATCGTCGCCGTACGCGTGCCGAACGACGTTCCCGCACGCCTCGGTCACCGCGAGCTTCAGGTCGGCGACGACGTCGTCCTCGGCCGGGAGGGTTCGCGCCAGGCCCGCGAGAGCGAGCCGGGCGAGCAGGAGGTAATCCGGCTTCGCAGGGAACGAAAGACGTACGACCAGCTCGTCAGCCATCGACCGACACCTCCTCGATCCGTCCTCGCATCGTTGCCAGCGCGCGCCGGAGCAGGCGCGAGACGTGCATCTGCGAGATGCCGATCTCCGACGCGATCTGCGACTGCGTCATCTCGCGGAAGAAGCGAAGCTCGACGATCTGCCGCTCGCGCTCGTCCAGCGCGTCGAGTCCGGCCGCGACGAGCGCGCCGTCCTCGACCTCCTCGTACCCCGACTCGGCCGTGCCGAGCTTCTCGGAGAGGTTGTCGTCGGAGGTGTCGTCGAACGGCGCCTGGAGCGACCGCGTCGAGTAGGCGTTCATCGAGTCGAGAGCGTCGACGACGTCCTCCTCCTCGACGCCGACGGCGTTCGCGAGCTCCGCGATCGTCGGCGAGCGACCGAGCTCCGTGGTGAGCTGGTCGAGAACGCGCGAGAGCCGGACGCTGAGCTCCTTGAGCCGCCGGGGTACGTGCATCGCCCACGCCTTGTCCCGGAAGTGCCGCCTGATCTCGCCGACGATCGTCGGAACCGCGTAGCTCGCGAAGTCGACCCCGCGATCCACGTCGAAGCGGTCGACCGCCTTGATCAGGCCGATGGAGCCCACCTGGACGAGGTCCTCGAGCGGCTCGCCGCGACCGGCGTACCGGGTCGCCAGCGCGCGGACCAGAGGCATGAGCTCCACGAGCGCCCGCTCGCGAGCTTCGAGGTCTCCGTTTCGGTGGTAGGCGAGGAGGAGTGCTTCGACGTTCGAGTCCATGTCAATGGTGGCGGTCATCCGTATCTCACACGGAGGGAGAGGGTACTCCTCGGCGGATCGCGCGGCTCCTAGCCTCGCGGGACGCCGAGACGCCCGCCGCCGACCGCCACGAGCCGGCCCTGTCCCTCCGATTGGCGCAGCGTCTTCGGAGCTCTCACCGACGGCCGCCGAGCGCGCGCTCGAGCTCCGCCTTCGTCATCTTCGAGCGCCCGCGCACGTTGCGGCGCTTCGCCTCCTCGTAGAGCTGGTCGCGCGTTCTGCCGCGCGGGCTCTTTCGGTGGCTGCGGATGCCGCCGCGACGGCCGGACGAGATGTCCTCGCGCGAGAGCTTGGACGATTGCTGCGCCTCGCCGCTCCTCGCGCGCTCCTTGTTCACGGTCCTCGCGGCGATCTCCTCGGCCGTGTCCTCCGACGCGCCGCGCTCGAGCTCCGCGTCCTTGATGTGCTCGTACTGGCGCGCTCTCTTCGTGCCCTTCCTCACACCGCGTGGCGGCATCGTCGCCTCCTTCGCCTCGCTCGGTTGCCGGAACCGGGTACCCGTGCGCGGGGTTGCCGCAAACGCGCGTCAGGACAGCTGCTTCTCGAGCGTCACCGTCGTGCCCTCGGCGTCCTGGCTGACGTCGAACGACGACGACAGCGCCTCGATGAGCAGGAGGCCGAGCCCGCGATCCTCGCGAATCGAGTACGGGGCCCACGTGCCGGAGTCCCTGACGACGACGCGGACGCGCGAGTCGTCCAGCGACGCGCGGATGCTGACGACGTCGCCCGCCGGGTCCACGGCATGCTCGATGGCGTTCGCGCACGCCTCCCAGGTCGCGAGGACCACGTCCTCTGTGTCGGCGCGCTCCGCCGAAGCGCCCCGGAGCCACGCACGCATGGCGTCGCGGACGAGCTCCATGGAACCGAACGTCACCGGCACGCGCAGCTCGAGCTCACGCGGCGCCACCGGCAGCACGCGGGCGGCAAGCAGCGCGATGTCGTCGCCGCGCTCGCCGGTGCCGACCACGTGCTCGAGGACGTGCTCGAGGAGGCGGTCCGGGTCCTTCGACGCCTCCGCCACCGCGTCGCGCAGATCGGCGAGGCCGTCGTCGATCGACCGCCCGCGGCGCTCGACGAGGCCGTCCGTGTACAGGAGGACGATCGCTCCCGCCGGGAGCTCGATCGTCTGCTGGCGGTATCTCGAGTCGATGCCGGTTCCCAGCGGCAGGCCGCGGGCGCGCTCGAGGAACTCGACGCGGCCGTCCGGGAAGGCGACGAGAGGCGGGGGATGGCCCGCGGACGCGAGGCGGCAGATTCCGGTCTGCGGGTCGAGCACGAGATACGCGACGGTCGCGAACGACGTGTCGAGCGCGGCCTCGGCGAGTCGATTGAGGCGGGCGAGCGCGGACGACGGCTTGAGCGGCTCGACGGAGAAGGCCCGGATGGCGTTTCGGAGCTGCGACATGCTCGCAGCGGCCTGCACGCCCTTGCCGACCACGTCGCCGACGACGAGCGCGAGCTTGCCGTCCGGGAGCGTGACCGCGTCGAACCAGTCGCCGCCGACGTCGAGGTGTGCGGTCCCGGGCAGATAGCGGGCCGCCAGCTGCACCCCGTCCACGCGCGGCAACGAGACGGGCAGGACGCTGCGCTGGAGCGTCTCGGCGATGGTCTGCTCGGACTCGAAGTGACGCGCGCGATCGAGCGCCTGAGCGGCCTGGGCCGCGAGAACCTCGACCAGCGAGCGGTCGTCCCTCGAGACCCGCTGGCCGTGCCGCCAGGAGGCCAGGAGCAGGGCGTTCGTTCGCCGCGCGGCGACGAGTGGAACCAGCAGGAACGACTTCGCGCCCGTCCGTGCGAGCTCGTCGGCCACCGTCGGGAACCCTTCTGCGACCACCTCCGGGGACTCGAACGACAGTGAGCGACGCGCACGGATGGCCCAGCCGGCGGGCGTCTCCGCGTCGGCGCCGCCGTCGGCGTCCAGCAGCGGCGACACCTCCTCCTGACCGTCCCCCTCCCAGGCGAGGACGCCGTTGCTCCTACCGTCGTCCGTGACCGCGACGATCCCGACCTCGTCCGCCTCGAGCGCGCTCGCCACCTCTGCGACGACCACGCGGGCGACGTCGGCCGTCGTCAATGCGTTCGAGAGCGACGCGGTCGTGCTCTGCACTCGCTCTGCACGCCGGCGAGAACGCTGCTCCTCCTCGTACAGCGCACTCCGCTCCAGCGCCTGGCTGCATTGCGAGACCATCGCCTGGAGCCAGTCGCGCTGGCTCTCGCTGAGCGGTCGGCGCGAACGCAGGGACAGGTGGAGGGCGCCCCGGGCGCCGTCGCGCCCCTGCAGCGGGATCGTGGCCCACCCCGACGAGCGGGGCTCCTGCACGCCCGAAAAGGCCGCCATCTCCTCCGACGACAGCGCCCAGACCGCCTGGCCTGACGAGAGCGCCCGTGCGAAGGGCACGTCGTCGTCCGGACCCAGCCCGCGCCAGGTCGCGATCTCGTCGTCGTCGTAGCCGGAGCTCGCGACGATCTCGACAGTCGTTCCCTCCGGGCCGTTCAGGACGACGAAGCCCGCCTCCGCGCCGACGGACTCCAGCGCGTGCTCCAGGCAGGTGTTGCTCACGTCGACGATCGTCGTCGCGCGGGAGAGGGCCGCCGTGACGTCCTGCAGCCGGCGCGTCGACTCCTCCCGCTCCGCCGCCGCCGCCTGCGCGCGCCGCCGCTCGAGCTGCTCCAGCGCGAGACCCGCCTGGTCGGCGAAGCGGCGGACGACGGCGACCGTCGCGGTGTCCGGCTCGGAGATCACGACCTGCCAGGAGATGGCGAGCACGAGCTCGGGAACACCGGCGATCACGACCGGAGTCCGCAGCGACGAGCGGATGCCGAGCTCCCGGATGAAGCGAAGACCATCCCCGTATGTCGTCTCCAGCGCGTCCGCCACGAAGGACGCCTCGTGTTCGATCATCGCCCCCCGCAGCCGTGGGAAATCCTCGAGCGAGAGGGGCGCCCCGGCCTGCCGACCCTGGGGCGGATCGATCGCCAGGGCGACGAGCTCGTCGTCGCGAATACGCCAGAGAACGCTGACGTCGGCGCCGAAGGTCCTGCGCGCCTCCCTGCAGATCGCCTGGATGACGTCGTCGGCGTCGTCGGCCAGGAACCGCGGCGCGACCTGGAGGATGCGATCGAGCGCGGCTCGTGACTCGCGCTCCCGCTCGTACAGCCGCGCGCGTTCGAGCGCCTGGGCAGTGAGATCGCCCATGATGACGGCGAGCGAGATCGTGTCGTCCCCGACGGCGTCGGCGCGGTCGAAGAGGAAGCCGAGCGATCCGACGAGGTGATCCCGGGACCGGAGCGGCACGGCGATCGCGCCCTGGACGCGAGCCGGCAACGTGGTCGCGGTGTCGTGGAAGTCGCCCTCGAGCTCCGCCCGCCCCGCGGCCGTGACGACCTCGCCGTCGCGTACGGCCCGTGCCAGGAGCGAGGAGGCGTCGAGGTCGAGGTGGTCGCCGTGCGACCGGCCCTCGGCGGCGAGGCCCGTGGGATCGACCACCGCGAGCTCGTCGCCGTCGACCACCGCGAGGGCGACGCCGCGGGCCGAGACGATCTTCCCGGCGCTGCCGGTCACGACTCGGGCGACGTCCGCCGGCGACAGCGCTCCGGCGAGGGCGACCGACAGGTGCTGGAGCGACTCGATCTCACGGACCGCGTCGCGCGCAGAGCTCGCGTCCACCGCGGCCCGCTCCCCTCGCAGGCGCAGCAGGCCGCCGAGCCCCGCGATCGCCAGGACGACGAAGAGGTTGATCCACCAACGAGTCACGCTCTCCGTGCCGCCCGGGGTGAACCACGGGTGAGTGTCCACGAACAGCCAGAGCGCGGCCGACCAGGCGAGCGCGATCGCCAGCAGTGAGGGGCCGAATCCCCCGTACCACGCGGTCAGCGCGACCGCGCCGATCATCGGCGCGTAGATCGGCTGATCGCTGACCGTCGTCTGGAAGAGCGCGGCCGTGACGAGCGTCCCGGCGAGCGCAGCCACGACGGCGAGGCCGTAGCGCGTGCCCGCGGATCTCGACCCCGGAAACAGGGGATGCCCGCGCGTCCCGTCCTCGTGCTCGGAGCTCACTCGACCACCTGTCGCTCGGTCGGATCAGTCTCGCACGTGTGCGTCGAAGAGCGCAGCGCAGGCGCCGGACGGGGGCTCCAGCAACCCGAGCGACGCTCGTCTCGTGCTTCGCGGACTCAAGCGAGGTAGTACGCGAGGGCGGCGAGTCCGAGCGCGAGCAGGAACAGCACCGCCACCACGCCCAACACGGACGTGATCAGCGTGACCGGCGTGGTCTCGCTCTGTCCCGCAGCGACCTCCTGCTCGACCGACCGCGTGTCGTCGTCGGTGCGCATGAGACGCGGGTACCCGCCTCGAGGCGTCGATAACCCCCGTCACGTTTGCAGCCAGACCGGGCGGGTAGCAGAAAGATGACCGTCAACCCGTAAGGAGGCGACATGCAGGAAACACGCGGCACGAGCGACGTCTGGACGTACCGCCACACCTCGCAGCTGGGCGCGGACGTGCTGGACCCGAGCATCGACATCTCGGGCTACAAGGTGGAAGCGCTCGACGGCTCCATCGGGAAAGTCGACGACGCGACGTACGACGTGGGGCAGAGCCACATCGTCGTCGACACCGGCCCGTGGATCTTCGGCAAGAAGGTCATGCTCCCCGCCGGCATCGTCAAGAACATCGACGCGACCGAGGAGCAGATCTTCGTCAACCGGACGAAGGACCAGATCAAGGACGCTCCCGAGTTCGACGACTCGCTCCTCTCCGACGACGCGTATCGCTCGTCGGTGGGGACCTACTACGGCCCCGGCGGCATGGCCTACCGCGACTGGGACGACGACCCGTCGAGGAACTAGCTTCGGCGCGTCACGCTTCGGAGGCCGGGCTTTCGCCGACTCGGCCTCCGAGTATCCACAGGGGTCTGACCCCTCCGACGCAAGAGCGAACGGCGAGATCGCGCCTTCTGGGGGTCAGACCCCTGCGCGCAGGAGCGACTCCACGTCCGCGAGATCCCCGCGGAGCTCGGCGCGCAGTTCGGAGCGTTCGTCTCCCGCGCGCAGAACCGCGGAGGGATGGATCGTGACACGAGCGTGCGTGCCGTCGGCGAGCGCGAGCTCGCGGCCGCGGAGCGCGCCCACGCGTGCGCTCGGGCCGAGCAGCGCCTGCGCCGCCGTGGCTCCGAGGCAGACGACGAGGCGAGGCCGCACCGCCGCGAGCTCGAGCGTGAGCCAGTGCCCGCACGCGTCGACCTCCGACCGATTCGGCTTGTCGTGTATCCGCCGCTTGCCCGCCGGCCGCCACTTGAAGTGCTTGACCGCGTTGGTCACGTAGGTCTCGTCCTCCGCGATGCCCACCTCGGCGAGGAGCTCGCGCAGCAGCCTCCCGGCAGGTCCGACGAAGGGACGTCCCGCTCGATCCTCGACGTCTCCGGGCTGCTCGCCGACGAGCATGAGCCGGCCGGAGACCCCTTCGCCGAACACGGTCTGCGTCGCCCGCTCGTACAGAGGGCACCGCGTGCACGTCGCCGCCTGCCGACGCAGGGTGGCGATGCTGGCGGTCATGGTGGGCTTTCCTCGGATGCGCGGACGGAGGCTGTCAGGGAGCCTCCGTCCGCATCCATTCGCCTAGCGGCGTGAGGTCGCGCTGCTCCGCGAGCGAGTCGACGAGCTGCGGGAGCTCGTCTTCGAGCCGTTCGAGGCGTCCTTCAACAGCCGCTTGGAGATCGTCTCCACCTTCTTCAGCGCCTCCTTCTCCTGCTTCAGGTTCTCCTGCAGGAGCTGGACGGCCTCGCGCTCGCCCAGGGCGCGCGCCTGGCTGACGAGCCCGGTGTACCCGGCGATCTCGTAGTGCTCCGCGCGTGCGGCCGCACCGGTCAGGAAGGCGTCGAGCATCTTCGCGCTCGTCGTCGTCTCCTGCACGAACTCGTCGTGCTCCTTCTTGATGCCCTCGATGCCCGGGCACGGCGTGGCCTCGGCGCGCTTGCCGATCTTCGTGAAGACCTGCTCGAGGTTCCGCACGTGCTTCTCGGTCTCCTTCTGGTGCGACGTGAAGGCTCGCGAGAGCTCGGCGTCGCTGGCCTCGGAGGCCAGCTTCGGCAGCACCTTCGTGAGGGTCTTCTCCGCGTAGTACATGTCCTGGAGCTCGTGCTCGAAGAGCTGCTCCGGCGACGTGACTGTCGGCATGTGTCCTCCTTGCATCGGATGTGTGTGTCCCTCTTGCTACCCGCGCGCCGAGCCTCCAAACGCGAGCCGTCGAGCGGGCCCGCTGCCCCGCGAGCAGAGCTGCTCGCGCCGCGGAGGACTACTCGAGCAGCTGCCCGGGATCCTTGAAGTACCGCTGCTCGAGCGCCTCCGCCAGCCGGTACGTCACCGCGCCGATCGTCCCCGTCGGATTCGCGCCCGCGTTCTGGGGAAAGAGCGCCGCGCCCGTGACGAAGACGTTCGGGGTATCCCAGACCTGGCCGTACGTCGTGGTCACCGAGCTTCCCGGATCCGTCCCCATGACGCAGCCGCCGGTCGGATGGGTCGACTGGTAGTCGTGGATGTTGTACGGGCCGAGCTCCGGCTTGAACGAGATGACCCGGCTCGGCCTCATACGGTCCATGATCTCCTTCGCCCGCGCGGCGACGAATCGCCACAGGTTCTGCTCGTTCTCGTGCCAGTCGAAGGTGAGGCGGAGGAGCGGGTTGCCGAAGCGATCCCGGTAGTTCGGGTCGAGGTCGAGGAAGTTGTCCTCGTACGCGATGCTCTCCCCCTCCGTCACGATGGCCGCGTACGAGTCCCAGTTCTTGCGGATCTCCTCCTTCCACGCCGCGCCCCAGGACTTGCCCTCGGCCGTGCTCAGTCCCTTCACCGAGTTCACGGGCTCGCGCTCGCACGGCTCCGAGTAGAGCTGCGACCCGCCGACGAAGTCGAGGTCGGAGTGGTCGAAGACGTCGGCGTTGAAGTCGTAGATGATCTTGATGGTGCAGGTGTTGCCCATGTACATCTGGAGCTTGCGCCCCTCGAACACGCCGACGGTGGGCGCCGGATAGATCTGGTACGTGTAGTTCTTCCCGACCCGGCCGCGGTCGTTGCCGACCCCGTTCGGATGCGCCTTGCTGCGTGAGAGCAGGAGCAGGCGCGAGTTCTCGAGCGTGAACGCGGACACGAGCACCAGCTCCGCCGGCTGGAAGTGCTCCTGCCCGTGCGAATCGACGTACGTGACCCCCGTGGCCCGGCCCTTGTCGTCGACCTCGATGCGCGTGACCTTGCTCTCGCCGCGCACGCTGTAGCGGCCGGTCGCGAACGCGACCGGGAGCCACGTCGTCTGCGGGCTCGTCTTGGCGTCGACCTCGCAGCCGAAGCGCGTGCAGAAACCGCAGTACAGACAGCTCGACCGCTCGTTGCCGTACGGGTCGGTGAACGCACGGGAGGTGATCCCCGAGGGTTGCGTGAAGGGATGCAGGCCGAGGTCCTCGCTCGCCTTCGCGAACATCTCGCCGTAGGTCGTGACCTCGAGCGCGGGATGCGGGTAGGGCCGGCTGCGAGGCCCCTCGAACGGGTTGCCGCCGGGCAGGATCTTCCCGCGCAGGTTTCCCGTCTGGCCCGAGGCGCCGATGTCGTGCTCGAACGCGTCGTAGTAGGGCTCGAGCTCGTCGTAGGTGACGCCCCAGTCCTGGACGGTCGACCCCGCCGGAAGCTTGCTCTCCCCGTAGCGCTCGACGACGTGCGAGCGGTAGCGGAAGTCGGTGGGCAGGAAGCGCCAGAGCTGAGCCGACCAGTGCACCATCGCGCCGCCGAGCCCCTCGCCGGGGTTGAAGGAGCCGTACTGGCGCATCGGGAGCGCGGGGGAGGCGGCGTTCGGCCGCCACGTCCACGTCTCCCGCTCGAGGTCGACCATCATCGCGTAGCGCACCGAGTAGCGGAGGCTGTCGTGATCGTGCGCGAACTCCGGGTATGCCCAACGGGCGGGGCCCTGCTCGATGGACACCACGTCGTGGCCGGCAGGGCAGAGCTTCGCCGCGACGATCGCGGCGGTGAGGCCGGCGCCGACCGTCACGACGTCGACTTTCGCGTGCTTGACCGTCATTGCTCAGCGCCCCCTTCCGTTCGTGCCCGAGACGGGGAGGATCGCGTGCTTGGCAGGCACTCCCGGGTTCATGGCCGGCATCTGGGCAAGCCCTTGCACCGTTCGCCGGTTCGGGCCTTTCGTCAGCTCGGCGACGGTATAGGCCCGCTGCGCTCCCGGATAGCCGATGAGGAGCCAGCCTGCGAACTCGCGGTTCCCGCCGTAGATCGGGTCGGCGAACATGCCCTCGTACGTGTCCTCGAGCAGCGTCGCGAAGAATCCGTACGGCGTCGGCTTCTGGAAGGCCTTCTTCAGCGCCTTGCCGGCCGCCGAGTGCTGCAGGGCGAGCTGCGCCTTCGCCTTCTTCGGGTCGTCGGAAAGCGGCCCGAATGCCTCCATCACGCCGAGCACCTCGTCCTGCGTCGCCTCGGGGAGCGACGCGAACGGCGCTCCGTGCTCGGCGCGCATGAGCCGGTCCAGGTTCTCGAGGCCCAGACGATACGTCTGCTGCGGGGTCAGGCTCGACTGGAACCCGTAGCGATCGAGCTCGTCCTTCGAGACGAAGATGGTCGCGGACGCGTGCTCCTGCGGCCCGGTCGCCTTCTTCGGGACGGGCTTCGCGAAGGGACCCTTGAAGTAGGTCGGTGTCGCGAACGACGCGTACTTCGCGAGCTTGGAGTCGATGAAGCCCGTGACGCAGGCCTCCCGTGCCCCCGGGTCGTCGGGGCTTCCCGGGACGAAGCGCGCCGTGATCGACTCGACGGCGACGGCCTCGTCCGGGGTGAAGAAGCTCGTGAGCTGGCAGTAGAGGGGCGCCCGCTGCGGCGGCGCGAATCCGAGCTCCCGTGCGTCCGTGTCGGACGAGAGCAGCGCGGCGCCGTTGCGGCTCTCCGACTCGCCACAGGCCGCGAGGCCGGCGGCGCCCACCGCCAGCACTCCCGCGCGGCGCAGGAGGAGCAAGCGGGAGATGCGCCTGTCGGGAACGGTTTCTGGCATGAGTGCCTCCTCAGTGCTCGTAGAGATAGGCGGCGATGTCTCGCGCCGCGCTGTCGGGAACGCCCAGGTCGGGCATCAGGTTTCCGGGGTCGACCTGCTGCGGCCGGCTGATCCAACGGACGAGGTTGTCCGGCGTGTTCGGCAGGCGACCGGCGATGTTCTGTCGCTCGCCGATCCCGGCAAGGGAGGGGCCGACATGCGCGTTTGCGCCGTCGATCCCCGGGATCGTGTGGCAGGACCCGCAGCCGTACGCGTGCACGAGAGCGGGCGCGCGGTCGGGATGACCTCCGGGCACGGCGATCGCGGCGACGCCGCCGCAGCCGGCCAGGGCCGCGACGAGAGCGAAAAGCGCGACGTACCTCATGCCTGCCCGCACGGTGAGAGGGAGAGCACCCCGACCCCGGCGAGCAGGATCGTGGCGAGCAGGACGGCGCTGCCCACGAAGCCGGCGAAGCCGAGGAAGTGGACGTAGGCGGCGTCTTCCTCGCCGCGCCACGTCGCCAGGGCGGCGAGCAGGCCGATCCCGGCGACGACGACCGCGACGGCTGTCACGACGAGCGCCGTCGCCTCCGTCCCGACCCCGAAGACGTCCCCGGCGCCGCCTCCCGGCGCGCACCCTCCCTCGACCGACTCGTAGCCGATGGCGAGCTGCGCGAACCACGCGAGGGGCGCGGCCACGATGCCGAGCCAGAGGATGAGCGTCCGCGTGCGGCTCACAGGCGGGGGGAGAGGTAGAGGGACACGAAGACGAAGAGCCAGACGACGTGGACGAAGTGCCAGTACAGCGACGAGATCTCGACCGCGAGGTGCCGGTGCGCCCCGTACCGGCCGCGGAACGCCCACACGAGCACCCAGCCGAGGAGCGCGAGCCCGACGATGACGTGCGCTCCGTGGAGCCCGGTGATCGTGTAGAAGAGGGAGCCGTACGCGTCCGTCTGCGGCCGCAGGACCTTCAGGTCCTTCGAGTACTCCCAGGCCTGCAGGCCGAGAAAGGCGGCTCCGAGGGCAAGCGTGGACGCGAGGTAGACGCGCAGGCGGTCGACCTCCCCGCGCCTGATGCTCGCGTCGGCGAGGTAGGCGGGGACGCTGCTCGCCATGAGCAGCAGCGTCATGATCGCCGGAACCAGGAGCTTGGGCTCGTCGACTCCGCTCGGGGGCCAGTCGCCCGCCGACTCGAACCGGAGGTAGAAGTAGGAGACGAGCAGGAGGGCGAACACGGTCGCCTCGGTGGCGATGAAGAGCAGCATCCCCCACCAGGCAGGGTTGCGAGGCACGCCGCCGCGCTCGAGTGCGATCGCGCTCATGCCGCCGCCTCTCGCGGCCAGTTCCACCCGGCGAGGCACACGACGACGAGCGCGCCGCCCGCGACCACGACCGCATCGAGAGAGGAGATCAGGCCGACGAAGATCAGCGCCAGGCTCGTCGCGAGCGCGAGCGGCCACCACGATTCCTCCGGCATCTCGAGCGGTCCTTGCAGCTCCGCCGCCAGTGGCGTCGTCGAGACCGTCTCGTGCCCATCCGAGTACACGAGCTCACCGCGCGCCAGGCGGCGCCGGTCCTCTTCACGGGCGCGCTCGTCCCAGGCCGGGTCGCGGCTCGCCACGACCGGGATGACCGCGAAGTTGTAAGGCGGCGGGGGCGAGGAGGTCGTCCACTCGAGCGTGTTCCCGCCCCAGGGGTCCGGGCCGGCGGGACGGCCCCGCCAGAGCGTCAACGCGACGTTCGCGCCGATGGCGAGGACGCCGAGCGCGAGGATCGCCGCGCCGATCGACGAGAGGAGGTTCGTGAGGCCCCAGCCCATGTCGTCGGGGTACGTGTAGACGCGGCGCGGCATCCCCTCCAGGCCCGAGATGTGCATCGGGAAGAACGTGAGGTTGAAGCCGACGAAGACGACCCAGAAGCCGATCTTCCCGAGGCGCTCGTCGAGCAGCCGGCCCGTGATCTTCGGCATCCAGTAGTAGAGGCCGGCGATCATGGGGAACACGGCGCCGCCCACGAGCACGTAGTGGAAGTGCGCGACCACGAAGTACGAGTCCGTCGTCTGCTGGTCGAAGGGGATCGCCGCGAACATCACACCCGTGATGCCGCCGACGACGAAGACGACGATGAACCCGAGGACGTACAGGAACGCCGTCGAGATCACCGGCCGCCCTGCGAGCATCGTCGCGAGCCACGCGAACACCTGGATCCCGCTCGGGATCGCGATCATCATGCTCGCCGCCGCGATGAAGGTGAGGGAGACCTGGGGCAGGCCGACCGCGAACATGTGGTGCACCCAGACGCCGAAGCCCATGAGGCCCAGGAGCACGGTCGCGAGCGCCACCCACGCGTAGGCGACCATCGGCCGGCGCGAGAAGACCGGCACGATGGAGCCCACGATCCCGACGGCGGGAAGGAAGATGATGTAGACGTCCGGGTGCCCGAAGATCCAGAAGAGGTGCTGCCAGAGCAGCGGATCTCCGCCGTTCGCCGTGTCGAAGAAGTGGAACCCGTACAGGCGCTCGAGCTCGAGCAGCGCCGAGGCGGTCGTCAGTGACGGGACTGCGAAGATCACGGAGAACGAGGTCGCGAGGAGCGCCCAGCAGAAGAGCGGGATCCGGTCGATCGACATCCCGGGCGCCCGCAGCTTCAGGATCGTGACGATGAAGTTCGCCGCTCCCGCAGTCGTCGAGATCGCGAGGAAGACGAGGCCGAGCCCGTAGAAGTCGATGTTGGGCCCGCTCGAGTACGCGCTCTCGGAAAGCGGCACGTAGTTGAACCAGCCGTCGTTCGGCGCCTTGCCGAGCGCGAGGCCCGCGTAGATGAACAGGCCCGCCCCGAGGAAGACCCAGTACGAGAGCGCGTTCAGGCGCGGAAACGCCATGTCCCGCGCGCCGATCTGGAGCGGGACGAGGTAGTTCCCGAACCCGAACAGCATGGGTGTCGCGAAGAGGAAGATCATCGTGACGCCGTGCATCGAGAAGAGCTGGTCGTAGGTCTGCGGGGAGACGAGGCGAGAGTCCGGGCGCGCGAGCTGCGCGCGCATCACCGCCGCCTCGAGACCGCCCGCCGAGAAGAAGACGAAGGCGGTCAGCAAGTAGCGGACGCCGATCCGCTTGTGGTCGACGGTCGTGATCCAGGAGACGAGACCGCCGGGCTCGGCCCAGGCGCGCTCGAGCCGCTCGACCTGCCGGAGCTCGGCGACGCTCATCGCAGGCTCTCCAGGTAGTCGAGCAGCTCCTGCAGCTCCTGGCCGGAGAGAGCGGTGCCGGGCATCTTGTTGCCGGGCTTCACGTGCTGCGGATCGAGGATCCACCCAGCGAGGTACCCGCGCGAGTTCGGGATCGTGGCGGCCGCGAGGGCGCGTCTCGAGGCGAGGTGCGTGAGGTCGGGGCCGATCTCGCCCGTCGCGTTCGTTCCCGCGATCCGGTGGCAGTAGACGCAGGCCGAGCCGAGCAGCACCTGCTGCCCGCGCTCGAGCTCGGGCGTGCTCGGGGTCGGCGCCGGAGCGGCCTGCCGCCGCAGCCAGCTACGGAACTGCGCCTCCGACTCCGCGATCACCCAGAAGGACATGTGCGCGTGCTGGAGCCCGCAGAACTCCGCGCACTGGCCGCGGAACGCCCCGGCGCGATTCGCCTCGAGCGTGAGGGTGTTCGTGCGGCCCGGGATCATGTCGATCTTGCGGTTGAGCTCCGGCACCCAGAAGCTGTGGATGACGTCGTCCGTCGTCGCCCGGATCTGAACCGGCTCGCCGACCGGGATGTGGATCTCGTTCGCCGTTCGAACGTGCTCGGCCGGGTACTCGACGTCCCAGAACCACTGCCGGCCGGTGACGTCGATCGTGATGCCCGACGCGCTCGTGCTCGAGCTCGCCGGCGCAGTCGCAGGCAGGGTCGAGAGCGTGAGCGCGAACAGCGCCACGAGCGCCACCACGGGGATCGCCACGCCGGCGACCGCGACGAAGACCGTTCCGGGCGTCCAGGCGCCCACCCCACGGGATCTCCGGCGCAGCAGCGCGACGACGATGAGGAGCACGACGACCGCCGTCACCACGACGCCGCCGGCGAACATCACCCACCACAGGTGCGCAATCGAGGAGCTCGCGTGGCTCGAAGGCTCGAGGGTCGACTGGTGCGCACCACCCCTCACGAGGCGAGTGCTTTTCCACTCGCCGTTTCACCTAAACATTTCGGGGTACGAAATTGTTCGTGGCCTCCCGTACCGACCCGACGCCGAGCGCAGCGGACCTGACGAGCGCGGCCGAGTTCCGCTTCGCGCTCCGACGATTCCTCGCCCGGAGCGACCGGATCGTTCGCTCCGCGGGCCTGACGCCGCGGCGCTATCTCCTCCTGCTGGCCCTCGAGTCGATCGAGGCCCAGGGACGGTCGGTGACCCCGGGCGAGCTCGCCGGAACGCTCGGCCTGGCCCAGAGCACCGTCACCGGTCTCCTCGACCGGGCCGAGCAGGCGGGCCTCGTGAAGCGCTCGGCCTCAGTGGAGGACGGACGGGTCGTGCGGGTCCAGGCGACGCGCGCCGGCAAGCGCTCGTTCGCCACGGCGTTCGCCGAACACGAGGGAGAGCGACAGCACCTCGCCCGGGTCCTGCGCAAGCTCGGCCAGGAGGGACCGTAGGGCGGTCGCCGAACCCGCCCGCGGGGCGTCGACCCTCGATCGCGCTCGGTCAGATCCGGTCGGGATCCGGCTCGGGCTCCGGCTCCGGGGGCGGCTCGGGGATCGGCGCCGGGACGGGTGGGGGCGCCGGCTCGGGCCCGGGGTCGGGAAGCTCCGGCACGCCCGGGCGCGGATCGCGGACGATCTCCATGGTCTGCATGCCGACGGGGTGCCCGGGGACGTCGTCGGCGAAACGCGCGTCAGCGCCCCCGGCGGCGCAGGAGGTCGTTCGCGCCCCGCGCGTTGACGACCGAATCGACCGGGACACCGGCCTTGCGGGCGGTCGCGAGCGCGAGGTCCAGCCTGTCGAGCCCGGCCGCCGAGTGCGCGTCCGAGTTGAGGACGAGCTCGACGCCGGCTGCGAGCGCCTCCCGCGCATGCTCCGCGGACAGGTCGAGCCGATCGGGCAGCCCGTTGATCTCGAGCGCCACGCCCGTCTCCTTCGCGACCTCGAAGACCGCCTCGAGGTCGAGCGCGTTCTCGGGGCGGTGGTTGAGAATCCTCCCCTTCGGATGGCTCAGCGCGCGCACCGAGGGATGCCGCATGGCGTGCGTGACCATGCGCGTCAGCTCCCGTTTCGGGCGGCGTTGCCCCGCATGGAGGCTGAGCTGCACCCAGTCGAGCTCGGCGAGCATGGCGTCGTCCACGTCGAGCGAGCCGTCGGCCCGGATGTCGCACTCCACCCCGCGAAGCACCCGGAACGGCACGAGCTCCGCGTTGACCTCGGCGATCTCGTCGGCCTGGCGGGCGAGGTCGGCAGCCGTGAGCCCCGGCACGACCCCGACGTTCGGGGTGTGATCGCACACCGCGAGGTACTCGTACCCGCGTGCTCGTGCAGCCTCGGCCATCTCCTTCACCGACGCCCGTCCGTCCGACCACGTCGTGTGACAGTGCAGGTCGCCCCTGACGTGATCCCGCTCGACGAGACCGGGCGGCGCAGTCGCGCCGGAGAGCTCCCGCAGCTCGGGCGGACAGAAGGGAAGACCGAGCCGGCCGTACAGCGACTCCTCGTCGGGAGCGTCCGGAAGCGGTCCGAGAGCGGCCACGTACTCGGCCGACCCGGTCGCCCGGACGAGCTCCGTCCCGAACACCGCGGGCGGCGCGACCTGGACGGAGACCGGAACCCCCTCGATCGTCAGCCCGACGGCGCGGCGCTCGCCTCGCTCGAACACGGCCACGACCGACGGAAGGAGCCCGAACCGGTCCAGGATCGTGCGCGGATCCTCTGCGCAGCACACGATCGCGAGCTCGAACGAGAGCTCGGCGAACCTCCTCGGCGCGCCGGCCACGGTCCCGCCGAGCTGGTCGGCGAGCGCGTGTGAGAGGGGCAGGCTGCGTGCGAGGGTAAGACCCCGCGGAGCGCGGGGCCCGGCGGCCAGTGCGGAGCGGATCCTGGTTTCCGTCGCCTCTCCGATTCCCGGCACTTCCCGAAGCCGTCCGGCCGCAGCCGCCTCGACGAAGTCGGCGGACGTCTTGAGCTCGAGGCTTCGCGCGATCTCGAGCATGCGCTTCGCGGTGAGCCCGAACGAACGACCGTACGCGACGAGCTCTGGCTCCACCTCCGCCTCGAGGGCGCGGAGCTCGGCGATCTCGCCGGTCTCGACCAGCTCCCGCAGCTTCGACTCGATGCCGGGGCCGATCCCGCGCAGCTCGCGGACGCGGCCGGCACGAACGAGCGCCGCGACGGAGACCGGCGAGGAGCGGACGATCTCGGCAGCTCGAGCGTAGGCGCGGACCGCGAACGGGCTCGTGCCGGCGAGCTCGAGGAGCGCCGCGAAGAGCGACAGCCTGTCGGCGATCTCGGCGTTGGTCGGATCCATCGGCAGCTCGATTCTCTCGACGAGACGAGGGCAGGGATACCCGGCGCGGCGACGAAGCGACTGTATGCCGGACCGGCGTGGCGTCCTCCGTTTCCCCTCCCCTGGGGAGGACTGGGGTCGGTCCGGCTTTACCCCAGCGGCCGTCGACCCGCGAGCCGGCCGCAAGACGCGGGCCGTTTCGTGTCGGCCGCGCAGCGGGTAGTGACCGAGCATGCCCCGCGCGATCTGGTCGGGAAGCATCTCCTTCGGGCTCGTCAACGCGCCCGTGAAGATGTACAGCGCGATCGACGAGCACGACCTGGAGCTCCACCTCGTGCACGAGAAGGACGGCTCGCCCATCGGGTACGAGAAGGTGTGCAAGAAGGAGGGCAAGGAAGTCCCCGCCGACGAGATCGTGAAGGCCTACGACCCCGGCGACGGCAAGCTCGTGTACCTGAGCGAGGAGGACTTCCGCGCCGCCGAGGAGGAGACCTACCGGGCGATCGAGATCCTCGACTTCGTGCCGCACGACGAGATCGACCCGATCGTCTTCCAGCGCAGCTACTTCCTCGGGCCCGCGGAGGGCGCGGAGAAGGTCTATGCGCTGCTGCTCAGGGCGATGGAGGCGTCCGAGCTGTCCGCCATCGCGAGATACGTCTTCCACGACAAGCAGCAGCTCGGGACGCTCCGGGTTCGCGACGGCGTCATCACGCTCGAGAACATGTACTTCGCCGACGAGATTCGATCGAAGGAGGACGTCCTTCCGAAACGCCTGCCGAGAGTCGACAAGCGCGAGCTCGAGTTGGCGGAGACGCTGATCGAGCGCTTCACGTCGAGCTTCGACCACTCCAAGTACGAGGACGTCTACCGCGACCGCCTGCTCGAGGTGGTCGCGCAGAAGCGGAAGGGCAAGGAGGTCCACGTCGCGGCACCCGAGGAACCGGCCGCTCCTGCGGACCTGTTCGAAGCGCTGCGAGCGAGCGTCGAGGCCGCCCGCAGCTCCGGTGGCGTGCGCCGGCGCAGCAGCTCGAAAGGCGGCAAGCGAGCGCCGCGCCGGGGCTCGCGTCGAGCTTCCGCCAGCCGCCGCTAGCGTTCGTGGAGAGCCGGAGCCCGGCGACCGAGCGCGCGATCCGGATCGGCTGCTCCGGCTGGAGCTACGAGCACTGGCGCGGCGAGCTCTATCCCGAGTCGGGCTCGTCTGGCCGCTGGCTCGCGCTGTACGCCGAGTCGTTCGACACGGTCGAGGTCAACGCCACGTTCTACCGACTGCCGCGCTCGAGCACCGTGGCGGGGTGGGCGACGAGGACGCCGCCCGGGTTCTGCTTCGCGGTGAAGGCCAGCCGCTACGTGACGCACGTCAAGCGGCTGCGCGACATGAGTGCAAGCGTCGCGCGGCTCGAAGATCGCATCGCCCCGTTGCGCGAGTCGCGCAAGCTCGGCCCGATCCTCTGGCAGCTGCCTCCGACGTTCAAACGCGACGACTCCAGGCTGGCCGAGGCGCTGGCGGCCCTGCCCGACGGCAGGCACGCGTTCGAGTTCCGGCACCCGAGCTGGTTCCACGACGACGTCTACGCGCTCCTGGGTGCACACGGCAGCGCCCTCGTCGTCGCCGACCGGGCGCCGGATCCGCCCACGCCGTGGGTCGACACCGCCGGCTGGTCGTACCTCCGGTTCCACTCCGGCCGCGGTCGGAACGGCAACTACTCGGCGAGGGAGCTCGGGCTCTGGGCCGAGCGCATCGCGGAGCGCTGCCGCGACGGCTACGTCTACTTCAACAACGACTGGCACGGATACGCCGTGCGAAACGCCCTCGCCTTGCGGAGCCGCCTGACGAAGCTCGTCCCGGCGACGGCAGCTAGGAGGCCGACTTCTCGATGAAGCTGATCTGGCCGTTGCTCTCGAGAATCGCCCACTCGACCTGCTCGAGCCGAGGGATCTGCTCGAGCCGCATGGACTCGCAGACGTCGTCGACGGTCATGCGCTCGCGCTCCATGTTGCTCGTGACGATCTTCCCGTGCTCGACGATGACGATCGGGTCGCCTTCGAGCACCCGCCGCGCCCGTCTCGACTTGAAGCTGAGATACGAGCTCGCGACCTGCATCGTCGCGAGCGTCGACACGGCGATGACCGCGCCCGTCACGGAGTAGTCGTCCTGCGTCAGGCCCTGCTGGATGGCGTCGCCGAGCACGATGAGCAGCACGAGGTCGACCGGCCCGAGCGCAGACAGCTCGCGCCGCCCGGTCACGCGCATCACGAAGATCAGGAAGACGTAGAGGACGACTGCCCGGATCGCGATGTCCATCAGGGAAACACCGTCGCGCGGCGGTGGACGGTCGCGACGAGCTGCTTCCCGTCCAGCAGCCTCGTCGTCTGAGCCCGGCGGCCGACCGTCGTCGGGTTGATCTGGAAGTAGACGTAGAGGACGTGCGACCTGCCCGCCGCGATCCGCCCGAGGTGGAGCGTGGGGCGGCCGTCGGTGCTCGTCTCCTCGCCGGGTGAGGGCGCGAGACTGTTCACGGTCATCCCCTCGAACCAGCCCTGGTCGAGGACGAGGGCGGCGTCGCGGAGCTCCCGCCGGGCATGGACGGTGAAGCGCGCCTCGAACAGGACCCCGCTGCGCAGCCGCGACGGCGCGAAGACCTCGAGCGTCGCGGCAGGCGCCGCCGCCTCGCTGACCTGCGGGCGCTGTCCGAAGACATCGAGGAGCGCGAGCAGCGCGACGAGCGGCAGCGCAGCGAACAGCGTGCGCCGCACCCAGATGTCGGCTCGCCTGCCGGCGAGGTCGCGGTCGCGCGACGGCACGATGCCGTCGGGCGACGTGCTCGCCGCGGAGGAGCCGGACATGGCAAAAGACATTCCCGGTCGTCGCCGGAGTCAATCGCGCCGTGACTCGCCGCGGTTTCGCCGCTGCGCGTTCGGTGGAACTCACAGCGTGACGTGACGTCCCGGCGACCGAGCCCCTACCGCGTGCTCAGGTGCGCACTGTCCGAGGCGCGCGAGCACGGCGTGACGATGATCGCGCAGGCGCTCGCGTACTCGCTCTTCCTCGCGATCCCGGCGACGGCACTCGTCGTGCTCGGGGTCTTCTCGCTGCTCGCGAGCCCGACCGCGATCCAGAGCCTCGTTGACCGGGCGGGCTCGATCATGCCCGGGGAGGCCGTCGTGCTGCTGCAGAGCAGCCTCGAGCGCTCGGCGCAATCGACGCGCAGCGGGGTGCTCATGACCGTGCTCGGGCTCGCCCTCGCCGTGTGGACCACGACCTCCGCGGCAACCACGCTCATGCAGGGCGTGAGCCGCGCATACGGCGCGCAGGACGAGCGAGGATTCGTCCGCAAGCGGGCCGTCGCCCTCCTCATCGTGGTCGCGCTCGTCGGAAGCGCCCTGCTCGTGGTCGGGCTGTTGATCCTCGGCCCGCACCTCGAACGCTGGCTCGGCTCGGCGATCGGCGCCCCCGGCGTCACGGCCTGGACATGGTGGACGGCCCAGTGGCCGCTCCTGTTCGGTGCCCTCTCGTTCGCGTTCGCGGCCATCCTCTACCTCGGCCCCGACGTGGAGGATCGGAAGTGGCGCTCCGCGCTTCCGGGCGCCGTCGTGGCCGTCGTGGTGTGGCTCGCCGCCTCCGGTGGATTCGCGCTCTACGCGGCGAACTTCGGTTCGTACAACAAGAGCTGGGGGACGCTCTCCGCCGTGGTGATCACGCTCGTCTGGCTGTGGCTGACGAGCGCAGCGCTCCTCTTCGGCGCCGAGGTGAACTCGGCGACACGCAGCCTGTCGGCGGGACCCGTCTCGGAGCCCGCTACGGGCGACGCTCGAGGTACTCCTGCGCAGACGCCGTCGTCTCCAGAGCGAGCCAGCGGGTGAGCCCCTGCAGGCCGCGCTGCTCGCAGACGTAGCGCTGGCGATCGGCGCCGTTGTCGGCGAGTAGCGTCCGCGCCGTGAGCAGCGCCCAGGCCGTGCCGTAGCGCTCCGCCGTCGGCTCGAGGACGTCGAGCAGCCGTGAGATGCGCGCGCGCATCTCGACCTGCTCGCCGCTGACGAGGTCTGCGACGACGCCGTGCGTCCCGTATCGGCGCGCACGCCAGAGGTTCTCTGCGATCCGGCTCGACTCGTGCACGGCGAGCTCGTCGCCGTCGTCGAAGCGCCCCGAGAGCCAGACGAGCAGGCACTGAAAGAGCGCTGCCACCGCAGCCGCGTCCTCGAGCCGCGTCTGGCTGTCGCTCGCGCGAAGCTCGAGCGTGCCGAACACCGGGTGCAGGCGCAGGTCCCACCAGAGGTGGCTGGCGTCCCGAAATGCCCCTCCTTGCCGGCCCCACTCGACGAACTCGACGTACGCCTGCCAGCTCGCGAACGCCGGCGGGACGCCGGTGCGATGCCGAGCGAACGCGAGCTCGCTCCGGAACGTGGCCATGCCCGTGTCCTTGGCGCGGACGAACGGCGAGTTCGCGGCGAGCGCGGTCAGCTCCGGGAGGTACGAGCGGGCGGCGTTGAAGACGGCCAGCGCCCGCTCGGCGCCCGCGACCGCGACGTGCACGTGCAGGCCGCACGGCAGATCCCGCTGCTCGGCGGCGGGGAACTCGTCGGCGAGCTCCCGGTAGCGGTCGCCTTCCGTGATCCGGCCCCAGTCCGACGAGAACGGGTGCGTACCGGCCGACGCGAGCACGAGCTCGCTGCCCAGCCGGTCGCGGAGCTCGAGAATCGCATCGGCGAGACACAGCCCCGCGGCAACGGCGTTGCCGCACACGGGAGTCCTGATCTCGATCTGCCCCTCGCGCAGCTCGGCCGCGTACCTCTCGTCGTCGCCGAGGTCCTCGAGCACCTGCGGGCCGGTAGGAGAGAGCTCGAGCGTCTCGCGGTCGAGGAGCATGAGCTCCTCTTCCAGGCCGACGGTAGAGCCGGTTCGCTCGTCGAAGAGCGCGACCACCTCCTCGACCTGCAGCGGTGCGGACTCGGCCCACTGCGGAGGCGGCGCCGAGCCGAATCGACCGCCGACGCCGGCCTCGTTTGCAGGACCTTCCATGCGGCTAACTATGCGGCAGTCGGCGCCCCCTGCACCACGTCCTCGAGCACCGAGCGGAAATCGAGCATGGCCTTCCTGAGGTTCTCGGTGTCCTGCTCCCCGTCGACGTTCTCGAGCATCGCGTGGCCGTGCCGGTACCTGTCCGCAACGTTCGGATGATCGACCGCGACGAGGGCGACGAGCCGTTCGCTGTCCTCCTCGTGCGGATATCCCCGCTCTTCGAGAGCGCGGAGGACGAGCCCCTCTGCGGCCCGCGCAGAGTCGCGCGGGTCGTTCACGAAGCGCGACTCCGTCTGCCGCCAGTCGTCGAGGTAGCGCTCGCGCGCCGCGGCCGGCAACGGTCTCAGGTCGAGCTCCTTGCGCGCCTGGTCAATCTCGCCGAGACGCCGTTCGGCGTCACCCGCCCCGACGTCCGCGGCCGCCCGGGCGTACTCGGGCCCGAACCGTTCCTTCAGATGCGCCCTGCGCCGGCGGATCCGTACGAGCGTCAGCACGAGCAGAAGAGCGACCGCGACGGCCGCGACGAGGACGATCCATTCCCAGGTGGTCATTGACACCTCCTTCGTTCGAGGGAACCTGTTCCCGCGCCCGGACCGGGAGAAACCCAGTGCCCGCCACGTGTAGGGCGTTTGAGGGCCACGTAAGCCTTCGGTAAGGCCTGCGGTACGGCCCGCGCGGCCCGGGGTACCTGCTGATCAGTCAACGGAAGGGGAGTCGACGAACATGGCATTCAAGACACGTACCGAGCGTCTCTACGGGACATACCTTGCGCTCCTCGGCGCAGCGGCGGCGGTGGCCGTCGTGGGTGCGGTGTTCGCGGCGTGGGCGGCCGGAAACTCGTCCGCCGCGACGACCGTCGGGCCGACGAACACCACGGAGCCGCGCATCTCGGGCACGACGCGCGTGGGTCAGGTCCTGCGGACGACCCGCGGGCAGTGGACCGGAACCGGCCCGATCCAGTACAGCTACCGCTGGTTCCGCTGCAAGGGCCGCGGAGCCCCGGACGCGTCCGACTGCACGAGAATCTCGAACGCGAGCGACAACGCCTACACGCTCCGGCAGGCCGACGCCGGCTTCCAGCTGAGGTCGCAGGTGGTCGCGACGAACGACGACGGCACGACCAAGGCGACGTCGAACCCGACGAGCGTGGTCACGTCCGCGCGTCCGACGAACACGAAGGAGCCGTCCATCTCGGGAACCGCATCCGTCGACAGCACGCTGCAGGCGAACCGCGGCGAGTGGTCCGGCGAGCAGCCGATCACCTACTCGTACATCTGGCTGCGCTGTGACGCCAAGGGCGACAACTGCGGCGAGATTCCCGCGGCGAACGACCCGCAGTACACGGTCGTTTCGGCCGACAAGGAGCACACGCTCCGCGTGCGCGTCACGGGACGCAACGACCGCGGCTCGACGTCCGCGATCTCGAACCCGACGGGCGTGGTCGGTGGAGGCGCACCGCCGCCCCCGCCCCCGCCGTCGACCGGCGTCATCCCGGTCGGGAACCTCCAGGCCGCCGGCGACCGCCTGATCGTCTCGCAGGTCGGGTTCTCGCCGAACCCGGTGACGAGCCGTACGGCTCCGATCACCGTGCGGGTCCGGATCACGGCGCGCGGCGGCAGGCCCGTGAGCGGCGCTCGCGTCTTCATGCGGGCGACGCCCCGCGTGGTCACGGGGCAGACCCAGATCACGGGCGGAGACGGCTACGCCACGTTGACGCTCGTCCCGAACAAGCAGTTCCCGCAGCCGCGGAACGGGTTCAACGTCCAGTTCTTCGTCAAGGCGTACCGCGCCGGCGATCCGCCGCTCGGAGGGATCGCGGGCTACCGGCTCGTGCAGGTCCGGCTCGCCAGCTAGTCGCGTCGAGTCCGCGCGAGCACGCGAGGGGCGGCAGGAATGCCGCCCCTCGTCGTGCGCTGGTTTGCAGCCCAGCCGTGGAGGGCATGTCGGGCTCGACCGCACCACCGAAAGGAGCAGCCGTGGATCAGGATCGCGTCGAAGGCAAGGAGAAGGAGCTCGAGGGCGAGACCCAGCAGAAGTGGGGCGAGGCGAAGGACAAGGCCCGCGACGCCTGGGACGACGTCAAGGACAAGGCGGAGGACGTGACCGACGAGGTCGAGGACCGTCTGGACGGGCACGACGAGCAGAAGGACGAGCTCGCCGAGCCGTCCGAATCGCGCTAGCGGCTCCTCGCGTCAAGGGGTCGGCGAGAGCCGACCCCTTGCTCTGGTCCGACCGCCTGCCTTGGCAGCAGCGGGAGTACCCGCAACCCGCCTCCGGCGAACCTCTCACGGCTCGTCGACGGGCGTCTCCAGGAGCTCGAGGAGCGCGACCTCGGACGTCGTCAGACGGCTCGGGCCGGCGCCGTCGACCGAGCGGAAGTCCGCGAGGGTGCGGCCGGCTCGGTAGTGCGCGACGACGGCGGGGCTCACGTACGAGGTGCGCGCGACCGCCGCCGTGTTGCCGAGCTCGTCCCCGACCTTCCGCATCACTGCCGCGAGGACGCGCGTCTCCTCGGCGACGGAGGCCGCCGGACCGTGCCGCTCCAGCTCGACAGCGGCGAGCAGCGTGCCGCCCCAGGTCCTGAAGTCCTTGGCCGTGAAGCCCTCACCGAGAGCATCCGACAGGTACGCGTTCAGGCTCGGCGAGGTCAGGTGCGCGAGCACCCCTTCGCGCTCGTAGCGGAAGAGACGCGTCCCGCCCGGCAGGACGAGGAGCTCGCCGACCGCTGACGCGAGCGTCGCGTCCACGATCGTCCGATGCACGAGCTTGCGGTTCTTGGCGTGGAACCGGAACGCGATCTCGTCGCCCGAGACCTCGACGTGACGCTTGCGGAGCGTGGTGACGCCGTACGTCCGCGAGCTGCGCGCGTGCCGGTCCGAGCCGACCCGGAACCACGCCTTGTTCACGAGGCCTACTGCGACCGCACAGGTCCACTCGTACTCGTACGGGTCGAGCCGGAGGTGGCGCGACGTCCGGCCTCGCAGCCGCGGCAGCCCCTGCGCGAACTCGAGCAGGCGCTCGAACTTGGCGCGCTCCTGCGCCGCTCTGAAGGCCGGGTGGTACAGGTACTGCGTGCGGCCGGCGGCGTCGATCCCGGTCGCCTGCAACCGCGCGCGTGGGCTCGGCGAGATCCACACGTCCGTCCACGCGGGCGGGATGACCAGGTCCCGGATGCGCGCGAGCGCTTCCTCGTCGGTGACGGGCCTGCCGCGCGAGTCGACGTACCGGAAGCGCTTCCGGCCGAGGCGGCGCCAACCCCCGCGCCGGGCCACTCAGCGACCTCGCCGAGCGCCGGCCCGTGTTACGGCCGGATCGTTCCCGGGTATCTCCGCACGATGGCCAGCGTCGTCGTCGTCGCAAGCTCCGAGGTCGATCCCGGCACGCTCGCCGACTACGTCGAGCCCGGAGACGAGCTTCACGTCGTCGTGCCCGCGGTGGAGCAATCGCGGCTGCAGTGGCTCACGAACGACGAGAGCGACGCGCGCGCGCGGGCGGACGAGGTCGGGGGTGAGATCCTCGCCGAGGCTCCCGGGGAGGGCGGGACCGTCGACGTGAAGCGCGATCCCCCGAGCCAGGCCATCCTGGACGCGATCGCCGAGCACGAGCCGGACCGGATTCTCGTCGTCCTCCGAACCGGCGACGACGCGACCTGGCTCGAGGAGGGCGAGCTGGCGCAGGTCCCCGGCGAGATCGCCGGCGTGCCGATCACGCGCGTGACGCTCTGACGACGGTCATCTCGATCGCCAGGGATGCCCGCCGCAGCCGGCGGGGAAACGTCTAGGGAAGACTCGGCAGCGGCGGCGCCTGCGGGGCGTCCACCGGCAGCTCGGGCGCGGGGAGCGCCGAGAGCGCCGGCAAGGCCGAGGGCACGGCGACGGGCAACGGTGGGAGTGCCGGCAGCGGGGGTACGGCCGTCGGCTCGGCGGCCATCGGCGGTGGCGAGCTCGGCCGCTCGGTCTCCGCGACCGGCGAGACCGGGGTGGAAGCCGGCTCCGCGCGGGGAGAGCTCGTCGGCGCGCCCTTCGTCGCCGGCGGCCGAGCCGTACCTCCCGCCGTCGACGGAGCCGCGGCCACCCGGCGAGCGGAACGATGAGCACGGCCGCCGACGGTCGCCGCGGGCGTCACCTCGTGGGACGCCATGTCCGTGGCGGAAGCAGGCCCGGTCGCCCGCACCTGCGGGCTCGTATGAGCCGCTTGCGGCCGCGCGGGGCGAGGAGTGGCAGGCTCGAGCGAGCGCTCGGCGACGACGCCTCCGACGGCGACGCCGGCGACGACTGCGCCCACCGCCGCCTTCGAGCCCGCGACGCCGAGCAGCGTACGGAGCTGGCCGCGCACGAGGCCGAGGAGAGCGCCGAGGTTGAGTGCGGAGCGCGGGCGCATCGCCGGCGTGAGCCCCCGCGCGAGCGAGCGGCGCGCGCGGGTCAGGAGCGCGCTCGTCGCGGTCGGCGTCAGCTCGAGGCGCTCTGCGATCTCCCCCGCTCCGAGGCCCAGCCATTCGCGCATAAGGAGGGCGTTCCGCTGGTTCTCGGGAAGCGCGGCCAGTGCCCCCGGCAGCGCCGCGAGGAGCTCCGTCTCCTCCGGCTCGGGCTCTGCGAGCGCGATCCGGTCGAGCTCGACGTCAGCCGCCACGGGGCCGCGACGCCCGAGCGTTCGCAGCTGCGTGAAGCACACGTTCTTGGCGATCGCCGTCAGCCACGCTGGCTCGCACTCGGGCTCGACGCCGCGCCGCAACGCGCGCAGCGCGTAGAGAAAGGTCGTCTGCACCGCGTCTTCGGCGTCGGCGCCGGCCGGAAGGTGGCGCCGACAATAGGAGAGGAGCTGCACGGAATGTGCCTCGAACAGACGCGCGGTCTCCTGCTCGGCGCAGGCTGCGGTGTCAGGTCGCGTCTCGACCGCAGACACGCCGTGACCTCGAGGCAGAACCCACCCTCTCTGTGTTCCCGCTCACCACGTCCGAGGGACCACCCGTTCGGGGGAACTTCCGAATCCCCCGTTCGAAATCGCGCGCGCCGGCTTCGTACAGGGCGAGACCACCACGCCCCAACGAAGGAGGCAACGATGTTCGACTTCACACCACTCCGCGCACTGGTCGGCGCCGCGCTCGTGTGTGCAGCGCTCGCGGTGGGCGGCGGCGCCGGAGCCGCTCTTCCGGCTCCGCCCCTCACGATCGGCACGGTGACGATCGCCGACGGCACGGCGGTGGTCGACGGCAGCGTCGCCGACGTCCATGCGAACCTGCAGATCAACGGCACGCCCGTGGCCGTCTCCGGTTCCGGCGGCTTCCAGGCGACCGTCGACCTGGGCGCAGCCGCCGACCTCGTCGTCTCGCTCGGAGGGACCCCCGGAGAGCTCACCGTGATCCGCATCCCGCTCGACGTGCTCGCGCAGACGAACGGGCAGGGCGTCCTCGACGCTCTGCTCCACGCCGGCATCCAGGTCGACGTTCCGGCGGACGGATTCCACGTCGTCGACGGCCAGATGCCCCTGATCGAAGGTCGCGTGCTGAACGGCCGCGAGCTCGCGGCGCTCGAGATCAACGGGGTGAGCGTCCTCGGCAAGCTCGGACCGAACGGCCGCTTCTCGATCCTGCTGCCCGGTTCGTCGTCGAACGACGACCACGTGACCGTCACCGCGACCGACCAGAAGGGCGTTTCCCAGACAAGCCGCTTCGTCACGACGCGGGTTAGGTCCGTCATCAAGACGACGGCCGGCACGAGCGTCTCGGCGGCGGGCGCACGCGGGCTCGTCATCTCGAAGGTGAAGGTCGACACGCATCGGCTGAAGTCGCAGAAACGGTTCGGGATCGTCGTCACGATCAGAGACAAGCGCGGCTTCCTCGTCCGCGGCGCAACGGTGCGTCTGCGGGCGACGCCGGCCGAGACGTTCGCGGACGGATCGCTGCGTGCGGGCTTCACGAACCGGATCGGCGCAGCGACGTTCACGTACCGCCTGAGCCGGACCGCCATCGCGAAGGCTGCGCCGGAGACCCTCGCGGTCGGCGCGAAAGCGAGCACGACGACCGCGCATGCGGGCCTGCTCGTCAAGCTCCGCCTCCCCGCCGTCTCGACGGCGCGGTAGCCGCACTCACCGAGGCGGCCCCTGCCTCGCCACCACTACTGGCCCGCTGCGGCGGGCCAGTAGTCTTGCTCGCCCGTGAAGGTCTTCACCGTCGTGGGGAACCGCCCACAGTTCGTCAAGGCGGTGCCGGTCTCGGCTGCGCTCCGCGAGGCGGGAGTCGAGGAGGTCGTCCTGCACACGGGCCAACACTGGTACCACGTCATGTCGCAGGTCTTCTTCGATCAGCTCGGGCTCGCCGAGCCGCGGTTTCGCCTCGACCTGCACACGTCGGACCCCGAGGCGATGCAGCCCGCGATCGCGGAGCGGATCGCCTCGGAGTCGCCCGACCTCGTGCTCGTCTACGGCGACACGAACTCGACGGTCGCGGGCGCCCGGGGCGCCGCGGACGCTTCCGTCCCCCTCGCCCACGTCGAGGCCGGGCTGCGCAGCGGCGACCTCGAGATGCCGGAGGAGCGCAACCGGATCGAGACCGACCGCCTCGCCTGGCTCCTCTTCAGCCCCGACGACCGCTCCCGAACGACGCTCGAACGAGAAGGAGTCCTCGGCCGCATCTACGTCGTCGGCGACGTGATGGCGGACGCGAGCCGGATCTTCGCGCCGATCGCACGGGCGCGCTTTCCCGTCCCGCACGAGCCCCGGACGTACGTCGTCGCGACGATCCACCGCGAGGCGAACGTGTCGCAGCCGAGGCTGGGACGGATCGTGGAGGGTCTGAACGAGCTCGACGAGCTCGTCCTCTTCCCCGTGCATCCACGGACGCGCTCGCGGATCAGAGAAGAAGGGCTCACGCTCGGAGCCCACGTCCGGATGCTCGAGCCGCTCGGCTACCTCGAGCTCGCCGCGCTCGCCTCGCAGGCACGCGCCATCGTGACGGACTCGGGCGGCCTGCAGAAGGAGGCGTACTGGTACGGCGTGCCGTGCGTCACCGTCCGCCCCTCGACCGAGTGGGTGGACACGGTCGCCGTCGGCGCCAACGTCCTCGTCGACGCCGATCCGGCGGCGATCGCGGCGGCGGTCGCGTCCGCCTCGATGCCGCCGAACCGGCCCGTGCTGTACGGCGACGGTCACGCCTCGGAGCGGATCGCGCAGGTGCTCGTCGCTACGATCCCGGGCCGATGAAGCGCGACGTCGCAATCGTCGGCGCCGGCTACGTCGGCGTGCCGCTCGCGCGAACCTTCGCCGAGGCGGGCAAGCGCGTGCTCCTCGTGGACGTCGACGCGGACCGCGTGGCTCAAGCTGAACGCCGGCGAGAGCTACATCGAGGACGTGCCGGCCGAGGTGCTGAAGCCGCTCGTCGACGAGGGACTCGTCGCAGCAACGACCGACTACGACGAGCTCCGCGAGGCCGATGCGATCCTCATCGCGCTCCCGACCCCGCTCTCGCGGCAGCGGGAGCCCGACCTTCGCATCCTGGTCTCGGCCGCCGGGCAGATCGCACCGAGGCTCCGGCCCGGGCACCTCGTCGTGCTCGAGTCGACGACGTACCCGGGAACCACGCGCGAGCAGGTGCAGCCGCTGCTCGAGGCCGGCAGCGGCCTCACCGCCGGGAAGGACTTCCACCTCGCCTTCTCCCCCGAGCGCGTCGACCCGGGTCGCGAGGACTGGACGACGACGAACGTGCCCAAGATCGTCGGCGGCATCGACGACGCCTCCACCGAGGCCGCCGCAGAGCTGTACGGGAGCGCAATCGAGCGGGTGCACCGTGTCTCCTCGCCCGAGGCGGCCGAGCTCACGAAGCTCCTCGAGAACATCTTCCGCTCGGTCAACATCGCGCTCGTCAACGAGCTCGCGCAGCTGTGCGACCGGATGGACATCGACGTCTGGGAGGTCGTCGACGCCGCCGCGACGAAGCCCTTCGGCTTCATGTCCTTCGAGCCGGGGCCGGGCCTCGGCGGCCACTGCATCCCCATCGATCCCTTCTACCTCACCTGGAAGGCGCGCGAGTTCGGCTTCTCGACCGAGTTCATCGAGCTCGCGGGGAAGGTGAACGAGTCGATGCCGTACTTCTGCCGGTCGATCGTCTCGCAGGCGCTGAACCACGCCCGCGAGCGCTCGCTCAAGGGCTCGCGCATCCTCGTCCTCGGCGTCGCGTACAAGCCGGACATCTCCGACACGCGCGAGTCCCCCGCGCTCAAGCTCATCGGCCTGCTGCGCACCGCGGGCGCGGAGGTCGCGTACCACGATCCGCACGTGCCGTCGTTCTTCGAGCACGGCCTGGCGCTCAGCTCGTCCCCGCTCGAGCCTGCGGAGTACGACTGCGTCGTCATCGTCACGAACCACTCCGGGATCGACTACGAGCAGCTCGTCGAGGACGCCGACCTCGTGATCGACCTCCGGAACGCGACGGGCCAGAACGGCACTCGCTCCGAGAAGGTCTGGAAGCTGTGACCGTCACGGTCGGGGTCGCGGGCCTCGGGCACTGGGGGCCGAACCTCGCGCGCAACTTCGCCGACCTCGCCGAGCTGACCTGGCTCTGCGACTCGGCGCCGGAGCGCAGCGACGTGGCGTCCCGCTATCCGCAGGCCCGCTTCACGGGCGACTTCGACGAGATGCTCGCCGACACGAGCCTCGACGCCGTCGTGGTCGCGACCCCGGTGCCGACCCACTTCGAGCTCGCACGACGGGCGCTCGAGGCCGGCAAGCACGTCCTCGTCGAGAAGCCGCCCGCGATGACGGGGAGCGAGATGGACGAGCTCGTGTCGCTCGCAAGCGAGCGCGAGCTCGTGCTCATGCCCGGCCACCTGCTCCTCTACCACCCCGGTGTCCGCAAGCTCCGGGACATGATCGTCGACGGCGAGCTCGGCGACGTGCTCTGCGTGTACGGCAACCGCCAGAACCTCGGAATCATCCGCTCGAACGAGAACGCGCTGTGGTCGCTCGGCGTGCACGACCTCTCGGTGATCCTGCACCTCCTCGACGAGGAGCCCGCCGAAGCGCGCGCCTTCGGCCGCGACTTCCTCACCGAAGGGGTCGAGGACGTCGTGTTCTGCTACCTGCGCTTCCCCTCGGGAAAGATCGCGCACATGCACCTCTCCTGGCTCGACCCGCACAAGATGCGGAGGATCACCGTCGTCGGGACCGAGAAGATGGTCGTGTTCGACGACATGGAGCTCGAGCGCAAGGTCACCGTGTACGAGAAGGCGCCATGGCGCCCGGCCGAGCGCTACGGCGAGTGGCAGACCCGCACGGGCGACATCTTCAGCCCTCGCGTCCCGTCCGACGAGCCACTGAAGCTCGAATGCCAGGAGTTCCTCCGGCTCGTCGCCGGCGAGGGCGACCGCGGGAAGGTCGCCAGGGACGGAGCGCGGGTCGTTCGGGCGCTCGACCTGCTCACGACGTCGCTGCATGCCGGCTGAGATCCACCCGACCGCGGTCGTCCACCCGGGAACCGTGCTCGGAGAGGGCGTCACCGTGCTCGAGCACGCCGTTGTGGGCAAGCAGCCGGCGCTGTCGTCGCGCTCGACGGCGAAGCGGGAGCCGCTCGAGCCGACGCGCATCGGCGACGGGACGGTGATCTCGACCGGGGCAATCGTGTTCGCGGGCTCGACGATCGGCGCGCGCGTGATCCTCGGCGACCAGACCTGCGTACGCGAGCGCGTGACGATCGGCGACGACGTCGTGCTCGGCCGCGGCTCGCTCGTCGAGAACGACACGACGATCGGCTCGCTCAGCAAGATCCAGGCGGACTGCTACATCACGGCCTACTCGACGCTCGAGGAGCGCGTGTTCGTGGCTCCGCGCGTCGTGACGACGAACGACAACCTCATGGGGCGGACGGAGCGCCGCCACGCGCTGCGCGCAGGCCCGACGATCCGGCGCGGCGCGCGCATCGGTGGCGGGGCGATCCTCTGTCCGGGCGTCGAGATCGGCGAGGAGGCGTTCGTCGGGGCGGGGGCGGTCGTCACGAAGGACGTGCCGCCGCGTGTGGTCGTCGTCGGCAACCCGGCGCGCGTACTGCGCGACGTCCCCGCGGAGGAGCTGCTCGACGCCGGCTAAGAGGGCTTGGCGGAACGGGCCTCGTCGCAGAAGTGCCGGCGGCACAGAGCCTGTTTCGCCAAGCCCTCCTAGGCCTTGATGACCGCGAGCCGGTAGCGGGTCGTTCCTGGGCTCGACATGCGGACCTGGACGTAGTAGGTACCGGTCGCAGGTGCGCGATACGAGAGGTACTGGCGCGACCCGATGCGCGCGGACGTCCGCGCCCGATAGGGCGTGTCCGCGACGTTCTCGAGCGATCTCGCTTCGGGACGCCAGAGCGCGAGGCTCAGGTCGACCGAGTCGTCCGAGCCCGTGAGCCCGACGTACACGGGCTGGTTGCGCTCGAGCCGGATCCCGTAGACGTCGTCCTGGTCGTCCCAGAAGTCCACCTCGGCGTGAATCCTGCGGGTGGCGCCCACGAGCGTGTACGAGCGCGCCCCGAGGTCGTCGTTGGCCTCGTAGGAGTCGTGAGCGGGAAGCTTTCGGTCGAGCGCCGCGATCGCCGCCGCGACGTCGAGGCGACCCCAGCCCGAGTAGGCGTCGCGACCCTCCTCACAGGCCACGCAGCCGTTCGTCGCGTTGAGGTCGACCGCCGACGACTCGAGGATCTTCGTGACCTGCTCCGGCCGGAGCGTCGGCCTGAGGCTGAGGAGGACGGCGGCCGCGGCCGTCACCTGCGGCGCGGCGAACGACGTCCCCTGCGCCTCCCGGTACTCGTCGGGCCCGCAGTTCGAGTAGCCCTGGTCCGAGCAGCTGGGGTAGCGGGCGGTCAGCGGGCGGGGAAGGATCGAGAGGATCTTCAGCCCCGGCGCCGCGATGTCGTCGTAGATGCGGTCGCGGTTCGAGAAGGACGGGATGCCCCCCGAGTCGCTCATCGCGCTCACGCCGAGGACGTGCGGCAACGCCGCGGGATAGCTGGCGTACTTCCAGGGGCTCTCGGGCGCCTGATCCGAGTTACCGACCGCGGCCACCACGACGACGCCCTGGGAGACCGCATAGGCGACCGCGTCCGCCTCGAGGCGGGAGTACGTGTCGCGATCCGGGTCGAGCGGGTCGCGGACGCCGCCGAGGCTCATGTTGATCACGCGGGCGCCGTTGTCGACCGCCCAGCGGATCGCTTTCGCCTCGGCCTCGACCGGGATCGTCCGCTGCTTCGTCACGACCTTCGCGACGAGCAGCTGCGCAGAGGGGGCGAGGCCGGCGATGCCGATCCCGTTGTCGAACCTCGCTCCGATGAGCCCGGCGACGAACGTCCCGTGCCCGAAGGCGTCCTCCCGCGCCGAGCCGCCGACGAAGCTCTGGGCGTCGAGGATCTTGGTCGCGAGCTCCGGATGCGACGCGTCGACCCCCGAGTCGATGACGGCGACCGGGATCGACTCGAACGAGGGCAGCGTCACCCACGACGAGTAGAACCCGCTGGACGAGAGGTACCACTGCTTCGACACGAGCGGGTCGGTCGGCGTGAAGGCCAGATACCGCGTGACGAGCGGCTCGACGTACCGGATCCCGCGGATTCCGCGCAGCGACTTCCCTGCAGGCAGCTCGACGACGAGTGCCCGGATCGGGTGGAGATTCTCGGGACGGTGCCCGGTGCGTCGCTGGACCGCCGCGGCGATCGACGCAGCATCGGCGCCTCGCGAGATCCCGACCGCGACGCGCGCGGCGCCCGCCAGATCCGGGGCCGCGAGACCGCACGCGAGGACGACGCAGGAGGACCACGAGGCGTCTCATCCGGGCACCTGCAGCAGCGCGGACATACCCGCGTCGAGCGCGTCGCTGGCCGCCGTGCGCGCCCGGTAGGCGCCCGCCGGAACGGGTCCGGCCAGCGCGAGCTTGAACGAACCGTTCGCCGCCATCGGCGCCTGCCCGACCGCGACCCACGCCGCTCCCTTCCTCCGCTCGACGGCGACGAGGCCTCCGGAGGTCGACGGTCGCACGGAGCCGGTCAGGACGTTGGGCGCGGCGACCGCCGGCGCCGACAGCTTGACGACCGGAGCGACGTCGACGAGCAGCGCCGGCGACGCGCCGTCGTCGACCTGCAGCCGGTAGCGCGTGATCCGGCTCGGCTTGACGTCGAACGCCACCGCTCCGGTCGCATCGGGCGACCCGGTCGCGACCGTGCTCCACGAGGCGCCGTCCGGCGACGAGGCGAGCCGTGGCGCGCCGAGGCCGCGCCCGATCCCGGCAAGGTGCGCGGTCGAGCCGTACACCACCGGGCCGGCGGGCGGTCGGTCGAGCCGCAGGACGCCGACGGTGATCCAGGTCGAGCGCAGCCCGAGCGCCGTCCTGACGAGAGATGCCGGAACCGACTGGTTCCCGGAGGCCGTCGCGACCGTGAGCGCGCGGATCCGGCCGGAGGGCGTGGGCACTCCCGTCGCGTCGAGCACGCGCGCGTCGAGACCGAGCTTCGACTGCACGGTCCGCGCGCCGAGCACAACTGGGCCCCACTCGTGGTAGGGAGACGCCTTGTCCCACGGATCCGGTCGCGAGACGAGGTACGGGACGCTGAAGCCGAAGACGTCCTGCGCGCTCGCCGTCTTGCCTCCGGACGTCGAGAAGTAGTACGTCGTCGCGATCCTGCCGCCGTACATGACGACCTCGCCCGCCGTGGCGCGCGACGGCCTGCGTGGTCGACGGCTTCTCGCCCGCGACCCCGAGATAGACCTGGCTGCGCGGATCCGAGTAGAGGTCGTAGGGCTTTCCCTTGAGGAGGTTCGCGAGTGCGTACGAACGGGCGGCGACGGCCTGCGCCTCGAGCGCCTCCGCGGGCCACGTGAACGGCATCTCGCCGGCGACGACTCCCTGCACGTAGCTCTCGAGCGGAACGACGTTCACGACGCGCAGGAAGCCCCGCTCCGGGACGAGCTCGAGCTTGCCGCGGTACTGCCGGCCGTCGAGGGCGAGCAGGGCCTTCTTCGTCGGCCGGATGACGAGCGGGGACGCCGCCGTGTCCGATCCGGCCTCGACGGGAAGCACGAGATCCGGGTGCAGCGTCAGCGCCTTGGAAAGTCGGAAGGTGGCGCCCGTCGAGTCGGTCGCGGCGAGCGGCGCGGTCGACGAGATGCTCACCGCGCGGCGCCCTTCCGCGAGCAGGACGCGGACCGTCTTCCGGCCGGACTTGCCGATCGTCGTGCCGGGGTAGTAGTAGCCGAGGATCTGCTGGTGAGTCCTGCCCGCGAGCGCCTGGCCGTACGCCCCGTACTGGCTCATCCCGACGCCGTGGCCCCAGCCGTGACCGGACACGAGGAAGACCGCCTCGCCGTACGACGACACGGGAGCCTGCTGGCCCGCCGCCGATGCGACGGAAGCGGTCAGGACGACCGCGAGAACGGCGAGGAGTAGGCGCACGAAGGGGTCCAGGCTAGCTCGGAAGGGTTACCAAGATGTGTTCTCGGCCGAATCCGGCCGGGCCTTGACCGCGTCGCTCTAGCTCCAGGCCGTTTCCTCGACCGGCGCGCGCGCCTTCAGCGGCTCCCACCATGCGCGGTTCGCTCGGTACCAGGCGACGGTCTCGGCGAGGCCCTCGTCGAACCCGCGCGCCGGCGCCCATCCGAGCTCCTCGCGGATCTTGGTCGCGTCGAGGAGATAGCGACGGTCGTGGCCCGGCCGATCGGGCACGATCGTCTTCAGCGACGCGGGCTTGCCGGCGAGCTCGAGGACGCTGTCGGCGATGTCCTCGATGGTCGCCTCGACGCCCGACCCGACGTTGTAGGTCTCGCCGGGCGCGCCCGCACCGAGCACCAGGTCGATCGCCGCGCAGTGGTCGAGGACGTGGAGCCACTCGCGCTTGTTCTGCGTCGAGGCGTACATCGGGAGCGGCTCGTCGTCGAGCGCGTTGGTCGTGAAGAGAGGAACGACCTTCTCCGGAAACTGGAACGGCCCGTAGTTGTTCGAGCAGTTCGTGATCGTGACCGGCAGGCCGAACGTCTCGAAGTACGCCCGGACGGCGTGGTCCGCTCCCGCCTTCGACGCGTTGTACGGCGTGCGGGGGCGGTAGGGCGACTCCTCCGTGAACACCTCGTCCGTATCGAGGGCGAGGTCGCCGTACACCTCGCACGTGGAGACGTGATGGAAACGCTCGACGCCCGCAGCGCGCGATGCGTCGAGCAGCGTCTGCGTCCCGAGGACGTTCGTCCGGAAGAAACGCGTCGGGTCGACGACGGCGAGCGAGTTGTGCGACTCGGCGGCGAAGTTGACGACCACGTCGATGTCGTGGTCGCGGAGCGTCGACTCGGCCAGCTCGCGATCGCAGATGTCCCCCTGCACGAACGCGATCCGGTCCTCGACCGCGGCGAGGCTCTCGCGGTTGCCCGCATACGTCAGCAGGTCGTACACGACCAGGTCGTCGTCCGGGTGCTCGTCCAGCCAGTAGTGGACGAAGTTCGAGCCGATGAAGCCGGCGCCGCCGGTGACGAGCAGTCGCATCGGGCGAAGGCTAGAGCTTTCCTCGCCGCCGTCGCCGGGCGAAGACGACCGTGACGAATCAGCAAAAACCGCGCCGAGGGACCCTTAACAGTGCCTGGCACTGACGCGTCACAAGTCAGACGAAATCGCTCAACAGCGATCGGCCCTCAGGACGCGTCGAGCTCTGCGAGGCAGGCGCGGAGCCCCTCGCGCCAGTGCGGCAGGCCCGGCGCGCGCGGCCTCTGGCTCCGCAGGACCGAGTACGCGGGTCTCGGAGCGGGGCGCTCGAGCTCGGACGACGAGATCCTCCGCACTCGGCACGCGAGGCCCGCCTCCTCGAACACGGCCTCCGCGAGCTCCGCCCACGTGCAGTCGCCGTCGGCCGCGAGGTGCCAGATGCCGTAAGGAAGCGCGTCGTCGACCAGTGCGCGAATGGCCGTCGCGAGATGACCCGCGAACGTCGGGCAGCCGCGTTGGTCGTCCACGACGGCGACCTCGTCGCGCTCCGCGCCGAGGCGGAGCATCGTCCGGACGAAGTTGTGGCCGGTCGACCCGAACAGCCACGACGTCCGCACGATCCACGAGGTCGGCCCGGCCGCAGCCTCGCCGTGGAGCTTCGTCCTCCCGTACGCCGACCGGGGATTCGGCGCGTCCGACTCGACGTACGGGACGTGCTTGAGCCCGTCGAAGACGTAGTCGGTCGAGAAGGTCACGATCGGCGCGCGGAGGGCCGCTGCGTGCGCGGTCCCGGCGATGTTCACGGCCGCCGCGCCCTGCGGATCGGCCTCTGCGCCGTCGACGTCCGTCCACGCAGCCGTGTGCAACACGACGTCGAGCTCGTCGCCGCGCGGAACGCCGGGACCGGCCGGCTCGGTCACGTCCCAGTCCGCCCGGGTGAGCGCGAGCACGTCGTCGCCGGCGAACTCCCGCGCGAGCGCACGGCCGAGCTGCCCGCCCGCGCCCGTGATCAGGACTCGACGGCGTCCCGCGACGACAGGATCGGGGTGCTGGAGCTCCATAGGCGCGCGACGCGCGGATCGTTCCAGGGAACCGTGCGCTCGTCGGGGTCGTCGGGGTCGAACTCGACCGTGACGTGGTAGCAGAAGAGGATGTCCGTCAGGGCTTCGAAGCCGTGGGCGTGGTGGCCGGGGACGTAGATCGCGACGGGATTCTCGTCGCCGATGTCCTCGACGAACGCGTCCCCCGTCGCGCGGTCGAGCACGACGACGCGAGCCGTCCCTTGCAGGCACGCGAAGAGGTCGTCCTGGCCGCGCTCGTGGTAGTGGAGGCCGCGGACGACGCCCGCGCGGGAAAACGAGACGTTCGTCTGGCGCATCGGCTTCGGCAGCCTGCTGTCGCGTCGGAGCTCGCAGAACCAGCCGCGGTCGTCCTCGATTCGCCGCAGCGGGATGCGCTGGACGCCCTCGATCACGCGGGATCTCGTTTGTTGGCGCCGGTCTCGTCGATCCGCCGGCCGATGTCCGCGAGGTGCTGCCAGTGCTTGCCCGCGTCCTCCCACCAGCCTGCGACCTGCGTGGCGTCGAGCCGACCCGCCGCAGCGTAGTAGCGGTTCACATCCGTGATCTCGAGCTCGCCTCGTGCCGAGGGCTCGAGCGTCTCGATGACGTCGAAGACGTCCGGGGGGTAGCAGTAGAGGCCCACCACGGCGTGCGACGAGGGCGGCGTCTCGTACCTCGTGTCGACCACCCCCGCCTTCTCGACGATGTCCGAGACCGTCCCGTCCTCGCCGTAGAGGACGACGCCGAAGCTCTCCGGATCCTCCACCTCCGTCACGAAGATCTGCGCCCGCGACGGGAGCTGCGACCAGCTGCGGAGGCTCTCGGACTGGGCGTACTCGAAGATGTTGTCGCCGAGCACGACGACGAGCGGTGCGTCCGCGGCGAAGTCGCGGGCCATGCCGACCACCTGCGCGATGCCGCCGGGCTCCGTCTGCACCTTGTACGTCAGATCGAGCTCGAGGATCGGATCGCCGCCGCCGCGCGGCGCCAGGCGGCCGTCTCCGAGCAGGTCGATCATCTGGCCCGCGTGACCCTTCCCGGTGACGAGGAGCACGTCGCGGATACCCGCGAGCTGCAGCAGCTGCAGCGGGTAGTAGATCATCGGCCAGCTCCCGACCGGGAGCAGGTGCTTGTTCGCGACGCGCGTCAGCTCGCCGAGGCGCGTCGCCTCGCCCCCGGCGCAGATGAGGCCCTTCGGCTGCACGGCGGGATGCTAAGCGCTGGTGCGACGGGCGCGTGGTCGGGGCGAGACATATCTCGCCCCTACGGACAACGCCTCAGGGCCTCGTGCGCTCGCGCGCACGCCAGGCACGGCGTGCGGCAGTTTTCCTTTGGCGCACTACGGGTACAGCCCGAACAGCGGCGATCCAGACGTACGCGATCGCCCCGAAGACTCCCCCGATCACCGCGAGCAGGCGGAGCGGGTGCAGGGCGACCGACAGCAGCGCACGCACGCGGGCGATCGTAGCCGACATACTTGCGACTCGAATTCAAGGAAAGGTGGTAGCAGCAATGACGAAGACCAAGAGCTCGACGGACGCGCTCAAGCCCTACGTTCAGCGCGCCATGACGGATCCGGAGCTCCGCGAGGACCTTCTCGCCGCCTTCGTCGCCGCCCGGAGCATCTACGACCAGATGGCGAAGGGCCGTGGCATCAAGGGCAAGGCCGAGAAGGCCACGCAGAAGGACGTCCAGAAGCATCTCCAGAAGCTCGTCGACGACCTCTCCGAGGCGTCGGACAAGTTCAAGGGCAAGAAGAGCCACAAGGCTCGGAACCGCGTCGTCCTGCTCACGGGCGTGACGCTCGGCGTCCTCTACAACCCGTGGACGGGCCAGGCGACGCGCGAGTGGATCATGGATCAGGTCAGCGGCAACAACTCGAACGGGCTCGACGAGCTCGACGCCGAGATGGCTGCCGACGCGGCGGCCGGCAACGGCAGCGAAGGGCTGTAACCACCGCAGGAAGCGAGAGTCGATACGACAGCGGCCGCGCAGCGGCGCCTTCGGGGGTCTTCCGCGGTGCGGAACCTCGCACTCGCGAGTTCCGGTCCTGCGGGGAGTTCCGTCCTACCGGCCTTTGAAGGCGCGCCGGAGCGCGCCTGGCACGAGGCCACTCGCGGACGCGATGTCGTCGTCCTGGAGCAGCACCGCGCCGGGCTGGGGCAGCTTCGTCCCGCCCGGTCCCGTCGGCACGAAGACCCTCCCGGCGGAGAACGAGATGTCGTCGGCCCGCCGCCAGGCGAGCAGGATCGGGTACGGAGCCACGACCCCGTCGTAGCCGAGCCCGAGCATCGCGGCCGGGTGGATCTCGAAGTGGAGGTGCGGCGGCCCCCCGTCCGCGTCGCCGGTCGCTCCCACGAAGCCGATGACGTCTCCCGCCCGGACGGATCTCCCCTCCACCGCGAGCGGCGAGTACGCCGAGAGGTGCGCGTAGTAGAACTCGTCGCCCTGCGCGTCGCGTAGCCACAGCCGGTAGCCGCCGAGGCGATTGAACCCGATCGTGTGGAGCGTCCCGTCCGCGACCGCGAGCAGCGGCGTTCCCGTCGCGGCGAAGATGTCCTCGCCGTGATGCCAGCCCCCGGCGACGTCGGCCCGCGGCGCGCCGAAGCTGTCCCCGAAGGACGCCGTCCCGTACACGGGGAAGACGAAACCGCCGGAGGAGAGGCGCCCGGTGACCTCGGGGGCGACCCGGACCGGACCGCCCGGCACCTCGCCGCCGACGTTCGGCTCGGGAGCTTGCGGAAGCGGCTTCGGCGAGGTCACCGGGCGTGGACGCTGCACTCCGCCCGAGGGGCGGGGTCGAGCCGGGGCCGAGAGATCGGCCACCGCGGTAGCCGACGCGGTTCCGATGACGATCTCGCTCCCGGCGGGCAGACCGCCGTGAGCGGAGGTCAGGGTGATCCGCAGGGCCGTCACCGACGCCTGCGCGGACGGCGGCCCGGATTTCCGGCTCGCGGTGCTGGCCGAGAGCACGTTCAGCGTGCCCCAGTCCTCGAGCGAAGCCGTCGTGCCCGGCGTCGACGGAATGTCGCGACCGAGCGCGCGCAGGCCCTGCACGCCCGACAGCGAGGTCTCGGCGCCCGCGGAGCGCACGCTCGCTCCCGCGGTGGCCGACGCGGTGACCTTGCCCGCGACGATCTCCCCGTTGAAGAGCGACACGACGATCAGCTCGCCGTACGACTCCGCCGTGGCCGCCGCTCCCGTCGCGGCGAAGAGCGCGTCGCGCGAGCGTCCGATGTTCACGACGGAGCCGTCGGTCGGGTAGACGAACGACTGGACGTCCGCCGAGGTCGAATCCGGCCAGTCGAGCTGGCCGAGCGAGACCGGGGCCTGGCCCGGCACCGTGATGCGGAGGATCTCGGCGCTCGCCCCGGTCGACGCGCCTCGCGGCGGAGGGGCTGCCGCAGCGCCGAGCGAGGCGAAACCCAGGACCGCGACGACGACCGCGACGACGAGACGGGTCACGGCGACTCAGGGTAGCGTGGCCGGCGACGGCCCGTCCGCACCGCGAGCTGCGCCGCGACGGCGAACAGCAGCAGCCCGAAGAGCTTCCGGAGAACGTGCTCCGGCACGTGCGTGGCGAGACGCGCGCCGGCCTCGACCCCGATGACGGAGGCAAGCCCGACCACGAGCGCGGATCGCACGCGCAGGTTCCCGTAGTGCCGCTGGGTGATCGTCCCCGCGACGACAGTCGGGAGGATCGCGAGGAGCGAGGTTCCCTGCGCCTCGAGCTGCCCGAGCCCGAGCACGACGAGCGTCGGAACGAACAGGATCCCGCCGCCGACGCCGAAGAGCCCGGAGAGGATGCCGGCGGATACGCCGAGGAGGACGGCGAGCACGATCGTCCAGACGCTCACGTGACGAGGAGCCACACCCCGAGGGCGGTGAGAAGAGCGGCGAAGCCGTAGGTGAGCGTGCTCGTCCGGATCCGCTGCTGCAGGGCCGCTCCCCCGAACGCGCCGACCGCGGCGGGAAGGCCGACCAGGGCCGCGTAGCCGAGGTCGACCTGGCCGCGGAGCGAGAAGACGATCACGCCCGCGCTGGCCGTTATCGCGATGGCCATGAGCGAGGTCGCGGTCGCAACCCGCTCCGGGAACGCCGCGACGAGGATGAGCAGCGGAACTGCGACGACGCCACCGCCAACTCCGAAGAACGCGGAGAACACCCCCGCCGCGAGCCCGATGGCGACGAGGCGCACGTCCGTATCGTACGAGCATGTCCAGTCGGGTCGGTCTCCTGGCCATCGCGCTCCTGATCGCGGGAATCGCCGTGGCCGGTTCGAACGCGCGCCAGCCGCCGGTCGGCACGGCGATGTACGTCGTCCGGCCAGATCCCCGGCTCTGCCCGAGCCCGCGGTGCGGCGGGTACTGGGTGGCGATCGCGAACGGCGCCCGCACCCGCTGCGCCGACGGCCTGCGCCGCCCACGCTGCTACGTCGCGCGCGTCGTCAACGCGCACGGCGGAGCGGTCGGCTCCGTTCCCGACGGAGCGCTCGTGCGCGCTGCGCTCGCGGACGGCGCGGATGGGCTGGACGTGCTCGAGGCCACAGCCGTCTACGAAGCGGCGGGAACGGCGACCGTGAGCGGCGGCTACTACCGCGTGCTCGACACGGGCGTACGGTGCGTCCGCGCGCCCTGCTTCTCGTTCCGCGCCGGTCAGGTCAACGGCCGAACCGGCGTCACCACGTCGAGTGTCGACCTCGCGGCGTCCGCAGCGGCGCCGTCCGAGATCGCGCGCGCACGCCACGCGCTCGGAACGAAAGACGGTCTCTATGCCCGCGGACGGTTCGCGTCGACCGACGGCGGCGGCCGCGTCTTCCGGGCGCTGCGCCTCTACCTCAGAGCGCCGCTGCCTCGCGCCTGAGCACGTCCCACGCGGCCCGGACGTCGTCCTCCGTCGTCCGGAAGTTCCCGACGGCCAGGCGCAGCTGGTAGCGGTCGGCGAACCGGGTGTGCGAGAGGAACACCTCGCCCGAGTCGTTCACGCGCCCGAGCAGGCGTTCGTTCTCCTCGTCGCTGCCGTCGTAGCGGAAGCAGACGAGCGAGAAGTGCCGTGGCGCAGTCACCTCCCAGCCGGGCTCGTCGCGAACCCAGCTCTCGAAGAGCTGCGCGAGACGAACGTGCTCGCGGAGGCGTCGCTCGAGGCCCGCGCGTCCGTAGCAGCGCAGGACGGCCCACAATTTCAGCGCCCGGAAGCGCCGGCCGAGCGGGATCGAGACCTCGCTCAGGTTCACCGCGTCGTCCGGCGAGCGCAAGAACTCGGGCACGAGGCTGAAGGCGCGCCTGAAGTCGTCGCCGCGGCGCGTCCACAGCACGGAGCAGTCCATCGGGACTCCGAGCCACTTGTGCGGGTTCACCCCGATCGAGTCCGCACGCTCCCAGCCCGCGAACTGCGCGCGAAGCTCGGGGAGGATCGCGGCAGAGCCGGCGTAGGCCGCATCGACGTGCAGCCACGTTCCGGCCGCTGCGCACCGCTCGGCGATCTCCGGGACGGGATCGACCGCCGCCATTCCCGTCGTTCCGATGGTCGCGACGACCACGCAGGCGTCGCTCGCGTCGAGCAGGTCGGGCCGTAGCCGGAACGCCTCGTCCGCGGGCACCCTGCGCAGCTCGAGGCCGAGGATCCGCGCCGCCTTGTCGGCGACGGAGTGGGCGTGCTCCGAGCAGACGAGCACGCGCCGGTCCGGCTGCAGCGAGCGGGCGACCGCCACCGCTCCGAGCACACCCGTCGAGGCCGTGTCCTCGATGTGACCTGCGAACTCGCCGGGGAGGCCGACGAGCTGCCGCAGCCAGTCCACCGTGAGCTCCTCGAGCTCCTGCAGCGCCGGCGACGTGCGCCAGAGGATTCCGACCTGGTTGAGGCCGGCGATGAGGAGCTCCGCGAGCACGCCCGGCTCCGCGCCCGTCGTCGCGAAGTAGGCGAAGAAGCGCGGGCTCTGCCAGTGCGTGAGCCCGGGAAGCAGGACAGCGTCGAGATCGTCCACCACCGCGGAGAAGGGCTCCCCCTCGTCGGGCGGCGCGGAGGGCAGCGCGGCGCGGATCGCGCCGGGCTCCACACGCGAGAGAACGGGCAGCTCCCGGACCCGCTCGAGGTAGGAGGCGACCCACTCGAGGGCGAGCGCGCCGTCGTCTCGGAACGAGCTCACTTCTTCAGCTTCTGCAGGTCGCTCCAGGAGCGTGTGTTCAGGATCTGCTCCTTCGTGAGCCACGCCCGCCGCGCCTGCGCGACGCCGAGCTCCGAGTACGCGAGCGCGCCCGTGGAGTGAGCGTCGGTGGTGATCGGGATCCGCACGCCTGCTTCCCCCGCCAGTCGCGCGTGCGTGTCGCGCAGGTCGAGCCGGTCGGGCTGCGAGTTGAGCTCGAGCGCGGTGCCGGTCTCGACAGCCTTCTCGACGACGCGCTCGACATCGATCGGCGCGCCGTCGCGCTTCAGCAGGCGGCGACCCGTGAGGTGGCCGATGCAGTCGACGTGCGGGCTGTCCATGGCGCCCAGGATGCGCTCCGTCGGGCTCCGCTCGAACGACGTGTGCAGCGAAGCCACGACCCAGTCGAGCTCCGCCAGCACGTCGTCTGAGACATCGAGCGAGCCGTCGGCGCGGATGTTGACCTCGATCCCGCGCAGGATCCGGAACGAGGAGAGGCTCTCGTTCAGCGCGGCGACCTCCTTCCACTGCGCCTCGAGCCGTCCCTCGCGCAGGTAGTGCGAGTGGTCGGTGATGCAGAGGAAGCGGTAGCCGCGCGACTTCGCGGCGTGCGCCATCTCCTCAATCGTGTTCTTCCCGTCCGACGACCAGGTCGAGTGGCAGTGCAGCTCTCCGCGCAGGTCGCGGAGCTCGACGAGCTGCGGGAGCTCGCCCTCGCCGCGTGCAGCCGGGAGCTCGTGCGTCCCCTCGCGGAGCTCCGGCGGGATCGGGCGGTACCCGAGGTACGCATAGAGCTCGTCCTCGGTCGCGTGCGTCACGACCTCGCCGGACTCGACGTTCGCGACGCCGTACTCCGAGATGGACATGCCTCGCCGCTGTGCGTCCTCGCGGAGCGCGATGTTGTGGTCGCGGGAGCCCGTGAAGTGCTGGAGGACGTTGCCGAAGCACTCGGGCGCGACGACCCGAAGGTCGAAGCGCAGGCCATCGTGGCCGACGACTGTGGCCTTCGTGTCGCCCCGGGCGGCGACCTCCGACACCCACCCTCCGGTGCAGAACGCCTCGATCAGCGTCGCCGGATCGCTCGAGGTCGCAATCAGGTCGAGGTCGCGCACCGTCTCGCGCCGTCGGCGCACGCTTCCCGCCTCGGAGACCGCGATCGCCTCGGGCCGCGCCGCGAGCTCCTCGACGACGCGACGCACCGCAGGCAGCGCCTTCCCGAGGAGGTGCCGTCCCTCGGCCTTCTCGCCGACCCCGGCCTTGAGCGCGCCGAGGATCTTCTGCTCGCTCCTGGCGCCCAGGCCGGAGAGATCGCGCAGCCTGCCGTCCTCCGCGGCCGTCTTCAGGCCCTCCAGCGACGTGATCCCGAGCTGCGTCCAGATGCGCGCGGCCGTCTTCGGCCCGACGCCCGGAAGCCGCAGAAAGTCCACCACCCCGGGAGGCACCAGCCCGCGCCGCTTCGCGAGGGCGTGCATCTCGCCGTCCTCCACGACCTCCACGACCTTCTGCTCGATCGTCTTCCCGATTCCCGGCAGCTGCTTCGCCTTCCCGTCGAGAGCGAGCTCCGCGATGGGCACGGGCGCCTCGCGGATCCGGCCGGCGGCGCGCCGGTACGCGATCACCTTGAACGAGTCCTCGGCGAGGATCTCCGAGAGGTCCGCGAGGAGATCGAGCTGGTCGGCCAGCTCGCCGTTGCGGGGCAGCGTCCTGGCCATCCCGCGATGATACGGACGTGGAATCGTGGGGGAACCCATGGTTCCCCCACGAACCCCCTCCTTATGAGGACCGCCGGAAACCGCGCTGAGCAGCGAAAACCTCGCGCGGTCCTCTGCCTCCCCACCTACAACGAGCGCGAGAACCTGGAGGCGATGATTCGCGCTCTCGGAGCGGTTCTCGACACGGCTCGAGACCGCGTCCTCGTGATCGACGACGGCTCGCCGGACGGGACGGGCGAGATCGCCGACCGGCTCTCCGCGGAGCTCGCGTGGGTGTCGGTGCTGCACCGCGACCGGAAGGAAGGCATCGGGCCAGCCTACGTGGCGGGCTTCCACCGCGCCCTCGCGGACGGCGCCGAGTTGGTGCTCGAGATGGACTGCGACTTCTCGCACGATCCCGCCGCCGTCCCGCGGTTGATCGCGGCGGCGGAAGGCGGCGCCGACCTCGTGCTCGGGTCTCGCTACGCGGCGGGCGGCGGGACCCGCAACTGGGGGCTCGGGCGTCGGATCGTCTCGCGCGGAGGCTGCCTCTACGCGCAGGTCCTGCTCGGCGTCCGGATCCGCGACCTCACCGGCGGCTTCAAGTGCTTCCGTCGCTCGACGCTCGAGGCGATCGACCTCGGGGCGCTCTCCGCGCACGGCTACGCGTTCCAGATCGAGACGACCTATCGCGTCCGGCGCGCGGGCCTCCGCATCGTCGAGGTGCCGATCACGTTCGAGGAGCGGCGCGCCGGGGCGTCCAAGATGACGGGCTCGATCGTCGCGGAAGCGATGTGGCGGGTCCCGCTGCTCCGGCTGCGCGCGCTCGTGGGCCGATTGTGATGCTCTCGTCGTCTTTACAGTGCCTGGCACTGTAAGCGTGACGATTCGGCGCCGATCGTTCCACAGTGCACTACCCTCGCCCGCATGGACGAGGTGACGGACGCGACGTTCGCCGATGAGGTTCTCGCCTCGCCGGTGCCCGTGATCGTCGACTTCTGGGCGCCGTGGTGCCGGCCGTGCGACGCCATCGAGCCGCACCTGCGCGCGCTCGCCGAGAGCTGGGACGGACGCGTCCGGCTCGTGCGCGTCGACGTCGACGCAGAGCCCGGGCTCTCGTCCCGCTACGGCGTGCTCTCGCTGCCGACCGTCGTCCTCTTCGCCGGGGGAGAGCCGAAGGCGACCGTGCACGGAGCCGAGCCGAAAGAGCGGTACGAGCGGGAGTTCGCGCCGCTCGTCGCGTGAGCACGTTTCGTGCGCGTCGTCCGACCGACCCAATATCGGACAGCGACGCATAGGCCGCCTGCGACACTGATCGCATGGCCACCGAGGTCGCGACCGGCTGGGCCGACCTCCTCGAGGGCGAGGAGATCGCATACAGCGGGGTCGAGCCGGCGCGCGAGCCGAGGCTCGAGCCGCTTCCCGACGACCTTGATCCGCGCGTCGCCTCCGCGCTCGTCGCGAACGGGGTCACGGCGCTCTACCGTCACCAGGCGGAGGCCTGGGAGGCCGCCCGGCGCGGCGAGAACGTGGTCATCACCACCGGAACCGCCTCGGGAAAGTCGCTCGCCTTCAACCTCCCCGTCCTCGACGCGATCGCGCGCCAGCCCAAGACGCGGGCGCTCTACCTCTACCCCACCAAGGCGCTCTCGCAGGACCAGGCTCGGGCTCTCGCGGCACTCCGCCTGAAGGGGCTCCGCCCGGCGATCTACGACGGCGACACGCCCGGCGAGCGGCGCTGGCAGATCCGCAAGTGGTCGAACGCCGTCCTCACGAACCCGGACATGCTCCACGTCGGCATCCTCCCGCATCACGACCGCTGGGGAGACGTCCTCGCGAACCTCGCGTACGTGGTCGTCGACGAGGCGCACGTCTACCGCGGCGTGTTCGGCTCCCACGTCGCGAACGTGCTGCGCCGCCTCCGGCGGCTGGCGCGGATCTACGGCGCGGAGCCGCAGTTCCTGCTCGCCTCGGCGACGATCGCGAACGCGGGCGAGCTCGCCCTCGCGCTGACGGGAGAGCCGGCGACCGTCGTCGACCAGGACACGTCGTCGCGCGCGGAGCGCGAAGTCGTCATCTGGAACCCTCCGCTCCTCGATGCCGAGCTCGGGCTGCGGGCGAGCGCGCTCGGCGACGCGGCCCGGCTGCTCTCCGAGCTCACCTCGCGCGACCTGCGGACGATCTGCTTCGCGAAGAGCCGCAAGGCCGCCGAGCTCATCCACCGGTTCGCGTCCGAGCGCGTCGACGCCGCGACCGCGCGACGGCTCGCGCCGTACCGCGCCGGCTACACGCCCGAGCAGCGGCGGGAGATCGAACGCAGGCTCGTCGAGGGCGACCTGCTCGGAGTGACCGCGACGGACGCGCTCGAGCTCGGGATCGACATCGGCCTGCTCGACTGCGCCATCTCGGTGGGCTTCCCGGGCACGATCGCGTCGCTCCGCCAGCAGTGGGGACGCGCGGGACGGCGCGGGCGCGGGCTCGCGGTGCTCGTCGCGAGCGACGACGCACTCGACCAGTTCTTCGCACGCGAGCCCGATGCGCTGCTCTCCCGCCGGGTCGAGGCCGCGATCCTCGACCACGCCAACCCGCGCATCCTCGACCCGCACGTCCTCTCCGCCGCGTTCGAGGCGCCGCTCGACGACGGCGATGCGGAGACGCTCGGCAGCGAAGCGCTCCGTCGCGCCGCGCAGCTGCCGGAGCTCGAGCGCACGAGCGCCGGCTACGTCTGGAAGGGGCGCGACTATCCGGCCGCGCGCGTCTCGCTGCGCTCGGGAGACGCCGAGGCGTTCACGGTGGTCGAGGGCGAGACCGGCTCGCTCCTCGGCCTCGTGGAGCGCGACCGCGCGTACTCGACCGTGCACGAGGGCGCGGTGTACCTCCACCTCGGCGAGCAGTACCTCGTCGAGTCGCTCTCGCTCGAGGATCGCGTCGCCCTCGTCACCCCCGCCCGCGTCGACTGGTACACGCAGGCGAAGAAGGAGTCGGAGACGACGATCGAGTCGTCGGAGCGAGCCGAGCCCAAGCTGGGCCTCGAGCTCCACTTCGGCCGAGTCTCCGTGACCGAGCAGGTCGTCGGCTACGCGCGGAAGGCCGTCCGCGACGGCGCGACCCTCGATGTCGTCCCGCTGCTCATGCCGGAGACGACGTTCGAGACCGAGGCGGTCTGGTTCTGTCCGGAGCCGCCTCAGCTCGCGGGCCTCGAGCAGATGCCGAAGCTTCTCGGCACGCTCCACGCGGCCGAGCACAGCCTGATCGCGCTCCTCCCGCTCTGGGCGATGTGCGATCGCTGGGACATCGGCGGCCTGTCGACCAACGTCCACTACCAGACCGGCCGCCCGACGATCTTCGTCTACGACGGCCACTCGGGCGGAGTCGGGATCACCGAGCGCGGGTTCGACCGCTTCGGCGAGTGGGTCGAGGACACGGCGAGGCTCCTCCGGCGCTGCCCCTGCGCCGCCGGCTGCCCCTCGTGCGTCCAGAGCCCCAAGTGCGGGAACCTGAACGAGCCGCTCGACAAGGCCGGGGCGCGCCTCCTGCTGGAGCGAATGCTCGCGTAGCTGTCGATCGCAGGGCGCGCCGTTCGTCTTGCTCGTGCAAGCGACGCAAAGGAGGCGACGTGGAGTACATGGCACTGATCTACGCGGACGAGGAGCGCTGGGCCGACCTCTCCGACGAGGAGCGCGCTGAGCTGCACGAGCGGTATGGCGCGTTCACGAAGGAGGTGCAGGAGGCAGGGGTCATGGTCGGAGGCAGCCAGCTGGCCGCGACCGGCGATGCCACGACGGTTCGCGTGCGCGACCAGGAGACGCTCGTCACCGACGGGCCGTACGCGGAGGTCAAGGAGGCCCTCGGCGGCTACTACCTCTTCGAGTGCGCCACGATCGACGACGCGGTCGACTGGGCCGCACGGATCCCCGGCGCCGAGCACGGCTCCATCGAGGTGCGCCCGGTATACAGCGACCCGAGAGACACGGAGGTAGCGTCGTGATGTACGCACTGGTCATCTACGGCGACGACTCCCCCTGGGTCGATCTGCCCGAGGACGAACGCGCCCGTCTGCGCGCGGAGGAGCTCCCCGAGTGGCACGCCCTGTTCGACGAGCTGAAGAGCTCCGATCCGAACTACGCCGGCAAGGAACTCGACGGGCGACGCACCGCGAAGGTCGTCACCGTGCGCGAGGGCGAGCGGACGGTGACGGACGGGCCGTTCGCAGAGACGAAGGAGCTGATCGGCGGGCTCTTCCTCCTCGACCTCCCCGACCTCGACGAGGCGATCCGCCTGGCCGCCCGGATCCCGGCCGCGCGGCACGGATCCATCGAGATCCGGCCCGTGCTGCAATAGCGGAGGCATGCGAGCAGACGTCGACCGGGTCTTCCGTGAGGAGTGGGGTCATGCCGTCGCGATCCTCACCCGCGTCCTCGGCGACCTCGAGCTCGCCGAGGACGCCGTGCAGGACGCATTCGCGACGGCCGTCGAGCGGTGGCCCGCGCACGGCACACCCCGCAATCCGGGAGCGTGGATCGTCACCACCGCGCGCAACCGGGCGATCGACCGCATCCGGCGGGAGAAGGTCTTCCAGCGCAAGGCCGAGCTCCTCGGACGCCTGCAGGAGCTCCCCGTCGAGGAGGACGACGTGAGCGCGATCCCGGACGAGAGGCTGGCGCTCGTCTTCACCTGCTGCCACCCCGCGCTCTCGGCCGAGAGCCGCGTCGCGCTCACGCTGCGCGAGGTCGGCGGGCTCTCCACGGCGGAGATCGCACACGCGTTCCTCGTGGCGGAGCCGGCGATGGCACAGCGGCTCGTCCGCGCGAAACGGAAGATCCGCGGCGCCGGCATCCCGTTCCGCGTGCCGCCCGACCACCTCCTCCCCGAGCGCCTGCGCTCTGTGCTCGCCGTCCTCTACCTCGTGTTCAACGAGGGCTACGCGGCGACGGCCGGGTCCGACCACGTCCGCGACGACCTGTGCGACGAGGCGATCAGGCTCGCGAAGCTGCTCGCCGTGCTCATGCCGGACGAGGCGGAGGTGCTCGGAGTGCTCGCTCTCATGCTGCTCCAGGACTCCCGGCGCGCGGCACGCGTGAGCCCGGACGGCGAGCTCGTCCTCCTCGACGACCAGGACCGATCGCTCTGGAACCGGTCGCGGATCGAGGAAGGGCTCCGCGTCCTCGAGCGAGCCGGATCCCTGCGCCGGTCCGGCCCGTACCAGCTCCAGGCCGCAATCGCGGCAGCCCACGCCGAGGGCCGACCGCGAGCGGAGATCGTCTCCCTGTACGAGGCGCTCGCCGTGCTCGATCCGTCACCCGTGGTGCAGCTCAACCATGCCGTCGCGGTCGCGCTCGCCGGGGACGTGAACGCCGGCCTGGCGCTCCTCGACGAGATCGCAGGGCTCGACGAGTACCACCTCCTGCACGCCGCTCGCGCCGATCTCTACCGCCGCCTCGACCGGCCCGACGAGGCGGCCGAGTCCTACCGACGGGCGCTCGAGCTGACCGCGAACGACTCCGAGAGCCGCTTCCTCGAACGCCGGCTAGCCGAGGTCTCGTAGCGCGAGCTCGACGGCGTCGAACGGGCTCTTCGCCACGAGCGCTCCCTGGACCGCCGGCGCACCCTCGAGTGCGACCACCGGACGCCCGAGCCGCAACGCTAGCGCCATCTCCGCGATCGTCCCATAGCTTCCGCCGATCGCGATCACGGCGTCGCCCGACGCAGCCACGGCCAGGTTCCTCGCGTGGCCGATCCCGGTGACGACCACGTGCTCGGCCCACGGGTTCGCCGCGCTGCGATCCTCGCCGGGCAGGATCGCGATCGTCGCGCCGCCGGCTTCCCGCGCGCCGCGGTGGGCGGCGGCCATGACCTCGCCGAGCCCTCCGGTCACGACCGCGCAGCCGCGCTGCGCGAGCAGACGTCCGACCTCCTCGGCGGCGTCCTCCCATTCCGCACCGCTCCCGATCACCGCGACCTGACGCGCCATCGTCGTGGTAAGCATGACCCGTGGACCGACGCGCAGCACGCGGAGGCACGCTCGTCCTGGGAGGGGGCTTCGCGGGAAGCTACGTCGCGCGGCTCCTGAAGCGTCGCGGGGCGACGATCGTCTCGCTCGAGAACTTCATGCTGTACACGCCGCTCCTGCCCGAGGCGGCCTCCGGCACGCTCGAGCCGCGCCACGTCGTCGTCCCGCTCCGCCAGATGTGCCCGCATGCAGAGCTCCTGCTCGGCCACGTGACGGGGCTCGACCGCGAGCGGAGGACCGTCCTCGTGGACACGCTCGCCGGGCCAGTCGAGATCGCGTACGAGCGGCTGGTGGTCGCCCTCGGGGCCCGGACCCGCACACTGCCCGTCCCGGGCCTCGCCGAGCACGGGATGGGCTTCGAGGACCTCGCCGATGCGATCGCGCTCCGCAACCACGTCCTCCTGCAGCTCGAGCGCGCCGTCATCCACCCGGACGATCCGTCGGAGCTCGGCTTCGTCTTCGTCGGCGCAGGCTACGCGGGGGTGGAGAGCCTCGGCGAGCTGAACGACCTGGCGCACGCCGCGCTGCGCTTCTACCCGACGCTGCGAGAGGTCCCGCAGCGGTGGGTGCTCGTCGACGCCGCGCCGAAGATCCTGCCCGAGATCCCGCGCGGCCTGGGCAGGTACGCCGCGCGGCGCCTCGCCGAGCGCGGCATCGAGATCCACGTGGGGACGACGCTCGAGTCGTACGACGGGCGGGAGGCGGTCCTCTCGGACGGCACGCGCATTCCCGCGCAGACGCTCGTCTGGACGGCCGGCGTGCGGGCGAGCCCGCTGCTGCCCCAGCTCGGCCTCCCCGTCGACGACCGGGGTCGAGTCGTCGTCGACGGGACCATGCGCGTGCAGGGAACCGACGACGTGTGGGCGCTCGGAGACTGCGCCGCGGTCGTCAACGCGAAGACGCCGGGCGTCCCCGACCCTCCGACCTGCCAGCACGCACTGCGCCAGGCGCGACGGCTCGTGAAGAACCTGACCGGGGAGCGGCGGCCGTACGGCTACCGGATGCTCGGCCAGGTCGCGACGCTCGGCCGGTTCAAGGGCATCGCGGAGATTCCCGGGCTCCACCTGTGGGGATTCCCCGGCTGGTTCGTGACGAGGACGTACCACCTGTACCAGCTGCCGCTGCTCACGCGAAAGCTCCGCGTCGTCGTCGACTGGACGGTCTCGCTCTTCTTCCGCCGAGACGTGGTCGAGCTCTCGATGCTCGGCCACCCGCAGCGACTGGGCGAGAACGAGGAGCGGTCCCGCAGTGCGGAGTGAGCCCGCGCGGCACCCGGCCGCGAAGCAGGGGCTGACCCGGGGTCTGACCCCTAGAGATCGCGAGATCGGCTACTGCATGCGTCCGAGGGGGTCAGACCCCACCGCGAGACCGCCGAGTGCCTGCGTCCGAGGAGTCAGACCCCTCGGCGTCCAACTCAGCGAAGCGCCCTCAGCGCCGACTTCAGCGACTGCTTGCCGCCGAGCACGCCGGCCGCGAGATCACCCTCGCGTGCGACGCGATCGAGCACGGCCTCCATCGTGAACACCGCCGGATCGAGGCCGGGCGCGACCTCGTCCCAGCGCAGCGGCGTAGAGACGGGAGCGCCCGCGCGGGGCCGCACCGAGTACGCGGTCGCGTTCGTCTTGCCCGGGCCGTTCTGGTTCGCGTCCACGAGCACGCCGCGGCGCTTCTGCTTCGTCCACTCCGTCGTCGCAAGGCCGGGATGGGCACGCGCGAGCGCTCCCGCCACGATCCCCGCGAACTCGCGCACCTCCTCGAAGGAGTGCCGCCTCGCGATCGGAACGAGCACGTGGATGCCGCGCGATCCGGACGTCTTCGGGTAGCTGTCGAGCTCGAGCAGGTCCAGCGTCTCCTTGACCAGCAGCGCGACCTCGATCACCTCGGGGAAGCCCGATCCTTCCGAGGGGTCGAGGTCGAACATCACCCAGTCGGGCCGTTCGGGGCGATCGACGCGCGACGCCCACGTGTGCAGGTCGATGCAGCCCATGTTCGCCATCCACAGGAGCGCGAGCTCGTCGTTCACCACCGCGTAGTCGACGATGCGTCGCTCGCCCTCCCGCGTCGAGGCGGGAAACGGCGCGCGCTCGATCCACGCGGGCATGTGCGACGGCGCGTTCTTCTGGAAGAAGTGCTTGCCCTGCCAGCCGTCGGGATAGCGCTTCATCGTGAACGGGCGGCCCCGGAGGTGCGGCACGAGCACCTCGGCGACGTCGCGGTAGTAGGCGATGAGGTCGCCTTTCGTGATGCCCGCCTCCGGCCAGAAGGGCTTGTCGACGTTCGAGAACCGGAGCTCCCGGCCCTTCGCCTTCAGCGTCGTCGGAAGCCCTACGTGCTCGCGCCGCACCTCGGTCGCCCCCTTGTCGTCGCGGAGCCGCAGGTACGAGGGGGCGCGCAGCCGACCCTCGTGCGTCCACTCGGCGAACTCGACCTCGGCGACGAGCTTCGGCTCGACCCACACGACGTCCGACGGACGCACGCGAGGCATCTTCGGCACTGGTTCGAGAGGCGACTCCGAGCGCTCGAGCGGCCCGAGGAGGGAGCGAAGGCGCTCGATCTCCCGATCGGAGAAGCCCGTTCCCACGTTGCCCGCCCAGCGGAGCGCACCTGCGTCGTGTACCCCGGCCACGAGCGCCCCGAACCCCGCACGTCGCCCCTGCCCCTTCGTGTAGCCGACGACGACGACCTCCTGGGTGCGCCTGAGCTTGAGCTTGTGCCAGTCGACGGTCCGCTTTCCCGGCCGATACGGAGAGTCCGCGCGCTTCGCGACGACGCCCTCGAGCTCCTGGTCGCGGGCGGCCGCGAGCAGCGCAGGGCCGTCGTCGAACTGCGGCGAGACCACGACGCCCCCGTCTCCGCTCACGAGCTCCTCGAGACGCTTCCTGCGCTCGACGAGCGGCTCGTCGAGGAGCGGCTGCGACTCCAGCTCGAGCAGGTCGAAGAGGACGAGCACCGGATTCCCGCCCCCTTCCTGCAGGAGCGAGAACCGCGAGCGGCCCCGCTCGTCGAGCGCGCAGATCTCGCCGTCGAGCACCGCGTCGGAGGAGCGGATCCGCAGCGCAGCCGCGCGCGCCACCTCGCGGAAGCGCTGCGTCAGGTCGTTGCCGTTGCGGCTCGTGAAGCTGACGTCGCCGCCCGAGACGCGGACGATGGCGCGAAAGCCGTCCCACTTGGGCTCGAACACCCAGCCCTCGCCCTGCGGGAGCGCGTCGGTCGCCGTCGCGAGCATCGGCTGGTAGCGGCCACCCTTGCCCCCGCTGCCGTCGTCCGCGTCCTTGCGCAGCAGCAGCCAGTTCTTCGGGTCGCCGTCGAGCGCCGCCGGAACGAGCGTCCACACCCCTTCCAGTCGCTCTCCCTGCAGCTCGACGGTCAGCCCACCGTTCCGCTTCTCCTCCAGCAGCTCGTAGGTCCCGCGGTCCCAGATCTCCACGGTTCCCGCTCCGTACTCGCCGGCCGGGATGACGCCCTCGAAGTCGCCGTACTCGAGCGGGTGGTCCTCGACGTGCACCGCGAGATGGCGCTCGCCCTTGCGCAGGGGGACGCCCTTCGGAACCGCCCAGCTCGCGAGGGCGCCGTTGCGCTCGAGCCTGAAGTCGTAGTGGAGACGCCTCGCGGCATGGCGCTGGATCACGAAGCGCGGGGGCCGCTCACCGCGAGGCGTCGGGATCCGAGAAGGGCTCCGGCGTCTTTCCCGGTCGACGCTTGCGCCGATACTCGTCGAGGCTCATCTGTGGATTGTCGCCCGAAGCGCAACACGTTCTTCACCTAACGGCTGCACATCGCGTTTTCTCCCTGCTCAGACCCTTTTCGCGGCCGGGGATAAGCCTGTGGAACCTGGGGAAAACGCGTAGCGCAACCTCGGCGACATGCGCAGCGACGTCTCAGGCGCGAAGCGTTTGGCTGCGAAGCAGTCTGTGGAAGGGGTCTGGGGGAACCGGGAGGTTCCCCCAGCAGTAGACGCGGCGCTCGGCAACATGTGCTGCGTGGTCACGGGCGAGGTGTCAGACCGGCGCCAGCACGCCCAGCACCCGGTACTTCGCCCGCCGCTGCCGCCGGCGCTCGTCCGGATCGAGCGCCTCGATCTCCTCGAGCGCAGCGAGAATCCCCTGCTCCAGGAGCTGGGCTGCGCCGTCGGGATCGGCATGGGCGCCGCCCTCCGGCTCGGCCACGATCGCATCGGCGACCCCGAGCTCGAGGCAGTGGAGCGCGTCGGGCTTGAAGGCCGCGGCGGCCTTGCGCGCCTCGCCGGCGTCGCGCCAGAGGATCGCAGCGCACCCCTCGGGCGAGATGACCGAGTAGATCGCGTTCTCCTGCATGAGGACGCGGTCGGCCACGGCGATCGCAACCGCACCCCCCGACCCGCCCTCCCCGATGACACACGCGACGGTCGGGACGTTCAAGCGGACCATCGCGGCCTGGGAGCGCGCGATCGCGCCTCCCTGCCCGTGCTGCTCGGCCGCGACGCCCGGGTACGCGCCGGGCGTGTCGACCAGCGTGAGGAGCGGGAACCCGTGGCGGTCGGCGAGCGCCATCGCCCGCATTGCCTTGCGGTACCCCTCCGGATACGCCATGCCGAAGTTGCGCGTGGCGCGCTCCTTCAGGTCGCGGCCCTTCTGGTGACCGACGAGGACGACGGTCCTGCCGTCGATCTTCCCGAGCCCGGTCACGAGCGCGTGGTCGTCGGCTCGACCGCGGTCGCCGTGGAGCTCGAAGAAGTCGTCGAAGATCCGCTCGACGTAGTCGAGGGTGTAGGGCCGGTCCTGATGGCGCGCGAGCTCGACCGACTGCCAGATCTCCTCGGCGCTCGGATCGGCGCGGATCTGGTCGAGCTGCTCCTGCAGGCGCGCGAGCTCGCCGCTCAGCTTCGTCCCGCGGAGGAGCTTCATGGCGCCGAGCTTACTGAGGCGCTCGCGAAGCCGCATCTCGGTCTCGCGCTGGGTCAAGCGTGGGCGAACAGACGGAGGAGGCGACCGAGCGTCGGTCGGAGCTCGGCGCGCTCGACGATCGCATCGAGGTGCCCGAACCGGAAGTTCGACTCGGCGAGACCGAAGTCGTCGGGAAGCTTCTCGCGGGTCGTCTGGGCGACCACGCGCGGTCCGGCGAAGGACATGAGCGCTCCGGGCTCGGCGACGACCACGTCGCCGAGGCTCGCGAAGCTCGCGAGGACTCCCCCCGTCGTCGGGTGGGTGAGGACGGAGAGGAGCGCGCCGCCCGACTCGTGCAGCTCGTCGATCGCGCAGACCGTCTTCGGCAGCTGCATGAGCGCGAGGATTCCCTCCTGCATGCGCGCGCCACCCGACGCCGACACGGAGACGAGCGAGACCCCGTCGCTCACGGCCCGCTCGCACGCGCGCGCGAACTTCTCCCCCACGACACTGCCCATCGAGCCGCCCATGAAGGCGAAGTCCATGACCGCCAGCCGGCACTCCGTCTCCTCGATCTTCCCCGTGCCGCAGACCATGGCGTCGCCGAGGCCCGTCTCCACCTCGGCCTCGGCGAGGCGCTCCGTGTACGGGCGCAGGTCGAAGAACCCGAGCGGATCCGCGGACCGGAGGTCCTCGTCCTCCTCGCCGAACGAGCCCGCATCCACGAGCTGCGCGATCCGCTCGCGCGCCCGGACGCGGAAGTGGTGCCCGCACTGCGGGCACACGCGCAGCGTCTGCTCGAGCTCGTCGTCGCGGTAGTGCGAGCCGCAGCCGGGGCAGGTATTCGGGTGGCTCGCGCCCCCCGAGCCCTCGTCCGGGCGCTTGCTCTCGACCTCGACGTCGACGCGGCCTTGCCCGGATGCCATGGCGGGATACTAGGGGTCTGACCCCCAGAGATCGCGAGATCGGCTACTGCCTGCGTCGGGGGGGTCAGACCCCACGTCAGAATCCGGCCGCCGCGAGCATCCGCGCGGCAAGCGCCGCGTTGCGGTCCGACGGCAGGAACCCGGTCACGCCCATGCCTGCGATCGTCGCGCGCGCGGCGACGTCGCGAACGAGCGCCTCGAGCTCGTCGGGCGAAGGGCCGTCGGGCTCGGGAATGAGGACGTCGACCTCGCTCGGATCGAGCACGTCGAGATCGAGCGCGACGTAGGCCGCGTCGACTCCCGCGAGCGCGCGCTCGAGCGAGTCGTCGAGGCCCACCGTCCCGCATGAACTCGACCTCCGCAGGATCGAGGTTCCGCGCGCCGACGAGCGCCGCGTCCTGCGTGGAGACGGCGCCGGAGTCGAGGATCATCCGGAACGGCATCCCCCAGAGATTCCCGGAAGGCGAGGTCTCGGGGGTGTTCAGGTCGCCGTGCGAGTCGATCCACACCACCGCGAGCCGCTCCACGCGCCCGGCGAGGCCGCGAGCCGCGCCGACGTGGGCGCAGCAGCAGCCGCCGACGACGACCGGACGCTCCGCCAGCGCCTCGGCGACGGCGCCGATCTGCTCGTCGAGCGTCGCGCGCTCCACGACGGCGACCTCCGGGATACGGGAGCGAGATCCGCGCGCCCTCGGCCATCGCCTCGCCTCCCGAGCCCCACGCGCGCGGCACGCGCACGAGCCCCGCGGCGAACGTCCTGCCGCAGCGGTGACACTCGTAGCCGGAGCCGACCGCGACCGCCGTGAACGTCCGGCAGTCGGGGCAGCGCGCCCGCAGGAAGCTCATGCCGGGACGAGTGCGTCCAGCGCGTCGGCGAGGGTGGCGAGCCCCGGCAGCGTCACGGTCGGCCGCGGATCCTCCGGCTCGTCCTGCCTGTTGATCCAGATCGTCGGGATCCCGAGCTCGGAGGCAGGGACGATGTCGTGGAAGAGGCTCTGCGCCACGTGCACGTGCCGGCAATCGTCGCCCGTCTCCTCGCGGAAGACCTCCCAGTGCCGCTTCGCGGGCTTGTAGGAGCCGATCTCCCCGGCCACGATCACCGGCTGGAACGCGATCCCGATCTCGACCATGGAGGCATCGATGAGGTCGCGATCGGTGTTCGAGAGGATGCCCAGACGCCACCCGCGGTCGCGCGCCTCGCCCAGTCCCGAGCCGCACGTCGTCGAACACCGGCCAGGACGGGAGCGACCGAGCGAGCGAGCTGGTCTCGCCCTCCGGGAGGCCCAGCCCGGTCTCGCTCGGCGAGGCGCTCGAGCGCGAGCGTGAGCACCTCGCGGTACGACGCGCCGGGGCTCGCGACCTGTAGCTCGGGCTCGATCTCGTGATAGCGGACGATGAGCTCGCCCGCGCGCTCCACCCCGAAGAGCCGCTCGAGCTCGCGCTGGATCCCGGCGTTCCAGTCGACGAGGGTCCCGTAGCAGTCGAAGGTCGCCCACCGCTCGGCCACCCCGCAAGCCTAGTCTCTGCCACGTGCTCGAGATCCGCGCCATGACGCCCGAGGACTGGCCCGCCGTCGAGCGGATCTACGCCGAGGGGATCGCGACGCGCGACGCGACCTTCGAGACCGACCCGCCGGAGCTACGCAGCGTTCGACGCCGAGCCGCCACGCCGAGCATCGGCTCGTCGCGTCGGAGAACGGCGCGTCCTGGGCTGGGTGGCGCTCTCCCCGACCTCGCTCGCGCGCCTGCTACGCAGGCGTCGCCGAGAGCTCCGTCTACGTCGCGGAGGCCGCCCGCGGCCGGGGCGTCGGGCGCGCGCTCATGGAGCCGCTGCTCGCGAGCGCCGACGCGCGCAGGGGTCTGGACGCTCCAGGCGGCAACGTCTTCCCCGAGAACGAGGCGACCCTCGCGCTGCACGAGAGGCTCGGGTTTCCGCGTCGTCGGTCGCCGCGAACGCATCGCGCAACTCGACGGCATGTGGCGCGACACGATCCTGCTCGAACGCCGAGCGGGCTAGGGGTCTGACCCCTCAAGATCGCGAGATCGGCTACTGCCTGCGTCGGGGGGGTCAGACCCCTGGGGCCACGCCGTCGCCCCAGCGGCGCAGCACGACGCACGCGTTGTGCCCGCCGAAGCCGAACGAGTTGTTGACTCCGATCTCGATGTGCTGGCGCCGAGCCTCGTTCGGGATGTAGTCGAGGTCGCACTCGGGATCGGGCACCTCGTAGTTGATCGTCGGCGGGAGGACGCCCTGCTGCAGCGCGAAGGAGGTGAAGATCGCCTCGATCGCGCCGGCGGCGCCCAGGCAGTGCCCGGTCGCGCCCTTCGTGGACGAGACCGGAGTCCGATACGCCTTCTCCTCGCCGAGGGCGAGCTTCAGGACACGCGTCTCCGCCGCGTCGCCGGAGGGCGTCGAGGTGCCGTGCGCGTTGACGTAGTCCACGTCGGCCGGCTCGATCCCCGCGTCCGTGAACGCCATGCGCATGGCCCGCGCGGGGTTGGCGCCGCTCGGATCCGGGTCGGAGACGTGGCTCGCGTCGGCGGAGACCCCGTAGCCGAGCACCTCCGCGTAGACCTTCGCGCCGCGCGCGCGGGCATGCTCGAGCTCCTCGAGGACGAGCATCCCCGCGGCCTCGCCCATCACGAATCCGTCGCGCTCGGCGTCGAAGGGGCGGGAGGCTGCTTTCGGATCGTCGTTTCGCCGCGAGAGCGCGCGCATCGCGGTGAAGCCTGCGATGCCGACACGTGTGATCGGCGCCTCCGTGCCACCGCAGAGCATCACGTCGGCCCGTCCGAGACGGATCGCATCGAGACCGTCCCCGATCGCCATGTTCGAGGCGGCGCAGGCGGTGCACGGCGCCGCGAGCGGGCCCTGCGCGCCGAGCTCCATGGACACCCACGCGGCGGCCATGTTCGGGATGATCTGCACGATCGCGAACGGGCTCGTCCGATCCGGCCCGCGCTCGAGAAGCGCCTGGAAGCAGTTCTCGAACGCGTACAGGCCGCCGATGCCCGTGGCGACCGACGCCCCGACGCGATCGGGCTCCGACTCGATGGAGATCCCGCTGTCCGCCTCGGCCATCTTCGCGGCCGTGAGCGCGAGCTGCGAGAAGCGGTCCATGCGCCGCGCGCGCTTGCGATCGATCCAGAGGTTCGGATCGAAGTCCTTCAGCTCGCACGCGAAGTGCACGTCGTAATCGGCGGAGTCGTCGAAGTGCGTGATCGGCCCCGCCCCGGACTCGCCCGCGACGAGGCTCTCCCAGGACGACTCCGCATCGTTGCCGAGCGGCGTCACCATTCCCACGCCCGTGATGACGACGCGGCGACGGCCGTTGAGGGAGGCGTCGGCCACGGCTACATCCCCAGGCCGCCGTCCACGAGCACCACCGCGCCCGTGATGAACGACGCCTCGTCGGAGCACAGGAAGCGCACGGCGCCCGCGACGTCCTCGGGATCACCGAGCCGACCGAGCGGTGTGTTCTGGAGCATCGCGTTCGTCGCGTCCTCGGGAAGCGTGTCCGTGAGCTGGGTCTTCACGTAGCCCGGGACGACCACGTTCGCCCGCACGTTCCGGCTCCCGAGCTCGCGCGCGAGGGACTTCGTGAAGCCGATGATGCCCGCCTTCGACGCCGCGTAGTTCGTCTGGCCCCAGTTGCCGTGGATCCCGACGATGGACGAGATGTTCACGACCGTCCCCGCCCGCTTCTTCATCATCCCGCGCGCCACCGCCCGACACGTGTAGAAGCACGACGCGAGGTTGGTGTCGATGACCGTGTGCCAGTCCTCGTCGGACATGCGCACGAGCAGCCCGTCGCGGGTGACCCCCGCGTTGTTGACGAGGATGTCGACGTCCCCCGCGTCCTCAACCAGCGCGGCCGCCGACGCGGAATCGGAGACGTCGGCCTGCACCGCCCGCGCTCCGAGCTCCGAGGCGAGGCCCTCCGCCTCCTCCGTGCCCGTCCGGTACGAGAGCACGACCTCGGCGCCCGCGGCGGCGAGCTCCGTCGCAATCGAGCGCCCGATGCCGCGGGACGCGCCGGTGACGAGCGCCGTCCGCCCCTCGAGCGAGCAGAACGCCGACGTCACCGCGCGAGTGCTTCCTGGGCGCGCTCCAGACTCTCGAGGGAGTTGACCGACATCGTCTTCACGCCCCGATCGATCCGCCTGACGAGGCCGGAGAGGACGTTGCCTGGCCCGACCTCCACGAACGTCGTCGCACCACTGCGGATGAGCTCCGTCGCAGCCTGCGTGAAGCGCACGGGCCCCGTGAGCTGGTCGACGAGCAGAGCCGCGATCCTCTGCGCGGGCTCGATCTTCGCCGTCACCGTCGACATGAACGGCGACAGCGGCTCGGAGAAGCGCACCTTCTCCAGCGCCGGGCGCAGGCGATCCGCGGCCCTCGCGACGAGCGGGCTGTGGAACGCGCCGGACACCTTCAGCATCACGGCTCGTCGAGCGCCGAGGCTCGCGGCCTCGGCGCAGCACTCCTCGACCGCCTCGTGCTCGCCCGAGACCACGATCTGGCCCGGGCAGTTGTAGTTCGCAGGCCAGACGCCGACGATCCTCCGGCAGAGCTTCTCGACCTCCTCGTCGGCAAGGCCGAGGATCGCCGCCATCGCCCCCGGGCGCTGCCGCGCCGCCTCGGCCATGGCCAATCCGCGCTCGCGCACCAGGCCGATCGCCGTACCGGCGTCGACCGAGCCAGCCGCGGCAAGGGCTGCGAACTCGCCGACCGAGTGCCCGACGACGACGTCCGGCTCGAGGCCGCGCTCCCGCATCGCGGCGAGGATCGCGAGGCTCGTGGCGACGAGCGCGGGCTGCTGCACCTCGGTCTCGACGAGCTTCTCCAGCGGCGTCGCGAAGCAGAGCTTCTCGAGGTCGAGCCCCGTGACCTCCGAGCCGACGCGGTAGACGTCCCGCGCAACGGGGAAGGCCTCGGCGATCTCGCGGCCCATTCCCTCCTCGAGCGAGCCCTGGCCGGGGAAGCAGAAGGCGACCTTGCTCATGCGCGGGGCCCGTTCGTCCACTCGATCAGCGCGGAGCCCCACGTGAGCCCGGCGCCCATGCCCGTCATCAGCACGAGCGCGCCGTCGCGCAGGCGTCCCTGGGCGCGTGCGTCGGCGAGCGCCAGAGGGATCGAGCCGGACGATGTGTTGCCAAAGCGATCGACGTTCACGACGGTCTTCTCCGTTGGAATCCCGAGCTTATCGGCCGCATAGTCGATGATCCGCTTGTTTGCCTGGTGCGGAATGTAGACGTCGACGTCGTCGACCGTCTTCCCGCACTCCTCGAGGATGCCGTGAGCGGAGTAGACCATGATCCTCGTGGCGAACTTGAAGACCTCGCGCCCGTTCATCTTGACGAACGAGGCGGGGTCCTCGAACCGGCGCGATCCGGAGCCCGGGTACCAGAGGTACTCGCCGCCGCCCCCGTCCGCGCCGAGCTCGAAGCCGATGAACCCGCCGCGTTCGACCGGCTCCATGACGACGGCGCCCGCGCCGTCGCCGAACAGGACGAGCGTCGAGCGGTCCTCCCAGTCGAGGATCTTCGAGAGGACGTCGCCGCCGACGACCAACGCGCGCCGCGCGAGCCCGCACGCGAGCATCGCGTACGCCTGCGCGATCGCGTAGACGAACCCCGTGCACCCGGCGAGGAGGTCGTACGCGGCCGCGTGAGGCATGCCGAGCTCGTTCGCGATCAGTGCCGACGACGTCGGGAACATCATGTCCGGCGTGACGGTCGCGCAGACGAGGAAGTCGATCTCCTCGGCCGCGACGCCCGCATCCTCGAGCGCGGCACGAGCCGCGGGGAGCGCGATGTCGGTCAGCGCCTCGTCGTCGGCAGCGATCCGGCGCTCGCGGATCCCGGTGCGCTCGCGAATCCACTCGTCCGACGTCTCGACGATCGCGGCGAGCTCCCGGTTCGTCATCACCTTCTCGGGAACGTGGACGCCGAGGCCGGTGATGCCGATCCGCACTCCCTGGGCCGTGCCGAGCACCGCGCGCCTACCTCTCGACCGCGAAGGTCAGCGTTCCGCGCGCCGCGAGGGCGTCGCCGACGTACGCCGTCGCCTTCCCGCGCCCGATCGGGCCGCGGAGGGTGTCGATCTCGCAGGCGAGCGTGAGCACGTCCCCCGGCTCGACGACGCGCTTGAAGCGGCAGTCGTCGATACCTGCGAAGAACGCGATCTTCCCGCGGTTCTCCTCCTCGACGAGAACGGCGATCGCTCCGGTCTGAGCCATCGCCTCGACGATGAGCACTCCCGGCATGACGGGACGCTCCGGAAAGTGCCCCGGGAACCACCAGTCGGACGCGTTCACCGTGCGGCGAGCGACGACCCGCGCTCCCGGCTCGAGCTCCGTCACCTCGTCCACGAGCAGGAACGGGTCGCGGTGGGGAAGGATCGACTCGATCACGTCTTTCCCGAACGGCGGAACGGGCGTTTGCACGTCGCGAGTCTAGACTGTGCTTTTTCGCAAGAGCAGGCTTCGCTACACGCGAACCCTGCTCTGCGTGAGTCAAAGACGCTCGCGCACCAGGTCGCGCTGCCGCGGCCGGGCCGCGATCCTTCAACGTGGTTAGGGCTATCGAGTCGGGCTGCGGTAGACGGCCGGAAGACTCGCGTTCCCCGCGGCATCCCAGGCGACCACGCGGACTCGGCGCGCCGGACCGGGCCACGGAATGCGAATCGCTCCGGCCTTCTTCACGACGCGGCGCAGCGAGCTACCGTCGATGACGAAGGTCAGCGTCGACGGCTCGCTGACCGCGATCCTCACTCCCGCACCGGGCAGGAAGCGGACGCGCGGCGCCGTCGTGTCTGAGACGAACGGGACCCCGAACGAGATCGGCCCCGTCCCGGCGTCCGCCTCGACGACTGCCTCGTACTCGTTGTCGCGCAAGGAGCCCGCCGCGCGCGCGCCGTTCCACAGGAAGCGCTGAGGCCCGGCAGCGAGCGCCCCGACGAACGGGCTGGCCACCCAGCGGCCGTCCCGCTCGATGCGGATGCGGACCGTCGCGGGCGCGGTCAACGAGTACGCCAGTGCGAGGGTGTCCTTTCGGCCGTCGCCGTTCGGAGAGAACGTCGTCGGCGCGACCGAGACGAGCCCGAGGATCCGGCTCACCTGGAGCGGAACGTCCTTCTCGACGACGAAGCCCGCGGCCGTCCGGGCGGTGATACGGACACCGTAGGTGCCGTCGGGCAGGGCTGTTCCGTCGACCGTCGCAGTATGCATCCCGGCATTCGTCCACACGCGGTCAACCAAGGTCGTCTGCACCGCGCCGAGCGCGTCGGCGACCTCCACCGTCACGTTCGCCGGAGCGGAGAGTCGGTAGGTGATGGACGCCGTGTCCGCCTGGCCATCGCCATTCGGGCTGATCGCGGCGGGCTCGGCGGACAGGCCGTCGAGTCCGAGTGGCGCGGCTCCGCCGCCTGCGCGGAGCACTCCGGTGGCCGGCCGCGCGGTTCCTGCCGAGATCGTCCACGAGTAGGAGCCGGCCGGCTGGCCGCTCCACTCCCACGTCCAGTCCACGGCGGCGCCGACTCCGGTTCCGCGCGCGACCTCCGTGCCCGCCGCGCTCGCGACGACGACCGTCCACGGCTGTGCCTGCGACAGCCGGGCGCGGAAGCGGACCGAGGCCTCCGCCGCGTCCGCCCGTGGCTCGAAGATCTTCGGCCCGCCGAGCGTTCGCGCCGTCGCCGCGATCGACCCGAGCTTCGCATACAGGGCGTCGCCCGGGCACTCCGTCAGGCCCGTGTCGCGATGGCCCGAAACCGCGTTCAGCAGGACCGGGACGCCGCTCGGGTAGCGCTCGCTGCCGCCCGAGATGAACGTGAGGAAGGAGGTCGGATCGACGTGCGCGAGGTCGAGCTTCCAGGAGACGATGCGGGCGATCGCGTCGAGCGCCGCGGCAGACGGCTTCGTGCTGCCATATGTCCCGAGGAGCGCGATCCCGACCGAGCCGGTGTTGAAGCCGAGCGCATGGGCGCCGATGACGTTGCGGTCGACGCCTCCGTAGCGCCCTTCGTAGACCGTGCCGAAGCGATCGACGAGGAAGTTGTAGCCGATGTCGTTCCAACCGTTGCCCTTGACGTGGAAGAGCTCGATGCCCCGGACGATCGCCGGCGCCTGCGCCCGCGTGTAGTCGTTCTGCCCCGCCGTGTGGTGGATGATCGCGAGCCGGATCGCGGGCGCGTAGGCCGGCGGAGCGCGCCGGATCGACTCGTCCGCGTTCCAGCCGGCGCGCGGCACCATCGCAGGCTGCCCGGTCGCGGGCGCCGCCGCCGGAGTGCGGTACGGGACACGAACCTCCGGGCTCCAGACGAGGCTCGCCCGGATCTGCGAGACCTGGCCGACGGCTCTGGCCTCGATCCCGTTCGAGACCCCGACCCACCAGGGATTGCCGACGCGCCAGCTCGCATCCCGGCGGCTCTCGGTCGAGCCCGGGTCGGGCGCATCCTCCGGCTCCGGCTGCGCGGCGCGCCACGAGCCCCAGCGCCCGCTCGTCGAGCGCACGCGGAACTGCACCGATCCCCTGCCGCGCCACCTGACGCCGGCGAGGGTGAACCGACGGACCGCCTCGGGTGCGACGAACCGCCCCTTGCCCACCGCTCGCAGCTCGAAGCTCGTCACGGGGACGTCCGCCGAGGCGAAGGCCGCAGGCGAGCCGAGCAGGGCCGCCGCGAGCAGTACGAGGAAGACGAGGAGAGGGCGCACGGCTGATCCAGAGTTGCCGTTCCGTCCTTCGCGGGCAAGAGCGCGGTACCTCCGCAGATAGAATCCTTACACCGGTGCCACACCCCTTCTTGCGGGGATTTCTCGTCGTCTCGCTCGCTCTCGGAGCGCTCGCGGCGACACCGCTCGTGCACGCGCAGGCCACGCAGCCTCGTGTGCTCGCGGTCCATCTCGACAACGACATCAACCCCGTCACGCAGGAGTACGTCGACGGGTCCGTCGACCGCGCCGAGAACGACGGCTACTCGGCCATGGTCCTCGTCCTCGACACGCCGGGAGGCCTGGGCTCGTCCATGCGCGGCATCGTCAAGCGCTTCCTTGCCTCGAAGGTTCCCATCGTCGTCTACGTCGCGCCGTCGGGCTCGAGCGCCGACTCCGCGGGCGCGGTCATCACGATGGCCTCCGACGTCGCCGCGATGGCACCGCAGACGAACATCGGCTCCTCGACCCCGATCTCGCTGAACGGCCAGGACATCTCGAAGGACCTCCACCGCAAGATCGTCAACGACGCCGCGGCGTACGTCGGCGAGCTCGCACGCGAGCACGACCGGAACGTCGTGGCGGCCCGAAGGATGGTCACCGTCGCGTCGAACTACGGCGCCCGCGAGGCGAAGCGGATCGGGGTCGTGGAGTTCATCGCGCCGACGCTTCCTGTCTTGCTCGAGAGGATCGACGGCACCAAGACGGTGCCGAAGGGCCTCGTCCTGCATACGGCGGGCGCGCAGATCGACGATGTCGAGATGAGCTTCTGGCAGCGCGCGCGGGACTTCCTGGTCGACCCGAACCTGATCGCGCTCATGCTCTCGATCGGGCTCATCGGCATCGTCGTCGAGCTCTGGAATCCCGGGCTCATCTTCCCGGGGACGGTCGGCGCGATCTCGCTGATCCTCGGCCTGTACGGCCTGCAGATCCTGCCGGTGTCCGCCACCGGCCTGCTGTTCATGCTGCTCGCCGCCGCCTTCTTCGTCGCCGACGCCTTCGTCCCGACGCACGGTGCGATCACGCTCGCCGGAGCGATCCTCTTCGTACTCGGAGCGCTCATGCTCTTCGATCCCGCCGGGGACGCGTACCAGGTATCGCTCCCCGTGGCGGTCGCGATCGCCGGGACGCTCGCACTGCTGCTCGGCTTCGCGCTCACACGCGTCGTGCGTGCCAGCCGCAATCCGGTCGCGGTCGGAACCCACGGCCTCGTGGGCGAAGAGGGCATCGTGCGCCGGGAAGGGCTCGTACACGTCAACGGCGAGCTGTGGCAGGCGCACACCGACAACGGCTCCCCGCTCACGCCCGGCGACCACGTCCGGGTCGAGCGAGTCGAGGAGGGCTTGCAGCTGGTCGTAGGATCCCCGGTGTCCCCGAGTGAGGAGGAAGCGCGCTGATGGCAGTCGCTGGAATCGCGATCGTCGCCGTACTCGTCATCCTGCTGCTCTTCCTGTTCGCGGCGGTGAAGATCGCACGCGAGTACGAGCGCGGCGTCATCTTCCGCCTCGGCAGGCTTCTACCCACCCCGAAGGGCCCCGGCATCTTCCTGCTGATCCCGGTGGTCGACCGGATGGTCCGCGTGGACCTGCGCACGGTGACGCTCAACGTGCCGCCGCAGGAGGTCATCACGAAGGACAACGTCCCCGTCCGCGTCAACGCGGTCGCGTACTTCCGGATCGTCGAGCCGAACGCCGCGATCGTGCAGGTCGAGAACTACATGTCCGCGACGTCCCAGATCGCGCAGACCACGCTGCGCTCGGTCCTCGGTCAGCACGTCCTCGACGAGCTCCTGTCCGAGCGGGACAAGATCAACACGATCCTCCAGAGCATCATCGACGAGTCGACCTCCCCCTGGGGCATCAAGGTCTCCGTGGTCGAGGTCAAGGACGTGGAGATCCCGGCCGGCATGCAGCGAGCCATGGCGCGCCAGGCGGAGGCCGAGCGCGAGCGCCGCGCGAAGGTCATCTCGGCCGAGGGCGAGTTCCAGGCCTCGGAGCGCCTGAAGGATGCCGCGGCCGTGATGTCGCAGCAGCCGATCACGGTGCAGCTCCGCTACCTGCAGACGCTGCTCGAGATCGGGGCGTCGAACAACTCGACGATCGTCTTCCCGATCCCCATCGACCTGCTCACGGCCCTCTCCAACGCCGCTGACAGCGGCGCCGGGTAGCTGCCGGCTCAGCTCTCCTCGGGCGACACCTCCTCGCGCCAGAGCTCGGCTCCGAACGCGATCGCGACGGCGTGCTGGCCGTCTGCGTGGCGGGCTCGTCCCGACCGTCGCAGCAGCCCCTCTCCGGCTTCTTCTCCCAGCCCTTCTCGCCACGGCAGCACTCGCAGCGCTTACCGTCGTCGCGCTTCGGCTCGCAGCACGAGCCTCCACCGCCCTCGACGGACTGTCTCTGACCCGACGTCTGCCCCATCCGAGGGACAGAAAGGTCCGCTTACGGGATGTCCGGCGGCGCAGGCTCGGCGATCTCGTCGACCTCGTCGTCCGAGCCGACGACAGGAGCGAGCGTCGCGACGTGCTCGGCCTCGCGGAGCCGCATCACGATGACGCCCTGGGTCGCGCGGCCGGCGCGGCGGATGCCGTCCACCGGGATCCGGATCACCGTCCCGCCGTCGGAGATGAGCATCACCTGGTAGCCGTCGCGGACGATCCGAGCTCCGGCCAGGCGACCCTTGCCCTCGACGAGCTGTACCGTCTTGACGCCCATCGTCCCGCGACCCTTCACCGGGTAGTCGCCGACGCGGGTGCGCTTGCCGTAGCCGTTCTCCGTGACGACGAGGAGGTCGGCGTCGTCCACGGCGATGTCCACCTCGATCACCTCGTCGTCCCCGCGCAGCCTCATCCCCGCGACGCCCGACGTGTCGCGGCCCATCGAGCGCACCTGCTTGCCGTGGAAGCGGACCGCCTGGCCGAGACGCGAGACCATCAGCACGTCGTCGCCGTCGCCCGCGAGCCGCACGCCGATCAGCTGGTCGTCGTCACGCAGCTTGATCGCGATGATCCCGTCCGCCTTGAGCGGCGTGTTGTACGCGGCGAACTCGGTCTTCTTGACCATGCCCTTCCGCGTGGCGAACACGAGGTACTTCGCCTCCTCGAAGTTCCGTGTGGCGATGACCGCCTGCACGTACTCGTCCTGGCGGAACGGGAGGAGATTCACGATCGCGCGACCCTTCGACTGACGTGAGCCCAGCGGCAGCTCGTGAACCTTCAGCCGGTAGACCTTGCCGACGGTCGTGAAGAAGAGGATGTAGTCGTGGGTGGACGCGACGAACAGGTGCTCGATGTAGTCCTCGTCCTTCAGGTCCATGCCCATGACGCCGATCCCGCCGCGGCGCTGCTCGCGGTACGAGGTCACGGGTAGGCGCTTGATGTAGCCGGAGTTGGTGATCGCGATCACCATGTCCTCCTCCGCGATCATGTCCTCGAGCTCGAAGTCGGACTCGTCGACCACGATCTCCGTCCGGCGGTCGTCCGTCTTGCCGTAGATTTCCTTGAGCTCGAGCAGCTCCTCCTTGATCAGCGCGGCGATCCGCGACTCGTCGCCGAGCAGCGTTCGCAGCTCCAAGATGCGCTCCTGGAGGTCCGCGTACTCGTCCTCCACGCGCTTTCGCTCCAGCCCGGTGAGCGCCCGCAGCCGCAGGTCGAGGATCGCCTGCGCCTGCAACTCGGAGAGCTCGAAGCGCTCCATGAGCGCCGCTCGCGCCTCGTCGGCGTCGTCGGCTGCGCGGATGAGCTGGATCACCTCGTCCAGGTTGTCGAGCGCGATGAGGTAGCCCTCGAGGACGTGCGCGCGTGCAAGCGCCTTGCGCAGCTCGTACTGCGAGCGGCGCGTGACGACCTCGCGCTGGAAGTCCAGGTAGTGGCGGACGAACTCGAGCAGCGAGAGCGTCCGCGGCACGCCATCGACGAGGGCGACGGCGTTGTAGCCGAACGTCGCCTGGAGCGCCGTGTGCTTGAAGAGCTTGTTCAGTGCGACTTGCGGAACCGCCTCGCGCTTGAGCTCGATCTGGATCCGCATCCCGGACTTGTCCGAGTAGTCCTGGAGATCGGAGACCTCGGTGATCACCTTCTCGCGGACGAGATCCGCGATCTTCGTGATCACGCCTCCGTCGCCGCCCTTCTTCACGCCGTACGGGAGCTCGGTGACGATGATCGCGCTCTTCCCGCCGCGCAGCTCCTCGACGTGGGCGCGCGCCCGCATGACGATGCGCCCGCGGCCGGTGCGATACGCGTCGCGGATACCCGAGCGACCGACGACGATGCCCCCGGTCGGGAAGTCCGGGCCCTTGACGAACTTCATGAGGTCTTCGACGCTCGCGGACGGCTTGTCGATGAGCGCGACCACTGCATCGATCGTCTCCCCGAGGTTGTGCGGCGGGATGTTCGTCGCCATGCCCACGGCGATGCCGGTCGAGCCGTTGACGAGCAGGTTCGGGAAGCGCGACGGAAGCACCTGCGGCTCGCGGCGTGACTCGTCGTAGTTCGGCCCCAAGTCGACCGTGTCGGAGTCGATGTCCCGAAGCATCTCCGTCGCGAGCTTGGCCAGACGGCACTCGGTGTACCGCTCCGCGGCCGGCGGATCGTCGTCGATCGAGCCGAAGTTGCCCTGGCCGTCGACGAGCGGGTACCGGAGCGAGAAGGGCTGGACGAGGCGCGCGATCGCGTCGTAGATCGAGCTCGAGTCGTGCGGGTGGTACTTGCCCATCACGTCGCCAGTCACGCGGGCGCACTTCACGTACGGCCGGCCGGGTTGATGGCCGGCGTCGTGCATCGCCCAGAGGATCCGGCGGTGGACGGGCTTGAGGCCGTCGCGGACGTCCGGGAGCGCGCGGCCGACGATGACGCTCATCGCGTAATCGAGGTAGCTCGAGCGCATCTCCTGCTCGAGCTCGCGAGGCTCGATGCGCCCCGCGCCGAGCGGCTCTACGACGTCAGACATTTGGCATGGGGGAACCCATGGTTCCCCCATGAGCCCCCTCCTTCACCACCTCTACCCGCTCACTGGTGACCTTGCCTCCCGGCCGGCACAGCCGGCCTCCGGCGATGTGGTCGGTGCTCCGCCACGCTTCGTCTCTAGACATCGAGGAACCTCACGTCCTTGGCGTTCTGCTCGATGAAGAGGCGCCGGGGCTCAACCTGGTCGCCCATCAACGTCGAGAAGACCCGGTCGGCGGCGGCCGCGTCCTCGACCTCGACGCGGATCAGCATCCGCTTGGCCGGGTCCATGGTCGTCTCCCAGAGCTGCTCCGGGTTCATCTCGCCGAGGCCCTTGAAGCGGCTTATCTGCATGCCCTCTTTCGCCAGGTCGAGTGAGCTCAGGCGCAGCGCGTCGTAGGTCTCCGCACGCGACGACTTGTTCCCGAACACGACCGTGAACGGGGGGAGGCCGACGAGCTCTCCGACCTTGGCGTAGGCCCGCTGCACCGCCACGTACGTCGGCGAGCCGAGCATTGCCGTGGGCAGCGCGACGCGGTGCGACGTGCTCGTCTCCGTCTCGACGACGCGCACGTTCAGCACGCCGTCGAGCTCATCCTCGACAGTCAGCTCGTATCCGTTCGGCGGGATGGCAGCGACGAGCGAGGCTGCGCTCGCAGCGCCGTCCGCCTCGGCCTCGACGAGCCCGTGCGAGATCGCGAAGCGCGCTGCGGCGCCGAACTCGGATTCGAGCTTCGCCGCCCAGCCCTCGAGGTGGCCGAGCTCGCGAACGAGACGCGTCCAGCGTGCCTCGGTGAGCGGGGTCTCGCGCTCGTCGCGCGCGGTGACGACCATGTCCTTCACCCGCTCGCGGACCAGCAGGTCCTCGAGCTGCGAGTCCTTCTCGAAGTACATGCCCCTGCTGCCGAGCTTCACGTGGTACAGCGGCGGCACCGCGATGTAGACGTGACCGCGCTCGAAGAGCTCGGGCATCGTCCGGTACAGGAACGTGAGGACGAGCGTGCGGATGTGCGCACCGTCGACGTCCGCGTCGGTCATCACGATGACGCGTCCGTAGCGCAGGTTGGCGATGTCGAACTCGTCGCCGAACCCGGTCCCGATCGCGGTGATCATGGCCTGGATCTCCGTGTTGGAAAGAACCTTGTTGATGCGGTTCTTCTCGGAGTTGATGATCTTCCCGCGCAGCGGCAGGATCGCCTGGGTAGTCCGGTCGCGGGCCTGCTTCGCGGAGCCGCCGGCCGAGTCCCCCTCGACGATGAACAGCTCCGCCGAGTCGGGATCCTTGATCGTGCAGTCGGCGAGCTTTCCCGGGAGTGACGAGTTCTCGAGCGCGCTCTTGCGGCGCGTGAGCTCGCGAGCCTTGCGTGCAGCCTGCCGCGCGTTGCGCGCCGCGATCGCCTTCTGGACGATCTGGCGAGCCTCGGTCCGGTTCTCCTCGAGGAACTCCGAGAGCCGCTGATTGACGACCTTCTCGACGAGGCCCGCGACTCCGGGATTGCCGAGCTTCGTCTTCGTCTGCCCCTCGAACTGCGGGTTCCGGAGCTTCACGGAGATGACCGCGGCGAGCCCCTCGCGAGCGTCCTCGCCCTCGAGGTTGTCGTCCTTCTCCTTCAGGAGCCCTTCCTGGCGCGCGTACTGGTTGAGGGTCCGCGTCAGCGCAGCGCGGAAGCCCTGAAGATGCGTGCCGCCCTCCGTCGTGTTGATGTTGTTCGCGAACGAGAACACGGACTCGACGTAGGACGTGTTCCACTGCATTGCGACCTCGACGGCGCCCTCGTCGCTCTCGCCCTCGAGGTACACGATGTGCTTGTGCACGGGGTCCTTCGCCTCGTTCACGTGGGCGACGAAGTCCCTGATCCCACCCTCGTAGTGGAACTCGTCGGTTCGCCCCCCCGCCCTCTCGTCGCGAAGCACGATGCGCAGCCCCCGCGTGAGGAACGCGGTCTCGCGCAGACGCTGCACGAGCGTCGCCGCGTCGAACTCGGTCTCCTCGAAGATCTCGGGGTCCGGACGGAACGAGATGGTCGTGCCCGACTCGTCCTTCTTGGCGACCCCGATCGTCTCCATGTCCTTGGTCGGCTCGCCGCGGGCGAACTCCTGGCGGTAGACCTTGCCGTCGCGCCGCACCTCGGCGACGAGCCACTCGGAGAGCGCGTTCACGACCGAGACGCCGACGCCGTGGAGACCGCCCGAGACCTTGTAGCCCTCGCCACCGAACTTCCCGCCCGCGTGCAGCTTCGTCAACACGACAGTGAGTGCAGGAAGGCCCTGCTCGGGGATGACGTCCACCGGAATGCCCGCGCCGGCGTCCCGGACGGTCACGGAGTTGTCCGGGTGGATGGTCACCTCGACGAGGTCGTTGCGGTCCGCGAGCGCCTCGTCGACCGCGTTGTCGACCACTTCGTAGACGAGGTGGTGGAGACCGCGAGAGCCCGTCGACCCGATGTACATCCCGGGGCGTAGACGGACCGGCTCGAGGCCCTCGAGGACGGTGATGTCTTTTGCGGTATAGGCTGCTTCGGCCATCAAAAAAGCCCTGCAAATCGCCATATTGCGGGGCAGGAATAGTCTACCAGAAATGGCGGCCGGACCGGGCCCGCAGAAGGCTCGCGCGAGCCGCCCTCGCGACGAGCTCGCGCAGCTCCGGATCCTCGATCTTCTCGGCCGCGGAGGCGGCCTCGGACTCGATCTCGGCTGGCGCCTCGACGGGAGTGACGCTCGGTTCGGATGGCGGGGGCGGCGCGGTCGCGGGCTCGGGGACGGGGCCGACCGCAAAACGCAGGGCCGCCGGCGCCTCGCTCCCGAGCCGTGCCGCGAGGCGTTCGAGGATCTCGTCTCTCAGGAGAGCGAGCTCGTTCGCCCACGTGGCGGACTCGGTCGCCACGTGGAGCGTGCCGTCCCGCCCGATCCGCAGGGGCCACGCCCGCCGCGCGATCGTGTCGCCGACCACGGCCGGCCACGCCGCCGTCAGCGCAGCGAGCGGCACTCCGTCCTGGCTTCCCGTCCGCGTGAGCTCACGCTTGACCTCGCCGCCGATGCGCTCCATCAGCGCACCTCGCCCGGCGTGACGGCGAGCGATTGCGCAGGGTCGCCCGGAAACGCCGCCGCTGTCGTCGTCGTGACGACGGTCTGGGCGCCCAGGGCGATCAGCCCGGCGAGCGAGCGCCGCCTTCCCTCGTCGAGCTCCGAGAGCACGTCGTCGAGGAGCACCAGCGGCGTCCTTCCGGCCCTGTCGCGGAGCGCGTCGGCCTCCGCGAGCACGAGCGCGAGCACTGCGATGCGCTGCTCGCCCTGTGAGCCGTACACGCGAAGATCGCGGCCGGCAGCCTCGATCCTCAGGTCGTGCAGGTGCGGCCCGGCGCTGGTCGTGCCCCGCTCGAGGTCGGTCTCGAGCCGAGCGTCGAGGTCTCCGGGTGTCGGTGCGTCCCCCTCGTAGGAGAGGGCGGCTCCCGTGAGTCCGAGCGCCTCCGCGGTACCCGCGAACCCAACCGAGAGCAAGCCGACCGCCTTCGTCCGAGCCTCGACGAGCTCGGTGCCGAGCGCGACGACACGCTCCGACCAGGGGGCGAGCGCAGTGCGACTCGACTGACCGAGGCGGACACGTCGGAGCCCGGCGTTCCGCTGCCCCACGGCGGCCGCGTAGTCGTTTCCGAGCGTCGCCCGGGCCGGAAACATCCGCCCGAGCGCACGGTCGAGATACGCCCGGCGGGTGGACGGTGCCCCCTTCACGACCGCGAGCCGGTCCGGCGTGAAGACGAGCGTCGTGAGCTCGTGTCGCAACCGCTCGGACGAGCCCAGCTGCTCGCCGTTCAGCGAGACGCGCCGTGGCTCGCTGATCGCGAGGACCACATCCGTCGCGAACGCCCCCTCGCCGCGCGTGCCCTCGAGAGCGACTCTCCCGGCCGTGGACCCGAAGCGGATCAGCTGCGCGTCGCGCCGGGCGCGCGGCGAGAACCCCTGGGTGCCGACGTGGAGGGCCTCGAGCAGGTTCGTCTTCCCCGCGCCGTTCGGGCCGTGCAGGAGCACCACTCCGGGAGACAGCTCGAGCTCGAGCGCGGCGTACGAGCGGAAGTCGCGGAGCGTGACCTCGCGGGCGATCAGCCCGCGAGGCGGATCGGCATGATCAGGTACCAGAAGCTCTCGTCCGGCGCCGCGATGAGGCCTGGTCGCAGGCGATTGATGAGCTTGAGCTGAACCGTCTCGATGGACACGGCCTCGAGCCCGTCTCGGAGGAAGTCGGGGTTGAAGCCGATCTCGAGCTCCTCGCCGGCATACTCGATCGGCAGCGACTCGGTCGCCTCGCCCACATCCTGCGTCTGCGCCGAGACCGTGAGCTCGCCCTCCGCGAAGCGCAGTCTCAGCGGCGCGTTGCGCTGAGCCATGAGACCCGCCCGCCGGACGACCTCGAGCAGCGCCTCGCGGGCAATCGCGATCTCGATCTCGAACGTCTCCGGGAGAAGCTGCTTGTAGTTCGGAAACTGGCCGTCGATGCGGCGGCTCGTCAGCCAGACGTCGCCGGCGGCGAAGATGACGTGGTTCTCGTGGACGCCGAGCTCGACGTCGTCGGCTCCGGACGCGAGGCGGGTGAGCTCCTGCAGCGCGCGCGCGGGGATGATCGCGTCGAGATCGGGCCCCGGCGACTCCAAGGTGGTCTCCTTGACCGCGAGCCGGTACGAGTCGGTCGCGGCCATGACGAGCTTCTCGCCCTCGAACCGCACCAGGACCCCCGTGAGCACCGGACGCGACTCGTCCCTGGACGCGGCACGGCCGACCTTCTCGATCGTCGCGAGCAGCGCACCTGCGTCGATCGTCTGCAGCTGACCGTCGGTCGGCGGGAGGCGCGGAAAGTCCTCCGCGCTGTACACGTTCAGCCGCGACGCGTGGCTGCCGGACGTAACGGCGAGGACCCCCTCGCCCTCGTCGTACGCGAGCGTCACCTTGTCGTCCGGCAGGAGCCGAACGAGATCGGTGAGCAGCCGGCCCGGAACGACGACGCTCGCATCGCCCTCGATGTCTCCGGCGAGCGACGAGCGGATCGAGATCTCCATGTCGGTCGCAGCGAGGGTGAGGCGATCGCCCTCCGCCTGCAGGAGGATGCCGCCGAGCACCTGCACCGCACCGCGGGTCGAGACGGCTCGCGACACGACCGCGAGCGTCGAGGCGAGCCCGGCCTTCGAGCACGTGATGCGAAGAGCCGAGGTGGACACGATGTCTGTACTCATGATTGAAAGAAAAGACCTGTCGTAGTAATAGGAGTGTGAGTAGTGGGGAGGACGGTCGAATTCCCGGTCGAGAGCTGGGAAAACGGCTGTGGGTCCACGTGTGGATGCCTATCGTCGCATTCCACAGGCCGCTGAGCCAGTCGCTCGGGGACCCCCATCTCAGCGCGGTTGCTTGATGCGGGCGGTGAGCTCTTGCACAAGGTTGTACACAGACCGATCCTCGCGGATGAGCTTGGTGATCTTGTCCTTGGCGTGGATGACGGTCGTGTGGTCGCGGCCGCCGAACTCCTTGCCGATCATCGGCAGCGACGCGTCCGTGAGCTCGCGACAGAGGTACATGGCGACCTGGCGCGGGTAGGCGACCGCCTGGGAGCGACGCGGGCTGACGAGCTCGTCGTGGGTGACCGAGAACCGCTCGCACACGTTCTGCTGGATCCTCGCGATGGTGACTTCCGGAGCTGCTTCTCCCTGCGGGTAGACGTCCTTCAGGACGGTCTCGGCGAGCTCGACGGTGAGTGGGCGGTCCATGAGCGAGGAAAAGGCGACGACTCGTGTGAGCGCGCCTTCGAGCTCGCGGATGTTGGCGCTGACGCGGCCGGCGATGAAGGTCAACACGTCGGGGTCCGGGACCGGGATCTCCTCGGTCTCGACGCGCTTGCGCAGGATCGCGATGCGGGTCTCGAGGTCGGGAGCCTGGATGTCGGTGAGGAGGCCCCACTCGAAGCGCGAGCGCAGGCGGTCTCCGAGCTCGCCGATGTCCCGCGGCGGCCGGTCGGACGAGATGACGATCTGCGCACCGCCCTCGTACAGGGAGTTGAAGGTGTGGAAGAACTCCTCCTGGATCCGCTCCTTGCCCGCGAAGAACTGGATGTCGTCGACGAGGAGGATGTCGTAGTTGCGGTAGCGACGCTTGAAGCCGTCGATCCGCGACCGCTCGCGGACGGCGTCGATGAACTCGTTCATGAACGTCTCGCTCGTCACGTACCGCGTCGTCAGGCGCCGGGAGTGCTGGCGGACGTAATGCCCGATCGCCTGGAGCAGGTGGGTCTTGCCTAGCCCGGTCTTCCCGTAGATGAAGAGCGGGTTGTACGCCTGCGCTGGCGCTTCGGCGACTGCGAGCGCGGCTGCATGCGCGAAACGGTTCGACGATCCGATGACGAAGAGGTCGAAGGTGTACTTGTGGTTCAGCGCGACCTCGACCGTCTCGCGCGGCGCGGGCAGCTCTGCGACGGGCTCGGTCGGAGCTTCGGGAGCGCGCGCGACCTGCTCCACCGGCTCGGCCGGAGGCCGCTCCGCTACCGCGAACGAGACGGCGACGTCCGTGCTCGACTCGCTCGTCGCGCGCCGCACCGCCTCGAGCAGATGACGCTGGATCCAGTCGCGAGTGAAGTCGTTCGGGACCTCCACGACGAGGTTCTCCCCCTCGAGCGAGCGGGGGCGAGCCTGGCCGAAGCCCGTCTCGTACGCGCTGCCTGCAAGGGTGTCGCGCAGGCGCCCTGCGATGGCGTTCCAGAGGTCGTCGGCTGGTTGCTCGGCGGGGTGGTCCACCCGTCCTCGTGCGTCAGGGGTCGTCGGGAAGCGGCGAGCATAGCACCCTTGCCGCTGCCGCTCAATGTGCACAAACCGATACATTGTGGATGAAAATACGGCCGATTTGCAGGGATTTCCTGTGTTCCACACGCGTTTCCACAGGTGTGGAAGACGGCGGATTCGTTGTCGACTTCGGCGACGCTGACGTCGCGTGAGCAGCGCTTTCGGGTAGCGCGGGTTACACAGGCTCTGTGGAAAACCGGCGCCCGGAACGGTTGTCTATACTCGCGGCTCCCCGCCTGCGAAGGCCGACGAGACGACGTGAAACGCACCTATCAGCCGAACGTTCGCCGCAGAAAGCGGCGCCATGGATTCCGAGCGCGCATGTCATCCCGCGGGGGTCGCGCGATCCTGAAGCGCCGTCGCGCGAGAGGGCGCAAGCGCCTCTCCGCGTGAGATGAGGCCGTTGTGAGATCAGTGCACGCGGCGGCCGCCGTGAGCCACAGCCACCCAGCGGCCGCGAAGTGGCCGCCTTCAGGGGTTTTCGCGCACTCGGGAGCCGTGCTCGCGGATTCCGAGCTTGCGCACTAGCAACGGTGCAGCGCCGCAACCGGCTTTCCCGGTCGAAGGACTTCGACACCGTCTACCGGCGCGGACGCTCCGTGTCCAGCCGGTACCTCGTTCTCCACTGGTTCCCGCGCGACGACGAGCCCGAGGGTGACCCGCGGCTCGGGCTCGCGGTGCCGCGCGCGGTCGGCTCGGCGGTTGCGCGCAACCGCGTGAAGCGGCTGCTGCGCGAGAGCTGGCGCGACCTCCTCCCCACCGTTCCTCCCGGCCGCGACTACGTCCTGTCCGCGCGACCCGGCCTCGCCGAGCCGGCCGAGACGCGCGGCAAGGGCTGGCTGGTCGAGGAGATCGCGGCCGTCCTCGAAAAGGCCGGATCGTGAGGTACGCCGGCATCGGCCTCGTCTACGCCTGGCGGTTCACCTTCGGGCTCTTGACGCCCGCCGGGACGTGCAAGTACCACCCGAGCTGCTCGCGGTACGCGATCGACGCGCTGCGCGAGTTCGGGCTCGTCCGCGGCACGGTCTTGGCGGGCTGGCGCCTCCTGCGCTGCAACCCGTGGAGCCACGGCGGCGTGGACTACGCGCACGACCAGTCGCTCTTCCCTCTCCGTCGGTCGAGGGCTCGCGCGTGATCGTCGGCGGCCTCCTCAGCCCGCTCGAGAACATCCTCACGGAGATCCTCAAGTGGTTCCACGGGACCGTCGGCCTGAGCTGGGCGTGGTCGATCGTGGCGCTCACGGTCACCGTCCGCATGCTGCTCGTCCCGGTCGCGATCCGCCAGATCCACTCGATGCAGAGCCTGCAGATCCACGCGCCCGAGATGAAGGCGCTCCAGCAGCGCTACAAGTCGGACCGGCAGAGACAGTCGGAAGAGCTGATGAAGTTTTACAAGGAGAACAAGATCAACCCGTACGCCTCCTGCCTGCCGATCGTCTTCCAGATCCCGATCTTCATCTCGCTGTTCTACGTCCTCAAGGACTTCGAGAAGGAGATCTTTCGGCAATCGGGCGGCTCGCTCGACTGGCTGGGTCTGGTGAACATCACCGAGAAGGTCAGCGTTGGCTGGGGGCCGGTCCTCATCGCCGTCTACGTCGCGAGCCAGCTCCTCTCGACGTACCTGATGTCGACCGCGATGCAGAGCCAGTCGCAGCGGATCATGATCATGGTGCTACCGGTCGTCTTCCTCCCCTTCATCCTGCGGTTCCCGTCCGGCCTGATGATCTACTGGCTCACGACGAACCTGTGGACGACCGGGCAGGGGCTCATCACGCGGCGGCTGATGCCGAGGCCGGCGGCGCCGTCCAAACGCTCGAGCCGTAGCGCTCCGAAGGACGAGCCCCCAGCGCAGACCGAGCCGGCGGCAGCAGCCGACGGCAACACGCGTCCGAAGGGCTCGTCCGCGCCGAGGCGCGTGAAACGCAAGGGCGGAGGTCGGAGCCGCCGATGAGCACGGAGAGCGTCGTGCGCGTCGAGGCGACCGGCGAGACCGTCGGCGAGGCCAAGTGGGCGGCGCTCCGCGAGCTCGAGCAGAAGGTTCCCGGGCTCGACCGCGAGAGCGTCGAGTTCCAGGTCGTCTCGGAAGGCGAGCGCGGCTTGCTGGGCGTCGGGTTCAGCCCGGCCCACGTGATCGCGAGCGCCGGCGCGCCGGCGCTGGTCCCCGAGGCGCCCGTGGGCGACGAGCCGGAGGCGGTGCGCGAGGCGCGCGAAATGGTCGAGCGGATCGCGGCCGGCATCGGAGCGGACGTCTCCGTCTCCGCCCGCGAGCTCGACGACGGCGTGCAGGTGAGCTGCTCCGGCCCGGACGTCGCGCTCTTCATCGGAAAGCACGGCCAGACGATCGATGCGGTCCAGTACCTCGCGAACGCGATCACGCGCGCGGCGGGCGGCCAACACGGCGTCGTCGTGGACGCCGCGGGTTACCGCGCCCGCCGCACCGCGACGCTCGAGAACCTGGCCCGCCGCACGGCTTCCCGCGCGTCGGCAAGCGGCCGGCGGGTCGCCCTGGAGCCGATGACGCCGGTCGAGCGCAAGATCGTGCACGAGGCGCTCAAGGAAGATCCGGATGTCGAGACGGCGAGCGAGGGAGCAGAGCCGAACCGCTTCGTCGTCGTCCTGCCGCGCCATCTCGCCACCTGACCTGAACGACGGCCTGCTCGAGCGCTGGCTCGAGGAGGTGCTCGCGGCCCCGGGGGCCACCGCCCTCGCGACGATCGCCGATGCGCGCGAGGTCCTGCTCGAGGACGCGCTTCGGGCCGCTTCGCTCGTGCGAGACCTTCCGGGACGTGTCGTCGATGTCGGGTCGGGAGGAGGAAGCCCGGGGCTCCCCCTCGCCGCCGCGCTCCCCGAGCGCTCGTTCACGCTGCTCGAGGCGGAGCGTCGCAAGTGCGACTTCCTCGAGCGCTTCGCCGGCGAGCTCGCGAACGTGGAGGTCGTCTGGGGACGAGCGGAGGAGCAGCCTTCGGAGCGGTTCGGAGTCGCGCTCGCGAAGGCGCTCGCCAAGCCGCCGGTGGCGGTGGAGCTCTGCCTTCCGCTCGTCGAGGTCGGAGGAGCGGTGCTCGTGTGGCTGGGACGAACCGCCGAGCGCGAGGCTCTCGCGACTGCGGCGTCCCTGGTGGGCGGGCTCCTCGAGCGTGAGCTGGACGGGATCGCGATCGTGGGGAAGATCGCGCCGACGCCGCCCGGCTTCCCTCGGCGACCCGGAGTCGCGAAGAAGCGGCCCCTTGCCTAGAAGCCTCGCGACTCCGCGTTGTGGAGCCGGATCCCGCTGAACTCGAGCGTGGAGGCGACGACACGATCCCAGAGCGGCCAGACGCTCGCCGTCAGGCGAAGCTCGATCCCGGCACGCGCGTGCAGCTCGAGGAGATCGCCGAGCGCCACCGCCTCGAGGGGAGCGACCGTCTCCCGGCTGAGCCAGTAGCCGCCGACCTCGGGATCCGGGTCGAAGGTCGCGCTCGGGAGCCTGTAGGCGAAGACATCGGCGCTGCGGACGCGCCCGAGCCAGGCCGCTTCGATTGCGTGGACGCGTGACGCCCCGGCCAACAGGCCGAGGTCTTCTGGCGTCGTGTGGCTGCTCGCCCAGAAGGTCGCCCGGGGGCAGTCGCGCGGAAACCAGTAGAGAGGAAGATGCCTCGTGTCGACTGCCCAGACCCGCGGCTCGGCGCTGCTCGCGGTCGTGCTGACGTGCGGCTCGAAGGCCCCGATCGCCGGGTTCTCGCTCACGTGCCAGAGCACGTGCGGGCCCTCGCCACGGTACGGCGGGGCGGGCTCTCGCACGCGGCGAGTCTAGCCGCCTCCCTCTCTAGTGTTGGCACATGCCCGTCGAAGGGTTTTCGCGCGACCGGAGCGTCCGCGACAGCGGATCTCCGACGTTGCGCGCGACCCGGGTCTACGCCGTCGCGAACCAGAAGGGCGGCGTCGGCAAGACCACGACCGCCGTGAACCTGAGCGCGTGTCTTGCCGAGGCGGGCGAGCGCGTCCTCCTCGTCGACCTCGACCCGCAGGCCAACGCGACCTCGGGGCTCGGGCTGCGGGCGAACGGGGCGTCGACGCACGACCTGCTGGACGGCGTCCCGCTCGCGAATCTGGCGAAACCGTCGGGCGTCGCCAACCTCGACGTCGTGATGGCCAAGAGCGATCTCGCCGCGGCGGCAGTCGATCTCTCGAACCGCCCCGGCGGCGAGCGCTACCTCGCCGAGGCGCTCGCCGGCGAGGTCGACTCGTACTCCTACGTCCTGCTCGACTGCCCTCCGTCCTTCGGTCCACTGACGGTGAACGCGCTCGCCGCCGCGAACCGTGCGATCGTCCCGGTCCAGGCCGAGTACTACGCGCTGGAGGGCCTGTCTCAGCTGCTCGGCACCATCAACCTCGTCAAGGCGCAGCTGAACCCGTCCCTGGCGGTCGCGGGGATCCTCCTCACGATGGCCGACGGACGCACGCGTCTCGCCGGAGAGGTGGAAGGGGAGCTGCGCAGGCACTTCGGCGCGCTGGTGTTCACGACGACCATCCCGCGCTCGGTCCGCCTCGCGGAGGCGCCGAGCCACGGGGTTCCCGCGATCGCCTACGACCGCCGCTCCGCCGGCGCCGAGGCCTACTGGAAGGTGGCGATGGAGCTTGTCGAGCGTTCCTAAGGAGCGTCGCGGTCTCGGCCGCGGACTCGAGGTCCTGCTCGGGGAGGCTGGCCAGCCCGAGCTCGTTCATCTGCCGGTCGAGACCATCCATCCGAATCCGAGGCAGCCCCGGCGCCGGTTCGAGCCCGAGTCGGCCGCCGGTCTGGCGAGCTCGATCCGACTCCAGGGCGTTCTGCAGCCGATCGTCGTGCGTCGCCGAGGAGAAGGCGGCTTCGAGCTGATCGCGGGCGAGCGCCGCTGGCGGGCCGCTCGGTCGGCCGGCATCGCGACGCTCCCGGCGCTCGTCCGCGACGTCGAGGACAGCGACTCGCTCCTGCTCGGGCTCGTCGAGAACGTCGCGCGCGAGCAGCTGTCCCCGGTCGAGGAGGCGCGCGCGTACGCGTCTCTCGTGGACGAGTTCGAGCTGTCGCTCGGGAACGTGGCCGACAGGGTCGGACGCTCGAAGTCGGCGGTGTCCAACCGCCTGCGCCTGCTCGAGCTGCCGGAAGAGGTGCTGTGGATGCTCGCCCGCGGGGACATGAGCGAGGGCCACGCCCGCGCCGTCCTCTCCCTGCCCGACGACGAAGCGCGCCGACGGCTCGCGCGCCGGATCGTGAAGGAAGGGCTCACGGTTCGGGCCGCCGAGAGAGCGGCGCGGGAAGGCGGCGCCAGGCGGCGGCCGCGTCGCGCGGCAGCGGTCGACCCGGCTCTCGTCGACCGGGCGCGCACCGCCGCAGAGCGGCTCACCGGGATGCCGACGCGTGTCTCGGCCGGCGCATTGCAGATTCGGTTCGACGACGAGAAGGGCCTCGCCGAGCTCGTGGAGTCGCTCGAAGCGGCCACGGCGCAGCCCGTCGAGGAGCGCGCGGCCTAGAGATCGCGGCGGTACAGTTGCGTGGCTCGGGCGATTAGCTCAGTCGGTTAGAGCGCCGCTCTGATAAGGCGGAGGCCCCTGGTTCGAGTCCAGGATCGCCCATGCGCTCGCCTTTGCCCATGTCGAGAACCGACTAGCGTCGCTTCTCGACGGGCACAGTCGAAGACGCTCGCTTCTCTGGGCGAGTTCTCGCGGCCGGTCGCTCACCCTCGTCCGGGACTTGCCACTGCAGGGTCACGGTAGCGCCTGACTAACATGCGGTCGTCGGGATGCGCGAGATGACTCTCTATGGCGTGAGCTTCGAGCCCATCGGCAAGCAGCCGATCGTTCTCCTGAAGACGACGGACGAGGATCGCTTCCTCCCCATCTGGATCGGCCACGCGGAGGCGGCCGCCATCCTCATGAAGCTCCAGGGCGCAACGCCCCCGCGGCCGCTGACCCACGACCTGCTCACCGAGGTCGTCGCCGAGCTGAAGGGCGAGGTGGTCAAGGTCACCGTGACCGAGCTGCGCGAGAACACGTACTTCGCCCGCATCACCATCGTGCAGGACGGGACCGAGCTCGAGATCGACTCGCGGCCCTCGGACGCCATCGCGCTCGCGGTTCGCTGCGAGGCGCAGATCTTCGCGGCCGACGACGTCGTCGAGGAGTCGAGCATCGAGTTCCAGGCGGGCGAGGACGAGGTCAGCCTGGTCACCGCCTCGAGCCTCTCCGACCTCGATCCCGAGGAGTTCCGTCGCTTCATCGAGACGGTCACGCCGGAGGAGTTCGCGACGAGCCTCGAAGAGGAGTTCGAAGACGTGGACGAGGTCGAGGAGGACGACGACGAGGATGACGCCGCGTAGCGCTAACCGGCGCCGCTGACGGCCGCGATCAGCGCGATCCCGTTGAAGGTCGCGTGCAGGAGCATCCCGGGGTAGACGCTGTCCGTCCGGACCCGCAGCCACGCGAGGGCGATCCCGAAGAAGGCGAGGATCGGCAGCGCGACGATCAAGCCGTGCGCGGCGCCGAACAGGACGCCGGTGACGAGAACGGCCAAGGCCGAGCCCCACGGCTCGAGCAGCGAGACGCCGAGCCCGCGGAACGTCAGCTCCTCGATCGCCGGGGCGACGAGCGTCACCACGACGAAGAACGCGATGAAAGCTGCGGCGCGGCTCGACTCCCAGCGATCCGGGACGAGCCCCTGCTCGTCGGAGGGGCTCCAGCTGCCGAAGAGCGAGAGCGCCTGCTCGTACACGAACGACGCTACGTAGATCGAGAGCAGCGCGAGTGCGGCGAGCCCGAGCGCCCGCTTCCACGAGCGCGGCCGGCGTAGCGCGAACGCCTCGCGGCGAGGCAGCCCCCGCGCGATCAGGAGGAGGACGCCGAGCATGAGCCCGTACTGCACGAGCGCCGCGACCGACGACGAGTAGCGGTAGGCGGCGTCGTGCGGCGTGTCGTCGCCTCCGCCGAGCCGCGCGCCGTAGCTGAGGAGTGCGAGCGCTCCGACGAACACGAGCCACGCCGCGAGCTTGCCGGGATGCGGCGTGAGGCGGGTCTGGTCCATTTCCGGATTCCACCACGGCGCAGGCACGCGGCGTTCGAGGAGGCGACTCCGCGCCCTCGAATGCAGACGAACCGTGGTGGCTAGCATCTCGGCATGAGCCCGCCCCGGAGCAGGCGCACGCCGCTCGATCCGGAGACGCTGCGCCCGCGGGGCCGCCATCAGCGCGCGATTCGCCGACGCCGGCGGAAGCGTGGCGCGATCGTCGCAGTCACCGCGATCCTGGCCCTCGGGGTCGCCGCCGCCCTCGGAAGCACCGCGGCGGTCGTCGCCTACGGCTCGTCGTGCGACCTCGACTCGCTCCGCTCCGTCAACATCGGCGCGAACTCGTTCGTCTACGCGGCGGACGGCAGCCTGCTCGGCTCGATACCCGCCGAGCGCAACCGCCAGCCCGTGTCGGCTGCGGACATGTCGTTGTGGGTTCGGAAGGCGACGATCGCGATCGAGGACCGGCGGTTCTTCGAGCACGGAGGCGTGGACATCCAGGGAATCGCCAGGGCGGCGGTCGACGACGTCCGCGCCGGCCAGATCGTCGAGGGCGGCTCGACGATCACGCAGCAGCTCGTCCGCAACCTCTACATCTCCCGTGAGCGCACGGTCCAGCGCAAGGTCAAGGAGGCCTGCCTGGCGACCAAGCTCGACCGCGCGTGGACGAAGCAGCGCATCCTCACGACCTACCTGAACCAGGTCTACTACGGAAACCACGCGTACGGCATCGAAGCCGCGGCGCAGACGTATTTCTCCAAGCCGGCGACGCGGCTAGACCTCTCGGAGGCGGCGCTTCTCGCCGGGCTGACCCAGGCGCCCTCCAACGACGATCCGTTCACCGCTCCGGGCCGCGCTCTCGCGCGGCGGCGGGAGGTGCTGGGCGCGATGCTCGACACCCGCGTCATCACGCCGCGCATCTACCGGAAGGAGCTCGCCGCGAAGGTCGTCCTGCACCCGGGCAAGCTCTACAGCAAGATCCGCGAGCCGTACTTCTTCGGCTACGTGCGAGACCAGCTGATCCAGGCGTACGGCGCGGCTCAGGTGCGGTCGGGAGGCATGCGGGTGTACACGACCATCGTGCCGCGCTACCAGCGGCTCGCGGAGCGGGCGATCCACGAGACGCTCACGGAGCCGACGGATCCCGCGGCGGCGCTCATCTCGATCAGCCCGCGCTCCGGCGCGATCCGCGCCATGGCGGCCGTCATCCCGAACCGGCCGAAGAACGAGTTCAACCTGCTCTCGCAGGCACGCCGCCAGCCAGGATCGACCTTCAAGACGTTCGTCCTCACCGCGGCGGTCGAGCAGGGGATAAATCCGGACTCGACGTACTACGTGTCGGCCCCCTTCGTCTACAAGACCCATCCGGCGGGCAACTGCGACGACGGCAGCTGGTGGTGCGTCCACACGTACGCGAACGACTACTACGGATGGAGCTCGATCCGCAGCGCGACGCTGCGCTCGGACAACTCCGTCTACGCGCAGCTGACGCTCGACGTCACGCCCGAGAAGGTTGCGGACGTCGCGCGTCGCATGGGCGTTCGCTCGCCGCTCGACGTCAACGGCGCGTACGTGCCCTCCATCGGCCTCGGGTCGATCGCGGTCTCCCCGCTCGACCTCACCTCGGGGTACGCGACGCTTGCTGCCGGAGGGGTTCACGCCGACCCGATGGCCATCAGGAAGGTCGTCCTCGCAGACGGCCGCGACGACACCGACGCCGGCTGGGGACAGGCCGAAGCGACACCGCGCGATCTCGGAGGGCGTCGCCGCGATCGTGACGCGCATCCTCGAGGAGAACGTCCAGTCCGGCACGGGCACGCGGGCCGCCTTCGGCCGGCCGGCCGCCGGGAAGACCGGGACGAACGAGGAGCACGCGGACGCCTGGTTCGCCGGGTACACGCCCGAGTTGGCCTCGACGGTCTGGGTCGGGTACACGCGCGGCGAGATCCCGATGCTGAACGTGCACGGCATCGCCGTGGCCGGGGGGACGTTCCCGGCGGAGATCTGGCGGCTCTTCATGGAGCCCGCACTCGATCGAACCGACCCGGAGTCGTTCCCGGAGCCGTCGTCCTGGCCGACGTGGAAGCCGTTCACGCGCGGGAAGTACGCCCTGACGTACGACCCGAGCTACTCGAGGGCGACCACGACGCACCACCACGTCGACGGAGCAGACGACGCCCTCGCCTCCGCCGACCGACCGCGCGCCGCGGAGTCGATGCAGTCGCAACTGCTGAGCGTCGAGCAGGCGCTCGAGCAGATCCTGTCCCACGCGCGGCCGCTCCCTTCGGAGACCGTGGCGCTCGAGGAGGCGAACGGACGCGTGCTCTCCGAGGCGCCGCGCTCGCGGGTCGATCTCCCGCCCTTTCCGAGCTCGGCGATGGACGGGTTCGCGGTCCGGGCAGCCGACACTCCGGGAGAGCTTTCGGTCGTCTTCCACGTCGCCGCGGGCACGCCGCCCCCAGGCCCGTTGCCTCCGGGCGCCGCGGCGGGCATCGCGACGGGCGGCACGGTTCCGGAGGGCGCGGACGCAGTCGTCCCGATCGAGCTCGTCGGCGACCACGGGGAGAGCATCTCCCTGCCGTCCGTCGCACCCGGTCAGCACGTGCGGCCGCGAGGCGGCGACGTGGGCGCCGGCGACATCGTGGTCGACGTCGGCACGCGGCTCGGGGCGCAGCACATCGGAGCGCTGGCGGCAGCGGGCGTGAGCGAGCTTCGCTGCTCGATACGCCCGCGTGTCGCCGTCCTGGCCACCGGCACCGAGCTCCGTCCACCGGGAGCGCAGCTCGAAGCGGGCCAGATCTACGAGTCGAACCGCGCCATGATCGCCGCGGCGCTCGCGAGCACGGGCGCGATCGTCGAGCTCCTCCCGGTCGTCGAGGACGACGCCGAGGCGCACCGCGAGGCGGTCGCACGCGGGCTCGACGCCGACGTCCTCGTCACGTCAGGAGGCGTCTCGATGGGGCCGCACGACCTCGTTCGCCGTGTCGCGGCCGACCTCGGCGTGCGCGAGGTCTTCTGGGGCGTCGCGGTGAAGCCGGGCAAGCCGCTCGCGTTCGGCGTCCGCGGCGAGACGCTCGTGTTCGGCCTGCCGGGCAACCCCGTTTCGTCGCTCGTCGGTGCTCTCGTCTTCGTCCGCCCGGCCCTGCTCGCGCGGCAGGGAGCGCGCGCTCCGGTCGGCGGCTACCTGCCCGGGCGTCTGGCGGGTGAGCTCCGGCGGAACCCGCAGCGCGACGAGTTCGTCCGCGCGCGACGAGTCACGACGACCGACGGTGAGGTGCTCGAGGCGATCGGCGGGCAGGAGTCCCACATGATCGTGCGCGCTGCCGCGGCGGACGCGCTCGTTCTCGTTCCCAGAGGCACCGGCGACCTGGCCGCAGGCTCCGAGGTGCGGTTCATCCCCCTCGCCTGAGTACGCGGCGGAAAGCCCCGGGAGGAGGCGGCTCCTCCCCACCCGCATATGGCGCGTAGCGGCCGAAGGCGAGCGCGCCCACCTGTGCCGCTACCGCGAGCCACACGAGCGCCGCCACGACCGAGCCGAGCGGGACGTAGCCGACGGTCGCCAACCCGACGACGTAGCGGACGGCTTCGAAGGGTGAGGTGCCGAGCTCGCCGGCGAGGAGCAGAACACCCGCGACGGGCCCGGCGAGGCCGACGACGAATGCGACCACCCTGTGCCACGCGCGCCCCTCGAGCGGGAGCCAGAGCCACGCGTAGAGAGACGGCAGCACGAACACCAGTGCGTACGGCTTCACGAGTGCCAGCGCGACCGCGAGGACTCCGAGGAGCGCGAGACCGACCGCGAGGCCGGCGAGGCGATCCGTCGCGGAGGTGGCCGCACTCTGGCGGAGACGCCTCCGAGCTGCGACCCAGCCGGCCACGAACACCGCGCCGAGCGCGAGGAGGCCCGCGATCGGTGGAAGCGCGACGATGTCGGCGTACGGCGGGAGCGGGAGTGACGCGCCTGTCGGGAAGAGGCCGACGAGAGCGCCCAGCCAGACGAGGGCTCCGGCGAAGAGCGCGAGGCCGAGACGCGTGCGTAGCGCGCGTACGGCGGGAGCCAGAGGGAGCCGCCGGCGCCGAGCGCGCACGAGGAGGTCGACGAGGCCGAGCGCGAACGGGACGATGCCGAGGACGAGGACGAGTCGAACGCTCCAGCCGCTCGCGGCCCGATCGGAGAAGAAGATGCTGTCGGGAGTGCGATACGCGCCGCCCGCGCTCGCATCGAGCGAGTCGAGGAGAGCTTCGGTGGCGCGCCCGAGCTGCGCGAGCCGCTGAGCACGGATCGCAGGGTCCGGGTCTCCGGCAGAAGCGACCGGGTCGGTGGTGATGGTCACCGCCGAGACGTGGTGGCCGAGGAAGCGGCCTTGCTCGCCCGCTGCGAACGGCAGCCCGAGATCGAGGAGCTGCGTGGGCACGCCGGCGAGCTCCGGCTCGGTCCCGGTCTCCTCGGCGACGCGTGCCGCGGCGGTGCGTACGAGCGTTCGCGAGGGCGAGACCGGGCCGTCGCCCGCAATCGCGATCCGTGGCTGCCCGCGGCCGCCGAGGCCGTCGAGCACGACGACCGCCACCGCCGACTGCGCGAAGGGCGACGTCTCTGCAAAGCGCTCCGCACCGGCGCCGCCGTACGCTCCCCCGTCGGTCGAGACCAGCACCAGCGTGTGCTCGGGAACCGGCCCGACGCCCGCGCCAGGAGGTGCGAAGCCGCGGGCGAGCTCGAGCAGCGCGGCGGTGCCCGAGGCGTTGTCGCCGAGCGCGCGCTCCGCGCCTGCGTTGTCCCGGTGAGCAACGACGACGATGGCGTCGTCGGAGCGTCCGGGTATCACCGTCGTGACGTTCGTCAGCTGGACGCGCCCGAGGTCGGCGAGGGTCTCCGTCCACGTGTCCTCGTCCGAGGCGAGCCCGAGCGTCCTGACCGACTGCGCGTACCAGCGGGTCGCGTCGATCGCGCCTTCGGACCCGGGAACCCGCGACGGGTACTCCGTCGACAGGGAGCTGGCTAGCGAGGTCGCGGCGGCGCCGTCGAACAGGGGCTCGAGCGTCGAGCGGGGGAGCGTTCCCGTTGTCGATATCGAAAACAGAAACGCGAGCAGCGCAGGGACGACGACGACGAAGCCGACCCGCACGAGGCGCGAGTTCAGAGGACGTTCGACGGTGCCGCGACGCAGCCGGCGACCGCGCGTCCCGAGCCGGGCCGCTTCCATCGCGGGGCTATAGTAGGCGCGCCGGGAGCCGCGAGCTCGCGCGAACGCTCCGATGCCGAACTCTTCGACAATTCTCCTCGTCGACGACGAGGACTCGATCCAGACGCTGCTCACGTACCCGCTCGAGCGCGACGGCTACACGGTCGTGCAGGCGCGCGACGGTGACGAGGCGTTGCGGCGCTTCGACGAGGAGCCCGTCGATCTTGTCGTGCTCGACGTCATGCTGCCCCGGCTCGACGGGCTCGAGGTGTGCAAGCGCCTGCGCAGCCAGAGCAACGTCCCCATCATCATGCTCACCGCTCGCGGGGAGGAGCTCGACAAGGTCCTCGGCCTCGAGCTCGGCGCGGACGACTACATCACGAAGCCGTTCTCGATCCGTGAGTTCCGGAGCCGCGTTCGCGCTCTCCTGCGGCGGGCCGCATCCCCGCACCTGGCGGGCGAGCGCGAGGAGCTCATCGAGCGCGGCGAGCTGCGAATCGACGTGCCGCGGCGCACGGTGGAGATACGCGAGCAGCCGGTGCAGCTCACGTTCATCGAGTTCGAGATGCTCGTCGTCCTTGCCCAGAGCCCCGGCGTCGTCTTCTCTCGACGGGAGCTCCTCGAGCGCCTGCGCGGCGGAGCCGACTACCGCGAGCCGCGAACCATCGACGTGCACGTCCGCCATCTCCGCGAGAAGATCGAGCGGGACCCGAGCGATCCCGAGCTCATCTTGACGATGCGCGGCGCGGGCTACCGGTTCCGACCGGAGTAGCGACATGTCGCTCCCGGGCGGGATCCGCATCCGCATCGTGATCGTGCTCGTGGGGATCGTCGCCGGTGCGCTCGGGACCGCGTACATGATCGTCGTCCCGTCCCTCGAGCGGCGGCTCGTGGATGCGAGGCTGGATCAGCTCGAGACCGTCGCCGTGCCGCTCGCGCACACGCTGCCGGCGGACACGCTCGACTGGCAGGACCGCGTCGAGACGTACGCGGTCCAGGCGAATGCGCGGGTTGTCGCGTTCAGCGTCCTGTCGAAGAACAAGCCGGCGTTGGCGGTCGTCGCCGACTCCCGGACGAAGACCTCGAGGGACGTCGCCAAGGACCCCGTGGCCCTGCGGGCGCTGCAGATCGGGAAGGTCGAACGGGGACGCGTTTTCCACACGGGTGGCGACTATGCGAACGTCGCCGTTCCGGTCACGGACGCGATCGTCCTCTTCCAGGCGCCGCTCGCGGACTCGCTCGCGACCGTGCGGCTGGTGCGCGAGCGTCTGCTCCTCGCGACGGCGTTCGCGCTCGTGCTCGCGCTGATCCTGGGCCTCACCGCAGCCGGGATGCTCTCCCATCGACTCCTGCGCCTGGAGACGGCCGCCGAGCGCATCGCCGGCGGCGACTTCGGCGCTCCGATCGTGGATCACGGCAACGACGAGATCGGCGACCTCGCGCGCACCTTCGACCAGATGCGCGTGCATCTCGCGCAGCTCGACAACGCGCGCAAGGAGTTCGTCGCGAACGCGTCGCACGAGCTGCGCACACCGCTCTTCTCGATCGGAGGATTCCTCGAGCTCCTCGCGGACGAGGACCTCGACGAGGAGACCCGCGCCGGGTTCATCGAGACGATGCAGGGCCAGGTCCGGCGCCTCACGAAGCTTTCGACCGACCTCCTCGACCTCTCCCGTGTCGACGCCGGCCAGCTCACCGTCCAGCTCGAGCCCGTGGATCTCGGCGCCATGGTGAGCATGCTGCACCGGCGAGCTCGAGCACGTCGCGACGGCGACGAGCCACGAGCTCGAGAGCGACACGCGGGCTCCCGTGTGGTGCCTGGGCGACGACGCCCGCATCCTCCAGATCGGACGCGCGCTGGTGACGAACGCGCTCACGCACACGCCGGCGGGGACGAAGGTCGTCGTCCAGGCCCGCCGGCGGAAAGATCGCGCCGAGCTGTCGGTCGAGGACGACGGGCCGGGGATCCCGCCGAGCCAGCGCGAGGCCGTCTTCGGCCGCTTCTACCGCGTCGAGGGAGGGATGGCGTCCGGGAGCGGCCTCGGCCTCGCCATCGCGCGCGAGATCGCCCGTGTCATGGGAGGCGAGGTGCGGCTCGAGTCGCAGGCGCGGCCGACGGTGTTCACGCTCGACCTGCCGTGGTCGGATGCGCCGGCGACCCTCGCCGGACCGGCCTCGCCGTTTTCACGTGAAAACGCTCCACGCGACCCGCAGCGGGTCGGTTCCGAGTAGCCGGCGGCCGCCGTCTACGATCCCGGCGTGTCCGATCCGGCCGGCGAGCTGAGCCACGTCACGACCTCCGGCGACGTCCGCATGGTCGACGTCGGCAGCAAGCCGCTGTTGCGCAGGCGCGCGGTCGCACGGGGACGCGTGCGCATGGCGCCCGGTACGGCCGGGCAGCTGAGTGCGCTCCCGAAGGGCGACGCGCTCGTCACCGCGAAGCTCGCGGGCATCATGGCGGCCAAGCGCACAGCGGAGCTGATACCGCTCTGCCACCCGCTGCCCCTCACGCACGTGGAGGTCGAGCTGGACGTCGAGGGCGACGCCGTCTCGATCGAGGCGACGGCCGAGACGACCGCACAGACCGGTGTCGAGATGGAGGCGCTCGTGGCGGTCGCGGTAGCGGCACTGACCGTGTACGACATGGCGAAGGCGGTCGACCAGGAGATGGTCGTCGAGGACGTCCGGCTCGTCGAGAAGACGAAGTCGGCGGCATGAACGCGGCCGTCGTCACCGTTTCCGACGGGGTGAGCACGGGTGCCCGCGAGGACGGAAGCGGGGAGCTTCTCGAGGAGCTCCTGCGCGCGGAGGGGTTCGAGGTCGCGCGTCGCGTGGTGCCCGACGACGCTGATGTCATCTCGGAAGCGATCCGCACTTTCGTGGAGTCCGGCGCGTTGCTCATCCTGACAACAGGCGGCACCGGCTTCGCGCCGCGGGACGTGACGCCCGAGGCGACACGCGCCGTGATCGAGCGCGAGGCCCCTGGGATCGCGGAGGCGATCCGCGCCGACGCGATCGCCCGCACGCCGCATGCGCTCCTCTCGCGCGGCGTCGCCGGCCTCGTTCGCGAGACGCTCGTCGTGAACCTGCCAGGATCGCCGGGTGGGTGCCGCGACGGCTTCGCCGTCATCCGACCGGCGCTGAGGCACGGGCTCGAGCTCGCGTCCGGCGACACCGCGACCGCCCACGGGCAGACATGACCGTCGCGACGCTTCCCCTGCCGAGGCGGCTGGCCTCGCTCGTTCGGATCGAGCACACGGTCTTCGCGCTCCCGTTCGCGTACGTCGGCGCCTTCCTTGCAGTGGACGCGTGGCCGGGGCTGGCAAACCTGCTCTGGGTGACCGTGGCGATGGTCGGGGCGCGAACGCTCGCGATGTCGCTGAATCGGCTGATCGACGCCGAGCTCGACGCTCGGAACCCGCGAACCGCGACGCGCGAGCTTCCCTCCGGGGCGCTGTCGCGGGCTCAGGTGCTCGCGCTCTGCGCGGCGGCGCTGGCCGTATTCCTCCTCGCCGTCTCGCAGCTGGACCCGATCGTGCGCTGGCTCTGGCCGATCCCGGTCGCGATGTTCGTCGTGTACCCGTACCTGAAGCGGATCACGTGGCTGTGCCACGTCTGGCTGGGCGCCTGCCTCGGCCTTGCGCCCGTCGGCGCGTGGCTCGCCGTCGTCGGGTCGGCGCCGTGGGAGGCGTGGGCGATCGGCGGAGCGGTGCTCTTATGGGTCGCGGGCTTCGACCTCTTCTACTCGCTCTTCGACCTCGAGCACGACCGGGAGCAGGGCTTGCACTCGTGGGCCGTGCGCTTCGGCGAGCGCGGAGTCTTCGCCGGCGCGCGCGCGTTCCACGCCGGCACCGTCGTGCTGCTCGCAGCTGTCGGGCTCGGTCTCGACGTCTCCCTCTTCTACTGGGCGGGGGTGGTGGCGACGGCGGTGTTGCTCGTCTACGAGCACGCGATCGTCCGGCCGGGCGACTTGCGCCGGCTCGACGCCGCCTTCTTCACGCTGAACGGCGTCATCAGCGTCGTCTTCTTCGCGTTCGTCGCACTGGACGTGCTCGTCACGTGATCCGGGGGCGCGGGCTCGAGAAGCGTTACGGGCGGAAGCGCGTGCTCGCGGGCGTCGACCTCGAGGTGCCGCGCGGCGGCTTCGCCGTCGTCACCGGGTCGAACGGAAGCGGGAAGACCACGCTTCTGCGACTCCTCGCAGGGCTTGCCCGGCCGACACGCGGAGAGCTGGAGGTGAGCGTCGACCGGTCGCGGCTCGGCTACCTGGCGCACGAGCCGCTCGTGTACCGAGAGCTGACGGCGCTCGAGAACCTCGACCTCTTCGGCCGCCTGTACCGCGTGCCGGAGCGCCGGGAGCGGATCGGGATGGTGCTCGAGCGCTTCTCGCTGTGGACTGCGCGGCACGATCGCGTCTCGACCTACTCCCGAGGGATGACACAGCGTCTCGCGCTCTGCCGGACGCTCCTGCACGACCCCGAGCTCATCGTGCTCGATGAGCCCTACTCGGCGCTCGACGAGAGCGGCACGGCGCTCCTCGACCGGGAGCTCGAGACGCTTGCGGTCGAGCGAACGCTGGTCGTCGCGACACACGAGCCCGATCGCGTCGGGTCCCTCGCGACGACGACGGTCGCGCTCGGATGACGTACCTCGCCGATGTCGTCGTTCTGACGCGGAAGGACCTGCGGGTCGAGCTCCGGGGGCGGGACACGCTGCCCGCCATGCTCCTCTTCGTCCTGGCGACGCTCGTCGTCTTCCACTTCGCGCTGCCCGAGCAGTCGGGCTCCGGCGCGGCGTACGGGCTGCTCTGGGTCGCGATCGTGTTCACCGCGCTCGTCGGGCTCGCGCGGGCCTGGGTCCCGGAGCACGAGCATCGCGTCCTCGACGGCCTCGTTCTCGCTCCGTGCGATCGCAGTGCGATCTGGCTCGGCAAGAGCCTCGCGACGCTCGCGTTCCTCGTCGCGGCCCAGGTCGTCGCGCTGCCGGTGTTCGCCGCGTTCTTCGAGCCTCTCGACGCGACCGCCCTTGCAGGCGTGCTCCTCGCCGACCTCGGCATCTGCGCCGTCGGCTCGCTCATGTCCGCGATGGCGGCAGCTGGGAGCTCGCGAGAGGTCCTGCTTCCGCTCCTCGTGCTCCCCCTCGCCATTCCGCTCGTCGTCGGCGGCATCGGCACCGCGATCTCGGAGGATCCGGGGCGCTTCCTCCTCTTCCTCGCCCTCTACGACGGAGTCTTCGCGGTACTCTCGTGGGCGTCCTTCGAGTACGTCGTCACCGAGTAGGAACGTGAGCGCGTCCTCACTCCGCGGCCTTCCGGGCCTCGCCTCGATCGCAGCCGTCACGATGGGCGTCGCGCTCCTGCTGGCCCTCGTCGTGGCGCCCGAGGACGCCGATCAGGGTATCTCGCAGCGGATCTTCTACATCCACGTGCCGATTGCCCTCACGGCCTACTTCTGCTTCGGGCTCGGTGCGGTGAAGGCGCTGCTGCTCCTGTGGCGGGGCGACGAGCGCTACGACCTGGAGAGCTACGTCGCCATCCACCAGGGCACGATCTTCGGCGCGCTGACGCTCATCACCGGTTCGATCTGGGCGCGTGCGTCCTGGGGGGTGTGGTGGACCTGGAGCTCGCACCAGCTCGTCCTCTTCCTCGTCCTCTTCCTCTTCTACTGCGCGTACTTCATGCTTCGCTTCTCGCTCGAGGAAGGGCCGAGGCGGGAGAGGTCGTCCGCCGTCTACGCGCTCTTCGGGGTCGCGCTCATCCCGGTGAGCTTCCTCGCCATCAGGCTTGCCGACGACTTCATCCATCCGACGGTCTTCACGCGCTCGGGACCGCAGATGAGCGGGACGATGTTCGCGACGTTCTGCGTGTGCTGGGCGGCCGTGACGCTGCTCGCCTACGTCCTGTACCGCGTCGAGCTCGCGGGGAAGCGCCTCGACGCCGACCTGCGGGAGCTGCGTGAGGCGCTCCAGTGAGCCAGGGGCAGCTCGTCGCCGCGGCGTACGCCGTCGTCTTCGCCTTCGTCCTCGCCTACGTCGCGATCATCGCCGCGAAGCTGGCGCGTCTCCAGCGCGAGACCGCCGAGCTGGTCGAGCTCGCCCGAGAGAGATCGCGCGCGCGCTCGTGACCCGCCGGACGCCCGAATATGCTGCGCGCGTGGTTGGTCGTCCGCTGCCGCTGCAGGCGCCTACGGCATTCGTGCGGATCCGTCCTCGCGGCGCGAAGCCGTGCGGCGAGCTTCGCCGCACCTCGGCGGGACGCTGCGCGCCGCTCCGCTCGCGTCGCCGGTAGCCCGCACGGGCAGCCGGCGTTACGCTCCGCGCCGTGTTCATCACGTTCCTGAGCGACTTCGGGCTCAAGGACGACTTCGTCGGCACGTGCCACGGCGTCATCAAGCGCATCGCTCCGGACGCCCAGATCATCGACATCACCCACGGCATTCCGCCGACCTCGATCCTGCAGGGCGCGCTCGTCCTCGCGAACACCATCGGATTCATGCCGGTCGGTGTCCATCTGGCGATCGTCGACCCCGGAGTCGGCGGGCCACGCCGGCCGCTGGCGCTCCGCGACGACGAGGGACGGCTGTACGTCGGACCCGACAACGGGCTCCTACTGCCGGCGGCCGGCCGCACCGGAATCGCCGAGGCGTACGAGCTCGCCAATCCCGCCTACGCGCTCGAGTCGATCTCGAGGACGTTCCACGGGCGCGATCTCTTCGCGCCGGCGGCGGCGCATCTGGCGAACGGCGTCGGCCTCGCGGAGCTCGGCCCCCCGGTCGATCCCGAGGGGCTCGTGCGACTCGACCTGCCGGAGCCGCTGGTCGCCGACGGCGCGATCCACGCGACCCTGCTGTACGTCGACAGCTTCGGCAACATCGCGCTCAACCTCGACCGCGACGACGTGGAGGGGCTCGGCATCCGCTCGGGAGCACGCATCGAGCTCGAGCTCTCAGGCGAGCGGTACTACGCCGTGATGGCGCGGACCTTCGCCGATGCCCGGCCGGGCGACGTGATCCTGTACGAGGACAGCTACAAGAAGATGTCGCTCGCGATCTCGCGCGGAAGCGCCGCGCGGATGCTGCATGCCTCGCCGGGGCAGAAGATCCGGATCAGTCTCGCGGGCTGAACCTACTCGAGCGGAGGCCGGCGGTCCGCCCAGGGACGAGCGGACTCGAGCTGGCCCGCGAGCGACAGCAGGAGGGACTCGCCGACCGGCGGGCCGATCGCCTGGACCCCGATCGGCACGCCGTCCTCGCTCCAGTGGAGCGGGAGGGACATCGCGGGCAGGCCCGTGAGGTTCGCCATCGAGGTGAACGGCGTGAACTCGACGTTGCGGTGCAGCTGCGCGAAGGCGCCCTCCACCTCGTCCTGCCAGCCGATCCGCACCGGCGGGCGCGCGAGCGTCGGGGTGAGGACGACGTCCACGCCGCTCCAGAAGCCGACGATGCGCCGGGCGAGTAGCTGGAGAGACGCGGCGGCGCGCGCGTAGTCCGCCGCGGAAGCCGATCGGGCCGACTCGACGAGCTCGCGGTTGAGCGGGGTCATGAGGCTCTGGTCGACCGGGTGGAGCGCCGGCCCGACCTGCCAGACCGCGGTGAAGGTGTCGAAGACGCCGGGCTCCCGCCACGGCGGGGTCTCCTCGCGCACGTCGTGCCCGAGCTCGGCCAGGAGCTCCGCTGCCGACGTCACTGCCGCCACGCACTCCTCGCCGACGGGCACGTCGATCGGCGGCGTCGTGGTGACCGCGATCCGGAGGCGGCCGGGCGCGTCTCGGGCGGAGTCGGCGAACGGTCGGTCGGGCGGCGGCGTCCACCACGGATCGCCGGGCTCGTAGCCGGCGAGCACGTCGAGGAGACCTGCCGCGTCCTCGACCGTCCTCGTGAGCGGGCCTGCCGTCGAGAGGCCCTCGAGCGACGCGAACGGCGCGCTCGAGACGCGGCCGCGCGAGGGCTTCAGGCCGAAGAGGCCGCAGCACGAAGCCGGGATCCGGATCGAACCGCCGCCGTCCGTTGCGTGAGCTGCGGGAACGAGGCCCGCCGCGAGCGCGGCCGCCGCTCCTCCGCTCGAGCCACCGGGCGTCAGATCGACGTTCCACGGATTGCGGGTCGCGCCGTTGAGCTCCGACTCCGTGAAGGCCACGGTGCCGAACTCGGGCGTGTTCGTCTTGCCGAGGAGGACGAATCCGGCGGCGCGCAGGCGCCGGACCACGGCCGTGTCGAAGTCCGGAACGTAGTCGGCGTAGGCGCGGGAGGAGAACGTCGTGCGGACGCCTGCGGTCGCGGCCAGATCCTTGATCCCGATCGGGACGCCGCGAAACGGCTCGTCGCCCGTCCCGGCGTCGATGCGCTGGGCCTCGTTGCGCGCCTCGGCGCCGCAGACCGTGACGAATGCGTTGAGAGTCGGGTCGAGCCGCTCGATGCGCTCGAGACAGTGCTCGACGAGCTCGACGGAGGAGACCTCCCGGCTGCGCAGCAGCCGCGCCAGGTCGGTCGCCGAGAGGAACGCGAGCTCCATCGCGGCGAACCTACAACGTGTTCGCGATGGCGAGGGCCGGAATCGAACCGGCGACACCACGGTTTTCAGCCGTGTGCTCTACCGACTGAGCTACCTCGCCGCGGACGGCTCAGTGTAGCCGCGGTTCTCGTTAGGTTCCCCGCGTGAGCGGGCGGCGCGAGATCGCGATCATCGGGGCGACGCTCGACCTCGGCCAGGGCCGGCGCGGCGTCGACATGGGGCCGTCCGCGATCCGCTACGCGGGGCTCGAGGAGCGGCTCGTCAGTCTCGGCTACGAGGTGCGCGATCACGGGAACGTCGATACGGCCGTCCCGGAGGCGACGGCGCTCCGCGACGAGAGCGCGCGCTTCCTCCCCGAGATCAAGGAGACGTGTGCCCGAATCGCCGCGAAGGTGGTGGAGGAGTCGATCGCCGGAGCGCTGCCGCTCGTCCTCGGAGGAGACCACTCGGTCGCACTGGGAACGCTCGGTGGCCTTGCGTCGGCGCACGGCCCCGGAGGCGTCCTCTGGATCGATGCGCATGCGGACGTCAACACGCCGGAGACGAGCCCGAGCGGGAACGTGCATGGGATGCCGCTCGCCGCGGCCCTCGGTCTCGGTGGGGAGGCGTTCGCGAGCGACGCGTGGCCCCTGCCCGCGCTCGATCCGCGTCGCGTGGCGCTGATCGGGCTCCGTCAGGCGGATACGGGGGAACGCAAGCTGCTCCGAGACGCAGGCGTGCGCGTCTTCACCATGAGCGAGGTCGACCGCATCGGGATCGAGCGGGCCGTGCGCGAGTCGCTCGACCTGATCGGAGGCGCCCCGTTCGTCCACGTCTCGCTCGACATGGACGCCCTCGATCCCGAGATCGCGCCCGGCGTGGGGACGCCCGTGCGCGGAGGGCTGACGTACCGCGAGGCGCACCTCGCGCTCGAGCTCGTCGCCGAGTCGGGCCTCGCGGGGTCGCTCGAGGTGGTCGAGGTGAACCCGATCCTCGACCGCGAGAACACGACCGCGCTGACCGCAGTCGAGCTCGTCGCGAGCGCACTCGGCGCGACCATCATCTGAGACGAATCAGTAGCTGGGGTCAGAGGTGAGCGGCCGCAACCCGCATGGTTCCGTGACGCCCTGTCCGCAACGGACACGTCGAGGTGTCAGACATCGTGTCTGACACCGGTTACGCGAACTGCGGGATGACGTCCGTGCCGTAGGCGGCGAGGTCTTCCTCCTGGCCGTGAGTCATGAGGTAGATGTTGAACTGGTCGACGCCGATCTCCTCGAGCTCCTTCAGCTTCGCGCTCACCTGCTCGGCGTTGCCCAGGACGCAGAAGCGGTCGCAGATCTCGTCCGTTACGAACTCGCCGTGCTTGGCGCCCACCCGCGAGTGCTCGTCGTAGTCGTAGAACTTGCGGACGCGGACGTACTCGGTGAGCTCGTGTGGGATCTCCGAGTCGTAGCCGTAGCGCTCGACGAGATCCATCACGTGGTTCGAAACCATCGCGGGAAACCAGCGCACCTGGTCGCGCGCGTCGGCGAGGTCGTCCGTGACGTGGCTCGGCGCGCAGACGATGCACTTGAGCTCCGAGGGATCGCGGCCCGCTTCCGCCGCGGCCTCGCGGGCGGTGTTCATGATCCACTGGATGATCATCGGGTCGGCGAGCTGGATGATCACGCCGTCCCCGACGTGACCCGCGACCGCGAGCGCCTTCGGCCCATAGCCCGCGACCCACATCGGGATCTCGGGAAGCTCCGGCCGCACCCACGCGAGCTTGAGCTGCTTGTCGTTCCATTCCACCTCGCGGCCGTTCATGAAGTCCTTGATCATCCGGCAGCGCCGCTCGAACTCCGCGACGCGGACGGGCTTGTCCCCGATGTAGCGCACGGCCGAGTCGCCGCGGCCGATGCCCATGACCATGCGGCCGCCGGAGATGTCGTGCAGCGTCGCGTAGCCGCTCGCGAGCACCGTCGGCTCGCGTGTGCCCGGGTTCGTCACGCAGTGCCCGAACTTCATCGTCGTCGTCGCCTGCACGGCCATCGTCAGGAGCGGGAACGACTCCTGCCAGAGCACGTGCGAGTCGTACGTCCAGCCGTAGTCGAACCCGTTCGCCTCGGCGTGGCGAATGAGCTCCAGGAAGCGGGTGTACGGGGGGTCGGGCAGGACGGTGACGCCGAAGCTCAGGGCCATGTCGGGCTCTCCTCTCTCGCTCGCGGAACGCCGATTATCGCTAGAGATCTGCGTTGCGGACGACCAGCAGGGCACCTGCGCTGAGCGCGGCGATGCCGGCGAAGGCGAGGCGGCCGTCGCCGGGCAGCCCGAACGCGAGCCCGGCGAGCGGCGTTGCGACCAGGATGGTGAGGACGCCGCAGGCATTGACGAGCGCGATCGCGGCCCCGGGCGCATCCGGCCGAGCGCGCTGGGCAGCGGCGAAGGTCACGGCGAAGGGCAGGCCGGCGAGGAGCCCGAGAACGAGTGCGCCCAGCGTCGAGACTACGAACGATCCGGCGACCGCGAGCAGCAGGGCGCCCGCCGAGGTGCCGACGAGCGCAGCCGCCGCGATCCGATGCGCGCCGGCGCGGCCCGCGATCAGCCCTCCGAACGGGCGTGTGAGGATCCCGACGAAGAGGACGAGCCCCCCGGCGAGGCCCGCTGCCGTCGAGCTCGCGCCCTGGCGTTCGAGGAGGGTGACGACCCAGTTTCCTGCGACCACGGCGAGCCCGAAGGTCGCCGCCTGCAGCACCCCGATGGGTAGCAGGGTGCGGTCGGCGACGACCCACCGCCCCGCGTGTCCGATACGAGGCAACCCGGTCGCGGCCAGCGTCGGCAACGCCGCGAGGACCGCCAGGAGCAACGCCGTCCAGTAGGGGGCACGCCAGCTCGTGGCGTCGGTGAGCGGCGGCACGACCATGAGCGCAAGGCCGCCACCGGCCATGGTCGAGCCGCCGTAGACGCCCTGCAGCACCGTTCCTCCTCCGCCCGCGCGGACGAGGTCGAGGCCCGCCACGAAGCCGGCCCCCGATCCGAGCCCGACGACTGCGCGCCCGAGGAGCGCGAGCGCGTACCCCGCGTCCAGGAGGAGCAGCGCGTTCCCGGCCACCGCAGCTGCGACTGCGAGCAGGGCGATTCGCCGGGACCCGAAGCGGTCGGCGCCCCGTCCGGCCGGCAGCTGCGCGGCGAGGTGCGTCAGGAAGAGCGAGGTCGTCAAGAGGCCGATCGCCGCGAGCGACACGCCGTAGTGCGCGGCCAGCGGGTCGGCCACTGCGCCGATGTTCGAGACGTTCCACGTCAGGCACGCGCCGACTGCGAGCCCGGCCGTGACGGCTGTTCTTGAGACGGGGTCAGACCCCAACGGGTCTGACCCCGCTCAACGCCCGCCGCCGTCCGCGACCCAGGCGATGGTCTTCGACGCGAGCCGGTCGAGTGCGACGACGGCCAGCTCGAGGTGCTCGTGCCGCGTGTCCTCGAGCTTCGTGTGGGAGAGGCCGCGGAGGCTCTGGACGAACAGCATCACGGTCGGGACACCGGCCCGCGCGACCTCGGCCGCGTCGTGGAGTGGGCCCGACGGGAGCCGATGCGCCGTGCCGGCAACCTCGGCGACGGCCTCCTCGCAGAAGCCGAGCAGCGTGTCGTCGAACAGGATCGGCTCGATCGACCAGATCCTCTCCCAGCCGACGTCGATCGACTCCTCTGCTGCGAAGCGCTCGCCCGCCTCCTGCGCCTGCTCGAGGAGCGAGACGAGCTTCGCCGCGTCGAGGTGCCGCTGATCGAGGAGCTGCTCCGCGGTCTCGACGACCGACGTCACGATCCCCGGCCGGCAGACGACTCCGCCGGACGTGCACACCGCGCCGTCGCCGACGCGGGCGGCGATCTCCCGGATCTCGAGCGCGAGCTTCGCGGCGCCGGCGAGCGCGTCGCGGCGCTGGGCCATCGGGGTCGACCCCGCGTGCGCTGCCTGGCCCCTCCAGGTGATCCGGTGTCGCTCCACGCCGAAGGTGCCGAGGACGACCCCGAGGGGCAGGTCGAGCGACTCGAGGACGGGGCCCTGCTCGATGTGCAGCTCGAGGTAGGCCGCGGCCGAGTCGAGCTCGCTGCGGGCGTCGAGCGCCGAGTCGAGGTCGACGCCGTAGGCGGCGAGCGCGTCCGGAAGCGTGATTCCCTCGCGGTCTGCGAGCTGGCGCAGCTCGTCCTGGTCGGACATCGATCCCGCCGCCGCACTCGAGCCGAAGAGGCTGCGGCCGAAACGCGCGCCCTCCTCGTCGGCCCAGTTGACGAGGCGCACGGTGACAGGGGGTGTGCCCTCGGCTGCGACCCGCCGCAGCACCTCGGAGCCCGCGACGACGTTGAGCGCGCCGTCGAGCCAGCCGCCGTTCGGCACCGAGTCGAGATGGCCGCCGATAAGGACCGCCCGCTGGGACTCGCCGCGGAGCGTGAACCACTGGTTCCCGGCGGCGTCGACGGACTCCTCCGCGCCCGTCTCCGAGACGAGACTGCGCACCCACTCGCGCGCTCTCTCCCACGTTTCCGTCCAGGCCACACGCTGCGCGCCGTCCTCGTCCCCCGTGAGCTCGCGCAACTCCTCGAGCTCGGCGACCGTGCGTCCTGGGTCGAGCGGCACGGCGACGAGCCTAGATGACCCGCGCTTCACGAGTGTGGTAAGGAATGCGCGCGATGGAGGCGGCAGCCGTCACGGGAGCGGAAGCGAGCGGCGGCAGCGGGAGGCTGACGCGGGCGGCGACGATCGTGCTCGTGCCGGTCGTGCTCGTCGCGGTCTGGGAGGCCTACAAGGCGTTGTGGCAGGCCGCGGGCTGGGGGTGGCCGTTCCCGGTGAACGACACGACGATGCCGCACATCTACGACGTCGTCCACGCCTTCTGGGAGCCGACGACCACCGGTGGCCCGCCGCTCATCCACTCGCTCTTCCATGCCGCTCTCTTCACGATGAAGGAAGCGATCGCCGGGTTCCTGCTCGGCGGCGTCTTCGGCTTCGCGCTCGCGGTCGTGCTCGCGCACGTGCGCTTCCTCGAGCGCGGCCTGCTGCCGTTCGTCGTCGGCTCGCAGACGGTCCCGATCCTCGCCATCGCGCCGATGGTCGTGATCGGGCTCGGCTCGAAGGGCGTCCAGGGGTGGCAGTCCGTCGCGGTGATCGCCGCGTACCTCACGTTCTTCCCAGTGACCATCAACACGCTGCGCGGCCTCAAGTCGCCGGACCCGCGCGCGGTCGAGCTGATGGAGTCGTACGCCGCCGGCTCGTGGAAGATCCTCTGGCGCCTGCGCGTCCCCGCCTCGCTCCCGTTCATCTTCACCGCGCTCAAGATCTCGGCGACCGCGAGCGTTATCGGGGCGATCATCGGGGAGACGCCCGCGTCCATCCAGGACGGGCTCGGGGGCGCGATCGTGAACTTCAACCAGTACTACTCGCTCCAGCCGACCTTCCTCTGGGCGACGAACATCGTCTGCGCCGCGCTCGGGCTCGTCTTCTTCGGCTGCGTCCTCCTGGCCGAGCACCTGGTCGTGAGACGAGCACCGGACCAGCTCGTATGAGCTCCGAGACGTCGGCCGCGAGCGTGGTCTCGATGGCGGGGCTCTCGAAGTCCTTCCGCACCGGCACGACCGCCCTCGTCGACATCGACCTCGAGATCCAGCCGGGCGAGTTCGTCTCGCTCATCGGTCCTTCCGGCTGCGGCAAGTCGACGCTCCTGCGCATCGTCGGCGACCTGATCCAGCCGAGCTCGGGGACGGTGCTCGTGAACGGGAAGACCGCGCACCGAGCGCGGCTCGACCACGACTACGGCATCGTGTTCCAGGACGCGGTGCTCTACGACTGGCGCACCGTCGCCCGGAACGTCTCGCTCCCGCTCGAGATGCTCGGCTGGAGCCGCGAGCGGCGAAAGGAGCGCGTGCGGGAGATGCTCGAGCTGGTGGAGCTCGTCGGGTTCGAGTCGAGCCGGCCGTGGCAGCTCTCGGGCGGGATGCAGCAGCGGGTCTCGATTGCGCGTGCTCTCTCGTTCGACCCGTCGCTGCTCCTCATGGACGAGCCCTTCGGCGCGCTCGACGAGATGACGCGCGAGCGCCTCAACCTCGAGCTGCTCCAGATCTGGGAACGCGCCGGGAGCACGGTGATCTTCGTGACCCACTCGATCCCCGAGGCCGTCTTCCTGTCGACCCGCGTCGTCGTCATGTCCGCACGGCCCGGGCGCATCGCCGACATCGTTCCCGTCGACCTCGGGCATCCGCGCACCGTCGCCACGCGCGAGGATCCGCGGTTCTTCGAGCTCGTCACCCGGGTGCGCGAGTCGCTCGCGCTCGGGCATAGCGAGACGAGCGCGCGCAGCACGTCCGCGCGGGAGGTGTACTGATGAGCACGATCGTCGAGCCGGTTCCGTCGGGGCTGGGGCGCGAGCTCGGAGGTCGGCTCCGCGACTGGGTCCCGGCCGTCGTCGTGTTCGTGCTCGCGATCGCACTGTGGCAGGGGCTGACGACCGCGTTCCACGTCCAGACGTTCCTCCTGCCGAAGCCGTCCGACATCGCGCAGTCGTTCTGGGAGAACAAGGCCGGGCTGTGGCACGCCGGTTGGTACACGTTCAAGGAAGCGGCCGGCGGCCTGGTGATCGGCTCCGGGCTCGGGATCCTCGCCGCCCTCGTCCTCGCCCGCTTCCGGAATCTCGGGGTCGCGCTGATGCCGTTCGCGATCGCGGCGAACGCGGTCCCGATCATCGCCTTCGCGCCGATCACGAACAACTGGTTCGGGCTCCTCAACCCCGTCTCGAAGATGGCGATCGCCGCCGTGCTCTGCTTCTTCCCGACGATGGTCAACACGCTGCGCGGCCTCACGTCCGTGCACCCGTCGTCGATCGAGCTGATGCGCTCGTACGGAGGAGGCGAGGCCGCGACCTTTCGGCTCGTGCGGATCCCGAGCTCGCTGCCGTTCATGTTCACCGGGCTGAAGATCTCCGCGGTGCTCTCGATGATCGGCGCGATCGTGGGCGAGTACTTCGGCGGCCCGACGAACGCGCTCGGCGTGAGCATCCTGAACGACACGCAGCTCTTCGACTTCCCGCGCGCGTGGGCGGGCATCGTCCTCGCGAGCGCCTTCGGCCTTTCCCTCTACATGCTCGTCGCGCTGGTCGAGCACTACACGACGAGCTGGCATCCCTCGGCTCGCTCTTTCGCCCGGGAGTGAGACGCGTAAGAATGGCCCCGACCTGACCCGTCGGACGCACGACTAGCGAAAGGGGACTCTGCATGAGAAGGAAGCACTGGGCGATCGGGGCGCTCGTCATGGCCTGCGCGGGCCTTGCAGCCTGGGCGGCGGTGGCGTCGGCCGCGCCGAAGGCGCCGAAGGCGACCAACGTCACGCTGCAGCTCAAGTGGGTGACCCAGGCGCAGTTCGCGGGCTACTACGCGGCGCTGGCCAAGGGCTACTACGCGAAGGCCGGGCTCAACGTGAAGATCAAGGTGGGCGGCCCGAGCATCACGCCCGAGACGGTCGTCGCCGGCAAGCAGGCGGAGTTCGGCCTCGACTGGCTGCCGAATCTCTACGCGACGCGCGAGAAGGGCTCGAATCTCGTGTCGATCGCCCAGGTCTTCGCTCGCAGCGGCATGACCGAGCTGACCTGGAAGTCGAGCGGGATCAACACCATCAAGAAGATGAAGGACAAGAAGGTCGGCGTCTGGTGCTGCGGCAACCAACCCGAGCTCTTCGCGGCGCTCCAGAAGAACGGGATCGACCCGAACTCCTCGAGCGACGTGACCATCGTCAACCAGCCGTTCGACATGAACCTGTTCCTGCAGCATCAGGTCGACGCGGCGGCGGCGATGACGTACAACGAGCTCGCCCAGGTGCTCGAGACGAAGAACCCGCAGACCGGGAAGCTGTACAAGCTCTCCGACCTCAACGTCTTCAAGATGTCGAGCCCGCGGGTCGGCACCGGCATGCTCGAGGACAACGTCTTCGTCCGCGGCGACTGGATCAAGGATCCTGCGAACCAGGACACCGCCGTGAAGTTCCTGAAGGCCTCGTTCCAGGGCTGGATCTACTGCCGCGACCACGCGAAGGACTGCGTGAACATCGTCCTCAAGAACGGGTCGCTGCTCGGCCGCGGCCACCAGGCCTGGCAGATGAACGAGATCAACGCGCTGACGTGGCCGAGCCCGCGGGGCATCGGCCTGCCGCCGGCGGGCGCAGTCGCCCAGACGGCGGGCATCGCGAAGAAGTACGGCGTCATCAAGAAGGTTCCGAGCGGCGCGACGAACTACACGTACGCGGCGAAGGCCGTCGCACAGCTCAAGGCGAGTGGCGTGGACGTCAAGGGAGCCAAGTGGAAGATCGCGGTCGTCAAGGTGACGCCCGGCGGAAAGTAACGAGAGGCGTGGGCTCCGGATCGGTTGCGGCCGATCCGGGGCTCTCGTCGGATCAGGGGGTGAAGTGACGTGTCGACACTGATCAAGGGCGGGCGGATCATCACGGCCGCCGACGACTACGTCGGTGACGTCTTCGTGGACGGCGAGCGGATAACGCTGATCGGGGAGTCGCTCGACGTCGACGCGGACCGGACGATCGACGCCTCCGGCAAGTACGTGCTGCCGGGCTGCGTCGACCCGCACACGCACCTCGACATGCCGTTCGGGGGCACCGTCACGATCGACGACGTCACCTCCGGGCAGACGGCCGCCGCGTTCGGCGGCACGACGTGTCACGTCGACTTCGTCATCCAGCCGCCGGGCTCGAGCTTCGCGGACGCGCTCGACGACTGGCGCGCGAAGGCCGAGGGCAAGCAGGTCATCGACATGGGCTACCACATGGCCGTGACCGACCTGCGCGAGGGGGGCTCGCTCGAGGAGCTCGCGAGCCTGCCGGCGCAGGGGGTCACCTCGTACAAGCTCTTCATGGCCTACAAGGGCGCGCTCATGGTCGACGACGAGACGCTGTTCCGGACGATGGAGGTCGCCGCTGAGACGGGCGCGCTCGTGATGGTGCACGCAGAGAACGGCGACGCGATCGACGTCCTCGTGAAGAAGGCGCTCGCGGCCGGCAACACGGCGCCGCACTTCCACGCCCTTACGCGTCCGCCGGAGACGGAGGGCGAGGCCACGAACCGCGCGATCCAGCTCGCGCGGGTCGCGGGCGCGCCGCTCTACGTCGTGCACGTCTCCTGCAAGGAGGCCGTCGACCCGATCGCACGCGCGCGCGAGCTGGGCTGGGACGTCTGGGGCGAGACCTGCACGCAGTACCTCTTCATCGACTACACGTTCCTCGAGCGTCCCGACTTCGAGGGCGCGAAGTACGTGTACACGCCTCCCCCGCGCGCGATCGAGAACCAGGACGTGCTCTGGCACGCGGTGCGGTCGGACATCCTCTCGGCGATCTCCACCGACCACTGCGCGTTCCTCTGGGACGGCCAGAAGACGCTGGGCAAGGACGACTTCTCGAAGATCCCGAACGGCGGCCCCGGGCTCGAGAACCGTCTGCACATGATCCACGAGTTCGGCGTCCGCGCCGGCCGGATCTCCCTGAACCGGATGGTCGAGCTGCTCGCGACCAACCCCGCGAAGCTCTTCGGCCTCTACCCGCGGAAGGGGACCATCGCACCGGGCTCCGACGCGGACATCGTCGTCTTCGACCCCGACAAGCGGCACCTCATCACTGCGGCGACGCAGCACTCGAGGACGGACTACAACCTCTACGAGGGCACCGAGGTGACCGGGTCGCCCGAGGTCGTCCTGCTGCGCGGCAACGTGCTCGTCGAAGGCGGAGTCCTCGTTGCCGAGCCGGGGGTCGGCGAGTTCGTCGAGCGCGCCGCGTTCGGGCAGGAGCTCCTGCCCGCTGCGGCGAAGTAGGCGTGCGAGAGACGGACGACCGCACGCCTCTGCAGCCGCGTTTCAGGGATCTTGGTCGTCTTGCGCGACAGGGGGATCCACATGTATCTGGATTCCCCCGTCTTGCGCACTAGCTGCACGGAGGCGCGCCGGGCACCTTCCCCCTTGTCCGGCGCCCTCCGTGCATGACTCCGGTCTCGCTCGAGCACCTGGTCGAACGACGGGGAGGCTTCTTACCCGTCTTTCACGAGCTCGTCCGCCATCGCCACCGCCGCGCCGCGCGTGCGTACGCCGAGCTTGCGCAGGATCGCCGAGACGTGGTGATCGATCGTCTTGCGCGAGACGAAGAGGCGCTCGGCGATCTCGGCGTTGCGGAGGCCCTCGGCGACGAGAGCCAGCACCTCGGTCTCGCGGGCGGTCAGGCCCGACGGGCTCGCCAGCGTGCTTCGCCGCGGCCCTCGCGGGACGCCCTGTGCGCCGCGCTCCCGCAGGCGCCTGGCGACGATGCCGGCCGCCGGGCGTGCCCCCAGCTTCGTCAACTGCTCGAGCGAACGGCGCTGCGCCGCCTCGTCGCCGTCGGCGAGTGCGAGCGCGGCCTCGTAGGGGCTCTCGAGCTCCTCCCAGGCGGCGGCTGCCCGCCTCCACTGCCCCGACACCTGCAGGGCGAACGGATCCTTGGCCTCACGAGCCGTGTCGAGCTGACCGGCGCGCCACTGCCAGTAGGCGAGCTCGCTCACGATCCAGTGCTGACCCCGAGCCTCGGCGAGCGTTCGAGCGGACGCGACGTCGTCCGCCACGAGCTGCGACCGTCCCTCCAGCCACGCAGCTTCCGCGCGGGCCGCCGCCGCCGGCTCGATGCGCTGGAGCTCCGCGGTCGTGGACGCGAGTCGCCACGCCTCGTCGAGCACGAGCCAGACGTCAGGGTCTCCCCTACGGGCGCGCACCGAGCCGAGGACCGAGAGCGCGACGATCCGCGGCATGGGCGAGCTCCGCTGGTCGTCGACGACCACGCGCGCCACGTCGACCGCCTCGTCCCAGCGTCCCCGATCGAGGTACGAGCGGGCGCGATACGCGAGCAGGTACAGGCGCCAGAGGTCGAGGCCGCGTGAGTCGCAGTACTCGAGCCCCGCTTCGAGATGCTCGTCGGCATCCGCGTACCACCGCCCCCTGGGCGCCCACCAGACCCACATCACGAACGTCCGTCCCGCATGCTCGTCGAGGCCGGCCGCACGCGCCCGGTCGAAGAGCTCGGTTACTCGCTGCGGCGCATCGGGCTCGCGATTGAGCATCGCCAGCTGTGCCATGTTGCCGAGTGCGTACAGGAGCGGCTCGTCCGCGCGCAGCTGCTCGGCGAGCGCGCGTGCCTTCTGGCCCCACTCGCAGGTCGGCCCGACGTCCTCGACCGACATGTACAGATGCGAGAGGTTGCAGTACGCCATTGCGAGCTCGAGGCCGGGCGGTGTGATGCGCTCGAGCTGTCCAACCGCCGCGTGCGCCGACGCGAACGCCTCGTCGACCCGACCCGTGTAGCGCAGCAGGAGAGAGAAGGTGCGAAGCGCGTCGCCCTCGGCGGCGGCGTCATCGAGCCCGCGTCGCAGGTCCAGTGCCGCCTGCTGGGTCTCGAGCGCGCGGTCGAACTCTCCCGTGAGGTAGCACTCGTACGACAGCCGCTCGAGAAGCTCGGCACGCTCCGCCTCGGTCAGGTCGTCGGCGAAACGGAGCGCGCGGGAGTACTGGGCCGCGGACTCGCGATGCGCGCCGAGCGATGCGGCACGCGAGGCCGCCGCAGGCGCGTACGTCAGCACCGCCGCGCGATCGCCTGCGCCCTCGGCGTGGTGTGCCACCCGCGCGAGATCGTGCTCGCCGCCCTCCCTCTCGACGAGCGTCTCCAGGGCCCGCCGGTGAAGCGCCGCCCGGCGATCGGCGCGGAGCGACCCCTCGATCGCCAGGCGCGTGAGCTCGTGTCGAAAGGCCGCTCCCGTCTCCGTCGGCGTGAGCAACCCCGAGTCGAGGCACTCCTCGAGGTCCGCAGGAGTGGTCTCGAGCAGTTCGTACGGGATCACCGACAAGGAGTCGAGGAGGTTCCGCGCGCCTGGTCCGAGACGGGCCGCGCGGGCGAGCACGGCGTCGCTGACGGTCGCCGGCATGTCCGCGCCTCCGGCCGCGAGCACCTCGGTGACGAACAGCGGATTGCCTCCCGTCCTGTCGAAGAGCTCCCGAGGATCGAGGCCGGCCGGCCCGGCCAGCCGCGTCACGGCGTCGAGGCTGAGCGGCGCGAGCGTGTACCTCTCGACCGATGCACTCGCTGCGAGCTCACCCATGACGACGCGCAAGGGGTGGGTGCGAGTCAGCTCGTCGCTGCGCAAGCTCGCAAGGACGAGCGCACGTAGCGGCTCCACCCGGCGGCCGAGGATGCGCAGGACGTCGAGGCTCGCCTCGTCGGCCCAGTGCACGTCCTCGAGGACGACGATCGTCGGCTCCCGACCCGCGAGGTAGGACATGAGCGCCGTGGCGACGACGTACGGCTTGCCGTCCTCCTCGACGACGCGTCTCAGCTCACCCCCGACCGAATTCGCGATGTCGACGAAGGGCCCGAGCGGCCGGGGCGTCAGGAGCGGGTCGCAGAAGCCCTCGTGCAGGCGCGTGACCGCGCGCTGCGCGGAGATGAAGTGCCGGAGCAGAGCCGTCTTGCCTACGCCGGATTCACCCTGGACGAAGACGAGGCGGCCGTGGCCGGCGACGACGACTTCGAGGTCGCCGGTGAGCGAGGCGAGCGCGGGCTCGCGCTCGAGCAAGAGGGCTGCAACGTGGCTCGAAGACGACGTCGTCGCCATCGCGCCATCGTCCCTCGTGCGAGGAGCGCGGGCAAGGGCGAGTGCGCGAGGCCGCGAGGAGGGCCTCCAGAGCGCTTGCCTGGAGGCCCTCCCGGTGGGCGCTAGCCCTTGTTGAACGGCTTCACGAGCGGGTTCATCCCGCTGAAGATCCCGTCCGGGTTCGGGTACCAGACCCAGAGGTGCAGCGTGACGAAGTCCGGGTGCCAGAATGCGAACGGCGCACCCGACTGCGGGCTCTGCTGAGCGCATTCGTCCTGCGTCGCCTTGAAGACGAACGTGCCGTCCTTGTAGTGACACGCGGCCCCGAACGAGCCGTACGTCGCTCCCGGCAGCGGGTTCTTCGCCGGCTTCGCGGTGAACACCCACTCGAACGCTCCGAGCAGCCACTGGTTGCCTCGCTTCTCGTAGACGAGGATCGGCGGCTTGGTGACGTCGAACTTCGTGTAGGCCGGGTTCATGAAGTGCCAGCCCATGTCCGGGATCATCTGCGTGACCGTGACCGTGTAGCCGTCCTTCTTCGCGAGCGCGAGGTTGTTCGCGTACTTCGCGGTCGCGACGCGTGCGTTCGCGAGGACCGGGGCGAGCGCCTTCGGAACTCCCGCGTTCGACGCCATCTGCCCGTGGACATGTGCGGGCGAGGACGGGGCCTGCGCGCTCCACGCCGCTCCTACGACGACGACGGCCACCGTTGCCAGAACGCCGAGGATCGAAGCTCGAAGTGCCATGTCTCCTCCTTCTGTCTCAGGGAGTCGCCACGTCCGTGTGGACGATCACGGTGTCGGCGACCTTGACGATCTCGTCGATCGGGAGCTCGGCCGCAGCGGAGTGACGGCGAATCGCCTCCGGCCCCGACGCCTCGTAGATGCAGATGGACCCGAGCGAGCCTCCCCACTCTTCGAGGACGTAGCTTCGGACCCAGGCCACGAGCTCGGACAGACGTTCGCCCTCCACGGCTGCCCGCTCGTGCGCCTCTTCGGCCTCTCGCGCACTCGTCCACGCTCCACGTCGCAGGATCAGGTACGTCTGCATCGGCTCGCTCTCCGGTCGACGGCTCGTGAGGCCACGGTAGGAGCCGGCCGGGCCTCCGCACATCGGAAGGAGTGCCTAGATTGAGCCGGAGCGCTACCGGTCTTCGAACAGGCCCGCCCGTCGTGCGGAGGCGACGGCCTCGCTGCGCGTTCGGGCGTCGAGCTTCCGGAGGACCGTCGACACGTGGTGGTCGACGGTCCGGCGAGAGAGGAACAGGCGCTCGGCGATTTCTCCGTTTCGGAGCCCGTCCGCGACCAGGTCGAGCACCTCGGTCTCTCGAGGCGTCAGCCCCGCGGCGTTCGCTTGCGTGGCCGAACGTGGTCCGCGTGGGATGCCGCGAGCGCCGCGCTCGCGGAGGCGTCTGGCGACGAGGCTGGCGGCAGCGCGCGCGCCGAGGCGAGTCAGCTCGTCGTGTGACGTGCGGAGCCCAGCCTCGGTGTCGGACTGGGCCAGTGCGAGGGCCGCCTCGTACCGGCAACCCAGAGCCTTCCAGGCGTCGGCTGCGCCCTCCGCGTCTCCCGCCAGCTCCAGGAAGTACGGCTCCTGCTCGATCCCCTCGAGCTCCACGTCGAAGCCGGCGCGTTTCCGCCAGACCTGCAGCTCGGCAAGCGTGCGCCCGGATCGCCGACGACGGGCGAGGTCGAGCGGTGCTTCCGTCACCTGACGCACCCGCCGCGCATCGCCCCGAAGCCAGGCGAGCTCCGCCGCTGCGGAGGCAACGGGAACGATGCGTGGCAGCTCTCCCGTGCGCTCCGCCAGCGCCCGTGCCTCGTCGAGCAGAGGCACTGCATCGGGATCTCCCCGCCGCCCACGAACGAGCGCGAGAACCACGAGCGCCATCGTCCGGGGGAATGTCGAGACCGCGTGCTCGCGCAAGACTGCCTCGGCGGTCTCGGTGGCTTCCGTCCAGCGGCCGCCCGCGAGCTCCGACTGGGCTTGCGCTGCGAGGAAGTACAGGTGCATGAGGTCGTTACCGCTCTCGGTGCAGAGAGCGAGCCCACGCTCGCCGTACGAGTCGGCGAGGTCGTACCTCCGCCGGTAGAGGGCTCCCAACGCGAGCGCGTGCAGCGTCTCGACGAGCAGCGCCTTGTCTTCCAGCTCCTCGGCCAGGTTCGCGGCTCGCTCGAGATCCGCTCGGCCGCGGTCGAAGTCGGCCGAGAGATCCGTTTGTGCCGTCGTCACGAGGGCGGTGCAGATCAAGTCTCGATCCCCCAGCTGCTCGCAGAGCCGGTGGGCTCGCGCACCCCACTCCGACGCTCCTGCGACGTCCGCGTTCACCCGGTAGAGGAACGCGAGGTTGATGTACGCGAATGCGAGCTCGCGGCCCGGCGGAACCTGCTCGAGCAGAGTGACCGCATCGTGTCCGACTGCCCGGGCTTCGACACCGCGACCCGGGCACCAGAGGATGTTCGAGAGCAGGGCGAGTGCGCGGCCTTCCCGAGCGACGTCGCCGAGCTCCCGATAGCAGGCCGCGGCTCGTCGCTGGGCGTCGATCGCATCCTCACCCTGGTCCGTCAGGTAGCACTCGCGCGACCATCTCTCGAGCAGCTCGCCGAGCTCGCCCAGGCCGAGGCCGGTTGCGAAGCGAAGCGTGCGCGCGTACTGCGCCGCGGCTTCGCGGTGCGCGCCCAGAGACGCCGCGCGCTCCGCCGCAGCGGGTGCGAACTCGAGGATCGCCGCCGCGTCGCCGGCAGCGTCCGCGTGGTGCGCGAGTCGCGCGAAGTCGGGCGAACCGCGTGGAGGCGCCTGGAGCCGGGCGAGCACCCGGCGGTGGAGCTCGAGGGCGCGACCCGGAGCGATCGACCCCTCGATCGCAAGCCGGGCGAGCTCGTGACGGAAGGTGACGGCACCCGGAGCTGCTACGAGCATCCCGGACGACAGGCACGCGTCGAGGTCGTCGAGCGAGGCCTCCGACTCGACGAGCCACAGCTCGGTCTGGGGGTGCGCGACCGCGATCAGCTCGAGCAGCCGGCGCGGCAGCTCGCCGAGTCGTGCTGCTCGCGCGAGCACGGCATCGCGAACGGTCGCCGGAATGTGCTCGCCTCGTGCGAGGAGCGCCTCCGTGACGAAGAAGGGATTGCCGCCCGTGGTGCGGAAGAGCTCGGCGTCGTCGACGCCGTAGGGCTCGGCGAGACGCGCGACTGCCTCGGGTGAGAGAGGCGGCAGCGTGAGGCGGTCCACGGTACGCGCCGTCGCCATTTCCCCCAGGACGACCCGCAGCGCGTGCGCGGGATCGAGCTCGTCGTCGCGGAAGGTCGTGATCACGAGCGTCGGAAGCGCGTCGAGGCGCCGTCCGAGCAGGCGGAGAACGTCGAGGGTCGCCTCGTCCGCCCAGTGCAGGTCCTCCAGCACGAGGATCGACGGCGTGTCCAGCTGACGAACGAGGGCGCCCATGACCTCGTACGGCACTCCGGTCGACTGGACGACGTCCTGCAGCTCTCCGCCCGTGGTCTCTGCGACGTCCACGATCGGCCCGAGCGGCCGCGGCGTGAACAGCGCGTCGCACGCGCCCCACAACACCGGTGTCTCGACGTGTGAGCCGCAGAAGGCGCGGACGAGCGCCGTCTTGCCGACGCCGGCCTCGCCCGCGACGAACTGGAGGCGTCCCCGACCCCCCGCGGCCGCCGCGAGTGCGCCCTCGAGAACGTCGAGTGCGTCGTCGCGTTCGAGCAGCTCGGTTGCGATGCGCGGCTCGCCGAGAGTGGCCATTGCCGGGATCGTGCTACGCCTCGGCGACGGTTACAAGTGCGCCCTCCCTGACGTCCTCAGCCGTCTCGGGCTGGGGTGGCCCGGCTAGGATCGAGCGCGATGGCCGTCGTCGAGACGAACCCGAACCTCGGCGCGCAGATCGTCGAGGACGCGAAGGAGTACGTCCTCTACTCGTGGTCGGTGCAGGACGCGATCCAGCCCATCGCCGTGGCGGGTGCGGAGGGGCGGTACTTCTGGGACTACGAGGGCAGGCGCTACCTCGACTTCGCCTCGCAGCTCGTGAACGTGAACATCGGGCATCAGCACCCGAAGATCGTGGCGGCGATCAAGGAGCAGGCCGACAAGCTCTGCACGATCGGCCCGCCAATGGCGTCGGAGTCGCGGTCGCGGCTCGGCCGGCTGCTCGCGGAGGTCACGCCGGGCGACCTCTGCATGTCCTTCTTCACCAACTCCGGCGCCGAGGCGAACGAGAACGCGATCAAGCTCGCCCGGCTCGCCACGGGACGGCACAAGATCGTCGCCCGCTACCGCTCGTACCACGGCGCGACGCACGGCTCGATCATGCTCACCGGCGATCCGCGGCGCTGGCCCAACGAGCCGGGGATGGGCGGCGTCGTGCGAATGCTCGACCCGTACACGTATCGCTGCCCCGCCGGCCATCCCGACCCGTGCCCCGTCTGCACCGGCGCGCCGCACCTGGAGGAGATCCTCGAGTACGAGGGCGCGCACACGGTCGCCGCCGTGATCCTCGAGACGGTGACGGGGACGAACGGGATCATCCCGCCGCCCCCCGGGTACCTGCGGGCGATTCGCGACGTGTGTGACCGCCACGGGATCCTGCTGATCCTCGACGAGGTCATGGCCGGCTTCGGCCGCACGGGTCGCTGGTTCGCGTGCGAGAACTGGGACGTCGTCCCGGACATCATCACCGTCGCGAAGGGCATCAACTCGGGCTACGTCCCGCTCGGCGCGATGATCATTCGCGAGCGCCTGAAGGAGTGGGTCCGCGGCCGCTTCTTCCCCGGCGGTCTCACGTACGCGGGCCACCCGCTCGCGTGCGCGTCCGCAGTCGCGTCGATCGAGGCGTTCCAGGAGGAGGGAGTGGTCGAGAACGCCGCGGACGTCGGCGCCTACCTCGGCGAGCAACTTCGCGGCCTCGCCGTCGATCACCCGTCGATCGGGGAGGTCCGCGGCCTCGGCTGCTTCTGGGGCGTCGAGCTCGTCAAGAGCCGCGAGACGCGCGAGCTGCTCGTCCCGTTCAACGCCTCCGGCGAGGCGGCGGCCCCTGTGGCCCGGCTCGCGAAAGCGGCGCTCGAGCGGGGCCTCTACCTCATGACCCACTGGAACGTGATCATGGTCGTGCCGCCGCTGACGATCACGCGCGACGAGGTCGACGAGGGCATCGCGATCCTCGACGAGGCGCTCGCGGTCGCCGACGAGTACGTCGCCGCGTAGCTACAGGTGAGCGACGTCGCCGACCTCACGGCGAGCCTCGTCGCGATCGAATCCGTCAACCCGGAAGTCGTCCCCGGTGGGTCCGGCGAGGTGGAGATCGCCCGCTTCGTCGCGGACTGGTGTGAGCGAGCCGGGCTCGAGACGACGCTCTCCGAGCCCGCGCCCGGACGCCCCAACGTCGTCGCGGTCGCGCGGGGAAGCGGCGGCGGGCGCTCGCTGCTGCTGAACGCGCACATGGACACGGTCGGCGTTGCCGGGATGACGGCCCCGTTCGAGCCGCGGCTCGAGGACGGGCGCCTGCACGGCCGCGGCGCCTACGACATGAAGGGCAGCCTGGCCGCGTGCATGCTCGCCACCGCCGCGGCCGGACGGCGGGGGCTGCGCGGCGACGTCGTCCTCACGGCCGTCTCCGACGAGGAGTTCGCGAGCGTCGGCACGGAGGCGGTGGCGTCAAGCCTGCGCACGGACGCTGCCATCGTGACCGAGCCGACGGAGCTGCAGGTCGCAATCGCGCACCGTGGCTTCGTCCACGTCGAGGTCGAGACGATCGGCCGTGCGGCGCACGGCTCGCGGCCGCACCTCGGGATCGACGCGATCGCGAAGATGGGCCGTGTTCTCGTCGGTATCGAGGAGCTCGACCGACGGCTCCGCGCTCATCCGATGCACCCGTACGTGGGTAGCGGGAGCGTCCACGCATCGCTCGTCGAGGGCGGCCAGGAGTTCTCGAGCTACCCGGCGCGCTGTGTGCTCCAGGCGGAGCGCCGGACGATCCCGGGCGAGACCGTCGAGCTGGCGGAGAGCGAGCTGCGCGAGATCCTCGAGCAGGCGTCGGCCGCCGACGCGGACTTCTCCGGCGAGGTGCGCGTCCTCGCGTCGCGCGAGCCGTTCGAGGCCGAAGAGTCGAGCGAGCTCGTCCGGCTCGTGCGCGCTGCGGCGTCCTCTGTCCTCGGCTCCGAGCCGGAGCTCGTCGGCGTCTCGTACTGGGCCGACTCGGCGCTGCTCGCGGACGCGGGCATCCCGACCGTCCTCTTCGGCCCGCGGGGCGAGGGCGCCCACGCGGAGGTCGAGTGGGTCGACGTGGAATCGCTCGAGCGCTGCGTCGAGATCTACCTCGCGGCCGCCGTCGAGCTCTGCGCTTAGGAGGGCCTGGCGAAACAGGCTCTGTGCCGCCGAAGGAGCGCCGGATCGACGCGAGTGCGTCCTCGGTCGCCCCGATACGTTCGAGTATCGGGGCTCCCTGCGTCCTCGCCTCGCGCCGACCGGCGGCACTTCTGCGACGAGGCCGTTCCGCCAAACCCTCCTAGGTCGCGACGAAGGCTGCGATCGCGGCGCTCGTCTCCTCGGGCGCGTCCCACAGCACCGTGTGCCCTCCCGGGACGACGACGACCTCGAGCAGGTCGCCGAGCGCGGCGCGATGTGCATCGAGCAGGTGGTCGTATGGGAGGTACGACTTCTCGCCGACCACGAGCAGTGTCGGGACGCGGGCGTGCTCGAAGCTCGGCGGCGGCGACGCCATCTCGCCGTACGCCGCCACCACGGCGGACTGGCAGTAGCGGTAGCGGATGCGCCCGTCGTCTCCTGCGTCCACGTGCGCGGCGAGGTCCTCGACGACGAGCTCGCGCCGTGCGAAGTGGAGCTGGCTCTCGTCGTACCGTCGCTCGATCAGCTCGTCGAACGAGACGTACGCCTTCTCCTCGCGCGCGTTCTCGGCCGCCGCGAGAGCGACGTGTCCGGGGAGTAGGAGCGCCGGGTCGAGGAGGACGAGCTTCGGGACGAGCTTCGGCGCGCGGGCCGCGAGCTCGAACGCGAGGCGTCCGCCGAACGAGTGGCCCACGAGGACGGCCTCGCGAGCACCGACCGTCTCGACGATCGCGGAGAGGTGCGCGCCGATGTCCCACGGCGGCTCCCAGGGCGAGTGGCCGTGGCCGAGGAGGTCCGGCGCGAGGACGCGATGCGCCGGCAGCGCGGACGCGAGCCCCGCGAAGTGGCCGCCGTGGTTCCGGACCCCGTGCAGGCACACGACGCGCGGCGAGCCCGGCTCGCCCCACTCGTGGAGCGCGAGGGTCACTTCTTCTCTTCGAGTGCCTGCAGCGAGTCGGGAACCAGCTCGGTCCTCCGCTCGTCGCGCTCCTTCACGAGCGACCAGATGACGGTGCCGCCGCTGTCGATCAGGAACGTGCCCCGGTGCGGCGCCCCGTTCGCCTCGTTGAAGACGCCGTAGGCCCTGGCCGCGGCGCCGTGCGGCCAGAAGTCGGACGCAAACGCGTACTCGGCGCCGAGCTCGCGCTTCCAGGCCTGCCGGGCCGGGGACGGATCGCACGACACGAGGACGATCTCGGTGCCCGCCTGGCGGAACGACTCCAGGTTCTCCTGCAGATCGCGCGCCTCGTCCTCGCAGACGGGCGTGAACGCGAACGGGTGGAAGACGAGGAGGACGTTCGAGCGCCCGCGGAAGTCGGAGAGCTTGACGCGCTCGTCGTCCGTCACCGCAAGGTCGAACTCGGGCGCGACCTCACCTGTCCTCACCGCCATCTGAGCGCTCCTCTCCCGATCCGGACGGCCGATAGTACCGGCGCCCGCGCAGCTCCTCCGGGAGGTACGAGACGTCGAAGCCGGCAGGCTCGTCGTGCGGGTAGAGGTAGCCCTCGCCGTGTCCTCTCGCCTTCGCCGCGCCCTCGTGGCCGGTCGAGCGGAGCATGGCCGGGGGACGCGCGTTGCCGTGCTCGCGGACGTCGCGCCGTGCCTCCCAGATGGCGGTAGCCGCGGCGTTCGACTTCGGGGCGCGGGCGAGGTAGATGGCCGCCTGCGAGAGGTTCAGCTGCGCCTCGGGAAGGCCGACGTGCTCGAGGGCCTGGGCCGCCGCGACCGCCACGACGAGCGCGTTCGGATCGGCGTTGCCGACGTCCTCGGAGGCGAGGATCACCATGCGGCGGGCGATGAAGCGCGGATCCTCGCCCGCCTCGAGCATCGCCGCGAGGTAGTAGACGGACGCGTCGGCGTCGCCGCCGCGCATGGACTTGATGAAGGCCGAGGCGAAGTCGTAGTGCTGGTCGCCCTTCCGATCGTAGAGGAGCGGCCGCTTCCGCGAGGCGTCGAGGACGTGCTCCTCGGAGAGCGCCACGTCCTCGGCAGCCGCCGTCGCGGCGGCGAGCTCGAGGATCTGGAGCGCCGCACGAGCGTCGCCTCCGGCGCGTTGCGCCACGAGCGCGAGCACCTCGGCCGCCGCCTCGGCGCCGAGCTCCCGTGCGCCCCGCTCGAGGACGACGACGAGCTCGTCCTCGGCGAGCGCGGTCAGCTCGATCACCGTGCAGCGCGAGAGCAGGGCCGAGTTCACCTCGAAGTAGGGGTTCTCGGTGGTGGCGCCGATGAGCGTCACGAGCCCGTCCTCCACCGCGTGCAGCACCGAGTCCTGCTGGCCCTTGTTGAAGCGGTGGATCTCGTCGATGAACAGGATGGTCCGGGCGCCGTTCCCGCCGAGCCGGTCCCGCGCGCGCGCGATCACGCCGCGCACGTCGTCGACCCGTGCGGAGACCGCCGACAGCTCCTCGAACTGCGCTCCCGTCCGCTCCGCGACGATGCGGGCGATCGTCGTCTTCCCCGTGCCGGGCGGTCCGAAGAGGATCATCGAGGGCGGGCGGTCCTCCTCGATCGCGAGGCGCAGGGCCGAGCCCGGGCCGAGCACGTGCTGCTGGCCGACGAGCTCGTCCAGCGAGGTCGGCCGCAGGCGCACCGCGAGCGGGGCGTTCTCGGCCTGGCGCTCGCGGGCCGCCTCGCTGAAGAGGTCGGACACGCGCGAAGTATGCTCAGGCCATGGCCGAGGCCAGGGCGTCACACTTCCGTGAGGGGTCTGACCCCGGCTCGGAGGCCGAGGACTACTCCCAGCCGATCCTGCCGGGAGACGCCGGCTCCGACTACGAGCGCTACCTCTCGACCGAGGAGCTGCTCGCCCTTCAGAAGACGCCCGACGAGTGGGTGCACCGGGACGAGCTGCTGTTCCAGGTGACGCACCAGACCTCGGAGCTGTGGCTGAAGCTCGCGTGGAACGACGCCGACGAGGCGGTCCGGCTGATCGAGGGGGGCGACCTGCGGGGCGCCCTTCGTCTTCTCCGACGCTCGATCCTCTGCATCCGCTTCCTGATCCCGCAGCTCGAGATGCTCGAGCACATGTCGCCGTGGGAGTACCAGGAGATCAGGCAGGTGCTCGGCCACGGCTCCGGCTTCGACTCGCCGGGGTGGACCGAGCTGCGCCGGATCTTCCCGCGGCTCGGCCAGGCCTTCCACACCGCCCGCCGCGAGGCGGGCCTCACGCTCGCGGAGCTGTACGTCCACGGCCGGGAGCACGAGCAGCTGTACCAGCTCGCGGAGACGCTCATGGAGCTCGACGAGCAGGCGCAGCTGTGGCGCATGCGCCACTACCAGGTCGTCGCGCGCGTCATCGGCGACAAGGTCGTGGGGACGCAGGGGACGCCGGTGGAGCTGCTCGGCCGGCTCGTGACGAAGACGTCCTATCCCGAGCTGTGGGAGGTCCGCAACGAGCTGACGGCGCTGTCGAAGGCGTCGACGGAGTGACCCTCCGCGAGGAGGTCACGGCGCTGCTGCAGGCGCTCATCCGCGCGGAGACCGTCAACCCGCCGGGGAACGAGATTCGCGCCGCCGAGGTGCTGCGCGACTACTTCGCACGAAACGGGATCGAGGTCGAGCTGTACGCGCGGGAGCCGGAGCGTCCCAACGTCGTCGCGCGCCTCCGCGGCGGGGACGGGCCGTCGCTCGCCCTGCTCTCGCACACGGACACGGTGCTCGCCGACCCGGCGGAGTGGCAGCGAGATCCGTGGTCCGGCGAGCTCGTCGACGACGAGATCTGGGGGCGCGGCGCGCTCGACATGAAGGGACAGGTGGCCGCGTCGGCCGTCGCCCTCGCGTCGCTCGCGCGCGAGGGGTTCTCGCCTGCGGGCGAGCTCGTGTTCCTGTCCGTGGCCGACGAGGAGGTCGGCGAGGGCTGGGGCCTGCGCTGGCTCGTGGAGGCGCACCCGGACGCGGCGCGCTGCGACTTCGCGATCAACGAGGGCGGAGGCGACCGCCTCGTGCTCGGAGAGACGCCGTTCTACGGCTGCGCCACGGCCGAGAAGATGTCGGCGCCCTTCTTGCTGCGGGTGCGAGGCCGGAGCGGCCACGGCTCGCTGCCGGGCATCGCCGACAACGCGCTCGTGAAGGCGGCACGCTACATCCAGGTGCTAGCCGACTACGAGCCCCGGCCGACGCTCATCCCCGAGGCGCGCGCCCTGCTCGAGGCCATCCTCGGCGACGTGCCGCCGGCCGAGGAGGCGCTCGAGCGAGCGCGAGCCGTGCACCCGCTGCTTCCCGCGCTCGTCCAGCCCCTGCTGGCGCTCACGCTCTCCCCGACGATGATCGACGCGTCGCACAAGCGGAACGTCATCCCGGGGGTGTGCGAGGTGACGGTCGACTGCCGGCTCCTCCCCGGACAGACCCCCGCCGACGCCGAGGCGATCGTCCGCGCGGCGCTCGGCGACGGCGAGTACGAGCTCGAGTTCCTCGAGTCGGTCGGCGGGACGAGGTCGGAGCTCGACACCGGGCTCTGGGACGCGCTGGCCGACTTCACGACGACGATCGAGCCGGGTGCGCGGCTCGTGCCGTTCGCGTGCCCCGGCTTCACGGACAGCCACTTCCTGCGCGAGGCGTTCGGCACCACCGCCTACGGCTTCTTCCCGCTCAGGGAGATGGACAGCGAGCTCGCGACGACGCTCGTCCACTCCGCCGACGAGCGGATCGCGGTCGGCGACCTCGAGCTCGGGACGACGATGCTGCGCTCCGCAGCGCTTTCCCTGCTGGCGCCGTGAGCGAGACCGCCGACGCCCTCGTCGTCTTCGGCATCACCGGCGACCTCGCCCACAGGAGCACGCTGCCCGCTCTCTACGACCTCACCGAGCAGGGCATTCTCGAGATACCGGTCATCGGCGTCGGCCGCAGAGCCCTCTCCAGAGAGGAGATCGTCGGCCACGCGACCGAGGCGATAACCGCGGCGAAGAAGGACACGCTCGACGAGAAGGTCCTGCACGAGTTCCTGTCCCACCTGACCTACATCGGGGGCGACGCGGAGGAAGGCCCGGTGTACGACAGGCTGCGGGTGGCGCTGAGCGACGCCGACACGCCGATCTTCTACCTCGCAACGCCGCCCTCGATGTTCAGGGAGGTCGCCGAGGAGCTCGCGGCCGAGGGCCTCGTCAACGATCGTGCGCGGCTCGTCGTCGAGAAGCCCTTCGGCACCGACCTCGCGTCCGCGCGCGAGCTGAACCAGCGCCTCACTGCGATCTTCCCGGAGGAGCGCCTCTTCCGGATCGACCACTACCTGGGCAAGGAGCCGGTCCAGGACATCATGTACCTCCGCTTCGCGAACGCGCTGTTCGAGCCGCTCTGGAACCGCGAGCACGTCGAGTCGATCCAGATCACGATGGCCGAGGAGTTCGGCGTCGAGGACCGAGGCAGCTTCTACGACCCGGTCGGCGCGGTGCGGGACGTCGTGCAGAACCACCTGCTGCAAGTCCTCGCGCTCGTCGCGATGGAGCCGCCCTCCGGCGACGAGGATGCGATCCCGCGGCGACGCGCCGACGTCTTCCGAGCGATGCCGGCAGCGGATCCCTCGCTCGTCGTCCGCGGTCAGTACCGCGGCTACCGGGAGATCGAGGGAGTGCGGCCGGACTCGGACACCGAGACGTTCGTCGCCCTGCGCCTCGAGATCGAGAACTGGCGGTGGGCCGGCGTTCCGATCCTCGTGCGAGCGGGGAAAGCGTTGGCACGCACGGCCACGGAGGTCGTCGTCCGCCTCCAGCGCGTGCCCCAGCTCCACTGGGGGCCGCGCCTGCTCGACTGTCCCGGCACCGACGACATCGTCCTCCGCATCGGGCGTCAACCCGGCGTATCGATCTTCCTCCGTGCCAAGACGCCCGGCAAGGAGGTCTCGCAGCCCGTCTCGCTGGATCTCGACTTCGCCCGCGAGCTCGGCGCTGCGCCGGGTCCCTACGAACGGCTCCTCACCGACGCGCTCCATGGAGACAGCACGCGCTTCCCACGGTGGGAGGTCATCGAGGAGACCTGGCGAATCGTGCAGCCCATTCTCGACGCGCCCACTCCGATCGAACCCTACGACCGTGGCACCTGGGGCCCGCCCGCAGCGGATGCGATCGCGGAGGGTCACGGTGGGTGGCGAGAGCCGCAGGCGCAGTACTCGTGAGCCGTACGGGCTGGGCCGAGTGGGCCGACGACGTCGAGATCGAGCCCTCGATCTACGCATCCGACTTCTCGCGTCTCGGCGAGCAGCTCGAGGCGCTGCAGGCGGCGGGCGCCTGCGTGTTCCACTTCGACGTGGGGGACGGCCACTTCATCCCGGAGATCACCGTCGGACCCGTGGTGCTCGCATCGATCTCCCCGTTCGTCCGCGGGCGGGGCGGGCGGCTCGACTGCCATCTCATGGTTGCGGAGCCCGAGAAGCACTTCGACGCGATCGCGCAGGCGGGCGGCGACAGCGTGACCTTCCACGTCGAGGTGTGCCCCGAGCCCACGGCGGCGATCGCGCGCGCGCGCGACCTCGGCCTCGGCGTGGGGATCGCGTTCAACCCCGAGACGCCCGTCGAGGTCGCCGCCTCGGCCGCCGAGGGTGCGGACCTGGCCCTCTGCATGTCGATCCACCCGGGCTACTCGGGCCAGGCGTTCATGCCCGAGGCCGTCGAGCGGATCGCGAGCCTCCGCTCGCTGCTCCCGGAGCACGTGCGGGTGCAGGTGGACGGGGGCATCAACCACGACACGATCGGCCGGGCTCGCGACGCCGGCGCGGATCTTCTCGTCGCGGGGAGCGCCGTCTTCTGGAGCGACGACCCGGCTGCGTCCTACCGCGAGCTCGTGGGCGCGCTGGAGCCGGCGAGTGCCTGACGACCTCCTCGAGCTCCGCGAGCCCGAGGACGCCTACGCCCGCGTCGAGGAGTGGCTGCGCGGAGCGCGGATTCTTCGCGCCCGGGGGGGACGAGCTCGTCGCGGAGCTCTACCTCGGCTACGGGCTGTCGCAGACGATCCGGCGCACCCGGACACCGTCCCCGCCCGAGCCGTGCGCCGCGCTTCCGCTCGCCGCCTGCAGGATCGGCGCAGCTGAGCAGCCGTCCCCGGCCGGCGGCTACGAGCTCGGGGCGTGGGAGCAGACCTGGACGGCCGCCGAGCACGAGCTCGCCATCGAGGAGGTGCGAAGCGCGATCGCGCGCGGCGACGTCTACCAGGTCAACCTGGTGCAGCACCTACGGGCGCCGTTCGCCGGAGACGTGCGCGGTCTCGCACGGCGCCTGGCTCCGTTACGACCCTCTCCACCCCGCGCCGTTCCTCGCCGCGGACTGGGCCGTCGTCTCGGCCTCGCCCGAGCTCTTCCTCTCCCGTCGCGGTGAGCGGATCTGGACGATGCCGATCAAGGGGACGAGGCCGCGCGGCGCGGCCGCGGAGCTGCGTTCGTCCGAGAAGGACGCGGCCGAGCACGTCATGATCGTCGACCTCGAGCGCAACGACCTCTCGCGCGTGTGCGTCGCGGGGACGGTGCGCTGGCCCGAGCTCATGGCGACCCGCGAGCTCGCGGGCGTCGAGCACATGGTCTCGACGGTCGAGGGCACGCTCCGGGAAGGGGCGGGCATCGCGGAGATCCTCGCCGCGACGTTCCCCGGGGGGTCGGTGACGGGCGCACCCAAGATCGCGGCGGTCGACCTTATCGCGTCGCTCGAGCCCGTCGGGCGGGGGGCGTCCATGGGCGTGCTCGGCGTGATCCACGGCAACGGCGACTTCGACCTCGCGCTGACCATCCGCACGTTCGCGATCGCCGAGGAGGAGATCCACCTCTGGGTCGGGGGCGGCATCGTCTGGGACTCGGACCCGGCTCACGAGGTCGAGGAGTCCTGGACCAAGGCCCGCCCGCTGCTCACGGCGATCGGCTCGCCGGCTCCGGAGGCGTCGCTGCGGTGACGGTGCTCGCGCTCGCGGTGACGGGCAGAGGTCTCGTCGAGCCGACCGATCCCGTCGTTCGCGCCGACGACGAGGGGCTCTTGCGCGGACGGGCTGCGTTCGAGACGTTGCGCGTGTACGGAGGGCGCCCGTTCCAGCTCGAGGCCCATCTCGACCGGCTCACGGCCTCGGCGGTGAGCATCGGCCTGCCGGTGGTCGAGCGACGCCGCCTGCAGGTCCTCGTCGGCCTGGTGCTGCCGAGAGCAGAAGGCGGAGACGCGTCCCTCCGTCTGGTCTGGACCGCGGGCCCGGCCGGTGGGATCCCCAGCGCGTTCGCGCTCCTGAGCTCCGTGCCGGACTGGATCGACGGGACGCGAGAGCGCGGTGCGTCGGCGGTCTCGCTGCTCGGCGTGCGGGCCTCCGCGCCGTGGCTCCTCCCCGGCGTCAAGTCGACGAGCTACGCGGTGAACATGGCCGCCGAGGCCGAGGCTCGTCGCCGTGGTGTGGACGAGGCGCTCTTCGTCGACGCCGACGGAGTCGTCCTCGAGGGCACCGTGACGAACGTCTGGTGGCGCTCGGGCGAGACGCTCTACACGCCGTCGCTCGACCTCGGGATCCTCGCGGGGGTGACGCGGGCGACGTTGCTGGAGCTCGCGCCCGGGCTCGGATACGGCGTCGAGGAGGGCTCGTACCCGCTCCAGCAGCTCCTCTCCGCCGAGGAGGCGTTCACGTCGTCCTCGATACGCGAGGTGATGCCGCTGGTCGAGATCGACGGGCGCCCGCTTGCGAGGGGCCCGGCAGCCGACCGGCTGCAGTCGGCGCTGCGCGGGCTCGCAGCTAAGGTCTGAACGTGAGCGAGGCACCGATCCGGCTCGGCGGCATGGCGCTGCAGAACGGCGTCCTCGTGCACGGCCCCACCGCCTGGGCCTGCGCGGTGCGCGACGACGCCGGGGTCCTGCACGTGAAGTCCGCGCGGAAGCCGAGCTTCGCGCCCACCGCCCGGCAGCGCATGCCGGTGCTGCGGGGGCCGCTCGCGCTCGCCGAGGCCTTCGCGCTCCTGCCGACGGTGCGACGTGCGTTGCCGCAGGCGCGTTTCCCGTTCGAGCGGCCGAGCGTCCTCGGCGCGATTCTCGGCACGGCGGTCGCGGCGCGCGCGCTGCGTCGCTCGCGGCTCTCTCCGGGTGCACGCGAGCTTGCGGCGGCGGGCGTCGCGTTCCTGCCGGCTGCGCTCGCCCTGCGAGGTCCGGACCTAGCCGCGTACCACGGGGCCGAGCACATCGCGATCGGCACCTACGAGAACGGCGGCACGCCGGCTCCCAAGGAGCACCCTCGGTGCGGCTCGCAGCTGATCGCCCCGATGGTCGCGACGTCCCTCGCGGCCAACGTCGTCGCCGCGAAGGCGCCCCCCGGCGCCCGTGGAATCGCGCGCATCGCGGGGACCGCAGGCGCGATCGGCGGCTCCGTCGAGATCTTCTCGTGGGTCGCGCGCAATCCCTCGCATCCGGTGGCCCGCGTCCTCGCACGGCCGGGGATGGAGCTTCAGCGTCACCTCTCGACGGCGGAGCCCACGAGCGAGCAGCTCGAGGTGGCGAACGCCGCCCGCGACGCCTGCCTCGCGCTCGAGCGCGAGGCGTAGAGCGCTTCAGCGGCGGACGAGTCGCCGGAGCCTGGCGTAGGTCTCGCGCAGCGGCTGGACGAGCCTCCACGCTCTGGCCTGCCGCATCGCGTCCAGCTCGCGGCGGAGGTCGCTCGCAGCCTGCTCGAGGTCCTCGCGCTCGTCGAGGACGTGCAGCTCGTACCGGAGGCGGAGGTCGCGCGCGCCGTCGTCCGCAGCGAGGGCGAGGTCGAGGAACGCGAGCGTCGTGCCCTCGCAGGTGAGGACGAGAACGTCCTCCGCGAGGACGTCGAGTCCCTTCGGGCCGCCTTCGTAGCGGTTGCGCCGGTGTCGCTCGAACGCGTCGTCGTCGAGCACGCGGATGGACGAGGTCGGGTAGGCGGCGTCCGCCCAGCCATCCGGGGTGGGCTCGAACACGTGCACGTACGGGGCGGCGGCGTCCGCGACGAGGAGGCGCCGATCCTCGAAGGCGAACCGCAGTCCGTGAGGACAACGAGCCCCGCGCAGGACGCAGACGGGCTCCGCGGACGCCCCTGCGGTGGAGTGGGCGAAGACGAGGACGCTGCTCGAGTCGTGACTGCTGACGGCGAGCCACCTGCCGTCGTCGCTCAGCGCAACCCCGTCCGGCAGCTCGAGCCGTCGCTGAGCCACGATCTCGCCCGCGGCCAGCACTCCGTCGGCGCCGAGCACGTGACGGGTCACCGTGTCGACCCAGTTGTTGCAGGCGAGGATCGAGTGCTCACCGGTGGCTTCGAGACGCACGAGCACGGAGCCGGGTCCTTCCTCCTGGTCGGGAGCGCCGGACGCGTCCCCCCAGGGCACGAGCTCACCGGTGGCGCCTCGCTCGGGCAGGGAGTAGAACGCGACTCGGCCGCCCCGATTGGCCACGATCACGACATCGTCCGTGACGAAATCGACGCCGTGCGGCTCGCGAATCCCTGGCCCACGCAGGAGCTCGAACGCGCTGACGGCGACCGCGACCTCCGAGCCCGTGCGCTCGACCTCGACGTCGGCCAGCCCGATCGCGTTCTCCGAGTAGCAGGCGAGCGCGAGCCGACGGCCGTCGGGCGAGACCCTGACGTCCTCGGTCCGCCCGGCGCGGTCGAGCGCCGCGCGAACCTCTGCACCCGCGTCGAAGGCGATCCGGGCGCCGGACGTCGTGCGGCCGGCGGCGACCTCGATCGTCATGGGGCTGCAGCCTAGTCGCGGCTCCGGCGCTACTGCTTGAGCGCGCCCGGAGCGGTGCCGATAGCCCTTCAGGTGGACCTCGAGAACACCCTGCTCACGTGGCTCCCGATCGTGTTCTTCGGGATCGTCATCGTCCTCCTTCTCTACACGCTGCGCCTCATGCCGCGCGCGAAGCCAGCGCCCGTCGTGCGCGGGTCGCAGGTCGAGGTGTCCTGGTCGGACGTGGCGGGGCTGGACGAGGCCAAGGAGGAGCTGGCCGAGGTCGTCGAGTTCCTCCGCGACCGCAAGCGCTTCGAGCGACTCGGAGCGAGGGTGCCGCGCGGGATCCTCCTCCACGGACCGCCCGGGACCGGCAAGACGCTCCTCGCCAAGGCGGTCGCGAGCGCCTCGGGCGCCAACTTCTACTCGCAGAGCGCCTCCTCGTTCGTCGAGCTGTTCGCCGGGCTCGGGGCCGCGCGGATCCGGAAGCTGTTCGAGGAGGCGCGCAAGCACGCGCCTTCGATCGTCTTCATCGACGAGCTCGACGCCGTCGGCACGGCTCGCGGCGGCGGCGGCTTCCACCGCGAGCACGACCAGACGCTGAACCAGCTCCTCGTCGAGCTCGACGGCTTCGACGCCCGCGACGAGGTGGTCGTCATGGCGGCGTCGAACCGTCTCCAGGATCTCGACTCGGCCCTCCTCCGCCCGGGCCGCTTCGACCGCCAGGTGCACGTGTCCGCGCCCGACGTCGCAGGACGCGAGGCCATCCTCGGCGTCCACACGCGCGGCAAGCCGCTCGCCACCGAGGTCGATCTCGGCGCGATCGCGAGGCAGACGGCGGGACTCACGGGCGCCGACCTCGCGAACCTCTGCAACGAGGCCGCGATCCTCGCCGGCCGAAGCGGCGCTCAGGCCATCCAGCAGTCGGACTTCGAGAGCTCGATGGAGCGCATCGTCGCCGGGTTGCAGCGGCGGCGCGTCGTCTCCGATCGCGAGAAGCGCATCCTCGCCTACCACGAGGGCGGACATGCCGTCATGTCCCACCTCGTCGGCGACCTCTTCCCGGCGCAGAAGGCGACGATCGTCTCGCGCGGCGAGGCGCTGGGCTACACGTTCAACACGCCCGGGGAGGATCGCTACCTGCACACGCGCGAGGAGTTCCTCGACCTGATGATGGTGTACCTCGCAGGACGCGCGGCCGAGGAGATCGTCTTCGGCCGGATCACGAACGGCGCCGCCAACGACCTCGAGCGGGTCACCGAGATCGCGCGCTCGATGGTGTTCGAGTACGGGATGTCCGAGGTCGCGCCGTCGCGCACCATGCGTGCCGACAACTACGCGCTGTCCGAGGAGACGAAGCGGCTCCGCGACTCCGAGCAGGCGCTTCTCACCGATCACGCGTACGACGAGGCGAAGCGGCTCCTGCTCAAGCACCGCGCCGTCCTCGACCGCGTCGCGCAGGCGCTCCTGGAGAAGGAGACGCTCGACCGTTCCGAGCTCGAGGCCCTGCTCGCCGAGGTCGTGCCCGAATCGCGCTCGTCGGAGACGATCGGGACGGTACGGGCCCTGCCGATGCGCGACTAGCGATCGATGCCCCGACCGTGCGTCGAGCATCGCCACCGCTCTCCCGTCGCGCCCCGAGCGGCCAGCTCGCGCCCCGGAGATGGCGATCTCCTGGCATCGATCATCTACCTGCGCGGATAGCATCGCCCGCGTGCGCGGGATCCACCACGTCGGGTTCGCGGTCGTCGACCTCGACGACGCGATCGACACGTACGCGCGCCTCTTCGCGGCCCGACTCGAGTACCGGGAGCCGCTCGTGGAGCAGGGTGTCGAGGCAGCGTCGCTGCTCGTCGGCGAGGGCCGCATCGAGCTCGTGACGCCGACCGGTGACGACACGCCGGTCGGCCGATTCCTTGCGCGCCGGGGCCCGGGGATGCACCACGTCGCGCTCGAGGCCGCCGACCTGCGCTCCGCGCTGGAGCACCTCGAATCCGAGGGGGCGCAGCTCATCGACCGGGAGCCGCGCAGGGGTCTCTTCGGGCTCGAGGTGGCGTTCCTCCATCCCGATTCCATCCACGGCGTCCTCACGGAGGTGGTTGCGGGTGGCTGACGAGTTCGTTCGGATCGAGATCGGCTTCGAGGGAGGGCAGATCTTGAGCTGGCTCGTGACCTCCGAGAGCGCCGACGGCCTCGACCTGAAGCTGGGCGCCGGCAGCCCCGGGACGCACACGCTCGAGTCCCAGGAGGGGACGATCACGCTCGCCCTCGACCGCGTGGTCTACGTGAAGCGGTACGCCCGCGAATCGCGGGTCGGCTTCGCCGACTAGTCGTGGCGCTCCGGGTCGGCATCGTCGGCCTGCCCAACTCCGGCAAGACGACGCTCTTCAACGCGCTGACGCAGGCGGGCGCCCAGGTGACGGCGTACGCCGACGTGACGCAGAAGCCGAACCTCGGCATGGCCGTGATCGCGGACGACCGGCTCGACCGGCTCGCGGAGGTGATCGGCTCGCGCAAGGTGACGCCTGCGGCGATCCGCGTGGTGGACGTCCCGGGCCGGGCGGAGATCCCCGGCGAGCTGCGGCAGGCGGATGCGCTCCTCGCCGTGCTCGACGGGTTCTCCGAGGGGTCCGATCCCGCGGCGGACCTGGAGACGCTCGGGCTAGAGCTCGTCGTCGCCGACCGCGACCACCTCGAGCGGCGGCTCGAGCGCGTGCGCAAGGAGGCGAAGTCGGGCGAGCGTGCGAAGCGCCAGGAGGCCGAGCTCACGGAGCGCCTGCTGGCCCACCTCGACGAGGGCCGGCCGCTGTCGGCCTGGAGCGGCGAGCTCCCGCACGAGCTCGAGCCGCTGACGACGCTCCCGCTCGTGCCGCTCGAGAACGGCCCGAGCGGCATCGACTGCGCGCTCGAGATGGAGCTGGCCGAGCTCGCGCCCGACGAGGCCGCGGAGTTCCGCTCGGGGCCGTCGGCTCTCGACGACGTCGTCCTGCGGCTGAAGGAAGCGCTCGGCCTGATCGCCTTCTTCACCGTGGGCGACACGGAAGCCCGCGCCTGGACGCTGCGCCACGGTCAGACGGCGCTCGACGCGGCGGAGTCGATCCACTCCGACATCGCCCGCGGCTTCATCCGCTGCGAGGTCATCCGCTGGGACGACCTGCTCGAGTGCGGCTCGCACGCCGAGGCGGCCCGCCGCGGCCGCCAGCGCCTCGAGGGTAAGGCCTACGTCGTCGAGGACGGCGACGTCTTGAACATCCGCTTCAACGTGTGACGACGCCGGGGCGCTGTCTCACCCGGCGGCGACGAGCGCCGCGCCCGTGAGCGCGACGACACCTCCGAGCCGCTTCTGCCTGCTCAGACGCTCGCCGAGGACGATCCGGGCGAGCACCACGGTCAGGATCGGATAGAGAGCGCCGAGCACGGCGACCACCCCGACGGGTATCCGATTGGACGCGATCGCCACGAGGACGTTCGCGCCCGTATCGAAGAGACCGCACGCCACGATCAGCGGCAGGACGCCCCGTGAGCCCGGTCGGAACGACGTCGACGTCAGGAGCGCGACGGCGACGGCGATCGTCACGGACGCCGCCCGGGCCGCGGCCACGGCCCAGCTCGCGCTCTCGTCCGCGCCGGCGTCGAGCCCGACGATGAAGCCTCCGAAGCCGAGGGCGGCGAGAAGTGCGAGGCCGGCGCCCGCGGAGAGTCGCAAGCGTCCGGTTGCCGCGCCCTCGCGCGAGAGCGAGACGATCCCGAGGATCACGAGCCCGATGCCCAGCCACTGCAGCGTGCTCGGGACGATCCCGCGCGCCGCGTCGACGGCTAGCGGTGCGATCGGCCAGGCCGCGGAGATCGGCGCGACGATCCCCATCGCCCCGATGGCGAACCCGCGGTAGAGCGCCGCGAGGCCGAGGACCCCCGCCGCGCCGCCGGCGACCGCCGGCAGCAGCGGGACGACGCCGGGGAACGCGTCGCCGGAGAGGAGCGCCCACGCGAGCACCCCCGCGAGCCCGACGCCCTGCGAGATCGCGAGGACGACGAGCACGGCGGTTCGACGCGACGCGATGCCGCCGCAGAAGTCTCCGACGCCCCAGCAGGCGGCGCCGGCGAGCGCGAGGAGGGGCGCCATCAGTCGGGTGTGAGCCGCGCTGCGGCCGCAAGGCGGCCGCCTTCAGGGATGTTCGCGCGGCCGGGATCCGCTCCGGCGGATTCCGGCCTTGCGCAGAGCATCAGTCGCCGACGGGGCGCGTCGCGGCCTGCGCGTCGAGCTGGTTGGCGTGGTAGAGGACCGCCGCTTCCGCGGTCTTCGCCGCCGGCCGGTCGTGGTGGCAGCCGATCGCGTGCAGCAGCTCGGAGAGCACCGCGGGATCGAGATCGCAGCCCCGCTCCTCGACCAGGCGCAGGCCGAGGTGGACGTGGCCGAGCAGTCGGCCCTCCTCCGTCTGCCGGAAGGACGGCCCCGGCCCGAGCTCGCGGATCCGGCCGAGGTCGTGCAGGAGCGCCGCGGCGAGCAAGAGGTCGTGGCGCAGGCGCGGATGGAGCTGCGCCGTCTCGCGGCACAGCGTGGCCACTCCGACCGTGTGCTCGAGCAGGCCGCCGGCGTAGCCGTGGTGCCCGTCCGCTCCGGCCGCGGGAAGCATGCGCAGCGCCGACCTCACTCCCGCGTCGCCGACGAACGAGCCGACGAGCCCGGCGAGGCCCGGGTGGGCGATCTCGGACGCGAGGAACTCGTAGAACCCGTCGAGCTCGTCGGCGTCCCGGCGCAGGGACGGCGTGAGGGACGAGGGGTCGGCGTCCTCCGCGGCCTCGACCGCTCGCACCTGGACCTGCAGCTTGCCGCCGAAGCGCTCTACCCGGCCGAGGACGTGCACGGCGTCCCCTTCGCCGAAGCGCTGGTCGAGGAGGTCCACGTCGTTCCAGACCCGCGCCTCGACGCGTCCGCTCGCGTCCGCGAGCTCGAGTGCGAGGTACGGGGCGCCCGCTCGAGTGCGCCGCCGCTCCTTCTTCGTGACCGCGAAGACGCCCTCCACCGTCCTGTCTTCCGCGAGCTCCGCGATCGTCGTCACGCGGCGAGTCTAGTAACGACAAGGCCGTTGGTACGCTCGCCGCGATGGCCGAGGTCACGCCGTTCCGCGCCGTCCGCTACACCGGCGCGGCCGGCGACCTGGCGGACCTCGTCGCGCCTCCGTACGACGCCGTCGACGACGCGGAGCGCGCCCGCCTGTACACGCGCAGCCCCTACAACGTGGTCCACGTCACGCTCCCAGAGTCGGCGGCGGCAGCTGCACGTCTCTACCGCGACTGGCTCGCGAGCGGGATCCTCGCGCGGGACGACGACGAGGCGCTGTGGCTGGCCGCGGAGCGCTACGTCGGGCCGGACGGTGTCGGGCGCGAGCGGCACGGTGTGATCGGCTCGGTCGCGGCGGAGCCGTATGCGACCGGAGGCGTCCTGCCGCACGAGCGGACGCACGCTCGCATCCGCGCGGAGCGGCTCGAGCTCCTGCGCGCGACCCGCGTGCAGCCGGAGCCGCTCCTGCTGCTCGCCGCCGGGACGCTCGAGCCTGCGATCCCGGAGCGTGCGCCCGACCTCGAAGCCGACGGGACGCGGCTGTGGCGCAGCGCAGGGAGCGAGGAGATCGACGTGGGAGAGCTTCTGGTCGCTGACGGCCACCATCGCTACGAGAGCGCCGTCGAGCTCGGACGGGAGCTCGGGGAATGGTCGCGGATCATGGCGCTCGTCGTCTCCGTCGACGACCCGGGCCTCCAGGTGTTCCCGACGCACCGCGTCTTCGTCGGGCGGCCCGATCTCTCGGAGCTCCCGCGGGGGGAACGGGTCGCGGATCTCGACGAGGGGCTGGCTGCGCTCGAGCGCGAGCCGCGCGACCGCTCCGCGGCGGTGGTCTATCGCCCGGGCCGGGTCGAGCTCGTCCGCGGGCCGGAGGGCGACCTGGACGCGGCGCTGGTCGACGGCTACGGGCTCCACGGCGTCGGCTACACCTCGGATGCGAGGGAGGCGGCCGCGGCCGTCGATCGCGGCGACGCGGACGTCGCGTTCGTCGTGCGCGCGCCGCTCGTCGACGACGCCTTCGCCGTGGCCCGCCGCGGCGAGCGGATGCCGGCGAAGAGCACGTACTTCACGCCCAAGCCGCTCTCCGGGCTCGTCTTCCACCCGCTCGAGCGATGAGCCCCTGGCTCGAGACCTGCCGACTCTGCGTCGCGGACATCCGCGGAGTCCTCGAGCGGCTGCCGACGCGCGCCGAGCGGGAGCCGGTGCTGCGGCTGGGTCAGGGGGGCGACGACACGACGGCGGTCGACCAGGCGGCGGAGGACGCGGTCGTCGAGCGGCTCGCCGCGCTCGACCGGGACTTCGTGCTCGTGTCCGAGGAGCTCGGGGAACGGGGATTCGGACGGGGAGGCGAGCTGCGTGTCGTGGTCGATCCGATCGACGGCTCCGTCAATGCGAAGCGCGGCATACCCTTCTTCTCGTTCTCGCTCGCCGTCGCCGAGGGCGGGACGATGGGAGACGTCGTCTTCGGCTACGTCTACGACTTCGGGTCGGGCGAGGAATGGACGGCGGAGCGAGGAGCCGGCGCGTTCCTCGACGGGGTGCCACTCGGCGCGGTCGGGCCGAAGGACACCATCGACATCCTCTCCTTCGAGGGGACGACGACGGCCGCGATCGCCGAGCTCGTGGGGCCGGTCACCCGCATCGCCGAGCGGCTGCGGGTGATGGGCTCGCTCGCGCTCTCGCTCTGCCACCTCGCCGCGGGCCGCGTCGACGGCGTGGTCTCGCTCAAGCCCGCCCGCTCGGTCGACATTGCCGCGGCGCAGCTGCTCGTGCGCGAGTGCGGCCTCGCGATCGACCTCTTCGAGGATCCGCCGTTCGACGCGGCCCCGCTCGACCTCGGGACGCGCTCGCGGGTCGCCGCTGCAGCGACGCCCGAGCTCGTCGTCGCGCTCGCGGACGCGCTCCGCGCCCGCGAGTAGCTACGCTCGCCACGATGCGACCCGACCGCGACGCGATCCTGAAGGCGCTCGAGAACGTCATCGATCCCGAGCTGCGTCGGCCCGTGACGGAGCTCGACATGGTTCGCGACGTCCTCGTCGAGGACGACGGCTCCGTGTCGGTGACGATCGCGCTCACCGTGGCCGGCTGCCCGCTGCGCGACTCGTTTCAGGAGCAGGTCTCGCGTCACGTCGGCTCGGTGCCCGGCGTCACCCGCGTCCGGCTCGGGTTCGACGTGATGACGCCCGAGGAGAAGGGAGCGCTCGTCTCGCGCCTGCGCGGAGGGCACGCGGCCGACCGCACGATCTCCCTCTCGCCGTCGACGCGAGTCCTGGCCATCGCCTCGGGGAAGGGCGGCGTCGGCAAGTCGACGCTGACGGCCAACCTCGCGTACGCGCTCTCGGCTCTCGGCGAGCAGGTGGGAGTGCTCGACGGGGACATCTACGGCCACTCGATCCCGCACATGCTCGGCGTCCACCAGAAGCCGATCGCCGTGGACGAGATGATCGTGCCGCCCGTCCGCGGCGACCTGAAGCTCATGTCGATCGGGTTCTTCCTCGACGAGAACGCGCCGATCATGTGGCGCGGGCCGATGCTGCACAAGGCGCTCGAGCAGTTCCTCTCCGACGTCCACTGGGGCGAGCTGGACACGCTCCTCGTGGACATGCCGCCGGGCACCGGCGACGTCGCGATGTCGCTCGGCCAGCTCCTCCCGCGCGCCGAGGCGCTGGTCGTGACGACCCCGCAGCCGGCGGCGCAGCAGGTCGCGGTGCGCGCGGCGCAGATGGCACGGAAGACCGGCATGCGCCTCGTCGGCGCCGTCGAGAACATGTCCTACCTGGCCGGGTCGGGGGAGGAGCTCTTCGGCTCCGGGGGCGGACAGGCGCTCGCCGACGAGATGGGAGTGCCGCTCCTCGCCCGCATCCCGCTCGATCCGCTCCTGCGTGAGGCCGCCGACGACGGCGCTCCGCTCGCCGAGCTGCACCCGGACGCCGAGGCGGCTGTCGCCATCGCGGCGCTCGCGGAGTCGGTGGCGGCCTCCCGAGCCGGGACGATTCGGAAGGCTCTGACGGTCCTCTAGATAGGTGGCCGGGGCCGCCTTCTTCGACCTCGATCGAACGCTGCTCGCGCGCTCGAGCTCGCTGGCGCTCGCCGGGACGTTCCGGCGCCACGGCCTCATCGGGAGACGGCAGCTGGCGCAGGCGGCGCTCGCCCAGCTCGTGTTCGCTCGCTTTGGAGCGGCGCAGGCGCGGGTCGGTCGTACGGCGGACCGAGCGGTGTCCGTCCTTCGCGGCCTCTCGGTCGATGTGATGGGAGGCATCGTCGCCGAGGCGTGGCCGACGGTTCTCCGCCCGCTCGTCTATCGCGAGGCGCTCGACCTCGCGGCCACGCACGAGGCGCGCGGCGAGCGCGTGTACATCGTCTCGGCGGCGCTGCAGGAGGTCGTCGAGATGATCTCGCGGGAGCTCGGGTTCGACGGTGCCCTCGCGTCGCGAGCGGAGGTCGAGGAAGGCGTCTACACGGGACGGCTGGAGCGGAGGCTGTACGGCTTCGAGAAGCGGGTGGCGCTCGAGGAGCTGGCGAGCGCCCAGGGGCTCGACCTCGCGACGTCGACGGCCTACTCGGACTCACACACGGACCTCGCCTTTCTGGAGGCGGTCGGGCATCCGGTCGCCGTGAATCCCGATCGTGCGCTTCGTCGCGTCGTCCGCGAACGGGGCTGGCCCGCGCTGCGGTTCCGGCGGCGCCTGGGCACGACGTGACGAGCGACGAGGCGCGCTCGCGGCTCGCGGCACTCGGGCTCGAGCCCGCGCAGGTGGACGTCCTCGTCGCCCACTTCGAGGACGCCGACCGCCGGGGGAAGCCCGGCCACGGGCTCCTTCGCGTCGAGTGGATCGAGCAGCAGGCGCTCGATCCGCTCGCGCGCGCCGTGCTCATCGAGTCGCGCGACGGGTACGAGCACTGGGACGGGCACGGGGCGCTCGGCTACCTCGTCCTGGACGAGATCGTGCGGGCCACTCTCGCCGATCCGCCGGAGCGGGCCCGCGTCGTCGTCGCAGCTCGCTGCTTTCCCAGCGGCGTCCTCGGCTACTGGGCTCGGCGTCTCGCGGACGGCGGGCTCGTGGCGGCGCTCACGGCGACATCGCCGCGCCGCCTCGCACATCCGGACGGCGGCCCTCCGCTCGCCGGGACGAACCCGCTCGCGATCGCGGTCCCGTCCAGCGACGGCGCACCCGTCGTCGCGGACGTGTCCATGAGCGCGGTGACGTACGGCGACGTCCTCGCGGGACGGGCGAGCGCCGAAGAGCTCGTGCCCTTCGGCGCCGAGCAGTCGCACAAGGCGTTCGCGCTCGCGGTCGGGCTGGACCTGCTCGTCGGCGCCCTGGCCGGGCCCGACCACGGCGTCGTCCTCGTCGTCGCGAGGCCCGACCACGACCCGGTGCCGGCGCTCCGCAAGCTCGCCGCGGGGATGCGGCTGCCGGGCGACCGCTAGCCGTACGTCATCTCCGCGAGGTCGAGCTCGAGCAGGCGCTCGTCGGTCACGAGCGCGCAGGCGACCGGGCCGAGCGAGAGCGCCGCGTGCACCTCCTCGGGCGTCGACGCGCGAATCACCACCGGGATCCCTGCGTGGTGGGCCTTGTGGATCGCCTCGCGGTCGGAGACGTCGTTCAGGAAGAGCGCGCCGTCGAGTTCGACGGTGCCCTCGAGCACGATCTCCGGAACCTTGCGCCCGGTGGCTCCGAACCACCGCTCGCGCATCAGAAGGCGAGCGTCCCGCCGGGCTCGGGCGAGAGGATCTCGACTCCGGGCGGGGCGAGCTCGCGCAGCGCGTCCGGCGTTCCCGTGAGCAGACCGAACGTGCCGTAGTGGCACGGGACGCAGCGGACGACGCCGAGCAGCTCCAGCGCGACGGCCGCCTCGCGCGGGCCCATCGTGTAGTGGTCGCCGATGGGAAGAACCGCGACGTCGGGCGCGTAGATGCGCCCGACGAGCGACATGTCGCCGAAGACGTTCGTGTCGCCGGCGAAGTAGAGCTTGAACCCGTCCTCCAGCTCGACGACGAGCCCAGTCGGCTCGCCCGCGTACGTGCCGTCGGGAGCGCTCGAGGAGTGGTTCGCGTCGGTCAGCGTCACCTTGACGTCGTCGACCGCGACCGTTCCGCCCTTGTTCGGGCCATGGGCCGGGTTCTCCTCGACTCCCTTGCTCGCGAGCCACTCGCGGAGCTCGAGGAGCGCGACCACGGGGCAGCCGAACCGCTGGTGCAGCGCGACGGTGTCGCCCACGTGGTCGCCGTGGCCGTGCGTGACGAGGACGAGGTCGCAGCGCTCCGGCTCGAGCTCGGCCTCCGGGCAGCTCGGATTGCCGTGCAGGAAGGGGTCGACGTACACTCGCTTGCCACCCGGTGTGTCGATCCGGAAGGACGCGTGTCCGAGCCAGGTCAGCTCCGTCGCCACCTCGGAAAGCCTAACCCTCTCCGTGGGTGGTGGCGAGATACATCTCGCCCCTACGAGCGTCACCCCGCGTCGGCCCCTAGAAAGGGAGCGACGAGGCGGCGTCGCCGGCCGCGTCGAGGATCGGCTGGACGACGACGAACGAGCCGACGGTCACGACGAAGGAGGCGACGATCGCGATCCCGAGCGCCGAGTCTCGCGGCGGAGAGCCACCGGCCGGCGCGAGCCGGAGCTCGGCGCCGGAGCGCATGTACAGCCAGCGGACGACGTTCAGGTAGTAGGCTAGCGAGACGGCCGTCGCCACGACGCCGATGAGCACGAGCCACCACTCGCCCGCGTCGTACGCGGCCGAGAACACGAACAGCTTCCCGAAGAGGCCGCCCGTGAGCGGGAAGCCGGCCATCCCGAGCATGAACGTCCACAGCGCGATCCCGTGGTACGGGCGCTCCCAGCCCATGCCCGCAAGCGACTCGAGCGTGACCGGCCGCCGCAGCTCGCGCTCGCGCGCGGCGACGACGGCGAAGGCCCCGACCGACATCGCCGAGTAGGGAACGAGGTAGTAGAGGAGCGCTTCGCCGCCGCGCTCGGAGTTCGCCGAGATGGCCATGAGCATGAAGCCCGCGTGCGAGATCGACGAGTAGGCGAGCAGGCGCTTCACGTCGCGCTGTGCCAGCGCGCCGAGATTGCCCCACGCGAGCGACACTGCGGAGAGCACGGCCACGGCGATCGTCCACACGTCGCTCTGCTCCGGGAACGCGGTGACGAGGACGCGCAGGAGCATCACGAGCGCGGCCGTCTTCGTCGCCGCGGACATGAACGCGGTGACCGAGGTCGGCGCGCCCTGGTACACGTCCGGCGTCCACATGTGGAACGGCGCGGCCGACACCTTGAAGGCGAGCCCGGCGAGGATCATCGCGAGCCCCGCGAACAGGAACGCGTCGTTCGTCGGATGCGCCGTCGCGATCGCCGAGAAGCTCAGCTGGGCGGTCGCTCCGTACACGAGCGCCGACCCGAAGAGGAGCACGGCGGACCCGAGACCCCCGACGATCAGGTACTTGAGGCCCGCCTCCAGCGAGGTCGCGCGCTCGCTGTCGAACGCGACGAGGATGTAGAGGCAGAGCGAGAACCACTCGAGGCCGAGGAAGAGCGTCATGAGGTTCTCGGCTCCGACGAAGAACACCATCCCGGCGCCGGCCGCGGCGAGGAGCGCGTAGTACTCGGCGTGGTTCTCCCGGCGCCGCTCGCCCCACGACGCGAACACGACGACCGCCCCCGTGGCCGCGAGGAGCACCTGCGCCATGGCGGCGAGCTGGTCGCGCGTCATCGAGCCGTCGAGCAGCGCCTGGGGAGTGGCGCTGCGATCGAAGACAGCGACTGCGAACCCCGCCGCCACGACAAAGCCGGCGAACGCAGCCGTCGCCGCCGTCCACTTGCGCAGCCAGTCGGGCAGGAGCGCGGCGAGAAGCGCGATCCCGCCGCCCACGAGCAGCGCGATCGTCGGCGCGAGGGCGAGCCAGTCGACGGTCGGCGTCTGGATCATCGGAAGCCACTCGCGATCGCCTGCCGGGCGTGATCGCCGGCGAACGAGCTCTCGCTCACGAGCGCCGGCCAGAACGAGAGGCCGACGAGCACGAGGAGGAGCGGCAGCACCAGGGCGAGCTCACCGGCCCGCAGGTCGAGCGCCTCCTCCCGTACGGCCGGTCCCGGCTTGACGTGCAGGATCGCGGAGATCACGCGGAGGATGTACATCGCGGCGAGCACGACGCCGAGCGCGACGACGACCGAGTACCCCCAGCCCTGCGCGTAGACGCCGGCCATGATCAGGAACTCGCCCGCGAAGGTCGCGGATCCGGGCACGGCGAGCGCGATCATCCCCGCGACGAGCACGATCGTGGCGAGCACGGGCCTCCCGCGCGCCATCCCGCCGAGCGAGTCGAGCATGCCGGTGCCGCACCGGCGCTCCACCGTCCCGACGAGCAGGAACATCCCCGCCGAGATCAGCCCGTGGGCGACCGACTGGAGGACGGCGCCGTCGAGACCGAGGTCGTCGAAGGCGAAGACGCCCATCGTGATGAGCCCCATCTGGGCCATCGACGAGTACGCGACGATCCCGCGGAGGTCGGCCGAACGGAAGGCGAGCACGGAGCCGTACACGAGCCCCGCGCTCGCGAGCACGAGAATGAGGCCCGAGAGGTCGTCCGCCGGATCGGGGAACTTCGGCAGCCCGATCCGCAGGAAGCCGTAGATCGCGGTCTTCGAGACCACCCCGGAGAGCACCGCCGCGACCTCCACGGGCGCCTGCCGGTACGTGAGCGGAAGCCAGCCGTGCAGCGGGAAGAGCGGAGCCTTCACCGCGAACGCGACCGCGAAGCCCAGGAAGATCCACACGTTGTCGCTCGTCCCCGAGTCGACCAGCGAGAAGGTGCCCTGGGTGACGCCGAACGCCACGACCGACGCGAGCATGAGCAGCGAGCCCGCCATCGTGTAGACGACGAACATCAGTGTCGCCGCCTGCCGCCGCTCGCCGCCCCATACGCCGACGAGGATGTAGAGCGGGATCAGCATCGCTTCGAACGAGACGTAGAAGAGGAGGAGGTCCTGCGCGACGAACGTCGCGACGACGGCTCCGAGCAGGAAGAGCATCAGCGCGTGGTAGGCACGCGGCCGGTCGCGGCCGACGAAGAGCGCATAGCCGATCGCCGCAGCGAAGACGACCACGGACGCGCCGGTCAGCCAGATCGAGAACCCGAAGAAGCCGACCGAGTAGGAGATGCCGAGGCTCTCCACCCAGTCGTGCGACGTTCCGAGCTGGAGCCCGCCCGCGGAGTAGTCGTAGCGCGCTGCCGTGACGATCCAGAGCCCGACCTCCATGAGCGCCGCGAAGAACGCGAGCCCGGCGGTCGTCTCACGGGGAAGCGGCAGGATCGCGACGACGAGCGCGGCCGCGAGCGGCAGGACGATGAGCGCGGTCGCCAGCACGCCTCAGCGCACCGCCACGAACACGATGACGAGCACGGACACGGCCAGGGCCACCGCGAGGGCGTACGTGCGCAGGAGGCCCGACTGCACGCGGGCGACCTCGCCGCCCACCTGGATCGTCCCCGAGCCGAGCTCGTCGAGCGAGCGCTCGACGACGGGCTCCTCGACGTTGCGTCGAAGCGCGTTCGAGAGTGCCACGGCCGGGCGGTAGAAGAGCGCGTCGTAGGCCTCGTCGAAGTACAGCTTGTGCTCGAGCACGCGCCACGCCGTCGGGTTCGTCACGAGCTGCCGGCCTGCGGAGAACGCCCACCTCGCGAGCAGGAAGCCGACGATCGCGAGCGAGACGGCGATGGCGCTCGTCCCGTAGTCCTGCGCGACGGTGGCGGTGACGAGCGGCTCGGCCGTCTGGTCGATCCAGTGCAGGAACGGCTCCCAGACTCCCGGGATCACGACGAGGCCGCCGATCGTCGCGAGGACCGAGAGCGCCGCGACCGGTAGGAGCATGGAGGTCGGTCCCTCGCCGTGGCTCTCGTGCGAGTGCTCCTGCACGAGCTCCGACTGCTCGCCGCGGAAGACGGCGAAGTAGAGCCGGAAGGTGTAGAGGCCGGTGAGGAGCGCCCCGATCAGCCCGGCCGCGTACAGCACTGCGCCGAGCGCGTCGTCGCTCGCGAACGCTCCGGCGATGATCCCGTCCTTCGACCAGAACCCAGAGAAGATGGGGATGCCCGCGAGCGACAGCGCGCCGACGAGGAACGCGAGGTGGGTACGCGGCATCGCCGAGCGCAGGCCGCCCATCTTCCGGATGTCCTGCTCGCCGTCCAGGTGGTGGATCACGAGACCGGCCGACATGAACAGGAGCGCCTTGAAGAAGGCGTGCGTCATGAGGTGGAAGATCGCGTACCCGTACGCACCGACCCCCGCCGCCATGAACATGTAGCCGATCTGAGACATCGTCGAGTACGCGATCACGCGCTTGATGTCCCACTGCACGAGCGCGATGAGGCCGGCCGCGAGCAGCGTCGCGGCGCCGAGGAGCGCGGCGAGGTGCTGCACGTCAGGGGCGGCCTCGAAGATCGGGCTCGCCCGGACGAGGAGGTAGACACCTGCCGTCACCATCGTTGCGGCGTGGATCAGCGCCGAGACCGGTGTGGGGCCCTCCATCGCATCGGGAAGCCACGTGTGCAGCGGGATCTGCGCCGACTTCGCGACGGCGCCGCCGAGGAGACCGAGCGCGACGAGGTTCACCATCGTGGTCGACAGGGAGCCGACCTGGCCGAAGACCCCCGCCGTACTCGAGCGTGCCGGTCTGCCAGATGAGCAGGACGAGCCCGAGCGCGAGCGTCGCGTCGCCGATCGCGTTCATGACGAACGCCTTCTTCGCGGCGGCGACCGCCTCGGGCCGCTGGTGCCAGAACCCGATCAGCAGGTACGAGGCCAGGCCGACGAGCCCCCAGCCCACGAGCAGCAGGAGGAAGTTCCCGGCCTGGACGAGCAGGAGCATCGAGAAGACGAAGAGCGACATGTAGGCGAAGTAGCGACGCTCCTCGTCGTCGCCTGCCATGTAACCCATCGAGTACCAGACGATGAGCCCGCCGACTCCCGAGACGATGAGCATCATCACGCTCGACAGCGTGTCGAGCAGGATCTGAACCGAGACCTGGAAGTTCCCGGCCGCGAGCCACGTGTACGCGGTCGAGACCTGCTCGCGGTCGGACGGATCCGCCGCCCAGAGCCCGAAGAACGCGACGAGCGCGCCCGCGAACGCGACGAACGTCGTGAGCGTCGAGATCCAGCCCGCCGTGCGCCGCGAGATGCGCCCGCCGGCGAGCGTGATCACGACCGCTCCTGCCAGCGGCGACGCCAGGCAGACCCAGGCCCCCTCGCAGCCGCAGCACGCGGGCAGAGCCCGGCTCCGCCGCTGCCTGACGCCGCTCGCGGCACGGTGCTCTCCGGGCCCTACCCCGACGTGCCCTCCGGCCCCGCACCGCGAGCGGCGCCCAGGCGCGGCTGGGTACCGGCTGTCCGTCATCCGCGGAGAGCGCTCGCCTGGTCGACGTCGAGAGGCACGTGGCGCCGTGCCATCGCCACGATGAGCCCGAGCCCGATCGCGACCTCCGCGGCCGCGACCGCCATCACCGCGAGCGCGAAGATCTGCCCGCTGAGATCACCGTGCTGGCGCGCGAACGCCACCAGGGTGAGGTTTCCCGCGTTCAGCATGATCTCGAGCGAGAGCAGGACGATGAGCGGGCTGCGGCGCATCATCACCCCTAGCGCCCCGACCCCGAACAGGATGGCCGCGACGATCAGGTACCAGCCGACATCGGGCCCGTCCATCAGGCGCCGTCCCCTGCGGACCCGTCGGGTAGGGGCCGGGCATGCCCGGCCCCTACGGTCTCTTCCTTCTCGCGCGTGGTTCCGAGGACGACGCCGCCGATCGCGGCGACCAGCAGCACGATCGAGGTGATCTCGAAGGCGAGCAGGTGGTCGGTCAGGAAGACACGCCCGATCTCCGCGGGGCTGCCGAACGAGGAGGACACGTCTGCCGGGCTCTGCAGGTCGTCGCCCCAGGCGAGCCCGAGGACGACGACGATCTCCACGAGGAGCGCGCCCGCCGCGACCACGGCAGCGGAGCGGAGCAGCGGCGGGCCGCCGGCCCAGGGGGCGTCCGCGCGCCCTCCGAGGTAGGCGACGACGAACAGGAACATCACCATCACGGCGCCGGCGTAGACGAGGACCTGGGCCGCGGCGAGGAACTCGGCCGAGAGCAGCAGGAAGAGGACTGCGAGCGACGCGAGGTTCCCGATCAGCGCGAGCGCGGAGTAGAACGGGTTCGTCATCGAAACGACTGCGACGCCCGTCCCGAGACACCCCCCCGCGGCGACGAACCAGACCACCCAGACGAGGAAGTTGCCCATCTATTTCCCGCAGAGCGGGATCCGCTCGCGCGGACCCCGCTCGCGGGAGATCCCTGAAGGCGTCCGCTTCGCGGCCGCTATGTCGGTGGTCGTGCGAGCGCGCATCTAGCTCCTCGTCTTGAAAGAGGGCTCGGGGGTGTCGAAGCGCACTGCGTCGGCGACCGGCACGCGCTTGATCGGCTCGGCGAGGAGCATGTCCTTCGTGTAGATGAGGTCGTCGCGCGAGTATTCCGCGAGCTCGAACTCGTTTCCGAGCGTGATCGCGTCGAACGGGCACGCGAGCTCGCAGTAGCCGCAGAAGATGCAGCGGCTCAGGTTGATCTCGTAGATCCGCGCGTAGCGCTCGCCGGCGGAGATGCGGATCTCGGGCGTGTTCTCCGCCGCGACGACCCGGATGCAGTCGGCCGGGCAGGCGGCCGCGCAGAGCGAGCAGCCGACGCACTTCTCGAGGCCGTTCTCGTGCCTCCAGAGCCGGTGGCGGCCGCGGAAGCGCGGGTAGACCGCGCGCTTGAACTCCGGATACTGCTGCGTGATCGGCCGCCGGAAGATCTGGCGGAAGGTCACGCCGAAGCCCTTGAGCGTGCTGAACGGCTGGGCCACTAGAAGGCGACCACCAGGATCGCCGTCACGACTGCGTTGATCGTCGCGACGGGCAGCAGGATCTTCCAGCCGAAGCGCATGAGCTGGTCGTAGCGCAGGCGCGGGAGCGTCGTCCGCATCCAGATGAACACGAAGAGGAGGATGATCAGCTTCAGGAGGAACCAGAGCGGCCCGACCCACGACGGGCCCGTCCAGCCCGGCCCGTGCCAGCCGCCGAGGAAGATGGTCACGCACAGGGCGGAGAGCGTGATCAGGTTGATGTACTCGGACATCGAGTAGAGGCCGAAGCGCATGCCGCCGTACTCCGTGTGGTAGCCCGCGACCAGCTCCTGCTCGGCCTCCGGGAGGTCGAACGGCGCCCGCGCCGTTTCGGCCGTCCCCGCGAGCAGGAACACCACCAAGCCGACGAACTGCGGCACCGCGTACCAGAGGGTGTCGGCTTGGGCCGCGACGATCCCGGTCAGCGACAGCGTTCCCGCCATGAGCACGACCCCGAGGACGGAGAGCGCGAGCGCGACCTCGTACGAGACGAGTTGCGCGCACGTCCTCATCGAGCCGAGGAGCGCGTACTTGGAGTCGGACGACCAGCCGCCGAGGATGAAGCCGTACACCCCGATCGAGCCGATCGCGAAGATCAGGACGAGCGCGATGTTCAGGTCCGCGACCTGGCCCGGGATGTACACGCCTGCGACCGTCCAGCCCGGCCCGAACGGGATGACCGAGAAGGTCGTGAGCGCGGTGAACGCGGCGAGGAACGGTCCGAGGATGAACGCCCAGTGGATGGCCTCCCGCGGCTGGAAGCTCTCCTTGTTCAGGAGCTTCAGGAGGTCGGCGATCGGCTGCAGCAGCCCTCGTGGGCCCGCACGGTTCGGCCCATAGCGCAGCTGCATGCGGCCCATGACCTTGCGCTCGGCCAGCGTGAGGTAGGCGAACGTGACCATCACGAGGTTGATCACGACGAACGCCTCGATGAGGCTCACCCACCAGTCGACCGGGTGCGTCACGGCGTCAGGACCTCCACGACGGGATGCAGCTCGCCTGCGTGCTCGTCGGCGATGCGCGCGACTCCCTCGATCAGCCTGCGGTCGAGCCGCGCACGCAGCTCGACGGACGTGCCGTTCGAGCGCACGACGACGACGTCGCCGTCCGCGATCCCGCGGCTGGCAGCGTCCGCGGCCGAGAGCTCGACCTCGCGTCCCGGCCGCTGGAAGTCGAGCTCCGGCACGCGCTCGACGGCGGCGCCGGAGAAGAGCGCCCGGTAGCGCTGCAGGCGGAGCGCTCCGCTCTCGGCCACCGGCTCGGGGGCGGGCGTCGTCCCGGGCTCGGGGGCGACATAGGCGTGGCGCGCAGGCAGCGGCGCGTGCAGCCCGAGCTCGTCGAGGGCGAGGTCGCGGAAGAGCTCCGTGGCGAGCTCGTCGAAGACGCCCGCCGCGTGGGCCGGGATCGCGACGCCGAAGCGGGCGCCGAGCCTGGAGATCCATGCCAGCTCGTCGGGACAGGGTGGCGGAACGGCGCGACGCACGCGCTGCACTCGGCCCTCGAGGTTCATGGAGGTTCCGTCCCGCTCGAGCGAGCCCGTGGCGGGGAGGATGAGATCGGCCCAGCCGCCCGCGAGCCCGTGGAACATCGTGACCACGACGACCCGCTCCGCCCGCTCGGCGAGCGCGCGCACGTCGGCGTTGCCGGCGGCCTCGTCGCCCGAGACGAGGAGCAGCTCGATCGGCTCCGGGTCGGTCTCGTCCGCGTCCGCCGCGACGGCCCAGCCGAGGGCGACCCCGCGCGGGTTGGACGCGGCCGGGAGGTGGAAGGCGCCCGAGCCCGGCTTCCCCTCGAGCCGGAGCTCGTGGGCGAGCTCCGCGATACGCGCGCCGCCGCCTCCGCCGGGGCCCGACCAGACGAGCACCACTCGCTCGGCCTCGCGCAGCTTCCTTCCGAGCGCGCCCTGCGACGACGCGAGCGCACGGCAGGTCTCGGCGCCCGCGCCCGGCTCCGTTTGCGTCGTGCCGGTCGGGGAGTACACGGCCACCTCGGCGCCGCGGCGCCTGGCCTCCCTGATCCAGAGATCCACGACCGGCGCACGCTCGACGACGGGATCGTCCCCGACGACGACCACGACCTCGGCGTCCCCGATCCCGCTCAAGGGAAGGCGGAACGCCTCGAGCGCGTCCGAGGTCGCCTCCGGGAGCACCGCCGAGTGCGCGTCGAGCCCGACCCGCAGGAGGCGGCCCAGCGCATATGCGAGCTCCGTCGTCTCGGAGCCCGAGAACGCGGTGACGATCGAGCCCCGCGACTCGTCGAGCAGCGCCTCGAGTCGCTCGAGGGCGTCGTCCCAGGAGATCTCCTCGAGTCCCTTCCGGCCGCGCCCGAGCGGTGTCGTGATCCGATCGGGGGCGCGCAGGTGCGGATAGGAGAAGCGACCCTTGTCGCAGAGCCAGCCGCGGTCGACCTCCGGGTGGTTGCGGGAGAGGATCCGCTTCACCTGGCCTTCGCGGATCGTCGCCGAGGTGCTGCAGCCGACGCTGCACCCCGTGCAGACGGTCGGCACGTTCTGGATGTCCCACGGCCGCGCCTCGAAGCGAAACAGGGTCGACGTGAGCGCGCCCACCGGGCAGAGCTCGACGACGTTGCCCGAGAAGGGCGAGCGGTAGGGCTCGTCCTCGAAGGTCGCGATCTCCGTGTGCGCGCCGCGATTCCGGGCGATGAGCTGGCCGTCCTCGGCGACGTCCTCGGAGAAGCGCGTGCAGCGGTAGCAGAGGATGCAGCGCTCGCGGTCGAGCGCGATGAGCGGTGAGACCGGGATCGGCTTGTCGACGGTCAGCTTGGCGAACGACATGCGCGTGTTCCCGGGCCCGTGGCGGAAGGTCAGGTCCTGCAGCGGGCACTCGCCGCCCTTGTCGCAGACGGGGCAGTCGAGCGGGTGGTTCACGAGGATGAACTCGAGCGTCGCGACCTGTCCTTCGGCCGCCTTGGCGGAGGTCGCGCTCGTCCGGATCACCATCCCGTCCGAGACGGTCAGCGTGCAGCCGGCCTGGAGCTTCGGCATTCCCTCGATCTCGACGAGGCACATGCGGCACGCACCGACCGGCGGCCCGAGGCGGGGCTCGTAGCAGAACACCGGGATCTCGATGCCCGCCGCTTGCGCCGCCTCGACGAGGCCCGTGCCCTTCGGCACCGAGACGTTGCGGTCGTCGACGGTGACGGCGACGAGCTCCGCCGTGCTCACCGCAACGACCCCTTGTACCAACTTGTCACTTGAGCATCCGCGCCGACGCCGCGTCCAAGGCAACGCTTGCGACAAGTTGTTGCAAGCGTTGTCACGCGGTCACCGGCTCCCGTTCGTGGCGCTCGTGGATCGCGCTCGGCGCAAGGATGCCCTCGAGCGAGGACTCGCCGTCGAAGGGGCAGCGACCGAGGTCGATGTGCGCCTGGTACTCGTCGCGGAAGCGGTCGGCGTAGCTCAATACTGCAATGGCGTCCGAGTCCCCGAGCGGGCAGAGGCACTTGCCCAGGATCCGGTCGCACACCGAGAGGAGGAGATCGAGATCGGCCTGGGTCGCGCGCCCCGCCTCGATCTTCTCGAGGATCTGCGTCACCCAGCGCGTGCCGACGCGGCACGGGGTGCACTTTCCGCACGACTCGTGCTCGTAGAACTGGGAGACGCGGATCCCGAGCTGCACCATGCAGCAGCGGTCGTCGATGACGATGACGCCCGCCGAGCCGATCGAGGAGCCCGCCTCGACGAGCGACGTGAAGTCCATCTTCACGTCGATGTCGTCGGCCGTGAGCACGGACGTCGACGAGCCGCCCGGGATGATCGCCTTCAGCTCTCGTCCGTCCGGGACCCCGCCGCCGACGTCGTAGATCAGCTCGCGCAGCGAGATCCCGTGCGGGAGCTCGTAGTTGCCGGGGTTCGCGACGTCGCCCGACAGCGAGAAGACCCGCGTGCCCGAGGAGTTCTCGACTCCGAGCTTCGCGTACTCCGCGCCTCCGAGCTCGAGGACGCACGTCACCGTCGTGATCGACTCGATGTTGTTCACCGCGGTCGGCGCTGCATACAGGCCGGCGACCGCGGGAAACGGCGGCTTCGTCCGCGGCTGCCCCCGCTTGCCCTCGAGCGACTCGAGGAGCGCCGTCTCCTCGCCGCAGATGTAGGCGCCGGCGCCGCGGTGGACGACGACGGTGACTCCGCCCAGGAGATCCGCCTTGCGCATGGCCTCGAGCGAGTCCCGGAGGATCTCGAACGCCTCCTCGTACTCGCCGCGGATGTAGATGAAGACGTGCGTCGAGGAGATCGCGTGCGCCGAGATCAGGCAGCCCTCGAGGAACCGGAACGGGACGCGCAGCATGATCTCGCGGTCCTTGAACGTGCCGGGCTCGGACTCGTCGGCGTTCACGACGAGGTAGTGCGGCTTGGGCAGTTGATCCGGCTTGGGGACGAACGCCCATTTGCGTCCCGTCGGGAAGCCCGCGCCGCCGCGACCGCGCAGCCCGGAGGTCTCGAGCTCGGCGATGACGTCGTCTGGTGCCATGCCGCGCGCCTTGCGCAATGCCTCGAAGCCGCCCGCCCGCTCGTACTCGCCAATGTCCGTGACCGCGCCGCCGTCGGTGCCCGCGAAGACGATCTCCCGGTACTCAGGCACCCCGGAGCTCCTCGACGATTCCGGGCACGTCGTCGGCCCGAACGCGCAGACGGTGCCGGTTGTCGATCGCGACGACCGTCGCCCAGCCGCAGCCGCCGAGGCACTCGATCGTCCCGAGGGTGAACTCGCCGTCCTCCGATGTCGAGCCCGCCGGGATTCCGAGCTCGCGCTCGAACGCCTCGAGCACCTGCTGCGCGCCCGCGAGACCGCAGGACACGTTGGTGCACACCTCGACGCGCGTCCGGCCCCCCGGCTCGAGGTAGTACTGGTCGTAGAACGAGGCGATGGAGAGGCAGTAGGCGGGGGTGAGCTCGAGCGCCTCCGCCACCTCGCGGATCGTGCTCGGGGAGAGCCAGCCGCCGTTCTCGGCCTGCGCGAGCCGCAGCGCGGGCATCACCGCCGACGTCGGGTCGGGGTACCGCTTGCGGAGCTTCTCGACCTCGGCTGCGAAGGTCACCGGTCGGCGTCTCCCATGACGGGGTCGAGCGAGCCCGCAGCGGCGATGAGGTCGGCGATGAGCAGATCCTGGACGATCGTCGCGGTCGCCTGCAGCGCGGCGAAGCTCGGCGCCCGGAACTTCACTCGCCAGGGCCGCGCTCCTCCGTCGGAGACGAGGTAGCAGCCCGCCTCGCCGCGCGGCGACTCGATCGCGACGTACACCTCGCCCTCGGGGACCACGAAGCCCTCCGTGACTATCTTGAAGTGGTGGATGAGAGACTCCATCGAGGTGTGCAGCTCGTGGCGCGGCGGGAGGACGACCTTGCGGTCGTCGACGATCCAGGGCTCGCCGTCGGTCTCGTCGAGCCGGTCGAGGCACTGGCGCACGATGCTGACTGACTCGCGCATCTCGTCCATGCGCACGCGGTAGCGGTCGTAGACGTCCCCGCTCGGATACACCGGCACGCGGAAGTCGACCTCGTCGTAGGCGAGGTACGGCATGTTCCTGCGCAGGTCCCAGTCAACGCCCGACGCGCGGAGCATCGGCCCCGACTGCGCGAGCGCGAGCGCATCCGAGGCGGAGAGCAGGCCGACCCCCTTCGTCCGCTCGAGCCAGATCGCGTTGCGGTCGAGGATCGCCTCGTACTCGTCGACCGACTTCGGCATCGAGTCGCAGAACTTCCTGGCCTCGGCGGTGAAGGCGGGCGGCAGGTCCTCGGCGAGCCCGCCGACCTGCGCATAGCGCGTGTGCATCCGCGCCCCGCCGGCCATCTCGAAGAGGTCGAGGACCTGGTCGCGGTCGTCGAAGCAGTACCAGAAGAGCGAGATCGCGCCCAGCTCGAGCGCGGACGTGCCCAGCCACACGAGGTGCGAGTGGATGCGGTTCAGCTCGGCGAGCGCCATCCGCGCCCAGACCGCGCGGCGTGGAACCTCCATGCCGAGGAGCTTCTCGATCGCGAGGACGTAGAGGAGCTCGTTCGCGAAGAAGGAGACGTAGTCGATGCGCGGCGCATACGTGACCGACTTCCACCACGACTTGGCCTCCATGTTCTTCTCGAACCCGGTGTGCAGGTAGCCGATGACGGCACGGATGCCGGCGACCGTCTCGCCGTCCAGGTCGACGACGAGCCGCAGCACGCCGTGGGTCGAGGGGTGGTTGGGGCCGAAGTTGACCCGCAGGATGTCGTCGAGCCGGTGCCTCTCCGGGTCGACCTCGAGGATCGTCGGCACGCGGTGCGGGATCCGCGTCCCCTCGTAGATGCGCGCGGCTGGGAGAACGCTCATCAGTGATTCCCCCGGTGACGTTGCTGCGATCGCCGGTTTGCAGCCGCTCCCGATCCAGCGGATGTTGCCGGGGGGATCACTCAGTCCTCGTCCGAGAAGCGGACAGGCTCGCCGCCGAGCGGATAGTCCTTGCGCAGCGGGAAGCCCTCCCAGTCCTCCGGCATGAGGATTCGCACGAGGTTCTCGTGGCCGTCGAAGCGGATGCCGAGCAGGTCCCAGGCCTCGCGCTCGAACCAGTCCGCGGCTGGCCAGACCGGCAGCACGCTCGCGATCGGCTCGCCGTCGTCGAGCCAGGCCTGCACGCGCACGCGGGCAGGATCGTCGGCGACGCGGAGCAGGTGGTACGAGACCGAGAAGCGCTTCGGCTTCGGATCGGGGACGCGCGCGAGCCCGCGTGAGCCCGGCTCGTTCAGATCACGGCCGGCGGCGGTCCCGATGTACCCAGCCACCTCCTGCTCGCCCCAGCCGAGGTAGTCGGCGGCGGCGATGTCGGACAGGAAGTTGAAGCCGTGCTCGTCGCGGAGCACGATGCACGCCTCGACGAGCCGGGCCGGGTCGACGACGAGCGTCGTCTCGCCGAGCTCCTCGCGCGTCTCGACGACTCCCGGAACGCCGGCGTAGGAGCTCACGAACGCATCTCCTGCTCGTGAGCGGGGAGGGGTGTGGGGAACCGGGAGGTTCCCCACGCTCTCAGGAAGAAGGGGGCACACGGGGGAAACATGGTTTCCCCCGTGAACGCGAGCCGAAGGCGAGCGTTGCTCATTCCGCGACTCCGCGGATCTCGTACGCAGGCGGGACACCGCCGCGGATCTTCTCGTGCAGACGGATGATGCCCTCGATCAGCGCCTCCGGCCGCGGGGGGCAGCCCGGCACGTGGACGTCGACCGGGACGATCTTGTCGACGCCCTGGAGGATCGTGTAGTTGTTGAACATCCCGCCGGAGCTCGCGCACGCGCCCATGGCGATGACCCACTTCGGCTCGAGCATCTGGTCGTACACCTGCCGCAGCGGCGAGGCCATCTTGTGCGTCACGCGGCCCGACACGATGAGCAGGTCGGCCTGGCGCGGCGACGACGAGAACCGCTCCATCCCGAAGCGCGCGATGTCGTAGCGCGACGAGACGATCGACATCATCTCGATCGCGCAGCACGCGAGCCCGAACGTGTCGGGCCACACGGAGCTCGACTGCGCCCAGGCGACGGCCTTCTGCACCGTCGTCAGGAGGAGCGCGTCCTCGATCGACTCGACCTCGCGCTCGAACACCCCGGGCCCTCGCTCGGGCCAGAGCACGCGCTCGGACTTGAGCCCGGCCCGCGCGAGCGGACGGTCGCTGATCACGGGCAGCTCACGTCGCTCTATTGCCAGTTGAGCGCTCCCTTCCGCCACACGTAGACGTACGCGACGGCGAGGATCAGCACGAAGGTGAGGAGCTCCCAGACCCCGAACCAGCCGAGCGCCTTGAGCTGCACGGCGAGCGGGTACAGGAAGACGATCTCGATGTCGAAGAGGATGAAGAGGATGGCCGTCAGGTAGAAGCTGACGGTGAAGCGCCGCTCTCGGCTCGGGGCGCCCTCGGAGACGCCGGACTCGAACGGCAGCATCCGCTGTCGCGTCCGCGAGACGGGTCGACCCGGGAGGATGAACGACATGGAGATCATCGTCGCCGGGATCGCTGCCGCGAAGATCGCGTAGATGAGGAACGGCAGCCAGTTCGAAAGCACGGGTCGTGCCCCCCGCGTTAGACCTCGGTCGTCGGTGCTCGGGCGAAACCTAGCACTCCCTCTTTCCGCGCACGAAGGGTTCGAGAAACCCGCACGGAATGAGCGATACGCATGTCACAAAGTCGCGCTCTGGAACCCACCGTGCCGTCCGCTACCATGAGCTCATGGCCACCGTCGAGCACCCAACCGAGACGCTGATCTCGCTGACGCCCCTCGCGGCGTCGAAGATCCGCGAGCTCATGGCCGAGGAGGAGGACGCCGCGACGCTCGTCCTCCGGGTCGCCATCCAGGGTGGCGGGTGCTCCGGCTTCCAGTACGGCCTCGGCTTCGACGCCGGCGCGGCGGAGGGCGACGTCGAGCTTTCGCTCGAAGGCATTCCCGTCGTCGTCGACCCGTTCAGCGCGCCGTACCTCCGCGGCACGACGATCGACTTCCTGAACTCGATCTCCGAGTCGGGCTTCAAGATCGACAACCCGAACGCCGTCTCGTCGTGCGGCTGCGGTCACTCGTTCCAGGTGGACGAGGGCGAAGAGCTGCCGGAGGGCACCGCCATGGGCGGCTGCGGCTCCGGCTGTAGCCACTGACGCGGAGAGCGTCAGTGGGCGGTGTTCGCACTGACGCGCGCCGCGCCTCTCTCTTGAGATCGTCCTGAGCGTGCCGTAGGCTCGCGCCCGTCAGCTACGCGGAGGTCGGGGCGTGAGAGCGGTATACAAGTGGTGGGCGACGCTCGTGTTCGCAGCGGTGGTCGTGCAGATCGGACTGGCGGGCTACGGCGCCTTCTACGTCGTCGGCAAGACCGACGACGGCGGCACGTTGGACGAGGACATGGTGTCGAAAGGATTCGATCCGCACGTGGCCTGGGGGTACCTCGTCGTCGGCCTGTCCATGCTGATCTTCCTGATCATCGGCCTGATCGCCGGTATCGGGCGCTGGCGACTCGGCCGGCACGGCCTCCTGTTCGGCCTCTTCATCCTGCAGGTGGCGCTCGCGATCGGGGGCTACAGCGCCGCCGCGGTCGGCTTCTTCCACCCGGTCAACGCGCTCGTCATCTTCGCCGTGTCCGGGTCCGTCCTGTACTCGGTGTGGCGCGGCGAGCTCTCGCGAGCAGAGCCGCCGGCACCCGAGCCCAGTCCGGCCCCGACGGCGACATAGCGCCTTACTCGGGCTCGTTGTGGGTCGCGTCGCCGACCCGGAACGGCGTCGTCACGCCGATGTAGGCGAGGTGCATCGTGAGCCCTGCCGCCGCGTGCGGGAGGTTGTGGCAGTGCTCCATCCAGAGCCCGGGGTTGTCGGCGCGGAACGCCACGACGTAGCTGTCACCCGGTGACACGTCGAGGGTGTCGACCCACCAGGGGCTTCCGGTGGCCGGCTCGCCGTTCCGGCTGAGGACGAGGACGTGGTGGCCGTGCAGGTGCATCGGATGGACGACGTGGGAGTGGTTCGCGATCGTCAGCTCGACCAGGTCGCCCTCGGCAACGACGAACATCGGGACGTCCGGGTAGATCCCCCCGTTGATCGCCCACTGGCGTCCCGGCTTCCCGTCGTAGAAGCCGGGCCTGCGTGAGATCGAGAGGTGGAACCGGCGGTCGTAGTGCGTCTCCAGGTCGAACGGTGTCGGCGCGGGACGGCCGTAGGTCAGCGGGTCGAACTCGGGTCCCCGCGCAGGCTCCGGCGGGATGGCGTGGCCGCCCGCGCTCAGCACGAGCGCGGCGTCCGTTCCCGCGAGCGATACGCGGACTGGACGTCGCGGCATGTCGAAGCCGGCGTCGATGCGGCCACCGGCGGGCACGACCAGCGTCTCGCCCTCGAGCGGAGTAGGCCCTTTTTCATCGGTGCCGTCGATCGCGACCACGCGGAACGGCGTCCCGGCGACCGTGAAGCGCTGCTCCGAGCTGTCGGTGTTCACGAGCCGGAGACGAACGGACGTCCCGGGTGGCACCGCTCGGGTGTCGACTCCGTCCGCCGCGTCGAGCGTCGGGATCCCGCCGAACGTATGCGCGACGAGAACCTGGTCGACGCCTCGACGTCCCTCCCGAGGCTCGACGACGAAGGCGCCGAAGAGCCCGCGCCGCACCTCCTTCGAGGAGACCTGGTGGCTGTGGTACCAGAAGGTGCCGATCTGATGGACGCGGAATCGGTACGTGAAGCGCTGCCTGGGGAGCACCGCGTTCTGCGTCACGCCCGCGACACCGTCCTCGCCGTTCGGCACGTCGACGCCGTGCCAGTGGATCGTCACGCCGCCCGCGACGTCCTCGTTCACGAGCTCGACCTCGACGAGCTCGCCGTCCCGCACCCGGAGCTCGGGACCGGGCGACCTCCCGTCGAAGGTGAGCGCGTCGACGGTTCGTCCCGACGACAAGTGGATCGTTGCCGTCCGCGCCGTCAGGCGGAAGCGGTCGTCCGGCACGCCGTCGGGGCCGCGCAATTCGGCGACGCTGACGCCTCCGCCGATCGGTTCATGTCCTTCGTGCCCCGCACCCGGTGGGACGGTGCCGCCCCCGTAGTCGGCGTGGCCGAGCGACATCACGTTGTACGTGCCCGGGAGGCGGCTGTCCCACCAGGCCTTCGCGACGTAGGACACCACCAGGAACAAGAGGACGACGCCCGCGAACGCCACCGCCCTCGAGAGATGCTGCCGCCGCATCGCGGCATGCTCGCACGCCTGGCCGGACGCGGTCGCGCCTAGCATTGACGCGCCGATGAGCGACGTCCGCAGCTCTCTGAAGGTCGCGATCGTGGGCTCCGGGCCTGCGGCGTTCTACGCGGCGGGCCAGCTCCTCGCGAGCGAGGATCCGCCCGCCGAGGTGGACATGATCGAGCGCCTTCCGACTCCCTGGGGGCTCGTGCGGCTCGGCGTCGCTCCCGACCACCCACAGCTGAAGACGGTCTCACGCGCGTTCGAGAAGATCGCGGCCCGCCCCGGCTTCCGCTTTCTCGGCAATGTCGAGGTCGGGCGGGACGTGACCCAGGAGGAGCTCGCGCGGCTGTACGACGCCGTCGTCTACGCCGTCGGCTCGCAGACGGACCGGCGGCTTGGGATCCCCGGGGAGGACCTGCCCGGCTCCTGGCCCGCGACCGAACTCGTCGCCTGGTACAACGGCCATCCCGACTTCCAGGACATCGTGTTCGACCTCTCGGGCGAGCGCGCGGTCGTGATCGGCAACGGCAACGTCGCGCTCGATCTCGCGCGAATGCTCGCGCTCACCCGGGAGGAGCTCGCCTCCACCGACACGACGGACGCAGCCATCGAGGCGATCGTCGGCTCCGGGCTCCGGGAGATCCTCGTTCTCGGCCGGCGCGGCCCCGTGCAGGCGTCCTGGACGTCCGCCGAGCTACAGGAGCTCGGCGACCTCGCAGGCGCGGACGTGCTCGTCGAACCCACGGAGCTCGAGCTCGAGCCGGCGAGCGCCGCCGAGCTCGAGCGCGGCTCCAACATCGTCCGGCGGAACGTCGAGATCCTGCGTGAGTTCTCGGAGCGCCAGCCCGCGGGGAAACCCCGGAGCGTCCGCCTCCGTTTTCGCGCGTCGCCCGTTGCGATCCACGGGGCCGAGCGGGTCGAGGCCGTCGAGATCGCGAGGAATCGCCTCGAGGCGGACGAGAGCGGCAGCGTGCGCGCCGTGCCGACCGAGGAGCGGGAGCTGATTCCCTGCGGGATCGTCTTGCGGAGCGTCGGCTACCGGGGCACGGGCATTCCCGGTCTGCCATTCGACGAGCGCACCGGGACGATCCCGAACGACGGCGGGCGCGTCCTCGACGCGAGCGGCGCTCCCGTCCCCGGTCTCTACTGCGCGGGCTGGATCAAGCGCGGGCCGACGGGGGTGATCGGCACGAACAAGAAGGACGCGACGGAGACGGTCGACCAGCTGCTCGCGGACGCCCACGCCGGTCGGCTTCCTGCACGTGGGGGCGGGACATTGGACGAGCTCCTGGCGGCGCGCGGCGTCGAGGTCGTGTCCTATGCGGGCTGGGAGAGCATCGATGCCGTCGAGAAGGCCCGAGGCGAGTCGCACGGTCGCCCGCGGGTCAAGCTGGGCACCTGGGACGAGCTCCTCGACGCCGCGCGCTCGGCCTGATCCGAGCCGGCGGAAGCAGGGCGCCGACTACACTCGAGCCATGGCCACCTCCACCGGGAACCGCACGCTGTGGGGCGCGGAGACCGAGAAGGCGATCGCGAACTTCCCGGTCTCCGGGGAGCCGATCCCGCGCCCGGTCGCGCGCTGGCTGGGGCGGATCAAGGCGGCCGCCGCGCGTGCGAATGGGGAGCTCGGACTCCTCGAGCCCGACATCGCGGAGCGCATCGCCACAGCGGCAGACCGGGTCGCGGCGGGAGAGTTCGACGACCAGTTCCCGATCGACGTCTTCCAGACGGGGTCGGGCACGAGCTCGAACACGAACGCGAACGAGGTGATCGCCGCGCTCGCGGGCGACGGCGTCCACCCGAACGACCACGTCAACATGGGCCAGTCCTCGAACGACGTGTTCCCGTCGGCTGTGCACCTCGCCGCCCTGCAGCAGCTCGCCGGCGAGCTCGTCCCCGCGCTCGAGCTGCTCGCCGCCTCGCTCGAACGCAAGGCGGTCGAGTTCGACGACGTCGTCAAGTCCGGCCGGACGCATCTCATGGACGCGGTCCCGGTCACGCTCGGACAGGAGTTCGGCGGCTACGCGGCCCAGGTCCGGCTCGGGATCGCGCGCATCCGCGATGCGATGCCCAGGCTGGGCCAGATCCCGCTCGGCGGCACGGCGACCGGGACCGGCCTGAACACCCACCCGGAGTTCGCGGCTCGAGTGCGCGACAGCCTCGCCGCGGATACCGGCCTCGTGATCTCGGCTCCCGTCGACCACTTCGAGGCGCAGGCGGCGCGCGACGGGCTGGTCGAGGCGTCCGGCGCGCTGAAGGTGGTTGCGGTCTCGCTCACGAAGATCGCGAACGACCTCCGCCTCATGGGCTCGGGGCCGCGGGCAGGGCTCGCGGAGATCTTCCTGCCCGAGCTGCAGAAGGGCAGCTCGATCATGCCCGGCAAGGTGAACCCGGTCATCCCGGAGGTCGTCACCCAGGTGGCGGCGCAGGTGATCGGGAACGACACCGCGATAACCGTGGCGGGCATGGGCGGCCACTTCGAGCTGAACGTCTACGTCCCGCTGATGGCGCGGAACCTGCTCGACTCGATCGAGCTCCTCGCGAGCGCGTCGCGCCTGCTCGCGGAGCGCTGCGTGAACGGGATCGAGGCGAATCGCGACCGGAACGAGCAGTACGCCGAGAGCACGCTCTCGGCGGCGACCGCGCTGAACCCCTACATCGGCTACGACAAGGGCACCGAGATCGTCGAAGAGGCGGCCGCCTCGGGCCGATCGATCCGCGAGGTCGCACGCGAGGCGGGCGTCGACGAATCGATCCTCGACGAGGCGCTCGACTATCGCGCGATGGCGAAGCCGCACGAATAACCGTTGGCCCCCCGCAGGTTTGCGCGGGCCCGGGACGGGTTACTACGGGTGGGTACGAGAACGTTTCGATGCCGCTTGACACGTCGAGCAAGTGGAACAATGCTTGCCGCGGCGCCAGGTCCATGGCGGCGTCACAGGGAGAGGGGACGTCGAGCTGTTTCTTCATCGCGCGTCACATGAGGTAGACGTCGCGGCACGAGCTCGGTGCCTGAGGCCCGGTCGGGTCCGGTTCGACCTCCCTTGTCGTCAATCACGAAGGAGGGACCCTTGAGGAACAGAATCGCGCTGGCGTTCGCCGGCATCCTGGCAGGTGCCGCGATGCTCGTGATCGCGGCACCAGCGGCTCCGGGAGCGGCGCAGGGGACACGCGCCATCCCGAGCTCGGGCACGACGTCGATCCACTCGACGGGGACGGGCGCCGACGCCATCCAGAATCCCGAGCTTCGGCCGGGCTTCGCAGAGGAAGACGAGGGCGGCGTCGCCGTCAACCGGCCGCGCCCGGGCTTCAAGAACGGCAAGTTCCCGAAGAAGCCGCTCGACGCGCCGACGGTGCAGTCGAGCCCGGTAGCCGGCTCGAATCCCGGGCTCGGCCCGAGCTTCGAAGGGCTCAATTCGAGGGATCAGCGGCTCGCCAACAACGGCAATCAGTTCTCGCTCGAGCCGCCGGACCAGGCGCTCTGCGTGGGCGGCGGATACGTGCTGGAGGGCGTGAACAGCGTGCTCCGGGTCTTCGACTCGGCGGGCAGCCCGGCGAGCCCCGTCATGGACATCAACACGTTCTTCGGCTATCCGCCGGCGGTCCTTCGTCAACCGCCACCGCTTCCGTCCATCATCGGGCCGAACGTCATCGACCCCGTGTGCCTCTACGATCAGGCAGCCCAGCGCTTCGTGGTCGCGATCACGACGCTGTTCGTGGACGCGAACGGCAACGCGAACGGCAAGAACAACATCGACGTCGCCGTCAGCAACACCCCCGACCCGAGGGGGGCGTGGACGATCTACCACATCCCCGTGCAGAACGACGGGACGGACGGGACGCCGAACCACGGCTGCACGACCGACGGATCCACCCCCGGGCCGTGCTTCCAGGACTACCCGCACATCGGAGCGGATGCGAACGGCCTCTACATCACGTCGAACGAGTACGACCTGTTCGGGCCGAGCTTCAATGCGGCGCAGATCCTGGCGTTCTCGAATGCCCAACTCGCGTCGCATCCGTCCTCGATCACGGTGACACCGGTCGAGAACCTCTCGGTGGACGGCTCGCCCGGGTTCACGGTCTGGCCCGCGAACTCGAGCGCCGGCGACTACGCGACCGACAAGAACGGAACGGAGTACTTCCTCAGCACGATCGCCGGTGACGGCTCCGAGACGGGCAACCCGACCGGAACCGCGCGCCGCATCGGCCTGTGGGCGCTCACGAACACGGCGTCGCTGAACACGTCGTCGCCGAGCCCGCAGATCACGAGCCGGCTGATCAACAGCGAGACCTACGTCTTTCCGCCGAAGTCGGATCAGAAGCCGGGCGACATCCCGCTCGGCGACTGCCTCAACGACAACACGCTCTTCGATCCCGACGTCGGCCCGGGCATCGGCTGCTGGTTCCTGTTCCTCGATCCGCCTCCGACGTGGCAGCCCGAGGTCGAGTCGACCCCGGACTCGAACGACACCCGCATGCAGCAGGTCTGGTACGCGAACGGCAAGCTGTGGGGCTCGGCGGACACCGCAGTGCAGGTCGGCGGCGAGCTGAAGGCGGGCATCGCCTGGTTCCAGGTCGACCCGAAGATCAACGGGGCCGGCAAGGTCGAGGGCCAGGTGAAGAAGCAGGGCTACCTCGCTCTCGCGAACAACAACCTGACGTATCCGGCCATCGCGGTCGCCCCGAACGGGAAGGGTGCCATCGCCTTCACGATCCTCGGTGAGACGTTCTACCCGAGCGCCGGATACGCGACGATCGACGCCTCCGGCTCCGTCGGCCCGATCCACGTGGCCGGCGCAGGGCTCGGGCCCGACGACGGCTTCACGAGCTACAAGGCCTTCGTCGGCGACCCGCCGCGGACGCGCTGGGGTGACTACGGCGCAGCTGTGACGGATGGCAACAACATCTGGGTTGCGTCCGAGTACATCGCCCAGACGTGCACACTGGACGAGTACCTGTTCGCAGGGCCGGTTGGAGCGTGCCCGGACGCCGCTCATCCGACCGGATCTCGTACGTCACTGATGAACTGGTCGACGCGGGTCTCGAAGCTGACGCCCTAGCAGCGATCGGATCTGCACGTGTGACGGGGCCGGCACTGCCGGCCCCGTCATTTCGTCTCACGGCCGGCCCGCGCTACCCTCGAAGGGATGCGTGTGCTGTTCGCCGCCATCGTCGCCGTCGCTCTCGTCGCGCTTCCCACGTCGCTTGCCTCCAGCTCGTCCAGCGGGCTCGAGGGCAAGGTGCTCCGAGGCCCGGTCTCGCCCGTCTGTGTCGCGACCCGTCCGTGCACCGTCTCGGCGGCCGTCACCCTCGCGTTTTCACGCGCAGGCGTTCGAGTCGCCCAGGTCCGAAGCATCGCGACGGGCAGGTACCGCATCCCGCTCGCGCCCGGCGCGTACTCGGTGAGCACGGCGTACCCACATCCGCTCTGGCGTATCTCTCCCGCCACGGTGCGGGTTCCGGAAGGCGGCTACCGGCGCGTGAACTTCCTCGTCGACACCGGGATTCGCTAGCGGCGCTCAGTAGGCGAGGGCGCCGCGGCCCGTCTCGGCCGCATGGCGTTGCTCGTCGGCACGGTACGAGGAGCGGACGAGCGGGCCGGAGAAGACCGAGCCGAAGCCGAGCAGCTCGCCCTGCTCGCGGAACCAGCGGAACTCGTCCGGATGCACCCAGCGGTCGATCGTCGCGTGCTTCGGGGAGGGCTGCAGGTACTGCCCGATGGTCACGACGTCGACTCCGTGCGCGCGCAGGTCGCGCATCGTCTCCACCACCTCGTCGTTCGTCTCCCCGAGTCCGACGATGATCCCGGACTTCGTGAGCAGCGGATACCCCGCGACCTCCTTCGCCCGCTCGAGGAGCCACAGGGCCGTGTCGTAGCTCGCCTTCGCGCCGCGCATCCGCGCGTGCAGGCGGCGGACGGTCTCGATGTTGTGGTTGAAGACCTCGGGCCGCGCTGCGAGCACCGTCGCGAGCGCCTCCTCCTCGACGCCGAGGAAGTCCGGGGTGAGGATCTCGACCTTCGCCGCGGGCAGCTTTCGCTTCAGCGCCCGGATCGTCGCGGCGTAGTGGCCGGCCCCGCGGTCCGGGAGGTCGTCGCGGTCGACGGACGTGACGACGACGTGAGAGAGCCCCATCTGCGCGGCGGCCTGCGCGAGGCGCAGCGGCTCGAGCGGATCCGGCGGCCCGTCGGGCTTGCCGGAGTGCACGTAGCAGTACCGGCACGCCCTCGTGCAGGTGTCCCCGAGGATCTGGAACGTCGCAGTGCCGCGTCCCCAGCACTCCCCGATGTTCGGGCAGCGCGCCTCCTCGCAGATCGTGTGCAGGCCGCCCTCGCGCATCAGCCCCTTGACCTCGAAGTAGCGTGAGCTCGCGCTTGGCGCGCGCACCTTCATCCACTCGGGACGGCGCGGGCGGTCCGCCACGGGAAGCGACCTTGTCGTGGGGGAACCCGTGGTTCCCCCACGTGCCCCCTCCTTCACCGCGCCTCTCCTTCGACGTTGGTCGGCGCTCCCGCCGGGCGAAGCCCGGCTCCGCGCCTGGAGCGGTGTGACCTCCGAGGCGTCGTCATCCGTTGTTGCGACATCGTTGGACCAGTCTAGAGAGCGGCTAGCGCGCCATCGCTGCGTGAACGGCCTGCGGCCAGAGCCCTGCGCCGTCGTCGGCCGGCAGCTCCTCGAGCTCGAGCTCGAACACCCGTCCGATCGCCTCGATCGCGGCCGGCCTCACCTCCTCCACGGACAGCTCGCGCTCGAGCTCGCGTGCCATCGTCGTGAACTGGGCGTCCTCGAGCCCGCACGCGGTGATCCACTCCGTGAACGGCGCCGGGTCGAGGTCGACGTTCAGCGCGTAGCCGTGCGTCGTGACCCAGCGCGAGACGTGCACCCCGATCGACGCGATCTTGCGCGGTCCCCGGCCGTTCCCCGGAGGCATCCACACTCCGGTCAACCCGTCGATGCGCCGACCTTCCAGCCCGAACGCGGCCAGCGTTCGGACGAGCGCCTCCTCGAGCCCGCGGACGTAGCGCTTCACGTCCTTGCCGTGCCTCGTCAGGTCGAGGATCGGATAGCAGACGAGCTGCCCCGGGCCGTGGAACGTCGACTTGCCGCCGCGGTCGGTCTCGGCGATCTCGACGGCGGCGTCCTCCGGGATGTGCAGCTCGACGTCGGTCTCGGTCCGGCGACCGATCGTGACGACGGGCGGATGCTCGAGGAAGATCACCGTGTCCGGGATCGCACCCTGCGAGACCGCTCCGGCGAGAGAGCGCTGCAGCTCGAGGGCCTCCCCGTACGGAACCTCCCCGAGGCTCAGGACGTAGCCGAGGCTCATCGCTGCTGGAACATCCAGCGGTGGCCCTCGGGGTCCTCGGCCGTGTACAGGCGGCCCGCGGGGCCGTTCTCCAGGGGGCGAATGACCGTCGCACCCGCGGCGATCGCCTGCTCGTGATGCGCGTCGAGATCGTCGACGAGCACGAGCACGCCGTCGACGACCCACGGGTTGTCGAGCCAGCGGTCGGCCGCGTCGCAGCTCGCGCGGTGCCGCTTCGGCCCCTGGTAGTCGAGGCTCGGGGTCGCGAGCATCACGAGCTCGCCGTCGAGCTCGAGCTCCGCGTGGCCGATCGTCCCGTCGTCCATGACGTAGCGCCGTCCGTGCTCGGAGAACCCGAACGCCTCCGTCAGCCAGTCGATGGCGGCTGCAGCGTCCTGGTAGGCGATCATCGGGACGATCCGCTGCATGCGTGTTCCTAGGTGCGACGTTCCGCGTAGCGCGGAAGGCTGTCCTCGGGGAGGATCTCCCAGGCGGCCACCGAGCGAACGTACGTGTGCGCCTCCGGCTTGCGGTCGAAGTCGAGCCCGAACGCGGCCAGCCGCACGCTCGAGCTCTCGGACTGCGGCCAGCCTCCGCCGAACAGGTTCGAGCCGCAGACGGAGCAGAACGTCTTCGCGGAGCCGCCCTCGGGCGTGTAGGAGCGGAGCAGCTCGCGGCCCTCGAGGATGTCGATCGCCGCCGTCGGCACGCGCCCGCTCACGGTTCCGTACCCACCGGAGATCCGCTTGCAGAACTCACAGTGACAGGCGGACGTGTTGAGAAGCGGCTCCGTGACCTCGAACCGGACGCCCCCGCAGAGGCAGCTTCCGGGCAGCGTCTCGCTCATCAGTACGCGGCCTCGTCCCAGCTCTCGAGCCGGTCGCGGAGGTCTCGGAGGTACATGCCCGCGTACGCGCCGTCCACCAGCCGGTGGTCGTAGGTGAGCGTGACGTTCATGAGCGGGCGGATCGCGATGACGTCGTTCCCGAGCTCGTCCTGGACCACCCACGGGCGCTTGACGAGCGCATACGTGCCGAGGATCGCCGACTGCGGCTGATTGATGATCGGCGTCCCGTGGAACGTCCCGAAGCTTCCCGGGTTCGTGATCGTGAAGGTGCCGCCCTGGACGTCGTCGGGCAGGAGCTTCTTCGTCCTCGCCCGCTCGGCGAGATCCTGGATCGCGCGTGCCGTGCCCGTGAGGTTCAGGTCCTGGGCGTTGCGGATGACGGGCACGATGAGCCCCTTCCCGTCGTCGAGCGCGACCGCGATCCCGAGGTTGACGAACGGGCGGGTGACGATGCTCTGGCCGCGGAGCTCGCCGTTCACCCACGGGTAGTCGAGGAGCGTGTCCACGCTCGCTCGCGCGATGAACGCGAGGTAGGTGAGGTTCACCTTCTGCGCGGCGAGCTCCGGCTTGAGCTTCTGCCGGAGGGAGACGACCCGCGCCAGGTCCACCTCGATCGCGCTCGTCACGTGGGCGGCCGTGTCCACCGAGCGGCGCATGTGCTCCATCACGCCTCGACGCATGGCACTCATCGGCTCGAGCGCCTCGCCGGTCGCGAGTGCGGGCTCCGCCTGGGCTGCTGCGGGTACCGGCGCGCGGCGCGGGAGTCGGAGTCGGAGTCGGAGGCGCAGGCGGCGGAGCCGGAGTCGCTGCGGGAGCGGGCTCGGGTGCGGCTGCGACTGGCGCGGGCTCGGGCGCGGCGGCGACCGGCTCGGGCGCGGGCTCGGGAGCGGCTTCGGGCTCGACAGGGGCAGCCGGCGGCTCGGCTGCAGGAGCGGGAGCAGCCGCCGGCTCGGCCGGAGTGGCCGTGACCGCGGCCGCACCCGACTCGATGTAGGAGAGGATGTCCTTCTTCGTCACGCGCCCTCCCGTCCCGGTCCCCGGGATGACGGACGCGTCGATCCCATGCTCGGCGGCGATGCGCGCGACGACCGGGGACACGAAGGTCTTCCCGTTCCCGGCAGCCGCGGGCGCTGCCGAGGGCGGAGCCGCCTGCGCGACGGGAGCCGCGGCGGGAGCGGGCGCGGCCGGCGCCGGAACGCCCTCGATCTCGGCGGGCTCCGGAGCCGGGGCGGCAGGAGCGGCGGCAGGAGCCTCGGCGGTCGCGGAGGCCGGCGCGGCCGCTGCCGCCGGCTGCGGCTCCGCCTCGGGAGCGGCAGGCTCGGACGCGGGAGCGCCGACGTCCGTCCCGGGGGCCGCGATGCGTGCGAGGACCGTGCCCACCTCCACGGTCTCGCCCTCCTGGACGAGGATCTCGGCGACGACGCCCTCCGCCGAGCTCGGCACCTCCGTGTCGACCTTGTCGGTCGAGATCTCGAGCAGGGGCTCGTCGCGCCCGATCGACTCGCCGACCTGGCGGAGCCACTTCGTCACCGTTCCCTCGGAGACGGAGACGCCCATCTGGGGCATCACGACCTCGGTCTGCGTTCCTGTCGACACCGTTCCTCCTTCTTAGGGGCGAGATACAGCTGGCCCCTACGTCAATACGCGGCCAATTCTCGTAGCGCTCTCGTCACGTCGTCGACCTGCGGGATGAAGGCCTTCTCGAGCGGAGGCGAGAACGGCACCGGCGTATCCGGCGCCGCGACCCGCATCACGGGGCCGTCGAGGTGCTCGAACGACTCCTCGGCGATCGTCGCCGCGATCTCGGCGCCGAACCCGCCCGTGCGCGTGTCCTCGTGCAGCACGAGCACCTTCGAGCAGCGCTCGACGCTCGCGAGGACGCGCTCCTTGTCCCAGGGAATGAGGGTGCGGAGGTCGAGCACCTCCACCTCGAAGCCCTCCTTCGCGAGCTCCTCGGCGGCGTCCGTCGCGGTATGCACCATCGCGCCCCACGTGACGACCGTCGCGTCGTCCCCTGCCCGATGCACGTTTGCCGTGCCGAACGGGACCGTGTAGCGCTCCTCGGGCACGTCGCCCTTGATTCGCCGGTAGAGGTGCTTGTGCTCGAAGAAGAGGACGGGGTTCGGGTCCTCGATCGCCGCAGCGAGAAGCCCCTTCGCATCGTGCGGCGTCGCCGGGCAGACGATCTTGAGCCCGGGAATGTGTGCGAAGGAGCTCTCCGGGTTCTGTGAATGGAACGGTCCACCGGAGAAGCCTCCGCCGGACGGGAGGCGCACGACGATCGGGATCGGCGTTCCGCCGCGGAAGAACTGCTTCGCGGCGACGGTGACGAGCTGGTCCCACCCGCAGGAGATGAAGTCCGCGAACTGCATCTCCGCGACCGGCCGCAGGCCCATCAGCGCAGCGCCCGTCGCGCCGCCCACGATCGCCGTCTCCGAGAGTGGCGTGTCGATGACGCGCCACGGCCCGAACTCCTCCTGGAAGCCGAGCGAAACCTTGAACGCCCCGCCGTAGACGCCGACGTCCTCCCCGAGGACGAAGACGCGCGGGTCGCGACGCATCTCGAGCCTGAGCCCGTCGGAGATCGCCTGGATGTATGTCAGCTCGGGCATGACGCTGCCTCCGATGACGGTTTCGCGGTTGTGCCGTGGGAGATGCAAGCGAGGCTAGGACGCAGGGAGCGTCCATATAGGAATATGGACGCGACTGAGGACGACGCATCGCGCTGCAGATCGCGCGACACGACCGCACTAACTGTTGTCGGAGGCAGCGTCATCCGGCTCACTTGTGATGCGGCGTGTCGAGGTCCTCGACCGAGGCGAACACGTCGCCCTCGAGCGAGGCCGGGTCCGGGAGCGGCGACTCGTCGGCGCGGTCGAGCGCGTCGTTCAGCAGCCGCTTCACGACGGCGGTGATGCCGCTCTCCTCCTCGTCGGTCATGCCCGCGTTCTCGTGCAGCCAGGAGCGGTAGCGCTCGATCGGATCGTGGGCCGCCCACTGCTCGAACATCTCCTTCGGGACGTAGAACGCATCGTCGTGCACCGCGTGCCCTTCCATGCGAAGGGTCAGGCACTCGACGAGCGTGGGCCCTCCGCCCTCCCGCGCCTTGTCGATCGCGCGGCGGGTCTCGCGGTACACGGCGAGCACGTCGGTCCCGTCGACGACGACCCCCTCGAAGCCGTAGGCGGCGGCGCGGTCGGCGATGTGCTCGACGGGGTACGAGAGGTACGTCGGCGTCGAGTACGCCCACTGGTTGTTGTCGCAGACGAACACGATCGGGAGCTGACGCACGCCGGCGAAGTTCATCGCCTCGTGCGCGTCGCCGCGCGCGGCGGCGCCTTCCCCGAACCAGCCGAGGGCGACTCGCCGGTCGCCGCGGATCTTGAAAGCGAGCGCCATGCCGGTCGCGACCGGGAGCATCGCGGGCAGGTGCGAGACCATCGTGTGCAGGCCGAGCTCGGCGACGGCCATGTGGACGTTGCCGTCGCGGCCGCGCGTCGGGCCGCCCTCGCGCCCCATGTACTGCGCGAACACGCGCCACGGTTCCACGCCCCGAGTCACGTGGACGCCCATGTCGCGGTGGAGCGGCGTGCCGACGTCGTTCGGTCCCATCGCCGTGCCGACCCCGACCGCGGCTGCCTCGTTTCCGCGGCCCGTGTAGAACGAGCCGGGGATCTTGCCCTGCTTGTAGAGGATGTGGCCGCGCTCCTCGATCCCGCGCGTGATCAGCATGTTGCGGTAGATGCCGAGGAGGTCCTCGCGGTCGAGCCCCGCCTCCTTCACCTCCTCGAGCGAGCCCACGGGCTCGGCTTCACGTACGGCCATGCAGCGTCTCCCGTCGTCCGCTGGGTCGAGCCCACTCTAACGACAGCACCTGTCGCTCACGGCGCGTAGGGGCCGGACATGCCCGGCCCCTACGGTTCGAGCGCGATGGCCCGGCCGAGGCGAAACTGGATCCAGGAGGAGCGGCGAAAGACGCTGGGCGACTGGGTTGCATTCTGTCTCGCCTGTGGCCACACGCTGCGGTACTTCCTCGACGACGAGGGAGAACTGCCCGCGTCGTGCCCGCAATGCGGGGGTGACCTCCGCCACCGCTGCCCGAGCTGTGCTGCGCCGATCGCCTCCGCCTTCGCGGTCGAGTGCGAGGAGTGCGGCGCACCCGTGCGCGACGCCGAGCTCTTCGGCACGACGATCCGCCGCCCCGGACGCTGATCACCCGACACGCCCGACCGCCGGAGGGCGATTCATTCGCCCGCAGGCACATCGTCGCTGATCAGTCGACGCGGAGAGGAAGGGGGGCTCGCGGGGGGAAACATCGTTTCCCCCACGCGATTAGGTGATTTGGCTGAAGCGGATCAGCGTGACGATCTCGTCTTCGGCCACCTCGCGGTTGTAGAGCTGGCTCAGGAACCAGACGAGCTCGTCGACGCGCCTGATCTGCGGGTTGTCGTGCTCGATCTCGCGCGGCGACAGCTCCCTGAGCGCCTTCACCTCGACCTTGTCGACGACGGCGTCGAAGATCCGCTCACGCTGGCCGTAGCGCGCGCCGCAGAGCACGGTCACGATCATGCCCTTCTTGTACTTCGCGGACTTGTCGCCGAGACGGATCGTCGCGGTCTTGCGGCCGGTCCGGAGCTGCTCCGCGACGGCGGGGTTGTAGAAGTTCAGCGCGAACGTCGGCATCGGCGGCGGGGCAACTATAGAGGGTCGCTCGCGAGCTTCTCGACCGCCTTCGCGGCCATGTCCCGCTCGCCGCGATAGGCGAGCAGTCGCGGCGAATCGTCGAGCGGAAGCCACCTCGCCTCGGCCACCTCGACGTCCATTCCGGGCGGGAGTTCGCCGATCCTGCCTGCGCGGGCGTGGGCGAGGAAGAAGCTCACGATCTTGAAGACGCGCTCGCCCTCCCCCTCACCCCAGGACTGCGTGTAGACGTAGCGCACGTCGCCGAGCTTTGCGTCGAGGCGCGCCTGCACCCCGGTCTCCTCGAACGCCTCGCGGACTGCCGTGTCGGCCGGTTTCTCCCCCTCGTCGACGAGGCCTTTCGGGAGCGCCCAGGTTCCCTCGCGCTTTCCCTGCGGGCGCACCGCCGCCAGCCACCAGCGACCGCGCATCCTGCGCACGAGCACGACTCCGGCGGAGAACTCGCGTCGCACCCCGACTTTGTAACACCCGATTGCAGCCGAGTCACGGAATCTGCGTGAATCCGACTCAATTCGGCTTGGATCAACGTGCCAAGCGTGCTACTGTCCACCTGGCACTCTCAGTAGGCGAGTGCCAGAGTTGTCACAAACTCCGTATCAAGGAGGGACTGTCGAAATGGATCTACAGCCTCTGGGCGACCGCATCATCGTCGAGGTCCTCGATGAGGAAGAGACGACGGTGAGCGGCATCGTGCTGCCCGACACGGCGAAGGAGAAGCCGCAGCGGGGCAACGTCCTCGCGGTCGGCCCCGGCGCTCGTGACGAGGACGGCAAGTACATCAAGATGGACGTCGCGGTAGGCGACGAGGTGATCTTCTCCAAGTACGGCGGGACGGAGATCAAGGTCGGCCCCGACGACGTCCTCATCCTCCGCGAGTCGGACGTGCTCGCGAAGGTCGTCTCCACCGGCAGCAAGGGCAAGAAGAAGCTTGCCGGCGCCGCCGCCTAGACCCACCGCTGAGGAGGAACGAAAGAGATGGCTCACAAGGAGCTCAAGTTCAACGAGGAGGCGCGCCGGTCGCTCGAGCGCGGCGTCAACGCGGTAGCCGACGCCGTCAAGGTGACCCTCGGCCCGAAGGGCCGTTACGTCGTCCTCGACAAGAAGTTCGGAGCGCCGACGATCACGAACGACGGCGTCACCATCGCCCGCGAGATCGAGGTCGAGGACCCGTTCGAGAACCAGGGCGCGCAGCTCATGCGCGAGGTCGCGACCGCGACCACGGACGTCGCCGGAGACGGCACGACGACCGCCACGGTGCTCGGCCAGGCCATCGTCCGCGAGGGCCTCAAGAACGTCGCTGCCGGCGCGAACCCGATGGGCCTCAAGCGCGGCATCGAGAAGACCGTCGAGGCCGTCGTCGAGAACCTCAAGGCGCAGTCCGTCGAGGTCAACGGCAAGGAGGACATCGCCCGCGTCGCCACCATCTCGTCGCGCGAGCGCGAGATCGGCGACGTCATCGCCGACGCGATCGAGAAGGTCGGCAAGGACGGCGTCGTGAACGTCGAGGAGGGCCAGACCTTCGGCCTCGAGCTCGAGTTCACGGAGGGCATGCAGTTCGACAAGGGCTACCTGAGCCCGTACATGATCACGGACGCCGAGCGCATGGAGGCCGAGCTCGAGGAGCCGTACGTCCTCATCGCGAACCAGAAGATCGGCGCGGTCAAGGACATCCTCCCCGTGCTCGAGCAGGTCATCCAGGCCGGCCGGCCGCTGCTCATCGTGGCGGAGGACGTCGAGGGCGAGTCGCTCGCGACGATCGTCGTCAACAAGCTGCGCGGCACGTTCTCGGCCGTCGCCGTCAAGGCGCCGGGCTTCGGCGACCGCCGCAAGCGGATGCTCGAGGACATCGCGATCCTCACGGGTGGCGAGGTCATCACCGAGGAGATGGGCCTGAAGCTGGAGAACACGAAGCTCTCGCAGCTCGGCAAGGCCCGCAAGATCGTGATCAACAAGGACACGACGACGATCATCGACGGCGCCGGCGAGTCCGACGCGATCAAGGGCCGGATCAAGCAGCTGAAGCAGGAGATCGAGAACACCGACTCCGACTTCGACCGCGAGAAGCTCCAGGAGCGCCTCGCGAAGCTGTCCGGCGGCGTCGCGGTCGTCAAGGTCGGCGCGGCCACCGAGACGGAGATGAAGGAGAAGAAGCACCGCGTCGAGGACGCGCTGCAGGCCACCCGCGCGGCCCTCGAGGAGGGCATCGTGCCGGGCGGCGGCGTCGCGCTCATCAACGCCGGTGACTCGGTCAAGAAGACCCTCGACGCGCTCGAGGGCGATGAGCGGACGGGGGCGAACATCATCGTTCGTGCCCTTCAGGAGCCTCTTCGCCAGCTCGCGTACAACGCGGGTCTCGAGGGCTCGGTCGTCATCGACAAGGTGCGGAGCGCCAAGAAGGGCTTCGGGCTGAACGTCGAGACCGGCGAGATCGAGGACCTCGTCAAGGGCGGCATCATCGATCCGACGATGGTCACGCGCTCGGCGCTGCAGAACGCCGCGTCGATCGCGAAGAACATCCTCACCACCGAGGCGGTCGTCGCGGAGATGCCGGAGAAGCAGCCGGCGATGCCCGCGGGCATGCCCGGCGGGGGGATGGACTTCTAAGTCGCGCTTCGCGCTTCGCGGGGGGAAACGATGTTTCCCCCCGCGAGCCCCCCTTCCTCTGGGATTCGACTGATGGGCCGCATGTGGCCTACGGGCGAGTAAATCGCCCTTCGGCCCTCAGCCGGAGCGACGGCTGAACGAAGGGCTACACTCGAGGTCCCTTCCCTGATCCACCGCTGAAGGGCCGGCAGCTGCCGGCCCTTCGCGTTTCGGTGTGGGCGGCGCTACGGAGAGGGGAGCCGGCCGCCGAGCGAGAGTCCGGGCTCGCCCGCCTCGTCCAGGAAGGCGACGGCTCCGACTTGCCGGAAGAACGGCTCTCCGAGTGCCCGGTGCGCTGCGGCCTCCGCGTCGTTGCCCGACGCCTGCAGCGCCCTGGCCGCGCGAACGTGCGCATAGGCGGCGGCGGCCGGATGGCCGACGCCGTCGATGATGGCCGCCGCACGCACGAGCTCTCCGTCGCAGATCGCCTTCGACGCGTTGACCCTCGCGCAGGCCATGCAAAAGCGGGCTTCCTCCGGATTCACCTGACCACAATTCGGGCAGGTCACCGGCTCGTACCTTAAGGGCCTGCTCGACGCCCTGGTGGGCTACCTCGAAGCTCAGGTGAGCCACCTCGCGAGAGAAATGTCGCTCACATCAGCGGCAGCTGAGCTGCCGCGCTTCAGGGAACTCGCTCTGCCGCGCGGTGAGGATCCGCTCCTGCGGATCCTCACCTTGCGCACAAAAGACGAGTGGCCGCTGGGACGGCCACTCAGAGGGGGAAGAACTGGGGAGGATTGGGTTGCACAGGTTCTCGTCGATGGCGCCCGCCCGAGCCTCCCCCATCCGGGGGTAATCGCGGCGTGGCGTCAGAAACCGTAGCGCTGCTCCTGGAAGGGGTCGGCGTCGTTGTGGTAGCCGAGCCGCTCCCAGAAGCCGGGGCGGTCATCGGCGGTCAGCTCGAGGCCGCGCAGCCACTTCGCGCTCTTCCAGAAGTACTTGCGCGGGATCACGAGCCGAAGCGGGCCGCCGTGCTCGGGAGCGAGCGGCTCGCCGTCGGCGTGCGTCGCCAGGAGCGAGAGCGGGTCTTGCAGGAACGAGATCGGCACGTTCGCCGTGTACCCCTCCTCGGCGTGGGCGACCACGAACCTGGCGGCGGGGAGCGGCTTCACGAGCTCCGCGAGCGCGCTCCAGTGGACGCCGTCGAACGTGACGTCGAAGCGGCTCCAGCGGGTGACGCAGTGGATGTCCTGCGTATGGCTCGTCCGTGGCAGCGCGTCGAACTCGTCCCACGAGAGCCGGATCGGGCTCTCGACCTGGCCCTCGACGAAGAAGTCCCAGCCGGTGAGGTCGGTCCGGGGGATCGAGCCGGCGTGGAGGACGGGCCACTTCTCCGTCAGGTACTGGCCGGGAGGGAGCCTCGCCGGGTCGTAGCCTGCCTCTCTGACCTTCCGCTCGGCTCTGCCGCGGAACACGGATGCAAGACTAGTGGGCATGCCCGGCACAGCGGTACGAGTGGGCCGGCGGCCCCGAGAGTTCGTGGGGGTCGTGGGCCCCGACGCCGCCACCTACCTGCAGGCGATGGTGTCGAACGACGTCGAGGCGCTCGGGGTCGGAGACGCCTGCGAGGCGCTGCTCCTCACCGCCAAGGCGCGCGTGATCGCGCCGCTCGTCGTCGTGCGCCGGGGCGTCGACGACTTCCTGCTCCTCACCGAGCCCGATCTGGGCGACACGGTGCGCCGCACACTGCTCCGCTCCCGCTTTGCCGCGAAGTGCGCGATCGAGCTCGAGACGCATGACTCCGTCCTCGTCGTCGGTCGCGAGGCGCCGCCCGGCGGCATCGCGAACCACGAGTACGGCGTCGCCGCCTACGAGCTCGTCGACGAGGAGACGCCCGCGTGGGGCGCGATCACGGACGAGGAGCTCGAGCTCCTGCGGATCAAGGCTGGCACCCCGCGCTTCGGGCACGAGCTCGACGATCGCGTCCTGCCCGCCGAGGCGGGGCTCGAGGAGCGGGCGATCGACTTCGAGAAGGGCTGCTACCCGGGTCAGGAGCCGATCGCGCGCCAGCACTACCGCGGCCGCGTGAACCGCACGCTGCGCGTGCTCGAGCTCGAGGGCGACGAGCTTCCCGGCACGGACGGCGAGCTCACGCTGGGCGGGAAGGTCGTCGGGCGGGTCACGAGTGCCGCCACGGAGGACGGCCACGTCGTCGCGCTCGCGTACGTGCGGACCGAGGTGCCGCAGGACGCGGAGCTCGACCTCGGAGGACGGCGAGTGCGCCCGGCATGATTCGAACATGCGACCTCTGCCTCCGCAGGGCAGCGCTCTATCCCCTGAGCTACGGGCGCTCGGGGAGCCAAGTCTAGCGGCGGCTCCGAGCCGCCTACGTCACCGCTGAGCGGTAGCCGGTCGACGCCGGCCCCGAGAGGCGCGCGCTCATCACCGTCTCGGCTGCCTCGGCGCTCTGCGGATGGCCCGTCACCGAGGCCAGGAAGTCGTCGCGGTCGAGGGCGTACAGGACGACGTCGGTTCGTGCGGTCACGGTTGCGGTCCGCGGGACGTCGCGGAGCAGGGCGATCTCGCCGAAGTAGCCTCCTGCGTGGAGCTCCGACACGGCGCGGCCGTACTGCGACACCTCGACCTCGCCCTCCACGACGATGAAGAAGCGGTCGCCCGCGTCGCCCTCGCGTACCACGACGGTGCCCGCCTCGAGCCGGAGCGGGACGAGCCGAGCCGCCAGATGCTCGAGCGACGCGCCCGGGAGCGGCGCGAAGATCGGCACCGAGGCGAGGACGCGGAGCTCGTGCGCGTCCGGTGCCGTCGCCGAGGCGTCGATCTTCGCCACGGCCGCGCCCAGGAGCAGGACGAGCACCGGGAGGAACGCACCCGTGGCCACGAGCGCCGTCTTCACTCCGAGCCACGAGATGAGAAGGGGGACGATCGCCGCACCGATCCCCATCGACGCCATCCAGAGCATCTGGATGACCCCGAAGACACGCGCCAGCACGTCGTCGGGAACGGTTCGCTGGACGAGGGTCAGGCCGGCGACGTCGACGAACGTGTTGCCGACGCCCATCACGGCCAGGCCGACGACGGCGACGGCGACCTCCTGCCACAGCCCGATGGCGATGAGCGGGAGCCCCGTGACGACGAGCCCGACGAGGAACGCCGGGCTCAGGCGACGGGCCCCCGTGAGGGATAGCGCGGCGACGGCTCCGACGAACGCGCCGATGCCGATCGAGGCGTTCAGGTAGCCCACGCCGCCGTCACCGAGGTCGAGCTGCTGGAGCGCCAGCACGACGATGAACACCTGCAGCGCCCCGAACATGGCCGTCTGGGCGGTGAGGAGGGCGATCATCACCCGCAGCGAGGAGCTCCGGCCCAACGTCGTGAACCCCGCGAGCCGCTCGGCGGCGATGGTCGACGCGTCGAGCTCCCGCGGAGGACGGTCCGCGTGCCCGATCCTGATCAGGACGAGGAAGAGCGCGGACGCGACGATGAGGAGCGCGGTCGTCATGAAGACGGTGCCGGTGCTCGCAAGCCCGAGCAGGACGCCGGCGAGCGCCGGGCCTGCGAAGACGGCGACGCTCTCGATCCCACTCGCGACGGCGTTCGCCGCGGTCAGCTCCTCGGGCGTCCGTGCGAGCGTCGGCGTCAGCGCCGCCTGGGACGAGCGGAACGGCGTCGTCGCGATGGTCGCGGCGATCGAGAGCCCGTACACCACCCACGCGTGCGCGCCGACGAAGACACCGACCGCCGAGGCTCCGACCAGGACGATCCGGGCGACGTTCGTGCAGAGCAGGACGCGCTCGCGCGGATAGCGATCGCCCAGCATCCCCGCGAACGGCGCGACGAGCGCCGCCGGGATGAGCCGGGCGAGGAAGACGAGTCCGACGGCCTTCTCGCCTCCGACGCCGTACGCGTACACCGAGACGGCGACGAGGAAGGCGTAGTGGCCGACGATCGAGGCCGTCCACGCGAGCTCGAGCCAGCGGAGGTTCGCGTTGCGCCAGACGGACCCGAACGCGGCCAGCGACTCCGTGAAGCGCCTGCCGACTCCGCCCACGGCGCGGAGCATCGCATCGACGCTTGCCGAACGGAAGAGAACGAGGGAAGATTTCTCACGCAGGCGCGGTCTAGTTCGACAGAACCGCGCGTAAGAGCGCCCAACGGAGGAGGACGGAATGTCCGACGAGACACGCCCAGAGGAAGAGGTCGAGGCTCACGGCCCACTCGCAGAGGGACCGCTGGCCGAGGGTCCGAGCGCCGAGGGCCCCACGGCCGAGGCGACGGACGACGAGCCGGACGTCGAGGCTCACGGCCCGCTCGCGGAAGGCCCCTTGGCGGAAGGCCCGCTCGCGGAGGGACCGAGCGCCGAGTAGCGCACGGATCGACGAAGGTTCGAGAGGCCCGGGCATGCCCGGGCCTCTCTCTTATGCGCCTAGGGTCGTCGCGAGCTCGTCGAGGAGGCGCAGCCCCGCCGCACGCTGCTCGTCCTCGAGCCCGTCCACCGCCGACGCGAGCCTCGCCACGACTTCGAGCTCGCCGCCGCCGTCGAGCAGTCGCTCGGCGGCTCGCGCCTTCAGGAGCAGGTCGACGGCGATCGCCGCCTGGTTGGCGAAGAGCCCGAGGAGCTCCATCTCCTGGAGGCTGAAGAGGGTCTGCTCCGGCCGGTCGAGGACCTCGAGCACGCCGAGCGCGCCCTCCTCGTGCAGGAGCGGAGCGGCCATGAGCCCCTTCGGCACGTAGCCCGAGTCCTCGGCGACGTCCTGTGCGAACCGCGGGTCCGTCTCCACGTCCTCGATGACGAGCGGCGTCCGCGTCGCGAGCACCCAGCCGGCGATCCCGGTGCCGGCCGGGAAGCGCGTGCCGAGCAGCGTGTCCTCCCCCTGGCCGACCACCGCCTCGAACACGAGCTCCTCCGTCTCCTCGTCCAGGAGGAGGATGGAGGCAGCCTGGGCGCCGAAGATCGAGCGCGCGACCTCGACGATCGCCGAGAGCAGCGAGCGGAACGACTCCTCCGAGCCCACGACGCCCGCCGCGACTGCGGCCCTCAGATCCGGTCGATCGGTCATGCGCCACCTCCGACGTTCGTCGCGGTCAGGTACAGGACGCTCTTCAGCTGGAAAGGCGTCAGCTCGGGATGCTTGGAGAGGATCAGCGCGCAGATCGCGGTGATGTGCGGAGTCGCGAAGCTGTTGCCCGAGACCGTGAGCCTGCGGCCGCCGGTCCATGGCACCTGGACGTTCACGCCGCGGCCGAAGAACTCGACCGGCGGGTTCGGGTTGTAGAAGAAGTCGAGCGGATCCGGCTCCTCGTGGCTGCCGACCGAGATGACGGACGAGAAGCGCCACGGGTAGCTCTCGACCGGCATGTTGTGGGCGGAGGCGACGAGCACGGCGCGCTTGAAGTACGCGCTGTCCGCGAGCTCGTGGAGCACCGTGGCGAACGGCTTCTTCGTCGTCGAGAGGCTCATGTTGATCACGTCGAAGCCCTGCTCGACCGCGTACCGCAGCCCGCCGAGGAGGACCGAGCCGCTGCCCGTGAAGGTCGATCCGAGCACGCGGACGCTCGAGATCTGGCACCCGGGCGCGAGCTGGCGGACGATCCCGGCGCACGCCGTGCCGTGCCCGGAGACGTCGCCGACGCCGTCGTCCTCCGCGATCACCTCGTCGTTCTCGCCGACCGAGATCGCCACGGCGCTCTCGAGCTCGCCGACGAGCGGGTGCGTCGAATCGACGCCCGAGTCGAGGATGCACACCCGGATGCCCGCGCCCGTGGCGCCGCCGAGCGCCCACTCGCGCGTGACGCGCTCGGGCCAGTCGGCCGGGCGTGCGATGCGCCCGACCGCGTCCTTCGGCAGGCTCCACGCGGGCAGCGCGGCCTTGCCCGCGTCCCAGCCGTGAGCGGTCACTTCCTGCACGGGATCGGACAATACGGGGGCCAGACCCCGCATCGTCCGGTCCCGGTTAACTCGGCCGCAGGCGCTCGCGGATCTCGTCCAGCGTGCGACGGTCGGGCTCGTAGCCTTCGCCCGCGAGCGCCTGCTCGAGGTCCGCGAGGAGGGCTCGACGGAACTCTCGGTCGGCCTCGGCCCGCTCGACGATGTCGTCCAGGGTGCGGCGCGCGCCCGGAAGCTCCTGGGCAGCCAGCACCCACCCGGCCGGGGCCGGGCGGAGGACGCGGAGAAGCACTCCGAGACGCTCTTCGTCGTACGGGCGGGTCATCTAATCCCTAGACCCTCGTGCGCCGTCGTTTCTTCCCAGCCGCGAAGCGGCTTGTCCGCGAAGCGGACCAGTGGAGGGAGTCTGAGGGAACCGGGAGGTTCCCTCAGCATGTGCGCACGCGCACGCGCAGCGCGCGCGAAGCGGACCAGCATGCGCCGTAGCATCAGCCCTTCTCCTCGAGCTCCGAGCGCAGCCGCCCGAGGCAGCGGGCGATGCGGCTCGCGATCGTGCCCGAGGGAATGTCGAGCTCGTCGGAGATCGTCTTGTAGCTCTGGTCGCGGGCGAAGAAGCGGTCGAGGATGTCCTGGCACGCGTCCGAGAGCGTCGCGAGGGCCTCGCGCACGGCGTACGCCTCCTCGACCTCGGCGAGGTCGGCGCTCTCCTCGACCGCGTCCTCCTGCTCCGTTGCGATCTCCTGCTTCGTGCGAGCGAGGGCGTCGAGACAGCGACGTCGCGTGAGCTGGGCGATCCAGGGGCGGAGGGCGGCGGGGTCGCGGAGTGTGTCGAGCCGCGTGTAGATCCGCGTGAACACGTCCTGGAAGACATCCTCGGCATCCTCCTCGCGAAGCCGGAACCCGCGGCTGCAGATCGCGTACACGTAGCGCGAGTAGCGCTCGACGAGCTCGTTCCAGGCTTCGTCGTCGCCTGCGCGGCAGCGCTCGACGAGCGCCGCGTCGGAGAGCCCCTGGTAGCGGGTCACGCCCGGATCGTCACCGATCGGGCGAGAGGAGGCGGACCGCCGCCTCCGCCGCCGCCTCCTCGCTCGCGCGGGCGCGAGCGAGGCGGGGGTCGGCTTGCCGAATCCCGAGATTCACGCGGACGAGGTGTGCTGCGGCCGTGGCGCCCCCGGCAGCGAGTGCGGCCGCCGCGGCGACGTCGGCGCGATAGGTCGCGTCGCCGTGCTCCGCGGCGAGGGCCGCGAGCGCCGTCGCGTCGGAGCCGAGCGCCGCGATCTCGAGCGGCGCGGCGGCGGCGGCCTCGAGCTTTTGCTCGAGCGCGAAGTCGCGCCTCGGGTCTCCCTCCTCCCCGGAATCCGCGTCGCGCAGCGCCGCCAGGGCCTCGTCCCAGGCGTGCCCGTCCGCGCGCGCGAGAGTCGTCGCACGGTCGCTGATCGCGTTCGCCTGCGCGGCGATTCCAGGTGCGTCCGCCCAGCCGGCAGAGCAGCGCGCGACCATGGCGACGAGCCTCGCCGCGAAGGCGACGGTGAGTGCTGCGGCCGAGCCCCCGCCCGGCGCCAGCCCGTCGTCGGAGATCCGGTCGAGGAGGTCGCGAAGCGGCAGGTCGAGGTAGTCGTCGGTGGTCAAGCCGGTCGAGTCTACGACCGGCGCCGACACCTTCCTAGACTTGGGCGATGCCCCTGTACCTGACGGAGTCCGACGTCGCCGCCGTGCTCGACGCTCCGGCGGCGGTCGAAGCGATCGAGGCCTGCTTCCGGCGGATGGCGGAGGGCTCGGTGGAGATCGCACCGCGGCGCAGGCTGCCCCTCCCCGAGGGCGCGCTGGCCGACATGGCGGCCGTCGACAACGGGCTCGGCCTCGCCGGCGGGAAGCTGTACGCGGCGACGCCGAACGGCGCGTCCTTCGTCGTGCCGCTGTTCGACACGACGAGCTCGGCGATCGTGGCCGTCCTCGAGGCGAACACGCTCGGACAGTTCAGGACCGGTGCGGCGAGCGGGGTCGCCGCTCGTCATCTCGCCAGGCCGGGCGCCGGCACGCTCGGTGTCATCGGCTGCGGCTTCCAGGCCGAGACGCAGGTCGCGTGCATTCGCGCAGCCGTTCCCTCCATCGAGCGGGTCGTCGCGTACTGCCGGACACCGGAGCGGCTGGCTGCGTTCTGCGACCGCGTCGGCGCGGAGCCCGGCGAGAGTCACCGCGACCCGGCGACACAGGACGTGGTCGTGACGATCACGAGCTCACGAGACCCGGTCCTTCGAGGCGAGTGGCTCGAGCCAGGTGCGCTCGTCGTCGCGGCGGGCGCGAACGTCGTCAACCGCCGCGAGCTCGACAACGCGGTACTCGAGCGCGCGAGCTTCGTCTGCTGCGATCTCGTCGAGGGCGCGAAGCTCGAGTCGGGCGACCTCGTCGAGCCCGTCCAGGCGGGCGTGCTCGACTGGCTCGAGGTGCACGAGCTGCACGAGGTCGTCGCAGGTCAGGTGCCGGGCCGGCAGTCGGACGAGGACATCGTCGTCTTCAAGTCGAACGGGCTGGCGGCCTGGGACGTCGCGCTCGCGGCGGACGTCGTGGAGCGCGCCCGCGCGGCGGGTGTGGGAACGGAGATGTAGGAGCGCCTAGCGTGGAGATCGAGGCCTTCGCAGAGGCGAGGACGTCGTGCGAGAAGGCGGCGATCAGCTCCGGCCGGTCGAGCAGCCGCTTCTGCTGCTCGGGCGTGAGGCGGTTCTCGACGTACTTGTCCTCGAGGATCTCGTGCAAGGAGCGACCGCGCTCGTGCTCCCTCATGACGTAGCGCGCGACGTGCTCCTCGGCGGAGCCTCGCTGGAAGAGGAACGAGAAGAGGTTCTTGAACCCCGCCACCAGACGCGATTGTATCCCGGGGATGCAGCGCAGCTCGCGTGAGGGCAGGTACGCGGAACGGACCCTGGTCGGCGTCGACGACGTCGGCCGCGAGGAGCGGATCGTCCTCTGGATCGAGCGACGCGTCGGCGCGGTGTGGGCCGTCGGGCGGGCCGTGAATCCGCAGCTGCGATCGTCGGACGACCCGCGCCCGGAGGACGTGATCTTCGAGGGCTACGAGCTCGGCGACGCACTCGAGCACGCGAACGACGCGCTCGAGGACGACGTGCGCGTCCTCGAGGAGGACGGTCGCTCGGCCGATGCGCGGCCGTTCACGCGGAAGGAGGTCCTGCCGCTCCTCGAGCGCTGGTTCTTCAACCGCTAGCGCAGAACGCGGTGCTACGGTCCCGCGCCTCGTGCGGATCCGTGTGGGACACAGCCCGGACCCCGACGACGCCTTCATGTACTGGGCGCTGACGAGGGATCTCGTCGACACGCGGGGCCACGAGTTCGAGCAGGTCCTGGGCGACATCCAGACGCTGAACCAGTGGGCGCGGGCGGGACGGCTCGAGGTCACCGCGATCTCCCTGGCCGCCTACCCCTTCGTGCAGGAGGACTACGCGCTGCTCCCACACGGGGCGAGCATCGGCTCGGGGTACGGGCCTGTCGTGGTCGCCCGCGAGCCGCTCGTGCGCGAGGAGCTCGCCGGGCTCGAGATCGCTGTCCCCGGTGCCCTGACCACGGCGTTCCTCGCGCTCCGGCTCGTCCTCGGCGGCTTTCGCTATCGCGAGCTGCCGTTCGACGAGATTCCGGAGGAGGTCGCCGCCGGCCGGGCCGAGGCGGGGCTGCTCATCCACGAGGGCCAGCTCACGTTCGAGGACTACGGCCTCGTGAAGGTGCTCGACCTCGGCGAGTGGTGGCTGCTCGAGACGGGGCTCCCGCTCCCGCTCGGGGTGAACGTGGCGCGCCGCGATCTCGGCGACGACGTGCTCGGCGACGTCTCCGCCGTGCTGCGCGAGGCGATCCAGTGCGGCCTCGATCACCGCGCCGAGGCGCTGGAGTACGCGCTCGAGTTCGGCCGCGGCATCGACGCGGCGGTGGCGGATCGCTTCGTCTCCATGTACGTGAACGAGCTCACGCAGGACTACGGCGACGAGGGTCGCAAGGCGGTCACGGAGCTCCTTCGCCGCGGCGAGGCGCTCGGCGCCTTCCCCGCGCCCGTCCACATCGACTTCGTCGGCTCCGGCCAGCTGCGCTAACGTCGCGGCGTGCCGCGCGCGGTCGTCCTCTCGGCTGTCCGCACGCCCGTCGGGCGCTACGGAGGCGCGCTCTCGGGCGTGCGCCCGGACGATCTCGGCGCCGTCGCGATTGCGGCTGCCGTCGAGCGGGCCGGCGTCGACGGCGCGGCGATCGAGGACGTCTACTTCGGGTGCGCGAACCAGGCTGGAGAGGACAACCGCAACGTCGCGCGCATGGCCGCGCTCCTGGCGGGGCTGCCGGACTCCGTGGCAGGTATCACGATGAACCGACTCTGTGCCTCGGGTCTCTCCGCGGTCGTCTCGGCCTGCCATGCCGTCATGGCTGGAGACGTCGAGATCGCGGTGGCCGGGGGCGTCGAGTCGATGAGCCGCGCGCCGCTCGTCACCGCGAAACCCGACGCGGCGTTCCCGCGAGGCGACCGCACGCTCTGGGACACGACGCTCGGCTGGCGGTTCCCGAACCCACGGCTCGCGGAGCTGTTCCCGCTCGAGTCGATGGGCGAGACCGGCGAGAACGTCGCCGAGCAGTACGGAGTGTCGCGAGAGGACCAGGACGCCTTCGCGCTCCGCTCACAGGAGCGCTGGAACGCCGCCAACTCGGCGAGCCGGTTCGCGGACGAGCTCGTCCCGGTCGGAGACGTCGGCGTCGACGAGCACCCGCGCCCGCAGACGACTCTCGCGGCGCTCGCGGGCCTGAAGCCGGCGTTCCGCGAGGGCGGGACGGTGACCGCTGGCAACGCGAGCGGCATCAACGACGGCGCCGCCGCGCTCGTCGTCGCGAGCGAGGAGAAGGCACGCGAGCTCGGCGTCGAGCCGCTCGGCGCGTTCGTCGCTTCGGCGGTGGCCGGTGTCGACCCGCGGGTCATGGGGATCGGCCCGATCCCCGCGGTGAGGAAGGTGCTGTCTCGCGCCGGCATCGACGTCGACACGCTCGACGTCGTCGAGCTGAACGAGGCGTTCGCGTCGCAGAGCCTCGCCGTGATCCGCGAGCTCGGCCTCGACGAGGCGAAGGTGAACGTGAACGGAGGCGCGATCGCGCTCGGCCACCCGCTCGGCATGAGCGGCGCGCGGCTCGTCGTCTCGCTGCTCCACGAGCTGCGGCGCCGAAACGGCCGCTACGGCCTCGCGACACTCTGCGTCGGCGTCGGGCAAGGCGTCGCGGCGCTGTTCGAGCGAGAGTCGTAGCGGGGCAGGACGCTCAGGTCGCGAAGACGCGCTCGCGCCGCGGCTGCAGCCACACCGTCTGGCCCCGCCAGAAGCCTGCGTCGTCGAAGCGCTCGCGGGTCATGAGCGCCACGATCTCGGCGCCGCTCGGGTCATGCAGCTCCACTTTCGCATCCCGGCCGAGGATCGTTACCCGCACGATCATGGCCTCGAGCGCTCCCTCGGCCGGGGCGTCGACGAGCTCGACGTCGTGCGGGCGAACCAGAGCATCTCCGAGCTGCTGCACTTCTCCGACGAAGCTCATGACGAAGGTACTCGCGGGCTCGTCGTAGAGCTCGCGCGGGCTGCCGACCTGCTCGAGCCGGCCGTGGTTGATGACGGCGATCTGGTCGGAGATCTCCATCGCCTCGTTCTGGTCGTGGGTCACGAAGACCGTCGTCACGTGGACGACGTCATGGAGGCGCCGGAGCCATTCGCGCAGCTCCGAGCGAACGCGCGCGTCGAGTGCGCCGAAGGGCTCGTCGAGGAGCAGCACCTCGGGCTCCGGGGCGAGCGCGCGAGCCAGACCCATGCGTTGGCGCTGGCCGCCCGAGAGCTGCGTCGGATAGCGGTGCGCGAAGCTCTGGAGCTGGACGAGGTGCAGGAGCTCGTCGACACGCTGTGCGATCTCCGCCTTCGGGCGCTTCCGCACTTTCAGGCCGAACGCGACGTTCTCGCGCACCGTCATGTGCTTGAACGCGGCGTAGTGCTGGAAGACGAAGCCGACGTCGCGCTTTTGCGGGGCGAGCGCCGTCGCGTCCCTTCCTCCGAGCAGGATCTCGCCCTGGTCGGCGGTCTCGAGGCCCGCGATGATGCGCAGGAGCGTCGACTTGCCGGAGCCGCTCGGCCCGAGGAGCGCCGTCAACGCGCCGGACTGGACGTCGAGCGAGACGTCGTCGAGCGCAACGAAGTCGCCGAACCGCTTCGAGACGTTTCGGACAAGGATCGACATCAGGCGCGTTCCTCCTTCGGGCGGATGAAGGTCATGGAGAGGAGGACGAGGATCGCGATCAGCGCCAGGACGATCGAGATCGCGTACGCGCCGGCGACGTCGAACGCCTCGTAGCGTTCCTGCACGCGCAGCGTCGCCGTTTCCGTCTGGCCCTGCAGGCGGCCGGAGACTACGGCGACCGCTCCGTACTCGCCCAGGCAGCGCGCGGTGGTGAGGATCACGCCGTAGATCACGGCCCAGCGGATCGAGGGCAATGTGATCCGCCAGAACGTCTGCCAGCCGTCGGCGCCGAGGGTGAACGCCGCCTGCTCCTGCTCGTCGCCGATCTCACGCAGGGTCGGCACGACCTCACGGGCGACGAACGGGAGGGAGACGAAGATCGTCGCGATCACCATGGACGGGAGCGCGAAGAGCACCTGGATCCCGTGGTCGTCGAGCCAGCTCCCGAACCAGCCATTCTCCCCGTACAGGAGGAACAGCGAGAGCCCGACGACGACGGGGGAGAGCGCGAGCGGGAGGTCGATGAACGCGTTCAGAAGGCCCTTGCCCCAGAATCGCTTGCGCACGATGGCGAGCGCGCAGACGATCCCGAAGACCGTGTTCACGGGCACCGCGATCGCCGTGATGATCAGCGTCAGCTTGAAGGCGTGGATCGTGTCGGGGGTGGCGAGGGCGTCCCACGCCGCGGACGAGTCCTGCAGCGTGCGCCAGAACACGATGACGAGCGGTCCCACGAGGATCACCGCGAGGTAGCTGAACGCGATCGAACGGAGCCCGAGACGCGAGACGCAGTTCCTCATGGGTCGTGCCTCGTCGCGAAGTGGCGGATCACGCCGATCAGGAGCAGCGTGCAGAAGGAGATGCCGAGCAGGACGACCGCGACGGCCGCCGCGCCCGCGGGGTCACCGCTCTCGATGCGACCGTAGATGTGCACGGAGGAGACCTCCGTCTTGAACGGGATGTTCCCGGTGATGATCACGAGCGAGCCGAACTCCCCGACGGCCTTCGCAAAGGCAAGCGCCACCCCCGAGAGGATCCCGGGGAGGATGTTCGGGAGGATCACCCGCACGAACGTTCGGGTGTGCGACGCGCCGAGCGAGTGGGCGGCCTCCTCGACCTCCGGATCGAGCTCCTGGAGCACGGGCTGCACCGTCCGCACGACGAAGGGCAGCGTCACGAACATCAGCGCGAGGACGATGGCCGTGCGCGAGAACGCCACGTCGATGCCGACCGGCGACGTCGGGCCGTAGAGCGCGAGCAGGGTGAGCCCGGCGACGATCGTTGGGAGCGCGAACGGGAGGTCGATGATCGCGTTCACGATCGTCTTCCCGCGGAAGTCGTCCCGCACGAGCACCCAGGCGGTGACCGTCCCGAGCACGGCGTTCAGGACCGCCACGCCGAATGACGCGCCCAGCGTCAGCTTCAGGGCGGCGACCGCCTCCGGGCTCGAGACGGCGTCCCGGAACGACTGCGTGCCCTCGCTCGTCGCCTCCCACATGAGCGCCGCGAGCGGGAGCCCGACGAAGACCATCAAAAAGGTCGTCACGAAGCCGAGGGACAGAGCCGTTCCGGCCGTGTCCCTCGAGACCCGCGCGCTCCGCGGCCTGCCGACAGCGAGCTCGGTCAACCCGTGCTGCCCCCGACGGTGCGCTGGAAGCGGGCCATGATGCCCGAGCTCGGGTCGAAGAACCGCTTCTGCACCTTGTTCCAGCCGCCCAGGCCGAGCTGGTCGATCGTGAAGAGTCCGGGCCGCACCGGGAACTTCTTGCGGTTGGCGTTCTCGACGCTCTTCACGACGGGTCGGTACCCGAAGTCGGCGAAGACCTGCTGTGCGGCGGGAGTCCGGAGGAACCGCAGGAAGCTGTTCGCCACCCCCGTGCTCTCGCTCGTCTGCGCGACGGCGATCGGGTTCTCGATCAGGATCGTCGTCTTGGGGATGATCCACTGCAGGTTCAGGCCCTGCATGCGCGAGAAGTACGCCTCGTTCTCGTAGGCGAGCATCACGTCGCCCTTTCCGGAGTTGAACGTCGAGAGCGCGGCGCGTGCGCTCGTGTCCTGGACGACGACGTTCTTCCACAGTTTCAGGAGGTTCGCCTGGGCCTGCTTGTCCGTCTTGCCCTGCTTCCTCCACGAGCCGTACGCGGCCATGATGTTCCAGCGTGCTCCGCCTGAGGTGAACGGGTTCGGCGTGACGATCTGGACGCCCGGGCGGATGAGGTCGTTCCAGGACTTGATGTGCTTCGGGTTTCCGTCGCGGACGACGAAGACGACGACCGAGTCCGTGACCATGCCCTTGTACGACTGCTTCTTCCACTTCGCGTCGACCTTGCCGGCTGCGACGAGCTCGTCCATGTCGGGTGCCAGCGACAGCGCGACGACATCGGCGTCGAGGCCCGCCTTGATCGCACGGGTCTGTTCGCCGGAGGCGCCGTACGACTGCGTGAAGGTCACGCCGTCGCCGGCCGGCGTCTTCTGGAACATCGGGATGAGCTTCCCGTAGGCCTCGCGCGGCGTCGAGTAGGCGACGAGGCTCAGCCTCGTGTCGGCGATGCGGCCCGGCGCTGCGGACACGGCTGCCACCAGCGCGAGCGCGAGGCAGAGGGAGATGGTCAGGGAGATGAGGCGGCCCGACACGGGCATCACTCCTTGCGAGTCGATTATGTTGATAATTCTTGTCGACTTACTAAGAAGATCGAGACGGTAGAGAATGTCGTGTTCGTTTGTCAAGCACGAGGAGGTCGAGCCGTGTGGGTGTCGAGGAGGACGGACTACGCGACGCGCGCGATCCTGGCCCTGTCGCTCGAGGGCGGAGGGCCGTTGAAGCTCGAGGAGCTCGCGCGCCGGACGGCTGTGCCCCAGTCCGTCCTCGAGCAGGTCATGCCGACGATGCGCACCGCCGGGATCGTCCGCTCGGAGCGCGGGCCTTCCGGCGGCTACCGCCTGAACAAGAGCCCGGACGAGATCACCCTCGAGCGCGTCGTACGTCTCTTCCAGGGTCCTCTCGCTCCGATCAGCTGCGCGACGCGGCACAACCCCGAGCCGTGCCCGATGATGGTCGGCTGCACGCTGCGGGAGGTCTGGGAGGAGGTGCGCGACGCCACGATCGCACTCCTCGGAGGCGTCACGTTCGCCGATCTCGCGAAGCGCGCGGGCGGTCCGTGGCTCGACCCGAGCCTCGTCGCGCCCGTGCCGAATCCGGCGCCTGCTCCCTCGGCGGCCGGGTAGATTCCGGGCGTGGCCGTCGCGACCGACCGGGAGTACGCGCTCTTCATCGGCGGTGAGCCCTCGGAGCCCGCCGCGGGCGAGGTGCGCGACCTCGTCGAGCCCGCGACCGGCGAGCCCCTCGCGCGCGCCGCGCTGGCGGGCGAGGCGGACGTCGACCGCGCCGTCGAGGCTGCGCGGAGCGCGGTCGAGGGAGACTGGGGCCGCACGCCGGGCACCGAGCGCAGCCGGCTCCTGCACGCGCTCGCGGACGCGATCGTCGCCAACCGCTCCGAGCTCGCCGAGCTCGAGGCGCGGAACGTGGGCAAGGCGATCTCGTCGGTCAAGGCCGAGCTGCACCAGGCCGTCGAGAACTTCCGCTACTACGGCTCGGCGATCGCGTCGATCTCGGGCCGGTCGAACCCGATCGGCGGCTCGCTCCTCTTCTACTCGTTGAAGGAGCCCGTCGGCGTCGCGGCGCAGATCGTCCCCTGGAACTACCCGCTGATGATGGCGACGTGGAAGCTCGCGCCGGCGCTCGCCGCCGGGTGCTCGGTGGTGCTGAAGCCGGATCCCCAGACGCCGCTGACGGCGATCCGGCTCGCGGAGCTGGCGACGGAGGTGGGCTTTCCGGCCGGCTCGATCAACGTCGTGCCCGGAGACGGACCGACGACCGGCGCGTACCTCGTTCGGCATCCCGGCGTCGACAAGGTCGCGTTCACCGGCTCGACGAAGACGGGCGGAGAGATCATGCGGCTCGCGTCGGATCCGGTGAAGCGGATCACGCTCGAGCTCGGCGGCAAGAGCCCGAGTCTCGTGTTCGCGGACGCCGATCTCGGCAGCGCGCTGCCGAGCTCCGCCTGGTCGATCTTCTACGCCGCCGGCCAGAGCTGCGAGGCGCGCTCCCGCATCCTCGTCGAGAAGCCGCTCTACGACGAGGCCGTCGCGACGCTGGCCGAGCTCGCGGGCGGCATTCGCGTGGGCGACCCGCTCGACGCCGAGACGCAGATGGGCTCGCTCATCTCCGTCGTCGCACCGCGAGCGCGTCCACGGCTTCGTCGAGCGCGGCGCCGGCGCGGGCGCGGAGGTGCTCACCGGCGGCGCCGTTCCGGACGGGCCGGGCGCGTTCTATCCCCCGACCGTGGTGGCGGCGACGAACGACTCGGAGCTCGCGCAGGAGGAGGTCTTCGGCCCGGTCGTGACGGTCATCCCGTTCGAGGACGAGAAGGACGCGATCCGGATCGCGAACGACGTTCGCTACGGGCTGATGGCGACGGTGTGGACGGGCGATCCGGCGCGGGGCCATCGCCTCGCGGCGCGCATCAAGTCCGGCACCGTCGGGATCAACATGCCGTACACGGCGTTTCCCGGGATTCCGTTCGGCGGCTACAAGCAGTCCGGGTTCGGGCGCGAGCTCGCGCTCGAGACGCTCGACCTCTACCTCGAGACGAAGAGCGTCATCGTCTCCACCGGCGCACGGCCGATCAACCCCTTCGGGCTCTAGACGGTCAGTCGGCAACCCAGCGACGCCGGATACCAATCGACCAGCCAGCGATAGGGCGGTACCGGTGGGCGGTGCTCGCCGCCGGGACGCTCTCGCAGACGAGCTTCTCGGCGATCACGTTCGGGCTCGCGGTCATGGCGCCCGTCCTGCGAGACGAGCTCGACCTCTCGCTCGGGCAGATCGGCGTCGTGCTCTCGGCGGCCTGGCTCGGCTCGACCCTGACCCTGCTCCCGTGGGGGCTCGCCGCAGACCGCTTCGGCGAGCGCGTCGTGCTCGGGCTCGGCCTGTTCGGCGCCGCCGCCTTCCTGGCGGCGGCGGGCTACGCGCAGTCCTTCGCGGCGCTGTACGTGCTGCTCGCGCTCGCGGGAGCGGCCGGCGCCAGCGTCAATTCGGCGAGCGGACGCGCGGTCATGCTCTGGTTCGCGCCGAGCGAGCGCGGGCTCGCGCTCGGCATCCGGCAGACGGCGATCCCGCTCGGCGGGCTGATCGTCGCACTCGTCGTTCCGCACCTCGCGGCGAGCGAGGGGTCGCGCGGCGCCTTCCTGTTCCTCGCGGCGCTCGCGACTCTGGGCGGGATCGTCGGGCTCCTCGTCATCCGCGGCCGCGACGGCACCGACGACCTCGAAGCCGAGTCGGTTGCCGCGACGCTCCGCGACGGCCGGCTGTGGCGGCTGTCCGTCTCGAGCGGGCTCTACCTCTACGCGCAGGTCGCGATCATCGGCTTCGGCGTCCTCTTCCTCCACGACGAGCACGGGCTCTCCGACTCGAACGCGGCGCTCGTGGTCGCCGCCTCGCAGGTGCTCGCCGTCGGGCTGCGTATCGGCGCAGGGCGGTGGTCGGATCTGGTCGGGTCGCGCGTCGGCCCCCTGCGGCGCGTCGGGCTCGCGGTCGCCGTCTCCCTCGGCGTGACCGCGGCCTTCGCGGGCGGGCCCGTGTGGGCGCTCGTCCCCGCGCTGGCCGTCGCCGGCGGGCTCTCGATGGCCTGGAACGGTCTCTCGTTCACCGCGGCGGCCGAGCTCGCGGGCGCCGCGCGGAGCGGCGCCGCGATCGGCTTCCAGCAGACGATCCTCTCGGGGCTCGGGGTTCTCGCCCCGATCCTGTTCGCGCGGAGCGTCTCCTCCTGGTCGTGGGCGGCGGCGTTCGCGATCGCAGCGTTGCTCCCGCTGGCCGGCTGGCGCGGGCTGCGACCGCTGCGCGGCTACTAGGCTCAGCCGATGCGCATCGAGAGCCGCCTCGACGAGCTGTACGCGATCGGCGGCGGGCCGGGCGCGAACCGGCCGCACGGCTCGGCGGCCGAGGACGAGGCGCACGCGCTCGTTGCGACGTGGCTCGTGGAGGCAGGGCTGGAGGTCGAGGTCGACCGCCACGGCAACCTCTTCGGACATGCCCCGGGGTCAGACACGGTGTCAGACACCGGAACACGTCCCTTCTGGACGGGGTCGCACCTCGACACCGTTCCCCGCGGCGGCCGGTTCGACGGCGCGCTCGGCGTCGTCGCGGCGATCGAGGCGGTCGAGCGGGTCGGAGCCGGATCGGTGGTCGTCTTCCGCGGGGAGGAGGTCGGCTGCATCGGGAGCCGGGCGCTCGTCGCGAGCGGGGATCCGCTGCCGCGAGCCTTCCTCGAGCTCCACGTCGAGCAGGGGCCCGTGCTCGCCGCAGCGGACGCTCCGCTCGGCGTCGTGACGGGGATCGTGGGCTACGCGCGCGGCGAGCTCGTCCTCGACGGACGGGCGGGACACGCGGGGACGACGCCGATGGCAGGTCGCGACGACGCGCTCGTCGCCGCGGCAGCCGAGATCCTGCGCATCCGCGACGCCGCGCTCGCAGTCGAGGGCGCGGTTGCGACGGTCGGTCAGGTCGAGGTCGAGCCGGGCGGCGCGAACGTCATCCCCGCGCTCGTCCGGCTGAGCCTCGACGTACGCGCGCCGGACGCGGACCGGCTGGACACGCTGATCGCGGCGATCGGGTTCGAGCCGGCCTACCGGGTCGAACCGGCGCACTTCGAGGGCGCGGCGCGAAGCGCGCTCGCCGACGCTGTCGCCGCTCGCGGGCTCCCGGCCATCGAGCTCACGTCGGGAGCGGGGCACGACGCCGGGATCCTCGCTGCGGCCGGCGTCGACGCCGCGATGCTGTTCGTGCGCAGCCTCGCGGGCGGCGTCAGCCACTCGCCGGACGAGCTCTCGTCCGAGGAGGACGTCGCGCTCGCGGTCGACGTCCTCGCAGACGCGCTCGAGCGCGTCGCTACGACTCGCTGAACGCGATCTCCTGCGCGCCGTCCCAGAGCATGCGACGCCCGAGCTCGCGCAGGCTCTCGTTCCCGGCGACGATCGTCGCGAAGTGGTTCCCGGCCAGCGCTCCGGCCTTGCTCGCGAACGCGACGTAGCCGTACGCGAGCAGAAGCTCCGTCTCGCTCACGCCGCCGGGGTAGAAGATCAGCTCGCCCGGGCTCGGATAGCGCGTCGCGTTCTCGGGCCCGATGCCGACGTCGAGGTCGCCCATCGGGATCCAGCCACCCTCGCCCGACCAGCGCACGTGGATGATCTTCGAGTCGAGCGGCAGCATCCGCCGGAAGGCGGCGACCGTCTCGGGCGCGGACTCCTCCTCGAAGCGCGCGGAGAAGGAGAGGCCGCCGGCGGTGATCTCGAGCATCGGCCGAGCCTAGATGATCGATGCCCCGATCTCGCGCGTCCGGATGCGCGAGCTGGCGCGTCCGGGCCGCTTCCGCCCGGACGCAGGCCGCGCAGCGGCCGGGCGTCCGGCGTGCGCTTCGCAACGGGAGAACGGCGTCGAGGCCTCGAGCCTCACCACCGCTCTCCCGTCGCGCCCCGGAGCGGCCACTCACGCCCCGGAGATGGCGATCTCGTGGCATCGACCATCTAGCGCCGGCCCGCGACCCACGCGCCGAGGAGGGCGCGCTCGGCGTCCGTGATTCCGGTCGCGTTGCCGGGCGGCATCGCCTTCGTCTGCACCGCCTGCCGTTCGATGTCCGAGGCGTGGGCCTCGATCTGCGCCTGCGTCTCGAAGCGGATCCCGAGCGGCGCGGACGCGCCCGAGTGACACGGCGCGCAGCGCTGCTGCACGATCGGCTGGATCTGCGCGAACGTGGCGGTCGTGTCCCGAGGCCGGAGCGGTCTCCTCCGGCTGGAGCCAGAGAGCGAGACCGACGACGGCCGCGGCGGCGAGGGCCGGGATCCACCACTCGCGCCGCCCCGCGTGCCAGCGGTTGAAGAACACGCGGATGAGCGCGGTGAGAACCGCGATCGCGACGAAGACGAGCCACGCCTGGCTCGCACCGAACACGAACGCGAAGTGGCCGGCGAGCATCGTGAACAGCACGGGCAGCGTGAGGTAGTTGTTGTGCACCGAGCGGTTCTTCGCCTCGAGGAGCGGCGCGGCGTCCGGCTCGCGCCCCTCCTCCATCGCTGCGACGAGCTTCCGGTGAGCGGGGATGATCACGAAGAAGACGTTCGCCGCCATGATCGTCCCGAGCATCACGCCGACCTGCAGGTAGGCGGCGCGTGCGGCGAAGAGCTCGCCGGCGCCCCAGGCGGCCAGGGCGACGAGTCCCGTGCCGACGACCGCGAGCGCGATCTGGCTTCGCTGCCCGAGCGTCCGGCAGAGGACGTCGTAGACGACCCAGGCGAGGACGATGCCGGCCACGCTGACCGCCACCGCCTCGGCGGTCGACAGGTCGGCGACGGACGGATCGATGAGCCGGGTCCCGGCGTCCGTGTAGTAGAGGACGACGAAGAGCGCGAACCCGGAGAGCCACGTGGTGTACGCCTCCCACTTGAACCAGTGGAGGGGCTCGGGCATCTCGGCGGGCGCGAGACGGTACTTCTGCGAGTGGTAGAGCCCGCCCCCGTGCACGCCCCAGAACTCGCCGGCCACGCCGGCGTCGGCGTCCTCCGGCCGCTTCGGCGGACGCAGCGCGAGGTCGAGCCGGACGAAGTAGAAGGAGGCGCCGATCCACGCGATCCCCGCGGTCACGTGGAGCATGCGCAGGAGGACGTCGAGGACGTCCCTCAGGTACGGGTCCATCGATCCTTCGCGATGGCCACGAGCTCGCGACAGCAGGTGTCGAGCTCCTCTTCGCGCGTGTTCGCGATCCGCTCGCGAAGAACCTCCAGGATCTCCCGCTTCGGCCTGCCCGCCACGAAGACGACGAAGCGGAAGCCGAACTTCTCCTCGTATACCTGGTTCAGGTACGCGAGCTCGGAGAGGACGGCGGGGTCGGACTCCGCGCCCTGCTCGGCGGCGGAGCGCTCCGAGAGGCCGTGCCGCTGGCCGATCGCGGGATGCGCGGAGAGCGCCGCGACTTTCTCGTCCTCGTCGAGCCTCGAGAGGACGTCGTCCGCCTCGCCGAGGGGGTCCTCCGTCTCGGCCAGCAGCTCGACGAGGCGCGTACGGCCCTCGAAGAGCTCCGCGAGCTCCTCGACCGTCAGCTGCCGCGGTAGCTCGCGCATCCGTACGGGGAGACGAGAAGTGGGACGTGGTAGTGACCCTCGACGAGCTCGACCTCGAGCTCGACGCGCGTGAAGAAGGGCGACGGCGGCCAGAAGACGAGCGCGTACCGTCCCGGAGCGAGGTCGTCCGCGAGCTTCGCGATGCGGCCGTCGGCGTCGGTCGTGCCCGAGGCGACGACGTCCTGCTCGCGGGCGAGCTCCACGCGAACTCCCGGTGGCGGGCGAGCCCGCCGCCGTGTCGAGCACGTGCGTGGAGACGGAGACGCTCATGGCGCGAATCTTCGCGCTTGCTCGCGCTGCGCGCGTGCGATCTCGCCCTCGTCGGCTCGGACGAGCGCGCCGCCACGGACGACGTCCTCGCCCTCGACGACGAGCCGGTCGACCCGGTGCGGCGCCGAGAGCACGAGGCCGGCGACGGGGTCGGCCGCGCCGCCGAGCTCGAGACCGTCGGTTCGCCAGACCGCGAAGTCCGCCCGCTTGCCCGGCTCGAGCGAGCCGATGTCGTCCCGCCCGAGCACCGACGCGCCGCCCCGCGTGCCGAGCCGGAGAGCTTCGCGCGCCGTCATCGCGGACGGACCTCCCCGGCCGCGGGCGACGAGCAGAGCCTGCTTCACCTCGAACAGGAGGTCGCCGCGCTCGTTCGACGCCGAGCCGTCGACGCCGAGCCCGACCCGGACTCCGGCGTCCAGGTACTCGCGCACCGGGGCGACGCCGGCTCCGAGCCGGAGGTTCGAGGTCGGGCAGTGCGCGACGCCGGTATTCGAGCCGGCGAAGTCCGCCGTGTCGTCGGCCGAGAGGTGCACGCAGTGCGCGCACCACACGTCCTCGCCCAGCCAGCCGAGGTCGGTGAGGTACTCGACGGGAGTCGCGCCGTACAGCTCCATGCAGTACGCCTCCTCCTCGGTCGTCTCGGCGAGGTGCGTGTGGAGCGTCAGCCCGAGCCGGCGCGCGAGCGCGGCCGACTCGGTCATCAGGCGCTTCGTCACGGAGAACGGCGAGCACGGCGCGACCGCGATCTGGACGCGCGCGCCAGGCCCGGTCTCGTGGAGCTCTCCGACCAGCCGCTCCGTGTCGGCGAGCACGTCGTCGATGTCCTCGACGAGCTCGTCCGGCGGGAGCCCGCCGTCCGAGACGCCGAGATCCATCGAGCCGCGCGCCGCGACGATCCGCACGCCGAGCTCGCGGGCCGCCTGCACCTCGGCCTCGACGAGGCCGCTGCGCCCGCTCGGGAAGACGTAGTGGTGGTCGAAGACGGTCGAGCAGCCGGACAGCGCGAGCTCGGCGAGCCCGGTGCGGGCCGCCGCGTACTCCGCCTCCGCGTCGATCCCGGCCCACACGGGGTAGAGCTCGCGCAGCCAGCCGAAGAGGTCCGACTGCTGCGCCCGGGCCCGCGTCAGGGTCTGGTACAGGTGGTGGTGCGTGTTGACGAGCCCGGGCGTCACGAGTGCGCCGCCGAGATCGACCCGGTCGTCCGCCTCGGGCTCGGCGCCGGAGCCGACGGCGACGATGACCCCGCCGTCGACGAGGAGCCAGCCGGGCTCGTGCTCGGTGCCGTCCGCATCGCAGGTCACGACCCAGCCGTTCGCGTAGACGACCGTCACCCGGGGTCAGACCCCTGTGGGGTCTGACCCCACGCGCAGAGGGACGAGCTCGAAGCGGTCGACGTCGACGAGGCCGCGGTCCGTGATCTTGAGGTGCGGGATGACGGACAGCGCGAGGAAGGCGAGCGTGAGGAACGGCGTCGCGCCCGACCAGCCGAGCCCCTGAGCGGCCTCGTTGCACGCGCGGCTCTGCGCGACCACGTCGGCGAGCGGAGCGTCGGAGAGCAGCCCAGCCACGGGGAGAGGGCATTCGGCGAGCACGCGCAAATCCTCGACCGCGACGATCCCGCCGCCGAGCTCGGCCAGTCGCTCGACCGCAAAGGCCATGTCGCGGTCGGACATGCCGACGACGACGAGGTTGTGGGCGTCGTGCGCGACGCTCGACGCGAGCGCGCCGCGTTGCAGCCCCGAGCCGGCGACGAACCCGAGCCCGACTCGGCCGGTCGCGAGGTGCCGCTCGACGACCGCGATCTTCGCGAGGTCGCGGCCGGGATCCGCCACCGCCTGGCCGTCCTCGACGACGGCCTCGCGCTCGAGCGACTCGGTCACGACCTGGTCCTCGACGAGTCCGATCGCCCGGAGGGTGCCGCCGCTCGACGGGACCGCGAAGTCGCCGGGAGCGATCGGCGCCACCCGAACCGACTGTCGCACCCAGTCGGGGATCTCGACGCGTGGCACGTCCTCGACCGGACGGCCGCGCTTGAGCACGGTCGACGGCAGGAAGCTGACGAGATCCGGGAGCAGCAAGAGGTCGGCGACATAGCCCGGCGCGATCGCACCGTGGCGACGCAGCCCGTGCCAGAGGGCCGGATGGTGCGAGGCCATGAGCACGGCGTCCTCCGGCGAGATGCCGAACGCGACCGCCTCGCGCACCATCCCGTTGACGTGGCCTGCGTCGGCGATGTCCTCCGGATCGCGGTCGTCGGTGCAGAAGGCGATGCGCCACGGCCCGTACTCCTCGACGAGCGGGAGCAGCGCGCGCAGGTTCCGCGCCATCGACGCCTCGCGCACGAGCAGCCACATCCCGGCTCGGAGGCGCTCGCGACCCTCCTCGACCGTCAGGGCCTCGTGGTCCGAGTAGATGCCGGCCGCCGCGTAGGCCTGCAGGTGGCGCCCCAGGACGCCCGGTGCGTGCCCGTCCACGTGGCGCGAGCCCTCGAGCGCGAGCTTCTCGAGCTCGGCCTCGGAGCCCTCGATGACTCCGGGGAAGTTCATCATCTCGGCGAGGCCGAGCACGCGCCGGCGCCGCATGAGCGACTCGAGGTCGCCGGGCGTGAGCGCGCGTCGAGGCGACTCGAACGGCGAGGCGGGCACGCACGAGGGCGCCATGAAGAACACGTCGAGCTGGAGCCCGGAGGTCGCGTCCAGCAGCCAGTGCACGCCGTCGACGCCGAGGACGTTCGCGATTTCGTGCGGGTCGGCGACGACCGCGGTCGTCCCGAGCGGGAGGACGAGGCGGGCGAACTCGTCCACCATGAGCTTCACCGACTCGAGGTGCATGTGGGCGTCGATGAAGCCGGGCACGACGTACTGCCCCGTTGCGTCCAGCGTTTCGCGCCCCTCATAGCGTCCGACTCCGGCGACGACGCCGTCCGCGACCGCGACGTCGACCTCGAGCCACTCGCGGGTGAAGACGGAGAGAACCCGTCCCCCGGAGACGACGAGGTCGGCCGGCTCGTCTCCGCGAGCGACGGCGAGTCGGCGCTGCAGCCCCTTCATGGAGCAGGAGCGTAGTAGGCTCCGGTCAGTCGCTGCGACCCGGCTGCGGAGCAGTCGGCTTCAGGGATTTTCGCGCGGCAGGTGTCCGCGCTAGCGGATACCTGGTTCGCGCAAGAGCGGAGCGTAATGCCGGTCTGCCTGTCGTATAGTCGCGGCGTCAGTCGAGCGGGCGACAGGAGGTAGCGAATGAGGCAGAAGCTGGTAGCGACCGGGCTCGTGCTCGTGTTCGCGGCGGTCGGTCTCGTGCTCACGGGAGCGGGCGCGGCGAAGCCGCAGCAGGAGCCCTTCAAGGTCGCGTGGATCTACCCGGGGCCGCACAACGACCACGGCTGGTCGCAGGCCCATGACACCGGCCGGCTCATGGTGCAGAAGGCCCTGGGCTCGAAGGTCCAGACGACCTACAAGGAGAACATCTTCTCGAACGCCCAGATCCCGCAGGTCGTCGCGGGTCTCGTGCGCGACGGCTACAAGATGATCTTCGGCTGCTCGTTCGGGAACTTCTCGAACGGCGTGAACGGTCAGCTGTACGCGAAGTACCCGGACGTCCTCTTCGAGGAGGCGACGGGCACGCAGATCAAGAAGAACCAGTCCCAGTACTTCGGGGCCGGCGAGGACACGATCTACCTCTCGGGCATGGCTGCGGGCGCCGCGTCCAAGAAGGGCGTCATCGGCTACACGGTGCCGTTCGGCACCCCCGAGGTCGTGCGGCATGCGAACGCGTTCACCCTCGGAGCCCAGGCGACGCATCCCGGCGCGAAGGTGAAGCTGATCTGGACGAACGCGTGGTACTCGCCGCCGAAGGAGGCGTCGGCCGCGGCGAACCTCGTCGCCTCCGGCGTCGACGTGCTCGGCCAGAACGTGGACTCGGACGCCACGGGCGTGTACGCGGAGAAGCACGGGATCCCGTGGGCCGGATACGACTCGAACGCGAAGGCCTCGGCGCCGAAGCAGTGGCTGACCGCAGCGGTCTACAACTGGGGCGACTACTACGTGCGTCGCGTGAAGGCGGCCATGAACGGCACGTGGAAGCCGGGCTTCTACTACGGCACGGTCAAGGACGGCTTCACGAACATCGCGCCGTTCGGCCCGAAGGTCTCGGCGCACACGCGGACGCTCATCCTGGCGAAGAAGAAGCAGATGGCCTCCGGGAAGTTCCACGCCTTCCAGGGGCCGATCTACGACCAGAGCGGCAAGCTCCGCGTCCCGAAGGGGAAGACGCTGAAGGTGCTCCCCGATCTGTACTCGATGCAGTGGCTCGTCAAGGGCGTGGTCGGGAAGGTCTCCTCGGTCCTGCCGCCCGGCTGACCGGTGGGGGAGCCCGCTCCCGTCACCGCTTCACACCAGGGAGGCGCCGGCTCGACCGGCGCCTCCGCTGGTGCCTCTTCTGGCCCCGCCGTGCGGATGCGCGGCATCACGAAGCGCTTCCCCGGCGTCCTCGCGAACGACGACGTCAGCTTCGAGGCCGGCGCCGGCGAGGTGCACGCGCTCCTCGGCGAGAACGGCGCCGGCAAGACGACGCTCTCGAACATCCTCACGGGCCTGTACCGGCCGGACGAGGGCGAGATCGAGCTGTACGGCGAGCAGGCGCGGTTCCACTCCCCGCGGGACGCGCTCGACGCCGGGGTGTGCATGGTGCACCAGCACTTCCGCCTGGTCTCGCCGTTCACGGTCGCCGAGAACGTGGTCCTCGGAGACCACCGCGCCGCGAGTCGGTCGTTCTTCGTCCACGGCCGGGCGATCGAGCGCCGCGTCGCCGAGCTCGGAGAGCGGTACGGGCTCGGCGTCCACCCGCGCGCCCGGATCTGGCAGCTCTCGGTCGGCGAGCAGCAGCGAGTCGAGATCCTGAAGGCGCTCTACCGGGAGGCGCGCATCCTGATCATGGACGAGCCGACCGCCGTCCTCACGCCGCAGGAGTCCGTCGCGCTCTTCTCCACCCTTCGCGCGATGGCCGAGGAGGGCAAGACGGTCATCTTCATCTCGCACAAGCTGCACGAGGTTCTGGCCGTCGCGGACCGCGTGACCGTCCTCCGGGGCGGGCGCACGGTGGAGACGGTCGCCGCGGAAGGCGCGACGCTGCGCTCCCTCGCCTCGCTCATGGTGGGCCGCGAGATCGAGGTGGCGCGTCCGCTCGCGGGGCCGAGGCAGCTCCCGGACGTCCGGGTCCTCGAGGTCGAGGGGCTGACCGTGCCGGGCGACCGGGGGGAGACGGCCGTGTCCGACGTGTCCCTCGCGATCCGCGAGGGCGAGATCGTCGGCGTCGCCGGGGTCGCGGGGAACGGGCAGCGCGAGCTCGCGGAGGCGATCTCCGGAATCCGCATGCCGAGCTCGGGCCGCATCAGCGTGGGCGGTCGCGTCCTCCGCGGCGGCGACCCGCGTGAGGCGATCCGCGCCGGGGTGGCGCACGTGCCGGAGGATCGCCTCGGGACCGGCCTCGCCCCGAGCCTCAGCGTGACGAGCAACGTCGTCATCAAGACGTACCGGCGGCGCTCGCTGTCACACGGGCCGCTCCTCGACCTGCGGCGGATGCGCGACGCCGCCCTCGGGATCATCCGTCGCTACGACGTGAAGACGCCCGGGCCGGAGACGCCGGTGCGCAACCTGTCCGGCGGGAACCTCCAGAAGCTCGTGCTCGGTCGCGAGTTCGCGGACGAGCCGCTCGTCCTCGTCGTCGCGCAGCCGACCCGCGGCCTCGACGTGGGCGCGATCGAGACCGTGCACGCCTACCTGCGGGACGCCGCCGCGCAGGGCGTCGGGATCCTGCTGCTGAGCGAGGACCTCGACGAGCTCCGGGCCCTCTCCGACCGGATCCTCGTCCTGTACGAGGGCGCAGTGGTCGGAGAGCTCGCCGCCGGGGAGGCGAGCATCGAGGAGATCGGCTTCCTGATGGCCGGAGGGGTGGGCTAGCGGTGGCGCCGCTCGCGATCCGGCTCGAGCGCAGGCTGGAGCAACCCTGGTGGCTGTCGGTCGCGGTGCCGGTGGGCTCGCTGCTCGTCGCGTTCGGGATCATGGGGATCGTCCTCGCCGCGAGCGGGCACGCGCCCGGCGCCACCTATCGGCGGATCGTCGAGGCGGGCTTCACCGGCAACGGCGCCCTCTCGGCGACGCTCGTCTCCGCGACGCCGATCCTCTTCACCGGGCTGGCCGCGGCGGCGGCGTTCCGCATGCAGCTCTTCAACATCGGGGCCGAGGGGCAGCTCTACCTCGGCGCGATCGGCGCCTCCTGGATCGCGCTCCGGCTCGGCGACCAGGGCGCGACCTCGAAGCCGCTGTTCGTGGTCGCCATGTGCGCCGCCGCGGGAATCCTCGGTGCGCTCTGGGCGCTCATCCCCGGAGTGCTGCGAGCCTTCGCGAACACGAACGAGATCATCACGTCGCTGATGCTCAACTACGTGGCGGGCTACCTGCTCACGTACCTCATCTTCGACAGCTCGTCCTACTGGCGTGACGTCTCGAGCCTGCAGGCGCGCGCCTTCCCGCAGGGGAAGCCGATGCCGTCCGCCGCAGAGTGGGCGACGTTCGGCTCTCGCGTCGTCGTCCCGCTCGGCTTCCTCGTCGGACTCCTGGCGGCGGCGACGCTCTGGGTTCTCTACTCCCGCACGCGCTTCGGCTTCGAAGTCAGCGTCATCGCCGACTCCCCCCGAGCAGCGCGGTACGCGGGGATGCGCACGCGCCGCAAGATCCTTGCGGTCATGGCCGTCTCGGGCGCAGTCGCGGGTCTCGGCGGGGCGAGCCAGATCGGCGACTTCTCGCATACGCTCGACGGCAGCCCGCAGGGCCTGCAAGCCGCGGCGTTCGGGTACACGGGAATCGTCGTCGCCGCGCTCGCTCGTTACAACCCGATCGCGGTGTGCCTCGTCGCGGTGCTCATCGGCGGTCTCGAGAACGCCGGCTTCACGTTGCAGGGTGTCGACTTCCCGTCCGGCCTCGTGGGCGTTCTGCAGGGGATCATCCTCTTCTGTGCCCTCGGCGGCGAGCTGCTCATCCGCTACCGGGTGCGCGTTCGGCGCCGGACGTCGCATGCCGACGCGGCCGCGCCGGAGGCCGCTTCGTGATCAACGACAGCCTCCTCGTCGTCGTCCTTGCACAGGCCGTCCTTTATGGCACGCCGCTCCTGTACGCGTCGCTCGGCGAGCTCCTCGCCGAGCGGTCGGGCGTGCTGAACCTCGGGGTCGAGGGGATGATGTTGTTCGGCGCTGCCGTGGGGTTCTGGGCCAGCCAGAACGTGCACGGGAACGAGGGCTTCGTGCTCCCGCTCGCTGTCGGAGCCGCGGCGCTCGCCGGCGCTGCCGTCGCCGCGATTCACGCGTTCCTCACGATCACGCTGCGGGCGAGCCAGATCGTCTCCGGGCTCGCGCTGACGATCTTCGCCGGCGGGCTCGGGCTGGCGGCGTACTTCGGGAACGAGCTCCACCTCGCGGATCTCCCCGCGGCGCACCAGTTCGGCTCGCTCGACGTGCTCGGGCTCGGCGATCTCGCGGTGGTCGGCCCGATCCTGTTCGACCAGTCGGCGCTCGTCTACGCGTCGTGGGTGCTGACGGCGCTGGTAGCGCTCTACCTCGGGCGCACGCGCTTCGGGCTCAACGTCCGCGCGGTTGGCGAGGCGCCGGCGTCGGCGGATGCGATGGGAATCAACGTGACGCTGTACCGCTACGTCCACGTTCTCGTCGGGGGAGCGCTCGCGGGCGTCGGCGGCGCCTGCTACAGCCTCTCGATCACGCCCGGCTGGACCGCGGGCGACACGCTCGTGAACGGGGCCGGCTGGATCGCGATCGCTCTCGTCATCTTCGCCTTCTGGCGGGCCGAGCTCTGTCTCGTGGGCGCGTATCTCTTCGGGGGACTCGCCGCGCTTCCGTTCGCGCTGCAGGCGCACGACGTGACCGTGAAGCCCGAGCTCCTGCAATCGCTGCCGTACGTCATGACGGTCGTCGTCCTCGTGCTCGTGTCGACCGCGTTCGCACGCCGTCGCCTCGGCGCACCCGCGGCGCTCGGCCGCCCGTACGTGCGCGAGGAACGCTAGAACCTCCTCGTGGAGGTCCTCACCCCGCGGTCGCTCGACGAAGCCCTGGCGCTCAAGGCGGAGCGCCCGGACGCGCTCCCGATCCAGGGCGGCACCGACGTGATGGTCGCGCTCAACTTCGACCGCGAGCGGCCGGACGTCCTCCTGAACCTGAACGAGGTCTCCGAGCTTCGCGGCTGGTCGCGTGAGAACGGAACGGTGCGGCTCGGCGCTGCGCTCACCTACACGGAGGCGCTCGACGGAGAGCTCGCGCGCCGGCTCCCGGCGCTCGCCGAGGCATCCCGGACCGTCGGGCTCGCCGCAGATCCGCAACCGCGGGACGATCGGGGGCAACCTCGGAACCGCGTCGCCGGCGGGCGACGCGCTGCCGCCGCTCCTCGTCGAGAGCGCCGAGATCGAGGTCGCGAGCGTCCGCGGCTCGCGGCGCCTGCCGCTCGAGGACTTCCTCGTCGGCGTGAAGCAGAACGCGCTCGCCGACGACGAGCTCATCCTGGCCGCGCACGTCACGCCGAGCGGCGCGCCGCAGACCTTCATGAAGATCGGGCCACGCAACGCGATGGTCATCGCGGTCTGCTCGCTCGCCGTCGTCGCCGACCGCGAGCGCGGCGAGGTGCGCGCGGCCTTCGGCTCCGCCTCGCCGGTCGTCCGGCTCGTCGCGGGGTCGTTGGACGAGGTCGAGGAGTTTCCCGAGCGGGTGGCGGCGGCGGCGAGCCCGATCGACGACGTGCGGGGGACGGCCGCGTACCGTCGCCACGCGCTGCGCGTGCTCACCCGGCGTGCGCTCGAGCGGTGCGCGACGTGATGGCGCGCAAGTTACAAGTTGTTACAAGCGTCGGACTGCCCGTCGCCTCCACGTTTTGCGGCACGTCCACGAGCAAGTTGCAACTTGTCACTTGGCGCGCGAGGGGCAGCGTGGAGATCGAATGAAGGTCCAGCTCACCGTGAACGGCGAGCCGCGCGAGGCGGACGCCTGGGCCGGCGAGAGCCTGCTCACGACGCTGCGCGACCGGCTGGAGCTGCCCGGCTCGAAGAACGCGTGCGAGCAGGGCGAGTGCGGTTCGTGCTCGGTGCTCCTCGACGGGGAGCTCGTCTGCTCGTGTCTCGTGCTCGCCGCGCAGGCGGACGGGCACGACGTCGTCACGGTCGAGGGCCTCGCGGGCGAGGGCGAGCTCCACCGGGTGCAGAGCGCCTTCGCCGAGACGGGGGCGGTCCAGTGCGGCTTCTGCACTCCCGGGTTCGTCGTCGCCGCGGCCGACCTCCTGCGCCGCGTCCCGGATCCGACCGACGACGAGATCCGTGAGGCGCTGTCCGGAAACCTGTGCCGCTGCACCGGGTACCAGAAGATCCTCGATGCGGTCCGCGAGGCGTCGGGTCGATGAGCGTCGCCGCTCGCACCCCGCGCACGGGACGCGCCACGACGGCCACGCGGCGGGCCGACGCGGTCCCGAAGGTCACCGGCGAGTTCGCCTACTCGAGCGACCTGCACGAGGCGGGGATGCTGTGGGGGAGGACCGTCCGCAGCCCGCATGCGCACGCTCGGATCCTCGAGATCGACGTCTCCGAGGCGCTCGCACTGCCGGGTGTGCATGCGGTGCTGACGCAGGACGACGTCCCCGGCCGGAAGACCTACGGGCTCGAGTTCGCCGACCAGCCGGTCCTCGCCAGCGAACGCGTCCGCTACTACGGCGAGCCGGTGGCCGTCGTCGCGGCCGAGGAGCCCGAGCAGGCGCGCCGCGCAGCGGCCGCGGTGCGCGTGGAGTACGAGCCGCTCGAGCCGGTGGTCGACCCAGAGCGGGCGACGGAGATGGAGCCGCTCCACCCCGACCGCCCCACGATGGGGCACGGCTACCGCGAGGACCCGAGGCCGAACGTCGTGCGAGCGCTGGTGATCGAGCGCGGCGACCCCGACGCTCGTGGGGACGTCGTGGTCTCGGGCTTCTACGAGGTCGGGCAGCAGGATCAGGCGTTCCTCGGCCCGGAGTCGGGGATCGCGATCCCGGACGGCGAGGGCGGCGTCGACATCCACGTCGCCACGCAGTGGCTGCACGTCGATCGCGAGCAGGTCGCGCCCTGCCTCGATCTCGCGCCCGAGCAGGTGCGCATCCACCTCGCGGGCGTGGGCGGCGCGTTCGGCGGCCGCGAGGACCTCTCGATGCAGCTCCACGCGGCGCTCCTCGCTCTCCGGGCCGGGCGCCCCGTGAAGATGGTCTACAACCGCGAGGAGTCGTTCGTCGGCCACATCCACCGCCATCCTGCGCGGATCTGGGCCGAGCATCACGCGACGCGCGAGGGGAAGCTCACCGCGGTCCGGATGCGGATCCTCGTCGACGGCGGCGCCTACGCCTCGAGCTCGACCGCGGTCATCTCGAACGCGTGCTCGTTCGCGGTCGGCCCGTACGCGGTGGAGAACGTGCGGATCGACGGCCTCGCCGTGTACACGAACAACCCGCCGTGCGGGGCGATGCGCGGCTTCGGCGCGGTGCAGACGTGCTTCGCCGCGGAGGCGCAGATGGACCGGCTGGCGGCCGCGCTCGACATCGACCCGGTCGAGCTCCGCCTCCTGAACGCGCTCGAGACGGGCGGCGCTGCTCGCGACCGGCCAGGTCGTCGCGGGGTCGCTGCCGACGCGCGAGGTGATCCGGCGGGCGGCGGCGCTCGCGCTCCCGGAGCCCGAGGAGCTCCCACGCGAGGCGATCCGCCTTCCCGGCGGCGCCGGGAACACGACGCGGGGCGAGGGCGTGCGGCGCGGGGTCGGCTTCGCCGTCGGCTTCAAGAACATCTGCTACTCCGAGGGCTTCGACGACTACTGCGCCGCGCGGGTGGTGCTCGCCGAGGACGGCTCGGCCGAGGTGCACTGCGCCGCCGCCGAGGTCGGCCAGGGCGTGAGCGACGTCATCCTCCAGGTCGCCCGGCTCGAGCTCGGGATCGACGACGTCGCGCTCGCCTCCGGCTCGACGGCGAGCGTCGATTCGGCGGGCTCCTCGTCGGCGTCGCGCATGACGTGGATGGCGGCGGGCGCAGTGCAGACCGCGTGCCGCGCGGCCATCGAGGAGCGCGAGCGAACGGGGGCCGCCGTCGACGTCGAGCGGGTCTACCGCCACCCGCGCACGTTCCCGCTCGATCCCGAGACGGGCCAGATCACCGACGGCCCGGCGCACGTCTCGCTCGCGGTCGCGGCGATGCGGGTCGTCGCCGAGGTGGATGTCGAGCTCGGCCTCACCCGCGTCGTCTGGATCGGCACCGCGCAGGACGTCGGGCACGCGCTCAACACCGTCGCGGTCGAGGGTCAGATCGAGGGCGGAACGGCGCAGGGCCTCGGGCTCGCGCTCATGGAGGAGATCCAGACGCGCGACGGCGCGATCGCGAACGCGAGCTTCACCGACTACCTCATCCCCACCTTCCTCGACATGCCGCCCGTGGTGTCGGAGCTGATCGAGGACCCCGAGCCGGATGCGCCATACGGGCTGAAGGGGGTAGGCGAGCCGCCGACGGTCGTCTCGACCGCCGCGATCGTGGCGGCGCTTCGTGACGCGACCGGCCGCGAGCTCACTCGCGTGCCCGTGCGCCCGGACGACATCGTCGGTCTGTGATCCACGATCGGTCCGTGGCGAGCACGCGGCCGCGAAGCGGCCGCCTTTAGCGATTTCGCGACTGGAATCAGCGCTCGCTGATTCCAGTCTTGTGTAGAGACTCGGAGAAGGGCCTCGCGGCCCTTCTCGCGCTCCCCCAGCCCGATCTCGAGTGCTACTGCGAGATGAGATCCTGGACGGTGTTGAACTGCGTCGTGAGGTTCTGCCCGGTGAGCGTGCCGACCCGCTGTCCGGAGCTCGAGAACACGTACTCGGAGCCGGGCGCGTACGGGACCGGCCGGTTCGGGCCTGCCGCTCCGGCGACCGACGCGATGGCGCCGATGGCTGCGACGACGGCGACGACGATGGCTGTGCGCTTCATGGGGTGCTCCTTCCGCCTCGACTGCCTCATGAGTCGAGCCTAGGAGCCGCGTCGCCGACTGTCGTTCGCGCCCGCGACGTTGCACGTGTGACGTTCGTTACACAGACTCTCTCGCCATGGACTGGCCTCTGCTCGCCGACCTGCCTGCCGAAGACGTCAGGCAGCTGCTCTCCATCGCGCGGCGCCGGACGTTCGCCCGCGGCGAGGTCGTTTTCCACCGCGACGATCCGGCCGACTGCCTCCATCTCGTCGTGCGGGGGCGGTTCGGTGCGCGCGTGCTCACGCCGCTCGGCGACAGCGTGCTCGTCGACGTGTTCGGCCCGGGCCAGAGCTTCGGCGAGCTCGCGCTCCTGCTCACCGAGGCGCGGCGGTCGGCGACGGCCGAGGCGCTCGAGGCCGGAGAGACGCGATCCGTCTTTCGCGAAGACTTCGCGGTCCTCCAGCGGGAGCATCCGGGCGTGAAGGACGTCCTCCTGCGGCTGCTGGCCGAGCAGCTGCGCCGCTCGACCGAACGCGTGGTCGAGGCGCACTACGTCGACGCGGAGACGCGCGTCCGCAGGCGCGTCGCCGAGCTCGCGACGATCTACCCGTCCGGCGTGGTCCCGCTGACGCAAGAGGACATCGCGGCGATGGCCGGCACGTCCCGGGCGACGGTGAACCGGGTCCTGCGCGATGAGGAGCGGCGCGGGACGGTCGCATTGACACGCGGCCGGACGACTGTCCTCGACCTCGACGTCCTTCGTTCCCGCTGCAGGCGCGCCTAGGAGGAGAGCTCGTCGAGGAGCGCGCCGAGCAGCCGGTAGCAGCGCTGCGTGCTCGAGATCCGGACTTTCTCGCCCGGCGCGTGCATTCCCACCATCTCCGGGCCGATCGAGATCATCTCCACCCCCGGGAGGCGCTGACCGAGGACGGCGCACTCGAGCCCGCCGTGGACGACGTCGAGCCGGGGCTCGCGTGCGAACAGCGCCGTGTACGTCGACGTTGCGACCCGGAGGAGCTCCGAGTCGAGCCGCGGCTCCCAGGGCGGGTAGGAGCGGCGCGCCTCCAGCTCCGCTCCCCGAGCCGGGCGAGCCCCCGCATGGTTTCCAGGAGGTCGTCGAGCGCGGCCGCGTTCGAGCTGCGCGCCATCGACGCGAGCACGAGCGTGCCGTCGTCGGTGGACGCGACCGTGAGGCTCGTGCTCGTCTCGACGACTCCGGTGAGACCCGGTGCGAGCGCGACGACGCCAGTCGGAATCGCAGCGACGAGGTCGAGTGCGCGTCGCGTCGTCTCGGTGTCCGTCGCGTCAGCGGCTGTCGCTTCCTCGACGGCGAGCTGCGCACCGTCGTCCGCGGCGAAGCGGCGACGGATTCGCTCCTGTGCCTCCGCGATCGCTGACCGGAAGTCGGCGACGAAGCGGGCCGGCAGTGCGACCGCGGCCGCGGCCTCTCGCGGGATCGCATTGCGGCTCACACCGCCCTCGAACGAGACGAGCCGGAACTGTGCGCGCTCGAAGCTCCAGCCGAGCGCGCCGGCGAGGGCCTTGATCGCGTTCGCGCGGCCCTTGTCGATGTCGGCGCCCGAGTGGCCGCCCTGCACGCCGGACAGCTCGACGCGGAGCACTGCCTCGTCGGCCGAGACGGGCTCCGGCGCGAGCGCGAGCCGCAGGAACGTGTGGTCGCTCCCCGCGCAGCCCACCGTGATTGCGTCGTCGCTCGTCCCGTCGAGGTTGACCAGCCGGCGGCTGGCGACGAGCGACGGGTCGAGTGCCTTCGCGCCGTCCAGGCCCTGCTCCTCGGACACCGTGAGCACGAGCTCCAGCGGGCCGTGGTCGAGCCCCTCCTCGGCGATCGCCATGGCTGCGGCGACGCCGATGCCGTCGTCCGCGCCGAGCGTCGTGCCGTCTGCGGCGAGCCAGTCGCCCTCGGCGACGAGGCCGATGCGTCCGTCGCGCGGGTCGTACGGGCTCTCCGGATCGCGCTCGCACACCATGTCGAGGTGGGCCTGCAGGGCTACCGGCGGCGCAGCCTCCCGACCCGGCGTCGCGGGAACCGCGACCACGACGTTGCCCGCGTCGTCCACCCGCGCGTCGAGCCGTCGCTCCGACGCCCACGCGAGCACGTGCTCGCGAACCGCGCCCTCCGCCTTCGGAGGGCGTGCGATCTGCGTGAGCTCGAAGAAGCGCTCCCACAGGAGCGCGGGCTCGAGCCCGTCGAGCGGCCGGGTCAACGTCTCAGCGTCAACGCCGCGCCCACGACGAGGAATCGCGATACCGACCGCGCGCGGCCACGCGAGCGCCACCGGCTCGACCCCGAACCAGCCGAAGCGGTCGATGAAGGCGGCGAGCGCGAACTGCGCGGCTATGAGGAATGCGGTCGTCGCCACGACGCCGATGCGCGGCCCGGCGATCGTGATCGCGAGGATGATGCAGATGCTCATCGCGCCCCCGAGGAGTTGCCACTTCGGGCCTGCGACGGCATCGCCGACGCCAGCGAGCGAACGGCGTGCGACCAGGAGCACGCCCAGTGCCAGGGCGGCTCCGATCACGGACGCGGTCGTGGCCGCCTCGATGCTTCCCACCCGCTCGTTGAGCCTCCCCTGCACGGCGATCTGAACCGCTCCGGCCAGACCTGCCGCGGCGGCGAGCACGGCGGCGAAGGCGGTCGAGCTCACCGCGAGGACGCTATACGCTCCCCGCGTCGCCGACGAAGGGAGTGCGCGTGATTCGGGTGTTCATGGTGTACGACGCGGAGCCGGATGCCGAGCGCTACGAGCAGCACGCCGAGCTCTGTCGCAAGGTGGAGGGTGCGACGTTCCGGCACGGCAAGGTGTTCGGTGCGCCCATGGGCGAGCCGCTGCATCGCTACTACGCCGAGTGGGAGTTCCCGGACCTGGACGCCTTCAAGGCGGCCGCGCGCACGCCCGAGTTCGCCGAGACGGGAAAGGACGCGATGGCGCTGGGGATCCCCTTCCACGTCCACTTCGCGTCCGTCGAGTGAGCGAGCCGGCGCACCCGACTCCACGCGATCCGGCGGAGCTCGGGTTCGAGACGATCGTCTACGAGAAGGCGCCGCCGCGCGCGACGATCCGGCTGAACCGCCCCGACGTCCTCAACGCGTTCGACTTTCGCATGCTGCGCGAGATCGCGCGCGCGTGCGAGGACGCGTCCTGGGACGACGAGGTGCGCGCGGTCGTCGTCACCGGCACGGGACGCGCCTTCTGCGTCGGCGCGGACCTGCGCTCGTGGGAGGAGGACCTCCTCGGGCGGCCGAGCGAGTACTGGAAGTGGTTCGGCGCCTTCGAGGACATGCACGACCGGCTCCGCAAGATCGGCAAGCCGACGGTCGCGCGGATCAACGGGATCGCGGTGGGCGGCGGGAACGAGCTGCAGATGGCCTGCGACCTCGCGGTCATGGTCGACTCCGCTTTCATCCGCCACGTCGGCCTGCAGCACGGCTCCGTTCCTGCCGGGGGCGCGACGCAGTGGCTGCAGCTGATGGTGGGCGACCGCCGTGCGCGCGAGATCGTCTTCCTCTGCGACGAGATCCCGGCAGCCCAGGCTGCGGAGTGGGGTCTCGTGAACAAGGCCGTTCCGGAGGACGAGCTCGACGCAGCCGTGGACGAGTGGGTCGAGAAGCTCGCCGCGAAGCTCCCGCACACGACCCGCTACGCGAAGCAGCAGCTGAACGTCTGGCGCGACCTCGCGTGGCACCAGACCGTGGGCCACGCGCGGGACTGGCTCGCGATGTCGATGCTCGGCGAGGAAGCGCAGGGGGCCGTGCGGGCCTTTCTCGAGCGCGGCACGAAGGACGACTAGGCTCGCGTCGTGGCCGACGAGGTGCTCACGTCGCGCTCGGGCAGCGTGCTCACGATCACGCTGAACCGCCCAGACGTCTACAACGCGATCAACCGCGCGCTGCACGACGGCCTCGCCGAGGCCCTCCGCGAGGCCGCGGATCCGGAGATCCGCGCGGTCGTGCTCACCGGCGCGGGGCGCGGCTTCTGCTCCGGTCAGGATCTCCGCGAGTTCCAGTCGCTGCCGGGAGGCGTGCGCGAGGCGCTCGAGCAGACCTACCACCCGAACGTCAGGGCGCTCCGCGCGCTCGAGAAGCCCGTCGTCGCGGCGGTCAACGGCGCCGTCGCGGGCGCGGGCATCTCGCTCGCGTGCGCCTGCGACGTGCGGATCGGGCTCGTCCGCGGCGACGCTTCGTGCCCGGCTTCATCGGGATCGGGCTCGTGCCCGACGCGGGCGGCACCTGGTTCCTCCACCGCCTGCTCGGGTTCTCGCGTGCGTTCGAGTGGATGGTCTCGAACCGCCGCCTCTCCGCGGACGAGGCGCTCGCGTGGGGGCTCCTCTCCGAGGTCGTTCCCGAGGAGGACTTCGCCGCGCGGGTCGAGGAGCTCGCCGCGTGGTACGCGGCGCTGCCGACGAGAGGCGTCGCCATGACGAAGCGGCTCTTCGAGCACGCGTACGCAGCGCCGCTCGACGAGCAGCTCGAGCTCGAGGCGGAGCTCCAGCAGGCCGCGACGGAGACGGCCGACTTCACCGAGGGGGTGCAGGCGTTCCTCGAGAAGCGCCCGGCCCGCTTCCTGGGTCGCTGACGGCGCCGGTGCGCGTCACCGCGGTCGACTACCACACGGCGGGCGAGCCCTTCCGCATCGTCACGGGCGGCGTCGACGCGCCGCAGGGCGAGACGATTCTCGACAAGCGGCGCGATGCCTACGAGCGACTCGACGGCGTGCGGCGGCTGCTCGTTCACGAGCCGCGCGGTCATGCCGACATGTACGGCTGCTTCGTCGTCGAGCCGAACGACGAGGACGCCGATCTCGGCGTCGTCTTCTTCCACAACGCGGGCTACTCGACGGCGTGCGGCCACGGGACGATCGCGCTCGTCACGTGGGCGCTCGACGAGGGGATCGTCGCGCGCGAGGAGGGCGAGACGCACGTGGTCGTGGACGTGCCGTCGGGCCGGTTGGACGCGTGGGCTCACGTCCGGGACGGGCGAGTCGTCACGGTGCGGTTCCGCAACGTGCCGTCGTTCGTCTGGGCCGAGGGGGTCGAGCTCGGCGACCGCTCCGTGGACGTCGCCTTCGGCGGCGCGTTCTACGCCTCGCTCGAGGAGCGCGTCGAGCCCGAGGAGCTGCCGCGGCTCGTCGAGCTCGGGCGCCTGCTCAAGCGCGAGCTCGAGGAGTGGCAGGACATCGTCCACCCCGTCGAGCCGGAGCTGCGCGACGTCTACGGCGTCGTCTTCTGGCAGCAGGAGGAAGAGAGCCCGTTGACGCAGCGGAACGTCACGGTGTTCGCGGACGGCGAGGTCGACCGCTCGCCGTGCGGCAGCGGGACGTCGGCGAGGCTCGCGCTCCTCGACCGCAGCGGGCAGCTTCGCCGCGGCGCTGAACTTCTTCACCGGAGCATCGTCGGCACCGAGTTCCGGGGGCGCGTCGTCGGCGACGCCGAGGTCGCGGGCATCCCCGCGATCGTCACGGAGGTCGAGGGAAGTGCGTACCGCACCGGAGAGCACGTCTTCACCCTCGACCCGTCCGATCCCCTGCCTGAAGGGTTCCTCCTGCGCTGAGCGACAAGTAACAAGTTGCAACTTGCTGGTCGAGCGCGGTTCGTCCTTAGCTCCCAGCGCAAGTGACAACTTGTAACTTGCGGCCGTTCGGCCGTTCCGGTTCGGCGCGAATCGGGTACTAGGTGGGGATCGCCGGCGACGTGCTTCCGAGGAGGTACGCCTCGCCCGTGCTCGTTGCGCAGGGCGGCATGGGTCAGGTGTATCGCGCGACGGATTCTGCGCTCGAGCGGACCGTCGCCGTCAAGCTGCTCTCGGATCGCTACGCGGGGGACGAGGACGCGCGTGCCCGCTTCCGGCGCGAGGCGCTGGCGGCGGCCCGGCTCTCCAGGACCCCGAACGTCGTCACCGTGTTCGACGTCGCCGAGCACCGCGGACGCCCCCTCATCGTCATGGAGTACCTCGAGGGCGGGTCGGTGTACGAGCGGGCGCGGGACGGCCGCGTGCCGATCGACCAGGCCCTGACCTGGCTCGAGCAGGCCGCCTCCGCCCTCGACCAGGCGCACGCGTACGGCGTCGTCCACCGGGACGTGAAGCCGGCGAACCTCCTCCTCGACGGCGCTGGCAACGTCCACGTCTCCGACTTCGGGATCGCCTCGGCGAGCGGCTCGGACACGCTCACGTCGCCGGGGATGGTGCTCGGCACCGCCGGCTACCTCGCTCCGGAGCAGGCGCGGGGCGAGCCCGCGTCGGCCGCGAGCGACCGCTACGCCCTCGGTGTCGTGGCCTTCGAGCTCCTCACCGGACGCCGCCCGTACGCGGGGGACACGCCGACGACAGAGGCTTTCGGCCACCTGCACGCCGAGATCCCGAGCGCGACCGCGCTCGATCCCTCGCTTCCTGCGGGCGTCGACGAGGTCTTCCGAATCGCGCTCGCCAAGGAGCCCGAGGCGCGACCTGCGAACGCCCTCGCCCTCGTGTCGATGCTGCGAGGGGCGCTCGCCGAGGAGGAGTCGGCCGCGGCTCCGGCGCCGACGCGCGTCTACGCAGCCGAGCCCGCGCCGGCCCGGCCGGCCGCCGCCGAGCCACGTCCGGTCTATCGCACGAGACCGCGGCGCGGAGTGCTCCTCGTCGCGGCGGCGGCGGCGCTGCTACTCGTTCTCGGGTTCCTCGCGGCCGCGGTCATCCGCTCGGGCGACGACTTCCGCTCCACGGCCTCGCAGGGACGAACGCGCTCCACGGTCACGACGACGAGCAGCGCGTCGACGAGCCAGGCGAGCTCGACGTCGCCCGCCGCAGCGGTCCTGAACGCACGAGGCTTTGCCCGGATGCAGGCGGGCGACTACGCCGCTGCGCTTCCGCTCCTGCGGCAGGCCGTCCTCGCGTCCAATGGTTCCGGGACGCTGACGGAGGCGTACGCGAGCTACAACCTCGCGTACTCCCGGTTCGCCGTCGGTCGCTGCGACGGCGTCACCGCGCTGCTCGACCGGTCGCAGCGGATCCAGGGCTCACGCCGGGAGCTCGACGACCTCCGTGCGCGCTGGCGGGAGCGGTGCGGCGGCGGCGGGAGGGCAAGGGCGACGAAGAGCTCGGCAAGCACCGCCGCGGCAAGGCCAAGGGCCACGAGGGTTGAGCCGGATTACGGCGCCGGTGGATCGAGGAGACCGACGATCTCGCCGTCCTCGGGAAAGCGCCCGGTCGCCTGCTTCGAGAAGAGGAGGTCGCCGTCGACCAGCACGTCGAACTGCGAGCGAGCGCCGGGAGTGGCCGTCGCGTCCGCTCCGACCGTGTCCCTGAGCTCCGCCGCGAGACTCGCGGCGCGTCGGTCGTAGCCGCTTCAGGTCGGGCAGTAGAGGATCTCGACCGTCACGAGCCGGACACTAGCCGCGCAGGTTGGGGCTGCGTCGTGCGCGAGAGGAGCTCGTCGACGCGCTCCGCGAGCGCCCGGTCGGCCAACCCGCGGTAGAAGCACGTCGTCCGCCGGCGGAGGACGTCGTCCGCGGTCCGCGCCCACTCGTGCGTGGCCGCGTAGACGACCTGGGCCGCGATGTCCGGCCCGTCCGGATGCAGCCGCTCGAGCAGCGCGGGGTCGTCTGCGGCTGGAGCGAGCACCTCGGGAGCGAGGCTGCCGTACAGGTGGAGAAGGTGTGCGGCGACGTCGGGGGGCAGGCCGGGATCGAGCCGTCGCTCGAGGCCGGTCGCGCCGGGGAGCGGCCACGGCTTCGTCTCCAACCGCCGCAGCCCAAGGTCACCGCGCAGGCGCGAGAGCGCCTCGAGCGCGATGCGCCGGTACGTCGTCAGCTTTCCGCCCGCGACGTTCAGCATCCCTCCGCGGCTCCGCGTGAAGACGGTCTCCCTGGGCGCGCTCACGCTCGTTCCGTCGCCCGCCGGGAAGAACGCGCAGCCCGGCATAGGCCGCTCGGACACGGTCGCGGGCGACGAGCTCCGACGGGAGCGCCACGGCGGCCTCGTCGAGGACCTGCGCGACGTCCGCAGGCTCGACCTCGACGCCGTCGGGCTCGGCGTCCCACACGGTGTCGGTCGTCCCGAGGAGAAGCATCCCGTACCAGGGCACGGCGAACGTGACGCGCACGTCGTCTTGCGGGACGGTGAGAGCCGCGCTCCACGCGCTCTCGGCGTCGACGAGCACGTGCGCACCCTTACTGAGACGCACCGAGGTGCCGGCGAAGGGATTCTCGAGCCTCCGCACTTCGTCCACCCACGGCCCGGCGGCGTTGACGAGGACGCGCGCGTCCACATCGACGTACTCGCCGTCGACCCGGACCGTGGCGCCCGTGAGCGAGCCGCGGGTCGAGCGGAGCCGGACGACCTCCGCGCCGTTCAGCACGGTCGCGCCGGTCGTCGGCGGCCGCGCGCACGTTTGCGAGGCACAGGCGCGCGTCGTTCGTCCAGGCGTCCGCGTACAGCGCGCACGAGCGGAGGGCGTCGACGCGCAGCGGGGGCACGAGCCCGCGCGCCCGCTCGGGCCCGACGAGCCAGTGCAGCCGCGATCGCGCGATGGTCGAGTAGAGGAGGATCCCGCTCTGCACGAACGCCGGCCGGAACGGGCCGCCTTCGTACAGCGGGAGCAGGAACGGCATGCGGTGGACGAGGTGCGGCGCGACGACGCGCGACAGCGCGCGCCGCTCGTGGTGCGCCTCGCGCACGAGCCGGACGTCGCCGAGGCGCAGGTAGCGCAAGCCGCCGTGGACGAGCTTCGACGAGGCGCTGGACGTCGCGCCGCCGAAGTCTCCGGCATCCACGAGCGCGACAGCGAGGCCCTCCCGCGACGCGTGGGCGGCGATGCCGGCGCCGACGATCCCGCCGCCGATCACGAGCAGGTCGAAGCTGCGCTCCGCGAGCCGGTCGACCGCATCGCCGCGGGCTAGACCGCGATCGGGTTCGCCCATGCTTTCCGCCCCTCGCCGTCGGTGAGCTCGACGCGGACGTGCCGTGCGGACGGAGGCACCTCCAGCCGAGCGTGCGTGACGAGACCGTCCGCGGTTGCCAGGATCTGACCGCGGTGCCGGTAGCCGAGGCGCCCGGCGTGCACCGCGGCGCCGGTCGAGCGGCCCGCGACGAGCGTGACCGAGCGGCACGGGCTGCAGCGCACCTCGACCGCCCCGTCGTCGAGCGAGATCTCCTCGATCCGCGGCCCCGTCGAGCCGTAGAAGTCGCCGGCCGCGAGCGCTGCGAGGATCGCCTCGCGCGAGCGCTCGCGCGCCCGCAGCCACGTCCAGGCGAGGTCGGAGTCGTATCCCGGGTGGTGCGAGTCGTCCGTGGCGAGCGCCGGGCACAGGCGCCCGTCCTCGAGCAGCTCGTCCCAGTGGACGGTCGAGAGGCCGCGGCCGATCTCGAGCTCGCAGCCGGCGTTGAAGACCTCGATGCCGATGACGTCGTCGGGCAGCTCGAGCGTCCCCGGCGTCACGCCTGTCCAGTAGGGATGCGCGAGATACGAGACGCCGCCGTGCTCGCCGATCCAGCCCGCCACCTCGGCCAGATCGGCATGCCTCTTCGCGAGCTCGTGCAGCTCACCCTCGTCGGCGACGACCCCGTAGCCGAGGACGTGGCCGTCGCGGGCGCCCGGAAGGATGCAGTTCAGCTCGACGCTCGGGACGACGATGATCTCGTCGACCGAGTCGTCGTCCGTGATGCGCCAGTGGTCGGTGATCGCGAGCACGTCGTAGCCCGCCCGGGCGTAGTGGGCCGCGAGGTCGCGCGGCGAGAGCTCGCCGTCCGAGCGCGTCGTGTGGGCGTGCAACGCGCAGCGGAGCCAGCTTCCTTGCACGGTCCAGGGTCGTGCCATGGAGCGCCACTATTACCGACACCTTTACCTCGGGGCTCCGGGCTGGAACAATCGCGCTCGTACGATCGACTCGTCCCAACTAGGAGGTGATCGTGGAGGACTACCAGGAGCAGGAGTACGAGTTCTGGCGCCGGCTCGACGAGGAATCGCTCGACCGGGGCAAGCTCCTGAGGCGCGGGCTCGCAGCGGGCGCGGGCCTGACCATCTTGTCGCTGTCGGACACGGCTCTCGCAGCCCGAGCGCGCGCGCTCGCCAACCCGCCGCTCAAGGGCACGCCCGGCGGCATGAAGGCGCTCATTGCCGCTGCGAAGAAGGAAGGCAAGCTCAACGACATCGCCCTGCCCGACGACTGGGCGAACTACGGCGGGATGATCGCGGCCTTCAAGAAGAAGTACGGCATGACTTCGCCCGCGACAACCCGAGCGGCTCGTCGGCGGCAGGAGAACCAGGCGATCGTCTCGCTCAAGGGCGACCCGCGGGGACCCGACTGTCGTCGACGTCGGCCCCTCGTTCGCGGTCGCGGGTGCGGCTGCGGGCCTCTACGCGAAGTACTTCGTGAGCACGTACAAGACGATCCCGCGTGCGATGAAGGACACGCGTGGCTTCTGGACGGGCGACTACTGGGGCGCGGTCTCGATCGGCTACAACGGCAACGTCGTGCAGAACGCCCCGCGCACGTTCGCGGACCTGGCTGAAGTCCGAGTACAAGAACAAGGTCGCGATCAACGGGAGCCCGCTCACGTCGAACTCGGCCGTGGCGGTCGTCCTCGCGGCCTCGCTCGCGAACGGCGGGTCGCTAACGAACGTCGGGCCGGGGATCGACTTCTTCGCGAAGCTGAAGAGCAACGGGAACTACATCCCGGTACAGACGACACCGCAGACGGTCGCGTCGGGACAGACGCCGATCTCGCTCGACTGGGACTACAACAACCTCGCGTACGTGAAGGAGTTCCCGGCCGCGAAATGGAAGGTCGGACCTGCCCTCCGACGGGGTGTACGGCGGGTACTACTGCCAGGCTGTCAGCGCGTTCGCTCCGCATCCGTTCACGGCGCGCCTGTGGCAGGAGTTCCTCTACTCCGACCAGGGCCAGATCCTGTAGCTGAAGGGGTTCGCCCATCCTGCCCGCTTCACCAATCTCGCGGGACGGAAGGTGATCCCGAAGGCGCTGCTGGCCGCGCTTCCGTCGGCAGCGATCTACAACAAGGTGAAGTTCGCGAGCCAAGGCCAGCTCACGAAGGCCGCTGCGCAGATCAAGGCGGAGTGGCCCTCGAAGGTCGGCAACTAAGGCACTGGCGACCGAAGCCGTACGAGCCGACGTCCTCCGGCCGGGCGCAACGTCCGGCCGGAGGCGCGTTTCGCTCGCGTGGATCGGCGTCGTGCCGTTCTTCGCCTACACGCTCGTCTTCCTCTTCCTGCCCGCCGCCACGGTCATGGTCGGCGCGTTCCAGGGCGCGACGGGCGGCTACACGCTTCGACAACGTCACGCAGATCGCTGCAGACCGCGGATCTGCGCCACGCCTACAAGGAGAGCATCGAGATCAGCCTCGTCACGGCGGTCCTCGGCGGGCTCCTCGGCTTCCTGATCGCCTACGCGGCGATCCGCGACGGCACGCCGAACTGGATCCGCTCGGCGTTCGCGACGTTCTCGGGCGTCGCCGCCAACTTCGGTGGGATCCCGCTCGCGTTCGCCTTCATCGCGACGCTCGGGACGATCGGGATCGTCACGCAGTTCCTGGCGAACCAGCTCCACTGGAACCCGTACTTCCACGGGTTCACGATCTTCGGGAAGACGGGCGTCGAGCTCGCCTACCTGTACTTCCAGATCCCGCTCATGATCCTCGTGATCGCCCCGGCGATCGACGGCCTCCGCCAGGAGTGGAGCGAGGCGTCGTCGAACCTAGGCGCGAACCGGTTCCAGTTCTGGCGCCACATCGGTCTGCCCGTGCTCTTCCCGTCGCTCCTCGGCGCGGTGATCCTCCTCTTCGGCAACGCCTTCGCCGCCTACGCGACCGCGTACTCGCTCACGAGCGGCACGGGTCTTCCGCTCGTTCCGATCCTGATCGGCGCCGACCTCTCCGGCAACGTGTACACGAACCCGCACGAGGGCCAGGCACTCGCGTTCGGGATGTTCGTCGTGCTAGCCGCGATGATGCTCTTCTACATCCCGCTCCAGCGGCGGGCGACGAGGTGGGCGCGATGAGCAGGCGGCGCATCGCACCGTCCGCCGTCGTCTGGCTGCTCGTCGGCGCCGTCTACTTCCTGCTCCCGCTGGTCGCGACGTTCCTCTTCAGCATCAAGGATCAGAACACCGGGAAGTGCTGCAGCCTCGCGGCGTACAGCTTCATCGTCCACGACCCTCGAGTTCTGGCGGACGATCAAGCTCTCGTTCCGGCTCGCGCTGGAGACGATCGTCGTCGGGCTGCTCCTCTTCGTGCCGACGCTCTACTGGGTGCACCTGAAGCTGCCGCAGCTCCGTCCCGTCATCGGCTTCATCGCGCTCGTCCCGTTCGTGATCCCGCCGATCATCCTCGTCGTCGGGCTGCTCGAGTTCTTCAAGGACGACCTGCACGCGCCGTTCTGGTTCCTCGGGCAAGCCGGACCTGTTCCTCGTCGGCGCGTACGTGATCCTCGCCTTTCCCTACATCTACTTCTCGCTCGACGCGGGCTTTCGCTCGATCGACGTGCACACGCTGACCGAGGCCTCACAGAGCCTCGGCGCGGGTTGGCCGACCACGCTCGGTCGCGTGATCCTCCCGAACGTCCGGGTCGCCGCGCTCGCGGGCGCCTTCCTCACCCTCGCGATCGTGATGGGCGAGTTCACGATCGCCTCGCTGTCGACGTTCCACACGTTCCCGACCTACATCCAGTTCATCAACGAGTCGCAGGCTTATCCGGCCGCGGCCGTGACGCTGATGAGCTTCGCCATCACGTGGGCGGCGATGCTGTCGCTGCTCCTCATCGGGCGGCAGGGCGGCCGGCGCACCGTCCGCGTCGGCCTCGGGAGGTAGAGGTGGCGTACCTCGAGCTCCAGGGCCTGTACCGCGCCTTCGGGCCCGTCGTCGCCCTGCAGGGCATCGACCTCGCGCTCGAGCCGGGCGAGTTCGTGTCGCTGCTCGGCCCGAGCGGCTGCGGCAAGACGACGGCGCTGCGCCTCGTGGCCGGCTTCGACCGGCCCGACGCGGGGCGGATCGTCGTCGACGGCCGCGACCTGACGCGTGTGCCCCCGAACAAGCGGGACATGGGGATGGTCTTCCAGGCGTACAGCCTCTTCCCGAACATGACGGCGGCGCAGAACGTCGAGTACGGCCTGCGGATCCGCGGCAAGTCGAAGTCCGACCGGCGGGCCCGCGCGCAGGAGCTCCTCGAGCTCGTCGGGCTCGGCCATGCGGGCAAGCGCTACGCCCATCAGCTCTCGGGAGGGATGCAGCAGCGCGTCGCGCTCGCCCGGGCGCTCGCGATCGAGCCGCGCGTGCTCCTCCTCGACGAGCCGCTCTCGGCCCTCGACGCGAAGGTGCGGGTCCAGCTGCGCGAGGAGATCCGCCGTATCCAGCTCGAGCTCGGGATCACGACCATCTACGTGACCCACGACCAGGAGGAGGCGCTCGCGATCTCCGACCGCGTCGCCGTCCTCCACGACGGCCGCATCGACCAGGTGGGAACGCCGGTCGAGATGTACGGCGCGCCGGCGACGCCGTTCGTCGCGGAGTTCATCGGCACGATGAACCGGCTCGCGTCCACGGTGGTCGCCGACGGCATCGTCGAGTACGCCGGTCAGCGGCTCCTCGTGGACGCGGCGCGCGGGCTGCCCACAGGCGAGCGCGTGCTCGTGCTCGTCCGGCCCGAGACAGTCGATATCGCGGCGGCGACCGACGGGGACGCGCCGGAGGGCGTGTTCGCCGGCGAGGTCGTCTCCCAGATCTTCCTCGGCTCGGTCACGCGCCTGCGGATGGCGGGCTCCTCCGGGGAGGGCGAGCTCACCGCCGACCTGCCGACCACGCGCGCGCAGGCGCACGCGATCGGCGACCGCGTGACGGGCAGCTTCCCGAGCTCCACCGGGCGCCTGCTCAGCCTGGCGGAGCAGCCAGAGCCCGTCGCACTAGATCCGGACGATCGCTGAAGATCCCGTCCACGCCGAGCGCTGCGAGCTCGCGCATTCGCTCGGGCTCGTTCACGGTGTAGACGGTCGCGACGAGGCCGAGCCGCCTGGCCTTCGCGAGACCGCGCCGCGTCACGCGGCGGTCGTGGAAGCCGACGCCCCAGGCGTAGCGTGCGGCGCGCTGGATCGACGCGCCGAAGCCGACGTGTTGGAGGACGCGCCTTCCCCGCACTGCTCGGAGCGCGCGCGGGTCGAACGAGAGCACCACCGCGTCCTCGGGAAGCAGCGCGACGGTCCTCGCGACCACGTCGTGGCGCCGGTAGCGCCAGGGCGTCTTCAGCTCGCACATGATCCCGATCCGTCCCGCGAGCCCGTCCACGGCCTCGGCCAGCCGCAGCTCGTCGCCGCGGGGCCGGTCGTGGCAGACGACGAGCTCGCCGTCTCCCGTTGCGTGCACGTCGAGCTCCACGTAGTCGGCGCCGACCTCGATCGCGCGCTCGAATGCCGCCAGCGTGTTCTCGGGGAGCTCCCAGCACGCGCCGCGGTGCGCGATGACGAGCGTCACCCGAGCACCCGCCGAACGACGCTCGCGTCGATCGCGTCGACGAGCTCGTCCGCGGCTCGAAGCCGCTCGCGGGTGTGAGTTCCGATCACGGCGACGCAGCGCAGCCCCGCTCCCTTCGCCGAGGCGACCCCCGCCTCGGTGTCCTCGAACGCGACGATCTCGCCCGGGTCGAGCCCCAGCAGCTCTGCCGCGCGCTCGTACCCGGCGGGGTCGGGCTTTCCGCGCTCGACGTCGTCCGCGGCGACGAGAACCGAGACGTGCCGTGTGAGCCCCGCCCCTGCGAGCACGGGCTCGATCTCGCGCCGAAACGCGCCCGAGACGACGGCGACCGGAACCCGGCCGGCCGCCTCGGCCACGGCGTCGCGCGCGGAATCGCCGATCGTGGCACCGCTGCGGCAGCGCGCCAGGTACCGCTCGATCCGCTGCTCGACGAGTGGCGCCAGCTCGGCGCCGTCGACACCGAGCCAGGTGCCGATGATCACGTCCTCGGAGAGGCCCGCGAGCGTGCCGTAGTACTCCTCCGCGCTGAGCGGCCGGCCGTGCTCGGAGAAGAGCTCCTGGTACACGGCGAGGAGAACCGGCTCGTCGTCCGAGAGCGTCCCGTTGAAGTCGAAGGCGACGGCTCGGACGGGGCGCATCGGGCGGTTCAGCGTAGCGGTGTCAGACACCGACGCGGCGCAAGGCCCGCATGGTCACGTGGCCCGGTGTCAGACACCGTTCGTCATGCTCAGCCGATGCTCCTCGCGATCGACCAGGGGACGACGGGGACGACGTGCCTCGTCGTCGACGACGAGCTGCGGGCCGTCGGGCGCGGCTACCGGGAGCTGGGGCAGCACTTTCCGCGGCCGGGCTGGGTCGAGCACGACCCGCACGAGATCTGGGAGAGCGTCCTCGCGGCCGCACGCGACGCGCTCGACGAAGCGCGAGTTACGTCGTCGGAGCTGAGCGGCCTCGGCATCACGAACCAGCGCGAGACGACGGTCGTCTGGAACCGGCGGACCGGCGAGCCCGTGGCGAACGCAATCGTGTGGCAGGACCGTCGCACCGCGCAGCGCTGCGCCGAGCTGCCGCACGACCTGATCAGGGAGCGCACCGGGCTCGTGCCCGACCCGTACTTCTCCGCGACGAAGCTCGAGTGGCTCCTCGCGCGCACGGTGCGAGCCTCGCGGAGAGCTTGCGTTCGGAACCGTCGACACGTGGCTCGTCTGGAAGCTGACCGAGGGCGCCGCGCATCTCACCGACGTGACGAACGCTTCGCGGACGCTGCTCCTCTCGCTCGAGACGCTCGACTGGGACGACGAGCTCCTCGCGCTCTTCGACCTCGAGCGCGACCTGCTGCCCCGGGTCGTCGCGTCGAGCGGCGTCGTCGCGGAGGCGCGGCTCCTGGGTGCGAGCGTGCCGATCGCCGGGCTCGCCGGAGACCAGCAGGCGGCGCTCTTCGGCCAGGGTTGCTTCGTGCCGGGCGACGCGAAGGCCACGTACGGGACAGGCTGCTTCGTGCTCGTGAACGCAGGAGCCTCCGACGCTCCGCCGCCGCACGGGCTCCTGCGCACGGCGACGGCGGTCGCGCCCGGCGAGGCGCCGCAGTTCGCGCTCGAGGGGTCCGTGCTCGTCGGCGGGGCCGCGCTGCAGTGGCTGCGGGACGGGCTCGGCCTGATCGCCGACGCGCGCGAGGCCGAGGCGCTCGCGACCTCGGTCGAGTCGTCGGACGGCGTCGTGTTCGTCCCGGCGCTCACCGGCCTCGGCTCGCCGTACTGGGAGCCGGACGTGCGCGGGCTGATCACCGGCCTCACGCGCGGGACGACCAGGGCGCACCTCGTCCGCGCCACGCTGGAGGCGATCGCGTTCCAGGTCGCGGACGTCCTCGACGCGTTCCCGGGCGAGCTCGCAGCGCTACGCGCCGACGGCGGAGCGAGCGCGAATCGCTTCCTCATGCAGCTGCAGGCGGACCTCCTCGGCCGTCCGGTCGAGATCGCGGCGGACGCGGAGGCGACGGCTCTCGGCGCCGCTGCCCTGGCGGGCCTGGGCGTCGGGATCTGGGACGGCCTCGACGACGTTCGGCGGCTGATCCGGCGCGGCGAGATCTACGAGCCCGCGCTGTCGCGTGACGAGGCAGCGACTCGCCGCGACGGGTGGGCGCACGCGGTGGAGCGAGCCCGCCGCTAGATGCCCGCGAGCGCATTCGCCCTCGCGCTCGGCGCGGCCTTCCTGCACGCGCTCTGGAACCTGCTGCTCGCGAAGGAGCGCGACCCGGAGCCGGCGACGGCGGTCGCGATCTGCGCGTCCGTGCTGGTCTTCGCTCCGGTCGCGGCGGTGTTCTGGGACGTCGGCGCGCAGGTCTGGCCCTATCTCGTGGCCACCTCCGCGCTGCAGCTGACCTACTTCGCGCTCCTCGCCAGCGCGTACCGCTACGCCGAGCTGTCGTTCGTCTACCCGGTCGCACGTGGCCTGGCGCCGGTGCTCGTGCTCCTCGTGGGCGTGGCCTTCCTCGGGGTCGGTGCGAGCGCGTCTCAGGCGGTGGGGGTGTGCGCCGTGGGGCTCGGGGTGCTCCTCGTGCGCGGGATCGGGCGCGAGCGCGACCTCCTCGGTGGCGTGCTCGCGCTGACGATCGCGACCACCATCGCCGGCTACACGCTCGTCGACAAGTCCGGGATCCGGTACGCGAGCCCGATCGTCTACCTCGAGCTCGGCATGGCGCCGGTGGCGCTCGCCGCGCTCCTGCTCGTCGCGGCGCTGCCGTTCGGACGCGCCCGGCTCCGTGTGGCCGCGCGGCCCATGCCGGCGCTCGCGGGGATCATCTCGTTCGTCGCCTACGTGCTCGTCCTCGCCGCGCTCCGCCGGGCCCCGGCCGCGTCGGTGGCGGCAGTGCGCGAGACGAGCGTCCTGATCGTCGCGGTGCTCGCGGCGCCGATGCTCGGCGAGCGCGTCGGGCGGGGGCGGCTCGTCGGCGCCGCTCTCGTGGTCGCGGGGATCGCGCTGGTCGTCCTGTGAGCGCAGGACAGCAGCTGGGCGCGACGAAGCGAGCCCAATGGCCCCCCACCTCTCGTTCGGCGAAGAGCTCCTGCGCATTCTGGTTGCGGCGGGGCTCGGCGCGGCACTCGGCATCGAGCGCGAGCTCCGCGGGCAGCAGGCCGGAGTGCGGACGCACCTGCTCGTCGCCGTCGGCTCGGCGCTCTTCACGCTCGTCGGCGCCTACGGCTTCGAGGACTTCTTCAGCTCGGGCCCGCGCGGCAACCCCGTGGATCCGACGCGGATCGCCGCCCAGATCGTGACCGGAATCGGGTTTCTCGGCGCGGGCGCGATCCTCCGCCAGGGCACGCTGGTGCGCGGGCTGACGACGGCCGCCACCCTCTGGGTGGTCGCGGCGATCGGGCTCGCTGCGGGGGTGGGCTACTACGGCGGGGCGGTCGCGACCACGATCGTCGTGCTGCTCGCACTCGGGCCGGGCCGCGTGCTCTCGAGGCGGTTCCTGCGCCCGCACGGCCCGACCGAAGAGGCCTAGACGACCGCTAGCCCAAGGTGAGCACGACCGTCTTCGGCTCCGTGAAGGCGTCGAGGACCGAGCTCCCGCCGACGCGGCCGACACCCGAGCTCGTGCCCGCTCGCCCGCCGAACGGGAGATGGCTCTCCCAGTAGTTCGTCGACTCGTTGACGTTCACCCAGCCCGCGTCGACGGCCTCGGCGAAGCGGAGCCCGCGGGCGAGGTCGCGCGTCCAGACCGCGGTCAGCAGCCCGTAGGGAGAGGCGTTCGCGATCTGCAGCGCCTCCTCGTCCGCCGAGATCTTCGTGATCGGGACGATCGGGCCGAACGTCTCCTCGCGCGCGACCTCCATCTCCTCGGTCACGTCAGCGAGCACGGTCGGCTCCCAGTAGAGCTCGGTCGGGAACCCGGAGGCGCGGTGCCCGCCGGACACGAGCTCGGCCCCGCGCTCGAGCGCGTCCGCCACGTGGCGGTCCATCTTCTGCGCGGTCGGCTCGTTGTTGAGCGGCCCCATCGTCGTCTCCTCCGCGAAGGGGTCGCCGAGGCGGATCGAGCGGTCGACGGCACGGCGCAGCGCGTCCACGAACTCGTCGTGGACGGACTCGTGGACGAGGAAGCGCTCGCCGGCGGTGCAGCTCTGGCCGGCGCACAGGAACGAGGCGACGAGGCTCGCCTCGGCAGCGGCCTCCACGTCCGCGTCGTCGAGCACGACCATCGGCCCGTTGCCGCCGAGCTCGAGGAGCGTGGCCTTGCCCGCCGCGCGCGCTGCGACCTGCAGGCCGGTCGCGACGGAGCCGATGAAGCCGACCGCGTGCGTCCCCGCGTTGCCCGCGATCTCGTCGCCGACGACCGGGCCCGGTCCGGGCACCATCGAGAAGACGCCAGCCGGGAGCTCCGCGTCGACGATGCACTCGGCGAGCTTCACTGCGCACACGGAGGTCGACGGAGCGGGCGCCCAGACGACCGCGTTCCCGGCCGCGAGCGCGGGCGCGATCAGCTCCGCGGGCATCGTGTACGGCCAGTTCCAGGGCGTGATCACGCCGACGACACCCCGGGGCACGCGGTACGCGAGCACGCGCTTCGCCGCGTCCACCGAGGGCGGCATCGAGCCGGCGACGCGCGTCGCGTCCGCGGCGGCCATGCGCCAGTAGACGACGAGCTCCTCGACCTCGCCGTACGACTCGGCGTGCAGCGGCTTGCCCTGGTCGAGCGTCAGCGTGCGCGCGAGGTCGTCGCGCCGCTCCTCGATCAGGTCTGCGACGCGGTTCATCGCCGCCGCGCGCTCGAAGGCCGAGCGGGCGGCCCAGTCGCGCCGCGCGGCGTTCGCGGCCGCGATCGCGCGGCGGGCGTCCTCGCGCGTGCCCTCCGGCACCGTTCCGAGGTTCTCCCCCGTCGCCGGGCTCGTCGCCTCGAAGCGCACGCCCGACTCCGACTCGACCCACTCGCCCCCGATCACCATCGAGTAGTCCTGCGTGGTGACGCTCACGCATTCCCCCGAGAGAAGGCGTTGCGATAGATCTCCTCGTAGCCGGCGACGTCGACCTCGCGCGGATTGCCGATCGTCTGCGGGTCATCGAAGGCGATGCGGGCGAGCATCGGGATCTCGTCCTCCGAGAAGCCGAGCGCGGCCATGGTCGGAATGCCCACGTCGTCGGTGAGGCGGTACAGCTCCTCGACGCCCGCTTGGGCGGCGTCGAGAGGGGCGAGGCCGCTCGCGTCGACGCCGAGCCCCTGCGCGATTCGGGCGTACCGCTCGGGCTCGGCGGAGGCGTTGAACTCGCAGACGGGTCCGAGCACGCGAGCCGTGAGGGCGCCGTGCGGGCAGTCGTGGACGCCGCCCGCGGACTGGCTCATCGCGTGCGCTGCGCCCGCGCTCTCCGTTCCGTACGCCATCCCTCCGAGCGTCGCGGCGTGCGCCATGTGCGTGCGCGCCTCGAGGTTCGAGCCGTCCTCGACCGCAGTGCGGAGCCAGCGCCCGACGAGCTCGAGCGCCAGCAGTGCGACCGCGTCGTTGAAGGGCTGATGGTAGTCGCACGTGTAGCACTCGATGGCGTGCGAAAGAGCGTCCATCCCCGTTGCTGCGGTCACCGCGGGCGGGAGGCCGAGCATGAGCTCGGGATCGACGAGCGCGACGTGGGGCCCGATGAGTGGCGTGCCGCCGACGTTGAACTTGAGCTTGCGGTCGTGGTCCGTGATGACCGCCCACAGTGTCACCTCGCTCCCGGTGCCGGCGGTCGTCGGAATCGCGACGAGCGGCGGGATGCGGGTCGTGATCGGATCGCGGCCCCACTCGTAGTCGGCGATCGAGCCGCCGTGCGCGGCGACGACCCCGATCGACTTGGCCGTGTCCATCGACGACCCTCCGCCGACGGCGACGAGACCGTCGCACTCCGACTCCGCGTACAGCGCAGCGCCCTCGTCGACGAGCGCGATGTCCGGGTTCGGCCGGACCTGGTCGAAGACCACCGCGTCGGGGAGCTGGTCGCCGGCTCTCTCCGCGAGACCTGCGGCGGCGACGCCCGGGTCGGTGACGAGGAGCGGGCGCGTCACGCCGAGCTCGTGGACGATCTCGGCGAGCTTCGTCACGGCCCCCGCTCCGTGGACGAGCCGCGTGGGCACCTCGACGGAGCGAATCGTCTCGACCTCGACCGGCATGCGGCCTCCTCCTCGCTAGCGCGCTGGCGCCGCGGCACCGACGCGCTGCTGGCGCCAACGTTCGGTGTCCGCGACCTGGTTGAACGTGAAGATATGGAAGCCGCCGACGTTGGGGCGCTCCTGACCGAAGCTCTCCGCGAGGCCCGTGACGAGGGGGTCCGGGTCGAACGAGCCCGAGAGCGAGCGCCTGACCCAGCCCGAGCCCTTGCGCAGGAAGCGGATCGAGTCGCCGACGCCGACCTGCGCCGAGATACGCAGGAGCTTCGTGCGCGCGACGGGGCCGGGGAGACCGATGTAGACGGGCAGCCGCGTACCGCGCTCCCACACCGCCGAGATCCAGCTCGCGGTGATCCGCGGGTCGAAGCAGATCTGGCTGACGATGTAGGTGGCGAACGCCTCCTTCGCGAACATCGCCTGGATCGTGGTGGCATCCGAGATGAAGGCGTGGCTCTCGGGGTAGCCCGTGATGCCGACGTTCCGGAACGGATTCCCGAGCTCGGCGAGCGCCCGCAGGAGCGGGAGCGAGCCGTCGAAGTCGCCCGCGGGCTCTTCGGCGTCCCCCGCGAGGACGAGGACGTCGTCCGCCCCCGCGGCCCGCATGCGGTCGACGATCTCGGAGAGGTGCCCGACGTCGCGGACGTGCCGGGCCGCGAGGTGGGGAACGACCTCGTAGCCGTGCCCCGCGATGCGCTCCGCGAGTTCGAGGGTCGGCTCGAGGCCCTTCTTGGGCGACGTGGTGACCGTGACGACGACCTCGCGCGGGACGTGCTCGAGCACGGCCTCCTCGATGCCGCCGAACGGGAGCACCTCGTAGCGCGTGTGCTTCTCGACGAGGTCGTCGACGAATCGCGTCATACGTCAGAGTCCGGGAACGCGGCCTTCTGCCGGTCGATCCACTCCGCGAGCTCGCTCCGAGACCGCGTCGTCGAGCGGCGGCTGCTCGTATTCCGCGAGCGCCTTCTTCCAGATCGCGCTCGCACGCGTGGCGGCGTCCCTCGAGCCCTCCGACTCCCACTGCTCGAAGCTCGAGTTGTCCGCGATCGGCGAGCGGTAGAAGGCGCTCTCGAAGTTCGCGAGCGTGTGCTCGTGGCCGAGGAAGTGGGTGCCCGGCTCGTTCGTCAGCGACGCGGAGAGGCCCTGGCCGTTCTCGGAGAGGTCGACCCCCTTGCAGAACGCGTGCCACATGCCGAGCTGGTCGTTGTCGAGCGCGAACTTCTCGTATCCCATCGTCAGCCCGCCCTCGAGCCAGCCGGCGCCGTGGAGCACGAAGTTCACCCCGGCGAGCATCGTCGGCTGCATCGTGTTCGCCGACTCGTACGCGGCCTGGGCGTCGGGGGTCTTCGAAGCGGTGAGCGCCCCGCCCGAGCGGAACGGCACGCCGACGCGGCGGGCGAGCTGCGCCATCACGTACAGGACGAGCGCCGGCTCGGGGGTCCCGAACGTCGGCGCGCCTGACTGCATCGACATCGAGGAGGCGAACGAGCCGAGCACGACCGGCGCGCCCGGCCGCACGAGCTGCACGTAGGCCATGCCCGCAAGCGACTCGGCGAGCGTCTGCGCGCACGCCGCAGCGACCGTCGCCGGGCTCATCGCGCCGGCGAGGATGAACGGCGTCATCATCACGCCCTGATTCGCCTCGGCGTAGGCGCGCGCTGCGCCCAGCATGGTCGCGTCCCAGACGAGGGGCGAGTTCGCGTTGCAGAGGCTGAAGACGACGACGTTCTCCTCCAGGAAGTCCGCGCCGAAGACGATGCGGGCCATCTCGACCGTGTCTCGCGCGCGCTGCGGATGCGTGACCGAGCCCATGAACGGCTTGTCCGAGTAGCGGAGGTGCGCCTCGACCATGTCGTAGTGGCGCTTGTTCACGGGAAGGTCGACGGGCTCGCAGACCGTCCCGCCCGAGTGGTGGAGCCATGGCGAGACGTAGGCGAGCTTCACGAAGTTGCGGAAGTCCTCGATCGTGCCGTAGCGTCGCCCGCCGTCGAGGTCGCGGACGAAGGGCGAGCCGTACGCGGGCGCGAAGATCGTCCGCTCGCCGCCGAAGATCACGCTGCGCTCCGGGTTGCGAGCGACCTGCGTGAACTCCCTCGGCGCGGTCGCCTGCACGAGCTGCCGGGCGAGGCCGCGGGGGAAGCGGACGCGCTCGCCGTCGACCTCGGCTCCGGCGCCGCGCAGCAGCTCGATCGCGTCGGGGGCGTCGCGGAAGTCGATCCCGACCTGCTCGAGGATCGTGTCGGCGTTCTCCTCGATCAGCGAGACGCCCTCCTCGGACAGGACCTCGACCGGCGCGAGGGTGCGGGTCAGGAACGGCACCCGCTCGACGTGGGCGTGCAGACGCAGGGCCTGGCGGGCGGCCCGGCCCCCGGCGCGTCGTGCTCTCGTCTCGCTCATGCGTTTCTCCTTTCGCGACGTCGCTGACGTTGCGGGCGCTCGGAGGACGCGACTCGCCGCTTGGGGAGCCGCACCGTACGCGCGAGCCGCGCGTACGGGTCGACGTCGTGCGGGATCGCCATCGCTCCGACGAAGTGCTCCTGGAACCGCGGCTCGACGGCCGTCTCGACCTTCTCGATCCGGCGGACGACGTCCTCGATCTCGGTGCGGGCGGCGCGGTTCAGCAGGGCGATGCGCGCGCCCGTTCCGGCCGCGTTCCCTGCGGAGGTCACCTGCTCCGGGTTGCAGTCGGGGACGAGGCCGAGGACGAGCGCGTGCACCGGGTCGATGTGCGCGCCGAACGCGCCGGCGAGCCGGATCCGGTCCACGCAGTCGATCCCGTAGCGCTCCATGAGCAGGATGCAGCCCGCGTGCAGCGCCGCCTTCGCGAGCTGGATCTGGCGCACGTCGTTCTGGGTGATCACGAGCTCGGGCTCCCCGCGCCAGAGGACGTACGAGAACGTCCGGCCGTCCGCGACGACGCGCGAGGAGCGCTCCGCGAGCGATCCGTCGATCGTCCCGTCCGTGGTCAGGATCCCCGCGAGGTGGAGCTCCGCGATCGCCTCGATGATTCCCGAGCCGCAGACGCCGGTCACGTGCGCCGAGGCGAAGCCCGGCTCGTCCGACCAGGCGTCGGTTCCGATCACGCGGATGCGCGGCTCGAGCGTCTCCGGGTCGATGCGGACGCGCTCGATCGCGCCGGGCGCAGCGCGCTGCCCGCACGAGATCTGCGCGCCCTCGAACGCGGGGCCGGTGGGGCTCGAGGCGGCAAGCAGGCGCTCGCGGTTGCCGAGCACGATCTCGGCGTTCGTCCCGACGTCGACCAGAAGGCTCACGTCATCGGCGAGGTGCGGCGCCTCGGAGAGGACGACGCCCGCGGTGTCGGCGCCGACGTGGCCCGCGATGCAGGGCAGCACGTACGCGCGCGCTCCCGGGTGCACGGGGAGGCCGAGCTCGCGGGCGGGCATCCGCAGCGCCTCGTCGACCGCCAGCGGGAACGGCGCGCCGCCGAGCGGCGTCGGGTCGATCCCGAGCAGGAGGTGGTGCATGATCGGGTTGCCGACGAGCGTGACCTCGAGCACGTCCGTGCGCTCGACCTCGGCGCTCGTCGCGAGCTCTGCCGTGAGCTTCGCGAGGCAGCCGCGGACGGCGCGGGTGAGCTCCTTCTCGGACCCGGGATGGAGCATCACGTAGGAGACGCGGCTCATGAGGTCCTCGCCGAAGCGGATCTGCGGGTTCATCTCCCCGGCCGACGCGAGCACGTCTCCGGTCGTGAGGTCGCAGAGATGCCCGGCGACGGTGGTCGAGCCGACGTCGAAGGCGATGCCGTAGCCCCGGTCGTGGAGGCCGGGCCAGACGGCCGTGATCGTCGAGCCGTCGTGCACCGCCACCGTGACCGCGCCGTCGCCCGCGCGCAGCGCGGGCTGCAGAGCCGGAAGGACCGACGTGTCGGTCTCGAGCACGCTCGAGCTCCCACTCGCTCGCGAGCGCCTCCCGCAGCCGCCGGAGATCGCCCGTCGAGCCGCCGAGCTCGGCCTCCGGGACCTCGACGTAGTAGAGCCGGACGACGGGGTCGATCTCGACGGTGCGCGCGTCCGCCTCCTTGCGGACGACCTGACGGTAGAGCTGGCTCTCGGGCGGCACATCGATGACGAGATCGCCGGTGACGGTCGCCGTGCAGCCGAGGCGCCGGCCCTCGGCGAGGCCCGCGCTCGGCGGCGTAGCGGCGCTCGAGCTCGCTCGCGGGCGAGAGATGGTCGGCGGCCGACACGATCCCGTGCTTCGCGTGCTCGCCCTCGGAGACCTCGACCTGGCAGCGGCCGCAGATCCCGCGTCCTCCGCAGACGGAGTCGAGGTCGACGCCGAGCCGCCGCGCCGCGTCGAGCACGGTCGTCCCAGCCGCGAACTGCCCGCGCCGGCCGGACGGCGTGAAGACGACGAGCGGCGTCGCGTCACGACGCTGCCGCCCTCCGCCTGCCCTCGCGGCCGCCTCGCCGTCCGCGTATTGCCTCGCTTCCGTCGGAGTCGCCGTTGCGGGCGATCCAGCTCGCGCAGTGGGGGTCGTTGCCCATCAGCACGTCGGCGGCCTTCACGGCCTGGAGCATCTCGGGATGGAGCGGGCTCGTGATCGCCGAGGTGAGGCCGGATGCGATCGCCATCGGCAGGAAGGCCGCGTTCAGCGCGGGGCGGTTCGGGAGCCCGAAGCTGACGTTGGACGCGCCGCACGTCGAGTTCACGCCGAGCTCCTCGCGCAGCCGGCGGACGATCCGGAAGACCTGCCGGCCGGCGTCGCCGAGGGCGCCGATCGGCATCACGAGCGGATCGACGACGACGTCCTCCTTCGGGATGCCGTGGTCGGCAGCCCGCGAGACGATCGTGCGCGCCACCTCGAGTCGCACGTCGGGATCCTCCGAGATCCCCGACTCGTCGTTCGTGATCGCGACGACCGCGGCGCCGTGCTTCGCGACGAGCGGAAGCACCGACTCGAGCCGGTCCTCCTCGCCCGTGACGGAGTTGACGAGCGCCTTGCCCTGGTAGGCGGCGAGGCCGGCCTCGAGCGCGGCGACGATCGAGGAGTCGATGCAGAGCGGCACGTCCGTGACGCTTTGCACGAGCCGGATCGCCTCGGCGAGGATCGCCGGCTCGTCCGCGAGCGGGATGCCGGCGTTGACGTCGAGCATCTGCGCACCCGCCTCCACCTGCGCGACCGCGTCGGCGAGCACGGTGTCGAAGTTGCCGGCGGCCATCTCCTCCGCGAGCCTCCTGCGGCCGGTCGGGTTGATCCGCTCGCCGATGATCACGAACGGCCGGTCGAAGCCGATCACGACCTCTCTTGTCGCGCTCGAGAGGCGGGTCTCGCTCATGGATCGTCGCCCGTCGGCGCGCACGAGGCGCTCGAGCACGTCGTCGGGGTACGCGGCCTCGAGCCAGGACGCTTCCTCGGTCACCTCGGCGTCGAGGTCGTCGCCGCACTCGCGTGCCTCCCGGCGCCACTCGGCGAGGTACGCGTCCGTCCCGATCAGCCCGGCTCGCATCGCGGCAGCGTCGATCGCCTCCTGGAAGCGTTCGGGCAGCTGCGCCCGCGCCGACGTGCGGCCCTCCTTCGCCGTGACCTGCGCCGGGATGTCGCGCCACCAGATGACCGTGAGCTCAGGCAGCGGGGATCGCCGCCACGAAACGGGTGAGGGAGGGGACGAGGTCGCCGTAGCCGGTGCGCCGCTCCTCGTAGGCGAGGCCGAGGCGCGCGGCGGCTGCGCGGGCCCGCGCCCGCAGGTCGTCGTCGTCCGTCTGCGCGAGGTAGAGCACGCGCGTGTAGTTCCCGAAGTACTGCGAGAGGAGCTCGGGGTGGCGGTCGAGGCCGAGCCCGCGGATCACGATCGAGTCGAAGTGCCGCGCGAGGAAGTCCGTGAGGTAGAAGGTCGCCGGCTCGGCGTCGTGGAGCTCGAGCCACGCCTCGTTCCCGGTGAGGAAGCCGTAGCAGTGGTCGCCCGGCAGCCGCTCGACGCCGTGGTGGGCAAGCACGGCGTCGAGCTCTCCGCCGGTTCCGCAATCGGCGTACGCCACGAAGACCCGCTCGTACGAGTCGCCGAGCTCCCGTAGCTTCGCATCGACGGCGGGCGCGTATCCGCTCGGGACGCGAGTGGAGCTTGGCGGGGAGGCAGCGGACGGTGACGTTCTGCCAGCCGTTCAGCCGGATCACCGCGAGCACCTCGCGCGCGATGGCGCCGCACGCGAGGACGAGCACCTCCGGGCGCTCCGCCTCGAAGACGCGCTCCTCGTCCGGCTCAAGCAGTGGCTGCAGCACGGCGGGCCATGACGAGTGCCTGGGCGGTCTCGGCGGCGACGGCGGCGTCGCGGCAGTACGCGTCCGCGCCGATCGCCTTGCCGAAGTCCTCGTTCAGCGGCGCGCCGCCGACGAGGACGATGTAGTCGTCGCGGATGCCCTTCTCCTTCAGCGTCTCGATGACGACCTTCATGTACGGCATCGTGGTCGTGAGGAGCGCGGAGAGGCCGAGGATGTCGGGCTCGTGCTCCTCGAGCGCGGCGAGGTAGTTCTCGACCGGGTTGTTGATGCCGAGGTCGACGACCTCGAAGCCTGCCCCTCGAGCATCATCGCCACGAGGTTCTTGCCGATGTCGTGGATGTCGCCCTTGACGGTGCCGATGACGACCTTCCCGATCCGCGCCACGCCCGTCTCCGCGAGCAGCGGGCGCAGAAGCTCCATCCCGGCCTTCATCGCGTTCGCGGCGAGCAGCACCTCGGGAACGAAGAGGATGCCGTCGCGGAAGTCGATCCCGACGATGCGCATCCCTTCCACGAGCGCCTCGTTCAGCACCTTGTCCGGGGGCCAGTCGCGCTCGAGCAGGATCTCGGTGCCCTCGACGATCTCGTCCGCGAGCCCGTCGTACAGGTCGTCGTGCATCTGCGCGACGAGGTCCGCGTCGGTCAGCGAGCGGAGATCGATCTGGTCGTCGGTCATGCGGCACCTCGCTTCCGTTCGTCGTGGGTCAGGCGGCTGGAGACGATCCGGGCCTCGCGCATCGTCAGCTCGCCGAGCTGGTCCAGCAGCCCCTCGCGCAGGCGCAGCGTGGGGCCGGAGATGCTGAGCGCCGCGATGACCGAGCCGTCCCCGTCGTGGACGGGTGCGGCGACGGCCCACAGGCCGGGCTCGAGCTCGTCGACGGCGACGGCGTAGCCGCTGGCGCGCACCGCCTCGAGGTCACTCGCGAGGGCCGCCTGGTCGACGATCGTCTCGGGCCCGAGCCGCTCGAGGCGACCGGGCGGGAGCTCCATGGCGCCGAGGGCGAGGAAGACCTTTCCGAGCGCGGAGCCGTGCGGGGGGACGCGCCGGCCGACCCAGTTCGTCGAGCCGAGGTAGTGACGGCTGTCGCGCTGGTCGAGCTGCTCGACGGCGCCGGCCGAGGGAATCCCGATGTTGACGGTCTCGCCGCTCTCGGCCGCGAGCCGGTCGAGGGCATCCGACGCGACGGCGATGAGCTCGGCCTCGCCGGTCTCCTGCCGCGCGTAGCGGACGAGCACCCTCCCGGGGACGAGCGAGCCGGTCCCGGGCGAGCGCTGGACGAGCCCGTGCCGCTCGAGCGCCCCGACGAGGCGCGAGGTCGTGCTCTTCGGCAGGCCGGAGCGCAGCGCGAGCTCACCGACGGTCGGCGGCTCGGACGTCTCGAGGACGGAGACGAGGAGCTGGGCCGCGCGGTCGATCGACTGGGTCCCGGTCGGCTGCAAGTCCGTCACCTTTCTCACATCGTGGAACCGTCGGCCCACAGCATGAGTCTACGCCGGACGCTCCTCGCTCGTCAACCCGGGGCGTGCCTCGGGGCGGGGTCTGACCCCCGGACGTGTCCGGAGGCGTCAGGTAAGCGCCGCGCGGGCGCGCTCGGCCGCGGCGACCCCGGTCTGGATCGCCGTCTCCGTGTACAGGTTGCCGAGGTAGTCGCCGGCGAGCGCGATCCGCTCGAGCGGGCGATCGAGCGCCGGCTGGATCCGGTAGCGCCCCGGGTACGGGTACGGCAGCGCGCGCGGCCAGCGCTGCACGACCGCCTCCTCGACGAACCCACGTGCCTCCGGGAACACCCCGTCGAGGTCGGCGAGGTAGCGCTCGACGATCTCGTCGTCGGACAGCTCGAGGAGCGGCGCAGCGAGTCGCCGACCGCCCGAGTAGAGCATCAGGCTGCCTCCCGGATGCCGTGGGCCGGCGCTGCGGAGGACGTTCGCGATGTTGAAGATCATGTTGAACGCGCGCTCCGGGGTCGCGACCGCGTACAGATCGTCCCAGCGCGTCGCACCGGGCTCGCCCGTCGCCAGGGCGACCACCACGTACGGCCCGTACGGGATCGAGCGCAGCGCCGCGTCGAGCTCGGGCGGCAGCGGGCGCGTCAGCTCGGCCGTCGCGTAGGCCGGGGTCGCGAGGATCGCGAAGCGGGCGTCGACCTCGTCGGCCTCGCCGCCTCGCTCGTAGCGGACGGTCACCCGGTCGCCGCGATCGGAGACCTCGAGGACGCGCGCCCCGGTCACGATGCGCGCGCCGAGGGGCTCCGCAAGCGTCTCGGTCAGCACCGACGAGCCCCCGGGCACGTTGCGCGACAGCCCTTCGCCCTTCCTCCACACGAGGTGGAAGTAGCCGACGCCGTGCCCCGCTGCGAGCTCGTCGAGCTCGCCCGAGGACCGCGTCACGGTCGGCCGGTACAGGGCTTCCGCGCCGGGCGGCAGCGGGCCGATGAACTCGGCGAACGTCTCGTCGCCGAGGAACGCGAGCATCCGGTCCCGCCGCGCGGACTCGGGCTCTCCCGTCCGGGCCTGCGCCGCGCGGTCGTAGCGCGCGACAGCCCGGCGGAGCCTGAGCCCGGAGCGGACGAGCGCGACCCGGTCGGAGAGGGAGAGAGGCAGGCGGAACGGGAAGCTCTCGACGGGCCCGCGCGCGACGAGGCGTCCCTTCATCGAGACCGCGGTGAGCGCTCCCGGCACGGGAATCGACGTGAGGCCCAGCTCGTCGAAGAGCCGGCCGGTCGCGGTCTCGGGGCCTCCGAAGACGTGGGCGCCGAAGTTCAGCCAGTAGTCGCCGCGGCGCTCCGAGCGGATGCGGCCGCCGACGCGTTCCTCCGACTCGAGGACGACGACGTCCGCGTCGCGGAGGTTCCAGGCGGCCGTGAGGCCGGCGATGCCGGCGCCGACGACGACGACATCCCGCGACGCTGTGTCCGGTGCCACGCCGCGTGAAGATAGACCTCCCGCCGGCCTGGTTGCAATCGACGCATCCGGGTTGCATACTCCGCAACCGTGCAGTCCGTCGATCGCGCGTTGGCGATCATGAGCAGCTTCGGCGCGGACCGCTCGGCGCTTCGGGTCTCGGAGCTCGCCGAGGAGATCGGCGTCCACAAGAGCACCGCGTCGAGAATCCTCGCCACCCTCGAGCGGCGGCGGTTCGTGCGCCGGGACGGCGAACTCTTCGTGCCGGGGAGCGAGATCGTCCGCATCGCCCGGCTCGCGAGCGCGGAGGAGCTCCTCGCGGCCGCGGCCGGCCCGGCGCTCGAGTCGCTCGCGCGGGACACCGGCGAGGCGGCGATCGTCGGCGTACGCCGCGGCGACGAGGCGTACTTCATCCACCAGACGCCCGGCGACCACATCCTGAGCGTCGCCGACTGGACGGGCCGCACGACGCCGCTCCACGTGTCGTCGTTCGGGAAGGTGTTCGTGGCGTTCGGGTCGCCCTACACCGGGCCGCTCACGCGCTACACGGCGCGCACGATCACGGATCCGGCCGAGTGGGAGCGCGAGCTGCGCCGCGTTCGGGCCCGCGGGTACGCGGTCCTGCGCGATGAGCTCGAGGCCGGGCTCAGCGCGGTCGGCGCTCCCGTGTTCGACGACGCGGGCGCCTGCGTGGCGGCGATCGGCGTCTCCGGGCCGACGTTTCGCTTCTCCGGCGCGCTGCAGGAGCTCGGAGAGCGCTGTAAGGTCGCTGCTTCAGACATGGCATTTCGTCCCGGGGCGACGAGAGAACTGCAGCCCGTCGAAGAGGAGGTGAGAGAGGGCGCGCGCGACGTCGTGCACGCTGGCGCCGCCGCCCAAGGATCGACCTAGCACGACAGGCGGGCGACAAACCTTCATTCGGACCAACCTGATCGCCGCACACGAGCGGCTCAGAGCAAGGAGGGCGTAACCGAATGCGTTACCCGAAGGAAGCGATCGAGAACTACCGCACGACCGCCGGTGATCTCGAGAACGAGCTCATCGACGAGTACAGGGCAGGCTCGCTGACCCGGACCGAGCTCGTCAGGCGCGGCTCGGTGCTCGGCATGTCCATCCCGTTCCTCGCGATGCTCGCCGGGGCTCCGGCCGCAGCGGCCGCTCCGTTCGCGGCGGGCCGGGCGTCCTCGGGGACGCTCCGCATCGGACACATCTCGGTCGACGGCTCGCTCGAGCCGCCGCTGCTGCAGTCGCTCGGCGCGCTCGGCGTCTCGATGCTCGCGGGCGAGCAGCTCCTCTACGCGGACAAGAACGCGGTCCTGCGGCCGCTGCTCGCCACCTCGTGGAAGTCGTCGAACAATGCGAAGACCTGGACGTTCCAGCTCCGCAAGGGCGTCAAGTTCCACGAGGGTCAGCCCTTCTCGGCGGACGACGTCGTCGCGACGTTCAAGATCCTCCAGTCGAAGGACTCGCAGGCGCTGCAGGCGTACAAGGGCCTGCTCCGGCGCGCGCGGAAGGTCGGTCCGTACACGGTCGCGTTCGATCTCGTGAGCCCGAACGGCCTCTTCCCGTACCTGCTCGGGCAGATGGTCTATCAGGCCGTGATGCTCCCGAAGACGTACCGGCTGCCGTCCGACATCACGAAGCCGGGCGAGTGGACGAGCAAGATGAACGGGACGGGCCCGTTCGTGCTGAAGGAGAACCGAGGCCCCGCCGGCCTGACGTTCGAGGCCAACCCCAACTACTGGGGCGGGAAGCCGTCGATCGACACGGTCGTCATGCAGCTGCTCGACGACCAGGCACGCGTCACCGCGCTGCAGAGCGGTCAGATCGACCTCGCGACCCAGATCAGCTACCAGGGCGCCCAGCAGCTCGCGAGCTCGGCCAACGTGCTCCCCCTGCACGCGGCGAACCACCGGTACCTGAACATGAACACGCAGAAGGCGCCGTTCAACGACGTCCGGGTTCGCCAGGCGTTCGCGCTGGCGCTCAACCGCCCGTCGATCGTCCAGGGCCTGTGGGGCAAGTACGGCGAGCTCGGGAACGACAGCCCGATGTGGCCGGGCTATCCGTACACGAGCCACGCGATCCCGCAGCGGCACCAGCAGCTCGCGCAGGCGAGGGCGCTCCTGAAGGCGGCCGGGAAGGAGAACCTCAAGGTCACCCTCACGTGCTACCGGGCGTTCGAGATGCCCGACTACGCGCAGCGTGTGGCGCAGGACCTGAAGAAGATCGGCGTCAACTGCACCGTCAAGGTGTACACGAGCGCGCAGTACTTCGACGGCGTCTCCTTCGGCGCCGCCGGCAAGCTCGCGCCGTGGCTCGGGACGGACTTCGGCATCGTCGACTACGGCGGCCGGCCGGTGCCGATCACGTACCTCAACGCAGCGTTGCGCAAGGGCGGCGTCTGGAACGCGGCGCGCTATTCGAGCCCGAAGTTCGAGAAGCTGGTGGCCCAGTTCTACGCTGCGCCGAACCTGGCCAGCCAGAAGAAGTACGCCGCGCAGATCCAGAAGCTGCTCCTGCACGACACACCTGCGATCTACGCGTACTTCTACAACTTCATCGCCGCGTCGTCGAAGAAGGTGCACGGCTACGTGCCCGACGGCATGGGCTGGATCAACCTCCGCAAGGTGACGATCGGCTAGCGCGAGTGGAACACCCCGGGGCGGCGAGAGCTGCCCCGGGCCCCTCGACCAACGGTGCTGCGCTACACGCTCAACCGCCTCGTCCTCGGGCTCGTCTCGATCCTGATCCTGAGCATGATCGTGTACGCGGCGGCGCAGGTGCTCCCCGGCAATCCCGGGCGCCTGGTGCTCGGGCGGGAGGCGACGCCCGAGGCGGTGGCGAAGTTCAACCAGGAGCTCGGCTACGACAAGCCGCTGCCGGTGCGCTACCTCGACTGGCTGAGCAGCGCGGTCCGCGGCGACTTCGGGTCGAACTACAGCGACGGCCGGCCGGTGACGGACGATCTCGTGCCCGCGTTGAAGCGCTCGGCGTTCCTCGCGCTGTACGCGTTGCTGCTGTGCGTGCCGATCAGCATCGTCGCGGGAGTGATCGCCGCGGTCAGGCGGGGGAAACCGACGGACCGGCTCATCACGATCTCGGGCCTCTCGCTCGCCGTCATTCCCGAGTTCGTGCTCGGGGCGATCCTCGTCGCGATCTTCGGGCCCGCCTTCCTCGGCTGGTTCCCCGGCATCTCGGGCGCCCTCATCGACGCCTCGCTGCCGACGAAGCTCGACTCGCTCTTCCTGCCGGCGGTCGCGCTCGCCCTCGTCCTGTTCGGATACATCGCGCGCATCACGCGGGCGGGGACGATCGAGGCGCTCGCGGCGGACTACACGCGGACCGCCACGCTGAAGGGGCTGCCCCGCCGCACCGTCCTCGGCCGGCACGTCGTCCGGAACGGGCTCCTGCCGACGGTCGCCGTCGTCGCGACCCAGATCGGCTACCTCTTCGGCGGCATCGTCGCGATCGAGAAGCTCTTCGGCTACCCGGGCATCGGGCTCCTGACGCTGACCTCGGCGCAGATCAAGAACTTCCCGATGCTGCTCGCCTGCGTCCTCGTGATCGGCATCGTGTACTTCATCGCGACGCTGATCGGCGACCTGATCATCGCAGCGCTGAACCCGCGAGTGAGGCTCTCCACCGCGCAATGAGCGGCGTCGACGAGAACATCCAGACCGTTCCGATCCTCGTGGACGGGCCGCCGGCGGCACAGACGCTTCTCCACCTGGACAGCCCGGCACGTGTCCGCCGCGAGACGCTCAGGCAGATCCTCCGCTCGAAGACGTTCGTCGTCGGCGCGGTCATCACGCTCTTCTGGATCGCGTGCGCGGTCTTCGGCCACTGGATCGCGCCGTACAACCCGATCGACGACTCATTCGCTCCCAGCTACCAGGCACCGTCGTGGGCGCACCCGATGGGGCTCGACCGCGTCGGCCGGGACGTCTTTTCCCGCGTCATCGTCGGCGCGCGGAGCGTGATCATCGTCGCGCCGGCCGCGATGGCGCTCGGCGTCACGCTCGGCTCGATGCTCGGCCTCGTGATGGGCTACTCCGGGGGCTGGGTCGACAACGCGCTTGGCCGCATCCTCGACGCCGTCCTCGCCATTCCGCTGATCGTGCTCGCCATCCTCCTGCTGACCGCGCTGTCCGCGGGCCAGGAGGGCATCAACGTCACCTCGTGGCAGCTCATCATCGTGATCGGGATCGCCTTCACGCCGCCCGTCTCGCGCACCGTCCGCTCGGCCGTGCTCGCCGAGCGCGACCTCGACTACGTGCAGGCGGCGAAGCTCCGCGGCGAGCGCGCGCCGTACGTGATGTTCGCGGAGATCCTCCCGAACGTGACGGGGCCGATCGTGGTCGAGGCGACCGTTCGCCTCGGGTACGCGGTCTTCACGGTCGCGACCCTCGCCTTCCTCGAGCTACGGGCCGCAGCCTCCCTCGCCGGACTGGGGGCTCCAGATCGCCGAGCAGTACGCGGACATCTCGCTGGCGTGGTGGGCGACCATCTTCCCGGCGCTCGCGATCGCCTCGCTCGTCGTCGCGATCAACCTCATGGCCGACACCGTGCAGCAGGTGGTGGAGGATTGAGCGAGCCGGCCGCACCCGCGCTCGACATCCGCGACCTCGAGCTCGTCTATCGCGTCCGCGGCCGCGACCGCGAGGTCGTGCGCGGCGTGTCGTTCTCGATCGGGCGGCAGCAGAGCTACGGGCTCGTCGGCGAGTCGGGCTGTGGCAAGTCGACGATTGCGCTCTCGATCGTCCGCTATCTCCCGCGCAACGGACGGGTCGTCTCCGGCTCGCTCGAGGTCGCCGGCCGCGACGTGCTCGCACTCCGGCGCGAGGCGCTCCGGAGCTATCGCCGCGACGAGGTGTCGATGGTCTACCAGAACCCCGGCAGCGCCCTGAATCCGACGATCCGGATCGGCAAGCAGGTGCGCGAGGTGTTCGAGCTGCGCGGCGCGACGTCGAAGGACGCGCACGAGCGGGCGGTGGCAGCCCTCCGCGAGGTCCACATCGCCGATCCGGACAGCGTGCTTCGCCGCTACCAGCATCAGCTCTCGGGCGGCATGCAGCAGCGCGTGATCATCGCGATGGCGCTCGCAACCGACCCGAGCCTCCTCATCCTCGACGAGCCGACGACGGGCCTCGACGCGACCGTCGAGGCCGAGGTCATCGACCTCATCGCCGAGCTACAGCAACGACACCACACCGCCGTCCTGTTCATCAGCCACAACCTCGGCCTGATTCGGAAGACGTGCAGGGACGTCGGTGTCCTGTACGCGGGCGAGCTCGTCGAGGAGGGGCCGACCGAGGAGATCCTGCAGAACCCGCGCCATCCGTACACCGTCGGCCTGCTGCGCTGCATCCCGCGCGGCGGCCTCCGCAAGGACCTCGGCAAGCTCGACACGATCCGCGGCTTCCTGCCCGCGATCGGCGAGCACCTGCCCGGCTGCGTCTACGTCCACCGCTGCGGCCTCGCCCAGGACATCTGCCGCAGCGACAAGCCCGCCGACGCGAAGGTCGGGCCGGACCACCAGAGCCGCTGCCACTTCCACGAGCTGGCGCAGCAGCTTCCGCGCGACATCGAGGGGCCGCGCGAGGTGCCGAGCGTCGTCGACCGCACGGCGACCCCGCTGCTGAAGGTCGACGACCTGACGAAGACGTTCAAGCAGGACGGGCACGAGATCAAGGCGCTCGCGGGCGTGTCCGCCGTCCTCTGGCCGGGCGAGACGCTCGGGCTCGTCGGCGAGTCGGGGAGCGGCAAGACGACGTTCGCCCGGACGCTCCTCGGGATCGTGGAGCCGACCTCGGGAACGGTCGAGATCGACGGCCGCGAGATGCCGGCCACGCTCGGCTCTCGCTCCGCGAGCGACGTCGCCGCGCTCCAGATCGTGTTCCAGAACCCCGACTCCGCCCTGAACCGCCGGCACACGGTGCGGCGGATGCTCAAGCGCACGCTCGCGAAGCTCGCGGACATGTCCGGGCGCGACGCCGAGAAGCGCTCGGAGGAGCTCGTCGAGGCGGTGCGCCTGCCCGAGCGCGCGCTCTCGTCGCGCCCGACCGGCCTCTCCGGCGGCCAGAAGCAGCGCGTCGCGATCGCGCGCGCCTTCGCGGGAGAGCCGCGCCTCGTCGTGTGCGACGAGCCGACGTCGGCCCTCGACGTCTCGGTGCAGGCCGCGATCCTCAACCTGCTCGTCGACCTCCAGGGCTCGCACCGCACGAGCTATGTCTTCATCAGCCACGACCTCGGCGTCGTGCGCTACCTCTCCGACCGGATCGCGGTGCTCTATCTCGGGCGCCTGATGGAGCTCGGCCCGGCCGGCGACCGTGTTCGAGCCGCCGCACCACCCGTACACGGAGGCGCTGCTCTCGGCCGTGCCGACGATCGAGGGGGAGCAGCGCGTGCGAATCGAGCTCGAGGGCGAGATCCCCTCGGCCGCGGACCCGCCCACCGGGCTGCGTCTTCCACACGCGCTGCCCGAGGTTCCTGGGCGACATCTGCGTCGAGCAGGAGCCGCCGCTCGCCGAGGTCGAGCCCGAGCACTTCATGCGCTGCCACATCCCGATCGAGGAGCTCCGGCGGCTCCAGGCGGAGCCGCCGGCTGAAGCTTTGCGCGAAGCGGGTATCCGCTAGCGCGGACACCCGCCGCGCGAAGATCCCTGAAGCCGGCTGCTGCGCAGCCGGGTCGTCTCCACGAATCGACGTTGGCGCGACTCGAGCATTCGCGAGCAGTGGACGCCGTGGACGGCCTCTACGAGCTCGGCGCGTCGCCCGTCCGCGTCCAGGGGACGGCGTTGAAGATCTCCGTCTGGCGCTGCTCGTCCGCGCTGTCGTGCGGCGGTAGTGCTTTCACGTCGCTCCAGGTGACCTGATCGCCGTCGATCGCATAGCTCGCGGACCAGTCTCCGAAGCAGCCGCTGATCCACGTGAATGTCACCGTCCCGCTGTCGTCTCGTACGTCCCCGAGCAGAAGAGGCCCTTGCTTCCGCCGCTCTGCCACGCGTCCGTGAACGAGCCGCTCTGCAGGTCAGCTCGTGCTTGCCGCCGTCGCGGGCGGCGTGCTCCGCGGTGAATCCGTTCTGCTGCAGGTACTGCGGGGTCACGTTGCTCTCGTAGACGCCGTCCTCCAGCTGCGACGAACTCGATCCGCCGCAACCTGCTGCCGCGAGCGACACGACGGCGACTGCCCCGACGATCGTTCTTGACGCGAGCTTCCTCAGGTCGGTTGGCCGCATCACAGCTCCTTTCGGTCCGCTGTCGATGAAGATGAGGCCGTGCTGGTCGTCCTCGACGCGTCCGTCCGCGTCGAGCGTGAACGTGGAGCTGATCCGTCCGGACGCGTGCGCAAAGCGTCCGGTGCCACCGTCGAGCTCCCAGATCACCGAGCCGTGCCGCAGTTCGGGATCGGGCGAAGCGACGAGGCTGCCGGTGCCGAGCGTGCGAAAGCGAAGCTCCACGCCGGGAGCGAGCACGATCGTCCCCTGCTCACGGAACCGGCCGTCCGGTGACAGGGTCACGTCCGACTCGATCCGCGTTCCGTCGGGAAGCTCGACCTCGAGCCTGGCGCCCGCGCTCGTCCGTGAGCCACTCGAGCGTGCCGCCGAGGCGCTTCGCGTACGGGATCCTCTCCACGTCCGCACGGTCGCGGATCGACGCTTGGCATCGCCTCCGGGAAACCCCCGGACTTGAGCGCGTGCTCCAGGCTTCGTAGCCTGGCGCTGTGGCGCTAGGACGGGCGCGTGAGGAAGCGGAGGTGGATGCGGTCGTCGCGGAGGCGCTCGCGGGACGAGGCGGCGCCCTCGTCGTGCGCGGCGAGGCCGGTATCGGGAAGTCGACGCTGCTCTCGCATGCGCGCGAGCGGGCGGCGGGCGCGGCGATCGTCGAGGCGAGCGGAGTCGAGACCGAGGCCGAGCTCGCCTTCTCGCGGCTCGGCGACGTTCTCCGGCCGGCCCTGCCCACGCCTGGACGAGCTCACGAATCGGCAGGCGCGAGCGCTCCGTGCTGCGCTTGGGTTGGACGATTCCGTCGCGGCGGACCGGTTGACCGTCGGTGGCGCGACCCTCGCACTGCTCGCCGCCCATGCATCGGAGAGGCCCCTCGTCGTGCTGATCGACGACGCCCACTGGCTCGACGCCGAGTCGCGCGCGGCACTGACGTTCACCGCCAGGAGGCTCGGCCGCCGACCCGATCGCGATGGTGTTCGCGGCGCGGGACGAGGAGGGCGCGACGCTGGACGCCGCCGGGATCCCGGAACTCCGGCTCGACGGCCTTGCCGACGCCGACGCCTTGCAGCTGCTCGCGGCCCGGGGCGCAAGCGCTGACGTTGCCAGGCAGATGGTTGCGCAGGCGCGCGGGAATCCCCTCGCGCTGCTCGAGCTCCCGGCGCGTGCAACCTCCGAACAGCTGGAGGGGACGGTTCCGCTCGAGAACCCGATTCGAGTCGGCCCTGCGATCGAGGCGGCGTTCGCGCACCGCGTCTTTCGGCTGGGCGAGGACGGACGGCAGGCGCTCGTCGCCGTCGCGGCCGACGATCTCGGTGACGACGCGCTCCTCGCGGTGGCGCTCGAGCGTCTCGGCGTTCCCAGGACCACCCTCGACGACGCGGAGGACGCGGGACTGATCGCGCGGAGCTCCGGCAGCGTGTCCTTCCGGCACCCGCTCGTCCGCTCGGCGTGTACCACGGCGCCGCACCGACCGAGCGCAGGCGCGCGCACGCCGCGCTCGCCTCCGCCTACTCGGGCGTCGACGTGGACCGCAGCGCGTGGCACCTCGCGGCGGCGGCCGTCGGGGTGGATCGCGAAGCCGCCGGCGCTCTTGCCTCCTCGGCGGCACGAGCGCGCGCCCGCGGCGGGTATCAGGCGGCGGCCGCCGCGTTCGAGCGGGCAGCGAGGCTCACGCCTCCGGGAGCCTCCCGCGCGCAGCTCGTCGCTGAGGCGGCCGACGCCGCACTCGCCGCCGGACGCCTGGATTCGGCCCAGCGCCTGGTGGACGAGGGGCTGTCCGTGGACGAGCTCGATCGCTCGGACACGCTCCTCGCTCCTCGGCGTCGCCGCGCGAATCGCGCTCCACGGCGGAAACCAGCGGCGCGCGTTCGACGCGTTTCTCGAGGCCGCGACGCTCGCCGCGCCGTGGGATGCCGATCGCGCGGCCGAGCTCCGCGCCGACGCGGTCGTCGCCGCCGTTCAGCTCGGTGGTGACGCTCCGGCGATCGCCGCCGCCGAGCTCGAGGCACACGGAGACCTCGACGATCCGTGGACCGCGGTCGTCGTGAGTCAGGCACGAGGCAGTGCGGCCTCGATGTCCGGGGCCGCCGGAGCGCGCGCGCTGATCGAGCGTGCCGTCGAGCTGAGCGAGACGGCCAGCCCGGAATCGGCACAGCAGCTGTATCTCACCGGCCGCTCGAACTTCATGCTCTGGCCGGAACAACGCGGCCGCCGAGCTCGCTCGTCAGGCGCTTCGCGCAGGCCCGGCGGGACGACGCGTCGCGGATCGTGGTCGAGACGCTGCGCCTGCTCGCTGGAGCCGAGTTCGATCGGGGCCACTGGCGGGACGCCTATGCGGCGGCGGCCGAGGCAGTGGAGCTCGCGGAGGAGATCGGCCTGCCACGGGATGCGTGCGCCGCGCTCGGCATCCTCGCGGAGGTTGATGCCGGCGCCGGGAACGGGCTCGCCTGCGCCGAGCACGCCGCGCGCGCGATCGAGCTCGGCGCCGAGTTCGACCTCGGCTTCTACCGCGCCCGGGCGGAGCGAGCGTCGGGACAGCTCGCGCTCGCGACCGGCCGGCACGAGGAGGCAGCGGCCGAGCTCGAGCGCGTCTGGAAGGAGCAGCTGGAGACCGGGAGCCAGGAGTGGAGCGTCACGCCCGTCTTCGACCTGATCGAGGCTCTGACGTCAGGCTCGGCCGAGCGCGAGGAGGCACGCGATGTGCTCGTCCGTGCACGGGCGGAGCTTCCACCCGAGTCGCCGGTCGAGCAGGGGATCTTCGACCGGTGCGCGGCGCTCCTGGAGGAGGACTTCGAGCCGCTCTTCGACCGGGCTCTCGCCAGCGCACGCAGCTCGAGGAGTTCGTCGACGAGTTCCCCTTCGAGCGCGCTCGCGTGCGGCTCGCCTACGGCACGCGACTGCGCCGCGCCGGCCGGCGGCGCGAGGCGCGCGCGCAGCTCGAAGCGGCGCACGAGGCGTTCGAGGAGATCGGCGCGGGCGCGTGGGCCGAGCAGGCGTCGGCCGAGCTTCGGGCGAGCGGAGCTCGACGTCGGGCCGGAGACGTCTCGCGTGAGCACCTGACGCCACGCGAGCAGCAGATCGCGGTCGCAGTCGCCGAGGGAGCGTCGAACCGCGAGGTCGCCGCGCAGCTCTTCCTCACACCGAAGACCGTCGAGTACCACTTGACGCGGGTCTACCGGAAGCTCGGCGTGCGTACGCGAGTCGAGCTCGTACGGCTGCTCAGCCGTCCGTCGGGGTCGCAGCTAGGGACTGCGCTCGAGCGCCTCGACGAGGAGCGTCGAGACGTCGGCGACGCGCAGGTCGCCCCCGGTCTGACGCACGCCGTCGTCGAGCATCACCGTGCAGAACGGGCACGCGACGGCGAGCGTCTCGGCTCCGGTCGCCGCTGCCTCGCGCGCGCGCGCCTCGTTGATCTGTGTGCCGCGCTCCTCCATCCACATGTGCGCACCACCCGCGCCGCAGCAGAACGTCCGCTTCCCGCTCCGCGCCATCTCGAGCGGCCGGCCGATCGCCGCGACGAGGTCGCGGGGCGCCTCGAGCACGTCGTTGTGGCGCGCGAGGTAGCAGGAGTCGTGGTACGTGATCGGCTCGTCGCCGCGCGGTCGGCTTGAGCTTCCCCCGTTCCACCAGGTCGGCCAAGAGCTCCGAATGATGCGTCACCTCGTAGCGCCCTCCGAAGTCCGGGTACTCGTTCGCGAGCGTGTTGAAGCAGTGCGGGCAGCTCGCGACGATCTTCGTCACGCCCGCCTCGTTCAGCGTGGAGACGTTCTGCTCGGCGAACGCCTGGAAGACGTACTCGTTGCCGGCGCGGCGCGCGGGGTCGCCGGTGCACGACTCGCGCGGCCCGAGGATCGCGACGTCGAGCCCGGCCGCGAGCATGAGCTTCGCGGTCGATTCCGCGCGACGTCGCGCGCGCTCGTCGAACGAGCCGGCGCACCGACCCAGTAGAGGACGTCCGGCGGCAGGGTCGCCCGGCTCGAGGATGCTGATCCCGAGTCCCTCGGCCCACGCCGCGCGCTCGGTCTGCGGCTTGCCCCACGGGTTCGACGCCCGCTCGACGTCGCGGAGCATCGTCTCGGTCTCGGCGGGCAGCCGCGACTCGACCATCACGAGGCTCCGGCGCAGGTCGACGATGTGGTCGACGTGCTCGATCGAGACGGGGCACTCGTGGACGCACGCGCCGCAGGTGACGCAGTCCCAGACGACGTCGTCGGTGACCGCGTTCGGCACGAGCGGCTCGAGGTCTCCCCCGGCGAGCGCCGCCGGCCCGTCCGCGAAGAGCTGGTCGCGGATCCCCATGATCAAGAGCTTCGGCGAGAGCGCCTTGCCCGGTCGCGTACGCGGGGCAGACGTCCTGGCAGCGCCCGCACTCCGTGCACGACATCGCGTCGAGCATCTGCTTCCACGTGAGGTCGGCGACGGTGCCGGCGCCGAAGCGCAGGTCGGCCTCGTCCTCGGACGCGAAGTCGAGCGGCTCGAGCCGGCCGCGTGCGCGAGTCCGGCCGAAGAACACGTTCACCGCAGCGGTTGCCGATGTGGAGGTGCTTCGAATGCGGGAGGTACGCGAGGAAGCCGAGGATGACGAGGACGTGCGCCCAGACGAAGACGCGCTCGAGCACCTCGGTCGTCGTGTCGTCCGAGAAGAGCCCCGAGAGCGCGTTCGACACCGGCGACCAGCCCGCGGGCCACGTGTTCAGATCGAGCGCGATGAGGGTGGCGTGCCAGAGACCGAGCGACGTGACGATCGCCGCGATGAGCCCGAGGATGAGGTCGGCCTCGCCGAGGTGGCTCCCCTCGAAGCGGCGCGGGCGCTGGATCTTGCGGATCGAGAACGCACGCGAGGACGCCGACGAGCACGAGGCTCGCGAAGACGTCGACGAGGAGCGCGTACCAGCCCTGGTCTCGAGCCAGCCGAGCGGCGAGCCCGAGGAGAGCGGATTCTCGCGGTCGAGGATCGCGGCGGTCGCCATGAAGATCGTCGGGAAGAGGACGAGGAAGCCCCAGAAGATGAAGGCGTGCACGAGGCCGGGGACGAGGCGCTGGAGCAGCTTGCGCTGCCCGAGCACGATCGCCGTCTCGTTGCCGATCCGAACGGGAGCTCCGACGTGCGCTGCGCCGGCTTTCCCAGCCGCACCAGGCGGGCGAGGAAGAGGACGCGCCGACCGAACACCCAGCCCGCGACGACGACCGCGACGACGAGCGCGACCGCGGAGGCGACGCTCGCGCCGGTGCTCAGCCTCCCTCACCTTTCTCAGCTCGGCCGAGATCGCCGGGACGACCTCGTGCAGGTCCCCGATCACGGCGTAGTCCGCGCTCGAGAGGATCGGCGCCTCGGGATCCGTGTTGATCGCGAGGATCGCCTTCGCGCCCTTGCACCCCGCCATGTGCTGCGTCGCCCCGGAGATCCCGCACGCGATGTAGATGTCGGGCGCGATCTTCGTCCCGGTCTGGCCGACCTGGTCCGTGTGCGGCCGCCAGCCGGCCATCGTCACCGCGCGCGAGCAGCCCACGGCGCCGCCGAGGAGGCCCGCGAGCTCCTCGATGATCCCGAAGCCCTCCGGCGACCCGGCGCCCCGGCCCACGAGACGACCACCTTGGCCTCGGCGAGAGAGACACCGCCGGTGGCAACCCCGACCCGCTCGCGGACGCGCACGACGAGATCTTCGTCCGCGAGCTCCGGCGTGAAGCTCTCGACCGGCGCCGGCTCGCCCGTCGCCGGCTCCGCCTCGACCGCGTGCGGCTGGACGGTCAGGAGCTTCGGCGCGCCGTGCAGTTGCGCCTCCTCGAGCAGGCTGCCGCCCCAGCGCACCCGCGTCACCTCGTCGCCGCTCGCCGCGACGCAGTTCGCGGCGAACGGGAGATCCGTGATCGCGGCGACGCGCGCGAGCACCTCGTTGCCGCGCGGCGTTCCGCTCGCGAGGATGGCCGAAGGCAGGATGCGCGCCGCGAGCTCGACGAGCGCGCGAGCGATCGCATCGGGCGCGAAGCTCGTGAATGCCTCGCGCTCCGCGACGTGCACGGTCTCGACTCGGACAGCGCCGGCTCCTCCCTGGCGCAGAACGCATGCACCTGCTCGTCGAGGCCGCGCGCGAACGTGAGGGCCTGCTCGGCGAGGTCGCCCGGCTCCTCGACGTAGACGAGGACGGTCACGCGACTCCGATTCGCTGCAGCACCTCGACGACCGCGGGCGCCGCCTCGGGGCCGCGCCCGAGGATCTCGGCCTCCTTGCCCGTGCTCTCGGGGACGACGAGCCGCAGCTTCTCGAGCTTCGAGCTCGGCGGCGCCGGCGAGCTCGTTCGAGCGGCTTGCGCTGCGCGCGGAGCTTCGCCGGCACGGACGGATAGCGGGGGAGGTTGAGCCCTTCGAGCACGGACACCACCGCCGGCAAGGGGAGGACGTACACGTCGCGCCCGCCGGCCACCTCCTGCTCGCAGCGCACACTCTCGCCCTCGACGGAGACGCCCTTGAGCCCGGTCGCCACCGGGCGTCCGAGCGCGTACGCGACGCGGATCCCGATCTGGTACCCGCCCGCGTCGGCCGACTCGTTCCCGAAGAAGATCAGGTCGAGCGGCCCGTTCGCGGACTCGTCGGCGCGGATCGCCTCGACGATCGCGCCCGCCGTCGCCTGCGCGTCCCACTCCTCCTCGCCCGAGACGAGGTGGATCGCGCGGTCGGCCCCGAGCGCCATCGCGTCGCGCAGCTGCTCCTCCGCCTCCGGAGGGCCGAGCGTGAGGACGACCGACTCGCCGCCCGAGGCCTCGATCAGCCGCACCGCCTCCTCGACGCCGCACTCCTCGTGCGGGCTGATCGTGAAGCCGAGGTGCTTCGTCTCGATCGCCTGCGCGTCCGGCGTGAGCACGATCTTGCCGCCGGTCATCGGCACGCGCTTCACGCAGGTGAGGATCCTCATGCTCCTCTCCGTCGAGCGTCGGAGCGCAAGTTACAAGTTGCAACTTGGGCTGCATCGCCCTCGCGTCCACGAAAAACGAGGCAAGTGACAACTTGTAACTTGGACGCGGGCACGGCACCGGTCACGAGCGGACCCTCGTGTTCTCGGGATCGAAGATCGGCGCCGAGCCGACGACGTCGAGCGTCACCGGGTATCGGTCGCCCATGTACTCGACCGCGAAGTGCGCTCCGGCCTCGGCCCGGTCGGGCGGGAGGTACGCCATGAGGACGTGCTTGCCGACGGACGGCGCGGCGCCGGCGCTCGTCACGTACGAGCGGCGGCCCTTGGAGTCGACGATCGGCTCGCCGTCCGGCGTCACGATCGGCTCGCGACCCTGTGGGAAGCGCTTCGCGCCGGACGCCGACGTGTGGTCGTCCACCGTGAAGGTGCAGAGGATCGCGGCCGGCGCCTCCTCGCGGTGGCGGACGTGCGCCTCCTTGCCGACGAAGTCCTGCTCCTTCACCTTCCCCCAGGCCATGTCCGCCTCGACGACCGAGTACTCGCTCTCGAGCTCCGTGCCGAACGCGCGGTAGCACTTCTCGAGCCGTCCGGTCGTCCCGTACACGCCGATCCCGCACGGCACCGCGCCGTGCGCTGTGCCCGCCTCCCAGACCAGGTCCCACAGCCGCGCCCCCTGCTCGAGCGGGACGTACAGCTCCCAGCCCAGGTCGCCGACGTAGGAGATCCGCGACGCGAGGACGCGCACCGGGCCGACCTCGATCGTCCGGCAGGTGGCGAAGGGGAAGCCCTCGTGGGAGACGTCGTCGCCCGTCAGCGAGCCGAGGATGTCGCGTGCCCGGGGTCCCCAGAGCCCGAGCGTCGACCACGCGGACGTGAGGTCCGCGAGCTGCGCCGAGCCGTCCTCGGGCAGGTGGTCGGCGAGCCACTTGTGGTCGGCCATGCCGTGCGCGCCGCCCGTGACGACGCGGAAGTGCTCCTCGCCGAGCCGCATGATCGTGAGGTCGGACTTGAAACCGCCGCTCTGCGACAGCCACGGCGTGTAGATCACGCGACCCACGGCGACGTCGCACTGGCGCATCGACACGGTCTGCAGCGCCTCGAGCGCGCCCGGTCCCGGACAGGTCGAAGACGGCGAACGCGGAGAGATCGAAGATCCCCGCTCGATCGCGCATCGCGAGGTGCTCGGCGTTGATGATCGGAGACCACCAGCGCGTGTCCCACTCTGCCTCGCGCCGCCCGACGCGGTCGCCGTACTCCTCGAGCAGCGGCGCGTTCGACTCGTACCACTGCGGGCGCTCCCAACCGGCTGCCTCGAAGAAGACGGCGCCGAGCTCCTGCTCGCGCGCGTGGAAGGGCGAGAGGCGGACGTCGCGGCTGGAGGCCCACTGCTCGAGCGGGTGGACGATCCCGTACGTCTTGTTGAAGCCCTCGCCGGTGCGCGCCCGCACGTGCGCCGACGTCTTCTGGTGCTCCCAGAAGCGCGCCGCATCCGACGAGTGGAGGTCGATGTGCGACTCGCCGTGCACCATCCACTCGGCGAGCGACTTGCCGACGCCCGGCCCCTCCTTGATCCAGACGGCGGCCGCCGACCAGAGCCCCTTCACCTCGGGCAGCTCGCCGAGGATCGGCATCCCGTCGGGCGTGAGCGAGAGGATCCCGTTGATCGCGTGCTTGATGCCGACGGACTCGTCGCCGACGATCGACGGCATCAGCTCGAGCGCCTGCTCCATCTGGAGGTTGAAGTCCTCCTGCGTGAACGGGAACTCGGTGGGCGAGAGCGACGCCTCCTCGACCGAGGGCAGATCCTCGGGGTCGTAGAGGATCGCGCGGTGCGCGTAGGAGCCGATCTCGAGCCCGGACCCGTGCTGGCGCTCGTACATGTTCGTGTCCATGTCCCGGACGATCGGGTACTCGATGTCGCCCTTCGCGTCGGCGAACCAGTGCGTCGGGCCGATGTCGATCATCTGGTGGACGGCGGGCGTGAGCGGGATCGAGGCGCCCGCCATCCGGGCGAGCTTCGGGCTCCACACGCCGCAGGCGATGACGACGACGTCCGTCTCGACGTCTCCCGCGGTCGTACGCACGCGCCGCACGCGGCCGCCCTCCACGTCGATGCCCGTCACCTCCGTGTTCGCGAGCACCGTCAGGCGTCCGGACTCCTGCCCGCGCTCGCGCATGATCGTCCCGGCGCGGAGGGAGTCGACGACGCCGACGGACGGCGAATAGAACCCGCCGAGGATCACCGTCTCGTCGATGAACGGGACGAGCTCCTTCACCTCCGCCGGCGTCACCAGCGACACGGGCTCGATGCCCCACGCCTTCGCCGAGGCCATCCGCCGGCGCAGCTCCTCCATCCGCTCCTCCGTGCGCGCGACCTCGATGCCGCCCGACTCCGTGAAGACGCCCATCTCCTCGTACTGCCGCATGCTCTCGAGCGTGAGCTGCGTCATCTCCTTCGAGTGGTCGACGGGGAAGATGAAGTTCGAGGCGTGACCGGTCGACCCGCCCGGGTTTGGCAGCGGCCCCTTGTCGAGGAGGACGACGTCCGACCAACCCTGGTCGGTCAGGTGGAAGGCCACGGAGTTGCCGACGATCCCGCAGCCGATCACGACGGCGCGGGCCTGCTCGGGAGGGTGCTCATTCAGGCTCCTGCTGATATATGAGTTTCGGAGTCAGAAATATATAAGAGATCACAGGACTCGGCGGATGGCGCTCTCGAAGCCGAGCACGTGCTGCCGCATCGCCTCCTCCGCGCGCGCGCCGTCGCCCTCGCGGATCGCCGCGAGGAGCTCGCGGTGCTCGCGGATCGCGTCCTCCAGGCGGGCCACCCGGTCGAGGGCCAGGAACCAGATGCGGAGCGTGAGGACGTAGTACTCGTTCAGCGTCTTCTCGAGGAACGGGTTGTGGGTGCAGCCGTAGACGTGCCGGTGGATGCGCTGGTCGAGGTCGATGAGGGCGCGCTCGTCCGGCTCGCCGTGCACCTGCTCCAGCTCCTCGAGCAGGCGACCGATCGCCGCTCGGTCCGACTCGGTCGCCCGCTCTGCCGCGAGCCTCGCGGCCCGCGGCTCGAGCGTGTTGCGCACCTCCGAGAGCCCGGCGAGGTCTCGCACCTCGACGCTCGAGACGAACATGCCCCGCCGCGGATAGACCTCCACGAGCCGCTCGCGCGCGAGCGCCCGCAGCGCCTCCCGCACGGGCGTGCGCCCGAGCTCGAGCCGCTCCATCAGCTCCCGCTCGCTCACGAGCGACCCGGGTGGGAGCTCGAGCGTGACGATGAGCTCGCGGATGCGGTAGTAGGCCTGGTCGGAGAGCGATCGCGCCGACTCGGCCTCGGGCTGGTGGATGGAGAGCGTGGACATACGCCGGAGAGTCGGGGGCGGCACGGATGCCGCCCCCGCGCTCAGCTGGCTACTTCCCGAGCCAGGCCTTGACCGTCTTGGAGTTCGCCTTGACCCACTTCTCCGCGGCCTTCTCCGGATCCAGGTGCTGCCCGGCGATCATGTTCGCGACCTCGTTCTGGTCGTCCGCCGTCCACTTCCAGCGCTTGATCACGTTCACCGCCGGCGAGCCCGACTTCGCGAACTTCGACGACATCACCTTGTCGATGATCGTCTGGCCGTACGCGCAGCGGTAGATGCTCCAGTCGCTCCCGAGCTTCGGGCTGTACGAGTCGACGCAGTTCTTGCCGCGCGCCGGCAGCTTGATCTCGGAGAGCTGGTACGCCGTGTTCAGGTACTGCGGCGTGTACCAGTAGAACAGGATCGGCTTGTGCTGCTTGTAGGCCTGCTCCCAGCGGGCGACCTGGGCCGGCTCGGCGCCGACGGAGACGAACTTCAGGTTCAGCCCGAGCTCCTTGATCAGCTGCGCGTCCTTCTGGACGTACGACGGGTCGCCGCCGAGGAACATCCCCTGCGAGCCCGACTCCGGGCTCTTGAAGATGCTCTCCTTGCCCTTCAGCCCCTTCCAGGTCTTGAACTGCGGGTACTGCTTCAGCAGGTACGTCGGGATGTACCAGCCGATGTGGCCGATGACGCCGTTCGAGCCGAGGTTGAGGAGCTTCTTCGACTTGACGTAGCTTCTGGTTGACCTTCAGCAGGATGTTGTTCCAGTCCTCGGGGACGACGTCGACCTTGCCGTCGACCATGGCCTGGAAGAGCGGGGTCGACTCCGGCAGCTTCGCGATGTTCACCGTGCAGCCGTAGTTCTTCTCGAGCACGTACTTGAGGACGTAGACGTTCGCCGTCGCGCCCGCCCACGCGTTCTCGTCCATCGTCAGCGAACCGCACTTCGCGCCGCTGCCGGCCACCGCGCTCGAGGAGATGCCGAGCACGGCTACCGCGACCACCGCCAGCGCACCGAGCGCCGCGGGCAGCCTTCGAACTCTCACCTTGGACATCCGACCTCCTTCGATCCGGTTCGCGCCGGCGAAATCCGCACCGCCGGCGCCTCGTTGCCTGCCTTCACGCTGAACGCCTCCTCTCGGCCTCGACCGACGCCGCGCGTCACGCGGTCGAGCGCGATCCCGAGTGCGAGGATCGCGACCGACGCGACGACGCCGAGCCCGAAGTCCGAGCGCGCGAGGCCCTGCGCGACCTCGTAGCCGAGCCCGGGCGAGCCGACGAGCCCGCCGATCACGACGACCGCGAGCACCATGATGATCCCCTGGTTGACGCCGAGCATGATCGCGTCTCCGGCGAGCGGGATCTTCACCTTGCGGAGAACCTGAACCCGCGTCGCCCCGAACGACTCCGCGGCCTCGACGGTGTTCGCCTCGACGCCGCGGACGCCGCTCTCGACGAGCCGCGCGACGACCGGGAACGCGTAGAGGACGCCGGCGATCACGCCGGGCACGACCGAGACGGGCATCAGGTAGATGAGCGGGATGAGGTAGACGAGCTGCGGGAGCGTCTGCAGCACGTCGTTGACCGGGCGCAGGATCCTCGACACGAGCGAGCTCTCCGCCGCCCACACGCCGAGCCCGAACCCGATCGCGACCGTGAGCACCGTCGCGACGAGCACCTGCGACGCGGTGTCCATCGCCGAGGCCCACTCGCCGATGAAGCCGATGAGCGCGAGCATGAGGAAGGCGGTGATCGCGGAGCGGCGTCCGCTCACGATGAACGCGATGAGCGTGATCGCGACGAGCGTCACGGGCCAGGGCGTCTCGACGAGGAAGTTCCGGAACGGCACGAGCCCGTACTGGACGATGTGGTCGCCGATCCAGCTCGTCACCTTGAACAGGAACGTGTCCGGGTTCTGCATGTAGTCGAGCACCGACTGCAGGCGGGCCAGCAGCCAGTCGCGGGCGGTCCGGCGCGGGTAGTCGGGCGCGCGCCCAGGACGCGGGCGACGGCGACCGTGCACGAGGATCACGGCCGCGGTCGCGACGGACGCGATCCGCAGCCGGCGCCGGAGGGCGTCCGTGAGGTGGCGGCGCACCGGGTTCGTCTGCTCGGCGACGGCCTCCGTGACGCGGTCGAGCGCCATCGCCATGACGACGATGACGAGACCGGCGAGGAGGGCGAGCGCCGGATACGAGTTGAGACCGCTCGTGACGACGTCGCCGAGCCCCTTCCCGCCGATGAGCCCCGCGATCACGACCATCGAGAGGGCGAAGAGGATGGTCTGGTTCACGCCGAGCAGGAGCATCCGCCGGGCGAGCGGGAGCCGGACCTTGCGCAGGACCTGCCCGCTCGTCGACCCCATCGCCTCGGCCGCCTCGACCGTGTTCACGGGGACGCCCCGGATGCCCGAGCGCCGTGATCCGGATTGCGGGCGGGATCGCGTAGATCATCGTCGTGATCACCGCCGCGCCCGGGCCGACCGAGAAGAGGATCACGATCGGCATCAGGTAGGCGAAGGCCGGGATGATCTGCATCGCGTCGAGCACGGGGGTGATCGTGCGCTGGAAGCGGTCGGAGAGCCCGGCGAGGACGCCGAGCGGCAGCCCGACGAGGAGCGAGAGGCCGACGGCGGCGAGCATGAGCGAGAGCGTCTGCATGCTCTCCACCCAGAGCCCGCTCGCTGCGAACGTGGCGAAGGCGGCGAGCGCCCAGATCCCGGCTCGCGCTCCGCCGAACCGGAGGGAGACGGCGACGCCCGCGACGGTGACGCCCACCCAGGTCATCCAGTCGAGCAGGTCGTCGAACCGGGTGACGAGGCCGTCGAGCATGTTCGCGAACCCGTTGAAGGCGCGGATGACGAGGCTCGGGTTGTCCGCGTTGCGCTGGTCGACGAGCCAGGTCTGGAAGTCGTTCAGGTGCGTCGGGAGCGTGTTCCAGGTGAGCGAGGCCGGCCACGGGTACTCGCTCTTCCAGCCGCGGTACGCGAGCCACATGACGCCGACGATGACCGCGACCTGGACGAGCTTTCCTCGCCACCAGGGGGCGTGCGAGACGACCGGAACCGCGAGGGGGGCCTCGGTGATCGTCGACACCGGCTAGCCCGCTTCCTCGGCGATTGCGCGGAGGACGGTGTCGCGGTCGACGATCCCGACGACGCGGCCGTCCTCCATGCAGCAGACGGGTTTCTCGCTCTCGGCGAGCACGGGCAGCGCCTTCCGCATCGTCGTCAGCACGTCGAGCCGGGGCCCGTCCGTCGGGTCGGACGGATCCGGGTCGCGCATGATCCAGCGCAGCGTCAGGACGTGGCTGCGCGCGATGTCGCGCGTGAAGTTCTCGACGTACTCGTCCGCGGGCGAGCCGACGAGCTCCTCCGGGGTACCGAGCTGCACGATCGCCCCGTCCCGCATGATCGCGATCCGGTCCCCGAGCCGAAGCGCCTCGGGGAGGTCGTGCGTGATGAACATCGTCGTCTTGCCGATCTCGTGCTGGAGGCGCATGATCTCGTCCTGCATGTCGCGCCGGATGAGCGGGTCGAGCGCGCTGAACGGCTCGTCGTAGAGCATCGACCTCCGGGTTGGCGGCGAAGGCTCGCGCGACGCCGACACGTTGCTGCATCCCGCCGGAGAGCTGATCGGGAAACTGGCCCGCGACGTCCTCGAGGCCCACGAGCTGCAGCACCTCCTGCGCGCGCTGGTTGCGCTCGCGCTTCCCCACTCCCTGCACCTCGAGCCCGAACGCGACGTTGTCGAGCACGCGCCGGTGGGCGAGCAGCCCGAAGTGCTGGAAGACCATCGAGACGGTGTGCCGCCGCAGGTCTCGGAGCTCGGCGCGGTCGGCGCCCATCACGTCGTGTCCCGCGATCTCGATCTTCCCGGCCGTCGGCTCGATGAGCCGGATCAGGGTTCGCACGAGGGTCGACTTCCCCGATCCCGAGAGGCCCATGACGACGAAGACCTCGCCCGGCCATACCTCGATCGAGACGTCCCGCACGGCGACGACGCAGCCCGTCCGCGCGCGCAGCTCGGCGCGCGGGAGGTCGGCGTCCGGAGAGCCGACGAGCCTCTCCCCGTTCGGCCCGAAGACCTTCCACACGCCCTCCGCGCGGATCGCCGGAGGGCTCGAATAATCGACTCGGTGCTTGCGGGTCTCGGCGGGAGTCTCGGCGATCTCCGTCATGCGCGCGCCGCTGATATATCCCGTCACCGCTGTCCATGGACAGCGGGGTGGCTGTGTCGCTGCGATCGCCCGCGAAGCGGGCGCTTCAGGGAACTACGCGCGGCTGGAAGCCGCACTCGCGGCTTCCAGCCTTGCGCACACCATGTCTACAGCGTCTTGAACTGCTCGAAGGGCTGGCGGCAGCTCGCGCAGTAGCGAATGGAACGGCACGGCGTGGGGCCGAAGAGGTTCTCGAGCTTCGTCTCGGTCGAGCCGCAGTACGGGCAGCGAAAGCCGCGCTGGAGCTGCACGAGGTCGAGCTTCTCGGCCGCGCGCGGCGCGGGCGGCGCGAACCCCGCGGCCCGGAGCTTCTCGCGCCCGGCGGCAGTGATGTCGTCCGTCGACCACGAGTCGTCGAGGCGCACGTGGATCTCGGCGTCGAGCCCGAGCGCGCCGATCTTCGACTCCATCGCCCGCTGCATTGCCTCGAGCGCGGGGCAGCCCATGAACGTGGGCGTGAAGTCGACCCGCGCGGTCCCGTCGGCCACTGCGACGTCCTTCACGACGCCGAGGTCGACGAGCGAGATGACGGGGATCTCCGGATCTGGGATCTCCGCGAGCGCTGCCCAGACCGCCTCGGCCGTCACCATTGCGCGCCTGCCGGCGCCGAGCGTCGGACCATGGTCATCTCCTCCCAGAGCGGGGCGAGCTCGGCCTCGTGCACCCCGCGAGGCACCGCCTCGACATCCGGGAGCGCCCGGCCGAGCCGCTCCTCCACCCTCGCTCGCAACGTTGGACGAAGCCCGTCGTCGAGAACGCCGAGCGCGTAGGGCCAGAGCTCGTCGATCGCTTCGTCGAGCCGCTCGCGCCCCTCGGCGGCGGCGAGCAGGCGGTCGACCCACATGTCCGCGTGGATGCGGTGGTAGGTCTCCTCGCGATCCATCTTCGCCGCGAGCCCGGCGATCGCCTCGTCGTCGGAGTCCTTGAGCGCGGCGAGGCGGATCTCGTCGGCCGTCTCGTACAGCCAGTGCCGCGCGATCGTCCGCGCCCACTCGAGCCGACGGAGCTCGACGAGCGGCGCCGACCGGTACTCCTCCGGAGCCCGGTCGAAGGCGAGCTCGTCGGCGGTCGTGCCGAGCTCGGCGGCGGCGAGCTCGTACAGCGCGCGCGCGTATGCCCGGGCTGCTGATCTTCTCGCTGCGCGTCCTGGTCGAGGTGCTGCTCGCGCCGGTGCGCGTGGCGCTGCGGTCGCTGCGCTCGGAGTCAGAGCGCGCCGAGCCCGTGGCGCCAGAGTCGCCGCCGCCACCGCGCCCGGCCGCCGCGCGCCGCGCCGGCCCGCGAAGCGCGCCGAGCCCACGCGCGGCCAGGTCGCCGCGATGCGCGAGGCCGCCCGCGAGGCCGAGACCGGCGGCGCGGACAGCGTCGGCGCCGAGGTCCACGTCGCCGAGCCGTGGCCGGGATACGACGGCATGCGCCTCGACGACGTCCTTGCCCGCCTGCAGGGCGCCAGCGAGGTCGAGCTGGCCGTGGTGCGCGCCTACGAGCGCGAGCACGAGGCGCGGCAGGCGGTGCTGCTGGCCGCCGGCGACGAGGCCTAGCCACTCGGCGCTTGTCGTCGAGCCGCGCGGCGCGGCGCGGCTGATGACGCCGATGGTCGCGCGGACGATGCGCAGCGAGGTGCAGGCGATCGAAGGGCTTCCGGGCGCCATGGGCGCCTGACTAGGGTTGCGCCATGGGGGCAGATCCCATGGCGGTCTCCGCGGGGGAGGTCCTGGCGGCGCTGTCGCTGGCGACCGACCTCGGCACCGATCAGCCGCTCGAGCACGGGCTGCGCACGTGCGTGTTGTGCGCGCCACTGGCCGCGGCCGCCGGCTGCGACGAGGAGGAGCGCGGCGACGCGTACTACCTCGGCCTGCTGCACTCGGTCGGCTGCACGAGCGAAGCCCACGAGGCGTCGCTGGCCTTCGGCGACGACCTGCGGCTGCGCTCGGACTTCGGCGAGATCGACCCGGGGCGCCCGCAGGAGCTGATGGCCTTCCTGTGGCGGCGCACGGCCGAGAGTCGCGCGCCGCACGTGCGCCGTTCGCCGGCGCGGTGGCCGGCGGCTCGCGGGGCGCGCGAGCGCGTGGCCTGCGCGCCCACTGCGAGGTCGGCCAGCGCTTCGCCGGCGCCTGGACTGCCGGCCGGCGGTGCGCGGCGCTCTGGCACGTTTTCGAGCGCTGGGACGGCAAGGGCATGCCGCGCGGCGTCGGCGGGCCCGGCATCCCGCGCGCGCGCGGCTGTTGCACGTCGCCCGTGACGCCGACGTGCATTGGCGTCTCGGCGGCGAGGGCGCCGTGCCCTCGATGTTCGAGGCGCGCTCGGGCTCGGCCTACGACCCCGAGCTGGCGCCGCTCGCGCGCGCGACCCTGCCCGGGGCGCTCGCCGAGCTCGAGGAGATCCCCGTCTGGGGGCCGGCCGCGGCCGCACCGTCGGGCACGTGCGGCGACGCGATCGACGACGCCTGCCGTGTTATGGCTGCGAGTTCGCCGACCTCAAGTCGGCCGTTCCGCTCGGCCACTCGCCAGGGTCGCGGAGCTGGCCTAGGCGGCGGCGCGGCGCCGGGCTGGGCGAGGCCGACGTCGTGGCGCTCCGGCGGGCCGCGCTCGTCCACGACCTCGGGCGGGTCGCGGTCTCGTCCGGCATCGTGGGAGAAGCCCGGCCCGCTGACGACCGGCGAGCGGGAAAAGTCCGCATGCATCCCTACTACACCGAGCGCGGGCTGGCGCGGTGCGACGGCCTGGCGCAGGTGGCCGAGCGCCGCGCGCACCACGAGCGCTCGACGGAACCGGCTACCACCGTGGTCCCGCCGGGCCACCTTCGGCGCCGCGCGGACGTCGCCGCTGCCGACGTCTGCCAGGCGATGGGCGAGCCGCGGCCGCACCGGCCGGCCCACACGGCCAGCCAGATCGCGCGCTCGCTCGACAACGACGTCGTGGCCGGCCGTCTCGACGGCGATGTCGTCGCCGCGGTCCTGCGGGCCGCCGGCATGCGCACCGGCGGCGCACCACGGGGCCCGCCTGGCTGCAAGGAGCCCAGGCCCGGCTGACCGGCCACGTCGCGGACCTGGCGTCCGATGCCGAGCTCGAGGTCCCCCGGCTCACGAACTGGGGCGAGCGCAAGCCCACCCGCTGGATCGTGGCGGCGATGATCACCCACGACGCATACCACGCCGGCGAGATCAACCATCTGCGGAGCATCCTCGGGACCGACGATCGCTGGCGGTTCATCCAGCTGGGCTTCGGGTGACGCGCTCGGACGAGCCGCCCGACTGGGCGCTCCCGTCGTGGGACAGCCTCGGGATCGGCACGGGCGGCGAAGGGCGGCAACGCCAGCGGCGCGGCGCCGAGCCCCACCGCCGGAAGCCTCCTGCCGCCGGCGACCCGCCTGCGGATCCTCGGGGTCAGCGAGGTCACCCGCGCGGTCCGCGACGCCATCCGGGGCGACGACCGGCTGCGCGACGTGTGGGTCGAGGGCGAAGTCGGCCGGGTCACGATCTCGAGCGCCGGCCACGGCTACTTCAACCTCAAGGACGAGCGCAGCCAGCTGTCCGTGCATCTGGTTCCGTGACGACCGGCTGTCGTCGCCGTTCGAGGCCCAGGTCGGGCTGCGCATCGTCGCCCACGGCCGGCTCGACGTGTTCGAACCGGGCGGCGCATACCAGCTGTACGTCAGCAATATCCAACCTGCGGGCTTCGGCGACCTCGCGATCAAGTTCGAGGCGCTCAAGGCGCGCCTGTCGGCCGAGGGCCTGTTCGATCGCGAGCGCAAGCGTCCCGTCCCCGCACGCCCGGCGGTCATCGCCGTCGTCACGAGCGCGACGGGCGCCGTCCTGCACGACATCCGCCGCGTGCTCGGGCGGCGCTGGCCGATGGCCCGGCTCGTGCTCTCGCCGTGCCTCGTCCAGGGCGACGGGGCGGCCGCGAGCATCGCCAAGGCCCTGGACCGGGTCGATCGAGCGGCGGCCAAGTCCGTCGCCGCCGGCCATCCCGAGGACGTGGCCGCCGTGACGATCATCGCCCGGGGCGGTGGCTCGCTCGAGGATCTGTGGGCGTTCAACGAGGAGGTCGTCGTCCGGGCGATCGTCGCGCATGGCCGCCCGGTCGTGGCCGGCGATCGGTCACGAGACGGACGTGACGCTGGCCGACTTCGCCGCCGACGTGCGCGCGCCCACGCCGTCCGCCGCGGCCGAGCTCGTCGTCCCCGATCGCGCCGACATCGCCGAGCACGTCGAGTCGGCTCGCCCGGCGCGCCGATACAGTCGTCGCCCGCCGGATCGGGACGCTCGAACAGATGCTCCTCCAGGAGCGTCGCGCGCTCATCCAGCTCCATCCGGCCGCCCAGCTCGCGACCGCCCAGGAACGTGCCGGGACGGCTCCTCGACCGGGCCACCGTGACCGTGACCGGCGCCCTGGAGCGGCGAGCCGCTCGCCTCGACCGGGTGGGTCGCCGGGCGCCCGTCGTCGTCGGTGCCCAGGTCGATGCCCGTGCGGCTCGACTGGGCCGGGCCGGCGCGGCGCTCGACGGCCCTCGGGCCGCAGGCGACCCTGGAGCGCGGCTACGCGATCGTCCGCCGCCGTTCCGATACCCGGATCCTGCGCGACCCCGCCGATGCGCCTGCCGGGACCGGCCTGGCGATCCGCCTGGCGCACGGCGATGTCGGCGGCGACCGTCGACCCGGGCGGCTCGTAGCGGTGGAGATCGTCGTCCTCCTCGTGGTCGCCGTCGTGCGTCCTGGCGGTCGGCATCCGGGTGGGTATGCTCCTTGCGCCACGGGTCGAGCGCCTGGCCGACCGGGCGAACCGCCTCGACCCGGCGACCGAGCCCGCCGCCGAGACAGCAGACCTGCCACCCAGCGAGGATCACGATGACCGCACCGCCTGAGTCCGCCGGCCCGATCGACGGCCTGACCTTCGACGCGGCCCTGGCGACGCTCGAAGAGACCGTCGCGGCGCTGGAGACCGGCGGCCAGCCGCTCGAGGACACGATCGCGCTGTACGAGCGCGCCGTTGCCCTGGAGCGCCACTGTTCGAAGCTCCTCGCCGACGCCCGGCTGCGGATGGAGCAGCTCGTCGAGCGGGCCGGCGGTGGGCTCGACGTGGTCGCGCTCAAGGACGAGCCCGAAGCGCAGGCCTGACCGGCGCTGCCCGACCATCGGCGCCGGACGGTCGCCCACTCGGGGGTAGACTTCAGGGCGGCCCGACCCGAGCATCCGTCGAGGTCCCGCCCACGCATCACAGGGTGCGGAGCCCGCCCGTCGACCGGGCAGGCACGAGACACACGAACGAGGAGAGCGCGCAGCCCGTGGCGATCCTGCCGAACCTGAACGGCCCAGCGGACCTCCGGGGCCTTCGCACGCCCAGCTCGAGCAGCTGGCCCGCGAGATCCGCGAGACGATCATCGAGACCGTCGCCCACACCGGCGGCCACCTCGGCAGCTCGCTCGGCGTGGTCGAGCTCACGATCGTCCTCCATCGACTCCTCGAGTCGCCGCGCGACCGGATCGTCTGGGACACCGGCCACCAGGCGTACCCGCACAAGCTCCTGACCGGCCGCCTTGACCGGTTCGGCACGCTCCGCCAGATCGACGGCGTCGGCGGCTTCCCGCGCCGCTCGGAATCGCCCCACGACGTGTTCGACGGCGGTCATGCCGGGACCGGCCTCTCGATCGCCCAGGGCCTCGCCACGGCGCGCGACCTGCGCCATGGGCTCGAGCGGATCGCGGTCGTCGTCGGCGACGCGGCGCTCATGAGCGGGCTCTCGCTCGAGGCCCTCAACGACATCGGCCAGCGCCAGACCCAGATGCTGATCGTCCTCAACGACAACGAGATGTCGATCAGCCCGACCGTCGGCGCCCTCTGGAAGTACCTTCGACGATCAAGCTGTCGTCGGCCTGGCAGCAGAGCCGGACCGCCTACGACCGGACCGATCGAGCGGCTCCCGGTCATCGGCGCACCGCGCTCGAGCTGTCGCAGCGGCTGCGCCGTCGGTGGTCAACTTCGCCCAGCCCGGGCAGCTGTTCGAGGACCTCGGCATCACCTACATCGGGGTCGTCCCGGGCCACGACCTCCAGCGCTGCTGAGGGACCTTCGCCGCGCACTCGAGCTGCCCGGTCCGGTCATCGTCCACGTCCGGACCCAGAAGGGCCGGGGCTACCGGCCGGCCGAGACCGACCAGGTCGGCTTCCACGGCGCCGCCCTGCCGCCGATGACCATCGCGGCCGACGGCCTGCGCCACGGGTGCGGCGCCGGCTACGCGTGTCGACGGCGCGGCGGCCGCGGCCGCGATGCCCACCGAGTCGATGGCCGACGACGCCGCGCCGCCGGCTGCCGCGGCCGCGACCGCGCAAGGCGCCCAACTACACCGCGGTCTTCGTCGCCGAGCTCATCGAGCTCGGCCCGCACCGACCGGCGCATCGTGGCGATCACCGCGGGCATGCCGACCGGGACCGGGCTCAAACGCTTCCAGGCCGAGTTCCCGGAGCGGTTCTTCGATGTCGGGATCGCCGAGCACCACGCGGTGACGTTGGCCACCGGCCTCGCGATGGGCGGCGAGCGGCCGGTCGTCGCGATCTACTCGACGTTCCTCCAGCGCGCCTTCGACCAGACGGTCCACGACGTCTGCCAGAACGACCAGCCGGTCCTCTCGCCGTGGACCGGGCGGGCCTCGTCGGCGAGGACGGGACCAGCCACCAGGGCATGTTCACGCTGCCGGCCCAGCGCCAGCTCCCGAACCTGGTCATCGCCAGCCCGAAGGACGAGCAGGAGCTGCGGTCGCTGCTTCGGACGGCCTTCGCCCAGGACCACCCGTTCGCGCTGCACTATCCGCGCGACCCCGGGCTTCGACCTGCCGCCGGTCGAGCCCGCGGTCATCCCGATCGGCAGGGCGAGCTGCTCCGCGAGGGCCGAGATCGCTGCTCGTCGGCTTCGGGCCGATCGTCGCGCGGGCCATCGGCGGCCGCAGACGGCTGGCCGCCGAGGGCTGGTCGGTCGCGGTCATCAACGCTCGCTTCGCCAAGCCGCTCGACCGCCAGCTCATCCTCGACGCAGGCGCGCGGCAAGCGGCTCGTCGTCACCCTCGAGGAGAGCGTCGTGACCGGCGGCTTCGGGTCCGGCGTCCTCGAGCTCCTCGAGGAGGCGCGGCTGGCCGACCCCGCCTACCGCGACATCGCGCTCCGGATCGTCGGCCTGCCGGGCGACCGGTTCGTCGACCACGGCTCCGTGACCGACCTGCGACGGCTCCTGCGCATCGACGCGGATGGCATCGTCGCCCAGGTCCGCGAGACACTCGAGCTCCTGCGTGCCACACCCGGCCGCGAGGCGGAAACGGCCACGGCATGACCGCGGTCGATCGCCCGGCCGTGTCCGTGGGCGAAGCGGATCTCGCCTCCCTTGACGCGCCCGTCCGGGACCTTTTCGAGCGTGTGTGGCGGCTGAACGACGCGGCGATGCCGGACCTCCCGGCGATCGGCGCGGCGCTTGTCGGGTTCGCGGCGGACCTCGACTACCTGACGCCATGGGTCGAGCGCCTGGGCGACGTCAACGGCGCCTTGCCGATCCACGCCCCGGCGCGTGGCCCTCGGCTCACGCTCGTCCACCGTCGGACGGGTGAGATGGGCGCCATCCACGACCACGGGACGTGGATCGCGATCAGCCCGATCGTCGGCCTTGAGACCCACCATCGATATCGGGTCACCGGCGACGGTGCGACTGCCCGACCCGAGGTCGCCGAGACGCTCTACCTCGAACCGACGCAGCTCGCCACCCTCCTGCCTCCGGACGACCTCCACGACCACGGCCATCTGGTCGGTC
>CAWHPO010000013.1:0-371398 GCA_963831285.1 uncultured Gaiellaceae bacterium | reverse complement strand
GCTCTGCTCCAGCGTCGCGGTAACGACCGCATCGCCGGCCAGTGTCGCCGGCACGAACATGTCCTGTTGCTGCCGTTTTCATCGTTGCGTATTGCTCCGTTCAGCGCTACGCAGTCACAGTGCATAAAGCAGACCACGTAAAGAAGCGCCGGCTCGGTCGGGACGAGGTCGCCCTCGGCCCATGTGCCGCTGATGATGCCGAGCAGTCCTCGACGACCACCGACGCGAAGCGCGCCAGCCATCTCGAGGACTTGGCGAGCATATCCATATATTCATCGTCCGGTGTCCACCGCGTCAGCGGACGAGGCCGCGAACGAGCGCCCGTTGGCAGAGGACGAGCACCGGCACAACGGGAGTGCCGCGACGAGCGCGCGAGACAAACCCTCACCGGGCTGACCGCGGTCCAGGGAGGCCGACCTCGACGAGCAGGTGCTCGACGAGTCGCCGAGAACCACGTCAGGCAGAAGTTCGTGCCAGTCGGCGACGAAGCTGAAGAAGAAGACGACGAGCGCGACGACCGGCTTCGCGAGCGGAACCGCGACACGCAGGAACGCCTGCAGCTCCAGCAGCCGTCGGAGGCGGGCGTCGTCGAGGGAGCTCTCGTGGAAGCGGCGGCCGTCGCGGTGCGCGGCGAAATACGCCGAACGAAAGCAGGAACAACAGATCCCCGCCGAAGAAAGCAAACGCCGATCAGATGTGCGACGCGTTCAGCTCAAGGGAGAGATGGCAGCACGAGCGCGTTCGCGGGGACGACCATGGCGACGATCGTCGAGCGGAGGAACGACACCAGCGCCCGGGGAACCTCCCGTGGGCGAGGCCGTACCCCGCGGGGATGGACGTGGACCATGTCGCTGGCGTCGCTCCAACGCGTAGAGGAGCGAGTTCTCGAACCAACGGCGGAACATGCCGTCGCCGAACGAGTCCAGCTGATGCCAGGCGATCCGGACGTCTTGTAAGGCCGAACGAGAACGGGAAGCTCATGGAGAAGCTGATGATGGTCTTCGTTGGAGCGGACGGGCTCAACGAAGCCGACCACCAGCTTAGCGAGCTTGCCGTTCTCGTTCGGCAGCCTGCACAACGTCCGGATCGCCTGGGCATCTCGCTGGACTCGTTCGGCGACGGCATGTTCCACCATTTGACTCGGAGACTGCGCCCTCTACGCATTCGGAGCGACGGCGCTTGCTCCGCATTCCCCTTCACAAGGACGCTAGGCCTCGCCCACCGAGGAAACCGCCCCGGGCGCCGGGTCGTCCTCTGGCTGACGGGGTGGCCCGCCATGGTGCCCAGCGAACCGCGCTCGTGCTGCCGATCTTCCTCCGAGCTGAACGCGTTGCGTGTGATGGGGCCGATTGCGCTCTGGGTGATCCTGCCGTTAGCCGTTCTCCGATTTCGGCGTATTTCTCGCCTACATCTACTACGCAACCGCGCTCCACCGAGCCTCCTCGAACACGGGCCCGCCTCGACGGGCTGCGGGGAGCTGCCGCGTTCCTGCGTGTCGCGGTTCCGCTCGCGAAGCCGGTCGTCGCGCTCGTCGTCTTCTTCAGCTTCGTCGCCGACTGGACCAACTTCTTCCTGCCCTACATGCGGTTCTAGTAAAAACTCCAACAATACCACTTCCAGGTGAGCCTCTGGGACGTAGAGCAATTGGTTTTTTTTTTTTTTTTTTTTTTTTTTTGGCGGCGGGGGGAACAACTCGTTTATGTAACCGCTGGACCCGATTACCGTATTGCTCCGCAGGAAAACGTTCAGCACGACCGTCCCAACAATCGAGATTAGGAGCATGACTCCGATCGGGACGAATACCGTCACATTGTCGGACTTCCACGAGAGCGTCCCAGGGACGCGATCGACGCCGAGCTTGGCGAGACCGAGCGCACCCAGTCCGACGATCGCAAGGGCGACCGCACTGAGAAGCAGAACCTTGCCCGCCGTCTCCACGAGACGAGGCTACCCGGCTCGTGTTGCCTTGAACCGACAGGTCGGCCTCGATGCTCGTCCCCTCCCTCGCGAGTTGCTCTGGCGGTGGGGCCCACTGGTCGGGGACACGTACGCTGGCCGCACGTGGCTGAGAATCAACTCGCGGCTAGCAGCGCACCGATGTCTGACCGTCCGCTCGCGGCTGCGCGGCGGCTGATCCTTCCGCTCGCGCTGGCGCAGTTCATCTGCAGCTTCGCGGGTTCGAACATGAACGTGATGATCAACGACATCAGCCGCGACCTGGACACGACCGTCAAGGGCGTCCAGACGGCGATCACGCTCTTCCTTCTGATCATGGCGATCCTCATGATTCCCTGCAGCAAGCTAACCGACCGCTGGGGCCGAAAGCGCTGCTTCCTGTTGGGCCTCACGCTCTACGGGATCGGGGCGTTGATCAGTGCGGTCTCGCCGAATCTCGGCGTGCTGATCCTCGGCAACTCGGTGTTGGAGGGCGTGGGAACTGCGCTTCTGATCCCGCCGGTCTACATCCTCGCAACGCTCTGGTTCAGCAACATGACCTCGCGGGCCTGGGCCTTCGGCGTGATCAGCGGCCTCGGTGGTATCGGCGCAGCCGCAGGGCCGCTGATCGGCGGGGTGCTCACGACGGGCATCAGTTGGCGGGCGGCATTCATCTTCCAGGCCCTCGTCGTCGGCACGATCGTCTTGCTGAGTCGCAACATGACCGATCCGCTCGACCCCGATCCCACTCGACCGTTCGACGCGTTGGGAGCGATCCTCTCCGGGGTCGGCATGTTCTTCGTTGTGTTCGGGATCCTGCAGGCGGGAACGAACAACGCGCTCTTCGTCTCGTTCTTCGCGATTGGGGCCTTGTTCTTGCTGGCGTTCTTCGTCTACATCCGCCGACGCGAGCGAGCCGGGAAGGACGTGCTGCTCTCAACCGGGCTGTTCAAGAACCGGACTAGCAACCTCGCGCTGGTCACCCAGAACATCCAGTGGCTGCTGCTGATGGGTGTGTCCTTCGTCGTCTCCGTCTTCCTGCAGGAGGTTCGTGGGTACAGCGCGATCAAGACCGGCGTTGTCTTCACCGCCGCGACTCTCGGGATCCTGGCCTCCTCGTTCGCGGCCGAGCGTCTCGCGAAGAGATTCCCGCAGCGGACTCTGATCGTCGCAGGCTTCGTCGTAACGCTCACGGGGATCGTGCTCCTGCTCGCATTCGTACGGGCCTCCTCCGACAGCGTCTTGGCGTTCGTGCCGGGACTGGCGCTCGTTGGCATCGGCCTCGGCGGGATGCTCACGCCCTCGGTCAACGTCGTGCAGTCGAGCTTCCCCGAGACACTTCAGGGCGAGATCTCCGGTCTCTCGCGCAGCGTCTCGAACCTTGGCTCCTCGTTCGGCACGGCGATAGCGGGGACGATCCTCGTATCAGCCGTTGCCCTCGGCACGCGCTCGTACGCCGTCTCGATGCTCGCTCTCATCGTGCTTGGACTCATCGGTCTCGGGGCGGCGGCGCTGCTTCCAGCGAAGATCGAACGAGCTTAGAAGAGCGGCGCCTCGGGGTAACCGGAGGCGTGGCGGCTCGTCTGGTCGAGCTGCCACGCCCTGGCCTCTCTTGGCCCTCCGAGGTGGATGCGCTTACGAAGTAGGAGGTCAGCACCCTCGACACCCCTCCCCCTCGCGAGAGGGTCGGTCGGTGGGGCCTGGATGGAGGGCATCACGCTCGGCCGTGGCCGTCAGCCCACATTGGGGGATGCGCGGCGGCCGACCGCGAATAGGGTGGGGTAAGCCGTCATGCGCACAACCGCCGCCGCTGCGCTGATCGTTGCTCTGCCGTTCGCCGTGTCGAACAGCTTCGGGGCGTTCTCAGACCGCGACCGCCAACGAGCACTCGGGGCCGCGAAGGGATTGCCTCGATAGACGAGAACCCCCCACTCCGTAAGCGCGTCGCGCGGTTGAGTTGGCTGACCGTCGCGTTGATCGCCCTGACCGTGATCCTGTTGTTGCTGGCTCTGTGGGTCGCATTCCGAGCGGAGCCGAGGGATATCGTCGGTCAGTTTCCTCTCGGTGCCGACGACAACGTTCCGTCGGTCTCGCTGATACTCGCCGCCTTCGCCGCCGCGGTAGCGTGCTTCTTCGGATTCGCTGCTCTACACGTGGCGGCGGCAATGCGGGTCCTGGCGCGGGACAGGCGGATACCGCCTCCGCTCTCGCCGGAGATGCGCAAGCTGAGGACGGGGCTACTGACGCCGCTTGGCCCATCGACAGTTCGGCTCATCGAGGAGCCGGAGTTGCCGCCGAGCAAGCTTCCGGACATCGAAGATGGTGCGCTGTCGTCGTTGCGGCTGACGGTGCTGGTACCGGCGCACAACGAGGCGCTCACGATCGCAGCAACGTTGGAGTCGCTGCGGCGACAGACCAGACCTCCGGACAGAGGTGGTGGTGGTGGCCGACAACTGCAGCGACGGCACAGCCGATCTCGCACGGGCACATGGCGCGGACGTTTTCACCACCGTCGGCAACACCGAGAAGAAAGCTGGGGCGCTGAACCAGGCGCTGTCCGAGATCTTCCGTGACATCAGTGCCCGCGATGTCGCGATGGTGATGGACGCCGACTCGGTCATTGTTCCGGAGTTTCTTGAGACCGCGATGGGCCGACTTGAGGCCGACCGTGATCTGATCGCGGTGGGCGGCGTGTTCTACGGCGAAGGCGGCTCGGGCCTGGTTGGCCAACTGCAGCGCAACGAGTACACCCGCTATCAGCGTGACATCTCCCGTCGGCAGGGCAAAGTCTTCGTCCTGACCGGCACGGCGTCCTTGTTCCGCTCATATGCGTTGAAGGCGGTTGCCGACTCTCGCGGGCAGCTTCTTCCCGGCGATCCCGGCCAGGTCTACGACACGCTGGCGCTGACCGAGGACAACGAGATGACGCTGTCGCTGAAGTCTCTGGGGGCAAAGACGGTCTCACCCATGCAATGCCGAGTCGTCACTGAAGTGATGCCAACGTGGCGGGCGCTCTGGCGGCAGCGGATGCGCTGGCAGCGGGGCGCACTAGAGAACATCGGAGCGTACGGCCTCACCCGTGCCACGTTGCGCTACTGGCTGCAGCAGATGGCAATCGGCTACGGCACGATCGCGCTAAACGCCTACCTGCTGCTGATGCTGATCACGCTCCTTGCGGCCGACAGTTTCCAGTTCGTCTGGTTCTGGGCGCTCATCGGGCTCATCTTTGTAATCGAGCGCGTGGTCACCGTCTGGGCGGCCGGCTGGCGCGGCAGAGCGATTGCGCTTCCGCTGGTAATTGAGATCGGATACGACCTCGTGCTCCAAGCCGTATACGTCAAGTCCTTGTTCGACATCGCCACCGGGCGCGACGCCGGTTGGAACTACGTCCCCCGCGAAGCCGTTGCCGTCAGGGCGGCACACCGGTGACAACCTTGGCCGGAATCCTGTTGCCCTGGGATGTCCTCCACTCGCAATGGTTCCAAGCCCTTGCCACTTTCGTCGCGATCAACGCGCTCATCTACGCGGCACTGAGCCTGGCGAAGCTCATTCCGCGGCAACGCGCGTGAGAGCTTTCGTCGCCCGCGAGCGGTACGTCGGCGAAGTTCCTGCAAGTGAGGATGGACGGGGTCGCGGGTTGCAGCTACTCCGGCGCTGACGGATCATCCTTCCGTGCGACGACTGGTTCTCGCCCTCGCGGTCCTCGTGACAGTCGGTCTCCCTGCAGATGGTGCGACCGGTTCGGACGCCGGTGCAGCCACAGCGCATCGGCTCGTCGGAAGCCACGACCTCCGCACGACGGTCGAGACCCCCCGTCGAGCCGTCGGACGTGGGACCCTCGTCATCGACACCTCCAACCGCGCGACGGGAGCGCTCAAGGGCTTCGCCTCGGACGTCCCGCGGTCGAAGAGAGGCATGGTCCGCGGCTCGACCATCACCATGCGGGTCGTCAACGAGTTCGGGGTCGCGTCCGACACAACGAACCCGATCCAGGCCGAGAACACCCAGAAGGGAACGACGGCCTGGCGGACGCCCGACGAAGACGGTCCTGCGATCGAGGGGTACGCGTCCGAGGTCAGCGCGCTCGCCGGCGACACCATCCACCTCCACGTCAGCACCAAACCGGCGTCGCGGTACCGCATCGAGGTCTACCGCCTGGGCTGGTACGGCGGCGCCGGCGGACGCCTACTCGCCTGCATCCCGACGGACTGCGCAGACTCCCTCGACGGCCAGCCGCAAGCGGCGGGCGATCCCGGCGCCGGGGGGATCGTCCAGGCCGGCTGGCCCGTCACCGACACGCTGACGATCCCGTCCGCCTGGACGACCGGCTACCTGATGATCCGCTTCCGGCTTCCGTCGGGACATGCTGCGACGACATACGTCGTCCTCCGCGATCCTCCGGACCGTCACTCGACCATCCTCGTCCAGGTGCCCGTGAACACCTGGCAGGCGTACAACGGCTGGGGAGGCATGAGCCTGTACGAGTTCGACTACTCGGGCCGGCGCCGCGCCGACCACGTGTCCTTCGACCGTCCCTACGCGTGGGACCTCCCGGGCGGCCAGAGCCCGCTGGTATGGGAGATCCAGACAATCCGCTTCCTCGAGCGGATGGGATACGACGTCTCGTACCAAACGGACGTCGACACGCAGCGCGATCCGAACTCGCTTCTCCAGCACCGCCTCGTCCTGGTCAACGGCCACGACGAGTATTGGACGAAGGAGATGTTCGACGCGTTCGATGGGGCGCGCGACCGGGGGACGAACCTCGCCTTCGTAGGGGCGAACGACGCGTACTGGCAGGTGCGCTACGCCGATGCCGAGCGGACGATCGTCTCGTACAAGTCGTTCTCCGACCCGATCGGCGATCCGGCGCTCAAGACCGTCCGGTTCCGGGAACTGACGCCTCCCAGGTACGAGTGCGCGCTGATCGGGATCCAGCACCAGGGCGTAGGGCTCCACTGGCCGCCCGGCGATTACATGGTGCAGGCGGGGGCGCTGAACGATCCGTGGATGGCGGGGACGCGGTTCAAGGCGGGTGACACTGTGCCCGGCGCCGTCAGCGTCGAGTCGGACACGATTCCCGGCAGCCAGTCGGCCGCCTCGTCGTGCACCCACACGCTTACGGTGTTCTTCCATCGCCAGCGCCTCGGCGACAAGGACGGGAACGCGGACGCGATCCGCTACGTCGCCTTCTCCGGCGCGCGCGTGTTCGCCAGCGGCTCGCACCAGTGGAGCTGGGTGCTCGACTCGTTCCGGAGCCGCTACGGGCAGAACGTCCCTGCGGACACCCGAATCCAGAAGTTCATGACGAACGCGCTTGCCGACCTGCTGCGGCCGGCGCCGCCCGGGGGAGTGACGGCAACCGTGACCCGGTCAGGCGTCGTCCTCACCGCGTCGCTGCACACGGATCCCCGCGTGACTTCCGTCAAGTTCATGCGGTCGCTCGGCGGCCCCGTCGTCTGCTCCGGCTCGACCGGCTGCGTCGACCATCCGCCGGGCCACCACACCTATACCTACGAGGCGGTCACGACCGACCAGTGGGGCGTTTCGCTGCCGACGATCGCAGCCGCAGTGCGGGTGCCGAATACTCCGCCGTCGCTGGCCATCCGCGGCCCGCGTGCCGTGAAGGCCAGGAGCGTTCACAGGTATCACGCTGCCGTCGTCGATGCCGACGGAGACCCAGTGACGGTGCGGTGGCGCGTGAACGGCGTGCCCCTGGGCAAGGGATCAAGCGCCGACGTCCGATTCAACCATGCCGGTCCCGTGCTAATCGCGGCGGCTGCCGCCGACGGCCACGGCGGCAAGGCGCGGGCGAAGGTGATCGTCCGGGCCCGCTAGACGTTTAGGCACGCGACCTACTCGACGCGACCGACGCCAGCGGGCGACTTCGGCTGCCGCTCGAGGGCGTTCTGCTGGTCGGCTACTAGTAGATACAGGTCGCGTTCTCCGAAGGGAAGCTCGACTAGCTACTTCTCGGCGTCGGCTTCGTCCGAGGGCTCTGAAAAGCCCTGCTAATTCGCGGGCTTTGGACTCAGATCTACTTGCAGAGTCTGCTTGGTGGGGTGGGATCTGGATCCGTCATGGATCCTTCACAGAAAACTTCTGGTGATTGCGTCGACACCGGTTCTCTGCCGAGCGTGCTGGTCACCGGAGCATCCTTGGATCGTGCGTAGGGTCGGCAAACATGGGAGGGCAACCGCGATCGATGGCTTCGGGGCGTAGCTCGTAGTGCCAGGGTTCGTTGCCGTAGATCTGGCACAACCCGTACTCGGCGCCGTGCTCGGAGAGCCACGCCGAGGCATCGGGGGGCCCGATGTCGACCGCGTCCCCCGAGACGTGAGGAGACGTGTCCGCCGTGGCCACCCAGCGGGCGGCTTCCGCTTCAGAGCCATGCTCGGAAATGGCCTCGCGAAGAAGCTGATTCTGGTACTCGGGGGAACGCCAGCCACTATCGACGAAGAACTCGACCCCGTCGTCCGCGGCATCAGTTGCAGCTTGGCGCAGGGGACCGAGCAAATCGGGATCGAGGTTGGCCACACCCGGAATCTCGTCATCGAAGACCGTCGTGCGGCCGGGGACGGCGCCGTCAGCCTCGCCGAGCGCACCACGGTGCTCACTGCGAAGACCACGGTACTGGCCGCGGGGGGCGTCGATGGGCGATGCGGCCGTCGAGGACGAGGACGCCGGCAACTGGTAGCCGAGAGCTGCGGCGATCGCCGCGACGACGACCAGCAGACCGGCGACACGGGTCCTGCGAATCCGAATCCGGCGGGTCGTCCTCCGTGCTGGTTCGCGGCGGGTCATGTCGCCATTCAAGGCAGCGTGGTGTTGCCGGCACGTATGCGGTTTTCGATATGCCGACGAAACGCGCCGGCTCTAGCATCGGAGCATGCGGGTGTTGATCGTCGAGGACGAGCCCTACATGGCGGAGGCCATCCGCGCCGGCCTGGGCCTGGAGGCGATCGCCGCAGACATCGCAGGTGACGGCGACACCGCTCTCGAGCTGCTGAGCGTCAACGCCTACGACCTCGCCGTCCTCGACCGAGACATTCCGGGACCTACCCGGCGACGAGCTCGCCAAGCGCATCGTCGCCGCCGGCAGCGGCATGCCGATCCTCATGCTGACCGCCGCCGACCGGCTCGACGACAAGGCCACAGGGTTCGAGCTCGGCGCCGACGACTACCTCACGAAGCCGTTCGAGCTCCGAGAGCTCGTGCTCCGCCTCAGAGCGCTCGACCGCAGGCGCGCCCACTCGAGGCCGCCCGTGCGAGAGCTCGCAGGTCTGCGGCTGGACCCGTTCCGCCGAGAGGTCCACCGCGACGGCCGCTACGTCGCGCTGACCAGGAAGCAGTTCGCAGTGCTCGAAGTCCTCGTCGCCGCCGAAGGCGGTGTCGTCAGCGCCGAAGAGCTCCTTGCCCGCGCGTGGGACGAGAACGCGGACCCGTTCACCAACGCCGTGCGCATCACGGTCTCGGGACTGCGAAAACGACTCGGCGAACCCTGGATCATCGCCACCGTGGCAGGCGTTGGGTATCGCATCGACACGCAACCAGACACCGGGCGAGAGGGGGAAGAACGTGGATAGACCCCGTGGCCTGAGCGTTCGCCTCAGACTCACTCTCAGCTACGCCGGCTTCCTCATGCTCGCAGGTGCCGTGCTGCTCGTCGCCGGGTACTTCTCGCTCTCGCGTGGTGTGCACCCCGGTGTGATCTTCCTGGTGCAGAGCCATGCCGCGCTCCTGCGCTATTTCGCTCCGATCGCAGCCATCGTGCTGGCGTTCCTGCTGGTATTCGGCCTGCTGGGAGGGTGGCTCCTCGCCGGCCGCATGCTCGCCCCCCTGGCTCGCATCACCGACGCCACACGCACGGCCGCGTACGGATCGCTCTCCCACCGCATCGAGTTGGCAGGACGTCAGGACGAGTTTCGCGAGCTCGCAGACAGCTTCGACACCATGCTCGCTCGGCTCGAAGCCCACGTCGTCGAGCAGCAGCGATTCGCAGCGAACGCCTCCCACGAGCTGCGCACCCCGCTGGCGATCACGCAGACACTTCTCGACGTCGCCCGCAACGATCCCAACGGCGCCAACGGCGAGCTCGTCGACCGGCTCCACACCGTCAACACCCGAGCGATCGACCTCACCGAAGCGCTGCTCCTGCTCAGCCGCGCCGACCAGCGGTCCTTCACCCGAGAACGTGTCGACCTCTCCCTCATCGCGGAAGAAGCCACTGAAACGCTCCTCCCCTTCGCCGAAGGACGCGGCCTCGCCATCGAGACCTCCGGCGACCTGACCCCCACCATCGGCTCGCACGCGCTGCTGCTGCAGTTGAGCACGAACCTCGTGCACAACGCGATCGTCCACAACCTGCCCGAACAGGGCACCGTGTGGATCACGACCAGCGTTCACCCCGAACGTGTGGCGCTCACCGTCGAGAACACCGGCGAGCAGCTCCCCCCGCAGGTCGTTGCCACGCTCGTCGAGCCCTTTCTTCGCGGCACCAGACGCATCCGCACCGACCACGCAGGCGTCGGCCTCGGCCTGGCGATCGTCAACAGCATCACCCAAGCACACGACGGAACCCTCACCCTCACCCCCCGTGCCGACGGCGGGCTCCGCGTCACGGTGCAACTACCGGCCGCTCCAGGGCACCGATTACTTCCGGGCGGCAGTGGCGTCTGAAGCACGAGCGACAGGCCACAGACGCCGCGGACGCAGCGAGCGGTGCGGCCCGGAACAGGCACGTTCCCCGAGAAAGGAGCTGCACCATGAGCAAGGTGGTCGCAATCATGTCGATGTCTCTCGACGGGTACGTCGCCGACCCGAAAGACGGGGTCGACGAAGTCTTCGACTGGTACTTCTCGGGCGACGTGGAGGTCTCCACGGCGAGCACGAGCTCGGGCATGACGTTCCACGTCTCGGCGCCGAGCGCCGACCACCTGAGGGCCTTGGAGGCCGAGGTCGGCGCCATGCTCACCGGTCGGCGCACGTTCGAGCGCGCCGACGGCTGGGGCGGCCAGCACCCGTGGGATGTGCCTGCTTTCGTCGTCACCCACCACGTGCCGGACGGCTGGCCACGGCCCGGCTCGACAGTCGAGTTCGTCACCGACGGCATCGAGAGCGCCGTCGCACGAGCGAAATCGGCGGCCGGCCCGAAGTCCGTGGGCGTACACGGCGCCCAGACGATCCAGGAGTGCCTGGACGCCGGGCTGCTCGACGAGATCCACATCGATCTGGCTGCCGTGTTGCTAGGCGCAGGAGTGCGGCTGTTCGACCAGCTCGCGAACGCGCCGGTCGTGCTCGGGAATCCGACAGTCGTCACCGGCGTGGGTGTCACGCATCTGCGCTATCCCGTGCACACGCCGTAGACCATCGGCGGCTCAGGGGCATTCCCGCACACCCGGGCAGCGCCTCGTTCTGTCCCTTCTGGCTACTCAGGCGGGAGGGACGAACCGCCGCCCGCACGCGGGAGCAGGGTCATACTGATGGAGTCATGAGCGACGCTACGTCTGCTCCCCGCACTTTCCTGATCGCCGACATCCGCGGGTACACGCGCTACACGGAGGAGTACGGCGACGAAGCGGCAGCCACTCTAGCCGCCGAGTTCGCCGAACTGGTGGCCGACGGTGTCCAGGCTCACGAGGGACAGCTCGTGGAGCTGCGGGGAGACGAAGCCCTCGCGGTCTTCGCATCGGCTCGCCAGGCGATCCGCGCAGCTGTCGACTTGCAAGCGAGGTTCGGGGACGAGACAGGCGCGAATTCGGACATTCCGCTGAAGGTGGGCATGGGGATCGACTCCGGAGAGGCAGTCGAGATCGACGACGGGAGCTTTCGCGGCGCATCGCTCAACGTCGCTGCCCGCCTCTGCGGGCGTGCGCACGGAGGAGACGTGCTCGTCAGCGCATCGACCGTCCGGCTCGCTGGCAGACTCGGCGGTCTTCAGTACAGCGACCGGGGGCGGGTACGTCTGAAAGGCATGCCGGAAGCCGTCCACATCTACCAGGTCTACTCGGAGCTCGACGCGCCTCGCAGCACTAACTGGGTGCTGATGTTCCTCGGCAAGCCCGGACGGGGTTTCGGGTGGAAGCTCGGGGCTGCCGTCGTGGCGCTCGCCGCCGTAACGGCCGCAGGCGTGGTCTACCTCACGTCCGGGGACCAGACCGACGCGGGAACGGCAGCGCCCGGCGCGGGCACCCTACCGGTGGGGGCGGAACCGGAGGCGCTCGCTGCCGACGCAGGGCTCGACGCGATCGTTCCCGCGACGCTTTGGAAGGACTGCAAGCTTCAAACGATCCCGGAGCCGAGGGCGCTCCAGACCGCCGTCTGCCTGCCAGCCAGCGGTGTGCCGGACAGATGGGAGATCTCGTCCTATCCCAACGGCGCTGCCCTCGACGGGGCCTACGAAGGACAGCTGAGGAACCGCCCGGACATCAAACGCAATTCCGGGAAGTGCAACGCGTTCTCATGGGGTGGCGAGCGCCCGTGGCTCCATGGTCCGGACAAGCCTGGCGGTCGGGTCTTCTGCTACTTCGACGGAAGCGACGCGGTCGCCGTCTGGACGCACGCTCGCCTCGGTCAGCCGACGCACCGTGACGTCCTCATGGTGGCTCGCGAGGGAGGAAGCGATCACGCGGGTCTCACCCACTGGTGGCGTCCGTGGCACCACCTGATCGGGAAGGCTCAGTAGAGCCGCGCCGCATCTTCGACCATGGAGGCGGCGGGAATCGAAGCCGCGCAAGAATTCGTCGCCACCTTCACAACGGCTCACACGACGCCCCGTGAACCTGGCCGAGTCGATCGATACGGTGAGCACGTGCCTCTTGTGCGTCGAGGAGTCGCAGGAGACGTGTCATGGATCCGTGATCGCGGGGGCCCGTCGCTGAGCGACTGCCGCGCGTCGCGATCGTGCATCTCTAGTCCACTGTGAGCGGGTCGCGGTTGCTGGCTGGCTCTACATGACGTCGACGATTGGGAAGCGAGGATCGGCGTCGAGGCAGGCGGCAGCGAAGAGCGCGGTGCCGACGTCGCCGGTGAAGAGCGAGTAGCGGCGGCGGCCGTTCGCGGCGGCGATCCGCTCAGCCTGGGCGAGGGCGTGCACGGCGAAGCGGCGCGCACGCTCGAGCCAGCGCTCGTCGCCGGTGCGCGCGAACGCCTTCAGGAGCGCGAAGCCGTTACCCGAGGTGCCGTGACAGAGGCCGTGGCCCTTGTCGTCGCTGTGGGCGCCGGCCCGCCAGATCAGCTCGGCGCCGGCGAGCAGGAGGTCCTCGTCGAGATACTCCCAGGCGCCGCCGACGACACCCGGCGCGCCGGTGCACCACTGCAGACAGATCCGGCCGTCTCGTGGCCGCGCGAGCTGCGGACGCGGCGAGCCGGGCCAGTTCGCTAGGCCGTCCTCGCGGAACGCATGTCGCGAGAGAACGGACGCGCTCTCGGTCGCAACGGCGGCGTCTGGCTCGAAACGGAGCAGAGCGAGGGTGTTTCCCGCGACGCCGTGCAGCGTGCTGAGGCCGCGGTAGTCGTCGTCCTGGCGCCACAGCCCGTCCTCGCCACGTCGGGCACGTAGCGCCGTCGCCGTCTCGCGTGCCGCTTCCTGCCAGCGCGGCTCGCCGGTCCGTTCGCCCATCGCCAGCGCCGCCAGCAGCGTCCCGGGCGCGCCCCAGCTGATGTCGTCCGTCGGGTTGTCGACGTTCCCGCGCACGAGCGCGTACACGTCGTCCGCGAGCGCCGCGTCAGAACTCAGCCGGAAGGCAACGAGCAGTGCTCCCGTCTCACCGGAGATGAGCGCACCCCGACGGTAATGCTCATCCGCAGCGAAGTCCGGCGTCGCCCGTTCGAGCTCGATCGCGCGCACCACGGCGGCGGCCAGGTCGCTCGACGACTCGGCATGGCCGCACTTCCGAAGTTCATCGAGTGCCCAGGTCACGCCGGCCGCACCGACGTACAGGCCGGATAGCGGCAGCGGCTTCTCCTGCGCATCCCACTCGTGTGCGGGCCAGAGCGCCTCCAGATCGAAGGCAGCGTCGGCGTCGGCGACGATCGCAGCGATCGCGTCCTCGACACGCCCCGGAACCCACGGCTCGTCGATCAGCGCATCGAACCTCGTCGGCTCGTAGAGCATCTGTCTTCCCTCCTAATTGATCCAGCTTGCAGTAGCCGAGGCGGGGAGCCACGGCTGAGGACGTCACGATGGGATCAACTAGGCCGGGGTACGCCACGACCGCGAGTCTAGCGAGCGCATCCAGAGTTCCAGCCGCGATCTCACTGGGAACTCGGCGCGGGCGGCACCGCTTGCCGCTGCGGCTGAACTTCACTACTCGCCTCTCGCGCCCGAAGGACCGACCTCGATCAGGACATTCGAGCGAGTATCGAGAGCGCGAGAGCCGCCGCCGACCCTGGAGCCTGGCAAAGAGGCTGGGAAGCTGGCAGAGCGATGAGCCTCGACGGCGCCGCAGCTCAAGCACAGCTCGTCGAGACGTTGGACGCCGCAACAGGCCAGCGTTCGCGTATGCCTACCCGAGCTTGGTCGAGACTCAAGAGGCGCGATGCCAGCCGAGGCATCGCGACGCTTCATCGTCCGAACGCCCACGCGACCATCAGCGGCAGCTCTTCTTGCCAGAACGTATCGCCGTGCGATCCGACGCGCTCGGTCAGCACAACTTCGGCGCCGGCATCCCGAAGCGCGGTCGCCCACCGGATGGCGTTGTCGCGGAAGAACGGTTCCAGGGTGCCCGCGACGAGGTAGGCACGGGAAGCGCGCTCGGCATAACGGCAGTCGGCTTGTAACCGCCGCCAGGCGAGGCGCAAAGGACCGCGCTGTAGACATCTGGGTGGCGAAGCCCCAAGGCGAGGGCCAGCTCCCCACCCGCCGAGACACCGAATACCGCAGTCTGTTCGGCGGCCATGCCGAGTCCGAAGCGCGCTCGCACCCAGCCATGTACGTCCTCGACGAAGAACTTCTCGTGTGTCGCGAAACGATTCGGCTCGAAGCCCGGGGAGTACTCATGGAGCCGCAGCGTCTCATCGGACAGCCGGTGGACACCGACGATCATCGTTGACGGTGCGTCAGCTGCCTCGAGGGACCTGGCCCACTGCGAGATCAGATGGCCGTCCCCGGCGAACACGATCGCCTCGGCCGCAACCGGCGGGACGTACGAACGTCTCCCCGCCAGGAGTTGGGAGTTGATGCACTCAGCCGCCTCACCCAGATGATGCCTCCGACGCTCAGTGAGCCGGGCGTCAGAACGACGGGCTGTGCGAGCGTCCTCTCGCTTGAGGTCGTTCTGGCCTTAGGCAACTAACTGCTCGGCTCGTCGGTCGTACAAGGCTGTGCTGCTGTGGTCAATCGGTCGTGCTCGCCGCGCCGTGCAGAACCTGGACGTTCAAGAGCGGCGAGCCGTGCTTCCCGAAGAGCGAGAGCCAGAGCGGCAGGTACATCTCTGGACCCCTGCTGGCGGCAATCCCGCCGAGGTCGAGCACGCGCTCACGCGACCATCCCATGCTCGCCAGCAGCTCGACGACCTGCTCCTTGGCCCCGGCATCGTCACCGGCGACGAAGATCGTGTGCTCGCCCGGGACGATTCCCGGCTCGACCATCACCGGCGCACCGACGGTGTTCAACGCCTTCACCACCCGCGCCTCCGGGAAGCGCCGCTGGATCTGCTCCGCGAGGCTGTCGTCGTTGCAGACGCTGAGCCGCGGCGGGAAGCCGGCGGAGAAGTCGAGCGGGTTCGCCACGTCGATGAGCACCTTGCCCCGCAGGTTGTCCTCACCTGCCTGTTCCAGCGCCGTCAGCGATACCTCGCCGGCAGTGCAGTTCAGCAGCACCTCCCCGTGCGCGGCGACCTCGGCGAACGTTCCGTCGCCCTTCGAGCCGTCACGCGATCCGACGCGAACCTCGTGACCCAGCTCGCGCAACTTGCCGGCAAGCGTCATCCCGACGATCCCGGTCCCGAGCACTCCTATCCGCATCGTCCCTCCTTCGCCCGGCCGTCAGCCCACGGCTTTCTTCACGAGCGCGGCGATGCGCGCCTCGTCCTTGGCAGACAACTTGGTCAGCGCGAAGGAGGTCGGCCACATGGCGCCGTCGTCGAGGTTCGCCGCCTCTTCGAAGCCGAAGGTCGCGTACCTCGAGTTGAACTTCCCCGCGCTCTTGAAGAAGCAGACCACCTTGCCGTCCCTGGCATATGCGGGCATCCCGTACCAGGTCTTCGGCCAGAGGGCCGGGGCGTTCTCCGTGACGATGGCATGGATCCGCGTAGCCAGGGCGCGATCCGGCTTCTTCATGGCGTCGATCGCCGCGAGCAAGTCGTGTTCCCCCTCCGCTCTGTTCTTGCTCGCGCGCTCCTCTGCTTTCAGCTCCTTGGCACGAGCCCTCATCGCGGCTCGCTCCTCGGCCGTGAATCCCTTGCTCTCGGCGGATCGCCGCTTGCTCGTCTTCTCACTCGCCATCGTGAATCACCTCCGCGAACCGAACCGGTCCGAGCCGCTCGACCTCGGTGTGCGATCGCCGCACCGCTCGGCGCTGTTCCTGGATTCGGATCAGGTTACCCTCGGGGTCGCGGACGGCACGGTCGTGAACGCCCTACGGCTGCTCGGTCGGCTCCTGGACGTTGCGGTTGTCCGTTCGATCCTCCGCCGAGCTAGCGGGAGTATCCCTCGGTGACCTCGCTCTTGTGTGCCGCGAACGCGGCCAGGACCTCGTCCTTCTCCCGCTCGGGCACCTGGAAGAAGTCGAGCGTTCGCCCGAGCTCCGCCGCGACCTCGTCGAACTCGGCGGGCGAGATCTTCAGCTCCCGATGGGCTTCTTCCAGGCCGAGAGCGGTGTCGCCCGGCTTCGTCGCCGCATACTGCTGAGGGCCGCCGGCGACGTTGCAGACCCACAGCGTTCGCATGAACTTGAGGCCCGGAAGCCTGCCCAGATTGTTGGTGTGCCAGTCCCGTAGGGCGGCGTTCTGCGATCTCTGGCCGACGATCGGGTTCTGCACGACAGCGTCGCTGAAGCGATCGACCACTGCTGCGATGGCGAACGCGCCACCGAGCCGGTCGTAGAGACTCGGTTCCGTCATCTCTTGCCTCCTAGCCCTTCGGATTCGTCACACACGCGCTACCGGCTACTACGCCGAGCCCGGCGGCGCGGATTCCAGCTCCGAAGACGAGCAGCCGCGGCCGTCGGCGCTAGGAGCGCCGAGCCGGTCCGCCAGTCACCGTGAGCTCACGCGCCGGGTCGGCTGCGTGGGTCTCGCACACCAGTCCCCGGTACCTCTGCGCCAGGAACAGGATGACGGCGGCCGCGGTCAGGGTGCTGAGCTGGAGCGCAATGAACACGAGGTCGCCGCGATGGACGGCTAGCGCGCCGACGAGCAGGCTGCCGACGAGCCACATCGCCCACGCGCGGCGGCTGATACCCGCGGAGCAGTGCTCCTTGCCGAGGTGGATGATCTGGGGCACATAGGCGACCATCGAGATCGTGATCCCTGCGATACCGAGGATCTCGAACACGGGTTCTCCTACTCCCTCCTTGCCTTCCACGGTCCCGGCATTCGCCGGAACGCTCTCACACCCCAGGCTCCTAGGCTACGAGAGCTCCGCACAGATACAGCCGGCCGTCGCGCGACTCCGCTTCGGCCAGCGGCCTGTGCTCCTGCTGCTTACCAGGCCCGAGGAGGTGGACGACGCGTTCCCCCCGCGCGTACAGGAGCTCCGCGATCAGGCGCCGGTGGCAACGCCACCAGAGCGTCTCCGAGCACATCAGGCAGGGCGCAGGCTCGGCCAGCGCCGCCGCGAGCGCCGCCTGCCAGCGCTCGCTGCCCATGCGGGCGGCGTAGCTGCGGAAGGCGGCGACGCGGAGGCAGCCGAACAGCTCCTCGCCCGGTTCGCCCGCGCGACGGCCACCGAGCTCCTCGGCGTGCCGGTAGCCGAGGCCGCTCTCCTCGAGGACCGCTCTGAGCGCGGGCTCGTTGAACTGGGGGTTGTGACGCGAGGCGGGAAAGCGCCGCACGTCGACGACCGTCGCAACGCCGGCGTCGCGGACGACCGACACGAGCTCGTCGGCGGGCCGCGTCCCGTGGCCGATCGTCCAGACCGTCATCACGCCAGGATGCCGACCGAACCGACCTCCCGTGGCGCGCTCGTAGACTTGAGGCTCTGAAGGACGAGGCCGACCCAACCCCTGAGGATCCGCCGGCATCGGCGCCTGGAGGCGTCACTCCGGAGCTCGTTCGCAGCTACCGGTGGCAGCTGACGCCGGGCGAAGACGTGATCGACCCGGCGACCTTCGCCGGCTCCATCCCACAGGTGACCGGCATCGCTCCTCGGGTGCGCGTCGGCCGCACCCGGTGGTTCAACCTGCTCTGGCTGCTGCCCATCGGGTTCCTGCTCCTCATCGTCGCAGTCGCAGTCGCGAAGGGGCTGCGGAGCGAGCCGTCGATTCAACACTTCATCGCACGGTATCCGGGGACCGTCGAGCCCTCGCACCCGGAGACATCGTCGGGCTTCCCGGCGTGGCTGCGAGTCCAGCACTTCTTCAACCTGTTCTTGCTGATCTTCATCATCCGCTCCGGCATCCAGATCCTGTCCGACCACCCGCGCCTCTACTGGACGCGCCACTCGACACCCGGCAAGGACTGGTTTCGCGTCCAGAAGCCGGTGCCCGCCGATCCGCTCTGGACGGCCAAGCAGGACTCGATCAGCCTCCCCGCCCAGGTCGGCCTGCCGGGGCTCCGCCACTCGATCGGCCTCGCGCGCTGGTGGCACCTCGGCGTCGACGCGCTCTGGCTGCTGAACGGCGCGATCTTCTACGTCCTGCTCTTTGCGAGCGGCCACTGGCGGCACCTCGTACCCACGAGTTGGGCCGTCTTCCCGAACGCGCTCTCCGTGCTGATCCAGTACCTCTCACTGAGCTGGCCGGTCGACAACGGCTGGGTTGCGTACAACAGCCTGCAGCTGCTCGCCTACTTCGTCACCGTGTTCGTCGCGGCGCCACTCGCCCTCGTCACCGGCCTCGGCATGTCACCCGCGCTGTCGGCGCGGTTCAGGTGGATCAGCACGAGGTTGAGCATCCAGACCGCGCGCTCGCTGCACTTCCTCGTGCTCGTCTGGTTCCTGGCCTTCATCGTGATTCACACGGCGATGGTGTTCACCACCGGCCTGCTGGTCAACCTGAACCACATCTACGCAGGACGGAACGACCATGCCTGGCTCGGCTTCTGGCTCTTCGCCGCATCGATGGTGATCGTCGTCGTCGGCTGGGCCGCCGCGACTCCCTTCACGCTGCGCCACCCACGGATCGTGCAGCGCGTCGGGCAGGCGATCGTCGGACCGCTCCAGCACCTGTTCGAGCACCTCGATCCCAAGCCGGGCCAGTACGGCGAAGCAGACATCTCCCCGTACTTCTGGCACAACGGCCAGTACCCGGACTCCGACGAGTACAAGGCGCTCTTCGACGGCGGCTTCGTCGACTACCGGCTGCGCATCGACGGCCTCGTCGAGAACCCCGTCGAGCTCGATCTCGCGCAGCTGCGGGCGCTACCCCACCACGAGCAGATCACGCAGCATTTCTGCATCCAGGGCTGGTCCGGCATCGCAAAATGGGGCGGAGTCTCGATGCGGACGATCGTCGATCTGGTCAAGCCGCTGCCGGAGGCGAGATGGGTCAGCTTCTACTCCCTCGGCGAAGGGGCCGACAAAGGCGTCTACTACGACGCCCATCCGCTCGAGCACATGAGCCACCACCTCACGATGCTCGCGTACGACATGAACGGCGAGCCGCTGTCCTTCGGGCACGGCGCACCGCTCCGGCTCCGCAACGAGATCGAGCTGGGCTTCAAACAGGTCAAGTGGATCAAGGGGATCGAATTCGTCGCCCACTACTCCGAGCTCGGCAGCGGCTACGGCGGTTACAACCAGGACCACGAATTCTTCGGGTACCGACAGTCCATCTGACACCGCTGCAGGGAGGAACGAGATGAAACGGTGGCATCTACCGACGCTCGAGGGGTCGTCCGACAAGCGCACGGAGCGCGCACCTGGAGCCGATGCGCCACGCGTCCCGTCGGCAGGCGTGCAGAAGCCTCGCGTGCTGTTCTCCTCACCCGAGTGCCGGCTCGTCGCCCTCGACCTCGGCGTCGGAGAGGAGCTGCCGGAGCATCACGTGCGCGAGCGCGCGGTCGTGCAGGTGATCTCCGGCCGCGTCGCGATCGACGCGTCGGGCGAGACCGTCGAGTGCGAGGCCGGAACGCTCGTCACGTTCGATCCCGGCGAGCGCCACGCCCTCCGCGGCCTCGACGAGGCGCGGCTCCTGCTCGTTCTCGCGCCCTGGCCGGCAGCAGGGCACAACGTGGAGACGGAGGAACCAGACCCTCGACATCTGCCCGCAAACGCGACCGCCGGGCCGCTCGATTCCCTCCCCTCCACCGCGGCGACAGAGGAACACTGAGGAGCGGCAGACGCGCAGCACCTCCAGAGCCACGTCATCGGCCGATTACAGAGGTCGTGGGTCCAGATCCAGGCGCGACTGCATCCGCCAGCGCCGCTCGAACGCGACGGAGAGCCAGATCGAGCATTCGAACAGCAGCATGAGCGGCACCATCTCGAACGCCGTCGTGACCGGGTCGACGCCGGGCAGCGCCACCGCCGCCGCCGCCATCGCGACGTACCCGATCCGCCGGTTACGGCGAAGCTTTGCCGCCGAGGTGATGCCGAGCCGGACGAGGCCGAGGATGAAGATCGGCAGCTCGAATACGAGCCCGACGGCGAGCAGCGACAGGAGCGCGAACGAGTAGTAGCTCGAGGCGCGAATCTGGATGTCGTAGATGTCCGAGTCGTAGTTGGTCAGGAAGTGAACCGCGGCCGGGAGCGCGACCTGGTGGGCGAACGCGACGCCGACAGCGAACAGCAGCGTCGCGAACGCGACGAAGCCGAGGATCGAACGTCCGAGCCCCTTGGGAACCGCCGGCGCCAGGAAGCTCCACACCTGCCAGAGGATCACCGGCAGCGCGATCGCGAAACCGGCGTACAGGCTGACCTTCAGCGTGGTCGTGAACGGCTCGGTGACCCCGAACGTCACGGGTCTGCGCCGGTTGTCGGGAAGTGGCTGGTTCAGCCACTCGATCAGCTGGTGGTGGAACCCGTACGCAACGGCGAACCCCGCAGCGAGCGCGACGAGGACGACGATGAGCCGAGCGCGAAGCTCGCCGAGGTGATCGACGAGCCCCGCAGTCTCGCCACGACCCAGACGCCGCGGCAGACGCATCTACGCGACTCGCTCGTCCTCGCGCACGAGGCGCGAGGGCGTGCGCTGGGAGACGACTCCGGTGGAGAGCGGAGGCGCCGCGATGGCCGGCGGCTCGGGCGTGCTCTCGACGAGGACGATCTCGGGCTCCTCCGCGGGAACGGTGAAGCGATCGTGCTCGTCCTTGTCGCCCGAGACCGAGTCCTTGAACTCACGGAAGCCGTGACCCAGCGATCGCGCCATCTCCGGCAGACGCTTGGGGCCGAAGACGAACAGGACGACGAGGCCGAGGAGCAGGATTTCTGGAAGCCCTATGAATCCGGGCATGAGGTTCCTTTCAGTGGAGGGTGCTGGGGCGGCCCCTGGAGGTGCCGCCCCCTGTCCGTGCAAGCGGCGCTAGCCGACGATGAAGCCGGTGCCCCCGACCGCAGCGAGGATCTGCTGCTTGGTCTTCGCACCCTCGAACGCCTTCGGTGCGCCGGGAACGCCGTTGATGTCGCGGATCCACCCGGCATGGCGTGCCTCGATCGGCAGAATCGAGCCCGCGGCGAGGAGGATCTTCTTCGACTTGATGTTGCCGACCTGGCCAAGGTATGCGGCCACGCCCGTGTCCTCGAGCACCTGCGCGGTGGCCTTGAACTTGGCCTCGTCCATGGTCGTGCCCTTGAAGTCGAACTTCGGCTTCTTGACCGCAGCGCTGCCGAGAGCACTCTTCAGGAACGCGACGTGAGCGGCTTCGTGGGCGCGAACGATGCGGGCGAACTTGCCGGTCGCGCCGCTGAAGCGACCCTTGCTGACGGCCTCGGCGTAGAACGCCGCCTCGAGGTACTCGAGCGTCAGCGCGTAGTTGAGGATGGCGACGTCGCTCTTCGCCACACCGGCGCTCGCGATCGAAGGCAGTGCACCGAGAAACGCACTGCTTCCGACGATCGCACCGGCGCCGACGCCGGCCCTGCGCAGAAACGATCCGCGCGTAACACCGTCGACCTTGTCAGCCGCCTCGCGGACAGCACCGTCGACGTCGAGCTCTTCCAAACGAGGAAGAACGGACATAGAACACTCCTTCTGCGGCGGCCTAGAGGAACTTCCATGCTGCTGCCGTCCGCACGAGTCATTCGGCCGGGGTGCATATCCGGTTCGACGTGACCCGTCGTCGTTGCACGAACGGTTCGGGTCCACGAGTACCGTCTCCGGTGTGAGCGACGCGAGCCGGATGCGGAGGGTCGGCGAGTGGGTGCTGGCGCGTCTGGGGCGGATCGGCGCGGATCCGCAGGACGACGACGACACGCGCGCCGGCAAGGCGCTCCTCGTCCTGATCTCGGCGCTGATCCTGCCGATCTCGCTGCTGTGGGCGGCTCTCTACCTCGCGTTCGGGTCGCCCGTGGGCTGGGTGCCGCTCGTCTACTTCGTGACCCTGCTGGCGGCGATGGTCGTCTTCTCGCGCAATCGGAACTTCGCTCAGTTCCTGCGCGTTGGCCAGGTCGCCATCCTGCTGGCTCCCACGCTCTCCATGATCCCACTCGGGGGCTTCCTCGAGTCGGGCGGAGTCGGTCTGTGGGGTGTCCTCGCTCCCCTCGGGGCGCTCGTGTTCAGCGACGTCCGGACCGCGGCCCGCTGGTTCGTCGCATGGGTCGTCGTGTTCCTCGGCTCGGGGATCGCCGGCGCTCTGGTGGGCGGCGTGTCGCCGACCGTCCCCCAATGGTTCACGAGCACCATGCTCGCCCTCAACATCACCGTCGGCGGCACGATCGTGTTCACGCTGCTGGCCGTGTTCGCCAGCCAGCGCCGAGACGCGCTCGCCGCGCTGCGAGAGGAGCAGGCGAGGGCGGAGAGCTTGCTGCTCAACATCCTGCCGCGGTCCATCGCCGACCGGCTGAAGGCCGAGACGCAGACGATCGCGGACCAGTTCAGCTCAGCGTCGATCCTGTTCGCGGACGTCGTCGACTTCACCCCGCTCGCGCGGCGGCTTCCGCCGGCCGAGGTCGTCGGCATCCTCGATCACCTGTTCAGCCACTTCGACGACCTGGCCGAGCGCTACGGGGCCGAGAAGATCAAGACGATCGGCGATTGCTACATGGTCGCCGCGGGCGTGCCCTCGCCGAGGACCGACCACGCCCGCGCGCTCGCCCTGCTGGCGCTCGACATGCAGGCAGCGATGTGCTCGGTCGACGAGGTCGGGCACCTCGGGCTCGAGCTGCGCGTCGGGATCAACTCGGGGCCGGTCGTGGCCGGGGTCATCGGCCGGAAGCGGTTCCTCTACGACCTGTGGGGCGACGCGGTGAACACCGCGAGCCGCATGGAGTCCCACGGGACCTCGGGGCGGATCCAGATCACCCGGGCCACGAAGGAGCTGCTCGACGACGAGTTCGTCTGCGAGCGGAGGGGGGCGATCCAGGTCAAGGGCAAGGGCGAGATGGAGGCCTGGTACCTCCTCGGGCGCAGGGCGAGCAGGACCGCCGAAGCCCCTGCCGAGCCGGAGCCGATCCGACCGCCGGAGGTGGTGCCGGGCGCCTAGTCAGCTCGCGTCCGGCGTGCCGCCCGTCCAGGCCTTCGCGATCTCGAGCTCGACGGGCTCGAACACGCGGATCTCGCCGGGGATCACCCAGCCGAACGCGGCGATCCCGTGACGCATCCAGTCCTTGTCGGTGACGACGGCGAGCCGCTCCCAGGACGAGCGCTGCCTGAGCCCGACCGACCCTGCCGCCTTCATGTCCTCCCACAGCGCACCGAGGTCGAGGCCGTGGAAATCGGGTGCGGTCTCGACGAGGAAGCTCACCCGCTCGCCGCGCTCGAGCTGCTCGCGGATCGGGTCGAGGATCTCGAAGTACTCGTCACGATCGATCCTGCCGGAGAGCCTGAAGCCGAGCGTTCCGGCAGGCATCCCCACGACCGCTTCGACCATGGGCGGACGATAGCGCGCGTCCTCCGGACGAATAGCGGCCGCGCTCAGGGATCAAGAACGACGCCGAGATGCCGATCACCGAGGCACATGTCCGTGCCTGCGGTCCGGAGAAAGCTGCCCTGGCGGCGCAGCGCCGCCGACGCGCGCCCTCCTCGACTCGTCGCGCGCTTCGTCGTCTGGGCCATGCTCGCGCTCGGACTGGGAGCGGCCGCGATGATCGTCCTGGCACGACGCGACGCGATCGCGCAGGCGGAGCGGAACGCCGTCGTCCACGCGACGCTCGTGGCCGACACGCTCCTCCAGACGAGGGTCGAGGACTCGGACTTCAGGACCGGTCTCCCGCCATCCAGGCTCGACGAGCTCGACCGGCTGTTCGCGCGCGACGTCCTGCGCGACGACACCGTGAGGGTGAAGCTCTACGCCCCGGACGGCACGGTGACCTACTCCACGAACCGGCGGCAGATCGGGACCGCGCCCGAGCCCGAAGAGACGGCGGAGGTGATGAGCGGCGAGACGGTCACCGGGATCACCGACCTCGCCGCCGAGGGCGGCGGCGGCCCCGGGGGAAAGGCGCTCGAGGTGTACGAGGCAGTGCGCGGTGCGCACGACGCGCGACCGGTCGGCGTCGTCGAGCTCTACAAGGACTACGGGCCGATCGCGGCCTCGGCCCGCGCCGCCTGGATGCACGCCGCGCTCGTGCTGCTGAGCGTCCTCACCCTCCTCCTCGTCGGCCTCGTCCCTCTGCTTCGTCGCGTGTCGAGGCAGCTGTCGGCTCAGCTCGTCTCGATTCGGCACCAGGCCCTCCATGACGGCCTCACCGGTCTTCCGAACCGCGAGCTCTTCGCCGAGCACGTCGACCGCGCGCTGCTCGACGCCGACGACCGCACCGCGGGGACCGCCGTCCTCCTGGTCGACCTGGACCGCTTCAAGGAGGTCAACGACACGCTCGGGCACCACTCCGGCGACGCCGTCCTCTGCGAGGTGGCGGTGCGCCTGTCGCGGCTCGTGCGGAAGGCGGACACCGTCGCGCGGCTCGGAGGCGACGAGTTCGGGATCGTGGCTCCGGAGACGGGCTCCGTCGCCGCAGTGGAGCTTGCGCACCGCGTCCGCGACGGGCTCCAGCGGCCGCTCCACGTCGAAGGGCTCGAGCTCCAGGTCGACGCGAGCATCGGCATCGCCGTCGCCCCGACCGACGGCGCCGACGGCGGGACGCTCCTGCGGCACGCAGACGTCGCGCTGTACGAGTCCAAGGACGTGCACCAGCCCTCCGTCTACTCCGCTGCGCGCGACCACTACTCGCCCGAGCGCCTCGCGCTGATCGGAGAGCTTCGACGCGCACTCGACCGGGACGAGCTCGTCCTCCACTACCAGCCGCTCGCCGAGATGGGCTCGGGCGAGATCGCCTGCGTCGAGGCCCTCGTCCGCTGGCAGCATCCGAAGCTCGGCCTGCTCGCTCCGGATCGCTTCGTGCCGCTCGCCGAGCACACGGGCTTCATCCGCCACCTCACGCGCTGGGTCGTCTCGAGCGCGCTCGCCCAGCTCGCCGACTGGCGGGCCTGCGGCTTCGACCTCGCGGTCGCGGTGAACGTGAGCGCGCGCGACCTCCTCGACAGCGCGCTGCCCGACGAGATCCAAGGAGCCCTCTCGCGCCACGGCATCCCGGCCGAGAGCCTCACACTCGAGATCACGGAGAACACGCTGCTCTCCGACGACCAGCGGGTGCGCACGGTGCTGGCGCAGCTCTCGGGGCTCGGCTCGGCGGTGGCGGTCGACGACTTCGGGAGCGGGTACTCGTCGCTGAGCCACCTCACGCGTCTCCCCATCGACGTGCTGAAGATCGACAAGAGCTTCGTGCTGAACATGGCCGATGGTGACGACCTCGCGATCGTGCGCTCGACGATCGAGCTCGGGCACAGCCTCGGGCTGCGCGTCGTCGCCGAGGGAGTGGAGGACACGGCCTCGTTCTCGCGGCTGGCTGAGCTCCGCTGCGACACCGCGCAGGGCTACCTCATCAGCCGCCCACGACCCGCAACGGAGCTGATGGCTCTGCTCGAGCGCAGCTGCCGCCGCCTCGGCGACACCCGCTCGCCGGCCGCGCTCGCGTCCTAGCCTCGTCCCGTCTCCTCATTTCGGGCGATACCTGCCTCGAGGACGCTCCCTAGGGTGCGACGGATGATCTCGCCGCGCCGCCTCGCGGGCATCTCGGCCCTGATTCCGGTTGCCTTGCTCCTCGCGGCGCTCGCGCACGGCACGCCGGTTCCCGGCGCCCCGTCGTGTCCGCTGACCCCGTCGAATTCCTTCTGGCATGCCGACGTCTCTGCGCTGCCCGTGCATCCGCAGTCCGCCGCTTGGGTCGCGAGCATCGGGTCGAGCGCCGGGCTCAAGGCCGACTTCGGCTCGGGCACGTGGAACGGCGGCGCGATCGGCATCCCGTACACGACCGTGCCCGGCTCGCAGCCGCGGGTGCCCGTCTCGTTCACCTACGCGGACGAGAGCGATGCGGGGCCGTACCCGATCCCTCCGGACGCCCCGGTCGAAGGAGGCCCGAGCTCCAGCGGCGACCGCCATGTGCTGCTCGTCGACCGCGACGCGTGCAGGCTCTGGGAGCTGTACAGCGCGTACCCGCAGAGCGGCGGCGCGTCGTGGACGGCCGGCTCGGGCGCGACGTGGGATCTCGGCTCGAATGCAATGCGGCCGCTCGGCTGGACGTCCGGCGACGCAGCCGGCCTTCCGATCCTTCCGGGCCTCGTCCGCTACGACGAGGTCGCCGCGGGCGAGATCGACCACGTGATCCGCTTCACCGCGCCCCGAACCGCCAATGCGTACGTTTGGCCGGCGAGCCACAAGGCCGCGTCCGGCGGCTCCTCCGACCCGCCCATGGGCGCGTGGTTCCGGCTGAAGGCGAGCTACGACATCAGTGGCTTCTCGGCGCAGAACCAGGTCATCCTCCGGGCGCTCAAGAAGCACGGGATGGTGCTCGCGGACAACGGCTCGTCGTGGTTCACGAGCGGCGCACCCGATCCGAGCTGGAACAACTCCGACCTCAATCTCCTGAAGTCGGTGCCCGGCTCGGCATTCGAGGCCGTCGACGTCTCGAGCCTCGAGGTCTCGAGCACGTCGTACGCGGTCGCCGGGGCGCCGCCTCCACCGCCTCCCCCGCCCCCACCGCCACCGCCTCCTCCCCCGCCGAACGAGCTCGTCGCCAACCCGAGCTTCGAGACCGGTGTCGGCGGCTGGCGCGGCGGCAACAACCGCACGGCACTCGCCCGGACGTGCGCCGTCGCGCACGGGGGCTCGTGCTCGGCGGAGCTCGCTCGTACGCGCTCGTCGGGCGACACCGTGCTCGACGACTCGCCGGACACGGTCGCGTCGACTGCGACGGGGGCGACGTATGCCGCCTCCGCCTGGGTGCGCGCGCCGGCCGGACGCTCGCTCACGGTTCGCCTGCGCGAGCTTCGCAACGGCGCGCTCGTCCGCTCGACCGTGGCCACGCTGACGGCCGACGGCGGCTGGAAGCAGCTCTCGGTGACGAGCCGGGCGACGGCCGGAGGCACCTCGCTCTCCCTCGAGGTCGTGGTCTCGCTGGCGCGGGGGACGAAGGCCCAGGTGGACGACGTCTCGCTGAAGCGCGCGTAGGTCGCGGTAAGGAGGGCTTGACGAAACAGGCTCTGTGCCGCCGGAGGAGCGCCGGATCGACGCGATGCAGCGTCCTCGGTCGCCCCGATACGTCGAGTATCGGGGCTCCCTGCGTCCTCGCCTCGCGCCGACCGCCGCACTTCGGCGACGAGGCCCGTTCCCCCAAACCCTCCTAGCGAGTCGCGGCGCGCGGTTCGCCCGTGGTCTTCTTCGCCGCAACCATCTCCGCGTCCGCCTGCAGCTGCGCAGCCTCGAGGTTCCCGTCGCGTGCCGTCGCTGCGCCGACGGCCAGCCGTATGTCAGGCTGACCGTGCTGGCGATCGTCCGCGATCGCCGCCTCGATCCGCTCCACGACCACGACGGTCTCTCTCTCGTCGGCGTCGCAGAGAAGGAGCGCGAACTCGTCCCCGCCCAAGCGCGCGACGAGGTCGTGCGTGCGCACGCTCGCCGAGAGCGCCGCCGCGACCCGACACAGGACGCGGTCGCCGACCCCGTGGCCGTGCTGGTCGTTGATCGACTTGAGCCCGCGACAGTCGAGGAGCACGATGCTCGCCGGCGCCTCGTCGGTCGCGGCGACGCTCCCGAGCGCCTCGGTCCAGGCCAGGCGATTGGCGAGTCCCGTGAGCGAGTCGCGACGGGCCTCCCGCTCGGCGCGCTCGAGATCGGCGTTCAGCGTGTCGCGCAGGAGCGCCGCCGCGAGGAGCGGCTCGGCCGCCTCGACGAGCCGGGCGCCCAGCGACTGGCAAAGGAGCGTGAAGCCGCGGGCGACGCCCGCCTGCGTGTGCAGGAGGAGCAGCACGCCGGACACGGGCTGGGTCAGCTCGAGCACGTAGTAGGCGAGGACGCCGTCCGCAGACGAGAACGGCGCCGGCAGCTCGTCGTCCGCCGCGCGCTGGATGCAAACCGGGAAGCTGCCCCGTTCCGCGAGCGCCGCGAGCGTTCGCAGCGCCGCCTCCGTGTCGACCGACGCCCCGCCGCGCTTGTCGCACACCGCGAGCTGGTGTCGCTCGGGCACGTAGACGAACCCGAGATCGCACGAAAGGGCTGCGGTCGCGTGATCGACGAGGCGCTGGAGAGCCTCCTCGAAGGTGTCCGCCGGGGAGTGCAAGAGCTCTCGAACGGCGGTGAGCGCCTCGAGCTCGTCGGCGAGCCGCTTCGCGGGCGTGACCTCGACGAGCGCGTCGGCTGCGAACCGAGCGAGGCTCGCGAGGTCGTCGTCCGGCACCGCCGCCATCCGGTCGCTCTCGGCGCCGAACACGACGAACACGTCCTGGGTCACCGAGACGACGACGGCGCACTGGGCGTAGTACGGGCCGAGCACGTGCCAGGGGTCGGGCTCGGAGCGCCTGACGACCTCGCCCGTTGACAGCGCGGTCTCGACGAGCGGCTCCTGCTCGACGCCGATCTCGACGATGCCCGCCCAGCCGGCGCCCCGGCCGATCCCGCCGACGTGCGCGAAGCGGCCATCGGCGATACGCCGGAAGACGAAGAGGTCGGTCGCCCCCGCTGCCTCTGCGACCTCGGACGCAGAAGGCGCCGACCAGGGCACGGGAGTCCCGGTTGTGTCGGCGGCCACGTCTCGTCTATCGACCCCCTGGCGCGCGGACTTGAACCAGCCGAGGGCGCTCCCTCAACCGCGGAGCACCCGGTAGTCGATGAACGTCGCGAACGGCGACTGACGCACTCCGAGGTGTTCCAGCTCGAGGGAACCCTCGAACCCTTCGAACAGCCTCTTGCCGCCGCCGAGGACGACCGGCGCGACGATGAGCGTCAGCACGTCCACGAGCCCCAGCGCGAGCGCCTGCCGGATGACGTCCGCGCCGCCCATGAGGCTGACGTCCTTGTCGCCGGCCGCCTCGCGCGCGCGCTCGACCGCCTCGCCGACGCCGGACACGAACGTGAACTCGCCGCCCTCGGGCTCCTCCTCGGGACGATGCGTCACGATGAAGAGCGGCAGCCCCCAGGGGTTCCGGTCGCCCCAGTGATCGGCCGCCTCGTAGGTCCAGCGCCCGCCGACCACGGCCCCGAGGTTGGCGACGACCTGCGCGAGCCACGCCGCGTCCTCCCCGCTCGCCTCGCCCAGCGGCTCGGCGTCGTACGTCCAAGGGCCGCCGAACACCCAGTAGTGCAGCCGCTCGCCTCCCTCGCCGAGGCCCTTGCCCGGCCCGTCGTCGCGGCCGGCGACGTACCCGTCGACCGAGGTGGTGATCGACGCGACGACCTTCGCCATGCGAATCCTCCACTTCGCTCGCGTAGGTGTCCTCGTACCCGTCGGCCGTTCGTCTAGAACCGACATCAGCGACCGAAGGAGGAGAACGCGATGAAGTACCTCATGCTCATCCAGCACGGCGACACGCCGACGCCGAGCTCTCCGGAGGACTGGGCCCGCCTGTCCGAGGAGGAGCAGAACCAGGTCTCCGTCGACTACCAGGCAATCAACGAGATGCCCGGCGTCACCCCCGGACTGTGGATGCAGCCGCCCGAGACGGCGACGACGGTTCGCGTCGCGGACGGCAAGACCCTGACCACCGACGGTCCAGTTCGTCACGGTGAAGGAGGCGCTCGGCGGCTACTTCGTGTTCGAGGCGGACGATCTCGACGCGGCGATCGAGCTCGCGGCACGCGTCCCAGCAGCACGCCTCGGCGGGGCGGTCGAGGTCCGGCCGGTCGTCGAGTACTGAGACGGAGACTGGTTCCCTGACGACGCTCGAGCACGTCTTCCGCGAGGAATGGGGCCGTGTGCTCGCCGCCCTGATCGGCTTCCTCGGCGACTTCGATCTCGCCGAGGAGGCCGCCCAGGAGGCGTTCGCGATCGCCGCGGAGCGCTGGCCGCGAGACGGGACGCCGGCCAACCCACGCGCCTGGCTGGCCACGACCGCCCGCAACCGGGCGGTCGACCGGATCCGGCGGGAGCGCACGCTCGCGGCCAAGACGCGGCTGCTCGACGTCCCGGTGGCGACGGAGGACGAGATGGACGACACGACCATCCCCGACGAGCGGCTCGAGCTCGTCTTCACCTGCTGCCACCCCGCGCTCGCGCTCGACGCCCAGGTCGCGCTCACGCTGCGCACGCTCGGCGGGCTGTCCACGGACGAGATCGCCCGGGCCTTCCTCGTCCCCGAGGAGACCATGGCCAAGCGACTCGTCCGGGCGAAGCGCAAGATCAAGGCGAGCGCCATTCCGTTCCGCGTGCCGCCGGCTCACCTCCTGCCCGACCGCCTGGCTGCGGTGCTCGCCGTCGTCTACCTCGTCTTCAACGAGGGCTACGGTGGCCGGAACGAGCTCGCGACCGAGGCGATCCGGCTCGGGCGGGCGCTCGCGGAGCTCATGCCCGACGAGCCCGAGGTGCACGGCCTCCTCGCGCTCATGCTCGTGAACGACGCCCGCCGAGACGCGCGGGTCGCGGACGGCGTCGTCGTCCTGCTCGCCGAGCAGGACCGGTCGTTGTGGGACGTCGACCGGATCGCGGAGGGACGCCGAGCACTCGACCGCGCGCTCGCGCTCGGCGGGCGCGGTGCGTACGTGCTGGAAGGCGCGCTCGCGTCGCTCCACGTCCAGGATCCGCCGGACTGGGAGCAGATCGCCGCGCTCTACGCGGAGCTCGCGCAGCTGACGGGGTCTCCGGTGGTCGAGCTCAACGAGGCCGCAGCGCTCGCCGAGGCCGGTCGGCTCGAGGAGGCGCTCGTTCTGGTCGACGCACTCGAGCTCGACTCCTACCACTACGCCCACGCTACGCGCGCCGAGGTCTTGCGCCGGCTCGATCGGCTCGCCGAGGCACGCGTCGCGTACGGACGAGCGCTCGAGCTCGTCCACGCGGACGCGGAGCGTCGGTTCCTGGAAGGCCGCCTGGCCGAGCTCGAGAGCTGACGCAGGTTTCGGCGGCCGTTCCGCCGGGTCACATTCCTTTCGTGGCCTCGTACACGGTCAACGAGCGCGCAGTCGAGCGGGCTCGCAAGCTGATCCGGGGGCGCCAGTACGTGCTCGACTCGGATTGGGGCGACGCCCAGCCCAAGGCGACGGAGGAGAACAGCTTCCTCGCGGCGCACTCGTGGGGCGAGTACGCGGAGTGGCACCTCGGACTGACGGAGGGCGCGCCCGACGAGACGAAGGCCCGGTACGCGTTCGTCTTCGGCGACTTCCGCCGCGTGCACCGCACGGGTCTGATCGCGTGTCAGTACCGGGCGGCGGAGTGGCGTCACAAGGAGATCGAGCTGGCCGCCCACCACCTCCTGCAGCTGCTCGACGAGACGGCCGCCCCGTCCGGGTAGAGGCGAGACGTAGCTCACCCCTACGACGCCGCGGCGGCCCTCTCGAGCTCGGCGATCTCGATCTTTCCCATCATCAACATGGCGGCCATCACGCGCTGCGACTTCTCGCGATCGGAGTCCTCGAGGAGCCGCGTGAGCGCGGAGGGGACGATCTGCCAGGACAGCCCGTATCTGTCCTTCAGCCACCCACACGGCCCCTCCTCGCCGCCCTCGGACAACGCGCTCCAGTACGCGTCCACGTCCTCCTGCGTCTCGCAGCCGACCTGGAAGGACACGGCCTCCGAGAACGTGAAGTCGGGGCCGCCGTTCAGCGCGACGAACGGCTGGCCGTCGAGCTCGAAGTCCACGGTCATGACCATTCCCTCCGGCCGCGGTCCGGCCGAGCCGTATCGGGCTACGCTCACGATCTTCGAGTTGGGGAAGACGGAGACGTAGAAGTTCGCGGCGTCCTCGCCTTCGGTGTCGAACCACAGGCACGGCGTGACGGTTTGCATCAGGCTCTCCTCTCGCTCGGTCTGCACGGGCTACGCGTACAGACGACGCAGCGCGTGCGAACTCATCGCTCGCGCTCCACGCGGCGAGTCTATGCTCGGCCGCGAGTGACGACGGAGAGCCGACGGGACGTCGACTGGGGCAGGCGGGCGCTCTGGATCGGAGGGCTCGTCGCGCTCCTCGTGGTGGCGCTGCTCGCCGCCTCGGCGACGGTGCCGCGCTGGTGGGCACACCGCATCGGCGACCAGGTCGACGGAAGCATCACGCAGGGGACGCTCCTCGGGCTCTTCTACGGGTTCGTCTTCACGTTCGTCCCGATCCTCCTCCTCGTGCTGATCCTGCGCTGGCGCCGGACTCCGCGGGCGATCGCGCTCGCTCTCGTGCTCGCGATCCTCCTCGCGCTGCCCAATCTGATGACGCTGGGCATCGTTCTCGGGCGCGGGAACGCAGCGCACGCCGGAGACCGCGTCCTCGACGTCGAGGCCCCCGCCTTTCGCGGGGGGTCGCTCGCGGGAGCGCTCCTTGCAGCCCTGCTCGTCGGTTTCGTCGCGTACCTCGTCGCGTCCCGCCGACGTGCGCACGACGCGGCTCGGCGCGCCCGAGGAGAGCGCGACGCCTCGGAGGAGATCGCTGGCTAGACCTGGCCCTTGAAGGTGTCGCAGCTCTGCGGCCCGGTGCCCTCGATCCCGCGCACGAACCAGCTCTGCCGCTGCTCGGACGAACCGTGCGTCCACGTCTCGGGCGAGACGCGGCCCTGCGTGCGCTGCTGGATGCGGTCGTCGCCGACGGCCGCTGCCGCATCGAGCGCGTCGGAGACGTCCTGACGCGTCACGTCCTCGACGAACCCTGTGTCGATCGCGTGGCCCACCCATAGTCCGGCGAAGCAGTCCGCCTGCAGCTCGACCCGCACCTGAGCCCCCTGCGCTCCGGTGCCGTGGCCCGCGCTGTCGAGCGTCCCGGCGAGGTCTTGCACGTGGTGGCCGTACTCGTGCGCCAGGACGTAGGCCTCGGCGAGCGGCCCGCCTCTCGCGCCCAGCTGCGAGGTCAGCTGGTCGAAGAAGCCGAGGTCGATGTAGACGTACTTGTCGTTCGGGCAGTAGAAGGGCCCGACTGCCGAGGACGCGGCTCCGCACCCGGTCTCGATGCTGCCCGTGAAGAACCTGGTCTTCGTCGGCGTGTAGTTGCGCTGCGTCTTCGACCAGTACGCCTGCACGCTGTTGACCACGGCGAGGATGCGGCAGTCCTCGCGGGTGTTCGCGTCGGCGCCAGTCTGACACTCCTGCGAGAGATCCCCCGCCTGCCCGCTCGGCCCGACCGTCTGGCCCTGCAGCGACCCGAGGTCGCCGAGGCCGCCACCTCCCGACAGCAGGACGAAGGCGAGGATCACGATGATCGCGACGATCCCGCCGCCGCCACCGAGCGTGACCGGGAGGCCGCCCGGTATGCGGCCGCCGCTCCCGCGGTAGTCCTCGACCTGGGAAGGATCGAGCCGCGCGTCCTTTCGGAACCGCATCGCGGGCGAATGTACCCCCTCGCCGCGTGAACGGAACCTGGCGGGCCGCAGGGCGCCCGTGTGCGCGGGCGCCCTGCTGGGTAGCTCAGGCCGTCGCTTCGAGCACCGGCTCGACCGCCGGTGCCTCCTGCTGGAGGTCGCGACCGCGGACGAGGAAGATCGACACGAGCAGGCCCGCGAACGAGATGGCTGCTCCGGCCCAGAAGGCCGCGGCGAACCCGTCGGTCAGGGCGACTGGCGGCTGCGCTCCCGTCGCGAACGCATGGTCGGTCTTCGAGACGGCGATCGTCGTCAGGATGGCGATCCCGACCGCGCCGCCGATCTGCTGCGACGTGTTGATCAGTCCCGACGCGAGGCCTGCCTCCTCGGGCTTGGTGCCCGCAACCGCGGCGATGAAGACCGGGACGTAGGCGAACGGCATCCCGAGGCCGATGATGAGGAAGCCCGGGAAGAGGTCGCTCCAGTACGAGCCGTCGGGCGACACCTGCGTGAAGTACAGGAGGCCGACGGTGAACAGCGCCATCCCGAAGATGAGAGCCGGCTTCACGCCGACGCGCGTGACCGCGGCCGCGGCGACATTCGCCCAGATGATCGCGGTACCAGCGACGGCCAGGTAACCGACCCCCGTCTGCAGCGGCGAGAGCTCGAGCACCTGCTGCATGTAGAGGGAGAGCATCAAGAACATCGCGAAGAGAGCCGTCCCCAGGATGAAGCCGACGACGTTCGCCGCGGTCAGCGTCTGGAGCCTGAAGATCGAGAACGGAACGAGCGGATCCTTCACGCGCCGCTCCCACACGACGAATGCGAGAAGGAGGATCGCGGCGATCACGAAGACCGCGATCGTCCGCGCCGATCCCCACCCCCACCCGTGGCCCTGCGTGATCCCGAGGACGAACGTGGACAGCCCGGAGGTCACGAGGACTGCGCCGAGCGCGTCGAAGCCCTGGCCATGCTTGTCGAGACTCTCCGAGAGGAGGAACGGGGCCAGGATCAGGGCAGCGACGCCGACCGGGACGTTGACGAAGAAGATCCACGGCCACGACAGGAAGTCGACGAGGATGCCCCCGAAGAGCACGCCGAATGCCGCGCCGACCCCGCCGACCGCGCCCCAGCCGCCCAGCGCGATGTTGCGCTCGCGGCCCTCCTTGAAGGTCGCGACGAGGATGGACAGCGCGGCGGGCGTGATGGTTGCGGCTCCGAGCCCCTGGAATGCGCGGAAGCCGATCAGGGACGCCTCGCTCCAGGCAAACCCGCACAGGAGCGAGCCGAGCGTGAAGACGACGACTCCGAAGATGAACACGCGCCGGCGCCCGAGCAGGTCGGCCGAGCGCCCGCCGAGTAGGAGGAAGCCGCCGAACACGAGCGCGTACGCGCTGATGACCCACTGCAGGTTCTCCTGCGTGAACTTGAGGTCTTCCTGGATGGACGAGAGCGCGACGTTGACGATCGCGATGTCGAGGATGACCATGAACTGCACCGCGAGGATGAGCCCGAGTGCGAACCACTTCTTGTTGTCGGAACCGACCATGGAAAAACCCCCGTTCCAGCCCTGTGGCGTTCGAGTGTGCTCGTTGAGGGGCGGGATGCTACACGACAACACTTGCTATTCGCAAGTTAAGACTTTCAATTCGTTAGGAAAGCGGCTACACTCCGTCCCATGGCGAAGAGTTACGACCAGTACTGCCCGATCGCACATGCCCTCGATCTCGTGGGCGAGCGCTGGTCGCTGCTCGTCGTGCGCGAGCTCCTGCACGAGGGGCCCCTTCGCTACTCGGACCTGCACGCCCGGCTCGACGGCTGCGGCACGAACATCCTCGCCGCACGTCTGAAGGCGCTCGAGACCGGCGGCGTGATTCGGCGGCGACGTCTCGACCCACCGGCAGCATCGTGGGTGTACGAGCTCACGGAGTACGGCCAGGGCCTCCAGGCGGTTCTCCACGTGCTCGCGCACTGGGGGGCTCGCTCGCTCCGTCCTCCGTCGGCGTCCGGAGACCTCGAGCCCGGCTGGCTCACGGGCGCCCTGCGCATCGCGCTGCCCGCCACCGTCGCGGGCACGATCGAGTTTCGAATCGGCGACGAGCTCGCGTCGGTCGCCGACGGGCACGTCGTCGAGGGGCCGATCGACGCTCCGGACGCCGTCGTGGCCGGGGATCCGGCGGGCTTCTACTGCCTCTTGGTCGAGCGCGACGTCGACGCCGTGGAGGTAACGGGCGACGCGGATCTCGTCCGCGCGCTCGTCGCGTCGCTGCCGCCGGCGCCGCCGACCGAACAGGCGCTGGCCGAAGCGCCGCGGTAGCGGCCGCCTTCAGTGATCTCGCGCGACCGCGACTCGCCGATCGGAGAGGCGCTGGCCGAAGCGCCGCGGTAGCGGCCGCGAAGCGGCCGCCTTTAGGGATTTCGCGCGATCGCGACTCGCCGATCGGCGAGTCGCGATCTTGCGCAAAACTCAGCCGAGGCCGCCGGGGTAACGCCAGGGCCCCGGCTCGAAGCGGATCCCGCGCTTGCGGCAGAACTCGCGCACGGAGTCGAGCACGACTCCACCGCTGCCGTGCAGCCGCCGCCCGAGGAGGTCGAGGACCGCCACGCCGTCGGGGACGTCGCCGCGGACGTCGAGGGCCAACACCACGGCGGGGCCGTCGACGCCGCCCCGGTAGCTCGGTGTAAAGAGGACGCGCGTGCCCTCGACCTCGAAGCCGCGAGGGTCGCTCCCCTCGATTGCCGAGACCGCGTGACCTCGAAGCGCCAGCAGCTCGTGGAGGTCGTCGACGAAGCTCCGCGCGAGGTCGAGCCTGCGGGAGTCGGACAGCTTGTGGCTGGAGCTCCCCGTGACCTTCGCGGGAACCCCGATCGCGAACGCGCCTGCCGGGACGTCGCCGACGACGTAGGAGCCCGAGGCGACGATCGCCTCGGCGCCCACCCGGCTGCCCGCGTACACGATCGCGCCCAGCCCCACCTGCGAGCGGTCCTCGAGCACGATCGGGGCGAAGCGATTCTCGAAGCCCTCTAGCACGGAGTGCCCGATGTTGTGCGTCACGAGGAGCGCCCGCATCGTCAGGAACACCTCGCGGCCGATCAGCACCGGGCGGCACACGTTCACGAACACCTCGTCGCCGACGAACGCGAGATCGCCGACGACGAGCGTCGCCCACGGGTCCCGGTGCCCTCCGCCGCCGAAGCGCACCCGGCCGCCGCCGTGGATCCCCGCGCCGAGGAACGCCTGCCGGGAACGCAGCTCGAGGTCGCCGCGAAACCACGATCCCTCGCCGATCGCCACGGTCTCCTCGCACACGACCGTCGCGCGCGGCCCGAGCCGCACACCGTCCTCGAAAACGATCCGCTTCGCCGTGACGAGCGAGCCCTCGCCGAGGTCGACGCCCTCGCCGACCACGGCGCCGTGGCCGCGCAGCGCGGCGACCTTGTCCGCGGGTGGGAGCGCGCGAAACGCGTCCGGATCGGCCAGGAGCGACGCGACGAAGTCGGCATCGAGCGTGCCCTCCGCTCCTTCCGGATCGAAGGTCGCGGGCAGCGTGACCCCCTCCGTCGAGACGCCGGCGAGCAGCGGCTCGGCGCTCGGAGCATCGCTCGCCCGGCGACGATCGATCTCCGCCTGTACATCCTTCTCGGTGACGAAGCCGCGCTTGTCGATCGCCGCGAGGTCGACGTCGTGCTGCTCGGCCAGCTCGACCGCCTTGCGCGTCGCCTTGCGCTCGCCAGCAGGCTTCGGAGCGGGCTTCTCCTCCGCCCGCGTCTCGAGCGAGGCGAGCTCGTCCGCCGACTCGGCGACGTACGCGATCGTCGTGCCCAGCTCGACCTCCGAGCCCTCTGCAAACAGCTGGACGATCGTCCCGGCCCCCGGCGACTCGACCTCCACCGTCGCCTTCGTCGTCTCCACGACGCACACCGGCTGGCCCTGCGCCACCTCGGCCCGATCCTCGACGAGCCACTCGGCGAGGAGCGCGTGCTCGGTGTTCGCGTCCTCGCGCGTGAGGACGATCTCGAGCACTAGGCGGAGTCTCCGCCGAGCGCGGTCACTGCGTCGACGACGTCCTGCACGCTCGGCAGCATCGCGTCCTCGAGCGCGCGGGCGGACGGGATGATCCCGTCGCGGGCCGCGACGCGCTGCACGGGCGCGCGCAGGTCGCCCCATGCCGCGGCCTGTACGCGGGCGGCGATCTCGGCGCCGAGGCCGCCGGTGAGCGTCCCCTCCTCCGCCGTCACGAGCGCGCCGGTCCGCGCGACGGACTCGAGCACCGCCTCGAGCTCCATCGGGACGAGCTGGGAGAGCGCGACGATCTCGCAGAAGACCTCGTGCTCGAGGATGAGCTCGGTCGCCGCCTCGAGGACGAGCGGGAGCATCCCGCCGTACGTGACGATCGTCGCCGCGTCGTCCGCGAAGCCCGTTCCCGAGAAGCTCAGGGCCGGGTATTGAGCGCCCGACTCGCGGACGGCGAGCTCCCCCACGTGCCCCTCCTCGGGACGCCGGAGCGGTCGTCCGTAGAGGAGCTTGTTCTCGACGAAGAAGACGGGCCGCTCGTCGTCGACCGCAGCCGTCAGGAGCGCTCCGACGTCGTGGCACTCGCTGCACGCGACCACGCAGATGTTCGGGATCCCGAGCAGCAGCTTCTCGAGCGACTGGCTGTGCGTCGGCCCGTACCCGCGGCGGGCGCCCATCGGCGTCCGCACGACGAGCGGGACCGTGACCTGGTCGTCGTACATCTCCCGGAACTTCGAGATCCCGTTCACGACCTGGTCGAGGCCGAGTGCGACGAAGTCGCCGAACATGATCTCGACGATCGGACGCTGCCCGCGCAGCGCCATTCCGGCTGCGACGCCGAAGAGCGCGGCCTCGCTGATCGGCGTCGTGAGGACGCGGTCGGGATACGCGTCCGAGAGACCCGCCGTCACCTTGAACGCGCCGCCGTAGGGGTCGAGCACGTCCTCGCCGAGGAGCACGACGTCGTCGCGCGCCGCGAAGATCGCGTGCAGCGCCTCGTTCAGCGCCTGGACGCCGCGCTGCGGCTGTGCCGTGGTCGTCACGCGGCGACGCCGGGGGTCGCGGCAGGCGCCTCGTCGGCCGCCTCGACGGTCTCCGCAAGACGCTCCTCGCAGCGCGTCTCGATCGCCCGGCGCTCGTCCTCGTCGAGCCGAGCGCCGGCGACGAGCAGCGGGTCGAAGGCGCGCCGCTCCTCGATCTCGGCGAGATCCCGCTGGTCGTCCGACTTCGAGTGCGGGCTGAAGCGATACGTGTTCAGCACGAGGAAGAAGGGCGCGCCGGTCTCGCGCACGCGCGCCACCGCGCGGCCCGCCGCCTCGTGGATCTCCTCGACGTCGGTCGTGTCGAGCTCCTCGGTGTCGACCCCGAACGCGGCGCCGCGGGCGGCAATCGAGCCGGCGAGCTCGAGCTCGACCGGGGTCGACTGCGCGTAGTGGTTGTTCTCGACCACGAAGAGCACCGGGAGCTGCCACAGCGACGCGATGTTCAGCGACTCGTACGTCACGCCCTCGCCGAGCGTGCCGTCGCCGAGGAACACGGTGGAGACGGCGCCCGTACGCTTCCGCTTCTCGGCGAGCGCGATTCCCGTCGCCACCGGGACGATGCTCCCGAGGACGCCGTTCGAGTAGAAGTTGCCCTTGCACAGGTGCTGGCTGCCGCCCTTGCCGCCGCACACGCCCGGCGCGCGCCCCATCACCTCGCACAGGAGCCCGAACGCGTCGTCCGTGAAGGCGAGGTAGTGACCGTGGCAGCGGTGGTTGGAGAAGATCACGTCGCGCTCGGGCTCGAGGTGGTCGATCAGGCCGACCGCGTTCGCTTCCTGGCCGATGTACGTGTGCGTCGTCCCGACCAGCTTGCCGAGGGAGAAGAGGTCGAGGAGCGTCTCCTCGAACCGGCGGATGAAGAACATCCGCGCGTAGAAGCTCGCGAGGTCGGTCACTGGTGGTCTCTCCGGTGACGACGGTGCCCTATGGACGCCGAAAACCAAGCAGGCCAAGGACGCAGGGAACGCCCGTACTGGATAAGTACGGGCGTTCCCGAGGACGCAGGCATGCGCCGGTTTGCAGGCGTCCAGAGGGTGCCAGTTGTTGCCGGAGCGACCACCTATAGGTATCCGAGATCCGAGAGTCGCTTCGCCACCGTCGCCTCCTCCTCCGCAGAGAGCTCGTGCCGGTCGGCGCTCTCCAGCTCGCGGAAGACGAGCTCGCGGAGCTCGGGCGGCACGTCCGCAGGCCGGCTGTCGAGCTCGCGCGGGTCGACGTCGAGCCGGTACGCCTCCTCCGCCCCGCTGGAGACGTCGAGGATGAGCTTCCACGGCGGTTGCCGCACCGCGAGCTTCGTGAGCGCACCGCGGTCCGTGCCGGCGATGACGGCGGGGCGGTCCCCGTCGACGCGCAGCAGCGACTCCCCGTCGGACTCGCGTGCCGGCAGGCCGGCGACGTCGAGGAGCGTCGGCACGAGGTCGACGGTGCGCACCTGGGCGTCGACCACGGCGGGCTCGAGGCGGCCGGGCGCGGACAGGATCAGCGGCACCTCGACGATCTCGTCGAAGAGCGTCGCGCCGTGCATGTGGTAGACGCCCTGCACCTCGTCCTTCGCGCCGAGCCGCTCGCCCCAGGACTCGCCGTGATCCGAGAGGAAGGCGAGGATCGTGTCCTCGCGCACACCGAGCCGATCGAGCTCCTCGAGGAGCGACGCGACGAGCACCTCGGACTGCCGCTCGACCGCCTTGCGGTAGCCCTCGCGCATCGTCTCGAGAGCAAGGGCGGAGTCGGACTGGATGCCCTCGAGGACCTCCCGCTTCGCGGCGCTCCAGTTGGCCGGGTCGTGCGCGGCGCCGTATGGCAGGTGCGTCTCCCAGCTGTGGACGTACAGGAGAAAGGGCTTGTCGCGCCGCTCCCGTAGCCACCCGAAGACGCCGTCGAGCGACTCGCTCGTCCCACGCACCTTCGCCTCGGGGAGGTTCTTGAAGAGGTACTGCGTGTCGAACACGAAGCTCGCGACGTCGTACCCGTGCGCCGAGAACGCGCGGAACATCGTCTCGGCCGCGGGATCGAGCTCCGCGTCCCAGTGCAGGAAGCCGTGGCGGTGCGCGTACAGGCCCGTGACGATCGACGTCGTCGCGGGGGCCGTCCACGGCGCGGCGGTGATCGCGTGCGAGAAGCGCATCCCGCCTCCCGCGAGCTCGTCGATCGTCCTCGTGTCCACGTAGCGCGCGCCGTAGCAGCCGAGGTGATCGGTGCGCAGCGCGTCGGAGACGTAGACGAGGACGTTCACGGCGCGGCGGATTCTAGGCTGTGCCAACGTGGACGAAGGCGTAGCGCTCCTCGTCGTCGGCGCCGTTCTCTCGGCGAGCATCGTGCTCGCGCTCATTGCGACGCGGACGGGGCTCCCCGTGCTCGTGGCGTTCCTCGCCCTCGGAATGCTCCTCGGCACGGACGGCCCGGGTGGAATCGACTTCGACGACGCGACGCTCGCGCGCGAGGTCGGGATCGTCGGGCTCGCGCTCATCCTGTACGAGGGAGGGCTGCAGACGTCCTGGAGGCGGCTCCGAAGCGTGGCCGTGCCGGCCGCCCTGCTCAGCACGGTCGGAGTCGTCGTCACCGCGCTTCTGGCCGGCGTGGCCGCATACGCACTCTTCGACCTCTCGCGGCTCGAGTCGGTCCTGCTCGGCGCCGTCGTGGCGTCCACGGACGCAGCCGCGGTGTTCGCGACGCTTCGCTTCACCCACATTCGCCGACGTCTCGCGCGGACGCTCGAGGCCGAGTCCGGCGGCAACGACCCGGTCGCGATCTCGCTCACGCTCGGCCTGATCGCCTGGATCGAGCATCCGGAGACCCACGGCCTGGGCGATGTCCTGTTTCTCGTCGTGCGGCAGCTGACGCTCGGGCTCGTCGTCGGCGTCGCGCTGGGTGGGCTGGCGATGTGGGTGTTCTCGCGGATCCCCCAGTCGATCGGCCCGTTCGCGCCGGTCGCGTCGCTGGCGGCGGCGGCGCTGGCGTTCGGGGTCGCGGACGAGCTCGGAGGGAGCGGGTTCCTGTCGGTCTATCTCGTCGGCCTCGCCGTCGGGAGCACCCCCTCGCGGTACCGCCGCCAGCTCGTCGGCTTCCACGAAGGGGTCGCGTTCCTCGCCCAGGTGACGCTGTTCATCGTCCTCGGCCTGCTCGTCCTCCCGAGCCAACTGCTCGACGTCGCGCTGGCGGGGCTGGCGCTGGCGCTCGTCCTGATGTTCATCGTCCGGCCCGCGGCGGTCTGGGTCTCGACGGCGCTCACGGACTTCACCTCGCGCGAGCGGCTCCTGCTCGGGTGGGCGGGTCTGCGAGGCGCCGTCCCCATCGTCCTCGCCACCTTCGTGCTCTCGTCCGACGTGACGCACGCGACGACGATCTTCAACGCGGTCTTCTTCGTCGTCCTCGTGTCCACGATCCTGCAGGGCACCACGCTCGAGTGGGTCGCCGGCCGGCTCGACCTGCTGTCACCGGCGCCTGCGCGGCGCGAGGCGCCGATCGAGGTCGGCGCGCTGAGCGAGCTCGACCTCATCGACTTCGTCGTGGCACCCGATCACGCGATCGCCGGCGCCGCCGTCCGCGAAGTCGGCCTTCCACGGACGGCGATCATCGCGGTCGTGGTCCGCGGCGACGACTCGATCCCGCCGAGGGGCAGCACCGTCATCGAGCCCGGCGACCATCTCTACGTGCTCGTGCCGCGGTCGGCGCGTCCCGACGTGGAGGACGTCTTCGCGCGCTGGCGCCGAGCCGTGTGAGACGGTCAGGCCCGCGCGAGCAGGACGTGGTACTCGTTCGAGAGCCGGTAGCTGCCGTCCGCGCGCCGGTAGGGCGCGAGGCCGTCGACGAGCGCCGTCCGCAGCTCGTCCTCGCGCTCGGGGCCGGCCAGAACGGCGAGACCGGCGACGGCGACGAGCGCGCGTCGCCACGCCGCGATGCGTCGCTTCGAACGCGAGCTGCGAGCCGCCTCCGGGTAGCTTCGGATCACGCCCGTTGGTTGGCGGCGATATCGCGCAGCATGGTCTCGCCGCGCATGCCTTCCGGCACGTCGATCCCGAGCAGCTCGAGGACCGTGGGCGCGATGTCGAGCAGGTGCGCGTCCTGCCGCCCGAACGCCTCGATTCCCGGCCCGGCGACGACGTAGAGGCCGTCCTGGGCGTGGTTCGCGTCGTCGGGCCCAGTGTCGTTCTCGAGCGTCTGCACGCCCTCGTCCCCGCCGATCGTCCCCACCGAGCGCCAGTAGAGGTCGCCGAAGACGACGATGAGGTCCGGCGCGACGCCCTTCGGCTCGCCGTACAGCTCCTCCGGTGTGTACACGGCGGTCGCGATCGGGTTGCCGCGGTCGTCCGGGATCTCGACGAGGCGCCGCGCGAGATCGGCTCGCACCGTCTCGTAGTCCTCGGGCGCGACCGTGCCCTCGGGCTCGCGCCCGGCGACGTTGAGGAAGACGCGCGCGTAGTAGCCGCCCTCTCCCCACGCCGTCGTCCGCGACCAGTCGACGCCGACGTCGCGGAGCGAGCTCACGCCGTCGGGCTCGGACGTCGTCGTCAGGAGACCCTCCCGCCGGAGCCACTCGTTGACGCGGATGCCTCCGTCGAGCCGCTTCGCCCCGTGATCGGAGAGCACGAAGACCACGGTCTCGTCGTCGGCGTGCTCGAGGAGCTTCCCGATCAGGCCGTCGACGTGGCGGTGGTAGTCGAGGATCGCGTTCTCGTACGGGTTGCCCGGCTCGTGCTTTCGGTGCTCGGGATCCATGTACTTCCAGAAGCCGTGGTGCATGCGGTCCGGCCCCATCTCGACCATCGCGAAGAGGTCCCACGGGCGCGTGTCGAGGAGGTGCCCCGCGAGGGCGAAACGCCGGTCCGTCATCTCGTAGACCTGCGCGAGCAGCTGGTCCTTGTCGTCCGTCCGGAAGTCCTTCGTGTCGAAGAGGTACTCGCCGACGACCTCCGCGATCTCCTCCTTGAGCGCCGCCGGGTACGTGTACTTGCTGTCGAGGGACGGGGTGAGGAAGCAGCCGACCATCACGCCGTTCAAGGGCCGCGGCGGATAGCAGCCGGGCACGGAGAGCACGATCGAGGAGCCGCCGGCGCGCGTGACCAGATCCCACAGCCGCGGCTCCTCGATGGCGGTCGACATGGCGATGAAGCCGCCCTCGTAGGAGTGGTCCGAGCGGTTCCGGAACCCGTACACACCGAGGTCGCCGGGTGTCTTCGAGGACATCATGCAGGACCACGCGGGCACGGTGATCGGCGGGATCACGGAGGTCAGCCGGCCGTAGGCCCCGCGCTGCATGAGGCCCGAGAGCGTCGGGAGCTGGTCGCGCCAGCCCTCGAGCACGAGCGACGGCTCGGCACAGTCGAGCCCGATGAGCATCACCTTCCTCGGCACGGCGGGAGGGTAGCGACGAGCACGCGCGCGACCGCCGGGACCGCCACAATCGTGCCGTGAGCGCCCGCCCCGAGCCGCTTTCCGACACGGTCGTCATGAAGTTCGGCGGCTCCTCGGTCGCGGACCCCGACAAGATCAGGCACGTCGCACGGCGCCTCGCGGAGGCGCGCGCGCAGGGCCGCCGCGTGGTCGCGACCGTCTCGGCGATGGGGGACACGACGGACGGGCTGGTCGAGCTCGCGCGTCGGGTCTCTCCCGATCCGCACCCGCGCGAGCTCGACATGCTCCTCTCGACGGGGGAGCGCATCGCTTGCGCGCTCGTCGCGATGGCGGTGCACGACCTCGGCTACGAGGCCGTCTCGTTCACGGGCTCGCAGGCCGGGATCATCACCGACCCCGTGCACACGAAGGCGAAGATCCGGGAGATCACCCCGGTTCGCGTGCTCGAGGCCCTCGACCGCGGGCGGATCGTGCTCGTCGCCGGCTTCCAAGGGTTCTCGCGGGACACGATGGACATCACGACGCTCGGCCGCGGGGGCACCGATGCCACCGCCGTCGCACTCGCCGCCGCGCTGGGGGCCTCGTGCGAGATCTACTCGGACGTCACCGGCGTGTTCACCGCCGATCCCCGCATCGTCCCCGGCGCACGAAAGCTCGCGAGGATCTCGTACGAGGAGATGCTCGAGATGGCGGCGTCCGGCGCGAAGGTGCTGATGCTGCGCGCCGTCGAGCTCGCGCGGAGCCAGGGCGTTCGCATCCACGCGCGCTCGACGTTCTCCGACGAGGACGGCACCTGGGTCGAGGACGGCGCGTCGCTCGAGCAGGCGATCGTCTCCGCCGTCACCTACTCCGCGGACGAGGTCGTGTTCTCGCTGCGCAACATCCCGGATCGCCCCGGCTCCGCCGCCGCGATCTTCGACGCCGTCGCGGCCGAGCACGTGAACGTCGACACCATCCTGCAGAACGTGGTGCACGAGGATGCGGAGATCTCCTTCTCGGTTCCGGCGGAGGATGTCCCGGCCGCACGGCGCGCGATCGTCCGCGCGCAGGAGACGGTCGGCGAGCTCCGGGTCGAGGAGATCGGCGACCTCGGCAAGGTGGCGCTCGTGGGAGCAGGGATGCGCTCGCACCCCGGCGTCGCCGCCCGCATGTTCCGGACGCTGGCCGACGCCGAGATCAACCTCCGGCTGATCTCGACTTCGCCGATCAAGGTGTTATGCCTCATCCCCCGCGCGGACGTCGAACGCGCGGTTCGCGCGCTGCACGATGCCTTCGGGCTCGGCGACGAGTAGGCTCCCCCGCGCCGCGATGGACTCGGAGCAAGCAGCACCCGCAGCGCCGGGGACGGGTCGCGCCCAGAGTCGCGGCCGCTCGACGGCGATGTGGGTCGTGCTCGTCGTCGCAGGGCTGCTGCTCCTCCTCTCGGCGTTCGCCGTCTGGATCAACCGCGTCGCGCTGAACACGAGCGTGTTCTCGAACACGTCGAGCGCGCTCCTCGACGACCCCGAGATCCGCAGCGCCGTCGCCACCCGCTCGGTCGACGAGCTCTTCTCGAGCGTCGACGTGCAGTCCGAGGTGAAGGCGCAGCTGCCGGACAACTACAAGTCGCTGTCGGGCCCGGCCACCGCCGGCCTGCGGCAGGCCTCGTACCAGATCGTCGACCGAGCGCTCGAGCAGCCGGCCTTCCAGCGCCTCTTCAAGGGAACACTCGAGGAGACCCACCAGACGCTCGTCCAGGTGCTCGAGGGCGGCGGGGACCGGGTCTCGACCGAGAACGGCGAGGTCACGCTCAACCTGCGGACGATCATCCAGGAGGCGGCCGACCGCATCGGGATCGGGGACCAGGTGGCGGACAAGATCCCGCCCGACGCCGGACAGATCGTGATCCTCCGCGCGAAGCAGCTGAACACGGCTCAGAACGTGTTCGAGCTGCTGAAGACGCTCGCCTGGGTCCTCCCGCTGCTGACGCTCGCGGCGTTCGCGGTCGCGATCTGGCTTGCGAGAGATCGCAGGCGCGCGGTGCGCGGGATTGGCATCACCGTGGCCGTGGTCGGGGTCGTCGGGCTCCTCGCTTCTCGGCTCACGAGGAACTACGTGGTCGACGCGCTCGTCGCGCAACGGGACGACCGCCGGGCGGCCTCGAACGCGTGGGACATCCTGAGCGAGCTCATGCGCTCGTCCTTCCGGCTGATGGTGGCGGTCGGAATCCTCTTCCTCGTCGCCGCCTGGCTCGCCGGTCCGGGTCGCCGCGCGCTCGCGGCACGCGGCTGGCTCGCGCCCGCGCTGCACAACCGGGTGTGGGCGTACGTCGTGCTCGTCGTCCTCGGCCTGCTCCTGCTCTTCGACTCCAGCGTGGTCGACTTCACGCGCGCGCTCACAGTCGCCATCCTCATGGCCCTCGGCGTCGCCTGGATCGAGATCACGCGCGGGCAGACGCTGCGCGAGTATCCGGACGCATCCGCGCCCGAGCTCCTCGCCGACGCGCGCGAGCGGCTCTCCGGCTGGTGGGAGAGCAAGCAGGCAGCGGGAGGCACGGCTGCGCCGGCTCCGGCTCCGACGCCAGCGGCTGCGCCCGGCGGAGCCGACCTCGCGTCGCAGCTCGCGTCGCTCGCGGACCTGCACGCTCGAGGTGCGCTGACGGACGAGGAGTACTCGTCGGCCAAGTCCCGCGTGCTCGGCGGGGGGTCGTAGCGAGAACGAGGCAGGCTCCGTCCGCGCGGCGCCGAACTTCGCCGCGTGGACAGCAATCTCGCCAAGGCGGTGGTCTCCGCCGTCGTCTGGATCGTCGTCCTCGGCGCCCTCCGCGCCGCGTTGCGGTACGCATTCGACCGCTACGAACAGCGCCTCGCGGAGAGGGATCCCGCAGTCGCCGCGCGGAGACGCACGACGTTCAGCTTCCTGCTTCGCTTCGTCATCGCGCTCGCCGCCCTCGTCGGCCTGTGGAGCGTGCTTTCGGCCTTTCCCGCCACGCAGCAGGTCGCGAAGCGCCTTCCTCGCCTCGAGCGCGGTGCTGGCGGTCATCGCCGGCCTCGCGCTCACCACGCCGCTCGGCAACCTCGGCTCAGGCGTGCTCCTCGCGTTCACGCAGCCGGTCCGACTCGGCGATCGCATCACCGTCGACGACTACACGGGGATCGTCGACGAGATCTCGCTCAGCTACACGGCGCTCACGACCGACGAGGGGCGCCGCATCTTCGTGCCCAACTCGCGGATGGTCTCGACGACCCTCGTGAACCGGTCGGTCGACGACCCGCGACGCCTCGTCACCGTGGACCTGCCCGTCCGCCTCGGAGCGCCGCTCGCCGACGCCCGCCAGGTGGTGATGGAGGCCGCCTCGCGCATGCCCCAGGGCGAGGAGCTCGCGATCTACGTGCAGGTCGGCGAGCTCGCGGAGACGATCGCCTGGCTGCACGTCGTCGCGTACGCGCCGTTCGGCGCCGACGTGTCGCACGTCGCGAGCGAGATCCGCGAGCAGGCGGTGGCCGCGCTCGGCGAGCGCGAGCTCCTGCCGGCGTAGGGCGAGACTTTCAGACAGGCCTACGGCCGCTCGTAGGGGCGAGATATATCTCGCCCCTACCCGGAAGGGCCTGATCATCGGAGCTCGAGCTCCTCGCCGGGCTGCAGCACCTGCACGGGGACGTCCGGAGCGGTCTCCTTGAGCGCCGCGAGGAACTCGAGCGGAGGAACACCCACGAAGGACGGGACGCGCGTGAGCCCGAGGTGGATCGGGAAGTACGTGCCCCAGTGGATGGGGACGACGAGGCCGGGCCGGATCCGCGCGACGGCCTCGGCCGCGCGCGCGGGATCGAGGTGCCCCTTCCCGAGCCCCGGCCCCCAGCCCGAGATCGGCACGAGCGCGAGGTCGACCGGGCCGAGCTCACTCATCCCGTCGAAGAGGTCGGTATCGCCCGCGAAGTAGATCGACCTCGAGCCGGAGACGACGTAGCCGACCGGGTCGGCGGAGGCGCCGAAAGGGGCCCGGCTGCGGTCGTGCTCGGCCGGGACGGCGCGGATCTCGAGCGCGCCGATCGAGATCGTCTCGCCCACCTCGACCTCGAGGACGCTCTCGAAGCGCCGCTTGCGGAGCAGGCCGCCCAGCCCGCGCGGCACGACGATCGGAAGCTTCTTGCCGAGCTTCTCGAGCGAGGGCAGGTCGAGGTGGTCGTAGTGCGCGTGCGAGACGAGCACCGCGTCCACCCCGCGCTGCGGGCGGCCGGACACCGGAGTCGCGCGCCGCAGGTGCGCGACGCGGTTCCGGAGCAGTGGGTCGGTGAGCAGCCGGACGCCGTCGAGATCGACGAGGACCGTGCCGTGCCCGACGTACTGAACTTTGCGCAAGACCGGAAGTCTGCTAGCGCAGAGCTTCCGGTCGCGCGGAGATCCCTGAAGGCGGCCGCTTCGCGGCCGCGGTCGCGACGACTGACGAACGCCAAGCCACGTCAGACGCAGTCCCGTAGCCCCTGCGCTTCGGGCAACGACCCGAGCTTCTTCAGCGTGCTGTTCTCGATCTGGCGGATGCGCTCGCGCGTCACGCCGAAGGCCTGGCCGACCTCCTCGAGCGTGCACGGCTGCGCCCCGTCGAGCCCGTAGCGCAGCTCGATGACGCGGCGCTCGCGATCGGGGAGCGCCGAGAGCGCGAGCTCCACGTCCTCGCGCCGCAGCGAGACCGAGGCGGTGTCGAAGGGCGATTCGGCCTGCTCGTCGGGGACGAAGTCGCCGAGCGAGGAGTCCTCCTCCTCGCCGACCGGCTTCTCGAGCGAGATCGGCATCTGCGACATGCGCAGGATCTCGCGGACCTCCTCCACGTCGATCTCGAGCTCCTCGGCGATCTCCTCCGGCAAGGGCTCGCGACCCAGGCGCTGCACGAGCTGGCGCTCGATGTGGACGACCTTGTTGAGCTTCTCGACCATGTGCACGGGGATCCGAATCGTGCGCGCCTTGTCCGCGATCGCCCGTGTCACGGCCTGGCGGATCCACCAGGTCGCGTACGTCGAGAACTTGAAGCCGCGGCGGTAGTCGAACTTCTCGACGGCGCGGATGAGCCCGAGCGACCCCTCCTGGATGAGGTCCAGGAACGACAGCCCGCGACCGAGGTAGCCCTTCGCGATCGAGACGACGAGCCGGAGGTTGGCCTCGATCATGTGCTGCTTCGCCAAGAGGTCGCCGCGCTCGATGAGCTTCGCGAGCGAGACCTCCTGGTCGGCCGTCAGGAGCGGCACCTTCCCGATCTCCCGCAGGTAGAGCCGGAGCGAGTCGAGCGACGGCTCGACCGTGAGGTCGAGCTTCGGTCCGACCTTCTCCTCCTCGGCCAGGACCGGCTCGACGTGGGGAAGATCCTTGTGCTCCGTGCCTTCGTGCAGCTCGATCGAATGGTCGATGAGGTACGCGTAGAAGTCCTCGACCTGCTCCTTCGTCAGCTCGACGTCGTCGAGGCCGGAGACGATCTCGTCGTAGGTGAGGAACCCCTTCTCGAGCCCCAGCTCGACCAGGCGGTGCAGCTCCTCGACCTCGGGGAGGGCGATATCCACGGACAGCATGGGCTGGGCTTTCTCCTCTCGCGCTCGAACGGGATACTGACCTTCCGACATGCGTGAGCCGGCCCAACTGCCGCCCCGGCTCCCACCACCAAGCGCGCGGATACTAGTCCGGAAAGGACGGTCCGGGAAGGGTCCGAACGGTTAACGAGTGAGGGCGCGAACCTCGCCGACGGTCTCGCCGCGCGAGTTCTCGACGGGGACGTTCCCGAGCTCGCCGGCCTCGACGCCGAGCCGGGCGAGGAAGGCGGCGAGCGCGCTCGCGAGCGGGCGCTGCGCGCCGTCCTCGGACTTCAGCGCGATGCCGAGCCCGTCGCGCGCGGCGCACAGAAGGCCCTCCGCCCCGCCCTTCGCCGTCCAGCCGTCGCCGAGGCGCATGAGCTCCGTGTCGGGAGCCCCGTCGCCGCGGACGAGCTCCGGGCGCGCGCGCATCGCTCCGGTCACGCGGGCGCCCCCGTGCAGCGCCTCCAGCCGCGAGAAGGCGTGAGCCATGCGCTCGAGCTCGAGCCCGAACGTGACGACGCCACAGCCGTCGACGGCGGTCGTCAGCGCCTCCGGCGCGACCTCGGCGGCCGCGGCGACCTCGTCCCGCATCGCCTGCTGGCACGGGTGCGCCGGTAGCCGGTAGCCGTCGCTCGACCACCCGCGCTCGCGACAGAGGAGCAGCATCGCCGCGTGCTTCCCCGAGCAGTTGTGCTCCAGGCGGGTGGGCTCGTGACCGCACTCGAGGTCGTCCTCCGTCGCGCCGGCCCTCGCGAGGAGGCTGCGCACGGGCGCGAGCTGATCCGGGCGGTGGAGATGGGACGCGCACGCGATCGCCACCTCGGCGTCGTCGAGGTCCGGCCGAGCGCGCACCAGCGGAAGCGCCTGGATCGGCTTCGCGGAGCTGCGAAACAGGGTGACGAGGTGAGGGTCGCCGCACGACTCGACGATCGCGCCGCCGGACACGGCGACGGCGTGCACGCGATGCCGTCCCTCCACGACGTCCCCGCGCGTGACCTCGACGACGATCGGCTCCACGGCGCCGCAGGCTGATGATCGATCATCTAGCGACGGTTGCGAATGGTCGGGAAATGCCGTACATTCCGGAATCATCGACGGTTACCCCGACTACGAGCTCGACGACGTCCTCGTCGTGGAGGATCCGAGGCAGCTGCGAGCCCTCGGCGACGCCCTGCGAGCTCGGATCGTGATGCTGCTGCGGGACCGGGCGGCGAGCACGACCGAGCTCGCCGGCGTGCTCGAGACGCCGAAGGGGACCGTCGGCCACCACCTGAAGGTGCTGGAGCAGGCCGGCCTCGTGCGCGTCGTCCGCACGCGCAAGGTGCGGGCGCTCACGGAGAAGTTCTACGGCCGCGTCGCACGCCTCTTCGTGCTCAAGGGCGAGGAATCGCTGCCCGAGGAGCTACGTGGCGGCGTGCTCGCCGCGATGATGCTGCACCAGGCGGCCGACGAGCTGATCGCCGCGGGAGGCGAGAAGGAGACCTCCGCGTTCGTCCACGTCCGGCTGACCGACGCCAGCCAGCGACGGTTCGAGCAGCGGCTCAACCGCCTCGTCGCGGACGTCCAGCGCGCGGACGACGGGAACGGAACGAGTCACGCCCTCGCCTATGCGCTCTTCCGCTCCCCCACGCCGCTCCCGCCGAGGAGTGACGATGCCTAGGCTGTGGCCGAGCGGGGGCCTCTGGCGCCACAGCGACTTCCTGAAGCTGTGGTCCGCGGAGACCGTGAGCCAGTTCGGCACCGCAGGTGTCGCTCCTCGCGATCCCGTTCGTGGCGGTGCTCGTGCTCGACGCGACGACGTTCGAGGTCGCCGCTCTCGGAGTCGTCGAGTTCCTCCCCTTCATGCTGTTCACGCTGCCGGCCGGCGTCTGGGTCGACCGGCTCCGGCGCCGGCCGATCCTGATCGCAGGCGACTTCGCCCGCGCCGCGCTCTTGATCTCGATCCCGGTCGCCTACCTCCTGGACGTGCTGACGCTCGGTCAGCTGTACGTCGTCGGCTTCCTCGTCGGGACGTGCACGGTCTGCTTCGACGTCGCGTACCAGTCGTATCTCCCCTCGCTCGTGGAGCGCGAGCAGATCATCGACGGGAACTCGAAGCTGGAGATCAGCCGGTCCGCGGCTCAGATCGGCGGCCCCGGGCTCGCGGGCCTGCTCGTGCAGGCGGTCACGGCTCCCTACGCGATCCTCGTGGATGCCGTGAGCTTCCTCGGCTCCGGACTCTTCCTCCTGCGGATCCGCAAGGACGAGGGGCGTCCGGGCGCGGCCGCGACGGACGGGGAGAGGACGAGCCTGTGGACCGAGCTGAAGGAAGGTCTCCGGTTCGTGCTCGGCAATCCGTATCTCCGGGCCCAGGCGGGCTGCACGGCGACGTCGAACTTCTTCTCGAACGTGTCGTTCGCGGTGCTGATCGTGTTCCTCGTGCGCAAGCTCGGGCTCTCCGCCGGCGTCATCGGGCTCGCCATCTCCCTCGGCAGCGTCGGATCGCTGATAGCCGCCTTCACTGCGATGCGCATCTCGGCGCGGTTCGGGATCGGGCCCACGACGATCGCGGTGGGGTTGCTCTGGGGCCCCGCGACGCTCCTCATCGCCTTCGCCCCCGCCGGGAACGAGGCGATCCCCTTCCTCGTCGCCGCCCAGCTCCTCCTCGGGTTCGCGGTGGTCGTCTACAACATCGTCCAGGTCAGCTACCGGCAGGCGATCTGCCCCCCGCGCCTGCAGGGACGCATGAACTCCGTCATGCGCTTCATGGTCTGGGGAACGATCCCGCTCGGCGGCCTCGTCGGCGGCGTGCTCGGAAGCACCATCGGGCTGCGCGAGACGATCGCCGTGGGAGCGGTGGGAGGCGGCCTCTCGTTCCTCTGGATCCTGCTCTCGCCGCAGCGGCACCTGCGGGAGATGCCCGAGCCCCTCGGCGAGCCTGAGCCCGAGCTCGCGCCCGAGCTCGAAGGAATGGCGGAGGCGCTACCTTCACCGGGTGCCTGAGCTCCCGGAAGTCGAGGCCTGGGTTCGAGAGCTCGACCCGCTCGTCTCGCGGTCGCCGATCGCGAAGGCAGGCCCGGCGCACATCGCAACGCTGAAGACGTTCGCTCCGCCGCTCGCGAAGCTCGACGGGAAGCGCTTCGCAGGCTCTCACCGGCGCGGGAAGAACCTGCTCTTCCCCGTCCAGGACGAGGATCTCGTCCTCCGTGTCCATCTCATGAGCGCGGGGCGCCTGCGCTACCTCGCCCCCGGTGCGAAGGGCCCCAAGTCGCCGATGTTCCGCGTCCGCTTCGCCGACGGCGGCGAGCTCGTGCTGACGGAGGCGGGCAAGAAGAAGCGGGCCGGCGTCTGGCTCGTGACGCCGGCCGAGCTCGACGCCGACCTCTCCCACCTCGGGCCGGACGCGCTCTCACTCGACGCCGCCTCGCTCGCCGCGATCCTGGGGCGAGAGCGCCGGCAGCTCCACCCGCTCCTGCGCGACCAGCGCGCGATCGCGGGCATCGGCCGGGCACACGCGAACGAGATCCTGCTCCGAGCCCGGCTCTCACCGTTCAAGGCGTCCACGGAGCTGACGGGCGAGGAGGTGGAACGGCTCTCCGACGCGGTTCACGACGACCTCACCCGTGCCCTCGAGCTGCGCGAAGCGGGGAAGGGCGACTCCGTCGTGTACGCGATCCACGACCGGCTCGGCCAGCCGTGCCCGCAGTGCGGAACGCCGATCGCGCGCGTCGATTTCGAGGAGCACACGATCTACTACTGCCCGCGCTGCCAGACGGGCGGCCGTCTCCTCAAGGACCGCCGTCTCTCGCGGCTCCTGCGTTAGGCCCCTGTCCGGACAGTGGTCGCGGTGGATGGCGCGCGACACGTGCCGCGAGGCGAGGACGCAGGAAGTGCCGATATGCAGGCATATCGGTGCGACCGAGGACGCTGCATCGCGGTGCGTGGCGCCTCCCAGTCGCCCCGATCCACTTTCCGGACAGGCCCTCAGCTACGGTGCCCACGTGGCGGACGGCGTACAGCTCGCGGACGACCTCCAGGCCTCCTCGCCGGAGATCGCGCTCGCGCTCTCCCGCGCGGGGGTCTCCGGGGTGCAGAAGGCGGTGCGGATCCGACGCGGCGACGCCGAGACCGTCATGGCTGCGGTCATCGACTGCACCGTCGACCTCGCCGCCGACCAGAAGGGCGTCCACATGTCCCGCTTCCCCGAGCTCTTCGAGGAGGCGATCGAGCTGGTCGTCGAGCGCGAGGCGCTGCTCGTCGAGGTGCTCGCCGAGCACATCGCCGCGAGCGTCGTCGAGCGGCAGGGAGCGCTCAAGGCCGAGGTGTGGATCCGGGCTCAGTGGCCCATCCATCGGCGCACGCCCGTGACGGAGCTCGCCACGCAGGAGATGGTGACGCTGTGCGGGATCGCCGCGGCATCCGAGTCGGGCACGCGCCGTGCGGTGGGCGTCGAGGCGACCGGGATCAACGCCTGCCCGTGCGCCCAGGGGCTCGTTCGCAACCGCGCCTCCGAGCGCCTGCTCGACGCCGGCTTCGACGCGGGCGACGTCGAGCGCATCCTCGAGCTCGTCCCGATCGCGACGCACAACCAGCGCGGCCGCCAGACGCTGTTCGTCGGAACGGAGCAGGACCTCGACGCCGAGGTGCTCGTCGACGTCGCCGAGCGCTCGATGAGCGCGCCGATCTTCGATCTGCTGAAGCGTCCGGACGAGCTCTTCGTCGTGGAGCACGCGCACCTTCAGCCCCGGTTCGTCGAGGACTCCGTCCGCCACGCGCTCCGCGACGCGCTCGAGACGCTCCCCCAGCTCGACGACGACGACTTCCTGCTCTCGAAGCAGGTCAACTTCGAGACGATCCACGTGCACGACGTCGTCGCCGAGCGGTTCGGCACCGTCGGCGAGCTCCGCGGCGAGCTCGCCTCGGGCATCGCGAGCCCGACCCAGACGACGCTCGCCGCCTGGCTCGCGGGCTAGGGCCTCAGGAGGGCTTGGCGAAACAGCCTCTGTGCCGCCGAAGGAGCGCCGGATCGACGCGATGCAGCGTCCTCGGTCGCCCCGATACGTTCGAGTATCGGAGCTCCCTGCGTCCTCGCCTCGCGCCGACCGGCGGCACTTCGGCGGCGAGGCCCGTTCCGCCAAGCCCTCCTAGGCCCGCCCGGGGCGCCGCAGCTCGAAGCGGTGCTCCGTGCCGGCGAAGAGCCGGCGGATGTTTGCGTGGTGCAGCGCGATCACCGCTATCCCGCCGGCGACGCCGAAGACCGCGATCGGCCACTCGTAGCCGAGAGCGACGACCAGGACCGCGAGCATGCCCGCGGTCACGATCGACGCGAGCGAGGCGAACCGCGTCACGAGGAACACGACGAGCCACACGCCGATGCACACGAACGCCGCGAGCGGGGCGAGCGCGAAGGTGGCGCCGCCGGCCGTCGCGACCATCTTCCCGCCGCGCTGGAAGCGCATGAACACGGGCCGCGCGTGCCCGATCATCGCCGCGGCTCCGGCGAGGACTCCGACGAGCGCCCCGCCGGCCCAGAGGCCGAGCGAGGCCGCGGCGAAGCCCTTCCCGACGTCGAGCAGCGCGACGGCGATCCCCAGCGAGCGTCCGTAGACCCGGAACACGTTGCTCGCGCCGACGTTGCCGCTGCCCTGCGTGCGGATGTCCTCCCCGCGCACGAGGCGCGGGACCCAGTACCCGAACGGCAGCGAGCCGAGGCAGTACCCGCCCAGGACGGCGAGCAGTTCGTTCATTCGCAAAGCCGGATGCCGCTAGCGTGCAATCCGGCCGCGGAACGACCCCTGAAGCCGTCCGCTTCGCGGCCGCTGTGTCCGTGTCTTGCCCAGCCGCCCACTACCCCGCCGAGATGCGGTACGCGGAGACCCAGCCGTTCACGACGGACCAGTCGAGGTTCCGCAGGAACGCCTCGACGTACGCGGCGCGATCGGTCTGGTAGTCGAGGAAGTAGGCGTGCTCGTAGACGTCGAGCGCGACGAGGGGCGTGGCGTTCCAGACCGGAAACGTGTTCTGCGCGTCGCCGACGTAGTTGAAGAGGCGGCCCTCGTCCCAGTCGAACGCGGTCCAGGCCCAGCCCCGGCCGGCCATCCCGGTCGCGCGCAGGTCCGCGCGCCACGCGTCCGCCGACCCGAAGTCGCGCTCGACGAGCGCGCCGAACGTCCCGTCTGGGTCTCCGCCGCGACCGCCGAGGTGGTCGAAGTAGATCTCGTGGTTCTTGATGCCCCCGACCGCGAACGTGAGGTCGATCTTCAGCGCGCGCACCTCCGAGTAGACCTGGTTCGCGGCGCCGAGATCGACCGTCGCGAGCGCGCCGAGGATCTCGTTTCGCTTCGCGACGTAGCCCTGGTACAGCCGGTAGTGCGCCTCGATCGTCGTCCGCGAGATGCCGTCCAGCTCCAGGAGCGCCGGCTTCAGCTCACGGGGCCTGATCTCGACGAAGTTCGACATCGCTTCCTCCGGCAGCGGGGCGGGAACCGGCGGAGCATATCCTTGGCCGGAGCCAACCCGTACCGAGAGGAGAGCAGGCGATGGCGTACAGCGTTCCCGACCTCAGCTACCCCTTCGACGCGCTCGAGCCGCACATCGACGCGCGCACGATGGAGATCCACCACGACAAGCACCACGCCGCCTACGTGGCGAACCTGAACGCGGCGCTCGAGGGCACCGAATGGATGGACCGGCCGATCGACGCGGTCCTCGCGAACCTCGAGATCATCCCCGAGGACAAGCGGACGGCGGTTCGGAACAACGGCGGCGGGCACGCCAACCACACGCTGTTCTGGGAGATCATGGGGCCTGGCGGCGGCGGCGAGCCCTCGGGCGCGCTGGGCGACGCGATCGCCGAGGCCTTCGGCGGGTTCGGGGACTTGAAGTCCGCGGTCAACGACGCCGGCGTGAAGCGCTTCGGCTCGGGCTGGACCTGGCTCACCTGGGACGGCACCGGCCTCGCGGTGAAGTCGACGCCGAACCAGGACTCCCCGGTCACGGAGGGAGACACGCCGCTCCTCGGCATCGACGTGTGGGAGCACGCGTACTACCTCAGCTACCAGAACCGGCGCCCCGACTACCTCGAGGCATGGTGGAACGTCGTCGACTGGGACGCGGTCGCAGCGCGGTTCGACGCTGCCCGAGGAAGCTGAGTCCACGGAGGGGTCTGACCCCCAGAGGCGTCGCAGCCTGGGCCCGGCGTTGGCTGGAGGGGGTCAGACCCCGCAGCCCTCGTCGGTGCGGATGAAGGAGCGGATGCTGCGCGGCGAGCTCTACCTGGCAGACGACCCGGAGCTCGCCGCCGACCACGCCCGCGCCCAGGCGCTCCTCGAGCGCTACAACGCGACCTCCCACGCGGACGAGGAGGAACGCCGGCGGCTGCTGCGCGAGCTCCTCGGCAGCGTCGGGGAGGGGGTCGTCGTGAAGCCACCGTTCCGCTGCGACTACGGCCAGCACATCGAGATCGGCGCGCGGACCTTCGTCAACTACGACTGCGTCATGCTCGACGTCGCGCCGATCCGCATCGGCGCCGCGTGCCAGATCGCGACGCGCGTCCAGCTCCTGACCGCCGCCCATCCGATCGACCCCGCTCCACGGCGGGACGGCTGGGAGTACGGCACGCCGATCACGCTCGGCGACAACGTCTGGCTCGGCGGCGGAGCGATCGTGTGCCCCGGCGTCACGATCGGCGACAACACGGTCGTCGGGGCAGGCGCCGTCGTCACCCGTGACCTGCCCGCGGACGTCGTCGCCGTCGGCGTCCCCGCGACCGTGGTGCGCAGCATCGAGGACAGGTAGCGCGCAATCCGCCCGGCCCGTGGGCGCGTACCACTACTGCACATGTCGACCTGCATCGCGCTCCCGACCGTTTCGCGGAGGCCGAGACCGGCCATGATGCAGCCCGTGGCGGTGTCGCAGCCCACGGACGGCCAGCTCATCGTGCGCATCGCACGCGGCGATCGCGGCGCCTTCGAGGAGCTGCACGGACGGTACGCGCGCGCCGTTCTCGGGCTCGCCTTGAGGCGCCTCGGCGACCGCGGCCGCGCGGAGGACGCGACCCAGGACGCCTTCGTCGCCATCTGGCGCTCGGCGCGGACGTACAACCCGGATCGAGGGCGTGGCGGCGCGTGGCTGTACGCGGTCGCCCGCAACGCCATAACGGACGGGCTGCGACGTACGCCGGAGCCCGTCGCCGAGCTCGTCGACGGGCCTGGCCGCGAGCCGGATCCCGCCGACGAGGCCGAGTCCTCGTGGACGGCGTGGCGCGTCCACCGGGCGCTCGAGGTCCTGCCGAGCCACGAGCGGCCCGTCATCGAGCTCGCGTACTGGAGCGGGCTGTCGCAGAGCGAGATCGCCGAGCGCCTCGAGATCCCGCTCGGCACCGTCAAGACGCGGACGCGGAGCGCGCTCGCACGACTCGCGGACGCGCTCGACGAGGAGCTTCGATGACACCCGACTTCGACGATCTCGTCGGCGGCGAACTCGATCCGACCGAGCGGGCGAGACTCGAGCGGGTCCACGAGCTGCTCGTCGCAGCCGGGCCGCCCCCCGAGCCGGCGGCGCGAGTCATCCCGTTCCGCCCGCGGCGTCGGCGCGGTGCGCTGGTCGCCATCGCGGCCGCGCTGGCCGTCGCGGCGTTCGCGGTCGGCGCGGCCGTCGGCAACCACACGGCCGGGCGTTCGGTCGACTTCGTCGTCGCGCTGGAGGGGACGCAAACGGCGCCGGGCTCGTCGGCCTCGCTCACGGTGTTCGAGGACGACGCCGCCGGAAACTGGCCGATGAAGATGACGGTGGCCGGGCTCGCTCCACGCCCGAGCGGAAGGCCCTTCGAGCTGTGGCTGACGAGGAACGGCAAGCTCGCAGCCCTCTGCGGCAGCTTCGTCACGAACCCGGAGGGAAGCGCCTCCGTTCCGCTCAACGCCCCCTACCGCTTCGACGACTTCGACGGCTGGGTCGTCGTGGTGGAGGGCACGACGACCCCGGTGCTGACCACGTAGCGGTCGCCGGGCCTGGCGCTATCGTCGGAGCATGGCGCAGTACGAGGACCTCGTCCGGCACGTGCTCGCGGCCGGCGCGCCGAAGCGGGACCGGACGGGCACGGGGACGACGAGCGCGTTCGGGTACCAGATGCGCTTCGACCTGAGCGACGGCTTTCCGCTCGTCACGACGAAGAAGGTGCACTTCCGGTCGGTGGCCTACGAGCTCCTCTGGTTCCTGCGCGGCGACTCGAACGTGCGCTGGCTGCAGGAGCACGGCGTCACCATCTGGGACGAATGGGCCGACGAGGACGGTGAGCTCGGGCCTGTGTACGGCGTGCAGTGGCGGAGCTGGCCGACGCCCGAGGGGCGCCACGTCGACCAGATCGCCGAGGTCGTCCGCCTGCTGCGCGAGGAGCCCGACTCGCGGACGGATCATCGTCAGCGCGTGGAACGTCGCCGACCTCCCGCGCATGGCGCTCGCCCCGTGCCACGCGTTCTTCCAGTTCCACGTCGCCGGCGGCGAGCGGCTCTCGTGCCAGCTCTACCAGCGCAGCGCGGACGTCTTCCTGGGCGTCCCGTTCAACATCGCGAGCTACGCGCTGCTGACGCACATGCTCGCGCAGCAGTGCGACCTCGAGGTCGGCGACCTCGTGTGGACGGGCGGCGACTGCCACGTCTACGACAACCACCGCGAGCAGGTCGAGACGCTGCTCGGACGCGAGCCCTTCCCCTATCCGACCCTGCGGCTCGTACGGCGTCCGGCGTCGATCTTCGACTATGCGTACGAGGACTTCGAGGTCGTCGGGTACGAGCACCACCCGGCGATCCGCGCCCCGGTCGCCGTGTGACGATCGCGCTCGTCGCCGCGGTCGCAAGCGGCGGTGTGATCGGCCGGGACGGAGGCGTGCCGTGGCACCTCGCGGAGGACCTCGCCCGCTTCAAGTCGCTCACGACCGGGCATGCCGTGGTCATGGGCCGGAAGACGTGGGACTCGTTGCCGGAGCGGTTCCGGCCGCTCCCCGGCCGGCGGAACATCGTCGTCACCCGGGATCCCGCCTGGCAGGCCGACGGTGCGGAGCGCGCCGGCTCGCTCGACGACGCCCTCGCCCTCGCCCGCGCCGCCGAGGAAGCGCGTGTGTTCGTGATCGGCGGCGGCCAGATCTACGGCCAGGCCCTGCCGCTCGCCGACGAGCTGCTCCTGACCGAGATCGACCTCGAAGTCGAGGGCGACGCGTTCTTCCCCGAGTTCGACCCGGCCGACTTCGACGAGAGGTCGCGTCAGCCGCACGTCGCCGAGGACGGCACCCGGTTCGCGTTCGTCGACTACCGCAGGCACCATCTCCCGCGATGAGCACCCCGAACGCGACCCGCGACGCGCTCGAGGCGCACTGGGACGACCTGCGTGGGCTCGACCCGAGTGAGGGCACGCTCGCGCTCATCGTCGCGCGGCCGTCCGCGGGCGAGCGGACGACACCCGAGACGGGCGAGGTCACGCTCGAGGGCGGGCTCGTCGGCGACCGCTGGCACGCGAGCGCGCGCAGGCACGACGACGCGACCCCCGACCGCCACAACCAGCTGACGCTCATGTCCACCGCCATGCTCGGCCTGGTCGCCGAACCGGAGCGCTGGCCGCTCTCCGGCGACAACCTGCTCGTCGACATGGGGCTCGACCGGGAGCGTCTGCCGGCGGGCAGCCGGCTCGCGATCGGCGACGAGGTCGTGGTCGAGATCTCCGAGGAACCCCACACGGGCTGCGCGAAGTTCTCGGCCCGCTTCGGCAGCGACGCGCTCAGGTTCGTCAACTCGCCCGAAGGGCGGGTCCTGAGGCTACGCGGCGCGAACGCCCGCGTGGTCGTGCCCGGCCGGATCTCGGTGGGCGACGCGATGCGTCGGCTGTAGCCGCCCGCCTAGGTTCGGCGGATCGTGAGCACGCGCGCCTTCCACGAGCCGCTCGGCGCCTGCACCTCGACCACGTCGCCGACGCCCGCGCCGAGCAGCGCCGTCCCGAGCGGCGAGTCGGGCGAGACGCCGCCGACCGCGGAGATCTCGACCTCGAGGGGATCGCCCTCCTCGTCCTCGATCTCGACGACCGAGCCGACGCCCACGTGCTCGTCCGTGTCGTGCTCGACGGTCACGGCGTTCCGCAGCCGCTCGCGGAGCGCCCGGATGCGGGCTTCGAGCAAGCCCTGCTCGTTCTTGGCCGCGTGGTACTCGAAGTTCTCGGACAGGTCGCCGAACTCCCGCGCCGTCTTGATCGCCTGCACAGCGGCCTTCCTGCGTGGGCCTTCGAGCTCGGCGAGCTCCGCCTCGAGGGCCGCGCGCTGCTCGGCGGTGAGATAGTCGGTTCTCGGCTCGCTCATCGAGAGAAGAGCCTAGAGGCTTGATTCGAAATTGGCGCACCAGCGGGGGCGGCCACGACCAAGCCGGGCGTCGCCGGTACGCCTCGTGCAGGCTTGGGGCCTGTGCGAGGCGCGCCGGTGGCGATCCGGCGCCGGGTCGTGGCCGTCAGCCGGTATGCGTGAATTTCGCATCAAGCCTCTGGTTCGCCGCCCGTTTGCCCGTCGCTGGATGGGGGCATTGGCTGGCAGGAGGTGTGAAATGAACACGATCGTCCTGGGTTACGACGATTCGCCCGAAGCCGGCCGAGCGCTGGAGCGCACCGCCGAGCTGGCGAAGGCACTCGGTGCGCGCGTGATCGTCGCGAGCGCTGCGCCGGTCGCCGTCGCATCGAGCCGCGGCGCCGGGCCGTACGACCCCGCCGACCCGCCGGAACGCCATCGCGAGCTGGCGCAGGCCGCGGCCTCGACGCTCACGGAACGCGGGGTGCAGGCGGAAGCCGCGAGTGGACTCGGAGACGCCGCCGACGCGATCGTCGGCCTCGCCGACGAGCGCGGCGCCGATCTCGTGGTCGTCGGGATGAGCCATCACTCGCGGTTCTTCGGAGGCGTCAGCGACGACGTCGCCGAGCACGCGGGCTGCGACGTCTTGCTGGTGCACTGAATCTTGCGCGAACCGGAATTCGCGAACGCGAATTCCGGTTCGCGCGAACAGCCCTGAAGCGCGGCCTTTTCGAGGCCGCGATCGCTACGACCGCCGAGCGTGCCCGGCTTTCGTGACTCCATTACGCTGCCGCACGACAACGCGGGAGCTGAAAAGGAGGAGTCAGGTGGCGACCGACCTGGAGCGCTTCGTCGAGGCGGAGGGGCGTGCCGAGCGCGTCAAGGACGTCCGGAAGAAGATCGACGCCGAGGGCGTCACCTACGTCTACTACCAGTTCATCTCGGTCACGGGCCGCATCATGGGCAAGGGCGTCCCGTCGCCGCACTGGGAGACGATCGCGCAGAAGGGCTTCCAGCTCGTCTACGGCTCGACCGCGAACCTCTTCACAGATCGCCACGGCGACTACATCGGCTACGGCCCCGAGGCGTGGGAGCTCGTCGGCGTCCCGGAGCCCGAGACCTTCGAGGTGCTGCCGTGGGACAACCGCGTCGCCCGAGTCTGGTGCACGTGCTTCCGCAACCGCGAGGACCGGGACGGACCGGGAGCGTTCCTCACCTCCGACTGCCGCGGCAACCTGCGGCGGATCCAGGAGGAGTTCGAGGAGCGGACCGGGATGCACCTGCGTGCGGGGATGGAGCCCGAGATGATGTGGCTCCGCTTGAACCCCGACGGCACCCCGTCCGTCGAGGGGAAGACGAAGCCCTACTGCTACCACATCGACCAGTTCTCCGAGCTCCAGCCGATCATCCACAAGATGGTCGAGTACGGGCAGAAGCTCGGCCTCGACATGATCCAGGGCGACCACGAGGACGCGCCCGGCCAGATCGAGCTCAACTTCGGGTTCGACCGCGCGGAGCGCACCGCCGACAACCTCTCCACGTTCCGTCAGATCGCGAAGCAGGTCGGCCGCGAGGAGGGCGCCTTCCCGTGCTTCATGCCGAAGCCGTTCATGGGCGTGTCGGCGAACGGCTGCCACACGAACATCTCGCTCTGGAAAGGCGACGAGAATGTCTTCCTGCCCGACGGCGACGACGTGCACATGCCGAGCCAGCTCGGGCTCAACGCCGTCGGCGGCATCCTCGAGCACCTGCGCGCGCTCACGTGCGTGACGGCCTCGACGGTGAACTCGTACCGCCGCTTCTGGGAGACGGGGTTCTGGGCGCCCGTGTTCGCCGACTGGGGGTACCAGAACCGCACGACCGCGCTGCGCATCTCCTCGCCCGACCGGTTCGAGTACCGCTCGGTCGACTCCGCCGTGAATCCCTACCTGGCGCTCGCCGGCCTCATCAAGGTCATGGACGACGGCATCCAGCGCAAGGTCGACCCGGGCGCACCGGAGGAGGGGAACATCTACGAGGCGATCGAGGCCGGAAAGGACGTCAAGCGTGTCCCGATGACGCTCGGCGAGGCGCTCGGCGAGCTCGAGGCGGACGACGTCGTGCGCAGCGCGCTGCCGGGCGAGATGTACACCGTCTTCATGCACTACAAGCGGGACGAGTGGGAGAGGTACTGTGCGACCGTGAGCGACTGGGACGTGCAGGAATACCTCGATGTTCTTCCGTAGAGCAGGGACGAGGGCGACCCATGGGTCGCCCCTACGGGCGCCCGTCGGGGCGAGGCGTGCCTCGCCCTCCGGCGCGAACGCGCGCTGACATGTGCGGGATAGCTGGAATCATCTACCGGGACGGGTCGGAGCACGCCATCGGCGACGAGATGACGCGGATGCTCCAGTCGATGAAGCACCGCGGGCCGGACTCCACGGGCTACGCGCTGTACGGCAACCCCGAGAACGGCAACCTCGTCATGCGCTACAAGCTCGCGGACGCGAACACGCCGCGTGACTTCGACTTCGAGGACCGGCTCCGCCGGCACCGCACCGAGGTCGAGTCCCGGCTCGGCTCGCTCGGCGGGCGGAATCTCGACGTCGACGAGGAGACGCCGTACGCGTTCCGGGTCTCGTTCCAGTACGACGGCGACCTGAAACTCCTCGCCGACTTCGTCGAGGACATCCCCGACGCCGAGGTGCTCTCGCTCGGGCGCTCGCTCGAGATCGTGAAGGACCTCGGCGACGCCGAGTCCGTCCACGAGCAGTACGGGCTCGCGAGCTTCTCGGGCACGCATGCGATCGGCCACGTGCGGATGGCGACCGAGTCGGAGGTCGACATCGCGGGCGCGCACCCGTACTGGGCGTACCCGTACTCGGACGTCGCGGTCGTCCACAACGGCCAGCTGACGAACTACTTCATGTGGCGACGCCGCCTCGAGCGCGCGGGCCGACGGTTCATGTCCGAATGCGACTCGGAGATCATCGCCGTGTACCTCGCCGAGGAGATGACGAAGGGCGCGTCGCTCGAGGAGGCGATGCACCGCTCGCTCGACGAGCTCGACGGCGTGTTCACGTACATCGCGGTGACGGAGGACGAGCTCGGCGTCGCGAAGGACGAGCTCGCCGCCAAGCCGCTCGTCCTCTACGAGTCGGACGAGCTCGTCGCGCTCGCCTCCGAGGAGATCGCGATCCGCGCGATCGTCGACCACGAGATCGACACCTACGACCCCTACGAAAGAGAAGTGCTCGTATGGCAGCGGTAGGCGAGAAGCGGATCACCTACGACGCGCGCGGGCTCGCCGAGCCCGTCGCGGACGCGCCACACACGGCCGTCGTCGAAGACGGGGTCGCGACGTTCGACGCCCGCGAGCTGACGACGCGGACGATCAACCTCGAGCTCCGCCGCCTCCTCTACGAAGAAGGCGTCGACGAGGTCGTCGTCCAGAACCCGCAGGGACGCCATTCGCTCGGCGTCGGCATCCTGCGCCGCTGCAGGATCACGTTCGACGGCTCGCTCGGCTACTTCGCCTGCGGGCTCATCGACGGACCGGAGATCCACATCACCGGCAGAGTCGGCTGGTCGGCGTGCGAGAACATGATGTCGGGCGTCGTCGTCGTCGACGGGAACGGCGGCTCGCTGACGGGCGCGGCGATGCGCGGCGGCGACCTCGTGGTCAAGGGCCGCGTGGGCGCGCGAACGGGGATCGACCAGAAGGGCGGCACGATCCTCATCCAGGGCTCGGTCGGCTCGATGACGGCCTTCATGATGCAGCGCGGCCGCCAGATCATCTGCGGCGACGCGGGCGCGGGGCTCGGGGACTCGATGTACGACGGGACGATCTACGTCGCCGGGAAGGTCAAGTCGCTCGGCATCGACTGCGTCCCCGGCGAGTGGACGGACGCCGACACGGAGTTGATCGAGCGCAAGTTCCGGATCTACGGGCTCGGCTCGCCGCCCGAGTTCCAGAAGTTCGTCTGCGGGAAGGTGCTCTACAACTACGACTCGCTCGAGCCCTCCGAGAAGAAGCTCGTGATCTGATGCCCGTGCGACAGACCAGGCGTGGGCCGGGCATGCCCGGCCCCTACGGCCTTCGGCGTGGCGCCGCGCGCGGACCCCGTATGCCCGGCCCCTACGGCCTTCGGCGTAGGGGCGAGGCATGCCTCGCCCTCGACGAAGGACACGCGTCATGACGAACGAGAACGGCCCGTCGCAGAAGGACGTCCTCGGACGCAGCCGCATCTTCACGACCGAGGTGATCAACGACATCCACGTCAAGGCCGAGCTCGGCCGCTACCGCATGCGCGGCTTCTCGATCTTCAAGCCGATGCCGCACTGGGACGAGCTCGTGTTCCTGCCCGGCACGCTCACCCGCTTCGTCATCGAGGGCTACCGCGAGAAGTGCGACACGACGACGGTGCTCGGCGCGCGCTTCGCGAAGAACCCGCTCTCACTCGACATCCCGATCTACATCACGGGCATGTCGTTCGGGGCGCTCTCGCTGGAGGCGAAGATGGCGCTCGCGAAGGGCGCGTCCATGGCCGGCACGGCGACCTGCTCGGGGGAGGGCGGGATGATCCCGCCGGAGCGCGACTACTCGACGAAGTGGTACTACCAGTGCATCCAGTCGCGGTACGGGTTCAACCCGCACCACCTGATGCTCGCCGACGCCTGCGAGTTCTTCATCGGGCAGGGCTGCAAGGTCGGCCTCGGCGGCCACCTCATGGGACAGAAGGTCACGGAGCAGGTGGCAGAGATGCGCTCGCTTCCGGCGGGCATCGACCAGCGCTCGCCGGCGCGGCATCCCGACTGGCTCGGCCCCGACGACCTCTCGCTGAAGGTGCAGGAGATCCGCGAGGCGACCGACTACCGCATCCCGATCCAGCTCAAGCTCGGCGCTGCGCGTGTCTACGACGACGTGCGCATGGCGGCCAAGTGCGGCCCCGACATCATCTACCTGGACGGCGCCGAAGGCTCGACGGGCGCGGGACCGCACATCGCGACCGAGGAGACGGGAATCCCGCTCATGGCAGCCATCCCCGAGGCGCGGCGCGCGCTCGAGGACGTCGGCCTCGCGGACGAGATCGACCTCGTCGTCGCGGGCGGGATCCGCAACGGCGCCGATGTCGCGAAGTGCCTCGCGCTCGGCGCGAAGGCCGTCGCGATCGGCCACTCGGCGCTCATGGCGCTGAACTGCAACAAGGAGATCCCCGGGGTCACGGACTACGAGGGCACCGTCGGCGTCCCGGCCGGCCAGTGCTACCACTGCCACACGGGGCGCTGCCCCGTCGGGATCACGACGCAGGATCCGGAGCTTCGCAAGCGGCTCGTGGTCGAGGAGGCCTCGGAGAGGGTCTACAACTTCCTCACGGCGATGACCATGGAGCTGCAGATGCTCGCGCGGGCGTGCGGCAAGACGAACGTGCACTCGCTGGAGCCCGAGGACCTGGCGGCGCTCACGGTCGAGGCATCGGCGATGGCGCGCGTTCCGCTCGCGGGCACGACCTACACCGTCGGCCAGACCGAGCGCGAGATCCTCGCCGAGGTGCAGCGGCTGCTCGCGATCAAGGCCGAGGAGGAGCTCGTCGCCAACCCGACCGCCCGGGTCACGGACCTGCACTCGGTCGACGCATGACCAACGCTCGCCTTCGGCTCGCGTTCGCCGGAACGGCGAACGGAACATGTTTCCTCCCGCGTGCCCCCTTCTTCCCGAGAGCGTGGGGAACCTCCCGTTTCTTGCGCGGGGGAACCAATGGTTCCCCCGCGAGCCCCCTCCTTGGGCGCAAGGCGCTCGGGTTCCCCACACCCCTCCCCGCTCATGAGCAGGAGACTCGCTCATGAGCGACCAGCCGCACTCGCACGAGCTCGCCTACGCCGAGCCCGAGAAGATCAAGTCGCTCGACGCCGAGTTCCTCGCGGGCAAGCGTTTCCCGTACCAGGAGGACGTGTCGCTCGTGGAGGACGTCGACCTGGACGCCGCGACTCCCGGCGAGGACCTGAACTGGCTCGAGGACGTCGCGCTCCTCGAGGAGGACGGCGTCCCGGCCGTGTTCGACCGCTACTCGAACGCGTTCCTGAAGATCTACTTCCCGATCCCGGAAGGCCGCGAGGACGAGCTCGCCCGCAAGGTCCTCGTGAAGCACCTGACGAGCGGCAACTCGTACGGGATCCAGCTCAAGGCCGAGCACACGAAGTTCCCCCAGCCGGAGCTCGGCCCCTGGGTCGACGGCTCGAAGACGGTCGGCACGGACTACTCCCCATCCGTCCTCGAGGGCTGGGAGAAGCCCGCCGGGCACTGAGTCCGAGGAATCGGTCGTAGGATCGCGTCATGGCGGCCGGAACTCCCGGAGCGCTCACAGCGGGACCGTCGTCGACCGAGAAGCCGATCCGAGCGGCCGAGGTCGTCGGCGCCCTCTCACTCGCGACCGACCTCGGGACCGGCCAGCCGCTCGAGCACGCGTTGCGGACCGCGGTGCTCGCGGTCCGTCTGGGCGAGCTGGCGGGCGCATCGACGCAGGAGCTCGGCGACACCTACTACGTCGCGCTCCTCCATGCCTCCGGGTGCACGTCGAACGGCCACGAAGCGGCACAGCTCTACGGCGACGACATCGCGCACAGGGCCGCGTTCTTCCTCATCGACACGACCAGCCCCGCGGAGGTCCTGGCCTTCTACCGCGCCCACGTCGGATCCGACCGCGCGCCGGAGGTCCGCGCCGCCATGATCGAGGATGCCATCGCCAACGCGGGGCCGAGGGCCCGTGACGCGTTCGCGGCGATGTGCGAGGTCGCGCAGCGCTTCGCCGGGTGGCTCGACCTCGGAGCGAGCATCCAGGATGCGCTCGAGTTCGTCTTCGCGCGCTGGGACGGACGGGGATTCCCGGACGCCCGCGGCGACGCGATCCCGCTGCCGATGCGGCTGCTGCACGTGGCGAGAGACATCTCGCTCTTCCTCTCCGCCGCCGGCCCCGACGAGGCTCGGGCCGTCGTGGAGCATCGAGCAGGAGAGGCGTACGAGCCGCGGCTCGCCGAGCTCGCCCTCCTGAGCTTCGACGAACTCCTCGCCGACCTGGACGAGGCACGGATGTGGGAGCAGGCCGTGGAGGTCGAGCCGTTCCCGAAGATCTGGATCGCAGGCAAGCGGGTCGACGCAGCGTTCACGGCCATCGCCGCCCTCACCGATCTCAAGTCGCCGTGGCTTCGCGAGCACTCGACCGGTGTGGCCGAGCTCGCCGAGGCCGCCGCGTGGCGCCTCGGACTCCCGGCCGACTCCGTCACGCGCCTCCGGCGCGCCGCGCTCGCGCACGACCTCGGCCGGATCGGCGTGTCGAACGCGATCTGGGAAAAGCCAGGCCCTCTCGGGTTCGGTGAGTGGGAGCGCGTGCGCCTCCATCCGCACTTCACCGAGCGCGCCTTCGCCCAGTCGCCCGCGCTCGCTCCGATCGGGATGCTGGCCGGGTCACACCACGAACGGCTGGACGGCTCGGGTTACCACCGCGGTACCCGCGCGGCCGAGCTCGATCAGACGGTCCGCATCCTCGCCGCCGCCGACTGCTACGGAGCCATGCGCGAGGCGCGGCCGCACAGGCCGGCCCTCGCCGCGCCGGCGGCCGAGGCGGAGTTGCTCGTGGAGGCCGAAGCGGGACGGCTCGACCGGGAAGCGGTCGACGCCGTGCTCGCCGCCGCAGGCCATCGCGTGCGGGAGCGACCGCGTGTGCTGCCCGCGGGACTGACAGAGCGCGAGCTCGAAGTCCTCCTCGTGCTCGTGCGCGGCAGCTCCAACAGCCAGATCGCCGACCAGCTCGGCATCTCCGCCAAGACCGTGGGCCACCACGTCCAGCACGTCTACGAGAAGGCGGGGGTACGGAGCCGAGCCGCGGCGACCGTCTGGGCGTTCGAGCACGATCTCGTCGGCGCCGCCTAGCGCACATAGGGCGTTCGCCCGATGCCGTCGGGGCGTCAGCGGCGCACACTCACCTCACCATCGGCGTCGAGTGGCGGCGCCGAGACGACAGAGGAGGGACGAGATGATCCTGGCAACGACGACGGTCGAGGACTACGACCGCTTCGTGGAGATCTTCTCCACCACGGGCGCCGAGAAGCGCAAGCAGCACGGGTCCAAGGGCGCGCGCGTCTTCCGCGACCCGAACGAGGAGGATCGCGTCTGGGCGATCTTCGACTGGGATACGGCCGGATGGCAGAACTTCGCCTCCGACCCCGAAGTCCCCGGGATCATGAAAGAGGCGGGACACAAGAGCCGGCCCCAGGTGCTGTCCCTCGACGGCCAGTACGAGGCGTAGCGCGGCCCGAGCACGAGGAGGGACGCATGGGAGCAGTCGAGAACGCCGAGCTCGTGCGGCGCGGGTACGAGGCCTTCAACCGGGCCGACCTGGCCACGCTCGCGGAGATCGTGGACGAGAACGCGTCGTGGCACACGCCCGGGCGGAGCCCGATCGCCGGTCACTACCAGGGCCGTGACGCCGTCTTCGCCCAGTTAGGCCGGTACGGAGCCGACACGGACGGTACCTTCGTGGCCGAGCTGAGACAGGTGTTCACGAGCCCTGACGGACGCGTCGTCGGCCTGCACCACTCGAGCGCCGAGCGGGGCGGCAAGCGGCTCGACACCGACTGCTGCATCGTCTTCGAGCTCGAGAGCGGCCGGATGGTCTCCGGTCGCGAGCACTTCTACGACCTCGCGAACTGGGACGAGTTCTGGTCGTAGCCACGAGCCTGCCGGCCATGCCGCCGGCCCGCACCGAGTGTCGAAACCCCCGCCGGTGCGGGGGTTTCGCATTTTGCCGTTGCGCAGCTCGCCGCCTTCCAGGCTAGTGTCGCGCCGATGCGTGTCCTCGTCCTCCAGCACATCGCCTGCGAGCCGCCCGGCGTCTTCGAGGACGTCCTCCGCGAGCGGGGAGCAGCACTGCAGCGCGTCGAGCTCGACGAGGGCGAGCCGCTCCCCGACTGGCGCGAGTTCGACGCGATCGTCGCGATGGGCGGCCCCATGGCGGTCACCGACGAGGCCGAGCTGCCGTGGCTCACCGAGGAGAAGCGCGCGATCGGCGAAGCCGTTCACGCAGGCACGCCGTACTGGGGCGTCTGCCTGGGCGTCCAGCTCCTCGCAGCGTCGCTGGGCGCGCGCGTGTTCCCCGGCCCGGAGCCGGAGGTCGGGCTGCTGCCCGTCAGCCTGACGGGCGCGGCGAGGTCGGATCCCGTCTTCGCCGACGCGCCTCACGATCTCGTCGCGCTCCAGTGGCACGGTGACACGTTCGACCTTCCCGAAGGTGCCGTGCTCCTCGCGAGCTCTCCGGCCTACACGAACCAGGCGTTCCGCTTCGAGCGGGCGTACGGCCTACAGTTCCACCTCGAGGTGTCGCCCGAGATGGCGCGGGAGTGGGCGGAGATCCCCGCGTACGTCGCATCGCTCGAGCGGACGCTCGGCGCCCAGGGGGCTCCGGAATTTCTCGCCGCGATCGAGCGTGAAGCCGACGGCATGCGCTCTGCGGGCCGCGCGCTGTTCGAGCGCTGGCTCGACCGGATCGTGGGCTAGCGGCCTCAGTGGCCGTTGGTCGAGAAGTGCATGTAGTCCTTCGTCGAGCCTGACCACGACCCGCCCCAGCCCCATCCGATCGAGGCGAAAGCCCGCACGACCGCCGGCGTGACCATCCCCTGGCGAAGGCGCGTGCGGTCCAGGTACTTCCGCCCGTTCGGGTCGCGCGTGGCGCCGCAGCCGACGTAGGGGTTCTCGCGCGGGTTCAGGTCGATCGCGTGCCCGTACGCGTGGTTCGACCAGTGCCCGTTGGCGGTCCCGCCCGTGCACGGCGACGGCACGGCCTGTCGGCACTCGAACGAGGCGGTGACGTCCAGGTCCGTGGGGTACGCGCTCGGCCCGGCGTAGAAGTCGTGCAGACGCATGTGCCGGATCGGGAAGCGCAGCGCGTAGAGCTGCCGGAAGACGCTCACGAGCGGCTTCGCCACGTCCCGGTCGACCACGAGCTGGCCGGTATGAGCGCGCCCGTCGAAGCCGACGTGCACGACGCCGAGGACGCGAAGATCGCTCAGCTCGACCGGACAGCCGCGATGCCAGACCCGCGCGGCGAGCAGCGCTCGTTGCTCGCCGGACAAGGGACGAATGGAGGCGTGGAACGGCGGGACGCGCGAAGCGGCCGACGGCTGGATCGTCGCGGCCACGAGCGCGAGCGCCGTCGCTGCGAGCGCGAGGACGCGCGTCATGCCGTCCACCGCGCACGAGCCTCGACACCGGCCAGGAGCGCCAGGCACGGCGACGCGGCGACGCGGCCGTCCCGTCCCGGCGCGAGCGAGAGCGGGAGCGCGGGCACCGGCGTCTCCGCCTCGAGCACGGTGCCTGCCACCGGCCGCCCGTCCCGCAGCACGAGCCAGATCCGACCCCAGTCCGCGAGGACGCGCACGTCCGAGGTCGGGTCGCCGTCGACGACGAGCAGGTCCGCTCTCCGGCCCGGCTCGACTTCTCCGACGTCGTCGCTGCCGAGCGCCGCCGCGGAACCGGCGGTCGCCGCGGCGAGCCCCTCCGCGGAGGTAAGCCCGCCGTCGACCATCCTGACGAGCTCCGCGGCGCTCGCACCCGGCGGTCCGCTGTCGAAGCCCATCGCCAGCGTCACGCCCGCGTCCCGAGCCGCCACCAGTGTCAGGTACGCCTCCTCGAGCTGACGCTCCGCCTGGTCGACGAGCGCGGGGACGAAGTCGGGCGCGAAGCGCTCGGCCAGGTCGTGGAACGTGGTCAGGGTCGGGACGAGCACGATGCCGCGCGCGGCCATCTGCTCGAGCAGCGCCGGATCGCGATGGAGCGCGAGCCCGTGCTCCACGGTGTCGACATTCTCCTCGACCGCCATCCTCGTCCCCTCGAGCCCCTCGGCGTGGGCTGCCACGCGGAACCCCAGCCGGTGTGCCTCGTCGACGATCGCGCGAAGTTCCTCCCGCGTCATCTGCGCCGGCTCGGGATCCTCGCGCGCGACCGAGCGGGCGCCCGTCGCCATGACCTTGACGAAGCCGGCGCCCCGTCGGACCTGCTCGCGGACGGCCTTCCGCATCTCCCACGGCCCGTCCGCCTCTCGGTACATCGTCCCGAAGATCGGGCCGCCGGGGGCGGTCGCGGAGATGATTCGGCCGCAGCTCTCCAGGCGCGGCCCGTCGAGCAGTCCGAGCTCGAAGGCCCGGCCGAGGACGAGGGCCTCGTCGTCGTAGCTGCCGACGTCCCGCACGGACGTGATCCCGCCGCGCAGGAAGGCGGCCGCGGCGTTGGCCAGCACGAAGTAGCCGAGCTCGCGCGGCCGCGGGCTCTCCCCGTGCAGCGGGTCGGGCGGCCCGAAACCGGGGCTCCGCGAGACGTCGCTCGTGACGTGGTTGTGGGCGTCGATCAGACCCGGCATGACCGTCCGTCCGTCGACGTCGACGGCGCCCGCCGGCGCAGGCTCCCCCGCAGTCGGACACGCCCCCGATCACACCGTCTTCGACGACGACAGCGACGCGGACCCGGGGGTCCGTGCCGCCCGCAGTCCACAGACGGGCGTTCCAGAGCGTCAGCGAGCCGGTACCGGGCACCGCTCGACGATATCCCGAGAGCGGCTGCGAGCGGCGGTCAGCCGACGAGAGAGGAGCGCGTCTCCACGAACGCCGCGACCGCGCGCTGCATCACGGGGCGGGGGCCGACCGCCACCCGGACGTGTCCCGGAAGGCCGACGTTCGAGCCGGCCCGCACGAGCACGCCCTGTTCGGCGAGGGCTTGCGTGAGAGCCACGTCGTCCACGTCGACCCGCGCGAGCACGAAACCGACCTCCGACGGAAGCGGCTCGGCGCCTGCGTCGCGTAGGCCGGCGGCGAGGTACGCCCGAGCGTCGGCCACCTCGCGCCGGCGCTCGGCCGCAGCCTCGACCGCCCGCAGCGACGCGCCGCCTGCCGCGAGAGCGGCGCAGTTCACGTTGAACGGCTCGTCGACGACCGCGAGGCAACGCACGACGGCCGGGTCGGCGATCGCGTAGCCGAGCCGCAGCCCCGCCAGTCCGTACAGCTTCGAGAAGCTGCGCAGGAGGATCACCGGCCGGCCCTCCCTGACGTCTCGCTCGCGCGGGAGCCGCGACTCGGGCGGCAGGAAGTCGCCGTACGCCTCGTCGACGACCGCGACGCAGCCGTCGGGGAGCGCGTCGAGGAACGCCTCCCACTCGGGCGCCGACAGCGTCGTCGCGGTCGGGTTGTTCGGGTCGCAGATCCAGGCGACCCGGGCCCGCGTGTCGCGCGCCGTCGCGGCCAGCGCCTGGAGGTCGATCGCGTACCCGTGCATCGGCGAGCGCCGGACGGTCGCCCCGCGGGCGGACGAAGCGAGCGCGTAGAGGTAGAAGCTCACGTCGGGGATCACAACGCCGTCGCCGGGCCGGAGCAGGACGCTCGCGACGGTTCCGACGAGCGCCTGCAATCCGTGGCCCGGAGCGACCATGCCGGGATCGACGCCTGCGTGGCGGGCCACCTCGGCGCAGAAGTCGTCGTAGGCCGCGATCGGGTACATGGAGGACGCGACGAGGCTCCGACCCACCTCCTCGAGGACGCCGGGCAGCGGGCCGAAGAGGTTCTCGTTCCAGTCCAGCTTCGCCGCCGCCTCGTGAGCCGCGAGCGCCCGGACTCCCCCGACCGTCGCCTCGACGTCGAGCGGCTCGAGCGCCCGCACGTGCGGGACCAGGAGGCCGCTCCAGTCCGTCAACGACTAGACGCCGCGCGGCGAGCGGTCGTCGAGTGCGACCCGCACGAGATCGCGGATCGAGACGATGCCGACGACCTTCCCGTCCTCGACCACCGGGAGGTGACGGAAGCCGCCGTGGATCATGAGCGAGGCCGCGTGGTCAGTCGTGTCCTCGGGCTCGATCGTGTCGGGATGGCGCGTCATCCACTCCGTCACGGAGGCGCCGCCGTCCTTGCCAGCCGCGACCGCCTTCATCACGTCGCGTTCGGTGAGGATGGCTGCGATGGTCTCGCCCTCGAGGATGACCACGGCTCCGACACCGCGCTCGGCCATCCTCGCCGCTGCCTCGCCCAGCGTCGCCTCGGCGTCGATGGAGAGGAGGCTCCGCGTCATGTGGTCGGCGACGAGCGGCACCCGGCGATTCTACGATGCCCTCGTGGAGGATGCCGCTCGGCCGCGTGCGACCGGACACTGCCTGTGCGGTGCGGTGAGGTACCAGGTGCACGGGCCGCTGCGCGACGTCGTGCTCTGCCACTGCGAGGAGTGCGCACGCTGGGGCGGCTACGTCGGCGCGTTCGCGGCTGCGCGGCCGGACGATCTCGAGCTCATCGCCGACGAGACGCTCGTCTGGATCGTCAGCCCCGCGAGCGACCGCCATGCGAGACGCGCTTTCTGCGGCGCCTGCGGCTCGAGCCTCTTCTGGCAGGCGGCGGACGGAGACCGGATCAGCATCGCCGCCGGCACGCTCGACCGCCCGACCGGGCTTCGCCTCGCAGGGCGCTGGTACACGCGCCATGCAGCCGACTACGACGAGCTGGACGACGAGCTCCCGCGCGACTCCGAGCTCGACTTCGACGCCATCCCCTGGGGCTGAAAGCGCCCGCCCACCACGCTTGTGACAACTTGTAACTTGGCGCGATTCCCCCACTCGGGCCGAAGTTGACCCTAGTGACAAGTTGTCACTTGCGCTCTCTCCCCTCCGCCGACGTTCTCGATCGCGCAACGTGCCTACGTCGTGTGCTGTGATGCGGACGTCGTGACGACCACGCGAACGTACGCCGTCGAGGCCCGCTCCACCGACGTCTTCGGCCGCGTCCTCTGCGACTGCCGCGAGCACCACTTCGTCGTCGACGGCCCCGTCCACAACGGCTGCCCCGGCGAGGAGGTCACGCCGGCAGAGCACTTCCTCACAGGCATCGCGGCGTGCGGTGTCGAGCTCGTCCAGGTGTTCGCGCGCGAGGAGGAGCTCGCGCTCGGCACGGTCGAGGTCGCCGTCTCGGGCGAGATCGAGCCGGGGAATCCGGTCCACCCGGATCTCACTGTCTTCAACCGCGTCCGGCTCACGTTCCAGCTCGCGGGCGTGACCCGGGACGAGGCCGAGCGGCTCGTCACCCGCTTCAAGGGCAGATGACCGCTCTACGGCAGCGTCGCAGTTGCGACGCCCGACGTGACGGTGGAGGTGGCGGTCGGCGGGTAGCGCGGCTTACGATGGCCTCGAGAACGCCAATCCGGTGGAGGTGAGCATGTCCGAGAAGATGTGGGGAGACGAGCCGTTCTGGGGCCTGGGCTACGACTGGGATCCCGACTGGGTCCTCACCGACCGTCAGCAGGAGCTGCGCGCGACGCTCATCGAGCTCTGCGAGAAGGAGATGCGCGCGAACGCGAAGCGCTCGGACGACGAGCTCCTCTTCCCGCGCCGCAACCTCGAGCTCCTCGGCGAGCACGGATTCCTCGCCCTGACCGTCCCGGAGGAATACGGCGGGCTCGGCGAGAACCACGTCGCCTACGCGATGACGTGCGAGACCATCGCGCGCTACGGCTGTGCGTCGACGGCCATGTGCTACGTGATGCACATCGGCGCGGTGAACACGCTCATGCTCCGCCCGACGCCGGAGCTCGTCGAGCGTTACATCCGGCCGCTGAACTCCGGGAAGATCGGGACGCTCTCGTACTCCGACCCCGAGACCGGCTCCCACTTCTGGTACCCGATCTCGTCGGGCGCCGAGCGCTCGAACGGCGGCTACAAGGTGCGCAAGAAGGCGTCATGGACGACCTCCGCCGGGTTCGCCGACTTCTACGTCGTGCAGACGACCAGCCCCGACTTCTCGGGCTACGACGATCTGTCCGTCTTCGTAATCGACGGCGAGGACGTCGAGTCGCAGCCCTCGCTCTGGGACGCGCTCGGGCTACGCGGCAACCAGTCGGGGCCGCTCGAGGTCCCGAATGTCGACGTCCCGGCCGACCAGCTCGTCGGCCCCGAGGGCGACGGCGCGGCCTCCAACGACGAGTCGGTCGACCCGTGGTTCCTCATCGGCTCGTCCTCCGTCTGGAACGGGATCGCGCTCGGGACGATCGACATCGCCAAGCGCCACACGACGCGCAAGCGGCACGTCGACGTGGGGCTCCGCGTCGCCGACTACCCGACGATCCAGGACTACGTCGGCGAGGCGGTCATGGACACGAACGCGGCGCGCCTGTTCGTCTACTCGGTCGCGCAGGCGATGGACAAGGCGACCGACAACAACACGCAAGGTGCTCGCGGTCGGCGAGCTCGCCCGCGCCGACTACCTGCACTGGGCCTGGCAGATCAAGTTCGTCGCCGCGAAGAACGTCGCGCACACGGTGGACAAGATGCTGCACGCGTGCGGGGGCTCCGGCTACAAGCGCGACATGGAGCTCGAGCGCTACCTGCGCGACGCCAAGGCCGGTTGGGTCATGGGCCCGACGAACGAGGTGCTCCGCCAGTTCGTCGGCAAGGCGGTGCTCCTCGGGTTCGAGGCGCTCGACTACTGGAACCAGTCGTACAACCGCCGCGCGGTCGAGAACGAGGTGAAGAAGCTCGACGCGGACGCAAAGCGGGAGCTCGCCGAGAAGCTCATGGCCGAGGCCGCCGAGATGGAGGCGAAGGCGCCCGCCGCCACCTAGTGAGATGACCATCTCGCCGGCCCTGATCCGGGGTCGCTGCTTCCGGAGGACCCGTTCGTCGAGACGTATCTCGTCCGCCCAGGGGGTGCGACGGTTTTCGCTCTCGCGGCGGACGAGCGCGTGACCGTCGTCGACTCGCGGGGCAGCCAGTCGGCGGAGGTCTCGGTGCTCGGCGCCGACGGGCGCGACGACTCTGCGGCAATCGGTGCGCGAGCGGACGGGCCTGCCACCGTGCTCCGCTCCGCGCTCGCGAACCGCGACGGCAGCCTGCTCGCGCACGAGCTGGGCTCGCGCGGCCTCGACCCCGCTGGGGCGGTCGCGATCCGCCTCTTCGGCGAGCAGTCGCCCGCGGGCTCCATGCAGTCGTTCCGCGCAGAGCGCCCGATCACGGTCGTCGTGGCCGCACCCGCCGGCCGCATCGTCGACGGTGCGCCGCCACCCTCGGAGCTCGTCGTCGAGGTGCGCCGCGCGACGCCGCGGAGCTACGAGCAGCAGGAGCTTCCTCCTCCGCTCGCCGAGCCGCGCCTCGACTTCCGCGTGGATGCCGCGACCGCGCTCGCGTACGAGGTACGGGCGGGAGAGTTCATTCAGGTGATCGACGTCGAGGGCAAGCAGTGCTCCGACTTCCTCGCCTTCCACCGCGGGAAGCTCGAGTCGGGTGAGGAGCGCGGCCTCGACGCGACGACGACGCGCTCGCTCATGGGTCAGGCGTACCCGCAGCCGGGCCTCCAGGGGAAGTTCTACGACGTCGACCAGGACCCGCTGGTCGAGGTCGTCCGCGACACCGTCGGCCGCCACGACACCTTCGGCCTCGCCTGCACGGCCAAGTACTACGAGGACAAGGGCTATCCGGGCCACGTGAACTGCAGCGAGAACTTCAACGGGCAGGTGACGCCGTTCGGAATCGCGCCGCGCGTGGGCTGGGAGGCGCTCAACTTCTTCTACAACACGGGCTTCGACGCGAACAACGTCTTCGTCATGGACGAGCCCTGGTCGCGGCCCGGCGACTACGTCCTCCTGAAGGCGATGAACGACCTCGTCTGCGCGTCCTCCGCCTGCCCCGACGACATCGACCCTGCGAACGGCTGGCAGATCACGCCCGTCCACATCCGCGTGTATGCGCCGGACAACTCGTTCTCGGTCGCGATCGCGCGCCGCGTGACGGCCGACGCAGATCCGGTGCTGACGAAGGAGACGTCCTTCCACCCGCGCACGAGCGAGCTGACGAAGAGCTTCGTCGAGTACCGCGGCTACTGGCTCCCGCACTGCTTCGACAACGAGGGCGCGATCGCCGAGTACTGGGCGTGCCGCGAGCGCTCCGCGATCATGGATCTCTCGCCGCTGCGGAAGTGGGAGGTGCTCGGGCCCGACGCCGAGGCGCTGATCCAGCGCGCGATCACGCGCGACGCACGGCGGCTCTCGGTCGGCCAGGTCACCTACACCGCGCTCTGCAACGAGGCGGGCGGGATGATCGACGACGCGACCGTCTACCGGCTGGGGCAGGACAACTTCCGCTTCGTCGGCGGCGACGAGTACGACGGCATCTGGCTGAACGAGCTCGCCGAGCGCGACGGGCTCAAGGTCTGGGTGAAGCCGTCGACCGAGCAGCTCCACAACGTCGCCGTGCAGGGGCCGGAGAGCCGCGAGCTCCTCGCGAAGATCGTGTGGACACCGCCGACCCAGACGTCGCTCGAGGACCTCAAGTGGTTCCGGTTCACGGTCGGCCGTATCGGGACGTACGACGGGATCCCGATCGTCGTCTCGCGCACGGGCTACACGGGCGAGCTCGGCTACGAGGTCTGGTGCCACCCCTCGGACGGGCCCGCCGTCTGGGACGCGCATCTGGGAGGCGGGGGCCGAGCATGGGCTGACGCCGCTCGGGCTCGAGGCGCTCGACATCCTCCGCATCGAGTCGGGGCTGATCTTCGCCGGCTACGAGTTCGACGACCAGATCGACCCGTTCGAGGCGGGCGTCGGATTCGCAGTCGACCTCCGCACGGAGGACGACTTCGTCGGACGCGCCGCGCTCGAGGAGCGGCACGCTCATCCGCAGCGCACGCTGGTCGGCCTCGAGCTCGAGGGGAACGAGACCGCCGGCCACGGGGACGAGCTCTACGTCGGCCGCCAGCGCATCGGCGTCGTCACGAGCGGAACGCGCAGCCCGATCCTGAAAAAGAACATCGCGCTGGCGCGGGTCGCGATGCAGTACGCGGAGCTCGGGACCGCGTTGGAGGTCGGAAAGCTCGACGGCCTGCAGAAGCGGATTCCCGCCACCGTCGTCCGCTTCCCCTTCTACGACCCGGACAAGACGCGCCCGCGCTCCTGAGTGAGTCGGCGATGATCGACTCGTTCACCGCCGAGCGGGTCGAGGCGTTCCACCGCGACGGCTTCTTGATCGTCGAGGAGGGGCTCGTCTCGGAGCGCGGGCTCGAGCTCCTGCGCGACCGCTACCTGCGCCTCTTCGAGGGCGGATACGAAACGGGGATCCGGCCCGACGAGGTGAACTGGGTTCCCGGACGCGATCCGGACGACCGGACGCGCCAGCTCTGCAACGCGTGGAAGTCGGACTCGGTCGTCGCAGCGCAGGTTCTCTCCGAGCGGACCGGGCGACTCGCGGCGCAGCTCGCCGGGTACCGGGGCGTGCGGATCCTCCAGGACAACGTCCTGTGGAAGCCGCCGGGGACGAAGGCGATCGGGTTCCACCAGGACTCCTCGTACGCGGACTACCTCGTACCGCCCGAGATGATCACGTGCTGGATCTCGCTCCACGAGACCCAGGTGGACGCGGGGCCGCTCGAGTTCGTGCGCGGCTCGCACGGGTGGCCGAAGTCACCGCCCACGCGCTCGGAGTTCCACGCTCCCGACGACTGGCTTGCCGGGCCGCGGGCCGCGGCCCCCGAGGGCATCGAGCTCGACCTCGTCCCGGTCGTGGTGAAGCCCGGCGGCGGCTCCTTCCACCACGGGCTCACCTGGCACGGCTCGGCGCCGAACACGAGCGGCTCGGTCGCGCGCATGGCGCTCGTGTCGCACCTCCTTCCCGTCGAGGCGCGCTTCCACGAGACGAACGTCGACGTCACGTACTCGCGCTACCGGCGGCGCGGCGACCTCTCGCTCGACGAATCGTTCTTCCCGGTCGTCTGGGACGAGTCCGGCTACCGGACGCCCTGGCTCGCCGATCTGCCCTCGCTCGACTGACGGCGCCGGCGCCGAAGCTGCGTCCCGGAGAGGTCGCCGAGTGGCGTTAGCGCCTCTTTACAGTGCCTGGCACTGTAAGCGCGACAAGAGTGCGCCGATCCGTCCACAGCTGCGTACGGCCCGCGCGCCTACGGCAGGAAGCTGCCGAGCTGCTCGAGCGCGTCGAGCAGGAGCCAGGGGGGAACGCTCTCGATCGCCTTGCGCACGGGGCCGACGAGGAAGCTCGGCAGCGCGCCCGCTGCGTCGGCGTCGTCGACGGCGCGCTCGAGACCGGTCCTTATCGCTGCCTCCGCGTCGGCGCGCTCGATGCCGTGCGCGCTCGCGAACGCATCGAGCGCGTCCTGGCTGCGAAGCGCGAGCACGAGATCCTCGCGCGACACGCCGAGGTCGCACGCGACACCATCGAGCGCCGAGAGTGCGATCTGCTCCAGCGACTCGGAGAGGCCACCGGGATTCCGCCACTCGCGCGTCTGGCAAGGGTCGGCAACCGGGTTCGGCTCGTACGACGCGCCGCCGAGGGCGAGATAGGGGACGACGACGAGCGCCACGAGACCCAGGGCGACGAGGAGCGGGACCGCGCGTCTCACGGCCGCCTTCGAAGCCAGAGGGCGGCCAGTGGAAGCAGAGCGCACAGGGTGAGCGCGCTCGCCAGGAAGAACGGCCGCGAGAAGGCGTTCGTCACCGCGCGGTCGAGCTGATCCTGCAGGCCGGCGCGCAGCGCGTTCCAGTCGGAGTCGTCGGGCCGTCCCGACAGCGCCCGCCCCACGTCGGGAAGCTTCCCGACGTCGTTGGCGCGGTCGACCTCCGCGAGGACGTCCTGCGCGACGCCGAGCTTGTCGAGCGGCGGGATCCGGCTGTCCAGCACGACGGCGGCGCCGGCGCGGATCGCCTCGGTGCGGTTCTTCTCGAGCGCGTTCGTGAGGACGGGCGCGAGGAGGACGAGCCCGAGTACGACGCCCGCGTGCCGCGCGGCGAGCGTCCAGCCGCCGTGCACGACCTGGTCCGGCCGCGAGCCCACGGCGAGCTCCGTCAGCCCGGCGACGGTGAGGCCGAGCCCCGCTCCGACGAGGAGCTGCGGCGGGATCGTCCATTCCCAGCCGGATCGCGGCAGCAGCGCAAGCGCGCAGAGGCCGCCCGCGAGGAGCACGACGCCGCACGCGGCGCCCAGCACCGGCCCGAGCGAGCGAGGCCGGAGCCGCCCGACGACGATCGCAGTGACGGGCATCACCGTCACCACCAGACCCGCGGCCGCGGGAGACATGTTCCAGCCGTCGACGAGGAGCAGCACGACGAGGAAGAGCGCGGCCACGAGGCCGCCGGCGACGAGGAGGAGCGCGGCATTGGCGCTCACCGAGGGGCGCCCGGCCGGTGCGGGCGCCGGCCGGGACACGAGCCCGCGAAGCGCGGCGAGGAGCAGAAGCGCGACGGGCACCTGCACGAGGAAGATCCACTCCCAGCCGAGCTCGGCGGTGAGCACGCCGCCCACCGCCGGGCCGATCGCGGCGCCGAGCACGCCCGCCGCGACCCAGACCCGCAGGGCAGCCTCGTCGCTCCCGCGCACGTTCGCGAGCAGGTCGAGCGCGGCCGTAACGAGCAGCGCGGCGCCGACGGCCTGGACGCAGCGGGCGCCGACGAGCACGCCGAACGATGGCGCCAGGCCGCAGGTGAGCGACGAAGCCGCGAAGACGAGGACGCCGACAGCGAACGCCTGGCGCGGCCGGCGGCGGGAGACGTACGCCGCAGGGACCGCCACGGCCGCGAGCACGAGGTTGAACGAGGTCAGAACCCATGCGACCGTCGTGATCCCGACGTCGAACCGACCGAGGATCTCCGGCAGCGCCAGAGTGACGATCGACGAGTCGGCAAGCGCGAGCCCCACGCCGAGCCCGAGCAGCGCGGCGCGCAGTCTCACGCCGTCTCGCGGAAGCGGGCTGCGAGCACCTCGATGAGCGCGACCGCGGCCCTCGGGTCCGCCTCGAGCGCGGCGAGGAGCGCCTCGCGCGACACCGCGAGCGCGCGCACCGCCCCGTCCGCATGGATGTCCGCGATCCGCCCTGCCGCCGGGGTCGAGCACCTCGATCTCGCCGATCGAGCTCCCCGGCGCCGAGCATGAGCGAGCGGCCCGGCCGCTCCACGCGCACCGCGCCTTCGACGACGAGCAGAGCTCGGAGCCCGGCTCCCCCTGCTGCATCACCGGCTCACCGTCCGAGTAGATGCGCTCCTCGCCGAGCGCGAGGATCGGGTCGAGCAGCTCGCGCGGAAGCAGGGAGAAGACGCGCGGGTCCTCGACGAGCCGCTCGTAGCGGCCGCCGTGGAAGAGCAGTGGGCGTCCCTCTCCGTAGCGGGCGAACTCGACCTGGCCGAGGAAGAGCGAGTGGTCGCCACCCCAGTACGAGCGGACGATCCGGGCGACGAGGTGAGCGAGGGCTCCCTCGACGAGCGGCGTCTCGTGCACGATCTCGAACGTCGCCTCGGGCACCTCGTCGCCGACGCGGCCCGCGAACCGGTCGGAGAGCCCGGTCTGGCGGGCCTCGAGCACGCTGACCCCGAACCTCGTGCCCTCGTGCAGCAGCGCGCCCATGCGCGCCCGCCGGTCGATCGAGATCAGGACGAGCGGCGGTCGGAGCGAGACCGACATGAAGGCGTTCGCCGTCATGCCGTGCACCTGCTCGCCGACCCGCGTGGTGAGCACGGTCACGCCCGTCGCGAACATCCCGAGCGTGCGCCGGAACGCGAGAGCGGGGTCGCCTTCGAGGCCCTCCCCGAGCTCGAGCTCGCCCGCCGCCGGGGCCGCGTCGAACGACGCGCCGAACGCCTCCGGCGCCGAGATCGCCTCGCCGATCGCGACCTCGAACTCCTTCGGTGCTGCCCGGCCCTCCACGGCACGGATTCTGACGATCGAGCGCCGAGAGGCGGTTTCAGCCGTCTGGGGTCTGACCCCTTGCGACTGTGAACAGGACCGCGTGGGGCTTCGGGGGTCAGACCCCTCGTGGACGAGGGCCTACGCGGGCCGCATCTCCTCCTGCAGGAGCGCGAGCTCGCGCGCGTCCGGCATGTCGGGCGTCTCCTCGCGCCAGTGCGGCCGCTCGCCGTCCTGGACGATCCGCCGGAACAGGAAGAGGAGGATGCCGATCACGAGCACGGACACGCCGATGACCTTCTCCTTGGTGTCCCCGTACCCGCCGGCGGCGACCTGCATCCAGCCGAAGCCGACGACCGTGAGGACGCCGCACCAGACCGCGAGGATCGCGGCGATGGGCGTCCAGATGGACGGGAGCTTGATCGGGCGCGGCCAGTTCGGCCGAGTTCTCCGCAGGATCACGTAGCCGGAGAGGGCGAACATGTGCGCGAGCACGTACCCGAGGTTCGACGCCGCGAGCACGCCGAAGATGTTCCCGATGAAGAGGACGAACAGGATGTTGATGACCATGTCCACGGTCATCGCGTTCCCGGGCACGTGGTAGCGGTTCAGCCTCCCGAGCTGCTTCACCGTCATCCCCGCCCTCGAGATGCCGTAGAGCGCGCGCCCGCCGTCCGCGGTTGCCGTGTTCATCGTGATGATGAAGCTCGCGACGAGACACACCACGAAGAAGTCCGTCAGCGTCGTCGAGCCGACGATCTGGTTCATCGCCCCCACGTAGTCGTACGAACTGACGAGCTTCGCCGTGCCGCCGCCGACGAAGCCGATCGGCAGCAGGATGTAGACGACCATCGAGAAGAGCGCCGCCGAGCGGAGCGCCCGCTTCGTGTCACGGGCGGTGTCCTGGTACTCCGGCGCGAAGGTCGCACAGACGTCCACCCCCCAGGCCGACCAGCACATGAGCCACAGCCAGACGAGCGAGAGCTGGAGGCCGCCCCACGCGGGATCGGTCGCCTTGATCGTGTTGTCGAGGTTCGCGCTGTCGAAGCTGCCGTTGATGAACGGCAGGATCATCATCACGAAGAGCGGCACCATGAGCAGCGCGCCCGCGAGGTAGCCGAACGTCACGCCGACGCGAACGCCGCGGACGTTGAACATCCACACGGCGACGATGAGGCCGATCGCGATGAGCTGCGGCAGCCCGACCTTCACTGTCCCGGTCGAGAAGTAGCCGGTCACGTCGGGGTTCGAGTGCGCCCCCCCGTACGGCTCGCCGGGGAACCACGCGCCCTGGACGATCTGCCCGATGAAGATGCCATTGACCGCGAGCACGACCGACCAACCGATCCAGTAGCCGAACGTCGCGATCGGCCCGACGAGCGTCGTGTACTTGCGCCACGCCTCGTGCGCGTACAGCGCCAGGCCGCCCGACTTCTCCGGGAACATCGCGGCGAGCTCCGAGTAGAGCGTGTTGATGAAGACGGCGACGATCGCCGAGATCCCCCACAGGAGCGCCGCGCCCCAGCCGCCGAGATCTCCTACCGAGTAGCCGAGCGAGCCGAGCAGGAAGCCCGGGTTCGCGAGGGCGATGACGAAACCGTCGTACCAGCGAAGCGTCTTGAGGAGCTGACGTTCCTCTACTACTGCTGTCGCCACCCTGCACCTCCAGCGCGAGTCGTATGGGGCCGTTTCTCGTCGGCCGCGCGGCGACCGTAACATGACACCGGCTCGAATCCAAGAGCCTGCGCCCCGTCCGTCCCACGCGGCGAGATTCCGCCGGGACGGCGTTACCATCGACCCGTGCGGCAGCTCCCGATCACCCTGACCTGCGAGTGCGGCGAGCTCGCGCACGTCCCGTACGGCGAACGCTGGACGTGCCCGAAGTGCGACCGCACGTGGGACACGTCGAGGATTCCCGAGGACGACTACGCACGCCTCGTCGGCAACGTCCGGCGCTACCGGCTCATCGCCCTCGGCCCGCCGCTCGTCCTGGCCGCCGTGCTCATTCCCCTGGCGCTCCTCCAGGGGCTGCAGTACGGCCTGCTCCTGTTCGTCCTCGTGTTCGCGTACGCCGTGTTCGTCCTGCCCAAGCTACGCGAGCGCGCGGCGAAGGACGTCCGGCAGAGCACGCGGAGCTGGGAGCTCCACCCCGAGTGACCGTCGTCGACCGGAACCGGGGCGCCGTCACTCGGCCCCAGGCGGCGTCGGAGTCGCGTCCGGTGATGCTCGTGACCTTCGACGTCCCCGTGCGCGCGGACGCGGCGGAGCTCGCGGTGGACGCTGCCGTCGAGTCCGGCCAGAAGCTCCTGCTCGTGAACCTCGTCGAGCTCCCCATCCGCCCGATGACCGCCTCGTGGGGCTCCGAGACCGTCGTGCTCGAGGACGTCGAGACGTCCCTGCGCGCGCCCGCGGAGCTAGCGCACTCGCTCGCGGTGGCCGTCGAGCGCCTCCGCGTGGTCAGCCCGCGTCCGCTGGCCGCGCTGCTCGAGCTCGTCGGAGAGCGCCTCCCGGGCCTCCTCGTGCTCGGCGCCGACACCGGCCGCATGCGCGGCCGGGCGTACCGGAAAGCGGCGCGCCGGATCCGCGAGGAGGCGCCGTGCCTCGTCTGGATCCCCGGCGAGTGAGGCGGCGTGGGCCGAGACCTGTCCCGCCGAGACATGCCAGGTGTCAGACACCGTGTCTGACACCTGGCACGTCCGGAACGGACAGGGTTTGCGCGCCCGTGCTACCCTGCGTCGTCCTCGACGCAACAGCGTTGGTGAGGAGGCAATAGATGACGGTACCGCGACAGGCTCCCTATGTGGTCGTCGGAGCGGGGATCCACGGGCTCTCGACCGCGTACCACCTCGCGCAGGAGCTCGGGTCGCGTGGGGCCGGGTCGGGCGCCGACGTCCTCGTCCTCGAGAAGTCGCACGCCGGCGCCGGCGCCTCGGGCATCGCATGCGGTGTCGTGCGCAACAACTACTTCCAGCCGGCGATGAGCGAGCTCATGCAGGCATGCGTCGAGGTGTGGGAGTCCGACCCGGCCGCGTACCACTACAACGCCGTGGGCTACATCGCGCTCGGCGCGCAGGTGCAGGAGTCGGACCTTGCCGCGACGTACGAGCGCCAGCAGCGAATCGGCTACCGCTCCGAGCTGATCGAGGGCGAGGCCGAGGTCGACGCGCACATGAAGAGCCTCTTCCCCGACTGGCGCGCGCAGGGCGTGACCGTCTGCCTCCACGAGCACCAGGGCGGATTCGCGTTCAACCTCGAGTCGGTCGAGGGGCTCCGCGACAAGTGCGTCGCAGACGGCGTTTCCGTCCTCGAGGGCGTCGAGGTCAGCGGCTTCGAATCACGCGACGACGGCACCGTCTCCGCCGTCGAGACGAGCGAGGGCGCGATCGAGGTCGGCGAGCAGGTCGTGGTCGCGCCGGGGCCATGGGCCGCGCAGCTCTGGGCCATGCTCGGCATGCCGGAGACCATCGACATCGCGACGCCGTCCGGCGATGTCGTCCGCGACCGGCCGATGTGGACGTACTGGAACCTCCAGGAGGGCGAGATCACGGTCGATCCGCTGCTGTTCGCGACGGCGGACGGCGGCGCGCCCCCCGTCATCCACCTCGACACGGACGCGCCACTGTACACCGACGACGGCGACCTCGTGACCGACGAGCTCTGGGGCATCTACTTCAAGCGCGACCGGCACGGCGTGCAGGGCGGCGCCTCGCCGCTCGTCGTCGAGGGCGACGTCGAGCTCGACCCGTACCCGTCGACGACGAACGTCGACCCGAGCTTCCCCGACATGTGGTGCGCCGCGCTCTCCCACTCCATGAGCCGGTTCGAGGGGTGCCGGGCCGAGTACAAGCAGGCGCGCTCGGGCGGCGTCGGCGCGTTCACCGCGGACAACTTCCCGGTGTTCGACTACGTGCGCCCGAACGTCTACGGGATCTTCGACTCGAACCACGGGTACAAGATGATCGGCGTGGGCCGGGAGGTCGCCCAGGTGCTCCTCGGCGACCACTCGCCGCTCCTCTACCCGTTCCGCTACGAGCGCTTCGCGACCGGCGACCTGCACCCCGTGTCGAGCTCACCGTATCCCTGGAGTTGATCGCGGGGAGAAACGACGTTTCCCCCCGCGGGCCCCCTTCCTCGCGAGAGCGATCCGTTGACCGGGTCGGGCCTCCCGGCCGGCGAAGCCGGCCTCCGGCCGCAGACCGGTTCGGCATCACGCAAGGTCTCCCACTGGGGCTCCGTCTAGAGTCGCGCGGTGCGATCTCGGGCGGACGCGCTCGTCGCGGCCATCCGGTTGTCGTTCCTGACGATCGGCTGGAACGTCGTCGCCGGGACGGTCGCGGTCGTGTCGGCGCTCGTCTACGGGAGCATCTCGCTCGCCGCGTTCGGCCTGAGCATGCTCATCGACACCGCGGCGTCCGTGGCGCTCGTCTGGCGTTTCCGCATGGAGGAGCGCGACCCGGAGGGCGCCGACCGCGTCGAGGCCCGGGCGGAGGTGGCGATCGGGATCGCGATGGTCGCCGCTGCGGCGTACCTCGCGCTCCAGTCCGCGCACGCGCTCTGGCAGGGCTCCCATCCGGAGACCGCCCCGGCGGGGATCGTCGTCTCGGTCGCGTCCCTCCTCTTCCTCCCCTGGCTCGCCCGCGCGAAGTGGCGCGTCGCGGGGGAGCTCCGGAGCAAGGCTTTGCGCGGCGACAGCCTGCTGACGGCGGCGTCGGCGACGCTCGCGGCGGCGACGCTCCTCGCGCTCGTCGCGAACGCTGCGTTCGGCTGGTGGTGGGCCGACCCCGTCGCCGCCCTGCTCATCGCGGCGGCACTCGTGTTCGAGGCGACGAGGGCGGCTGCGTACCGGCGCCGGCTCGTCCGCCACGAGACCTAGTACGCGAGCGGCGAAGCCGGCTCAGAACAAGCCGACGGTGTCGCCCGACTCGTCGATGTCGATCGCGAACGCGGCGGGATTCTTGCCGAGGCCCGGCATCGTCATCATCTCGCCGCAGAGCGCGACGATCCACCCGGCGCCCGTGTACGGCCGCAGGTCGCGGACGGTGACGGTGAACCCCGTCGGCGCGTTCTTCAGCGCCGGGTCGTGCGAGAGCGAGAGGTGCGTCTTCGCCATGCAGATGGGAAGCCGCGCGAGTTCCGAGCCCGCCCACTCGGCGGCCTTCTTCTTCGCGACGGGGAGCAGCTCGACGCCGTCGGCGCCGTAGACGCGCGTGGCGATGAGCCGGATCTTCTCCTCGATCGGCGCGTCCAGCTGGTAGGCGTAGTCGAACTCGTTCGGTTCGTCGGCCGCGGCCACGACCGCCTCGGCGAGCGCCGTCGCGCCGTCGCCGCCGTTCTCGAAGGCGGTGTTCACCTCCGCGGCGTAGGCGCCCGCCTCGTCGGCGAGCCGGCGGACGAGCTCGAGCTCCTCAGCCGTATCGGTCGGGAACTTGTTGACGCCGACGACCGCCTGCAGCCCGTACCCGTTCACGATCCCGATGTGCCGGGCGAGGTTCGCCGCGCCTGCCTCGATCTCCGCCGGACCCCCGTCGATGTCGCCGCCATGGTGCTTGAGCGCTCGCACGGTGGCCACCAGGACGACCGCGCTCGGACGCAGCTCCCCGATGCGGCAGGTGATGTCGAAGAACTTCTCCATCCCCATGTCCGACGCGAACCCCGACTCGGTGACGACGTACTCGCCGAGCTTGAGCCCGACCCGGTCGGCCACGAGCGAGTTGTTGCCGTGCGCGATGTTGGCGAACGGGCCGCAGTGGACGAATGCCGGCTGGCCCTCGAGGGTCTGCACGAGGTTGGGCTTGATCGCGTCCTTCAGCACGACCGCCATCGCGCCCGCCGCGTCGATGTCCTCGGCCGTGACCGGCTCGCCCTCGGGCGTCTGGCCGACCGTGATGCGGCCGAGCCGCTCCCGGAGGTCGGCGAGGTCGCGGGCGACGGCGACGAGACCCATGATCTCGCTCGCCGCCGTGATGTCGAAGCCGGTCTCGCGCGGCGACCCGTGTGCGCGCCCGCCGAGGCCCGTGATCACGTTGCGCAGGTTGCGATCGTTCATGTCCATGCACCGACGCCACGAGATCGAGAGCGGATCGATTCCCGCGGCGTTCCCGTGGTGGAGGTGCGCGTCGATGAGCGCCGCCAGCAGGTTGTTCGCGGCGGTGATCGCGTGCAGGTCGCCGGTGAAGTGGAGGTTCAGGTCCTCCATCGGGACGACCTGCGCGTAGCCGCCGCCGGCCGCGCCGCCCTTGACCCCGAAGACCGGGCCGAGCGAGGCCTCGCGCAAGCAGAGAACCGGCTTGTGTCCGAGGACTCCGAGCCCCTGCGTCAGCGAGACCGAGGTCGTGGTCTTGCCCTCGCCCGCAGGCGTCGGCGTGATCGCGGTGACGTTGATCAGCTTCGCGTCGGGGCGGTCGGCGAGCCGGTCGATGACCGAGAGGTCGACCTTCGCCTTGTAGCGGCCGTACGGCTCGACCTCGTCGTGCTCGAGCCCGAGCTCGTCGGCCACGTCGAGGATCGGCCGCAGCGTCGCGGCCTGCGCGATCTCGAGGCTGGAGGGCATGGTTGTGCTCATCGTTTCTTCTCCTCGTCGGCAGGGCCGGGCATGCCCGGCCCCTACGGTCTCTGCATCCTCAATGGCTCACCGCGGCCGCGGCCAGCTCCGACACGAGCGTATCGGTGTGGAAGCGCTCCATCGCAAAGGGCGCGATCAGGTCGGGCGTCCTGCCGGTCGCGACGAGCTCGGCCAGGGTCACGCCGACGATGGGCGCCGCCTTGAATCCGTACGTCCCCCACCCGGTCGAGACGTGGAAGTTGTCGATCTCCGTCTTGCCCAGGATCGGGCTGTAGTCGGGCGAGAGGTCGCAGAGCCCCGTCCACGTGCGCAGCACCTTCGTCCGCTCGAGCTGCGGCAGGAGCTCGAGCGCGTGCGCGGCGGACTGCTCGAGGAACGAGAGCGTGCCCGTGCTCTTGTACGTCGTGTACGGCTCGATCTCGGCACCGATGAGGAACTCGCCCCGATCCGTCTGCGAGATGTAGACGTGGAGCTGCGAGGAGACGAGCACGACGTCGAGGAACGGCTTCACGGGCTCGGTCACGAACGCCTGGAGGATGTGCGTCGTGATCGGGAGCCGGAGCCCGACCAGCCGTCCGACGAGCGACGACCAGCCAGCGGTCGCGCTCACCACCTGACCGCACTCGACCCGCCCCCGCGGGGTCTGCACCGCGACGATGCGGCCCCCGTCGCGCTCGAAGCCCGTGACCTCCGTGTCCTGGTGGATCTCGACGCCGTGGTAGTCGGCGGCACGGGCGAGCCCCCACACCACCGCGTCGTGCCGGATGATCCCGCCCGGCGGGTGGTAGAGCGCGCCGACGATCGGGTAGGCGGGGCGCTGCGTGAGGTCGAGCTCCGGGCAAAGCTCCCGGATCCGGTCGGGGTAGATCACACTCGACTTGATCCCGAGGAGCTTGTTCACCTCGGCGCGCTCCTGCATCGTGATCATCGCCCGGTCCGAGTGCGCGAGCGTCAGGTGCCCGTGCTGCGAGAACATGAGGTTGAAGTCGAGCTGCGCGGACAGGCCCTCGTACAGCCGGACGCTCTCGCCGTAGAAGGCCGCACCTTCGGGCGTGCGGTAGTTGGAGCGGATGATCGTCGTGTTCCGACCGGACGCGCCCGAGCCGATGTACGAGCGCTCGAGGATGCACACGTCCGTGATCCCGTGGCGCTTCGCGAGGTAGTACGCGGTCGCGAGGCCGTGCGAGCCGCCGCCGACGATGACGACGTCGTACCGTCGCTTCAGCTCCGGCCTCGTCTTCCACATGCGCTTCGGGAAGAAGATCTCGCTGATCACACGTCCTCCTCCAGGCCCGCGAGCGCGTCGAGCACGGCCTCCGCGACGTAGTGGCCGAGCTCCTGTTGCACGTAGACGCGGAACCAGCCGTCGTCGCCTCGCAGGACGAGCGCGGGGACGCGCGCGAACGGGGCCGCGGCCGGGAGGCGCTCGAGATCGAGATCGGTGAGACGCCGCAGCGCCTGCTCGCTGCGAATCGCGATCCCGGCGAGCGCGCCGGTCGCGTCGTACGCGAGGGCGCCCGCGGCGCGAAGGCGCTCGGCGACGTCGGCCGGGTCGCCGTCCGTGAAGAGGAAGCCCCGGCGCGGCGAGAGACGGACGAGCTCCTCGCCAGCGGCGGGCGACACCGAGTCGACGTCGCCGCGCACCTCGACGACGCCCTCGAGCGAGAGGTCGCGGACGACCTCGCGATCGGCGTGCTGCAGCGCGCGGCGCAGCGGAGACGCCAGCGTGCCCTCGGCGCAGCGGGACGGCGACAGGAACGCGAGGCTCACGAGCGGGCCTCCGGCCCGATCGTGTGGAGGGGTGTGACGAACCGGGAGGTTCCCCACGCTCTCAAGAAGAAGGGGGCCTCGCGGGAGGAAACATGGTTTCCGTTCACCCGTTTCCTGGCCAACGCGAGCCAAAGGCGAGCGTTCACGAGCGCATTCGCTCCCCCGCCGGATCGAAGAACGCACCGTGGGTGATGCGCGCGCCGCGGCGCAGGCGCTCGACCTGGATCTCGACGCGCGTCCCCGTCTCCGCGCGCTCGGCGGGCACCCAGGCGAGCCCGATGACCTCCCCGACGGCCTCGCTGCGCCGCGCGCTCGTCACGCGTCCGGACGGGATCCCCTCGATCACGACCTGCGCGCCCTCCGCCGGGAGCACGTCGTCCTCCATCCGGAAGCCGACGAGACGCTCCTTCTCCTCGCGCTCCGCGAAGTGCTCGAGCGCGAACTTGCCGACGAAGTCGTCCTTCTCGAGCTTGGGGAGCCAGGACATCCCCGACGAGTAGAGGTTCGACTCCGAGTCGGTGTCCTGCCCCACGATGACGTGCGCCTTCTCGAGACGCAGGACGCGCTGCGGCTCGAGCCCGAACGGGCGCGCCCCCTCGGTGACGAGGCGATCCCAGAGGTGCTCGCCGGCCGGGCTCGGGAAGTGGAGCTCGTAGCCGAGCTCGCCGACGAAGCCGATTCGCAGCGCGAGCGTGGGGACGCCGGCGACCTCGATCTCGTGCGCGTCGAGGTAGCGGAAATCGTCCGCTCCCAGCTCGGCCTCGGTCAGGCGCTGCAGGACCTCCCGCGAGCGCGGCCCCGCCAGGTTGACTGCGGCCAGCGCGCCCGTGACGTTGACGATCTCGGCCTCGTAGCCCCAGACGGCGTTCCACCACTCGAACCACGCCGTCACGGCGTCGGCTCCGGTCGAGGTGGTCGTGACATAGAACAGGTCGTCCGCGAGCCGCGCGACGGTGCCGTCGTCCATGATCCGCCCCCCGTCCGAGGTGAGGACGCCGTAGCGGATGCGGCCCGGCCTCAGGTCGCCGAAGCGGTTCGGGTAGAGCCGCTCCAGCAACGCGACGGCTTCGGGCCCTTCGACGAGGAGCTTGCCGAGCGTGGAGACGTCGATGACCCCGAGCGACTCGTGCACCGCCCGAACCTCGTCCTCCGACCGCTCCCCATACGCGTACGGGCGCTTCCACGGCCCAGCCCATTGGATCGTCGCGCCCGCTTCCTCGTGCCGCCAGTGCATCGAGCTGCGTCTCGCCGGCGTGAGCTCGCGTCCCGCGAGGAGACCGAGCTCGACAGGCGCCCACGGCGGCCGGGCCGTTGTTGACCCGACCGCGGTCTCGTACATACGGTTCTCGCGGGCGTAGATCCGGATGCTCGGGAGCTGGCAGAGCTTTCCCTGGCACGGGCCCATCGTCGTCGTCGTGTACCGCTTCGCGAGCTCGATCGAGTCGAAGCCCTCGCCGATCGCCCGCTTCAGGTCCTTCGTCGTCACGTCCTCGCACACGCAGACGAAGCACTTGCCCTTGCCCGGGTACGCGGGCTCGGGCGACACGCGCGAGACGCCTTCGCCCGTGACCGAGCCGACGGCCTCGACGCCGGCCGGGAGCTCCCTCGGGACGAAGACGCCGAGCGCCTCGTCGTACTCGATTCGCGCGCCCGCCTGGGCGAGCAGCGAGTAGGCCGGCTGGCGCCCACCGGAGGCGACGACCAGGTCGCACTCGATCTCCTCACCGTCGAGGAGCAGGCGGCGCACCCGACCCTTGCGCGCCCTGCGCGGCGAGCTCGCGCGGGCGGGACTCACGGAGATCCACCACCCTCGAGACCGCGACGCCGACGCTCGCGAGCTCGTCCGCAATCGACAGCGTCTCGTCGTCCGAACCGACGACGATCGCGCGTTCGCCGGGCTTGATCGAGAAGTCGCGGACGAGTCGGCGAACGCCGTCCGGCAGCATCACCCCGACGAGGTCGTTGCCGGGGAAGACGAGCGGCTGCTCGAGCGCGCCCGTCGCGACGACGATCCGCTCGGCGCGGAAGCGGTAGAGCACCTGCCCGGCGTCCACGGGCACGAGACCGCCCTCCCAGATCCCGAGCGCGCGAGCCGGCGCCAGCACCTCGACGCCTGGCAGCTCCGGACCGGCGCGCCGCGGGTCCTCGTCGACGAGGACGACACCCGGGCCGGTCTTGGCCGCCTCGGCCGCGGCAGCCCGGCCGGCCGCGCCGCCTCCGACGACGAGCACGCGCGCCCGCCGATGTTCCGTGTCGTAGCGTCGGCTGTGCCCCGCGTGCGGGTCGAGCGTTCCGAGCCCGGCCGCGTTGCGCAGGAACTTCTCGTACAGCGGCCACGCGGCGCGCGGGCGGATGAAGGTGCGGTAGTAGAACCCGACCGGCGTGAACGGAGCGCCGACCTTGTCCGTCACGGACATGAAGTCGAAGTCGAGCGACCAGCGAACGTTCTGACCCTCGACCACCACCCCCTCGCGCAGGGGCTCCAGGCACGTGCGCACGTTGGGGACGCCGTCCACGGTCATCATGCAGTTCGGGCAGTGACCGGAGCAGCAGAGGAGGCCGCGCGGTCGGTGGTACTTGAAGGAGCGCGAGAAGACGCGCTTGCCTGCCGCGAACGCGGCGGAGGCGATGGTGTCGCCCTCGAACCCCGTGACCTTCCAGCCCGCGAACGCGAAGCTCAACGCCTTCGAGCGGTCGATCCGCTCGCCGTCGCGGCGGGCGAGTCTCACGAGCCGGGCGTCCTCGACGTCGGCAGCACGACCTCGAGCACCTCGTTCGTCCGCGTGTCGCGCTCGGCGAGGAACCACTCGCCGCACCCGGCTCGGTGCTGCCACCACTCGCGCTGCACGCCCGCGACGTTGTCGCGGAAGTACACGTACTCGGTGAGCTCGCGGAGCGTCGGCGAGCCCGAGGGCCGCGTCGTCACCTCCCCGAAGTACGCGTACTCGTCCACCGGGCGCGGACCGCAGAAAGGGCAGTCGAGAAGGAACGACATCACGGGTCAGTGGTGCGCAAGGTCGGAATCTGCTGACTCGCAGATTCCGACCGCGCGAAAACCCCTAAAGGCGGCCGCTTCGCGGCCGCGGGTCTGTGCAGCCAAGCTCATTTGTCCTTGAATTGCACCCTTAGCAACGCTGTGCCAGAATCCGCAACGAACCTACCGCGATGGCTCGTACCCGTCAACCGTCCACCCGTCGAATTGGCGCAGCAGAGCGAGCGATCACGGTGCTCGACATCCTCGCAGACGGAGGCGAGCTCGGCACCAACGAGATCGCGAGGCGGACGGCGATGACGCCGAGCACGGTGTCGCGGCAGCTCGGCACGCTCGCGGCGACCGGCCTGGTGGAGCGCGTCCCGGCCTCGGGCCGCTACCGGCTCGGGATCCGGCTCGTGCAGCTCGCGAACGCGGTGCTGTCCCGCCTGGACGTGCGCGAGGTCGCCCGGCCCCACCTCGCGGCACTCGTCGAGGCGACGGGAGAGACGGCCACGCTCTCGGTACCCGGCGACGATGCCGCGATCACGGTGGACTTCGTCTCGGGCAGCCACCAGATCCAGCCGGTCTCGCGGCTCGGGCGGCCGTCGATCGCCCACGCGACCTCGGCCGGGAAGGTGATGCTGGCGTTCGGGTCACGCGAGGCGCCGAGTGCCACGCTGCGCGCGTACACGCCGCGCACGATCACCGACCCCGCGGTGCTCGCACGGGAGCTCGAGCGAGTGAGAGAGCGCGGGTACGCGACCGCGACCGGCGAGCGGGAGCCTGGCCTGAGCGCGATCGCGGCGCCCATTCGCTCGGCAGGCGGAGAGCTCGAGGCCATCGTCGCGCTGCAGGGTCCGAGCTCGCGCTTCGACGAGGCGTCCGCGAAGGCCGCGCTGCCGCTCCTGCTCGAGCGCGCCGACGCGATCTCGCGCGAGCTCGGCTGGTCCACGTCGTGACGAGCCCCGCGCCGATCGAGCCGCTCGACGTCCTGTTCGAGGCCGCAGGGCTGCCAGTGGCGCCGCTACCCACCGAGCTGGAGCGGCTGCACGGAGGCGGGCTCGGGTTCGACGAGCCGTGCCTGTACGCGAACTTCGTGGCCACCCTGGACGGGGTCGTCGCGATTCCGGGGATGCCCAACTCCAACGCCTTCGTGGCCGGCGAGAGCGACGCCGACCGCTTCCTCATGGGCCTCTTGCGAGCGCTCGCGGAGGTCGTCCTCATCGGGTCCGGCGTTCTGCGGGCGAGCCCGCGAGGGACGTGGCAGGCGGGCTCGATCTTTCCTCCGGCCGCCGACGCCTACGCGGAGCTGCGCGACTCCCTCGGCCTCCCGCCCCTCGCCGAGGTCGCGCTCCTCACGGGCAGCGGGTCGATCGACCCGGCGCACCCGCTGCTCGAGTCCGGAGCGCTCGTGCTCACCTCGGACTCGGGCGCGGAGCGGCTGCGCGGCAGAGTGCCGACCTCGTCGACCATCCTGGCGCTCGGCAGCGCGACGAGAATCCCGCCCGCCGAGGTCGTCCGCGTCCTCCGCGAGCGCGGACCTCGCCGAATCCTCTCGGAGGCCGGCCCGCACACGTTGGGCGAGCTGCTCGACGGCCAGCTCGTCGACGAGCTCTTCCTCACGTCGTCACCGCTGCTGGTCGGCGACGCCGGGCCTGGCTCGCGGTTCTCTCTCGTCGAGGGAGCCGACCTGACACCCGGGGGGAGCCGGGCGCGCCTCCTGAGCCTCCGGCGCCACGGCTCGCACCTCTTCCACCGCTACGCGATCGAGCGGGAGGGCCCCTAGGCCGAGCGCGCGAGCCGCTCGCCGAGCGCGCGGACGCTCGCGCGCAGCTCCTCCGGCGCGCGGATCGCGAAGTCGCACCCCAGGCCCGCGAGGACCGTGGCCATCCAGTCGAGCGAGCCGACTCGCATGCGTAGCACGGTCGTCCCGTCCTCGTCGATCAGCTCGGCGAGCGTCGCCGGGACGCGCCGGACCGCCTCGTCGACGGGGAGGTCGAGGACGACCTCCACCTCCCAGTGCCACGGCACGCGCGCGAGCGACGTGCTCACGTACGCGACCGCGTCGAAGCCCTCGGGCGGGTCGACGGCGATCTCCGCGATCGCCCGCAGTCGGCGCATGCGGTCGACGCGGAACGTGCGCAGGTCGTCCCGGAGATGGTCGTGCGCCGCGAGGTACCAGCGGCCGGAGTGGACGACGAGGCCGTGCGGGCTCAGTTCGCGCCTCGTCTCCTCGCCCGAGAACGCCCGGTACGTGCCGCGCACCCGCCGCCTTCGCCGGATGACGTCCGCGAGGAGGAGCACGGTGTCGCCCCGCACCGGCGCGACCTTGCGCGCGCGGGACGTGAAGTCGAGGGTCGCCTCGAGCGCCTCCACGCGCCGCCGCAGGCCGTCCGGCAGGACCCGGCGGATCTTCAGGAGCGCGCCGTCGGCCGCCTCCGCCGACCCGGACAGCCCGAGCCGCCCCGCAGCCTGGACTCCGAGCGCTACGGCCACCGCCTCGTCGTCCGTGAGCATGAGCGGCGGCAGCCGGTAGCCGGGACGGATGCGGTACCCGCCTCCGACCCCGCGCTGCCCTTCGACCGGGATGCCGAGCTCCTGGAGCGCTCCGACGTAGCGACGGACCGTGCGCGGGTCGATCTCGAGGCGATCCGCGATCTCGCGGCCCGTCAAGAGCGGCTGCGCCTGGAGCAGTTCGAGGAGCTCGAGGAGTCGCGCCGTGGGGGTGAGCACGCGCGGAGTCAAGCACAGATAGAGGGCGGGATCCGCCCTATTTGCGGGTTAGGGTCGGTAGCGACCGAGAGGAGGAGGTGCAGCGTGACAGCGGCAGTGAAGGAACGAGCGACGTCGACGGACTTCGACTTCCTGATGGGCAGATGGAACGTGCGCAACCGGCGTCTCGTGACGCGGCTCGCGGGCTGCGACGAGTGGGACGAGTTCGGGTCGCTCGCGGCCGCGAGAGCGCTTCCCGGCGGTCTCGGCAACGAGGACGTCTTCTGCACCGACTACGCAGGCGGCTTCGTGGCCATGTCCTTTCGCTTCTACGACCCGAATACCGTGCGCTGGACGATCTACTGGACCGACAGCCGGCGGCCCGGGTCGCTCGACCCGCCGGTGACCGGCTCGTTCTCCGGCGACATCGGGGTCTTCGAGGGCGAGGACACGTTCGACGGCACGCCGATCCTCGTCCGATTCGTCTGGTCGGGCGTCACCACCCCGACGCCGAGGTGGGAGCAGGCCTTCTCCGCCGACGGGGGCGAGACCTGGGAGACGAACTGGATCATGGACTTCACGCGTGCGCTCCAGGTGGCAGCATGAGCACCTCTCGCCTACGGCTCGAGGTCGCGGCGGAAACCATGTTTCCCCCGCGCGCCCCCTTCTTCCTGAGAACGTGGGGAACCTCCCGGTTCCCCACACCCCTCCACGCTCATGGGCAGGACTGCCCATGAGCGCCCTCGAGCAGGCGGCGAGCGTCACCGCCGACTACCGGCACGTCGAGAAGATCGCGACGGCGGAGCCGAGCCTGGCGCTCGACGGGACGACGCTGAAGTGGTACGAGATCGCACCGGACGACGAACCGGTCCCGCTCGCGGTCCGCGCGCTCGCGCGGCGCAATCTTCGCGACGCCGCCCACGACGACACCCTGGGCGCCCTGGGCGAGCTCGGCTTCGTGCTCCTCCACCGCTGCGGCGAGAGCTTCTACTTCCTCCTCGTCTGCACGTGGCGGAACGAGAACGAGCTCTGGGAGACGGTCTGGGCGAAGACGGGCGCCGACGACGTGTTCTTCCGGCCGTGGCCGGCCGAGGGCGCCCACCGGCCGACGTTCTGCGTGTGGGAGCTCGGCGCGGTCTGCCACGAACGCGAGGCGTGGAGCGAGTACCTGCGCTCCGCACGCGACGAGCGGGCGCGGACGACGTACCTCCGTTCGTCCTACGAGGGCGCGGTGTGACACGAGCTCGGAGCCGCCGCGGCTAGCGTCCACCGAGTGCAGTTCGACACGAAGCTCGCGGTCGTCCTGCGAGACGACCTCGCCGTCTGGCAGAAGACGAACGTCACCGCCTTCCTCGTGAGCGGGATCGCCGCGACCGAGCCGGGCGTCGTGGGCGAGCCGTACCGCGACGCGTCGGGCACCGAGTATCTGCCGATGCTCGTCCAGCCCGTGCTCGTCTACGAGGCCGACTCCAAAGGGCTGCGGCGCGCCTACGAGCGGGCGACGAACCGCGACGTGAAGCTGGCGGTCTACACGCGCGAGCTCTTCGCGACAGGGCACGACGAGGCGAACCGTGCAGAGGTCGCGCGGGTGCCTGCGGACGAGCTCGACCTCGTCGGCATCGCATTCCGGGCAGAGCGGAAGGTCGTCGACAAGGTCGTGGACCGCTTGCGCCTCCACCCGTGATCGTCGAGCACGCGCCGGCGGGCCGTCGCTAGCCGCGCCGGCGCGTCGCGAGCACCTGCTCGAGTCGCTCCAGCGCCTCGCTCCACCCCGCGCGGTGCAGCTCGTAGCGCGCCTCGGTCGCGAAGACGCCCTGCTCCATGACGAGCGTCGTTGCGCCGTCCGCCTCGGCGAGGGTCAGCGTCACGAGCGTCTCGCGGTCGTCGGGATCTGGCGGCTCCCACACGAAGGTGTAGACGAGCCGTCGGGACGGATCGACCTCGCGGAACTCGCCGCTCAGCTGGAAGAGCTCGCCCTCCGGCGGCCTCATCGCGATGCGGTAACGCCCGCCGGGCCGGACGTCGAGCTCCACGTCCGGCGCCGTGAACCCGCTCGGGCCCCACCACTCCGCAAGGCGCTCGGGTTCCGTGCACGCGGCGTAGACGTCCTCGCGCGACGCGGGAAGCACCCGCTGGAGGCGGAGCCTGAGCGTTTCCTCCACCGGCGAGCCCACGGCTGGATGGTACGCCGACGCCGCCGCACGATTCGCTACCTTTGCCGCGCCGGTGAGCCCGAAGCGCCTGCTCCTGCTGCTCGCCCTGGCGTCTGCCGTCGCCATGGTCGCCGTTCCGTCCGCCAGCCCGGGAATCGGCGACGATGTCTGCCCGAATGCGCACGGCGAGAACACGAACACGTGCCCCACCGGTCAGGTCGGCGTCTTCTACTCGATCACGTTCAGGCTTCCCGAAGGGCAGGGCTGCGCACCGGGGGACGACGTGTGGTCGATCCTCTCCGGCACCTCTCCCCCCGGCCTGACCATGTCCACGAGAGGGACGCTCTCCGGCACGCCCACGCAGGCCGGCGTCTTCAGGTTCTACATCCAGATGGCGCTGCCCGACTACCCGGGCTGCAACGGCACGCGGGATACGACCCAGCGGGAGATGACCCTCGCGATCAACCCTGCGATCCCGAAGCTCACGCTCGGGCCGGAGGCGACGGCGCCTGCGACCGCAGGCGTTCCGTATGCCCTGCAGATGACCGCGAGCATCCCGGACGCGAAGACGTTCTCCATCACTCAGGGCGCCTTCCGCCGGGCCTCGCGTTCGACGCCTCCACCGGGCTCGTCTCGGGCACGCCGACGACGGCAGGTACGTACGCCTTCACGGTGTACGCGAAGGTGAACGCCGACTCGCGTTCCGATACGAAGGCGCTCGCCATCGTCGTTCGAGACCCGCTTGCGATCGCGGCAAGCGAGCCCTTCACGGGACAGCGCGCGAGCGCAGAGGTCACGGTGCCGTTCGACACGACGCTGCAGCCGTCGGGCGGCTCCGGCACGTACACGTGGTCGTTGATCTCGGGGCACCTCCCACGCGGGCTGAGGTTCGCGAGCGGGACCTTCACCGGAACGCCGCGGACGCGGGGGAGCTACTCGTTCGTGGTCGCTCTCGGGGACGACGAGGGACGGACGACGAGCTACGCCGCGCGCGTCGTGGTCGCTCGCCGGCTAGAGATCGCAACGTCTCGCTTCCGCCTGGCGAAGGCCGGAAAGCGCTTCGGCGCGAGGCTCGCGGTGTCCGGAGGCGTCGCGCCGGACTCCTGGCGCATCGTGCGCGGCAAGCTGCCGCGCGGCATTCGCTTCGACGCGGCACGCGGCGTCGTGCTCGGTGTCGCGAAGAAGCCGGGCCGCTTCCGGCTCACGTTCGCGGTCACGGATTCGCTCACCGTCGGCGCGCGCAAGACGCTCACGCTCCTCGTCGCGTAGCGCGCGCCTAGTGCAGGGCGACCGCGTCGGCGTGACGTAGGAAGGCGCCCGTCTCGACGATCTGAGCGATCTGCTCGACGACGAAGCGGAGCTCCTCGTCGGTCGTGAAGAAGTGCGGCCCGACGCGGATGCCCGCGCCCGGCCGGAAGTCGCAGAGGATGCCCCGCTCCTCGAGCTCCGCGTAGACGGCAGCGCCCTCGGGCACGGAGACGATGACCGCGCCGCCGCGGCGCTCGGGGTCGCGCGGAGAGTGGACGTCGAAGCCCGCCGCATCCGCGAGGTCGATGAGGAGCTGCGTCTGGCGTAGCGAATTCTCGCGGATGCGCTCGACGCCGATCTCCTCGATCAGGTCGTAGCCGGCCGTGCCCGCCATGTGCGCCCCGGGGTTGGGCGTGCCCGTGAGGAAGCGGGCGGCGCCGTCGGCGAGGTCCAGCTCCTCCTCGAAGGCGAACGGCCGCGCGTGCGCCTGCCAGCCCGTGTAGGTCGGCCGGAGCCGCCCGGCGAGATCGGGCCGCACGTACAGCCAGCCGTTCGCGGGGACCTCCGCAGAGCCACTTCACCGACCCGCCGACGGCGAAGTCGACCTCGAGCGCCGTGAGGTCGACGGGCACGATGCCGGCCGATTGGTAGCAGTCGAGGATCACGGTGGCGCCGACCTCGTGCGCGCGCTGCACGATCGACCCGACGTCCTGGATCTCCGAGTCCTTGTACAGAACGTGGCTGATCGGGACGAGCAGCGTGCGCTCGTCGATCCGCTCGACGATCTCCTCGTCGTCCTCGCACACCACGACCTCGAGCTCGGGCTGAGCCTGGTAGAGGTAGCGCACCGACGGAAAGTTCGCGCGCTCGTAGACCACGCGGCTCCGGCTGGGATCGACCGGCCGGAAACAGGACAGCACGATCGCCTCGGCGATGGCGACGTTCTGCTGCATGACCGTCGAGCCGGGCGGTGCGCCGACGATGCGGCCGATCTGGTCCCCCACGGTGACGGGCGACGCCCACCAGCCCTCGGCCCACGCACGGATGCCCCGTTCGGCCCACATCCGCGCGAACTCGGCGAGGCGTTCGGCGGCCTCCCGGGGCATGGCCCGAGCGTGTGGCTCGCGAGGTACGTCGTGTGCTCGAGGATCGGGAACTCGGAGCGGTAGTCGAGAAGGTCGCGCACGGCAGGAGCGTAGTGGGTTAGCGTGCGCATTCGTGCGCGTCCGCTTCGACCGCTTCTACCGCTACGAGGAGCTGACCGAGACGCTCGAGGCGTGGGCCGCCGAGTTCCCGTCCCTGCTGCGCCTCGAGTCGATCGGCACGTCGTACGAAGGGCGCGACATCTGGCTGTGCACGGTGACGAACGCGGAGACGGGGCCTGCCGAGGAGAAGCCCGCGGTCGTCGTGCACGCACAGATCCACGCGTCCGAGTTCACCGGAACGACGGCAGCGCTGAACCTGCTCGACCGGCTCCTCCACGAGCACGGCTCCGACGAGAAGGTCGCGCGAGCGCTCGACACGCGCTGCTTCTACGTCGTGCCGCGCGTGAATCCCGACGGGGCCGAGGCGGTGCTCACGGACGGCCGCTGGCGGCGTTCGAGCGTCCGCCCGTACCCGCGCGAGGAGCCCGAGGACGGGCTCCACCGGGAGGACGTCGACGGCGACGGGCGCGTCCTCTTCATGCGGATCCGAGACGACAACGGCTCCTGGAAGCGGCACCCGGACGACGCGAGGCTGCTCGTGCCGCGTGCTCCCGACGACGTGACGGGCGAGTTCTACCGCGTGCTCCCCGAGGGGACGATCCGCAACTTCGACGGCGTGAACATCCCGATCGCGCCGATGTTCGAGGGGCTCGACCTGAACCGGCAGTGGCCGGCGGAGTGGGCCCCGGAGTCCGAGCAGCAGGGGGCGGGGCCCTATCCCGGCTCGGAGCCGGAGACGAGAGCGCTGATCCAGGCGATCGTCGACCGGCCGAACATCACCGCGTACGTCGGCTACCACACGTTCTCGGGAGTCCACCTGCGGCCGTGGTCCGGGCATCCGGACGACGAGTTCCCGGTGCCCGATCTCCGCGCGTACGAGCTCATGGGCGACGAGGCGACCCGGCTGACGGGCTATCCCGCGGTCTCGATCTTCCACGACTTCAAGTACCACCCGAAGATGGTCATCAAGGGCGGCGACGTGGACTGGATCTACGACCATCTCGGCGCCTTCGCGTGGGTCACGGAGTTCTGGAGCCCGCAGCGTGCGGCGGGGCTCTCCGACTACCACTTCATCGACTGGATCCGCGAGCACTCGCCCGAGGACGAGCTCGCCGTGCTGAAGCTCGCCGATGAGCTCGGCGAGGGCTACGTCGACTGGTACGCCTTCGACCATCCCCAGCTCGGCCAGGTCGAGCTCGGCGGGTGGGACGTCGTCCACTTCTGGTTCAACCCGCCCCTCGCCCGCCTCGAGCAGGAGGTGAAGCCGCACGCGGACTTCGCGCTCTTCCTCGCGCTCGTCTCGCCCCGGCTCGCGATCCGTTCGTTCGAGGCCGAGCCGGTCGGGGACGGCGCGTTCCGTCTCCGGCTCGTCCTCGAGAACGAGGGCTGGCTCCCCACGAACGTCAGCGAGAAGGCGCTCGAGCGAAAGGCGGTGCGCTCGATCGAGGCCGAGCTCGTCCTGCCGGACGGAGCACGCATCGCGAGCGGGCAGGCGCGCGAGGACGCGGGGCAGCTCGGCGGTCGGGTGGAGCGCCGGCAGGTCACGTGGTGGATGACCGACCTCTCGACGAGCGAGCGGACCAAGGTCGAGTGGGTCGTCGAGGCGTCGTCCGGCGACCGGATCGAGGTCGTGGCCCGGCACGAGCGCGCCGGTACGGTGCGCGCCGAGCTCCTTCTATAGGTCTAGAGCCTTTTCTCCAGGTGGGCGTCCTCGGGCTCGAGCTCGGACAGCTCGGGAAGCGGCTCGTCCATCGGCTCGAAGCCGCGCCGGCGGTAGAAGCGAACGGTGTTGAGGGACGGCGTCGACGAGACGACGAGCGAGCGGTCTCCCGCGTCACGCGCGATCCGCTCCAGCTCGTCGGAGAGCCAGCCGCCGATCCCGCGACCGCGATGGCTGGCGCTCACGTACAGGAACGCGAGCTGCGCGATGCCCGGCCTGAGGTGCGGGAGCAGGAGCCCGATCCCGACGAGGCGGTCCCCGTCGAAGGCGCCGGGCGCGGCCGCGCCGCGCTCCGACCACGCCTCGAGAGCGTTGCGCATCGCGGAGACGGAGTGCTCGTCGTCGCCCACCGGATCCCACGGCGGCGAGCTGAAGTCGCCGCGCCGGAGCTCGAGGCGGGAGCCCCGCTGGACGTAGACGGCGTCGATCGTCTCGCTCCGGTCGATCTCGCTCACCCGCCCGAGCTCCGAAGGCTCGAGCCGGCGGTATGCGATCTCGGCCACGGGTCGCGGAGTGTACGGAGCGTCAGACTGGCGGCATGCGCGCCATGGTGCTCGACGGTCCGGGAACGGCCCTGCGAGCGGCCGAGCTTCCCGAGCCCGAGCCGGCGGGCGGCGAGATCCTCGTGCGCGTCCTCGCCTGCGCGGTCTGTCGAACCGACCTGCACGTGGTCGACGGCGAGCTCGCGCGCCCGAAGCTCCCGCTCGTGCTCGGCCATCAGATCGTCGGCGAGGTGGTGACGGGCGGCGAGCGGCACGCGCCCGGCGCCCGCGTCGGCATCCCGTGGCTCGGCTGGACCTGCGGCGAATGCCGGTTCTGCCGCTCCGAGCGCGAGAACCTCTGCGTCCGGGCCCGCTTCACCGGCTACGACGCCGACGGCGGCTACGCCGAGCTCGCGGTCGCCGACGAGCGCTTCTGCTTCGCGATCCCGCCCGACTATTCGAATGAGGACGCCGCGCCGCTCCTCTGCGCGGGGCTGATCGGCTTCCGCGCGCTCCGCTTCGCGGGCGACGCGGAGCGCATCGGGCTGTACGGGTTCGGCTCCTCGGCACGGCTCGTCTGCCAGGTCGCGGCGTGGCAGGGCCGGCGCGTCTTCGCCGGGACTCGCGCAGGCGATCGCGAGTCGCAGGAGGACGCGCTCGGGCTCGGCGCAGTATGGGCTGGGGACGCGCTCGCCGGCCCGCCCGAGGAGCTGGACGCGGTCATCGTCTTCGCGCCCGCGGGCGAGCTCGTGCCGGCGGCGCTCGGCCACCTGGACCGGGGCGGCTCCGTCATCTGCGCAGGAATCCACATGAGCGACGTCCCGGCCTTCCCCTACGAGCTCGTGTGGGGCGAGCGCAGCGTGCGCTCCGTCGCGAACCTGACCCGCGCGGACGGCGACGAGTTCCTCGAGCTGGCACCGGAGATCCCCGTCCGCACCGAGGTGGAGACGTTCCCGCTCGAGGACGCGAACGAGGCGCTCGAGCGCCTCCGCCGCGGCGCCGTGCGCGGCGCGGCCGTGCTCGTGCCCTAGTGGCGTCCGCGGTTATCGAAGCTTGAAGAAGGCTCTGGCTCGCTGGGACGACGAGGACTGGTATTTGAGCAAGAGGACGCGAGCATCTGTCTCTCGCACCCAGAAGCAGAGATTCCCGCTGATCCGGGATCCTGCGGAGACTCTCTTGAAGTCATCGAGCGCGTGCCGCACGACGCCGCAATTGTCGTTGACCTGGGTGTACGCAAGACCTCCGCGGCCGACGGCAAAGAGGTTGTACGCAGAGAAGACTGCATGGGGAGCTCTCCCGGAATAGGCCACGGTCACGTTGATCAGGAAGAACTGCTTGTCAGGTCTCACGGCCCACGTGCCGTCCCCGAGCACAGCCAGCGTGGCGTTCGGGATGCTCTTGTCGACCCTCAGACTCCAGCCCCCACTTCCTGGGAGATGGGCGGTCGTTCGGATGGGATAAGGCTTCGCGATGCTCCCTCTCGGCGCACTCGCTCCGGCCGGCAGGACGGCAGCCATGAGCGCGGCCGCGAGTACTCCTCCGACCGCAAGCCGCGTCATCGGGCCGAGTGTCGCGGCCGCAGAAAAACGCTTGGCGCTTGCTGGCCTCGTCATTCGTCGCAGGGTATCGGCCCCCAGGTGAGCCGAGTTTCCTAGAACCGACCCATCTCGACGAGCCCACCCTCGGCCGCGTGATCGACCTGAAGCGTCGTGTGCTCGATCGCGAACTCGTCCCGGAGCACGCGCTCGAGCTCGCGCCGGCGCGCGTGGCAGTCCTCTCCCGGCCGGACGAGCACGTGAGCCGAGAGCGCGGGGAACCCCGAGGTGATCGTCCAGACGTGCAGGTCGTGCACCTCGACGACGCCCGGCGCGCCCGCGAGCCGTCGACCGAGCGCCTCGGCGTCGAGCGCCCGGGGCGCGGCCTCGAGCAGGATCGACGTCGAGTCACGCACGATCCCCCATGCACTCGCGAGCACGAGGACGCCGATGAGGATGCTGACGAGCGCGTCCGCCTGCACCCAGCCGGTCGCGAGGATCACGATCGCGGCGACGGCGACGCCGACCGAGCCGAGGAGGTCGGCGAAGACGTGCCGGAACGCCGCCTCGACGTTGATGCTGTCGTGCCGTGAGCGGGCGAGCGCGATTCCCGCCCCGAGGTTCACCGCGATGCCGACGATCGCGATCACCAGCATCCAGCCGCCGAGCACGTCGCCGGGGTCGTGCAGTCGCAGCACCGACTCGACGAAGATCCAGATCGCGAGCGCGACGAGAAGCACGCCGTTCGCGAGCGCCGCAAGCACCTCGGCCCGCTTGTAGCCGTAGGTGCGCTCGGGGCTCGACGGTCTCGAGGCGAGCCACAGCGCGACGAGCGCGAGCGCCAGCGCGACGTTGTCGGAGAGCATGTGCACCGCGTCCGCGAGCAGCGCGAGGCTCCCGGTGAGCAGCCCGCCCACGACCTCGACGACCGTGTAGGCGGCCGTCAGCGCGAGCGCGATGCCGAGCGCGCGACGGCTCTCGAGCCGCGTGTGATCGTGAGCGTGCTCCACGCCGGAGGTTCTACCGCGTGCTCGGGCGAGCCGGAGTCGCCGTGGGCGTGCTGTCGACCGGAGGCGGAGCGAGGTTCGTCAGGATCGCGGCCGAGAGGAGGACGGCGAACGCGACCACGGCCTCGCCGACGAGGCTCGGGCCGACATCCGGCTCGTCGCCCTGCTCGAGCCGCGGCCGGACGAAGAAGTGATGCACCGCTCCCCAGGAAAGGGCGATCCCGACGAGCGCCGACTTCAGGAGGAGGAAACGCCCGTACTGCGTCTCCCAGAGGTCGCTCACCTGGGGCAGCCGTACGAGCGCGAGGTACGCCCCCGGGATGACCATCGCCGCCACGAGCACCGCGGCGAGCCGCGCAAACCCCAGGAACGCGATCCGCCGCAGGCCCGGCGCGATCGGCCACACGAGGAACGCAAGGGTGGCCACGCCACCGACCCAGATGCAGGCGGCGACGAGGTGGACCCAGTCGGCGGCCTCGGAGAAGAAGTTGGAGTTCGGCTCCGTCGCCTGGTGGCCCGAGAGCGACAGGCCGGAGACGAGCGCCAGCGCCAGCACGAGCGCCGGCCAGCGCAGCTCGAGCCGGTCGAAGATCCAGGCGAGGAGCAAGAGGGCCGCGATGATCCCGACCCCGAGGGTCATGACGAGGAACGCGATGCCGAAGCGAGTCTTCTCGGCGAACGGCTGGAGATCGCCGTACGGCAGCTCCGCGATCGGGAGCTGTAGCGCGTTCGACGCGCGCAGGATGAACGCCGCGATCCCGACGTCGATCACGAGGAACGCCGCCACGACCCCGACCAGATGGAACCGGTGCTCGAGGAGCGGCGGCACCGTCCGGTTGCGCACGATGACGAGCCGGACGACGAGCGGGCCGATGAGCAGCGCGAGCGCGCCGAAGAACGCCCAGCGGGCGACGTCGTCGCGCCACGTCGTGCCCGAGGAGCCGACGGCCTCCGTCGGCGGTGGGGCCGCGACGCCCACCCCGAACGTGAAGACACCTGCGGGGGAGTGGCCGTCGGAGCCGATCACGCGCCAGCGCACGGTGTAGCCCTGCCCAGAGGTGATCCCCGACACCGGCGTGGTCACGACCCGCCCGTCCCCGGTCACCCTCGGCGTCCCCGAGAGGACCTTGCCGTCGGGCGCGAGTACGCGAACCGCGTTCGGGGTGATGGTGACGGGGCCGTTGAAGCGAAGCCTTACTTGCGTGGGCGGCGTCTCGACCCGCGACTGCGTGACCGGCTCGGAGCTCGTGAGGGTGACGTGCGCGAGGGCCGCCCCGGGCACGACGAGCGCCACGGCCGCGACCCCGAGCACGGCCAGCCCGCGTCTCACGGCCCGAGACCGAAGCGCCCGAAGATGGGAGCGGCGTCGCGATCCGCGAACAGGAGGACCGCGAGCAGCACGAACGTCAGCGCGAACCCCGTCCGCCACACGAGCTGGCGAGGCCGTAGCGCCTGGCACAACGGGAAGAGCGAGACGACCACGAGCATCCAGCCGATCGCGTGGTGGAGGAACGCCGCACGCGAGTAGAACCACGGATTCGGCTCGTGCACGAGGAAGGCGACGCCCGAGACGAAGAGTGCCGCGCCCGGTACGAGCGACCAGCGGGGGCTGACCAGCTTTCCGCGGACGAGGGCGAGCTCCACGGCGCCTGCGACCAGCGCCGCCTGTGCCCAGACGGCGTGCGCGAGGAGGTGCATCGTCGAGAACGTCGAGAACACCGTGATGATCCACAGGCCGACGCTCGAGACGACGACGACCAGCGGGAACAGGTAGGCGCGCCATCTCCGGCGCCGGAAGACTTCCGGCCCGACGATCACCTCGGCGATGAGCACGAGCCCGAGGAACAGCGCAACGGCCGCGGCGGCCCAGTGCGCATCCTCAGCGCGCGGGATCATGTGTCTCCTCGAGCTCGAGATCCTCGACGAGCCCCGGCGCGACGGCGAACGTGAAGAGGAGCCCGACCAGTACGACGAGCAGAGGCGGCTGCACGATGTAGTCGTAGATGCTGTGCCCCTCCGGGTCGAGGAGCACTATGCGGTACGGCTGCGCGACCGCCCACACGAAGCCGGCGACGATCGTGAGCGGGCCGATGAGCTGGACCGCGAGCGTCTTCGACGGGCGCCGCACGATGCGCTGCCTCGTCTCCTCCCTCGGGATGCTGGTCGCGATCTCGGAGCTCACCCGTACCTCCAGTCGCGGAGAGTGTTGCCCAGGCGCGTGACCCTCTGCAACTCGAACCGTGATCGGGGCGGCGGGTGCAGATCGACGAGCCCGGACGCAGTCGTACGAGAGCCGCCGCGTGACGAGGCACGCGAGCGGCTCCTGACGTGCTGCGGGGCGGTCGGCTTAGGCGGTGCCGTACTTCTTGCGGCGGTACGTCATGAACAACGCCACGATCCCACCGATGATCATGATCAGGCCGATGATGATCCCGACGAAGTTCAGGAAGTACGCGAACAGGATCCCGGCGATGATGAGGCCGAGTCCCACGATGTTGACGGGCCAGTTCTCCATGGCCGGATCTTCGGCGCGTCCGCGACGATTCCTCGTCCCCTATCGGGGTTAGTGGCGAACCGGACCTAGACCGTCGTGCGTCTGCGCCGCTGCCACGTCATGAACAGCGCGCCGACGCCACCGATCAGGCAGATGACGCCGAGGATCCAGAGGACGACGCCACCGATGATCATGAAGATGATGCCCGCAACGATGAGGCCGAGACCGACGATGTTGGGTGCCATGGCACCCGGATTCGTCCCCGGTCGGCCGACTCCTTCGCCCTTTTTGTACACAGGACGGAAATCCGCTCGCGCGGATTTCCGTCCGTGAAGACCCCTGAAGGCGGCCGCTTCGCGGCCGCTGCCGCGTCGACTGGCGCTTGCGTACGTTGCGTCAGACCTTGACGCGCCTGAAGGCGTCGATCGCGCGCTCGAGGTGCTCCGGCTCGAGCGCCGCCGACATCTGCACGCGGACGCGCGCGGCGCCTTCCGGCACGACCGGGAAGCCGAACCCGGTCACGAAGACGCCCTCGTCGAGGAGCCGCGCCGACAGCGCCATCGCGTCGGCGGTCTCGCCGATGATGATCGGGACGATGGCCGCTTCGCCGTCGAGCGGCTCGTAGCCCGCCTCGACGAGCTGCTCCCTGAAGCTCCTGGTGTTCTCGCGCAGGCGCGCGAGAAGCGACGGATCCTCGAGCATGAGCTCGATCGCACGCAGCGCGCTGCACGCGACGGTCGGCGGCAGGGCGTTCGAGAACAACTGAGGCCGCGAGCGCTGCGCGAGGACGTCGCACACCTCCGCCGAGGCCGCGACGTACCCACCCGCCGCGCCGCCGAGCGCCTTGCCGAGGGTGCCCGTGATCACATCGACCTGGCCGAGGAGCCCGTAGTGCTCGACGGTACCCCGGCCGGTCTCGCCGAGAACGCCGACCCCGTGGGAGTCGTCGACGACGACGACCGCATCGTGCTCGCGAGCGAGCTCGACGATCTCCGGCAGCTTCGCGAGGTCGCCCTCCATGGAGAACACGCCGTCGGTGACGACGAGCTTGCGTGCGGCGCGCGGCGCCTCCGCCAGGGCGTCCCGGAGCGCGCCCATGTCCGAGTGCGGGTAGATGACCTTCTTCGCCGGGCGCGAGAGCCGGATCGCGTCGATGAGGCTCGCGTGGTTGAGCTCGTCCGTGACGATCACGGTCGACTCGTCCGTGAGGCTCGGAATGGCGGCCTCGTTCGCATTCCAGCACGAGACGTACGTGAGCGCGGCCTCGGTGCCTGACAGGTCGGCGAGCGCGCGCTCGAGCGCGAGATGCGGCTCGAAGGTCCCGCAGATGAAGCGCACGGAGGCCGTGCCGGCCCCGTACCGCTCGAGGCCCTCGATGCCCGCGCGCACGACCTCGGGATGGCTGGCGAGACCGAGGTAGTTGTTCGACGAGAGGACGATGACCTCGCCGCGCCCCTCCATCCGCACGACCGGTCCCTGCGGCGACTCGAGGGTGAGGAAGCTCTTGTACGTGCGCGCCTCGCGCAGCGCGTCGAGCTCGCTTCCGAGCTCTCGATCGAGCGTCGTGCTCATGGGCCGGCTCCGTTCGGTCGCAGGACGATCTTGCAGGCCTCGCCCGACTCGAGCAGCGCGAACGCCTCGTCGTAGCGCTCGAGCGGCAGCTCGGCGGTGATGAGCGGGCGGAGGTCGACGACGCCGTGCTCGAGGAGCCAGCGCGTCGTGTACCACGTCTCCCAGATCTCCCGTCCGTTCACCGCGCTGACGGTGAGGTTCTTGAAGATGAGCGACTCGGCGATGTCGATCGTCGCCGGCCGCGCCGGGATGCCGAAGAGGACGACGTTGCCGCCGTGCCGCACGATCCCGAACGCATCGTCGATCGCCTTCAGCGCGCCCGACATCTCGAAGACGACGCCCACGCCGATGCCGTCGTTGTGCTCGGCGAACCACGCGGGCACGTCGTCCAGCTCGTCGACGTTCGCCACGTCGTCCGCCCCGACCTGCCGTGCGAGCTGCATCCGGAACGGGACGTGGTCGGACGCGAGCAGGCGGCCAGAGCCGAAGGCCTTCGCGATCGCGATCGTGAAGAGCCCGACCGGCCCGCACCCGAGCACTGCGACGGCGCGGCCCGCGAGATCCTGGGTGGAGGTCGCGAAGACCGCGTTGCCGAACGGCTCCTGCAGACACGCGATCTCGGGCGGAAGCTTCGAGCGGTCGTTGCGCCAGACCACGGAGGCCGGCACCGCGACGTAGTCGGCGAACCCCCCGTCGCGATCGACGCCGAGGATCTTCGTCTGCTCGCACATGTGCGCCTTCCCGGTGCGGCAGTGGAAGCACACGCCGCAGGTGACGTGGCTCTCGGCGGACACGTACTCGCCCTCGGCGACGTCGCGGACCGTGCTTCCGGTGGACACGACCGTCCCGCAGAGCTCGTGCCCGAGCGTGAGCGGCGGGCGAACGCGCTCGGAGGACCACTGGTCCCAGCGCTCGATGTGGAGGTCGGTTCCGCAGATGGAGGCCGCCTCGATTCGCACCAGGACCTCGTCCGGGCCGGGCGTCGGTACGGGGACCTCGTCGAGGACGAGGCCCGGGCCCGCGTCGCGCTTGCGGATCGCGCGCATGGTCTCCACGCGGGCGATCTTGCCACGGGCGAAGGAGGCACCGAGCCGGGATACGATCGGCCGCATGCAGGATCCGTCAGCGCAGCCGGCGACGGAGCAGGAGCTCACGGAGCTCTACGACAACCCGCTCGAGCGGCTCCAGCTGCTGGGCAGCGACGACGCTGCGATCTCCGCCTTCCTCGACGAGCTCGACGTGCGAGGGCCGCGCGAGCGCCAGATGCTGCGGGAGCTCGCGCGCACGACCCCGCTCGAGCACCCCGATCGCTTCGCTGCCGATCACCGGCGGGTCGTCGCGGCGCTCGAGAGCCTTCGTCGGCACGGGTACCGCGGAGCCGGAGCCGCGGCCAGCGTGCCTCTGCTGCGCGTTCCGATCCGCTTTCTCGTCGAGCTCGTCGCGCGCTACGTCGTCGTCTCGCACGTGAAGAACGTCGTGGTGCAGATGCGCAACCTGTACTGGCTCCGGGAGATCGAGGCCGCGGAGGACTCACGGGAGCTCGCGCTCCTGCGCTCGGCGCGGACGGACGCCCAGGCGCTCGTGGAGATCACCAAGAGCCGCGAGATCGGGGTTCCGACCTTCGTGATCGGCGGCCTCCTCATCCCCGCCGGGATCTCGCTGTGGCGGCTCGCGAGCGGGACGATCCACGAATGGTGGATCGCGCTCCTGGTCGGTGCGATCGGCGTCGCCATCGGGCTCGCGATCTCGTGGTTCGTCCTGCGCGGCGCCGCACTCGCGAGCCGGCGCATCCGCCTCTCCGTGACTCAGCCGCTCGCCGAGCTCTGGCGCACGATCGGGAACTGCGGCGAGCCCCCGAAGGACCAGTCCGACCGCTTCGCGGTCGTCGCCATCTCGCTCACCCTCGGCGTCTGGATCGTCCTCCCGCTCCTCGTCACGCTCTCGCTCGCGAGGTAGCGCTCTACCGCACGGTGACCGGAGTGCCGACGTCGACGAAGCGGTAGACGCGATCGGCCTCGCCGTCGGGCAGCCGGACGCACCCGTGCGAGGCGGGATACGACGGGACGTCCGGCGACTCGTGCATCGCGATCCCGCCGCGGAAGTACGCGGCGTATGGCATCCACACGTGGAACGGCTTGGACCACGAGTAGAGCGACTTCGCGTAGACGTGGAAGTCGCCGGCGGGCGTCCGCCCGAGCGAACCGGTGGACGTGTGGACGACGCGCACGACCTCGCCGCGCTCGGTCATGAGCAGGACTCCCCGGTCGCGGTAGATCTCGATCCGCCGCCCGGGACGTCGCGCCGCCGGACGGGGACGTGACGCCCTGAAGAGCGCGACCTGAGTCTGGCCGGTCACGGTTCCGGTGCGGTCGAGGTCCTCCCAGCCCTGGAACGCGAGCAGCGCCTGCTCCGTCAGGTAGTCGCCGGCGCCGGTGGCGTCGGAGCCGTTCAGGTAGCCGAGCTCCGCGAGGCGCTGCTGGATCCCGCGGAGCGAGTAGAGGTAGCCCTGCTCGCCGCTCTCGGCGCTCCAGCCGCCGGGGCGAGCCCCGAGCCGAACGCTCGTCAGGAAGCGACCCTCCGCGGCGATCGCCGCCCATTCCTCGTCCCCGAGCGGAGCGAGCGTGGCAGCGATCTGCCACAGCCGGGTCTGCTTCGTATCCGGCGAGCCGTGGGCGAACGTCGCGCGGGAGAAGCTCGCGAGCCAGCTGTCGCCGTCGCGGCGAAGCGAGCGGAGCCGGGCGCCCTCGGGCAACGCGGTGCGGATGCCGCGCCGCCGCTCGGCCCTCGTCGGCCCCTGCGTCAGCTCGCGCAGCGCGACCTCGGCCGCGCTCTTCCGCCTCGGCACCGTCCGCTCGACCCGAACGACCCAGCCGTGCTTCACGAACGCGACGTCGACCGTCTGCGAAGCCGGAGGACGGGTGGCCGCGTGACGGTGAGCCCTCGCGATCGCGGCATGCGGCGTCGAGGACGGCTCGAGGTCGACCGCCAACAGGCCTGCGAAGGCGAGAACGAGAACGACGAACAAGATCCGCATGGCCGGGTGTACCGGGTTCGTCGTGCACGGCGGAATGCCTGCAAGCAAGCGCTAAAGGTCGGCGATCTCGATCGTGACCCAGGCGCCGGCCGGGCTCTTCCGGTTGAGGGCGTCGATGACGCGTTTCTGCCAGCCGTACTTCTCGCGGAGGAGCTCGTCGATCGGCACCCCGTCGACGACGCGGGCGTGGCCGGGAACGCGATCGCCACGCTCCCGCCCGCGCAGCGTGCAGGGAGCGACGAGCACGCGCGGGTCACGCCTCAGCCGACGAACCTTCCACGTCGACGCTCCCGACCAGACGAGGAGTCTTTCCCCGTCGTCGGTCACCGCCCAGACCGGGGTCGACACGGGCGTCCCGTCCCGCCTGTGCGTCGTGAGGCTGATGTACCGATGACGCGAGAACGAACCAACCATCCGAGCCTCCTTGTTTACACTGTATACAGACAAGTGTACGGCGTATGCTGAGACGGTGTCAACGCTTACGAGAGAGGCGGTCGTCGCTGCTGCGGTTGCGCTCGCCGACGAGGAGGGGCTCGACGGCGTGAGCCTGCGACGGCTCGGCGACCGGCTGGGCGTATCCGCGATGGCCCCGTATCGACACGTCCGTGGCAAGGACGACCTCCTGGATGCGATGGCCGAGGAGCTCTACGGCCGACTCGAGCTGCCTGCTCCCGAGAGTGAGTGGTGGGAGGGCCTGGCCACGCTGGCACGCTCAGTGCGCGCACTGCTCCTGGCGCACCCCTGGGCGGTCCCGCTCTTCGCGCGCCCGCTCGCCGGCCCGAACGCCCAGGCGCTCGACGCGGCCATGCGCAGCGCGTTCTCGCGAGCCGGCTTCTCTGCCACCGAGGCCGGCGAGCTGCACGATCAGCTGTCGAGCATGGTGTTCGCGCTCGTCGCACCGGAGCTTCGAAGCAAACCCAACCGAGCGGCGTTCGAGCGCGGCCTCGAGCTGCTCCACGCGGGGCTCGAGGCGCGGCGGTCGGGCTGACTTTCGTCGGGTCATGCGGACGCTGACGCTTCGCGAGCTGAACCGGGCGACGCTCGCGCGCCAGCTGCTGCTCGCGCGCCGGCCGCTCTCGGTGGCGAAGGCGCTCGAGCGGACGGGAGGGCTCCAGGCGCAGTGGCCGCCCTCTCCCTACCTCGGGCTGTGGTCGCGCGTGGAGGGCTTCCGTGCCGACGATCTCGTGCGTGCCGTCACCCGCCGGCGCGTCGTGAAGGCGACCCTCATGCGAGCGACGCTCCACCTCGTGAGCGCGCGGGACTACCTCGCGTACGCTGGGCTGTACCGGGCGCGTCGCATCGCGGAGCTGGAGCGACAGCTCTCCGCACTCGGCGAGGAGGCGGACTTCGCGACGGACGGAGAGCGGATCGCCGAGCTCGCGCGCGAGCAGCCCCGCTCGCGCCCGGAGCTGCTCGCGCTCCTCGGCAGACCGAAGCTCGAGCTCGAGAACCGCCGCCCGTGGCTCGTCTGGTTCGGGCTCGCAGCACACGCGGGCCTCGTCTGCGCGCCGTCCTCGAGCGTCTGGCGCTCGCACACGGCGGGCGCGACGTTCGTGCCCGCACGGAGCTGGCTGGGAGCCGACGGGGCCGACGGGGAGCTCGCGGCCGCGCAGCTGGTGCGGCGCTACCTCGCCGCCTTCGGCCCGGCGAGCCGGGCCGACCTCGCGCAGTGGACGGGGTTGCCGCTCGCGTTCTCGAGCCGGGCCTCGAGCAGCTCGAGCTCCGCCGCTTCGCCGACGAAGCCGGGCGGACGCTTCTCGACCTCCCGCGCGCGCCGCTCCCCGACGCGAGCGTTCCCGCTCCGGTCCGCTTCCTGCCGCGCTGGGACAGCGTCCTGCTCGCCCACGACCTCCGTACGCGCGTGCTGCCCGAGGAGTACCGGAAGGTCGTGATCGCGAAGAACGGCGACGTCGCCGAGACGTTCCTCGTCGACGGCTTCGTCGCCGGGACCTGGACGCTCGCGAGCGGCCGCGTTCGGCTGCAGCCGTTCGCCCCCGTGCCGCGCCGAGCCCGACGGGAGCTCGAGGACGAGGCGAGGCGGCTCGAGGCGTTCGTGCGAGCGGCCGGGCAGGGATGAGCACGTGGCTCGCGCCGGACGAGCTCCGGGTCGGCCTCGGGTGCATGCGGCTCTCGACCGACGCCGACCGGGACGAGCATCGTGCGCTCGAGACGGTCGCTGCAGCAGTCGGGGCGGGAATCACCGTCTTCGACACCGCGCGCGCGTACTGTGCGAACGCCTCGGAGCTCGGCCACAACGAGCGGCTGCTCGCCCGCGCGCTCCGGCTCGCCGGGGCAGACCGGAGCGCGCGCGTCGTGACGAAGGGAGGCATGACACGACCGGGCGGGGCATGGGTACCCGACGGCCGCGCGAAGGCCATACGCGCGGACTGCGAAGCGAGCCTCGCCGCGCTCGACGGGCTCCCGATCGACCTCTACCTCCTCCACGCGCCCGATCCGAGGACGCCGTGGCGGACCTCGCTGCGAGCTCTTGCGAAGCTCGTCGACGACGGCCTCGTCGCTCGCGTGGGAGTCGCGAACGTGAGCCGAGACCAGCTCGACGAGGCGCTCGAGCTCGCGCCGATCGGCGCCGTCCAGATCTCCCTGAGCCCGTTCGACGACGCCGCTTTTCGAAGCGGCGTCTTCGACCGCTGCAGCGAGCGCGATCTCGTGCTCATCGCGCACTCGCCCCTCGGCGGTCCGCGCCGCGCAGGGCGGTTGGCTCGGCACGAAGTGCTCGCGAGGATCGCGGAGGCGCACGGTGCGACCGCCGCCGAGGTGGCCCTCGCCTGGCTCCTCGCGCTCGCGCCGAACGTGCTCGCGATCCCGGGTGCGCGACGTCCCGAGTCGGCGCGCTCCGCGGCCGCCGCGGCCGGCCTCGCCCTCGCCGACGGGGAGAGACGAGAGCTCGACGAGTCGCTGGGGCGTCGGTCGAGACCGACTCGTCGTGCCGCTCCGAGATCGGGCGCCGACGTGGTTCTCGTCATGGGCATTCCCGGCGCGGGCAAGTCGCGGGTCGCCGAGGGGTACGTCGACCGCGGCTTCGTGCGGCTCAACCGCGACGAACGGGGTGGCTCGCTGCGGGAGCTCGCGGGCGAGCTCGACGCCGCCCTCGCACGAGGCGCGTCCGATCTGGTGCTCGACAACACGTACCTCACGCGCGTGGCGCGGAGCCACGTCGTCGAGGCCGCGCGCCGCCACGGAGCGAGCGTCCGCTGCGTCTGGCTCGACACGCCGCTCGCGCAGGCGCAGGTCAATCTCGTCGAGCGGCTTCTCGAACGGTTCGGCTCGCTCCCGGCGCCGGGCGAGCTGACGACGCTCGCACGAAGGCACGCTGGCGTCCTCACGCCCACCTCCCAGATGCGGACGTTCCGGGAGCTCGAGCCTCCGGACGCGGACGAAGGGTTCGTGGAGGTCAGACGGGTCGAGTTCGAGCGGCTGCCGCGTCCGGGGCGGACGGCAGCAGGAGTTCTCGTCGCCGCAGGCGCGGTCGGCGTCGACGAGTGGCGCGAGGCCGTCGCGTCAGCCGAGCCGTCGCAGCCTCACCTGGTCTTCGACTGGCGACCCGAAGGCGATGTCGCCGATCTCGATCGCGTCGTCGTCGTCGTGGCGCGTGAGGTGAGCGCGACGGTCGAGGCAGCCGTCTGTCCGCATCCGGCCGGGCCGCCCGTCTGCTGGTGCCGACCGCCGCTTCCGGGCATGCCGCTCGTGTTCGCGCGGGCGCACGGGCTCGATCTCGGCAGCTCCGTCCTGATCGGCGCGAGCCCCGCACACCGGACGCTCGCGAACGCGCTGGGAGCGCGCTACGTTGCCGTCTAGGTCAGTGGCGCTCGGTCTCGGAGCTCTGGTCGACGGCGTCGACCCAGCCGCGATCCACCCCCGGCCCGCCGTTCACGACGTCCGACCCGCCGTCGCGCGCGTAGAGGCGGTCGTGGCCGAAGGCGCCGAACAGCCAGTCCTCCCCGGCTCCCCCGACGAGGATGTCGTCGCCGTCTCCACCGAGCAGGACGTCGTGCCCGCCGAGACCGCGGAGCCGGTCGTTCCCGCGCAGACCGCAGATGACGTCGTCGCCCGGAGTGCCCGTGAGCACGTCGTCGCCGTTCGTCCCGTACTGCGTGCAGAGCGGTTGCCAATCCGGCTCGCTGTCTCGATAGGTCGACGTCGAAGTCAACTGCGCAACGTTGGCCCCATCGACGTCGACGAGAGCGAGATGATCAAGCGGAAAGGTCTCTTGCGGATCGAGAAAGCCGAAGACGAATCGTTGGCCGTCCGGTGACCACGTGAGGCCGTTTTCGACCGAGTTCCACGGCTCTGCAGGCGCCAGCCTCCCCTGCTCTGCACCGGTGCTCGCGTCCACGACGACGATCTCATGTTCCGGCGTGGTCTCGTCGGTCGAAAGAAATGCGAGGGATCGAGCGTCGGGCGACCACGCAGGGAACGACCCATGACCTACGACGTGCACGTCGTTGCCACGATCGTCGACGATGACGATGTCAGTGCTCTCAGTGTGCTGCCTTTCGAACGCGATGTGTCGTCCGTCGGGCGCCCATGCCGGATGGCGCTCACAAGGTCCCGTTCGCGTCAGCCGGGTGAAGCCGAGCTTGTTGCTGCGGACGGCGTAGAGATCAGTGCAGAAGCGGTTTCGGGCGTCACCACGAGCGACGACCAGGCTAGTTCCGTCGGGTGACCAATCGATGTCCGCGCCGTCCGGAAAACGGGCGATGCGTCGGGTCTGACTGCCGACGTTTCCGAGGTCGGACGTTCCCGCGACCCAGACGCCGGTCGCCCGCAGGTAACCGAGGCGCTGTCCGTCCGAGGACCAGTGCGGGCTCCATGCGTTGGCCTTGCCCAGGCGGAGCCTGCGGGATGAGCCCTCCGCCTCTGCATCATGCACCCATAGGCTGAAGGGGATGGCAGGACCCTCGTGGATGTACGCGATGGATCCGACTCTCGGTTGCGCCTGGCCACCCGCGGCTGTCGCGGTGGCACAGACCGCCACGTAAACGAGGAGCGCCCGCTTCATCCGGTGAGCTTCCACCCATCGTTCAGCGAATACGAGAAGTACGAGCCCCAGCTCTCACCGGATGGGCCGAACGACCGCTGGAGGGGCTCGCAGTCGTAGCCGCCGCGACCGTCTTCCCAGCCGGGGAACAACGTCAGGGCAGCTTGATACGGACTCGACGAGTCTTTCGACCCGCTCTTCCAGCCGCCGAGCTCCCACTCGCGGACCGCATCCATCGCCGGCGTCGCACTTTCGCTCAACCTCGCGAGGTCGGCATCGCTGAGCTTTCCTTTCGGTAGAGGCACCTTGCAGCTCGAAACGGATACGTCACCGCGCGTGTCGCGTGGGTACGCCTTCGCACGCGCGCCCGACTCGACGGCCCACCTATCGAGACCTAGTCCGGAGCCCTCCCAATTGGCGGCTGGATCGGTGCGCAGGATGCCGGCGAGCCCCGATGTCGTCGGGAACGACCGCGCGCCGACATTCAGGCACGGCATCGTCGCCGAGCAACCGCTCGTTCCTTCCGCGGTCGTGCTCGACGCGAAATCCCAGCGGACACGCGTGCGCGAATCGAGCGCAGCGTGATCGGTCGCCAGAACCGCCGTTCCTTCGGGTGACCCGAGCGTCACGCCTTTCTGAAAGCCTCGCCCGTCGCCGCCGCCGAATACCGCCATACGGAGGTAACCACCACCCCTCGTCAACGCGGTGAACTTCGGCTCCTTGACGAACGGCGTCCCGGCAGCGTTCGGCGCAGCGTACGTCGTCACGAGCGCCCACAGGCTCACCGACGAGCGGTAGATGGTGTAGCGATACCGCACACGCACGAGCGCGTCGGAGTTCACGGGCGCGCCCGTGCTCCCGTACGTGTCGCGGAACCACACGTCCATCGTGTAGTCGACCCGCGTCGGCGATGCGCGCGTCGGGCCCATCCAGTTTCGCGCGTACACCCCGTACCCGTTGTTCGTCGCGGCGCACATGCGCCCCTCGATCACCTGTGGTGTGCGTCCGACGCCGACCTCGACGGCGCTCGTCGTCGGGTCGTCACCAGCAGGCGTGTTGTTCACCGCTCCACGCGCGTGGTGCCAGCCGAACGTGCCGAGCCCGCCGTTGACCGCGTTGATGTAGCCCGGCGTCACCGTGTCGTCTCGCGAGCGGAAGTCCTGGACGATCGCCGTGCCCCCTCGAGTGAGCTCGGCGATGTAGCCGGGCCCGACCGTCGTGCGCTGCCCGCCGACGATCCTGTCGATGCACCGCTTGTAGATCGTCCAGACGCCGTCGGCGTTGCGAAAGCGAATCGCCGTCGAGTTCTGGCTCCAACTCACAGCCGGGAGCGAGGGCCGGATCTCTCCCGCCGCCGGGCAGTACCAGGCGTTGCCGGACGTCGTGGAGGAGGCACCGGCGCTCTGCGAGCGTGTGGACGAGTCGCCCTGTTGGGGCACGGACGGCTCGCGCGGGCCAGGCGAACAGCTGCCGGGGACGATGCCGTCGTTCGGAGCGTCCGGATCCGAGCTGTCGACCTGGGCGGGAGCAGTCGGGAGGACCGGAGCGTCCGCCGAGAACGCTGGCGCCTCGTCGGCGTCGCACTGCGGCGGGTCGTCGGCTCCGTCCGACTGACACGCCGACGCGCTGGCGGTGATGATCTCGATGAGGACGTCGCCGAGCGGCGTCGAGCTCGACGACTCCGTCGCCTGGCCGCCGGTCAGACCCGCCCACCAGTTCCAGTACGGCAGGTACGCCGGAACGCCGTGGTAGAGGACGAACGCGAGCGTGAGGTCGGCGGCCTTGAAGCTCGCGAGCTCCTGCTGCCAGTCGATTCCCTCGCCGTGCGGCCCCGGATCCAACCCGGTGTTCCACGGCGACGGCTGGTTCACGATCTCCGCTGGCACGCCCTCGTTGAGGTCGTCGTCGTGGGGCACGTCGTCGGCGATCAGCACCACCAGGTGCTTCGCCCCGGGGGCCCAGCCCGCGCCGACGTCGGTCCGGGACTGCTGTAGCGCCGTGCCGTACGCCTCGGGAGCGTCCCCTCCTTCGGCGGCTGAGAGCCCGTCGATCGCCGACTGGACGACGCTCTGGTTCGACGTGATCGTCTGCTCGACACGCCAGACGGGTGTGCTCCCGTAGTCCCGAACCTGCGCGACCCCGAACCTCAGATTCGGCAGCCTCCCCGAGAGGCTCGACATGACCTGTGCCGCCTGGGACTGCGCCTCCGACAGCGCGCCGGACATGCTCCCGGTCGTGTCGAAGACGAACAGGACGTCCGTCGCCGCCGGTGCCGTCGTGCGGCCTTCGGGCGGTCGGATGAGGAAGACGAGCACTGCGAGCGCGAGTACGGCCACCACCCAGCTGGCGTGACGAAGCGCCATCGACGCACCTCCGGAATCGAAATGTCCGGCGGTGCGTTGCCTGGGCGGCGCCGGGTGCCTAGAGCAGGTCTATCGAGTCAGCGCACGGTGACAGCCGTCGGGCGAGGCGGCAATACATCGCGGGGCGTATCGACCGATGTGTCGCTCGGTGGTCCCTCGCCGATGCTTACGGCAACAACGTCGCGGCAAGCGGACCGCTCGTGGATCGACGAGACGCCGCGGAGTTGACACGAACCCACACGCCCTCCGCGACGCGGTCGGCAATCAAGCCGACGCCCGGACTCGAACCGGGGACCCCTTCATTACGAGTGAAGTGCTCTACCAGCTGAGCTACGTCGGCGGGCCGCGTGAGTGTAGCCGGGGCTATACGAGGCCAGCACGCGCCGCGCCGGCGAGCTCGCGACGCAGCGTGACGAACAGCGCCTCGAGTGCGAGCGAGGCGTTGAGGTTGAATTCCTCGAGCGCGCGCCAGACCTCCCGCACCGCCTCCGCCGCCTCGACGGCACCCTCCGCCGCACCCGCCGCGACGTCGCTCTCGAGGTCGTCGAGCCGGTCTGCGTGGACGGCCGCTCCCGGCGCTCCGGCGGAGACGACCACGAGGTCGCGGTACCAGGCCTCGAGCGCCTCGAGGCCGGCGAGGAGCTCGTCGCGCTCCGCTCCTCGCTGGACGCGACGTACGCGCTGCTCTGCGTCGCGTGCGGGCAGATCGAGCGTCTCGACCACGGCTTCTTCCGCCGCGCGCGCCTCCTCGCCCCGTGCGCCCGCGATGTCGAGCAGGGCGCGCGCGGCATCCGAGGCGTGGAATTCGGCGTCGAGGTAGACGGCGCGCGCCGCGGCGATCAGCGCGTCGCGTCGGGCGGTCGCATCGACGTCGAGGAGGCGGCGCGCCCGGTCCAGCCGGCCTGCGGCCGCGCGGGCCAGTATCCGCAGCTCGTCCTCGGTCCGCTCGGGCGCCTCGACGCCGATCCACTCGCGCACTGCGCGCTCGGACAGGCGCCGGAACGGCACGAGCTGGCAGCGGGAGAGGATCGTCGGCGGGAGCGGGCCGAGCTCGGCAGCGACGAGGACGACGACGGCGTACGGCGGCGGCTCCTCGAGGTCCTTCAGCAGCGCGTCGGCCGCGTCCTCGTTCATCCGGTCGGCGTCGAGGACGAGGTAGACGCGCCGGTCGGCCTCGAACGGCCGCATGTGCAGGTCGTGCCGCAGCGCCCGCACGTCGTCGATCCGGATCATCTCGCCGAGCGGCTCGAGGACGTACAGGTCCGGATGCGACCGCGCGACGACCCGACGTTCGTCGCCCAGGAGAGCCGCCGCGAAGGCGAAGGCGGCGGCGCGCTTTCCGACCCCGGGCGGCCCGTGCAGGAGGAAGGCGTGCGCGCCCTCCTCTGCCAGGGCAGCGGACAGGAGCCGCTTCGCCTCCGGCTGCTCAGGTACGGACGCGAACGGCTCCATACACCTCCTCGGCGAGCTCGTCCGGAGACCTCGTCGCGTCGAGGACGACGATTCGCTCGGGAAAGCGCTCCGCCAGCTCCCGGTACCCGGCGGCCGCGCGCGCGTGGAACGCGTCGGACTCGCGCTCGAGGCGGTCGTGCTCCCGCGGCAGCCGGCCGCCGATCTCCGAGACGTCGAGCGCGAGCAGGAAGGTTCGATCGGGGAGCAGGCCGCCGACCGCCGCGAGATTGAGATCGAGGACGCGGTCGAGCCCGAGGTCGCGGCCCACGCCCTGGTACGCGACCGACGAGTCGAGGTAGCGGTCGCAGACGACCGACGCGCCGCGGTCGAGCGCGGGTCGGATCACCTCCTCCACGTGCTGGGCGCGCGCCGCCGCGTACAGGAGCGCTTCCGCCCACGGGGCGACGTGACCTCCGTGCAGGACGAGCTCGCGAACCCTCTCGCCGAGCTCCGTCCCTCCCGGCTCGCGCGTCGACACGACCTCCAGCCCGTCGGCCTCGAGCCGCCTGCCGAGGAGCTCCGCCTGCGTCGACTTCCCCGAGCCGTCGAGGCCCTCGAACGTGACGAACATCGCCGCATCCTACGAGCGGCGGCCGGGGCCACGAGCAGGGCTCTTTACAGTGCCTGGCACTGTAAGCGTCGAAAGTGCGTGCCGATCGTTCCACGCGTGACTCGTCCCGGCAGGCCCATAGGATGCGGCCGTGCGGGCGATCGTGACCGGAGGCGCCGGCTTCATCGGCTCGCACGTCGTCGATGCGCTCGTCGCGCGCGGCGACGAGGTGGCAGTCGTCGACTCGCTCGTCCATGGCAAGGCGGAGAACGTCTCGTCGGGAGCCACGCTCCACGTGCGAGACGTCCGCGAGCCGCTCGACGACCTCTTCGACGAGGTTCGTCCCGAGGCGGTGTTCCATCTCGCGGCGCAGGCCGACGTGCGCGTCTCGGTCGAGGATCCGGTGGGCGACGCGACGATCAACGTCCTCGGGACGGTTCGTGTCCTCGAGAACGCCCACCGGCACGGCGCCCAGGTGGTCTTCGCGTCGACGGGCGGCGCGATCTACGGCGAGTGCGCCGAGCCCGCGCGCGAGGACAAGCCGTGCGAGCCGCTGTCCCCGTACGGGACGGCGAAGCTCGCGGGCGAGGAGTACCTGCGGATGTACAACCGCCTGTACGACGCGCGGCACATCGCGCTGCGGTACGGGAACGTCTACGGGCCGCGCCAGGATCCGCACGGCGAGGCGGGCGTCGTCGCGATCTTCCTCGGCGCCCTCGCACGGGGCGAGCAGGCGACGATCTTCGGCGACGGCAACCAGACCCGCGACTACGTGTACGTCGGCGACGTGGCGAGGGCGACCACCTCGACGCTCGGCCAGGATCGCGGCGTCTTCAACGTGGGCACGGGCCGCGAGACCTCCGTCGTCGAGCTGTACGAGCTGTGCGCGCGCGTCGCGGGCTCGGACACGAAGGCCGAGCACGCGCCCGCGAGGCTCGGCGAGCTCCAGCGGAGCTTCCTCGACACCGGGCTCGCCGCGAGCGAGCTCGGCTTCACCGCGATGGTCGAGCTCGAGGACGGGCTCCGCGCGACGTGGGAGTGGGTCCTGAAGGAATAGCCGGGCGCCGCGCGAATCCGATCGCCCGTGGATCATCCGCTCCCTGCTCCCGACGCGATCGTCCGCCCCTGGCGCATCGCTGTCTACGTCGCAGTCGGGATCGCGGCGTTCGAGCTCCTCCTGCTGCTCCTCATCGGCGGCGGCAAGCTCGTCGGCTTCGTCGCCGATCGCGTCCAGCTGGCGGCCCAGAAGCAGGCGCTCGCCCCCGCGCAGCATCCACGCTCGGTCGCCGCCCACCACGTGGCACGTGTGCCGGCGGCGAAGCGGTCTCGCCGCCAGACAGCGGTCCTCGTCCTCAACGGCAACGGCCGCACCGGGGCGGCCGCGTCAGCCGCGGCTCGCGTGCGCGCGCGGGGCTACAAGATCGGCGCGGTGACGAACGCCCCGCGCGAGGTTCCGCGGAGCATCGTCATGTACCGGCCGGGCTTCGCGGGAGAGGGCAGACGGCTCGGCCGCGACCTCGGCGTGAAACTCGTCACGCCGCTCGACGGCATGCGCGCCAAGGCTCTCGGCCGCGCGCAGCTCGTCTTCATCCTCGGCCCGTAGCTAAGAGCCCGCCGCGCAGCCGCCCCGGTTCACAGCGGCGCGGGAGACGTCGAGCGGGCCGCCGGTGCGCCACTGGCTCCCCGACGGGTCGAGCGTGTACGCGTTGTTCAGGAACCGGTACGCGGCGCACAGGTTCCCGCGCACGTCGAACTCGAAGATCCCGAGCGTGTACCAGGTCTCGGGGTTGTCCGGCTGCAGCTCGACGGCCTTGACGTAGTCGCGCTCGGCCTTCCACGGCACGCGCCTCGTCTCCGAGACCCTGGCGCGCGCGTACAGCGGGTCGACGGAGACCGGGTCGAAGAAGCGCGCGCGGTTCGCCTCGTCGAGGGCGCGTGCGAAGTCGCTCGCCCGCGAGGGCGCGGGTCGAGCTCCGCTCGGCGCTGTCGGCGAGCCGGGGGAAGGAGAAGGAGACGAGCACCGTCGCCGCGAGCAGGACGACTGCGAGCGCGACGAGAGGCCGCTTCCGGCGGGCGCCCTCGACGCGACCGGCTCCCGCCAGGACGCCGAGGACGACCATGGTGGGAGCCGTGACCGCCAGGAAGTCCCAGCTGTAGTCGACGAGCGCATGGCAGAGATACGCCGCCGGCGCGGCGACGAGGGCGGCCGCGGCGGCGCGCTCCGGGCCTGCCAGTCGGCGCAGTGCACACACGCACACCGCGATTCCGGAGAGGACGAAGACGACGAAGAGGGCGAGCGCCGGGATCCCGCCGTCGGCGAGCTGCTGCAGGGGGACGCTGTGCGGCTGGAGGACCGTTCGGGCGTCCGAGCGGAAGCGCTTGCGCGCGATCTCGAAGGTGCCCGCGCCGGCGCCGACGGGTGCGTGGTGCGCGTACACGTCCCACGCCTCGCCCCACCAGCACAACCGGTTGGAAGCGAGCGAGCCGAACCGGCTCGGGTTGTTCACGACCTCGGTGCAGTCGCGGCCCGAGGTCACCGCGTCCGCTGCTGCGACCGAGCCCGCCACCGCGGCCGCGAGGAGTGCGACGACCGCGCGTCGCGACAGCCACCACCCCGCCCTCCGCCGCTGCTCGTCCGACAGCGACCGGCGCAGCCCGATCGCGAGCGCCACCACGACGACGAGCGCGCCGACGACCGTCAGCACGCCGAAGACCTTCCCGTCCGAGACGCGATCCGCGCGCAGAGCAACGTCCTGCGTGAGCGCCGGGCGCGTGAACGCCCACGCGCCCACGGCCGCCGCAGGCAAGGCGGACGCGAGGAGCAGCAGCCCGCTCTGCACGCGCTCGCTCGCCAGCGCGAGCCACAGCACGACCACGCCGACGGCGACCACCAGGCCCGCGCGCGAGAGCGTGAGCATGAGGGCGAGCGTCGCCACGTACACGAGCAGGCCCCCCGCGATACGAACGGGCCGCCGGTGCTCCCGGGACGTCCCGACCCAGAGGCCGAGGACGAGCGCGACGTCCGCGAGGAGCGCGAGTGCGTTCCAGTACCCGACCGGCTCGCGCAGGCGGGCGACTCGGTCTCCGTCGGGATCGAGCGAGGGCACGACCTTCGCGACCAGCGCCCACGTCAGCGTCGCACCGAGCACGAGCGAGAGGAGCGCGGCGGCGAGCCGAGCCGCGGCGCCGCGGCCCACGGCGGCGAGGACGAGCCCGAGGCCGAGAAACGCCGCGTAGGCGACCGACTTGTTGAACGCCTCCCAGCTCCGGTCGGCGACGATCGACCACCAGACCGTCGCCCCCGTCCACGCGACGAGGAGCACCAGCGCGGAAACGAGTACGCCCCCCGACCAACCGGTGCGCGGGCGCGGAAGCCAGCCGAGGGCAACACCGAGGAGCAGGAGTGCGAGCAGGACGACGGCGCTCCCGCCGACCGGAAGCGTGCCTCCATTCCCTGACGCGTCGCCCGCGAACGCCGCCCCCAGCAGCGCCGCGCCCACGAGCGTGGCGACGAGCAGGGCTCCGGCCGTGGAGGCCCGGCTCGAAGGCTCCGACGCCGGGACCATGACGGGCCACGCTAGCAGCGGTCTCGGTTCGCGATCTGCTCGCGCCCGCGCTGGTTTCGGCAGACGCTCGTGCCGGGAACCTTGCCTGGATGCTCGCGAACGAGGAGGAGCTCCGGAGCGAACCGGACGAGAGGGCGCCCGCGCCCGCGGTCCCGCTCCGGCTGGTCGCCGGCCGGGTCGCGGTGTGCACGCTCGTCGTCCTCGGAATCCTGACCCTGGCGGCTGCGCTCTGGGTCGGGCGCATCGTCATCGCGCTCCTCTTCCTCGCGATGGTCATCGCGGCCGCGATCCGGCCGGGCGTCGAGGCGCTCAAGCGGTGGCGGGTCCCGCGCGGAATCGGCGTGCTCCTCCACTACGCCGTGTTCCTCGGGGTCGTCGCGCTCGCGCTCTGGTTCGTCGTCCCTGCCGCGACCGACCAGGTGACCAATGCGCTCGGCCCCGAGCACGGGCTCCGACAGGAGGCGCAGGGCACGACGGGCGTCAAGCACGACGTCCTCGTGGCACTCGATCGCAGGCTGCACGACCTCCCGTCGGGCTCGAAGCTCCTCGATCCCGCCGTCCAGTACGGGCGGGTGGCGTTCGAGATCCTGATCGGGACGTTCTTCGTCTTCGCGACCGCGGCGTACTGGATCCTCGAGCGCGAACGGGCGATCGACGTCGCCTGCTCGATCCTGCCGCGCAGCAAGCGCAAGACGGTGCGCGACACGTGGGAGCTGATCGACCTCAAGCTCGGTGCGTTCGTGCGCGGTCAGTGCGTGCTCATCGTCATCGTCGGGACGGTGCTATCGGCCGCTTTCTGGGCGATCGGGCTGCCGTACTGGCTGCTCGTCGGCGCGTTCGCCGGCATCGTCGAGATCGTCCCCGTCCTCGGCCCGCTCGTCGCCGCCGTGGTCGCCATCGGAGTGGGCCTCTCCGTCTCGGCTCACCTCGCGGTCCTTGCCGGCCTCCTCGTTCTCGGCGTGCGACTCCTGGAGGACTACCTGATCGTGCCGCGCGTCCTCGGGCACTCTGTCGGGCTCTCGCCGCTCGTCGTGCTCGTCTCCGTGACGTTCGTCGGAATCGTCCTCGGGGGTTACGTGGTGATCCTCGCGGTGCCGCTGGCGAGCGTCATCGTCACCCTCATCGACGTCGTCGTTCGCGACAAGGACCCGGCCGAGGAGGACGTGCCCTCCGTCATCTTTCCGGCCAGCGACACCGAGTAACGGGCTCGACGAGCAGGGACTCGGCCCGTGTCGTCTAACAGATCGTTTACTCTCCCCACATCACCGGCTCACCCCGCGCCGGGAAACTCGCCATAGCCGGGGTTCCGGCACCTCCCGTGAGATCTCGCCCGTGACACGCCCCCTCCTTCTTCGTGCGTTCCCCGCGCTCGTCGTGCTCGCGCTGAGCCTCGTGGTCGCACTCGGGGCCGCCAGCCCGGCCGGCGCCGCGACCCCGTGCGGCAAGAAGGTGCTGAACGACTGGTTCGACAACGGGCGCATCGACCGCCTCTACCCGCTCAACTGCTACGAGGAGGGGATCGACGCGATCCCGTCCGATATCGAGGACTATTCGGATGCTCGCGACGTGATCACGCGGGCGCTGCAGTCAGCCCTGCACGGGAAGTTGTCTACGCATGGCTCGCCGGATCCGTCTCCGGACGGCACAGGCGCCAACTCGGACGGCGCGAACGGAGACAACCCATCGTCTGCCCAGGGAGCGCCCGGAGTCGACACGTCGAGCCCGTCGTCGGTGCCGATCCCCCTGCTCGTGCTCGGCGGGATGTCGATCGTGCTGCTCGCAGCCGGTGGCATCGGCTACTACTCGCGACGGCGTCAGGCCGCGGAGGCCGACGTCGACGACGACGAGTCGCTCGACTAGAGACTCCAGCGCCGCTTCGACGTTTCCGGGCCGTGCCCAGCGGGAACTCTTCGGGTTCCGCCGTTTGGAGTCATGGTGCTTCGCTTCGCAGTCCTCGCGGCGGCCGTCCTGGTCGCCTTCGCCACCGTCGAGCCGGCCGCCGGCGCGACGTCGTGCGCCACGCGCGTGCTGCGCGACTGGTCGGACGACGGACGGGTCGCGAGCCGCTACTCCCCGCCGTGCTACGAGGAGGCCATCGACGCGCTGCCGACCGATCTGCGCGACTACACGAACGCGCAGGACGTCATCACCCGCGCGCTCACGCAGGCCGTGCGGCAGTCGGACGCGGATCCAACGGAGGGGGCCTCTGCCTCTGCCGCTGCCGTGCCTCGGGTCGACGGGGTCGACCGATCGCTGCCCCGCGGGCTCGTCGCCGCGACGGTCGCGGCCCTGGCGCTCCTGTGTGGAGGCGTCGCGGCCTACCTGCTGCGCCGCTTGCGCCCGCAGGATGCGGTCGACGACACCCGCTCGTAGCAGCGCGCCGTGCGCTGGCGCGGACTGGCGCCGGTACAATGTGTCGTTCATGCGATTTACGCAATTTGCAGGCTTTTTTGAGCTCCCGTGCACCATCCGGCCCGGCTCCTACCATCCCCTGCCCGCTCGCATGACGACTGTCGCTCACCCGGGCGGGGAGATGTGATGTCGAACTCGGTCCGGGAGGAAACGATGGCAACCGCGGAGCAGGCACCAGTCACCGACAGGACGACCGACGAGGTGGTGAACGCCGTCGTCGACGCGAAGACGAGCGTCGCGCCCAGGCGCTACTTCACCGTGCCCGGCGTCGATCCGTTCGATGCGGTCGAGTGGGAGCTCCGCGACGCGCACATCCCGGGCAAGGACGGCCCCACCTTCGAGCAGAAGGACGTCGAGTTCCCCCGGTTCTGGTCGCAGACCGCGACGAACATCGTCGCGCAGAAGTACTTCCGCGGCCGCATGGCAGCCCCCGAGCGCGAGCGCTCCGTCAAGCAGATGATCGGCCGCGTCGTCGAGACGATCGGCGGCTGGGGCCGGGACGGCGGCTACTTCGAGACGGACGAGGAGGCGGATACGTTCGAGGCCGAGCTGAAGGCGATCCTCGTCAAGCAGTACGCCTCGTTCAACTCGCCGGTCTGGTTCAACGTCGGCTTCGAGAAGAGCCCGCAGTGCAGTGCGTGCTTCATCCTCTCGATCGACGACTCGATGGAATCGATCCTCGACTGGATCCGGCGCGAGGGCATCATCTTCCGCGGCGGATCGGGCTCCGGCCTCAACCTGAGCAAGCTGCGCTCGTCGAAGGAGCAGCTCTCGAAGGGCGGCTACGCGTCCGGGCCGGTGAGCTTCATGCGCGGCGCCGACGCCTCCGCCGGGACGATCAAGTCGGGCGGCAAGACCCGGCGTGCGGCGAAGATGGTCGTCCTCGACGTCGACCATCCGGACGTCGAGGAGTTCGTCTGGTGCAAGGCCAGGGAGGAGCGGAAGGCGCGCGTCCTCGAGCAGGCCGGCTACGACATGTCGCTGAACTCGCCCGACTGGGCCTCCATCCAGTACCAGAACGCCAACAACTCGGTTCGCGTCACCGATCAGTTCATGGAGGCGGTCCTCGAGGGCAAGGAGTGGAACCTCACGGCGCGCACGGACGGCTCGGTCGTCGAGACGACGGACGCGCGCGAGCTGCTCCGTCAGATCGCCGAAGCCGCGTGGGAGTGCGCCGACCCGGGCGTGCAGTACGACACCACGATCAACTCCTGGCACACGCTCCCGAACACGGGCCGCATCAACGCCTCGAACCCGTGCTCGGAGTACATGTCGATCGACGACTCCGCCTGCAACCTCGCGTCGCTGAACCTCATGAAGTTCCGCCGCGAGGACGGCGAGTTCGACGTCGAGGCGTTCGAGCACGCGGTGGACGTCGTGTTCCTCGCGCAGGAGATCGCAGTCGGCTACTCCTCGTACCCGACGCCCGAGATCGGCGCGAACGCGAAGGCGTTCAGGCAGCTCGGCCTCGGCTACGCGAACCTCGGCGCGCTCCTCATGGCGCGCGGTCTTCCGTACGACTCGGACGAGGGTCGTGCCTACGCGGCGGCGATCACCGCGCTCATGACCGGACGCGGGTACCGCAAGTCGGCCGAGGTGGCGCGGCGCATGGGCCCGTTCGCGGGCTACCGGCCGAACGCCGCCGCGATGACCGGCGTCATCGCGAAGCACCGCGCGGCGGTGGGCAACATCGACCACGCGAGCTCGGTGCCCGAGGACCTGCTGTCGGCGGCTCGGCGCGCGTGGGACGACGCCCTCTCACTCGGCGAGGTCTCGGGATTCCGGAACGCCCAGGCGACCGTCCTCGCTCCGACGGGGACGATCAGCTTCATGATGGACTGCGACACGACTGGGGTCGAGCCCGACTTCTCGCTCGTGAAGTCGAAGAAGCTCGTCGGCGGCGGCGAGATCACGATCGTGAACAAGACCGTGCCGATGGCGCTCGCGGAGCTCGGCTATGCGCCGGGCGAGAGCGACGAGATCGTCGCGTTCATCGACGAGCGGAACACCGTCGTGGGCGCTCCGTACGTGAAGGCCGAGCACTATCCGGTCTTCGACTGCGCCATCGGCGAGCGCGCGATCAACTACGTGGGTCACGTGAAGATGATGGGCGCCGTCCAGCCGTTCATCTCGGGCGCGATCTCGAAGACCGTGAACCTCCCCGAGGAGATCTCGGTCGAGGAGATCTCGCAGCTCCTGATCGAGTCCTGGCAGCTCGGCGTCAAGGCGATCGCGATCTACCGCGACAACTGCAAGGTGGCACAGCCTCTGTCCAAGAAGGACGACGCCGGAGCGACCACCCTCGCGCCGGTCTCCGCGACCCCTGGCGCGTTGCCGCAGCGGCGGCGCCTGCCAGACGACCGCATCGAGGTCGGCCGGAAGTTCAAGGTCGGCGAATACGAGGGTTACATCCACGTCGGCCTCTTCGAGGACGGCACCCCCGGCGACATCTTCGTCGACATCGCGAAGGAGGGCACGACTCTCGCCGGCCTCATGAACTCGTTCATGATCTCGGTCTCGCTCGGCCTCCAGTACGGCGTTCCGCTCGAGGTGTACGTCTCGAAGTTCAGCCACATGCGCTTCGAGCCCTCGGGGATGACCAACGACGCGGACATCCGCGTCGCCAAGTCCATCGTCGACTACATCTTCCGCTGGATGGGGAAGAAGTTCCTCTCCGCCGACCAGCAGGAGGAGGCGGGGATCCTCACGCCCGAGGTGAAGGCGCGGCTCGCCGCGGCCTACGCGGACGCGGGCGAGGGCGCCGTGGCGGCTGCCGCCGCGCTCGACCCGGCGCCGCCCGGCCAGACGGCCCTCTTCAACCAGTGGGAGGATGCCGTCGAGTGCGCCCGCTGCGGCGGACGCATGGTGCGGACGGGCTCGTGCTACACCTGCCGCGACTGCGGGACCAACACCGGCTGCTCCTAGCCGGCATCCGCAACGCGATGAGTGGAGAGCCGCGGAGACGCGGCTCTCCTGCTTTCATCGTCGGCTTGTCGACGACGAAGCGCAGAGGGGCACGTCGGGGCGTCACAGGCGAACCCGAAACGATTTGCGCAGGACGCGGCCGGAGTCGGGAGCGAGCTCGACCCGCGCCGTCACCGCTCCCGTGAGACTCGTTCGATAGCGGAAGCGGAAGACACCCCTGGTGAACGGGCGCAGCTCTCGCGGCTCCGCGGTGAGGCGCGCGATGCGCCGCCCGCGGCGACGCAAGGACACGACCGCTCGTGACCGCGCGAAGGACTCCGTGACGTTGCCGTGGTTCGCGACGACGAGCTCGAGTGAGCGGACGCGTCCCGCCCGCGCCACGTGGATCGGGCCGACCGCGAGTCGATGCACCACGCGTCCCGGGGCTCGGACGACCACGACGATCCCCATCCGCATCCGGGCCGCGACACCGCCTTCGCGCCTCGGTCGCGTCGTGAGCAGGAGGAGGGCGTCGTGGTCACCGGGCTCGACGTGCCCGGGAAGGCGCGAAGCGACGACCACCGAGGCCGACGCGTGCGGCGCGAGCGCGACCGAGCGTGGCCTGAAGGCGAGCCACGGGGCAGCGGTGCGCCGGGCGCGCGTCACGGCGACGATTCGCGGCCGTCCGCGGAGATCGAGCGCGAACCCCGCTCGGCTGACGTCGACCACGACGCGCTCTCGGCCGGGATTGGTCACGCGTACGGTCGTCTCGCCGGTCCCGTCGAGCTGGACGTGTGCCGGCGAGGCGGTGAGCGCCAGCGGCGGCTCGCCGCTGCTGCTCGCGCCCGCCGCAGCGGACGCGAGCAGTGTGAGCGCCAACGCCGAACCGCACGCAGCGCCACGGATCATCGACCGATGACCGTGTACGTGACGGTTGCGGTGTAGTGACCCGCCGGAACGACCGGCAGCTGCGACGTGAAGCTCACGTTCGTCGGCCAGACGTCGCCACCCGACGCGCTGCGACCGGCGGTCGTGCCGATCAGGAGGTCCGGTGCGGGGGCGATCGGGATCGCCGCCTTCGCGCCTCCCGCGAGCTGGGCGCCGATCGTCCCGCCGGCGGGAGCGGAGGCCGTCATTCCCAGCGGGAGGTCCGCCGGCGTGAACGCCGAGCGGTGGACGGAGAGCGCGTACCCGGCCGCGTCGTTGCTCGAGATGGTGACGCGCTCGGAGACGGCCGCCGGGCTGTCTCCGGCGCTCGCGTTCCCGAAGCTGATGTTCTGACGCTCGAGCGTGATTGACAGCGCGGACTCGATGTCGACGTCGACGCCTGCGCTCGCGCTCACGCCGCCGGAGGGAGGCGGCTCGCCGCTGCACGGCGCGGCAGCGGTCGCGGAGTTACGGGGTGCGGGCGTCCCGCTCGAGAGGTCGCTTCCGTTCGCGTCGGTGTCCGTGCAGCCTTCGCCGGCGCGGACGGCAGCTGTCGTGTTGCTGAGTGCCCCCGCCGCACCGAAGCCTTCGAAGTCCGAGGCAGAGCCGTAGCCGATCAGATCCGCCACGAGCGGATCGGCCGAGCAGCTGCCCGCCGAGGCTCCGCACGTGAGCGCGGTCGCGCTGCGTACGAGGGCGACCTTGCCGCCCGAGTTCGCGAGGTTCGTCGTGCCGGTCGCGTCCGGCGTCGGGAGCGCAGCGCCGATCGCCGCCGCCGACGCGAGCCCGACGAGGTAGTAGCCGCCCGACGGCACGGACCCTGAGAGCGGAGTCGTCTGCCAGCTCGTTCCGGACGCGGACGCGTACTGGATCGACCACGAGCCGAGGTCGATCGCTGTCGACCCGCGATTGAACAGCTCGACGAAGTCGTTCGCGAAGGACGCCCCGCTGTTGCCGCCGCCGGCGTAGACCTGACTGACCACCATGTCGGACGATGCGCTCCGCGCCGCCGGCGCGCCGAGCAGCGCCCCGAGGAGGAGTACGAGGAAGACGAGCCGAGCTCGATGCATGGACAGCTCCGATCGGAGAAGGAACAGGACTCCGCCTTGGTACCGGGCGCGCGGCGCGGGCGAAACCGTCCTTTCGCGAATCGGCGCTCGCGCGTCTCACTCTTGTTGCAGTCGAGTCGTGATCGGGGTCCGCCAGTAGATTGCGCGCCATGAGCTTCGCCGCCGGCGCGGACGCGTACGACCGGTTCATGGGCCGGTACTCGGTCGAGCTCGCGCCGCTCTTCGCGGACTTCGCCGGCGTGGAGGCGGTCGACCGCATCCTCGACGTCGGCTGCGGGCCGGGTGCACTCACCGCCGAGCTGGCGGAGCGTTTCGGCCCCTCGGCGGTCACGGCGATCGATCCGACCGAGGCGTTCGTCGCCGCCGTGCTGGAGCGAGCGCCAGGAGTCGACGTCCGGCAGGCGTCGGCCGAGGAGCTGCCCTTTCCAGCAGACGAGTTCGACGCGGCGCTGGCCCAGCTCGTCGTCCACTTCATGCGCGAGCCCGTCGCCGGGCTGGCCGAGATGGGTCGCGTCACGAAGACGGAGGGCGTCGTTGCCGCCTGCGTGTGGGATCACGCGGGCGGCGGTCGAGGTCCGCTCAGCCTGTTCTGGGAAGCGGCGCGCGAGCTCGATCCAGGCAGCCGCAGCGAGTCCGGCCTCGCAGGCACCGGCGAGGGCGACCTGGGGAGGCTCTTCGCATCGGCGGGTCTTCGCCGGATCGAGGAGGGCGAGCTCACAGTCGACGTCGAGCACGAGACGTTCGAGGACTGGTGGGAGCCGTACACGCTCGGGGTCGGGCCCGTGGGCGTCTACGTCGCAGGGCTCGACGAGGAGCACGAGCACGCGCTCCGCGAGCGTTGCCGAGCCCTGCTTCCCCCGGCGCCGTTCACGCTGTCCATCCGCGCGTGGGCGGCAAAGGCTCGCCCCTGATCGGCTCCGCGCCCGTCCTGGACCGCCAGGCCGCGGGAGCCGAGGTCGGTATGAGCCCGCCGCCGGCGCACTCGCATCCTCTGGACGCGGCCTGACCGTGCTCGAGCTCCGGCCGAACTGCGAGCTCTGCGACAAGGATCTGCCCCCGGGCGCACCCGACGCGCGGATCTGCTCGTACGAGTGCACCTTCTGCGCCGCCTGCGTCGAAGAGGTTCTCCACGACGTGTGCCCGAACTGCGGGGGCGGCTTCCAGATCAGGCCCGTTCGCCCGCGGCGGGCGTGGCGCGACGGCACGGGCCTGGACGCCGACCCTGCCGCCACGGGCCGCCGGCATACGAAGCACCGCCCCGACGAGCTGGCAGCGTTCGTCGCGGGCCTGCGCGGCGTGCCGGCGAGCGAGCGCTAGTCCTCCTTCACGCGGCGTTGTCAGACACGCGTCGCCGTGCGAACATATGTTCGTGTCGTGTCCGGCGACCATTCTCCACGCCGACCTCGACGCCTTCTTCGCGTCGGTGGAGCAGCGCGACGACCCGCGCCTGCGCGGGCGGCCGGTGATCGTGGGGGGCGGCGTGGTGCTGGCTGCGAGCTACGAGGCGAAGGCGTACGGGATCAGGACGGCCATGGGCGGCCGCCGCGCGCTCCGGCTCTGCCCGCACGCGGTCGTGGTCCCACCGCGCATGTCGGTCTACTCGGAGGCGAGCAAGGCCGTGTTCGAGGTGTTCGAGGACACGACGCCCCTCGTCGAAGGGCTCTCGATCGACGAGGCCTTCCTGGACGTTCGCGGGCTCGAGCGTCTCGCGGGCGCGCCCTGGGACATCGCCGAGCGCCTGCGCCGCAAGGTGCGCTCCGAGGTCGGTCTCCCGATCAGCGTGGGAATCGCGCGGACGAAATTCCTCGCGAAGGTGGCGAGCGCCGTGGCGAAGCCGAACGGGCTCCTGCTCGTCCCGCCCGAGGACGAGCTCGGCTTCCTCCATCCGCTGCCGGTCGAGCGGCTGTGGGGCGTGGGCCGCGTGACGGCCGCGAAGCTCCATGACCGCGGCCTCAGGACGGTCGGCCAAATCGCCCGGCTGGACGAGGCGCTGCTCGTCTGCTTGCTCGGGGGCGCATCGGGTCGGCAGCTGCACGCGCTCGCGCACAATCGCGATCCGCGGCCCGTGCGGACTGGCCGGCGCCGACGCTCCATCGGGTCGCAGCGGGCGCTCGGGCGGCGGTCGACGTCGCTCGAGGCGATTGACTCGTCAGTCATCGCAATCGTCGACCGGATCTCCCGACGGCTCCGCGCGGGCCGTCGTGCCTGTCGCACCGTCGTTCTGCGGCTGCGGTTCGACGATTTCTCGCGGGCGACGCGGTCGCTGACGCTGCCACGATTGACCGATCAGTCAGACTCGATTCTCGCCGCGGCCCGCACCCTCTTCACGGCCTCGATCCCGCTGATCGAACGTCGGGGGATCACGCTCGTGGGCATCTCGCTGACGAACCTGGAGGACGCGGGACGTGTGCAGCTCGCGCTGACCGAGGACTGGCGGCCCTACGCCCTGGACGCCGCGCTCGACGAGGTGCGCGAACGCTTCGGGTTCTCCTCGGTCACGCGAGGCGTCCTCGTGGGCCGCGACCAGGGGGTCGCGATGCCGCTCCTGCCCGACTGAGGCGGCTGCGCCGGTGGAGGACCTGGCGCGGAGAGATCCCGCCAGCCCTAGTTGCCTCGCCGGCGACGCCGACCGAGGACGCCGAGACGTTCGAGGCGGCCGAGAGCCGAAGGCAGTTTTCTTCCCCCTCGGGCCGTGCGGTGCAGCCGTGCACGGCTCAGGGAAGCCTCGTGACCTCCGCGAAATGCAAGTATCCTCGGCCGCGGCGGGCACCAGACATCATGACTATTCCCTCGTGAAGACCGCCCTCGTCGTACTCGCCGTCATCGCGATCGCCGCGATCGTGACTGCCGGGACGTTCGCGGGGCTGTATTTCACGGACGACTCGGGCGCGAACGCCGCGAGCCAGGCGTGCGACCAGCGCATCTACGGCCACGTCCACTCCCTCACGCGAAGGGACAGCGGCTACGAGCTGCAGTTCGACCCGGCGTGGTTCACGAGCGGGCTCACGGCGAACAAGGCCGCGGCCGAGGACGGGGTCGTCGAGCCGGGCCAGCCCGTTCCGAACGACAACTACCGTGTCGATGAGGGGCACCGCCTCCTGACGTACCTCGTCCCGGCAGATGTCGAGGTCACGGTGCTGACGCGCCACGGCGACCCCGCGAACTTCGGGTCGACGCCGATCACCGTCGCACAGCTCGCCGAGATCGTCGAGGGGAAGAGTCCCGTCGTGCTGTTCGAGCCGCTCGACACGGGCGTGTGGATCCGCATCGACGGGGATACGGTCTGCACGCTCGACCAGCAGTACCAGCCGTAGGCGACGAGGGCTTGGCGGAACGCGCCTCGTCGCCGACGCGACGCTGGTCGGCGCGAGGCGAAGACGCAGGGATCCCCAACACGTAGTGCGGCGACTGAGGACGCTGCATCGTGGCGATCCAGCGCTCCTTCGGCGGCACAGTGCCCGTCTCGCCAAGCCCTCCTGGCTCAGACCGCCTCGGCGACCGGCTCCTGCTCGGCACGCTCGGAGTGCGCCGCAGCGATGTCACGCGGACGCAGGAGCGCCGCGCCGATCGCCGCCGCACTCGCCGCGAAGATCGCGCCGACGAGGAAGGCCACGTGGTACCCGCCGGCGAGCGCCTCGAGCTCGCCCGTGCCGGACGCTGCCAGCGCATCCGTGCGCGACGCGGCCAGGCTCGCGAGCACTGCGAGGCCCAGCGCCCCACCCATCATGAATGCGGTGTTGACGACGCCCGAGGCCAATCCCGCTTCCTCCTGGGGAACGTCCCCCATGGCAGCCAGCAGCACGGGGTTGAACGCCATGCCCGCGCCGATCCCGAGCAGGATCATGCTCGGCAGCACGTCGACGACGAACGTGCCGTCGACGGGCGCTCGTGCGAAGAGGAGCAGACCGAGCGCAGCCAGCCCGAGGCCCACGGCGAGAGGCGTTCGGATGCCGAAGCGCAGCACGAGCTTCGCCGAGAGCCCGAGGGACATCGCACCCATGATGAGGTTGCCCGGCAGGAAGGCGAGCCCGACCTCGAGCGGGCTGTACCCGAGGACGAGCTGGAGGTAGAGCGCCGACAGGAAGAACCAGGCGAACATCGCGGCCGCCCAGAGCACGCCCACGATGTTCGAGACCGCGAGGTTCCGCAGCCTGAAGAGCCGCAGCGGCATGAGCGGCGACGCGACGCGCGACTCGATGAGGAGGAAGACCCCGAGCAGAACGGCTGCCAGGCCGAGCAGCCCGATCGTGCGGGCAGTCGCCCACCCGACCTCGTTCCCGTTGACGATCGCGTACACGGCGATCATGAGCGAGACCGTCACGGTGACGGCGCCCGCGACGTCGAGCCGCCCGCCGGTCATGTGCCCGCGGCCGCCCGGGAGCAGCCGGAGGCAGAAGACGAACACCGCGATCCCGATGGGGAGGTTCACGAGGAAGATCCAGTGCCAGTTGAGTGCGTCGGTGAGGATCCCGCCGAGCAGCACCCCGATCGACCCACCTCCCGACGCGACGAAGCCGAACACGCCCATGGCCTTCGCCCGCTCGGCGGGCTCGGTGAACAGCGTGACGATGAGCGAGAGCGCGACGGCCGAGACGATCGCGCCCCCGATTCCCTGCACCGCGCGGGCGGCGACGAGCATCCCCTGCGCAGTCGAGAGCCCGCACACGAGCGATGCTGCCGTGAACAACGCGATACCGAGGAGGAAGAGACGCCGGTGGCCGAACAGGTCACCGAGGCGGCCACCGAGCAGGAGGAAGCCGCCGAAGGTCAGGAGGTACGCATTGACGACCCAGGCGAGCGACGAGTCGGAGAACCCGAGGTCCTCCTTGATCGACGGAAGAGCCACGCCGACGATCGTGACGTCGAGGACGATCATGAGATCGCCCAGGCACAGCACGATGAGCGCGAGCCAGCGGGTCCGTCCGTCGAGGGTCATATCGCGGTCTCCCTTCTCTTCGTCGGCGGTCTAGGCATCAAGACCGCCGACGAAGGCGGAACTCATCGGTCGAAGCTCAGGCCTCGCTCGGCTCGGGGCTGCGGACGACGCGCGGCTCGGGCTCGAGCCCGTGTGGCGGCTCGATCGTGACGTTCGGCAGGAGCCGGTCGAGCCACCGCGGGATGTACCACGTCCGCTCGCGCAGCAGCGTGAAGAACGCGGGAATCAGCGTCATCTTCACGACGAGCGCGTCGGTCAGGATCGCGACCGCGAGCAGAAGGCCGAACTCCTTCGAGATGCGATCCGGCGTGACGATGAAGGCGGAGAAGACCGTCGCCATGATGATCGCGGCGGCGACGATGACGCGGCCGATCGCCGCGATGCCGTGCTCGACCGCCGCCTTCGTCTCGAGCCCGTGGACGTGCTCCTCGCGGATCCGGCTGGTCAGGAAGACCATGTAGTCCATCGAGAGCCCGAACATGATCGCGAACGCGATCGGCGGCACGAACGTCTCGATCGGACCGGTCCGGTCGAGCCCGGTGAGGCTCAGCAGATGTCCTTCCTGGATGACGAGGGTCAGGACGCCGAACCCGATGAAGCCGGACAGGATCGTCGTGATCGCCGCGGTCAGCGAGACGACGATCGACCGGAATGCCATCGCGAGCACGAGGAAGGTGACGCCGATGATGTAGAGCAGGAAGAGCGGGAGCCGCTGCATGATCCGGTGGGCGATGTCGATGAACGCCGCGTTGAGGCCGGACACGTAGACGGCCGAGTCACCGTCCCCCGTCGCGGCGGGAACGACGTCCGACCGGAGGTGGTCGACGAGGTCGGCCGTCGCTTGATCCTGCGGGGCGGAGTCAGGCGTCACGAACACGATGGCGACGGTCTTCGCCTTGTTGAACTGCGGCTCCGCGGCCGAGGCGACCCCCTTCAGGTTCTTCACCCCGTCGTACACCCTCTGCGGGGCGCCCGGGTCGCCGTTGACGTCGACGACGATCGGGATCGGCCCGTTGAAGCCGGGGCCGAAGCCCTCGGCGAGCAGGTCGTACGCCCGGCGTGACGTCTGGTTCGTCGGCTGCGTCCCCTGATCGGAAGCGCCGAGGCGCACGAGCGCCGAGCTGCCGGCGAGCAGCAGCCCCACGGCGAGGACGATCCAGAAGATCGGCTTCGCATGGGCGGTCACGAACCGGCCCCAGCGGGCGATCAGCGTGTTCTGCCGCGCGGCTTCGGAGTCGTCGATCGGCCGTAGGAACGGGACCTTCACGCGGTCGATCTTGTGCCCGAGCTTCGCGAGCACCGCGATGAGCAGCGAGTTCGCGATCAGGACGGTCGTGAGCACACCGAGCGCCGCGCCGATCCCGAGCTTGGTGATGAAGTCGAGGCCGAAGAACGCGAGCCCCGTCACCGAGATGGCGACGGTGAGCCCGGCGAAGAGCACCGCCCGGCCGGCCGACGCGCCGGCCTCCGCCGCGGCGTCGGTTGGCTCGAGGCCCTCGTGCAGGAGCTGTCGGAAGCGGGTGACGATGAACAGCGAGTAGTCGATCCCGACTCCGATACCGATCATCGACACGAGGATCGGCGTGATCGTGTTGATGTCGGTGAGACCCGCGAGGATGAACAGGAGAATGAACGCGGTCCCCACGGCGACGATCGCGAGCGCGATGGGGATGGCCGTGGCGACCAACGTCCGGAAGACGATCATGAGCACCACGAACGCGGCGAGGAAGCCGAGCAGCTCCTGGATCCCCTGCTGGATGGGCGGAGCCTCTGCGTCACCGTTGAACTCGGCGGTGACGCCGGCGGGCTCGACCGCGTCGCGCACCGCGTTCTGCACCGCCACGACCTGTGCCCGGTCGGCGGTCTCGATGGTCTGGTCGAACTGGGCCTCGGCATAGGCGATGCGCCCGTTCTTGGAGAACGTCTGCTTGGAGAACGGGTCGCCGACGCTCTCGATCCCCGCCTTGCCGTCGGCCGGCGCGAACTCGTCCGTCTTGAGCAGCGCGACGGCCTTCTCGATCGCGGCCTTGCGCTCGGGAGTGTCCAGCCGCTCTCCTGCGGGGGCCGCGAACACGAGGTTCAGGACCGCGCCCTGCTCGGACTGGAATTGCGATTCGATGAGGTCCGTCGCTCGCTGCGTGTCCGAGCCGGGGATCTCGAACTCGTCCTTGAGCCCGCCCCCGACCGTGGCGACGAGGACGACGAGCGCGGCGAGGATCCCGAGCCACGCCAGAACGACGCGCCAGGGGTGCGACGCGCAGGCACGCATCCAGCGCGCCAGGCCTCCCGTCGACAGGCGTTCGTGAGCCGCCAGTCGCCCGTTGTCGTTTCCGATCACATGCTGCGTCATGTGTCCAACCCCCTCGTCGTTTCGAGAAAAGACCCGTAGAGGTCTAAGAACTCATCGCTCCAACGTTTTGTTCCGACGGCAGCGCGGTCGCGTTCCGGTCGCCGACGACGCGGCGACGTGGATATCGTGTCCGTCCCCGTCTATCACAACTGCGCCGGCGCGTGGATGTGCTGGCGTGCGTCACCCCCCGGCGCGATGAGTTCTCGGCCTCGACGCCGTCTTCTTCCACGATGGCCACATCCGGGTCGCGAGCGACGATCGCGCTCGCCATTCGCGGCCCGCTCGCGCGGGGCGACGTTCCAGGCCTCTGCGACCGGCTGTGCACTCTGCTTCGCCTCAGCGGAGCGACGAGTGCCCTCTGCGACGTCCGCGGGGTCGCGCCGAACGCGGTCACGGTCGACGTACTCGCGCGGCTTCAGCTCGAGGCACGACGGAGTGGGTCGCAGGTCGCCTTGGAAGGAGCATCCCGGGAGCTGCTCGACCTCGTCGCGCTCATGGGCCTCGCCGACGTGCTACCCGGGGAAGCGGGAGGTTTCAGGCACGCCCGGGCGTGAAATGGCTCCGTGATGACCGACTACACGCTCAAGAACCTCCGTGAGGTCGAGGACCTGGCCGTCGAGGGCGGCTTCTCGGACACGCAGGAGGCGCGCTTCGCCGACAAGGACCTCGGTCTCGAAGGCCTCGGGGTCTCGCACCAGATCGTGAAGCCCGGCAAGCACCACGCCTTCGGGCACCGGCACCGCGAGGCCGAGGAGGTCTACGTCGTCCTCTCGGGCAGCGGGAAGATCCACCTCGACGAGGAGGAGGTCGAGGTCGAGCGGCTCGACGCGATCCGGGTGGGGCCGGAGGTGACGCGAGGCTTCGAGGCCGGAAACGACGGTCTCGAGCTCATCGTCTTCAGCGAGAAGGCGCCCGGCGACGCGGAGATCGTCGAGGGCTTCTTCTCGTAGGGCGAGATATAGCTCGCCACTACGCGAGGTCTTCGTAGCGCAGCGGCAGGCCGAACCGCGGGAAGATCGTCGCCGTGTCGAGGAAGAACGTGAACCCGACGATCTTCTCGTGCTCGATCTCGAGCACCTGGAGCGCCCACGGCTCGTACCCCTCGCCGACCTCGGCCGGCTTGTACTGGCCGAACGCGGGTGCGCCGTTCGCCGACTCGACCGGGACGACGCGGGACCCGCGGCAGCCGTTCCCGGGGCCCACCCACCAGGCGAGGATGTCGTCGCGCCCTGCCAGCCAGAGGTCGAACGGCGGCATCGACTGGGTCGCATCCTCCTGGATGAGCGCCGTGAGGGCCTCCATGTCGTAGCTCTCGAACGCCGCGACGTAGCGGCGGAGGAGCTCCGGATCGGCCGGCTCGGCGGAGGCCGCCGAGGCCTGCGTGACGTCGCTCGCCTCCAGCGTCGCCCGCGCCCGCTGCAGCGCGCTGTTCACGGAGGCCACCGTCGTGTCGAGGAGCTCCGCAACCTCAGCGGCCTTCCAGCGCAGCACCTCGCAGAGGACGAGCACCGCGCGCTGGCGCGGCGGCAGCTGCTGCAGCGCGGCGACGAAGGCGAGGCGGACGGACTCGCGCCCGGTCACGACCTCGGCCGGGTCCCCCTCGGGCACGACCAGTCCGTCCGGGATCGGCTCGATCCAGAGCTGATCCGGCGTGCGGAGGTTCTCGACGATCGGCTCGCCCGCGGGCCCGAGATCCATCGGCAGCGCACGTCGCTTCCGGCTGTCGAGCAGATCGAGGCAGACGTTCGTCGCAATGCGGTAGAGCCACGAGCGAAGCGCGGCGCGTCCCTCGAAGCGGTCGATGCCGCGCCACGCCCGGATGAACGTCTCCTGGACGGCGTCCTCCGCCTCGCTGGAGCCGAGCATCCGGTAGCAGTACGCGGTCAGCTCGACGCGGTAGGCCTCGAGCTGCTCGGCGAGCGGCGGCGCGATCGTCGACTCGGTCACCCGGGCCATGCTAGGCGATCGGCCCAAGACCGCGGACGTTCGCCGACTCGCTCCGGGAAGCGGCCGCTAGGGTGAGCGACCGATGACCGACGCCGCCGTCAGCCGTCCGGCCGCTCGGGGCCACGGGATCAACCCGTGGCTCGTCCTCGTGCTCGTCTGCATGGCGCAGTTCATGGTGATCCTCGACGCGACGATCGTGAACGTCGCGCTCCCCTCCATCCAGAAGGATCTCGGGCTGAGCGAGGCCAACCTGCAGTGGATCGTCAACGCGTACGCGCTGACGTTCGGCGGCTTCCTCCTGCTCGGCGGGCGAGCGGGGGACCTCGCGGGCCGCAAGAAGATCTTCCTCGCGGGCCTCGTCGTGTTCACCGCGGCCTCGCTCGCGAACGGCCTCGCGACGAGCTCCGGGATGCTGATCGTCTTTCGCGGAGTGCAGGGCCTCGGCGCCGCGCTCATCGCCCCGGCCGCGCTCTCGATCATCACCGCCACCTTCGCGGAGGGCGCGGAGCGGGCGAAGGCGATGAGCGTGTGGGCGGCGATCGCCGTCGGCGGAGGCGCGGTCGGGCTCGTCCTCGGCGGCATCCTCGTCGAGGCGCTGTCGTGGCCGTGGATCTTCTTCGTGAACGTCCCGGTGGGGATCGCGGTCTTCGCCGCGGCGCTCCGCTACGTGCCGGAGTCGCGCGACGAGCGCGCGCACAAGAGCTTCGACCTCGCCGGCGCCGTGACCGTGACCGCAGGGCTCCTCGCGCTCGTGTACGGGATCGTGAAGACGCAGGAGAAAGGTTGGGCGTCGCTCCACACGTTCGGCTTCTTCGCGCTCGCGATCGTCCTGCTCGGCTCGTTCATCCTCATCGAGCGGCGCTCGGCCGAGCCCCTCGTCCGGCTGTCCATCTTCCGCGTGCGGACGATCCGGGCGGCGAACGTCGTGATGTTCCTGGTCGCCTCGGGCCTCTTCTCCATGTTCTTCTTCAACACGCTCTACCTCCAGCGCGTGCTCGACTACTCCGCGCTCGAGGCCGGGCTCGCGTTCCTGCCGTTCACGGCGGGGATCATCGTCGGCGCCGGCCTCTCGCAGGGGCTCGTCCCCAAGCTCGGCGCGCGCGAGGTGCCGTTGATCGGGATGACGCTGGCCGTCGTCGGGCTGTTGCTCTTCGTCCGCCTCGAGCCCGGCAGCAGCTACCTCATCGACTTCTTGCCGGGCATGGTGCTCGCGTCGATCGGGATGGGGCTCACGTTCGTCCCGATCACACTGATCGCCACGAGCGGCATCCCGACGGACGACGCCGGGCTCGCGTCCGGGCTCTACAACACGTCGCAGCAGATCGGCGGCGCGCTCGGGCTCGCCGTCCTGTCGACGTTCTCGGCGAGCAAGACCGACGACGCGCTCTCGAGCCTCGGCCGCCCCCCGCAGCAGGCCGACCAGGCCCAGGCGCTCGTCGACGGTTTCCACGTCGCGTACCTGGGAAGCGCCTTGCTCGTGGCCGCCGCCGCGATCCTGCTCGCCCTCCTCCTTCGCCGCGAGGACGTCGTCGCCGTGGGCGAGGGCGCAATGGCGGCCGAGCCGAGCGTCGCCTGACCGCGCCGCTAGCCCGGGACGACGACGAGCTTCACGCCGGCGCCCCCTTCTGCCTGGCGGCGCCACGCGTCCGCCGCATCCTCGAGCGCGACCTGCTCGACGTCCACCCTGATCTCTCCTGCGAGGGCATGCCCCACGAGCCGGCCGTAGTGCTCGGCCAGCTCGTCGGTGGCGAGAGCGAAGTTCGTGTGACCGAGGATGGTGAGACTCTTGAAGCGGACCGCGGCCGATGCCAGCTCGCTCGTCGCGCCCGCCGACTGCCCGAGGTTGACGATCGTCGCGCCCGGCACGGCAGCCTCGACGGCGGCGGCGGCGGGCGCGCCCCACAGCGGGTCGAAGACGTAGCTCGGGCCTTCCCCGCCGAACGCCTCCCGGAACGCCGCAGCGAGGTCGTCGGGCTCGTCGAGCCGCACGGTCGCGTCGGCTCCGGCCGACGACGCGCGCTCGAGTCCCGCCGGATTGCGGCCCGCAGCCACCACGCGCCCAGCGCCGAGGAGCTTCGCCGACTGCACCGCGACGATGCCGACGGTGCCGGTGGCACCGAGCACGAGGACGTTCTCGCCGCCCTCGAGCGGAGCGCGCCACGCGAACGGCAGCCAGCCTGCCAGGCCCGCGACACCGAGCGCCGCGGCGAGCGGCGGATCCGCGCCCGCCGGGACCTCGATCGCGTGGGCTGCACCGATCGCCCGCACGCTCGGCCATCGCTCCGTTCCTCGCCGTCCCGAGGCCGCCGCCGAAGATCCACACGAGCCGGCCGTCCGCGGTGGTGCCGACGGCTTCGCAACCGGGCACGTACGGGAGCTCCGGGTGACCGGCCGCGAGGAGCCCCCGCGACGTCGCGAGGTCGATCGGGTTGATCGGCGCGGCCAGCACCCGGATCGACGCGCCCCCGGGCTCGTCCACGTCGCGAACCTCCGGCAGAGCGCCGAGCGCCGCGATCACCGCCGCCCTCATCGCTGCCAGCCCAAAGCGGCGGGCGCCGTCACTCGAACCACACGACCGTCGCGAGCACGGCGTAGGTCGCCACGAGCGCGAGGCCCTCGTATGCCGCAGCTTCGCCGTCGCCGGTGATCTGCCAGATCGCGAGCGCGGTGAAGACCAGCGCGACGACGAGCACGAGGCCCTCGGTCGGAAGTCCGAACGTGAGCCGCTGTGTGAACGCGAGCGAGATGAGGACGAGCATCGGATACAGGAAGGCGGCGATCTGGGCGACCGAGTTCTTCACCACGGAGACCGCGAGGTCGTAGCGGCGCTTCCAGGCGAGCTGGATCCCGACGACGTTCTCGACCGCGTTCCCGGCGATCGCGACGATGACGAGGCCCGTGAACGCCTTCGAGATCCCGAGCTTCGTGACCGCCGGGTCGATGACCGCGACGAACCACTCGGAGACGAACGCCGCCGCCAGGCCCGCGAACGCGAGCACGGTCAGCCCGGCGCCGAATGCGAGCGAGGGTGCATGGTGTTCGTCGATCGCCGCTGCCTCGGACGCCCCAGCGCGCAGGTAGCTCGCGAGCCAGACGCCATAGACCGCGAGGATGAGGACCGCGCCGATCACGGAGATCGTGACCGCGTTGTCGCTGGCCGCGTCGTCGAGCGAGAGCGAGGTCGAGATGATCGCGATGATGAAGACGACGAGGATGAGCAGCATCGTCGTGTCGCTCGGGAGCCGTGTCTGGAAGCGCATGAGCCCGTCCTCGGCCCTCCAGGCGCCCGCGATGAACACGAGCCCGAGCACGAGGAGCGCGTTGGCCAGGAGCGAGCCGAGGATCGAGGTCTGCGCGACGACGATCTCGCCCGCGCGCAGGGCGAAGACGACGATGAAGAGCTCCGGCAGGTTCCCGAGGGTCGACTGGAGCACGCCCGTCGTCGCTGGCCCGAAGCGCGCGCCGACGACCTCGGTTCCCACGCCCACGGTCCAGGCGAGGAGCGCGAGCGCGACGATGCCGACGAAGAACTGCGCGACGGCGTTCGCATCCGCGTAGTGCATGACCCCGAGCACCGCCGCGACCGTGAACGACGCACCGATCCCGATCCACGTCTTCATGCAGGCCGAGGCTATCGTCCGCGCGTGGCCGGCTGGGAGACTGCGCGGGCTACGACAACGCGCTCGCGACGAAGGAGGCGATGGCCGCCGTGAACGCCTTCCGGCTCGTCTCCCACGCGTAGAACATGTGCCCGCCGCCGAAGTGCTGGACGGTGAGGCGGTCCGCCATCTGCGGGTCGAGCCGCATGAGGTTCCGCAGCCGGTCGCTCGCGTAGTACGGCGTGACGAGGTCGTACTGGCCGTGCGTGATGAACGCCTTCATGTGCGGGTTCAGGGCCATCCCGTAGCGGAAGTCGTCCGTCGCGCCCGGCGGCGGCGCGAATGCGTGCTGCTGCTCCGCGTCGTTGCGCCACGCGTTGTTGACCTCGTAGGAGAGGAGCGTGTACTCGCGATCCGTCTCGACGCCGATCTCGGAGCGGAGCATCCGGTTCACGGCCATCGTGTAGGCGGGGCCGATGCCCGAGAGCGTCGGGTCGGGCCAGGCGAACTCGTCGCGGTCGGGGAACGGGTCGGTCGCGGTGATCGTCGTGTCGTAGAGGCCGAGCACCTTGCGCTCGTCGCGCAGCAGCTCGCGGACGAACCGGAGGATGCCGACACGCCCCTCGGCGCGCACGACGACGTCGGAGGAGAGCCCGAGGAGGTCGGCGAGCCGCTCGAGCACGCGAGTCCGCTCCTTCGCGGGCATCGAGGCGCCGCGCGTGAGGAACGCGGTGTAGTCGCCGGTCGCGAACTCCTCCGCGTCGCGGAAGACGCGTTCGAGCGCGGTCCCCTTCCGGAACGCGCGCGAGCGTCCGTGGTGGAACGCCGCGGCGGCCATGGTGGGCACGCGGTCGATCCAGCCGAGCACGTCGTAGTCCGTCGGCGCGAGGCCGGTGATCTCGAGCGCGGGCGAGATGAGGATGGCGCCGTTCAGGCCGATGCCGGCGGCCTCCTGCAGCGTCCGGGCGAGGCGGCCGACCCGGTAGCCGCCGTAGCTCTCGCCGGCGATGAACACGGGCGAGCCCCAGCGACCGTTCTCGGAGAGCCAGCGACCCATGAACTCGCACAGTGACTCGAGGTCGCGCTTGTAGCCGAAGTACTCCTTGGGATCGGCGGCGTCGTCGGGCTTCGCGCCGTCCTTGCCCTCGCCCTTCTTCTCGGGCTCGACGATGCGGCTGAAGCCGGTCCCGACCGGATCGACGAAGACGAGGTCGGTGAAGGCGAGCCACGAGGACTCGTTCTCGACCAGCTGCGCCGGGAGCTCGGGGAGCGTGCCGTCCGCCGGGAACGCGACCCGCTTCGGCCCCACCGCGCCCATGTGCAGGTACGCCGACGAGGCGCCCGGCCCGCCGTTGAAGACGAAGGTGAGCGGCCGCTCGCGGTCGCGCCCGCCGGCGACGTACGCGACGGAGAAGATCTCGGCCGAGGGCTTCTCCTTCTTCCGGAGCACGATCCACTTCGCGGTCGCGCTGTACGGGATCGCGCTGCGCCCGCGGCCCCAGCTCGCCTCGATCTCGGCGCCCGCCGGGGCCTGATGCTCCTGCGTTCCGGACTCGTCCTTCGCGTTTTCGCTCATGGCGAGACGCTACCGGCTGCGCCCGTGCGCTAGAAACGACAGGTGGAGATCGGCGTATTCACGTTCGCGGACGTGAGGCGCGAGGCGGGCGGAGACCCCGCCCGCCGCCTGCGCGAGCTCGTGGAGGAGATCGAGCTCGCCGACGAGGTCGGCCTCGACGTCTTCGGGGTCGGCGAGCACCACCGGCCCGAGTTCGCGGTCGCGACGCCCGCGGTCGTGCTCGCGGCCGGGGCCGCCAGGACGACCCGCATCCGGCTGACGAGCGCGGTGACGGTCCTGAGCTCCGACGACCCGATCCGCGTCTTCCAGGAGTTCTCGACCCTCGACCTCCTCTCCGGCGGACGGGCCGAGATCATGGTCGGGCGCGGCTCCTTCGTCGAGTCGTTCCCGCTCTTCGGCTACGACCTGCGCGACTACGACGCGCTCTTCGCGGAGAAGCTCGAGCTCCTGCTGCACATCCGGGAGACGGGCGCGACCCCCGCGGGCCACGAGGTGCTCCCGCGCCCGCTGCAGCATCCCTTGCCGGTGTGGGTCGCCGTCGGCGGTACGCCCGAGTCCGCGGTTCGCGCCGGCGCGCTCGACCTGCCGCTAGCGCTCGCCATCATCGGCGGCCTCCCCGAGCGGTTCGCGCCGTTCGCCGAGCTGCACCGCCGCGCCGCGCGCCAGGCAGGGCACGCGGAGCCGCGCCTGAGCATCAACTCGCACGGCTACATCGCCGACAGCTCGCAGCGCGCGCTCGACGAGTCCTTCCCGTACGTGTCGGAGGCGATGAACCGCATCGGCCGCGAGCGCGGCTGGCCGCCGCTGACGCGTGCGGACTACGACGCCGCGGCCACGCTGCGCGGGGCGAACTTCGTCGGCACCGCCGAGCAGGTCGTCGAGAAGATCCTCTTCCAGCACGAGCTCTTCGGGCACGACCGCTTCCTCGTGCAGTTCACGATCGGCGGCAGCCCGCACGAGGGAATCCTCCGCTCGATCGAGCTCCTCGGCCGCGAGGTCGCGCCGGCCGTCCGTGCGCAGCTCGGCCAGGGCGAGAGCATCACTCCGTCGCCCGCCTGACCGCCGCCTCGGCGAGCAGCGGGAGCGGATCGAGGAGGTCGGAGTCGGCAGCCGCGTCGCCGAGGAGCGGCGGGATCTCGGTGCAGCCGAGGACGATGCCGTCCACGCCCCGTGCCCTGAGCTCGGAAACCGCGTCGCGCGCAGCACGCTCGTCGGCATCCTCGATCCGGCCCTCCATGACGCGCGGGATCGCGCGGTCGAGCGGCGCCTGCAGCTCCGCCCCCAGCGTCTCCGACACGAAGCCGAGCTCGGCGAGCGGCTCCGTGTACACGACCGGATCGCCGAAGCCGAGGACGCCGACTCGCTGCCAGCCGTGGCGGCCGACCTCTGCGACGACGAGCTCCACCACGCCGAGCACCTCCTTGCCGGACGCGCTCTCGATGTCCCGTTGGAAGAGGTGCGTCGCGTTCGACGTGACGACGAGGAAGTCCACGAGCGCCCCGAGCTTCGCCGCCGCGTCGAGCAGGCGCGGATCGGGCCGACGCGGGAGCACCGGTGCACCGTTCCCGTCGACGACGAAGGGCGGAAAGCGGCAGTAGTGGACGACGAGCGGCGGATAGCCCTCCATCGCGCTCGGCGGGAGGAGCTCCTGCGAGGCTCGGTGCAGGAGCCGCTCGAACTCCATCGTCGCCTGCGGGCCGATCCCCCCGAGCACGCCGATCGACTGCACGCGTGCACCGTAGCTCGACGCACGTCGGCGGCGGGCTGGCGAGCGGCGGCCCGAAAGGGTCACAATGAGGGGCCATGTCGCAGACGCTCGACACGCTGCAGGACGCACGCGACGCCGCCGGCCGCCAGGCCTGGCGCGCCGCGTTCGCCGCGTACTCCGAGGCCGACCCCGGCGCACTCACGGGCGAGGATCACGAGCTCTTCGGAGAGGCGGCCTGGTGGAGCGGCAAGCTCGAGCAGGCGATCGCCCACCGGGAGCAGGCGTACGCCCTGTACAGCGCCGGGAACGACAGGCTGGGCGCCGCCCGCCTCGCGCTCGTGCTCTCCTGGGACAACGAGGGCCGCGGCGCCTTCGCGGTCGCCAGGGGCTGGCTCGCGAACGCCGAGCGGCTCCTCGAGAACGCCCCGGAGGCGCCGGAGCACGCCCAGCTCGCGCTGCTCCAGGCGATCGGGGCGCTGTTCGGCGGCGATCTCGCCCGCGCCCTGGAGTTGTTCGACGAGGCCTACGAGCGGGCGACGAGCGTCGGGAGCCGCGACGGGCAGATGCTGGCGCTCTCCGGGAAGGGCCGTACACTCGTGAAGAGCGGCGAGATCGACGCGGGGCTCGCGTTGCTCGACGAGGCTACGGCTTCGGCGATGTGCGGGGATCTCCGCGCGCACACGGCCGGGCTCGTCTACTGCATCACGATCAGCTCGTGCCAGGACGTCGGCGACTTCCGCCGGGCGGCGGAATGGACGGAGGCGGCGAATCGCTGGTGCGACAAGCTCGACGTGAGCGGTTTCCCGGGCGCCTGCCGCATCCACCGCGCAGAGGCGCTACGGCTGCGAGGCGACTGGCCTGCCGCCGAGGCGCAGGCAGTCGCTGCCTGCGAGGAGCTGCACGACTTCGACCGCTTCATCACGGCGAACGGGCACTACGAGATCGGCGAGATCAAACGGCGCCGCGGCGACTTCGGCGGCGCGGAGGAGGAGTACGCGAAGGCGAACGAGCTGGGACGCGATCCCGAGCCGGGTCTGTCGCTGCTGCGGCTGACCGAGGGGAAGGTCGGGGCGGCGGTCGCGGGGATCACGCGAACGCTGCAGGACGCCGAGGACCCGCTGGTCCGGCTCCAGCGCCTGCCGGCGCAGGTCCAGATCGCGCTCGCCGCAGGCGACCTGGAGACGGCCCGCACCGCAGCGGACGAAGCCGAGGGCATCGTCGACTCGTACAAGATCGCGAACCGGAGAGCGCCGGCCTTCGACGCGACGGTGCACTTCGCGCGCGGCGAGATCCTGCTCGGGGAGCAGGACTGGAGCGGTGCGATCTCCGCCTTCAAGCACTCGCGCGACGAATGGAAGGCGGTCGGGGCGCCGTACGAGACGGCTCGCGCGCGAATGCACCTCGGCCTCGCACGGACCCGGAGCGGCGACGAGCACGGGGGGAGGATCGACCTCGAAGGGGCGCTGGCCACGTTCGCGCAGCTCGGCGCACGGGTCGACGCGGCGCGCATCGAGGAGCTGCTCGGCCACTCGGCCGCGAAGCGCACCTTCCTCTTCACGGACATCGTCGAGTCCACGCGGCTCCTCGAGACCCTGGGCGACGAGAAGTGGCGCCGGCTGCTGGCGCGTCACGACGAGCTCGTCCGCTCCTCGATCTCGGAGAGCGGCGGCGAGGTGGTCAAGCACACGGGAGACGGGTTCTTCGCGACCTTCGAGAACGCGAAGGGCGCGGCCGAGGCCGCCATCGCAATCCAGCGCGCACTGGCGGCGGAGATCGTCGCGCCCGACGTCCGCATCGGGATCCACGCGGGCGAGGCGTTCCGCACCGGGAACGGCGGCGACTACGGCGGCCAGGGCGTGCACGTGGCCGCGCGCATCGGCGCCGCCGCTTCCGCCGGCGAGATCCTCGTCAGCACCGAGACGCTCGACGGGATCGCGAGCTTCCGCCTCTCGAATCCGCGCTCGGAGACGCTGAAGGGCCTCGAGCGGCCAGTCGACGTCGCCGCCGTCGACTGGCGCTGACGGCTCGTCAGGCGCCGGAGGGCTCGCATCCGAATCTCGGCCTCGGCCTGGTAGCGGCCGTCAGCGGCATGCGGCCGGCACGCGCCCGAGGAACCGGAGCGTTCCGCGGCAGAGACCGACGGCGGCGCGCTGCTCGTAGGCGGGCGTCGCGAGCAGGCGATCCTCAGTGGGGTTCGTCATGAAGCCCAGCTCGACGAGGATCGCGGGCACGTCCGACCAGTTGAAGCCCGTGTAGTCGGAGCGCTCCTGGAGGCCGCGGTCCGGAAAGCCGAGCGCGCGCACGAGCTCCGCCTGCACGAGCCGCGCGGCGCGGCGGCTCCGTGCGGAGATGTCGTCCGTCCAGCCGCGATCGAAGGCCGGGTACAGCGTGTGCGTGCCCCGCGACCTCGGATCGAGCGAGCCGTCGGCATGGATGCGGAGGAACAGGGCGGCGTGCGCGCGGTTGGCGATCCGCGCCCGCGCGACGTTGCCGATGCTCGTCCCAGTCGGTGCGCGTGCGGGTCATGACGACGCGGACGCCGGCGCGCTCGAGGAGCGGGCGCAGGCGCAGCGCCACCCGCAGGTTCAGCTCGGCCTCGCGCAGGCCGGTCACGACGCCGTGTGTCCCGCCGCCGTCCTTGATCTTCAGCGTGCTCGAGCCCGGCCCGATCGGCTCGGTCTGGAGATTCGCGCGGAGGTCGTGCCCCGGGTCGATCACGACGACGGCAGCCGAAGGCGTCGCAGCCGCGGGCAGCGCGAGCGTGAGCCCGAGGACGACGACTCCGAGGAGAGCACGCACGCCTACTCCACCGACGACGCGAGCTCGCGGAGGCCCTGCACGCCGCCCTCGCCGAGCGCCGCGAGCGTCTCGAGCGCGCCGACGTTCTCCCGCACCTGCTCTGGCCTCGTCGCCCCGAACAGGACGCTCGCGACGCGCGGGTTCGCGAGCGCGAAGGCGAGCGCGAGCCTCGACGGAGTCGTTCCGAGCTCCTCTGCTCGCTTCCGCAGTAGCTCGCCGAGGCGCAGCGACCGACGTCGCGACTGATCGTTGGCAGCTTCCGTCAGGCGGCCCGTGCCGCCGGCTGCGTACTTGCCACTCAAGGCGCCGCCCGCGAGAACCGAGGAGGCGACGACGCCGGCACCGGCGAGACCGAGCGCGTCGACCAGCGCCGGGCTCTCGACGGGCTCCGGGTAGGCGAGGCTGTACGGAAGCTGGGCTGCGCAGGGCTGCGCGATTCCCGCCGCCGACGCGAGCCGACTCGCCTCCGCCACGAGCTCTGGCTCCCAGTTCAGCACACCCCAGGCGCGGAGCTTCCCGGAGGCGAGGAGCTCGCCGACCAGGCCGACGAGCTCGGCGAGCGCGAGGCCGGCGGGCGGCTCCGCCGAGTACGCGAGGTCGAGGTGGTCGAAGCCCATTCGTCCGAGCGAGCCGTCGAGCTCCTCCGCAGGGCTCTGCTCGGGCCAGAACTCCCACCAGAGCTTGTTCGCCACGACCACCTCGTCGCGCTTCCAGCCGGCAGCCCGGAACAGCTCGCCGAAGACGACCTCCGAGTAGCCCGTGGACAGCGGCGCCTGTCCCGGTCTCGTCGTCGTAGCGCGCGTCGTCGAGGAAGTCGATGCCGGCCTCGCGGGCAGCCTCCAGGACCGCGATTCCGGCCTCCCGGGTGATCCGCTCGAACGTCCGCCACGACCCGAGCGAGAGCGCGGAGACGGACATGCCGGACGACCCGAGCGCACGGCGCTCCATCGTCAGCTCGCGCGGCGCGCGAGCCGCCGCAGGCCCTCGCGCGGCCCGAGCAGAATCGCCCGCCCGCGTGTCCGACGCCCGAAGCTCCGAGCGCGAAGCGGTACGCGCGTCCGGGCACGTAGACACGGCACGGGTCGCGACGGCACGGCGTCATCGCCAGCCTGCGCACGCGCCCGCCGGACGCGTCGAAGAAGATGATCGTCAGCGGGACGAGCGTGTCCTTCATCCAGAAGCCGCTGGTCGTGTCCCGCGGGAAGACGAAGAGCATTCCGTCCGCGGGCGCCTGCTTGCGTCCCATCAAGCCATGCAAGCGCGCGGCCTCGGTGAGCGCGAGCTCGGGGTGGAAGGTCGTGCCGTCGAGCCGCAAGACCGAGGTCGTCAGGGAAGACCCATGTGCCGACATGGCGAGGACTGCAGCCAGGAGTAGGAGTCCGAATGCCATTCGAGTGCGCACGCGGACACGATAGGTCACGACCTCGCGCCGTTTGCGCGCCGAGTCAATCGCAGCCCACCTGTCATGCGTCTCGGCTCACTACCGTGCGCGCCGGCGTCGGAGGGTGAGATCCCGAGGCGGGATGCAGCGGCTGAGACCCGCTCGACCGGCGAGAGCCGGTTCCGGTTCGAGTCCGGCGCCCTCCGCGCCCGAGGCGTACACTGGGATCGGGTCTCAGCCGTTCGCGGACAGTGTCCGCCTCACTTGACGAAGCCCGCCTCGGCGGGCTTCGTCGTGCCTAGCCGCCGACGACGACGCGCACGCGCTGGACGGCGTTGTTCTTGTAGCCGCCGAGGTTCCACGGAGCGACAAGGGGCTGCTCGTCGCCCGTCGCATCCCGCGCACGGCAGCAGAGCTCGTGCTCGCCCGGCTCGGCGTCCCACGAGAACCGCCACGAGCGCCAGGCCCAGCGGCCGAGCGACGCGTCGCCCAGCTCCGCCGGCGACCAGCTCGCGCCGCCGTCCGTGGAGACGTCGACCGCGACGATCTCCGCGCCGCCCGACCACGCACGGCCGACGAGCTCGCACCGCCCGGGCTCGAGCACGCGGTCGCGCGAGCTGAACTCGGGGATCCCGGGCGGCACCAGCAACGATCGCGGCGCGATGGTGGTGATCGGCTCGCCCGGCTCGTCCTCCTCGTAGCGGACGCGGTAGGAGTGGCGCATCTGGTACCCGTCGAACGGCTCGTCGCGCAGCGAGATCCGCGCGAGCCACTTCACGCTCGTCATCCCGTACCAGCCCGGAACGACGAGCCGGAGCGGGTAGCCGTGCTGGGGGGGAAGCGGCACGCCGTTGACCTCGTAGGCGAGCAGCGCGTCGCTCGCGAGGAGGCCGGCCAGGGGGAGGCTTCGCGCGTACGCCTGCTCCTCCCCGCCCTCGACGCCGCGGTCGAGCCCGACGAACAGCGCCTCCACCGCGCCCTCGCCGACCCCGGCCTCCTCGAGCACCCTCGCGACGGGAACGCCTCGCCACCGCGCCGTTCCGACCGCCTCGTAGAGCCAGGGTTGGCTGACCACGTGCGGCTCGACGTGCACGCGGCCGTTGCCGGCGCACTCCATCGTCACCGTGACCTCGCTCGCCGGGCGCGAGCGCAGGTCGTCGAGCGAGAGCGAGAGCGGCCGGTCGACGACCCCGTCGACCTCGAGCCGCCAGCTCGCAGCATCGACGTCCGGGATGTCGTAGTGCACGAGGAGGTAGTGGAGCCCGATCGGCGTCAGGTCCCAGCGCAGAGCCTCGAGCGGAAGCGAGTGGTTGCGCGCAGCGAGCTGCAGCTCCTCGATGCTGATGCCTTCGCTCACTACTTGAGCACGTTAACGGCGCGCGCGGTGACGAGCACGACGAGTACGAGCGAGACGGTCGACTCGAGCCCGACGAGCAGCTTGGCCTTGAGCGTCAGCGGCATGGTGTCCGTCGGGCTGAACGCGCTCGCGCCCGTGAGCGAGACGTACAGGTAGTCCCAGATCCGTGGGTGCCAGCCGTCGCGCGCCAACCCCGGGTTGTCGTCCTGCGGGAACTGGAAGTCGGGTTTCGCGCCCTTGCGGTCGCGGTTCGCGCGCGAGACCGGTCCGTCGTCGTCGATCTCCCAGAACCACACGCCGAAGACGCCGATGTTCGCGAGCCAGATGATCGCGGCGGTGCACAGGAGCTGACCGCCCCCGATCTTGTCGCTGCTCGTGGTGATGAGAGCGGCGATCAGGAGGACGAGCCCGGCCACGTTGCCGGCGACCATCGCGCCCAGCAGGACGAGGGCCCCGCGGCGGGTGCTCGCGACGCCCAGCCCCACCGAGCCCAGCAGGAGATCGCCGCACAGCAGCAGGCTCGGTACCGCGAGCACGAGCCAGATCCACCACGGCAGCTCGACCAGCTCCCAGCCCTGCTTCAGGCTCAACAGGGCGAGGAACGCGAGCGCGGCCATCGACGCGATCGCCACCCAGGCCGCCTCCCCCCTCGCCTCGTAGTGGCCCTCGACGTCCGTGTTCGCCGAGGCCATGGCGGTGCTCTATCAGACCTGCGGACGAGGCGACGTAGGATCGAACGATGGAGCGGCGGGAGCTCGGGAGCAGCGGTGTCTCCGTCACGCGCATCGTCCTCGGCTGCGGCAACTTCGGCGGCGTCGGCTCGTCTCCGGCGTTCTTCGGGCAGGGGATCGCGCACGACGAGGCGTTCCGGATCATGGACGCCGGCTGGGAGCTCGGGATCAGGACGTTCGACACCGCGGACGCCTACGGCGGCGGCCGCAGCGAGACCTGGATCGGCGAGTGGCTCGCCGAGAAGGGCTCGACGGTGCGCGACCAGATCGCGATCGAGACGAAGACGTTCAACCCGATGGAGGCCGGCGCCGACCACGGGCTCGGTCGCGCGCGGATCGAGAGGCAGCTGGACTCGAGCCTGCGCCGGCTCGGGGTGGAGCGCGTCGACCTCTACCTCGCGCACGAGTTCGACCCCGGCGTCCCGCACGAGGAGACGCTCTCGGCGTTCGACGCGCTCGTGCGGGCGGGGAAGGTCGGCGCGGTCGGCGCGTCCAACTTCTCCGCCGAGCAGCTCGCCGAGGCGGTCGAGATCTCCGAGCTCGAGGGCCTCGTTCGCTACGAGTGGGTGCAGAACTCGTTCTCGCTCCTCGAGGCCGGCGACGTGGAGACGGTCTTCCCGGTCTGCCACGAGCACGGGCTGGGCTACGAGGCGTTCGGGCCGCTCGCCGGCGGCTGGCTCGCGGGTCGCTACCGCCGCGGAGCGGGCTATCCAAGTGGCTCGCGCATGACGCAGCGACCGGACGGCTACCGCAGGTACGAGAACGACGCCGTCTTCGACGCGCTCGAGGCACTCGGGGAGCACGCGGGCGAGCGAGGTGTCTCGATGGCGGGTCTCGCTCTCGCCTGGCTCCTCGGCGTCCCCGAGGTGACGGCGGTCGTCGTCGGCCCGACGAGGGCGGAGCACCTCGAGCCCGTGCGCGAGGCGCTCGCGCTCGAGCTCGGCTCCGACGAGCACGCCCGTCTGCGAGGCTTGTTCGCGTGATCGTCCTCTCCGAGCACCAGGTCCGCGAGCTCCTCGACATGGAGTCGTGCGTCGAGGCGATGGAAGAGGTGCTCGCCTCGCTCGCGCGCGGCGAGCTCTACAACCCCCTGCGCTCGGTCGCGCGGCCGGAGGGCGCCGACACGCTGCTCGGGCTCATGCCCGCCTACCGCGGCGGCTCGACGCCCACGTACGCGCTCAAGGAGATCGTGATCGTGCCGACGAATCCCGCCCGCGGCCTCGACACGCACATGGGGGGCGTCCTCCTCCACGACGGGGAGACGGGCGAGCTCCTCGCGATCATGAACGCGTCGCCGATCACGGAGATCCGCACCGCGGCCGTGTCCGCCGTCGCGACCCGCGCTCTCGCCCGGCCCAAGGCGCAGCGCGTGGCCATCCTCGGCGCGGGAGCGCAGGCACGCGGCCACGTGCACGCGATGCGCGCGGTACTCGACGACCCCGAGATCCGGATCTGGGCCCGTAACCCCGAGGCCGCGGAGCAGCTCGCCGGCGAGCTCGGGGCGACGGTCTCGCCGTCGGTCGACGCGGCGCTGTTCGGCGCCGAGGTCGTCTGCACGACGACGGCGGCGAAGGCGCCGATCGTGGAGAAGCGGTGGCTCGCCACGGGGGCCCACGTGAATGCTGTCGGCTCGTGCTTTCCGACGACGCGGGAGCTCGACACCGAGACGGTCGCGCACGCCTCCTTCTTCACCGACCGTCGCGAGTCGTGCCTGAACGAGGCGGGCGACTACGTCATCGCCGCCTCCGAGGGCGCGGTCGGGCCGGGGCACATCAAGGCGGAGCTCGGCGAGGTGCTCGCGGGCATGCATCCGGGACGCCAGCACGAGGACGAGCTCACGGTGTTCGAGTCGCTCGGGATCGCGGTGGAGGATCTCGCATCCGCGGAGCTCGTCCTGCGCCGTGCTCGTGAGCGAGGCGTCGGCGCCGAGGTCGAGCTCTGATCCCGCTCGCGGACATCGAGGCGGCGCGAGAGCGCATCGCGGGTACCGTCATCCGCACGCCACTCGTTCGCCTGCGCGTCGACGCGCCGGCTGAGATCTGGCTCAAGCTCGAGAACCTGCAGCCGATCGCGTCCTTCAAGCTCCGGGGAGCGGCGAACGCCGTGCTCAACGCGCCGCCGGAGGCGCTCCGCGACGGGCTCGTCACGACGAGCACCGGGAACATGGCGCAGGGCGTGGCGTGGATGGCGCGAGAGCTCGGCGTGCCGGCGACGATCGTCGTGCCCGACAACGCATCGGCGACGAAGCTGGCCGCCGTCGAGCGCCTCGGAGGACGGATCGTGCGCGTTTCCTGGGAGAAGTGGTGGGCGGCGGTCGACGCCGACGAGGAGCGCGATCTCGGCGAGGGAGTCGAGGGCTTCTTCGTGCACCCGGTGCAGGACCCGGACGTGATGGCGGGCAACGGGACGATCGGCCTCGAGCTCGTCGAGGACCTCGACGACGTCGACGCGGTGCTCGTCCCCTGGGGCGGCGGCGGGCTGACGACCGGGATCGCGAGCGCCCTCCGCGCGCTCAGACCCGACACGAAGATCTACGTCTGCGAGCCCGAGACGGGAGCTCCGGTCACGGCTGCGATCGCCAACGGCCGCGAGCCGGTGAGCATCGAGTACAAACCCTCGTTCATCGACGGCGCGGGCTCGGGGGGACTGCTCCCGAAGATGTGGGAGCACGCCCGCGAGCTCGTCACCGACGCCTACGCCATCTCGCTCGCGGACGCCGCGGCCGGCGTGCGCATGCTGGCCGAGCGAGCCCGGATCGTCGGCGAGGGCGCCGCCGGCCTGCCCGTGGCAGCCGCGCTCGCCGGGCTCGGCGGAGAGGGTCGAGTCGTCTGCATCGTCTCGGGTGGGAACATCGACTCCGCGCGACTCGCCGCGATCCTCGACGGCCGCGTCCCCGACTAGCGTCGAAAAGGCGTCGCACCGCTCGGGCGGAAGGAGCGCTCAGCCACTGATCACCGGCTCCGCGTTACGGCCGCAGGGCGATGTACGCCCGAAGGCCAACCGCGGCCGAGCAGGAGCTACGGAGAGAAAGGGGGGGCCCGCAGGGGGAAACATCGTTTCCCCCCGCGCGAGCGGTCGTTTCCCCCCGCGTAATGTCCGCGCCGTGCACTGGCAGCTCGCGACGCTCGCCCTGATCCTGCTCGCGTTCGCGGCCGTGTCCGCGCGGCTCGAGGGGACGCCGATCACCGCGCCGATGGTCTTCACGGCCGCCGGCCTGCTCGTCGGCGTCGACGCGCTCGGCCTCGTCGATCCGTCGGCGACCGGCGTCGAGGTGAAGATCCTCGCGGAGGCGACGCTCACGGTGGTGCTCTTCTCCGACGCGTCGCGCATCGACCTGCAGGCGCTCCGGAGCGCGCTCGGGGCACCCATTCGACTCCTGGGGATCGGGCTGCCGCTCACCATCGTCCTCGGCCTTCTCGCGGCGCTCGCCCTGCTCGGAGACCTCGGCTGGCCCGAGGCGCTCGTGCTCGCGATCGTCCTGGCGCCCACCGATGCCGCCCTCGGACAGGCGGTGGTGATCTCACGGCGCCTTCCCGTGGGTATCAGGCAGAGCCTCAACGTCGAGAGCGGCCTGAACGACGGGATCTGTGTGCCGCTGTTCCTGATCGCCCTCGCGGTCGCCAAGGCGGAGGAGGGTGCGATCGGGAACGGCCATGCCGCGCAGATCGTTGCCGAGAAGATCGGATACGGGATCGTCTTCGGGGCAGCCGCGGGCGCGCTCGCAGCCGCCGTCGTCGTACACGCGGGCGGTCGCCGCCTCGTCGCGGAGCCGTGGCTCCAGATCGCCCCGCTCGCCGCCGCGTTCCTCGCCTTCGGCAGCGCCGAAGGAGCCGGAGGGTCGGGCTTCATCGCCGCCTTCGTCGGCGGCGCAGTCTTCGGTGGACTTCGCCGACACAGAGGAGGCGACGTCTCGTACCTCGCGGAGCAGGCGGGCGCGGTGCTCGCGGCGGCGACGTTCGTCGTCTTCGGAGCGGTGCTGCTCGGGCCAGCGCTCGGCGACCTCACCTGGCAGATCGCGGTCTACGCGGTGTCGAGCCTCACGCTCGTACGGATGCTGCCGGTGGCGATCGCGATGCTCGGGACCGGTGCGCACCCGCGCACGGTGGCGTTCCTCGGCTGGTTCGGCCCGCGCGGGGCGGCGTCGATCGTCTTCGCGCTGCTGATCGTCGAGGAGGGTGGACTCCCCCACGACGACGTCCTCCTGACGACAGCGTTCGTCACCGTGGGACTGTCCGTCTTCGCCCACGGGCTGACGGCCGCGCCGCTCGTGGCGCGCTACGGAAGCTGGCTCGAAGGGCTCACCGGGGCGGAGCGCGTCCCGCTGGAGTCGCCGGGCGCGCCCGAGCTCCGCTGGCGGCTCGAGCACGAGGCTCCTGCATGAGGATCGTCTCGGCCGAGGATGCGCGCCGAATCGCCGTGCGTGCTCAACTTCTCGACGGCTCGGCGACGAACGTGCTCGACACGGTCCGGCGGCTCGGCTACCTCCAGATCGACCCGATCTCGACTGTCGCGCCGCCGCAGCAGCTCGTCGTCTGGAGCCGGCTCGGCCCGTACGACGTCGCGGAGCTCGACCGCCTCCTCTGGCACGAGCGAACGCTGCTCGAGTGGAACGCCTTCATCTGGCCGATCGAGACGTTGCCGCTCCTGCGAGCTCGCATGCGCCGCCGTCGCACGGGAGCGACAGCGTCCGAGCGGAATGCGGCGGAGTTCCTGCGCGAGCACGCCGCCCTCAGGCGCTACGTGCTGCGCGAGCTCGAGCGGAACGGACCGATGCTCTCGCGCGACCTGCGCGACCACTCGCGCGCCAAGCGCGACGAGCGCCATCCCTGGTGGGGCGCCCGCAACGTCTCGCTCCTCCTCGAGATCCTGAGCGTGCACGGCGTCGTCGCGGTCGCCGGGCGCGAGCAGGGGCACCGCCTCTGGGATCTCGCGGAGCGCTGCTATCCGGAGGTCGAGAAGGTGCCGCTGCGAACGGCCGAGCGGCTGCTCGCGGAGCAGCGCTTCCGCGCGCAGGGCGTGCGGCTGACGAAGAAGGGCTGGGAGGCCCATCCGGACGCGAGCGCAGAGCCGGTGCCCGCGCGCGTGACCTTCCTCTCTCCCTTCGACCGGCTCGTCCACGACCGCAAGCGCGCGGAGGCGCTCTTCGGCTTCCACTATCGCCTCGAGATGTACGTGCCGAAGGCGAAGCGCGAGTACGGCTACTACGTGCTCCCCGTCCTCGTCGGCGACCGCATCGTCGGGCGGATCGAGCCGCGCTTCGACCGCGCGACGAAGACGCTCGAGGTGCTCGGAACGTGGGGCGACACCTCGCGCTCGGACGAGGCGCTCGAGAGCCTCGCGCGCTTCCTCGGCGCGGACACGGTCGAGCGCCCGAAGCGCTAGTTACAACGTGTCACGAGTGCGCCGAGGCCTGGCGGCAAGCCGCACGAGCGAGCAAGTTACAAGTTGTCACTTGCGTCGGGGACGCCAGTAGCATCCGCCGCGGTGCACTTCGAGACGCGCGCGATCCACGAGGGCCAGGAGCCGGACCCCGCCACCGGCGCGATCACGACGCCGATCTACCAGACGTCCACCTACGTGCAGGAGGCCGTCGGCGTCCACAAGGGCTACGACTACGCGCGAGTCGGCAACCCCACGCGGACCGCGCTGCAGGAGTGCCTCGCCTCGCTCGAGGGCGCCGCGCACGGGCGCGCGTTCTCGTCCGGGCTCGGGGCCGCCACGACGCTCATGCACCTGCTCTCTCCGGGCGACCACGTCGTCGCCGTCAACGACGTCTACGGCGGCATCTACCGGATGTTCACGCAGGTCTACGAGCCGAAGGGCTACCGCTTCACCTTCCTCGCGCCCGACGAGATCGCCGACGGCCTCGCCGAGCACCTGGACGAGCACACGCGGTTCGTCTGGCTGGAATCGCCGACGAACCCGGCGCTGAACATCGTCGACATCGCGGCCGCCTCGCAGGTGGCGCATGAGGCCGGCGCGCTCGTCGTCGTCGACAACACGTTCGCGACTCCGTATCTCCAGCAGCCGCTCGCGCTCGGCGGCGACATCGTCCTCCACTCGACGACGAAGTACCTCGGAGGTCACTCGGACGTGATCGGCGGCTTCGTCGCGACCTCCGACGACGGGATCGCCGAGCGGCTCGCGTTCCTGCAGAAGTCCCTCGGCGCCGTGCCCGGCCCGTTCGACGCGTGGCTGGTCCTGCGCGGCGTGAAGACGCTCGCGGTGCGTATGGACCGCCACTGCGCGAACGCGACGGCGATCGCCTCCTACCTCGAGCGGCATCCCCGCGTCGAGAGCGTCCTCTATCCGGGCCTGCCGTCGCATCCCGGGCACGCGATCGCCGCACGCCAGATGCGGAACTTCGGCGGCATGGTGTCGTTCCTGCTCGCCGACGAGCAGGAAGCCGTCGACCTCGTCGCCCGCACGCGGATCTGGAAGCTCGCCGAGAGCCTCGGCGGCGTCGAGAGCCTCATCGAGCATCCCGCGCGCATGACCCACGCATCGACCGCCGACGCGCCCTTCGCCGTCCCCCCGACGCTCATCCGCCTCTCGGTCGGGATCGAGTCGGCCGAGGATCTCGTCGACGACCTCGAGCGCGCCCTCGCGGGATGAGGGCGGAGCCGCTCGACCTCCACCACCAGGCGCCGGGGATCGTCGGCTCCTACCTCCTCGACACAGAGGAGGGCCCCGCTCTGTTCGACTGCGGCCCGACGTCGTGCGTCACCTCGCTGAAGGCGGGCCTCGCGGAGCACGGCCTCGAGCTCGCCGACGTGACGCACCTCCTTCTCTCGCACATCCACCTCGATCACGCGGGCGCGGCCGGCGTGCTCGTACGGGAGCATCCCGGGCTTCAGGTGCACGTCTCGCCGGTCGGCGCACCGCACCTCGTCGATCCGTCCCGGCTCGAGGCGAGCGCTCGCCGCCTCTACGGCGACGCCTTCGACGTCCTCTGGGGAGAGCTCGCTCCCGTGCCCTCTGCGAACGTGCACGTCGTCGGCGACGAGGCGCTCGGGCTCGAGTGCTTCCCGACTCCCGGCCACGCCTGGCACCACGTCTCGTACCTCGCCGGGGACGGGACGCTGTACGCAGGGGACGCCGCCGGCGTGCGGCTCACGGGCGGTCGCTTCGTCATGCCGCCGTGCCCGCCCCCCGACATCGACCTCGAGGCGTGGGAGGACACGATCGCGGAGATCGAGCGCCGGGCGCCGGCGCGGCTCGCGCTCGTCCACTTCGGAGTGGTCGACGACGTCGGCGAGCACCTGGGCGCCCTCCGCGGCACGCTCGAGCGCTGGGGGAAGCGCGTCGCGGACGGGATGGACGAGCAGGCGTTCGTCGCAGCCGCCCGCTACGACGTCTCCCAGACCGACCCCGACCTCGTCGACGAGTACGAGCGCGCCGGCCCGTACTGGCACCACTTCCGCGGGCTGGAGCGCTACTGGCGCCAGCGCGACGGCGGAACGGCTGGGGTCTGACCCCTCACGAGGGGTCAGACCCCTCACGGAAACGTCACGCCGCTCCATCCGCCGCATGCGCCTCGAGGTCCGCGAGCGACACGAACTCGAGCGCGGACGCGTGCGTCGCCTCGAGGACGACCGGGGGTGCGACCCCGGCCTCCAACGCCTCCTGCCAGCGCGCCGCGACGACGCACCAGCGATCGCCCGGCCGCAGCCCGGGGAAGAGCCACTGCGGCTGCGGGGTCACGAGGTCGTTGCCCGCCGCGACCGAGAACTCGAGGAACTCCTCGGTCATGACCGCACAGACGACGTGGAAGCCCAGGTCGGAACCGGCCGTGTGGCAGAAGCCGTCGCGGAAGTAGCCGGTCACGGGATCGGCCGAGCACGGCTCGAGCTCCCCGCCGAGGACGTTCACACGAGGAGCCTAGGACGCCCAGCCGGTCACGAGCCAGCGGCCACGGCGGAAGCGCGTCGTCATCAGCGCGAGACGCACGACGATCAGGACGACGAGCGCGGACCACACGCCGCGGATCCCCCAGTCGCCTGCGAGCGCTGCGAGGAGCACGGCCGCGCAGGCGCCGAACGCCGCGAGCATGGAGAGGGCGAGGAACGGCCCGTCGCTCGCGCCGATGAGGATCCCGTCGAGCGCGAACACCGCCCCGTTGAGCGGTTGCATGAGTGCGAACAGCGGCCACAGGAGAGCGGCCTCGTCGAGCACGGAGGCGTCTCCCGTGAAAGCGCGAGGGAGGACGCCCCCGAGCACGAGCATGACCACGGCGAACGCGGCCCCGAGCGCGACCGCGAGCCAGATCATCCGCTCGCTCGCGCCGTAGGCCGCCTCCTTTCGTCCCGCGCCGAGCTCGCGGCCGACGATGATCTGCCCGGCGATCGCGACCGAGTCGAGCACGAGCGCGAGGAAGATCCACAGCTGGAACGCGATCTGGTGCGCCGCGATCGCCGCGTCGCCGAACCGGGTAGCGACGGCGCCGGCCAGGACGAACGAGGCCATCAGGGCCGTCGTGCGGATGAAGATCCACTTCCCGAGCGACAGCACGCGGCGCGCGAGCGCCGGTCGCACCCGGGCCTCGCCCGGCTCGAGGCGACGGAGCACGACCACGACGAACGCCGCTCCCATCCCCAGCTGCGCGATCGCGGTGCCCCACGCCGAGCCCGCGATCCCCCACCCGAGCCCGTACACGAACAGCACCTCGAGGACGAGGTTCGCGACGTTTCCAGCGATCAGCACGACGAGCGGCGTGCGGAGGTCGGCGACGCCGCGCAGGTAGCCCTGAGCGCCGAGCGCGATGAACGCGGCGGGGAAGCCGACCGCGGCGATCCTCAGGTAGAGGACGGCGTCGTCGGCCGCGTTGCCCGATCCGCCCATGAGCGACACGAGCGGCACCGCCAGGGCAGCGACGAGCGCCGACACGGAAAGCCCGAACGCGAGCGAGAGCCAGACGGCCTGCGCACCGAGCCGCCGCGCCGTCTCGGCCTGGCCCGCCCCGCCGGCTCGCGCGACCTGCGCCGTGGTCCCGTACTGGAGGAAGTTGAAGATCGCGAACGTGCCGCCGAGGATCGTCGCCGCGATGCCGAGCGCCGCGAGCTGCGACCGGCCGAGGTGCCCGACGATCGCCGTGTCGACGAGGAGGTACACCGGCTCGGCCGCGAGCGCCCCCAGCGCCGGGAGCGCGAGGCGCACGATCTCCCGGTCGTACTGCGACCGGAGCGTCAACCGGTGGCGGCGATCGTCGCCTCGTACGCGGCGAGGTAGTCGGCGACCATGTGCTCCGGCGAGAAGCGCTCCTCGACTTCCTTGCGGATGACGACCGGGTCGAGCGAGTCCGCGAGCTCGAGGACCGACGGGTCCTCCATGTCGCGGTAGTTGTCGACGATCACGCCGGTGCGGCCGTGGTCCACGACCTCCGGCACGGCGCCGCGCCGGGTCGAGAGGACGGGCGTCCCGCACGCCATGGCCTCGATCATCATGAGGCCGAACGGCTCCTCCCAGTCGATCGGCGAGATGAGCGCGCGAGCCCCCATCAGCAGCTCGACCTTGTCCGCGTGCCCCACCTCGCCCACGTACTCGATCGGGCCGCCCAGGTGCGGACGGATGAACTCGTCGAAGTAGCGGATCTCGAGCGGCTCGCGGCACTTCGCGGCGATCTTGAGCGGAATCCCCGTCTCGAGGGCGACGGCCAGCGCGCGGTGCGCGCCCTTGTCCGGGCTCATCCGACCCAGGAAGACGAGGTAGTCGCCGCCTGCCTTCCTCCGGAACGGGTACATCGAGAGGTCGAGCGCGTTGGGGCAGTTTGCGATCCAGGGGAGGTGCGGCTTTGGCCTGCGCTGGTTCATCGAGATGGAGATGAGCTTCGCCTTCGGCGCGAGGTCGAGCACCTGCTCGTACATCCGGCCCGGCTGGCCGTCGAGCGGCCCGTGCACCGTGTGGCAGAAGGGCACGTCCACGAGCCCGCCGAATGCGAGCCCCAGCATCCCCGTGTGGTCGTGGAGGACGTCGAACTCGTCGGCCTTCCGGAACGCGTGGATGGCGTGCTGCATCTCCCAGTACGTGTGCCCGATCCACTCGCTCGGCGCCGTGTGGAAGACGGACTCGAGCCGCGCGCGCGTCTGGGAGTCTCCCGACGCGAACAGGGTCACGTCGTGCCCTGCGTCGACGAGCCCGTCCGCGAGCAGCGCGACCACCCGCTCGGTGCCGCCGTACGCCTCCGGCGGCACCGGGAACCACACCGGGCACACGAGCCCTACTCTCATTGCGCAAGATCGGGATTCGCTCGCGCGAACCCCGATCGCGCGAAGATCCCTGAAGGCGGTCGCTTCGCGACCGCGTCACAGCGATCCCTCATCGCTTCCTCCTCATCTAGACACCTTCGGCAATCGTGACATGCCCACGCTCGACGGCAACGGTCCACGTCCTGCCGTACGCGCGGACGCCCTCGATGCGCAGCCCGTCGAGCCAGCTCGGGAGCTCATCTGCGACCGTCGAGACGATGCGCTGCCGCTCGCGGTCGGGCTCGAGCCCGAGCAGCACGCGGACGAGGAGGATCGGCGTGCCCGCAGCCCAGGCCTGAGGACGGGCAGCGGTCGGGTAGGCGATCGGGAACGGCGTCTCGTCGCGCGCGTAGCCGGCGAAGACCTCGGGCAGCGACCAGTCGAAGTGCGCCGCCGCCTCGATGAGCGCGCGTCCGATGCGACGCGCCTCGGCGACGTAGCCGTGGCGCGCCAAGCCCCAGGCCGCGAGCGCGGTGTCGTGCGGCCAGACCGTCCCGTTGTGGTAGCTGATCGGGTTGAACGCCGCGGCGTCGCTCGCCATCGTCCGGATGCCCCACCCGGTCCAGAGCTCCTCCGAGAGCAGCTGGTCGACGACCGCAGCGACGCGCTCGGGTGGGACGATCCCGCTCCAGAGCAGGTGGCCCATGTTCGACGCGCGCGAGTCGACGCGCCGCTTCTCGCCGTCGAGCGCGAGCGCGTAGAAGCTGCGCCCGTCCACCCAGAACGACTCGTCGAAATGCGCCCGCAGCTCGTCGGCCTCGCGCTCGAGCCGGTCCGCCAGCGGCTTGTCGCGCCACACCTCGCGGGCGAGCTCCGCAAGCCCGCGCTTCGCGTCGTAGACGTACCCCTGGACCTCGACGGCCGCGATCGGCGGCGTCGCGAAGGACCCGTCCTGGAAGCGCTGCGAGTCGCCCGAGTCCTTCCACGACTGGTTCGCGAGGCCAGCGTCCACCATGCGGCTGTACTCGACGAAGCCGTCGCCGTCGCGGTCGCCGTAGCGGTCGATCCACTCGAGCGCGAGCAGCGCGGGCTCGCGCAGCCGCTGCGCGAACGACGAGTCGTCGGTCCAGCGCCACGTCTCGGCGAGGAGCACGAGGTAGAGCGGCGTCGAGTCGATCGAGCCGTAGTAGCGCGGGAACCAGGTCTCGGCGCAGCGGCCCTCCCGCACCTCGTGGACGATCTTGCCGGGCTCGGCGTCGATCGTCGGGTCCTCCTCGTGCGCCTGCAGCTCGGTGAGCGCGTCGAGCGCACCCATCGCGATCTCCGGCCCGAGCAGGAGCGTCTGCAGCGACGTGATCGCGGTGTCCCGCCCGAACACCGTCATGAACCACGGCATCCCCGCAGCGAAGAGCGGCCGTCGGTACTCCCCCGTCCGCATGCGGAGCGCGGCGAGATCCCCGATCGAGCGGTCGAACGCGCGTCGCAGGCTCTCCCAGCCGCCGCGAACGCGCGGAACGCGCAGCGTCCAGGCGGCGACCACCTCCCCGGCGGTCTCCTGCTCTTCGTCGAGCTCGCCGAGCGTCTCGAGGTCCGACTCGAGCCAGGGGATGACGTCGATCGTCATGCCCCAGCGCTCGTGCGGCTCGAGCGAGAGCGCGAACCTCATCGCGCCGTCGTCGAGCCGGCCCGGCTGCGAGAAGACGAGGCGGGTGCCGAGGTCGCCGCGCGGATCCACGATCGAGAGCTGGTTGCGCCCCGGGTCGTACGTGGCCGGCGCAGGCGGGGGAAGCTCCTGCGCGAGCTCGGGGTCCCCGAGCGAGAAGTCGTGGTGCTTGACCGAGATGATGTCCGCGAAGTCCGAGGCCGCCTCGACCGCGAGCTCGATCTCGAGGCGCTCCGGGCTCTCGTTGCGCACGAAGACCCGCTCCTGCATCCCCGTTCCGACGAAGCGCTCGCGGGCGATCGAGATCGAGTCCTTGGGCAGCCCGTTCGCCGTTCGGTTCCGGAGATAGAAGGCGGCCTTGAAGTGCTCCACGCGGCCCGACGAGAGGAGGAGCGGCGCCGCGGCGCCGACGGTGAGCACGAGGCGTGAGAGGAAGCGCGTGTCGTGCGCGAAGAAGCCGCTCGTGTCCGCTGCGATGTCGCCGCGATCGTCCGAGATGCAGAAGGTCGAGCCTTCGAGGATCGTCAGCATCGAGCGGTACTGATGATCGATGCCACGAGATCGCCATCTCCGGAGCGCGGGCTGGCCGCTCCGGGGCGCGATGGGAGAGCGGTGGCGAGGCTCGACGCCTCGGTGCCGCTCTCCCGTCGCGAAGCGCACGCCCGACGCCAGGCCGCTGCGCGGCCTGCGTCCGGGCGGAAGCGGCCCGGACGCGCCAGCTCGCGCATCCGGACGCGCGAGATCGTGGTGTCGATCATCTACGTCCTCCGGCGCAGGATGCGCCCCCCGCTCGACTGCGCGAGGGCCTTGATCACGATCTCGTCCACGTTCACGTGCAGCGGGCGCGTGAGCACGAAGAGCACGCAGTCCGCCACGTCGTCGGCGGTGAGCGGCTCGACGCCCTCGTACGGCGCCTTCGCCGTCTCCGCGTCGCCGCGGAAGCGCACGAGCGAGAACTCGGTCTCGGCGAGACCGGGATCGACGGTCGTGATCCGGATCGGCCGGCCGAGGAGGTCCTCCCGGAGGCCGTACACGAACCCGCGCAGCGCGAACTTCGCGGCCACGTAGACGGCGGCGTTCTCGTACGCCTGCCGCCCGGCGATCGATCCCGTGAAGACGATGTGGCCTTCGTCGCGGACGTGCGGGAGAGCGAGCCGCGTGATCCGGATGGCGCCGTCGACGTTCGTGTGCAGCACCGTCGCCTCGTCCTCCGCGTTCGACTCCGTGAACGGGTAGCGCCCGAGCGCGAGGCCGGCGTTGTTGTAGAGGATGTCGATCCCGCCGAGCTCCGCCGCGGCCCGTCCGACGAAGGCGGCGCAGCTCTCCTCGTCGGTCACGTCCAGCGGAAGCGCGAGGTCCGCCTCGATCCGCTCGACGCGCCGCGCGCCGCCCACGACGCGTGCTCCCGCCTCGCGCAGCTTGCGCACCGTCGCCGCGCCGAAGCCGCTCGACGCGCCGGTGACGACTGCCGACTTGCCCTCCAGATCCACGCGCCGGAGCCTAACGGCCAGGTCCGAACCGGTCCCTCCGGTGTCAGACACGGTGTCAGACACCGCGTCGGCAGCCCGCACGCTCCCTGAAGCCGCCGCGAAACGGACGTGCCCGGACGGACAAGCCGCGGGACGTGTCCGCATCAGGGCCATGGTGAGCGCCCGGACGAATGAATGGACGCGGCGCATTCGGGGAAGGACCAGGGCGGGCGCGATGTGCAATGAATGCCCTGACTCGTCGGGAGGTTCTGATTGGCAACGGTGCAATTCGACAACGTCGCGAAGATCTACGCCGACGGGATACGGGCGGTCAGCGATCTCGCGCTCGACATCGGCGACGGCGAGTTCATGGTGCTGGTGGGCCCGTCCGGCTGCGGCAAGACGACGGCGCTGCGGATGGTCGCCGGCCTCGAGACCATCTCGGAGGGCGTCGTCCGCATCGGCGACCGCGTCGTCAACCACGTTCCCGCCCGTTCCCGAGACATCGCAATGGTGTTCCAGAGCTACGCGCTCTACCCGCACCTCTCCGTCTACGACAACATCGCGTTCGGCCTCCGCGTGAAGAAGGTCCCGAAGCAGGAGATCGACGCGAGGGTGAAGGAGGCGGCTCGCATCCTCGACCTCGAGCCGTTCCTGCGGCGAAAGCCTCGCGCGCTCTCGGGAGGGCAGCGGCAGCGGGTGGCGATGGGGCGGGCGATCGTCCGTCAGCCGCAGGCGTTCCTCATGGACGAGCCGCTCTCGAATCTCGACGCGAAGCTCCGGGTGCAGATGCGCGCCGAGATCGCCCGGCTCCAGCACGACCTCGGCGTCACCACGATCTACGTGACGCACGACCAGATCGAGGCGATGACGATGGGTGACCGCGTCGCCGTGATGCGCAAGGGGGAGCTCCAGCAGGTGGCGGAGCCGCAGGAGCTCTACGACCACCCCGTGAACGTCTTCGTGGGCGGCTTCATCGGCAGCCCCGCGATGAACATGCTCGAGGCGGCTCTCGCCCGCGAGAACGGCGCCTTCGCGGCGAGGATCGGCGATCGCTCGATCCCCCTCGGCGAGGACGTGCTCGCCGCGAGACCGGCACTACGCGAGTTCGACGGCCGCCCGGTCATCGTCGGGATACGCCCGGAGCACCTGGAGGACGCCGCGCTCGTTCCCGACGTACCCGAGTCCCAGCGCCTGCGCGGCGTCGTCGAGCTCCGCGAGGCGCTCGGGTCGGAGGTGATGGTGCACTTCACGGTCGACGCGAAGCCCGCGCTGACTGAGGAGACGCGCGAGCTCGCGGAGGACCTGGACACGGCGGTCGCCCGTCAGCTCGAGCAGTCGGAGTCGGAGGCCGGCACCACGATGGTCGGCCGCTTCGGCGCCCGCTCTCGTGTCCGCGAGGGCGAGCCGGCCGACGTCGCCGTGGAGCCGGGCTCCCTGCATTTCTTCGACCCCGACACCGGACTCGGCATCTACGACCACACAAACACACCGAAAGGAGCTCCAGCGTGAGCACACATCGATTCCTGTACGTCCTCGTCGGCGCACTCGTCGTCGCGCTCGTCGGCGGCTCGGGCGCGGCGGTGGGAGGCGCCAAGAGCCAGGGCGTATCCGGCTCCGTCTCGATCATCGCGAAGTGGACGGGTGACGAGCAGGCCTCGTTCATGGCCGTCCTCGCCCCCTTCAAGAAGGCGAACCCGGGCGTGAAGATCAAGTACCAGGGCGCCGGCGACAATGTCCCGCAGATCGTGTCGACGGCGGTGCAGGGCGGGAACCCGCCGGACATCGCAACCCTTCCGCAGCCAGGGCTCATGAAGCAGTTCGCCCAGAGCGGAGACCTCCAGCCGATCACGTTCGCGCGCGGCGTGATCGCGGCGAACTACCAGCCCGTCTGGATCGCACTCGGCAGCGTGAACAAGAAGCTGTACGGGCTCTACTTCAAAGGCGGCAACAAATCGACCGTCTGGTACAACGTCAAGTCCTTCAGGGCCGCGGGCGTGAAGTCCCCGGCGAGCTGGCCGCAGTTCCTCGCGGCCGCGAGGACGCTGAAGGCCTCGGGGACACCTGCGTACTCGATCGGCGGAGCCGACGGGTGGACGCTCACGGACCTCTTCGAGAACATCTACCTGCGCACTGCGGGGCCCGTGAAGTACGACCTGCTGACCGCGCACAAGATCAAGTGGACGGATCCCTCCGTGAAGAAGGCCCTCGCCGTGATGGGGGCGATTTTCTCCGACACGTCGAACCTCGCCGGCGGGACCTCGGGAGCACTCCAGACCGACTTCCCGACGTCGGTGAGTAACGTCTTCGCGAAGTCGCCGAAGGCGGCGATGGTCATCGAAGGCGACTTCGTTCCCGGCGTGGTGGCGAGCTCGAACCCGCTCAAGGCGCTCTCGGGCTACAACGAGTTCGGCTTCCCGACGATTGGCGGCAAGACCGGCGTCATGGGCGGCGGCGACGTGGTCGTGATGTTCAAGAGCTCGCCGGCCGCACAGGCGCTCATCAGGTACCTGGCGACCCCGCAGGCGGCGACCATCTGGGCGAAGCGCGGCGGGTTCACCTCACCGAACAAGAGGGTCAAGGCGAGCGCGTACAAGGATCCGTTGAACCGCAAGACAGCGATCGCGTTCGCACTCGCGAAGACGTTCCGCTTCGACATGTCCGACCTCCAGCCGGCGGCGTTCGGCTCGACGGTCGGCCAGGGTGAGTGGAAGCTGTTCCAGGACTTCCTCCAGAACCCGAAGAACGTCAACGGAACGGCGGCCGCGCTCGAGAAGGCGGCGAAGAAGGCCTACGGCGGATAGGTGGCCGAGGCGGAGGCGATAGCCCGGTCTCCGTCCGCCGCGGAGATCGGCGAGGAACCCGGCCGCTGGCGCGAGTATGCGGTCGCAGCCGGGTTCCTCGCTCCTGCCTTCCTGCTGCTCGGGGTCTGGATCGTCTACCCGGCGCTCCGGACCGCCGGGCGGAGCTTCTTCAACGCAGACGGCTCGCGGTTCGTGTGGTTCGACAACTACAAGTCGATCTTCACGAGCGACTTCATCGTCACCGCGATCAAGAACAACGCGATCTGGATCGGAGTCGTCCCGGCGCTCGTCACCGCAATCGGGCTCATCTTCGCCGTCCTCGTCGAGCGGGTGCGCTGGTCACTCGGCTTCAAGCTGATCGTGTTCATGCCGATGGCGATCTCGCTCTTCGCAGCAGGCGTGATCTGGCGGATCATGGATCAGAAGGAACCCCAGCGGGGCGCGGTCAACGCGGCGATCACCGTGGTGAAGAACAGGGTGAGCCCGCCCGGCGTGCTCTCGGACGCGCTGCCGTCCACGGAGACGTTCGCCGGATCTCCCGGCAAGGGGCTCGTGCTGCAGACGCCACTCCGCCCGGGTGACGTCGCCCGACTCGGCCTCACGGCCATCCCACCCGAGGGCGTCCCGGCCGGCGCCGAGCAGGCGGCCGACCCGACCCCCGTGCGCGGTGGGATCGCGGGGGTGGTCTGGCGCGACTTCAGGCCGGGGGGCGGCAAGACCGGGGTCGTCGAGCGCGGCGAGCTTGGCCTACCCGGTGTGACCGTCGAGCTGCGGAAAGCCGACGGGGGAACCGTCTCGACCACCTCGACGGGAAGCGACGGCTCCTTCGCGTTCGATGATCTTGCCGCCGGCGAGTACCGGGCCGCGATCGGCCCGAAGACGTTCGCCAAGCCCTTCGGCGGGGTGAACTGGCTCGGCCCGAAGCTGATCACGCCCGCCCTGATCCTCGCGTACATCTGGGTCTGGGCCGGATTCTCGATGGTCGTCATCGCCGCCGGGCTCGCGGCGATACCGCGCGACGTCCTCGAGGCGGCGCGCACCGACGGAGCCGGAGAGTGGCAGGTCTTCCGCCGCGTCACCGTGCCGCTGCTCGCGCCCGTTCTGACGGTCGTGTTCGTGACCATGCTGATCAACGTCCTCAAGGTGTTCGACATCGTGCTCGCAGTCGCGCCGGGCTCCGTGCAGGACGACGCGAACGTGATCGCGCTCGCCATGTGGCGCGTGTCCTTCGGGGGAGTCAACGACTTCGGCCTCGGCTCGGCGCTCGCGGTGTTCCTCTTCCTGCTCGTCCTCCCCGTGCTGCTCCTCAACATCCGGCGCTTCAAGAGGGAGGCGTGATGACGGCGGTCGAGGCGGACCTGCATCCGGAGGTGCGCGCGGCCGACGAGACCGCCGCGGCGCGCATCGTCCGCTTCCTCTCGACGACCCCGGTCTACGTCGTGCTCGTCGTGGTCGGGATCCTCTGGCTGATCCCGACGATCGGCCTCCTCCTGACCTCGCTCATGGCGCCGGCGGACTTCAGCCGGATGGGCTGGTGGAAGGTGCTGAGCAAGCCGAGCCTCGCGACCGTCCAGAACTACGACCACCTGTTCTCGAACGGCGCGATCACGCACTCGCTCTGGGTGACCGTGCAGATCTCGCTGGGCGCCACCGTCCTCCCGATCGCGGTCGGCGCGCTCGCCGCGTACGCGTTCGCCTGGCTCGAGTTCCCCGGTCGCGACTGGCTCTTCATCTTCGTGGTCGCGCTCCTCGTCGTGCCCCTGCAGATGGCGCTGATCCCGATCTTCTCGCTGTACAACTCGCTCGGCATCTTCGACACGGTGCTGAGCCTCGTGCTCTTCCACACGGCCTTCGGCTTGCCGTTCTCGATCTTCCTGCTGCGCAACTACCTGATCGGGATCCCTAGGGACATCCTCGAGTCGGCACGCATCGACGGCGCGTCCGAGCTGCGGATCTTCTTCCGCCTCATCGTGCCGCTCGCGCTGCCCGCGATCGCGTCCCTCGCGATCTTCCAGTTCCTGTGGACGTGGAACGACCTCATCGTCGCGCTGACGTTCGCCCGCGACACCCAGCCGATCACCGTCGCCATCTTCAACCAGCTTACGGAGTTCGGCTCGAACATCGAGATCATCGCCCCCGCCGCGTTCGTGTCGCTCGCGCTGCCGCTCGTCGTCTTCCTCGCTTTCCAGCGCTACTTCGTGCAGGGGATGCTCGCGGGCTCGGTGAAATGAGATCCGGATGAGCGAGCGCTGCGCGATCGTGGGCAGCGGCCTCGCCGGCTTCGTCGCGTACGCGACCCTACGCCACGGCGGCCTCGAGCCGGGCGAGATCGCGGTGTTCGGCGTTGACGCAGATCCCGTCTCCGCGTGGCGGCCGCGCGCGGAGGCGATCCGCCAGCGGCGCATGCGGTCCGAGAGCGACGGCCACTGCTATCCCCGCTCGTTCCCCGGCCTCGCGCCGCGCGAGGCGCTGCGAACGGGCTCGCCGGCGCCGCTGGTGCGCACCGTCTGTGGTGGCTACCGACCGAGCGTGCCCGCGTTCCTGCGCCACGTCGCCGAGCTGCGGGAGCGCTGCGGCTGGGACTCGAGCTTCAGGCGACGCCGCGTGCGCGCCGTCCGCGAGGCGCCCGACGGGCTCGCCGTCGACGGCGAGGGAGTCTTCCGGCACGTCCTCGTTGCGCCCGGCCATCCCGCGCTCGCATTTCCTCCCGAGCTCGAGTCGGACCCGCGAGCCGTGCACGCGTACGAGCCGCACGCGTACGCGTCGCGCGTCGCGATCGTCGGAGCGGGGATGGCGGCCGCCACCGAGTGGCTGAACGCACTCGTCGCGGGGGCCGAGGTCGTGTCCGTGCGGAGGCACGAGCCGGTCCGTCGTCCGCTGAACCTCCCGCGGCCGCTCTTCTCGAAGCGCGGGCTCTCGTCGTTCCATGCGACCCAGGCGCGCGAGCGCGCGGCGCTCCTCGGTCGGCTCGCCGCCCCGTCGTACCCACCCGGGAAGGACTGGGACGAGCCGCTGGAGCGCGCGCGGCGCGAGGGACGCTTCCGGATCGCGTCGTCGGTGGACGGCGAGCCTCAGATCATCTGCGCCACCGGCTTCCGTCACGGGTTCGCGAACGACGGACTCCTGCGCGACCTCGTCGACGAGCACGGGCTGGAGACGGAGGGGCGCTGGATCGTCCTGGCCGCCGACGCGACCGTGCCCGCGCTCACCGGCGAGACACGGTCGCTGGCGCTGTCGGGTGCGCCCGCCCAATGGGCGTATCCCGCCGCAGACACGCTGGTCGGCATGAAGTACGTCGCGCGCCGGTTCCTCCGGAGGGTGGTGGCGTGTCCTACACGCTGAGAGGTCGGGTCGAATCCCGGCTCGCGGCCGCGCTGCTTCCGTTCATGGCCGCGTGCGTCGTCACGGCGGCCTTACGGGAGTGGTGGCCCCTCGAGCTCGTCGGCGCGATGGTCGCAGCGGGCCTGCTGCTGGACGTCGCGCTCTGGGACCGCCTCTTCCCGTACCAGCCGGGCTGGCTCGCGCTCCCGCTCGGCGCCGTCGAGCTCGCCGCGACGATGGCGATCCTTCGCTGGCTCGACGTTCCGGCGCCGCTCGAGCCCGCCCTGTGGTTCTTCGCGGCGTCCTGGCTCATCGCCCAGCTCCTCGGGCACGCGGGGCTGCCCCTGCTCCGGCTGAGCTACGCGGAGGAAGGAGGCGAGCTCGGCCAGGCCGGAACCGCGCTCTTGCTGGCGGCCCCCCTGGCTGCGCTCGCCGCGGCAGCGACGGCCTCGGCGACGCAGCCGCCGACCGTCCACCTGCCGCCCGGCGTCTACCGCGGTCCGCTCGTCCTCGACCACGCCCAGACGCTCGTCGGGCGGCCCGGCACCGTCGTCGAGGGCGGGATCGTCGTCACCGCGGACGACGTCACGGTTCGCGGGGTGACGACGAGCGGCGGCGAGAACGGGATCACCGTCGACTCGGCGAAGGACGTCCGACTCGAGGACGTGACCGTCGTGGGCGCGAAGCTCGACGGCATCCACGTGCGGCGCGCGTCGGTCTCGATCGACGACTGCCGCATCGTCTCGCCGGCCGGCTACACGCAGGGAATCGACATCTCCTTCGCCATCGACCTGGAGATGAGCATGGTCGAGGGCTGCTCCGTCTCGGGCGGGCAGGAAGGGATCGTCACGCACTCCGTCATGGCGGACCTCCGCGACAACCACGTCAGCGGCACGACGCTGCGCGGCATCGCGATGAGCGAGATGTCGATGGGCGAGCATCGAGGACAACCACGTGTCGGACTCGCTCGGCGTCGGCATCTACTGCGGCGACCATTCCGAGTGCGAGATCTCGGACAACACCGTCGTCGGCGTACGGCGCGACCCCTCCGGCGAGCTCTCGCGGGCCGGAGTCGGGATTCTCGCCTTCTTCCATGCGCGAGCGGAGCTCCGGGACAACGAGGTGGTCGGAGCACGTCCCTCGGCGGCGTTCGCCGACGGCTCGATCACGGAGCGCTGAGCACGGGAACACGCGAGCGGGCCGTGGCGTTCACGAGCCAAACGCCAATCGGAGGAGAACACCATGTGGAGTTGGATCGTCGTTCTCGTCCTGTACGCCGTGGGGATGGGGCTGTTCCACGTCCTCGGCGGGCTCCGTGCAGCGGGCGAGGCGATCGAGAGCTGGAGCCGCGCGAACGCGTCCGCTGACGCGTCGCCGGCATCTCCCGCGAGCTAGGCGCGGAGACCCTGCGACCCGCAGCACGCCTAGTCCGAAACGGTCGAGTCAGGTGTCAGACACGGTGTCTGACACCTGACATGTCCTTACGAGACGGCGACCGACTCGATGACGACCGGCTCGAGCGGCCGGTCGCGGCTGTCGCGGTCGACCAGCGAGATGCGATCGACGACGTCCTGGCCGGACGTAACCCGGCCGAACACCGTGTGCTTGCCGTCGAGCCACGGCGCCGCGTCGATCGTGACGATGAAGAACTGCGACCCGTTCGTGTCCGGCCCCGAGTTCGCCATCGCGAGATAGCCGCGCGCGACCGGGTGGTCGTTGAACTCGTCCTCGAACGAGTACCCCGGGCCGCCGGTGCCGTCGCCGCGGGGGCACCCGCCCTGAATCATGAAGTCCGGGATCACGCGGTGGAACACGAGGCCGTCGTAGAAGCCGTCCCGGGCGAGCTTCGTGAAGTTCTCGACCGTCTTCGGCGCGTCGGCGTCGAAGAGCTCGATCTCCAGCGTCCCTTCGCTCGTCGTCATCGTGGCCGCGGGCATGCCGCGACGCTAGCGCAAAACGCGGGAGAGCCCGCTCGCGCGGGCCCTCCCGGTCGAACCGGAATCCGCTCGACGCCCTACTTCGGCGGAGGCGGGACGAGGCAGCTGACGCTCGCGCTGTTGCCGGAGCCGTCGGTCGCGGTGACGACCGCGTCGCCCTTCAGCGTGATGTGCCAGTCGATGTCGCCCGGCCCTGGCTTGGCGTTCGGAGTGCCGCCCGGAGCCTGGGTTAGCTTGATCTTCGTCCCGCTTCCGTACGGCCCGGCGACGAAGGTCGACGCCGAGTCGTGGACGGTGATCTGCGGGTTCGGATCCACGGCGTCGGTCGCCGTCAGCAGGTAGAAGCCGTCCGGGTTCTGCCCGCTCTTCGGGTTGTTGCCCGCAGGCGGGACGTTCTTCCCGGACGGGTTCGTCGTGGGCACGCACGAGACGACCGGCGGGGTCGTGTCGACCCACCGCTTCGTCACCGTCTCCGTGTCCGTCGCCCCTGTCGGGTTCCCGAGCGTGACGCTCGCCGTGATCGTGTCGAGCCCGAGGCTCGCGGGCGCGATCGGCACCGAGTACGTGAACGTCACGTTCCCCGACGCGTCCGTCTTGCAGTCCGCGGGCACGCACGTCCCAGTCGCGCCGGCGTTCTGACCGCCGACCGTGAAGCCGACGAGGTAGCCGCCGACGGAGCCGGCCGGTCCGTTCAGCGTGGCCGTGACGGTGTGTGTGTTGTCGGAGCCGAGCTCGTTGGACGCCGTCGCCGGCGCGAGCACGAGGTCGTACACCTTCACCGTCACGCACGTCGTCACGTTGGCACTGCCGCCCGTCACGTCCGTCCCGAACGCGGTCACGCAGATCTGATGGCTGCCGGGATCGAGGCCCGCAGTCGTCGTCGAGTACGTGACCATCGCCGGCCCGGGCTGCGGCGTCGGCGGAACCGTCGTCACGGCGACGGGAGCGCCGCCGTCGACGCTCATCTCGACCTTGGTCAGCGTGGAGCCGATCAGGTTCGGGATCAGGTCGGGGAGGTTGTTCGGATCCGGGACACTGAAGCACTGCCCGCCGTTGACCGTGATGTCGGCGAGGTTTCCGGCGCTGCCGCCGGTGCACGAGGCGGAGGAGCCGATCGCGATCGAGTTCGCGACCGTCCCCGTCCCGGCGATCGCCGACAACGCAGTGTTGAAGTCGGTCAGCGTTCCGAGGTTGCTCAGGCCGTCCGACGCGAAGACGAGGAACTTCTTCGGATCGGAGCTCGCGTTGAGCACGGCCAGGGCCTGCTGGAGCGCCGCCGCGTAGTTCGTCCCGTCGGCGTCCCCGTTCTTCACGGAGTACTGAGCCACCTGGTAGTTGAAGCCGCCGTTCGTCAGGACGATCGAGTTGATCGCGGTGTTCCCGTCGGCCGGGGCTCCGAGGTTGTCGTCGCCGCCGCCGGGCGTCATGTCCGCCTGGACGGCATCCGCACCGAAGACGACGAGACCGATGTGGTTCACGGAACCGCTCCCCGTCGCGGCCGTGTTCAGGCCGGCGAAGAACGACTTCTCGCACGCCAGGACCGTCCCGCAGGCGCCTCCGGAGTTCGCGGTGCTTCCGGACGCGTCGAACACGTAGACGATCGTTGCCTGCGGTGTGCCGAGACCGATGCTCGCGGTCCCGCTCACGGGTACCGGCACCGGGGCGCCGTCGGCGAGGAACTGCGTTCCGTCCGCCGGGCTGTCGATCGAGACCGACAGCTGTGCGCCGTTCGGCAAGGTCGTGCTGTTCGACCCGGCGAGAGCCGGCATCGCTGTCAGCGCGACCAGGAAGACGATGACCGTGCCCAGGCCGAAATACCTGGCGCCGGTCGACTTTCTTCTCATCGATGTTCCCCCTTGGGGCTCGAGACTCAGGCCGCTGTCCGCAGGCTCGCGGCCACTGCGGGCGAAACCTGTGCCTGTCCCTCCCACCTCCTTTGCGACTCTCCCCACACACCGTCTATCCCGGCGAGCCGCGCGGGGGAATGCCCCCACCGGGTGAACCGAGCGCCGCGACACCTACGATTGCGCGCATGCCCGATCTCCCCAGCGGCACGGTCACGTTCGCGTTCACGGACATCGAGGACTCGACTGCGCTCCTGCTCAAGCTCGGAGATCTCTACGGCGACACGCTCGGCGAGCACCGCCGCCTCGTCCGCGAGGCGTTCTCGGCCGAGGGCGTGGAGATCGACACGCAGGGCGACGCGTTCTTCTTCGCGTTCCCGCGTGCGCGCGACGCCGTCGCCGCGGCGGCGGAGGTGCAGCGCGCCCATGCCGGGTTCGACTGGCCGCACGGCGCCGCGGTCCGCGTCCGCATCGGCCTGCACACGGGCGAGCCGCACGTGGGCGACGAGGGGTACCTCGGCCTCGACGTCGTCCGCGCCGCGCGGATCTGCACGGCCGCGCGAGGGGGCCAGGTGCTGCTCTCGGAAGCTACGCGCGCGCTCCTCGGCTCCTCGCTTCCCGCCGGCGTCGAGGTCTACCCGCGCGGCGAGCGCCGGCTGAAGGGGATCGACGAGCCCGAGCGCGTCTTCGAGCTCGAGATCGAGGGTGCACCCGTCCCCGACGCGGAAGCGACGGCCGACGACGCGGACGTCCCCGAGCCCGAGCCCGCGCAGGCGACGCCGGACGATCCCGGGAAGCGGCTTGGCGAGGCGATCGAGCAGCACGTGGCGCGGATGCTGGAGAGCGTCGTGAAGCGGTTCGAACCCGACGCGGCGCCGGTCGGCGACGACGAGGCCGTCGAGACGCTCGCAAGCCGCTCCGCCTCGCTCGAGGAGACGATCAGCCAACGCATTGCGGCAGCGCTCCGCGCGAAGGGCATCACGTACGACCCCGACTGACACTCGGGGTTCCGTTCGCCGGTAGCCGCCGCGACCCGGATGTGTAAGGGTCTCGGTGCGCCGCCACGTGGTCGCGGATGGGCCGCGGCGAGGAGGGGCGGCCGGGCAGGAGGTTTCATGCACGCCCGATTCGCGAGGTACACGTTCTCGGGCAACGCGCAGGAGATCGCGCGGAAGGCAGAGGAAGGTGCCCTGCCGATCTTCAAGTCGTTGCCGGGCTTCAAGGCCTACTCGATCGCCGAAAGCGACGGCGAGATCTTCTCGTTCTCCGTCTGGGAGACGTTCGAGCAGGCCGAGGCCGCCAACATCGCGGTCGCGGACTGGGTCGCGGAGAACCTCGCCGACGACATCCAGCTGATCGAGTCGCGCTTCGGCGAGCTTCTCGTCGCGACAGCGCTCGGCGTCAGCACCACGACGGCAGCGCGCATCTAGGTCGAAAAGCGTTGGGGCCAGGTGCCGTCGCCTGGCCCCACGTCCTCCGTAAGATCGCGCGATGCCCGATCCGTACGTGCCCGCGGGCGATCGCTACGACGGCCGCCTGCCGTATCGCCGGTGCGGGCGGAGCGGGCTCCAGCTCCCCGCGATCTCGCTCGGGCTCTGGTGGAACTTCGGCCACGACCGGCCGCTCGAGACGAGCCGCGCGATCGTGCGCCGCGCGTTCGACCTCGGCGTCACCCACTTCGATCTCGCCAACAACTACGGGCCGCCGTACGGCTCCGCCGAGGAGAACTTCGGCCGGCTGCTGCACGACGACCTGCGCCCGTTCCGCGACGAGCTCGTGATCTCGAGCAAGGCCGGCTACGACATGTGGCCCGGCCCGTACGGCGAATGGGGCTCGCGGAAGTACCTGCTGGCGAGCCTCGACCAGTCGCTCGCGCGCATGGGCCTCGAGTACGTCGACATCTTCTACTCGCACCGCTTCGACCCCGAGACGCCGCTCGCGGAGACCATGGGCGCGCTCGACGCCGCCGTGCGGCAAGGGAAGGCGCTCTATGCGGGCATCTCCTCCTACTCCGCGGAGCAGACCCGCGAGGCTGCGGCGATCCTCCGGGTTCTCGGCACGCCGCTCCTCATCCACCAGCCCTCGTACTCGCTGCTGAACCGCTGGATCGAGCCCGACCTGCTGGACGTCCTCGGCGAGCTCGGCGTCGGCTGCATCGCCTTCTCCCCACTCGCGCAGGGCATGCTCACGGACAAGTACCTCGGCGGCATCCCGGAGGGCTCGCGGGCGAGCTGGCCGAGCTCGCTCTCTCCCGACCTCCTCACGGACGAGTCGCTCGACAAGATCCGCGCGCTGAACGAGCTCGCCGCGGGACGCGGCCAGACGCTCGCGCAGATGGCCCTCGCCTGGACGCTTCGCGACACGCGCGTGACCTCCGCCCTCGTCGGCGCGTCGAGCGTCGAGCAGCTCGAGGAGAACCTCGCGGCGGTGCGACGGCTCGAGTTCTCCGACGACGAGCTCGCCGAGATCGACCGCCACGCGACGGACAGCGGCATCAACATCTGGGAGCAGCCGGGTAGCTGACCTCGCTGCGCGACCCCGGCAACGGATGCGCCGGCACCGTAAGGCCCTGCGGAGCCCTGCGACACTCAGGGAATGCGCCTGGCCCGTGACGGCACGCTGCGACTCTCGCCCACCGACCTCGCGAACCACCTCGCCTGCCCGCACCTGACGCAGCTCGAGCTCCGCGTCCAGCGCGGAGGCCTGACGCGCCCGTTCACTCGCAGACCCCTACGGCGACGTCATCCGCGCCAAGGGCGATGCCCACGAGGCGACCTATCTCGCGCAGCTCGAGGCGTCCGGCACGTCCGTCGTTCGCCTGCCCACGTACGAGGACGAACCCGGGTTCGACCCCGCCGAAGCGCGTCGACTCACCGAGGCCGCGATCCGCGCAGGCACGGCCGACGTCATCTACCAGGCGTACCTCTCGGACGGCACCTGGCGCGGGTTCGCGGACTTCCTCGAGCGCCTCCCGAACGGCACGTACGAGCCCGTGGACACGAAGCTCGCCCGGTCCGCGAAGCCCGCGCACCTGCTCCAGCTCTGCTTCTACGCGACCCAGCTCGAGCGCATCCAGGGAAAGCTCCCGGAGCACGTCCACGTCGAGCTCGGCACGGGCGAGCGCGAGAGCTTCCGCACGGCCGAGTACATCGCCTACTTCCGGCAGTCGCGGGACAAGCTCCTCGGCGCGATCGCGGACGGCGCCGACACCTGGCCGTGGCCCTGCGAGCACTGCGGGATCTGCGACTTTCGCCGCCTCTGCTACGGACAGCGCGTGAGCGACGACAGCCTCGTCCTCGTCGCCGGAATGGGACGCCGCCGCGCGGAGGTACTCGGCGCGCACGGGATACCGACGCTGACCGGGCTCGCGGAGTCTCCGCCTGGCCTCGCGACGGACGGGATCCGCCCGGAGACGCTCGAGCGGCTCCGGCGGCAGGCCGAGCTGCAGCTGCACTTCAACCGGACGGGGGAGCGACGCGTCGAGCTCCTCCCCGACGAGCCCGGCCGCGGTTTCCGTCTCCTCCCCCAGCCGTCGCCGGGCGACGTCTGGCTCGATCTCGAGGGCCACCCGTTCTACGAACCGGCGCGCGGGCTCGAGTACCTGTTCGGCTGGTGCCACCGCGACGAGGCCGGCGCGCTTCGGCTACGAGACGCTCTGGGGCACCGACCGGGAGGGCGAGAAGGCCGCCTTCGAGCGTTTCGTCGACTGGCTCTGCGAGCGCCGCCGCGGGTACCCCGACCTCCACGTCTACCACTACGCGGCCTACGAGCGAACCGCGCTCCGGCGGCTCATGGGCGAGCACGCGACGCGCGAGGAGGAGATCGACGACCTCCTCCGGAGCGACGTGCTCGTGGATCTCTACCGCGTCGTGCGCCAGGCGCTCCGCGCCTCGGTGCCGAGCTACTCGATCAAGGAGGTCGAGAAGCTCTACGGCTTCGAGCGCACCGCGGCCGTCTCGGGCGGAGACGACTCGGTCGTGCGCTTCGAGCAGTGGGTCGAGCTCGGCGATCCGGCGCTGCTCGAGGAGATCCGCGCCTACAACGAGGAGGACTGCCGCTCGACGTTCGCGCTGCACGAGTGGCTCCTCGCGCAGCGGCCGCCGACGCTGCCGTGGCGTCCGCCGCCCGCAGACCGGGAGCGCAGCGAGGAGGCGGAGGAGCGCGACGCCGAGCGCGCCGCCCTGTACGCGTCGCTTCTCGCGGGCACCGAGGAGGGCGATTCGCGCTGGCTCCTGGCGCACCTCCTCTACTACCACCGGCGCGAGTCGAAGTCGCAGTGGTGGGAGTGGTTCCACCACCTCGACCTCACCGCCGACGAGCTCGTCAGGGACGCGGACACGATCGGGGACATCGAGCGCATCGGAGAGCCCGCCGAGGACGGCTCGTCGCTCGTCTACACGCTCGCGTTCCCGCCGCAGGAGCACAAGCTCGGCGGGGACGCCGTCGACCCCGCGTCGAGGCGCACCTACCGGCACGTGCAGGTGGACGACGAGCACGGCCTCATCGCGCTCCGCCGCGGGAAGGCCCTCGCCGACGAGCCCCTGCCCACCGCCCTGATCCCGCCGCCGCCCATTCCGGACTGGCACCACCGCGACGCGATCGCGCGCTTCGCGCAGTCGTACCTGCGAGGCGAGGCGCAGCCCGCCCTCGTCGAGGTGCTCGAGCGACGCGCTCCGCGCGCACGCCTCGACGGCTCGGTCGCCGAGGCTGCGCTCTCGCTCGACGGCTCGTACCTCTTCGTGCAGGGCCCGCCCGGCTCGGGCAAGACCTGGCAGGGCGCGAAGGCTGCGGTAGCGCTCATGCGTGCGGGACGGCGCGTCGGCGTGACCTCGCTCAGCCACAAGGCGATCGGGAAGCTCCTGGCGGAGATCGAGCGCGAGGCGCGAGCGCAGCGCTTCCCCTTTCGCGGACGCAAGAAGTCGTCGGGCGACGAGGACTCGGTGTTCGAGGGCGAGTTCATCGACTCGAGGAGCGATCGCGCGGATCTCCTCGACGAGGAGCTGCAGCTCGTCGCCGGCACGTCGTGGCTCTTCGTGCGCGAGGACTTCGCGGGCTTCTGCGACACGCTCCTCGTCGACGAGGCGGGTCAGGTCGCGCTCGCGGACGTCGTCGCAGCCGGCCACGCCGCCCGCAACCTCGTCTTCCTCGGCGACCCGAATCAGCTACCGCAGGTGTCGCAGGGCGCGATGCCGGACGCGGCGAGGCAATCCGTCCTTCGGCACCTTCTCGGCGACGAGACGACGGTGCCGCCCGACCGCGGGATCTTCCTCGAGCACACCTGGCGGCTACGGCCGGAGCTGACCGCGTTCACCTCGGACGCGTACTACGCCGGCCGGCTCGAGTGCAGGGGCGAGTGCGCACGCCGAAGCGTCGCGGCGGGGAACGGGCTCGTCTACCGGCCCGTCGAGCACACGGGAAACGGCCAGCTCTCGTGGGAGGAGGCCGAGGAGGTGGCGACCGCGATCGCCGAGCTCCTCGGGACGCCGTACACGAACGAGCACGGCGCCACGCGGCCGCTCACCGCCGGTGACGTTCTCGTCGTCACGCCCTACAACGCGCAGGTGCGCGCGCTGCGCCACACGGTTCCCGCCGGCGTCCGCGTCGGCACCGTCGACAAGTTCCAGGGGCAGGAGGCGCCGGTCGTCCTCGTCTCCCTCGCCAGCTCGAGCGGCGAGGAGGCGCCGCGCGGCCTCGCCTTCGTCTTCAACGCGAATCGGATCAACGTCGCGACCTCGCGAGCGCAGTGCCGGGTCGAGCTCGTGTGCTCCCCGCGCCTGCTCGAGGCCGAGTGCAGGTCGGTCGAGCAGATGCGGCTCGTGAACGCCGTCTGCCGCTTCGTCGAGCTCGCTACCGCCGGCAGTAGCGATTCGTAGGCGTGCGGCCGTTCCAGGCGAAGCCGGGTGCGGAGACGGCGCGGATCGTCGTCCGCAAGCAGCCGGCGGCGCGCAGCGGCACCCGCACGACCGACTTGCCCGCAGCGCCAGTCGTCGCGCGCCCGGTGAAGGCGCGACGATCGCCCAGCCGCACGAGCACGGACACCATGGCGCGGGAGATCGGCCGACCGGCCGAGTCGACGGCCTTCACGGTGACGAGCGCGAACCGCGCTCGTGGTCGATACGTGATCGAGGCGATCCGCAGCCGGCCCGGATTGATACGCACGGCGGCGATCGCGGAGAGCGGGCCGACCGTGGCGGTGACGGAGGCCTGGCCCGTCGCCCGGAGAGTCGTGAGCGTGGTCGCCGGCCCCGACCTCGGCGCGAGCTTTCCGTAGATCGGCGGCGTCAGCGCCCAGGCCGCCGACACCGGCAGAGCGTTCCCGTAGGAGTCCAGCCCGGCAGCCGTGAGGGCAACGGTGGAGCGCGTGCGAACCGTCGCCGACCTCGGGCTGACGACGAGGGAGGCGAGTGCCCCGGGCGTGACCGTGACGGTCTGCGTTCCGCTCGTGACACCCGCTGCCGAGGCGGTCATGAGCTGCGCGCCGGCACGCGTGTCGAGGTAGTAGAAGTCCGGGCTCGTCCCCGCTCCGGCGGCGATCGTGAGCGTGAGGGTCGGCGACCAGGGGCCGAGCGGGCTCGTCGAGAACGTCCCGGCCGACGAGCTCGAGCCCAGCGTCACGGCGAGGTCGCTCCGGGCCGTCTGCGGTTGGCCCGTGCTGCTCAGGAGCGTCAGACGCATCGCCGCCGACGGCGTCCCGGCCGGAATCGTCTGGGGCGGCGTCGCGAAGGAGAGCACCGGCTGCGTCCACACGCGGAAGGTCTGCCACGCGGCGTTCAGCCGAGCGCCGTCGACGTCGCCCACGCACAGGTTCTGGCCGCCGAGCCCGCAGGCGGCGCTCCCGGGGTCCTCCGGGTCGGTCTGAGCAGAGTCGTGGATCGCCGCCGCGAGCCGGTCGAGAATCTGCCCGGTCTGCGCCGCGAAATCGGCTGCGGACGCGCCCGTTGCGTTCCGCGGCGCCCACGCGAGCCCCCAGTGGTCGGTCGCCTGGCCGGTCGAGACGCTGAAGTTCCGGAGGGAGTAGACCTCCGCCGACACGTAGCCGGCCATCTGCGCCGCCGGCACCGCCGTCCAGCCGTACGCCGTGTCCCGCTCCCACGCGGCGTTCGCGAGCGGGCTGTACGCCGTCTGGAGATACGAACGGGCGGTGTCGATCGTCGGCGGCCCGGCGCTCGCGAGCACGAGCGGGTGCTGCAGGTAGTCGGTGAGGTAGTCGCGACGCGTGACCGTGTCCACGCCGGGGACGGCCCAGTTGCGAACGTCGCCGTAGACCTCCTGCGACCAGTCGCTGACGTAGGTCGACATGTCCGCCCAGAAGCCCGAGTCGGAGAGCCAGTTCTGCAGGTTCGTCTGGTACAGCCCGAGGTTGTTCGTCTGCTGGCCGAGGCCAGTGATGAAGACGGCGCCGCGCGTCGGGCGCGTGCCGTCGCCCTCGTAGAGGCCGCGCAGGAGCTCGCGCACGTTCGCCCGCGCCTGGCCGGTGTTCGTGCGGACGGCGGACGTGACCTCGTTGAGGACCCACGTGTCGCCCTTCGAGAAGTCGTAGCCGGCCGCGGCCATGCGCTCGCGTGCCGTCGTGCCCGCGACGTACCAGCTCGAGCCGGTGCTCGCAACCCACTTCGTCCACGTCGCGAAGTGGAACTCGGCCAGCGCGTGGAAGTTCGGGCCGAGCGCGCGGATCCGCTCCGCCGCACCACGGCGCGGCTGGGTCTTGTCGGCGACGAGGGGCGGAACCGAGATGTAGTAGTCCGCGCAGGGGGAGGCATTCGCCGCGAGCTTCGTCGCAAGCCGGAGGTAGTCGGTCGCGGCGTAGAAGACGGCGCGGAGCGGCCGGCAATCGGCCTGCGCGCGCGCCTGCTTCGGCTGCTCCGCCGCCCGCCTCGCCACCAGCTGCTTCCAGAGCCTCTCGGTCGCGGCCGGCTCGAGCGAGGCGACCGGCGCGGGTTCGGCCGCGACAGGGCGCTCGGCGGCAGGGGCGCTCGCCGCGCACAGCGTCGTCGCCAGCGCCAGCGAGAGCGCGAATCCGAGCCCGAGTCGCCTCATGAGCCGTCCCATGCTGCAGCCCAGTGCTTAAGGAATCGTCAAGAGCCGCTGCGACGCAGTTCAGGCCGCCGCGACGAGGGCGACGAGCCGGGGCAGCTCGCCGAGCAGGTCGCAGCGACGCCACGTGTCGCCGCGATCGCCGCTCTCCCACAGCTCTCCGTTCGCGAGGCCGGCAAAGAGCCGGTCTCCGCTCGTGACGAGCGCGTACGGCATCGCAGGGAGCGGATCGGGAAGGCCGCCGCCGAGGACTTCCCAGCCGCCGTTCCGGCGCCGGTAGACGTTCGCCTGCGGATCGCCGCGCCCGTGGGCGGCGAACGGGCCGCGGCTCGCGGACACGTACCACAGCTCCGGATCGTCCGGATCGACCGCCACCGACCACGTGTAGTGGCGGTCGCGGCCCTCGTCCGCTGGTGTCCACGTCTCACCGCCGTCGCGGCTCCAGGCCGCACCGCCTCCTCCGGCCTCGTACGCGCGCCCGGGCGCGCGTGGGTGCCAGGCGAGCGAGTGGACGTCTGGCTGGGCGCCCGGCCGGTGGTCCTCCCAGGTCTCGCCGCCGTCCGTCGAGCGCATGAGCCCGCCGAGCTCGATGCCGACGAGGATCGCCGCCGGCTCGTGCGGGCTCGGAGCGACCCAGCGCACGTGCGACGTCCACGGACGCGGCGGAAAGCTCCAGGTCGGGCGCGACGGGAGCTCGAGCAGGCCGACGAGCTCACGCCACGACTCCCCGCCGTCGTCGCTGCGGAAGAGCGCGCTCGGCTCGGTTCCCGCGTACACCGCGCCGTCGGCCGCACTCACCGCGACCGAGAAGATCTGTCGCTCTTCGAGCCGGCCGTGCGCCCACGTCCGGCCGCCGTCGGTCGTCTTGCGAACCCCTCCGTCGGCGCTGCCGACGTAGACCGTGTCGCCGTCGACATGGTCGACCGCGAGGCACTGGGCGCCGGTGTCGGCGAGAGCCGGCCCGACGGTCCAGCCGTCCGGCGTCTCGTCGAGGCGCGCGAAGGACATGCCCGTCGTCGCGTAGAGACGCGTCATCGCTTGCATGCTGCCTGTCTTACCGGTTCTCGCCGGACGTGAGCTCGTCGACCGAGTACTGCTCGGTCGGCCGCGCGGCGGCGTGCTCCTCGGCGACGTGCTGCCGCGCCGCGTCGACGCTCGCCGCCTCCGCCCGCTCGCGCTCGGCGAGCCCGTCGTCGATCGCCCGGAGCCGCTCGCGCAAGGCGGTCACGGCCGCCTCGTCCTCGCGATAGGCGGCGTCTCCGAGCGAGCGGAGCGTGTCCTCGCGCTCCCGCCGGAGGGAGCGCTTCTCGTTCTTCAGCCGGACGACGACCCGCGTCGCGCTCGACCAGGCCAGGACCGACTCGCGCGCGAACACGCCCCAGCCGCGGATGTTCCTGCCGGCGGTCGTCACCCGCCGCGCGAGCGGGCTCTCCGGCGAGCGCTTCGCCGCTTCGAACAGGAAGACGCAGGCGACCCCGGCGAGCACCAGCAGAAGGACGGCGGCGCCCACGCTTCCGGCGATCAGCGCCAGAACGCCTCCGATGAAGAAGGCACCGGTGACGAACGACATCGGCCCGGGCGCGAGCACCCCGTAGACGCGCCGCCCCTCGAGCTCGCCCGCGTCGAGCGGACGCCCGCAGCGCGCGCAGAACCGTGCGTCGGGCGCCGCGACGGCGCCGCAGGCGGAGCAGAGGTGTGGGTCCGAGCTCACACGCTGGTTGTACCCGCTCGCCCATTCGGTGCACACGCCGTCAGCGGTTCAGGCAACAGCCGGATCGTGCCGATACCTGTCCCATGTCGAAGCTGTCCGTACGCGGCCTGCTCGGCCGGACGCCGCACGAGAACAAGGAACTGAATCCGGAGATGCGCAGGCTCCTGAACAGCTATGAGCCTCTCCATCCGGAGTCGTCCCCGGACGACGAGCGCGAGGCGGACGAGACGGATGCGAGCCGCGACGCCGAGCAGCGCTCGGTCGCCTAGCCTTCGCCCCTGAGCCGGTCGAGCTCGAGCGCGGGCTGACGTACGACGTACTATTCGGAGCCGTGCGCGGCGACCGAGGGGATGCTGGATGAACGCGCGGCACCCGGTCGTCGTCGGGGCGGCGATCGTCCTCGGGATCGCTTTCGTCGTGCTCGGCATCGTCTACTGGGCCGAGCCCGCGGGCTCGCTTCCCTCGTGGATTCCGGGCCATGAGGCCGGATCCGGCCACCACCACGTCAAGCACGGCCTCGCGTCGTTCCTGCTCGGCGTCGCGCTGCTGATCTTCGCGTGGTTCCAGACGGGTGCGCGCGCTCGCGCTCGCGCCGCGTCGGACTCGTGATCCTCGCGGGGCCGATCTCCTACTGGCAAGCGATCGTCCTGGGAGTCGTCCAGGGCGTGACCGAGCTCTTCCCCGTGTCGAGCCTCGGCACGAGCGTCGTGCTCCCCGGCCTGCTCGGCTGGGACATCCACCAGAACGACCCCTACTTCCTGACGTTCCTCGTCGCCACGCACCTCGCGACTGCGCTCGTCCTGCTGCTCTTCTTCTGGCGCGACTGGGTGCGGATCCTGAAGGGCCTCGGTCGCAGCCTGCGCGACCGCGGGATCGGCGACGACGACACGGACGCGAAGCTCGGGTGGCTGCTCGTCGTCGGAACGATCCCGGCCGGAGTCCTCGGTCTGCTCCTCGAGCACCCCCTCCGCAGCCTCTTCGCCTCCGCGCAATCGGCGGCGTTCTTCCTGATCCTGAACGGGTTCATGCTCCTCGGCGCTGAGGCGCTGAGGCGGCGCGCCCCGGTGACGGACGAGGACGACGACCGCCGCGTCGCGCGGCTCGTCTCCTTCCCGAATGCGTTTCTCGTCGGCGCCGCCCAGGCGCTGGCCCTCATCCCGGGCTTCTCGCGCTCGGGCGCGACCCTGGGGGGCGGCCTCCTCGTCGGGCTCTCGCACAAGGATGCGGCCCGTTTCTCGTTCCTGCTCGCGACCCCGATCATCGGAGCGGCGGCGCTGCTCAAGCTGCCGGAGCTGCTCGGAGCGAACGGCGACGGCGTGCGCGGCCAGGCTCTGGTGGCGTCCCTGTGCGCCGCGGCCGCCGCGTTCCTCAGCGTGCGCTTCCTGATGCGCTACTACGAGACGCGGACGCTCGTCCCCTTCGCCGTCTGGTGCCTCGCGTTCGGCGCGTTCTGCACCGTCTACTTCCTCGCGATCTGACGAGCGAGGGCTGCAGCTACCCGGCGAGCTAGCGGGACGACCCGTTCAGGCTGACGGCAGCTCGAATGAGGGCTGCGAACGCCTTCTCGTCGATCTCGTCGTGCTCGCGGATGTCGATCGCGCGCCGGGTGTTGCCCTCGAGGCCCGAGTTGAAGAGTCCCGCAGGGTCCTCCAGCGAGGCTCCTGTGAAGAACGTGAGCTTCACGACGCTCTTGTACGTCTCCCCAGTGCAGATCCCACCGCCGTGAGACCACACCGGAACCCCTGGATTGGAAGGCTTTCTCCACTTCCACTCCTCGACCACCTCGGGGTCGGCGCCTTTGATCAAGGCCCGAAGCCGGGAGAGCGTCTGGCCCCGCCAGTCGCCCAGCTCTGCGATCTTCGCGTCTATCAGCTGGGCCGGGGACTCGTCCTTCTGCGCGGCTTCGCTCATATCGTCCGACTCTACCGCGCGTGTACTCGAGATCGTTCGACCGACAGTCGGGCATAGTCGGCCGACGACCGCACCCGAGCGGCACGAGGAGAGGAGCAGAAATGGTCGCGGAAGCACGACTCGAGCAGCTGGACGCCGGCCTCACGCCCGTGAGCGACGGCTGGTTCGTCGTCAACGTTCGGGAGGGGGCGTGGGTGACGAACGAGGCTCTCGGCGCCGCCTTCGTCGTCGAAGGCGACGACGCATCCTTCCCCGACGTCGGCTTCACGCTGGCCGTGCTCCAGCCGGGACAGTCGGGCGGGCGCTACCACCGTGAGGCCAACCAGGAGGACTTCCTCGTCCTCGCGGGCGAGTGCCTGCTCCTCATCGAAGGCGAGGAACGCCCGCTCACGACGTGGGACTTCGTGCACTGCCCTCCGAACACCGAGCACGGCTTCGTGGGCGCGGGCGACGGCCCGTGCGTGATCTTCATGACGGGCGCACGAACGGGATGGCCGGAGAGGGGCACCGTCTACGTGCACTCGGAGCTGGCGCTGCGCCACGGTGCAGGCGTCGCGACGGAGACGACGTCGTCGGCGGAGGCCTATGCGCCGTTCCCGAAGTGGGAGCCCGGCCCGCCGGAGACCTGGGATGGACTCCCGTGGGCCTAGCACGCACGGGCCGGGCGGCTAGCCGCTTTGCGATTCGAGCGGGACGCGCGGTTATCGTCGGCGGATGAGCGACGTCGCCGTCAGTCAGGACGAAGCCTCGGACCACCGGGTCACCCCGCTCGAGCTGTTCTTCGACCTGGTCTTCGTCTTCGCGATCACACAGGTCACGAGCCTGCTTGCGAACGAGCCTGCGTGGGCGGGCGTGCTTCGGGGAATGCTCGTGCTCGCGGCGGCCTGGTGGACGTGGACGGGCTACGCGTGGTTGACGAGCGCGATCGACGTCGACGAGGGCGGTGTTCGCCTCGCCATGCTCGCCGCGATGATCGCCATGCTCGGCGTCGCCCTGGCCGTGCCCGTGCGCTCAGCTCGCGCAGACAGAGGCCGGACGCAGGAGGGAGGGATAGCGGCGGCTAAATCGCCCCCTCGTCGCCTCCGCTGGGGGACTGACCACGCCCGACCTCTTGCCTGGGGTTCGGCAGACGCTGCTACTTCCTCGTCCCTCGGCCGAGGGGCTGCTCGAGTCCGCGTCGGGTCGGTCGCGCGGCGCCGGTGAGTAGCGCCAAACCCTCTCGCGGAGCACGGTCAGGCTCTCGTCCGCCGTCCTCATCGGGGCCACGGTGCCGTTGCGCCTTGCTCGCGCGCTGCCACTTTTGCGTCATGCGCTCCGGATAGTCGAGTAGTAGCGTCCTCGCCACTGCGGTCTTGCCGTATCGCCTCGTAGAGACGGAGGACTTGCATGAGCACTACGAACTACAACTGGACGCCGGCGTATCCGCGCTTCCTCGCCGATCTCAATGGCGATGGCCGCGCCGACATCACAGGGATCGGGGCCGATGGAGTCTGGTCCTCCATTGCCGACGGAGCCGGCGGCTTCAGCGACCCCTCCTTCCGGCTAGTCGCCTTCGAGGCGAATGCCGGATGGCGCGTTGCGGACCATCCGCGCTTTCTCGTCGATCTCACGGGCGATGGTCGACCCGACCTGCTCGGGTTCGGCGATGCGGGCGCCTGGACAGCCCTCGGCAACGGCGATGGCACTTTTGGCGAGTTCAGGTTTGTTCTGGCCGAGCTCGGACTCAGCCAAGGTTGGAGCGCCGAGTATCCGCGCTTCTTGAGCGATCTCACGGGCGACGGTCGCCCGGATGTCGTTGGGTTCGGCATGGACGGGGTCTGGGTCGCCCTCAGTAACGGCGACGGCAGCTTGCAGCCTGCAGCGCTTGTGTCAGGTGATCTTGCGGCCAAGTCGGGCTGGCGCGTCGCCAATCATCCGCGCTTCGTCGCCGACCTCACTGGCGACGGCCACGCCGACCTCATCGGCTTTGGCGACGACGGCGTGTGGGTCGCTCTCGGTAACGGCGACGGCGGCTTCCAAGCTGCGCAGTTCGTCCTTCAGAACTTGGGCTACAACCAGGGCTGGCGCGTGGAGAACCACCCGCGCTTCGTCGCCGACCTCACTGGCGACGGCCACGCCGACCTCATCGGCTTTGGCGACGACGGCGTGTGGGTCGCTCTCGGTAACGGCGACGGCGGCTTCCAAGCTGCGCAGTTCGTCCTTCAGAACTTGGGCTACAACCAGGGCTGGCGCGTGGAGAACCACCCGCGCTTCGTCGCCGACCTCACTGGCGACGGCCACGCCGACCTCATCGGCTTTGGCGACGACGGCGTGTGGGTCGCTCTCGGTAACGGCGACGGCGGCTTCCAAGCTGCGCAGTTCGTCCTTCAGAACTTGGGCTACAACCAAGGTTGGCGCTTCGATGATCACCCCCGCGTCCTCGCCGACGTGAATGGTGACGGGCGCCCTGACCTCGTCGGCTTCGGCGATGACGGGGTCTGGGTTGCGCTCAGTAACGGCGACGGGACGTTTCAGGAGACCCGTTTCGTCCTCGCCGACTTCGGCCGCGCCTCCAACCACGACCTCGTCGTCCGCAAGGAGGTGATCCGCGACCACCGGAAGCCAAGCCGGGTCAAGCATGTGTTCGTGCTGATGCTCGAGAACCGCTCGTACGACCACCTCTTGGGCTTCGCCGAGATCACGGGTATTGACATCGCGACCGGGAAGCCCACGATTGCGGACGGGCTCAAGGGCACCGAGTTCAACTGCTTCTCCGGCGCCAAGTACCCGATCGTTCGCGGCGCCCCGGACATCACCGTCGCCCCCGGCCACGACTTCCCTGATGCGCTCGAACAGTTGTGCGGCCAGCAGGCCATCTACCCAAACGGCGGGCCGTACCCCGACATCAACAACACAGGATTCGCGTCATCCCTCGCCCACAGTGGCTATGAGGACAGTGCGGGCGAAATCATGCGCTGCTTCGCGCCCGAGCACGTGGTGATATTGACCGAGCTCGCGCGCGAGTTTGCCGTCTGCGATCGGTGGTTTTGCTCCATGCCGGGGCCGACCGAGCCCAATCGCTACTTCCTGCACGCGGCCTCAAGCAGCGACTACGACGAGTCACCGTCCCCCGCGAAGCTCGTGGAGGCGAGCAACAACCCCTTTGGCGGAATCGACTTCGAAGGCGGCAACATCTTTGATGCGCTCGACGACGCCGAGGTTGAGGCGCGCATCTACGCCGGCGACCACTTCCCCGTTGTTGGTGAGCTCGAGGGCGTGAGTAACACCTTTGACGTACGCGATTTCGACGAGCACTTCGCCGACGATCTGCAGGACTCAGACTTCGACGCTGGGTTCATTCACATCGAGCCGAAGTACTTCGCCGGGCTTGGAGACACGATCGACCATGACTTCGGCACCGGAAACTCGCAGCACCCAGAGGGTGGAGTAGCAGCGGGCGAGCGCCTAATCAAGAAGACGTACGAGGCGATCCGGAACTCACCCGTCTGGGAGTCGAGCATGCTGATCATCACGTACGACGAGCACGGGGGCTTCTACGACCATGTCGCTCCCGGGCCTGCCGCTCCGACAGGCTCGAAGGGCAGTGAGCACGGGTTCATGTTCGACCAGCTCGGACCACGCGTCCCAGCTGTGGTGATTTCGCCTCTCATCGCGAAGAACACGATTGAGCATCGACTGCTCGAGCACTGCTCTGTGATCAAGACCGTCTGCGAGCTGTTCGATGTCCCGCTTCTCAAGCACGCGCGCGATCTTCGAGGCGTGTGCGGGCTGCTGCACTTGGCGCAACTGTCCGAGCCACGAACCGACACGCCGACAACGCTCGAGGACGTCGTCGTCAGCGACATTGCGTCCGCTGCGGCAGCGCCTGTTGGCGGCGAAGTAGAGCGCGTCCACGTTGGGGGTCGCAGCATTGGCGTGGGCCGTGAGCTTGCGTCCCCGCTCTCGGACACTCAGGACAGCATGCTCGCGGCGACGCTTCGCGTTGCGGCCATCCGCGACATGGCGCTCGAGCCCGAGCGGAAATCGGAGATAGCCGAACGGGTCACGCGTATCAAGACGCGGGCGGAAGCCGTCACCTTCATAAAGGAGGTCGAGGCGAAGCTCGAAGTCCCGGCTCCCCACTGAGCTCAGACGGAGCTGCGAGAAAGACCCGAAGCGAGGCGGCGACCTCTACTCCAGCGCTCCACCACGCCCATGAGAAGAGGCGCACAGCTCATGAGCTATGCGCCCCTGAGGCTCAAACCGAAGCGACGACGCTGACGCTCTGCGCCTGCGGACCCTTGGGGCCCTGCTCGACCTCGTACTCCACCTTTGCACCCTCGGCGAGGCTCTTGAACCCCTCGCCGGCGATCGCGCTGTGGTGGACAAAGACATCCTTGCTGCCATCGTCCGCCTCTATGAAGCCGTAGCCCTTGTCGTCGTTGAACCACTTGACGGTTCCGGTCGGCATATCTACACCTCCCCTCACTAGTTCATGAACGTGCAGCGGAAGGGGCAAACGCCAAAACCGGTACTCGCTCTAACTCCGATGGTCATCGCCAACACTACATTGCACAGGCTCGAGTGCCTGCTCGGGCGAGCCGATTAACGGAGGCAGGGAGATGGAGACACTGGTGCAGATGAAGTGCGTCGCGTGCCGCAAGGGCATACCGACCGTGACCGATGCGGAGATCGCCGAGTTCCATCCCCAAGTCTCTGATTGGGAAATCGTGGAGCTCGATGCAATCAAGCGCCTGACACGCGTCTATTCGTTCGGACGACTTTGCGCAGGCGTTGGAATTCACGAACAAGGTCGGCGAACTCGCAGAGGAAGAGGGTCATCACCCGGCGCTGCTGACCGAATGGGGCCGGACGATGGTCACTTGGTGGACGCACAAGATCAGAGGGCTGCATCGCAACGATTTCGTCATGGCGGCCAAGACCGACGTGCTGTACCACTCGAGGGCAGGAGACTTTGCTGACACCGCCAGAACTCGACGTGACCCATAGGAATCGCACTCACGGGCTAGGCTGACCGCGTGGGAGACGGGAAGATGGCGAACGCCGACGACGACCGCCCGCCGATCTGCCCAGCCTGCGGCGTCACGATGGGCATGACCATCGACGAGGACGGGTCAACGCGATACGTCTGTCTCGAGTGCGGCTTCTCGGACGATTTGTCGATGGGCTCCGAGCTGCGAGCGTCCGACCTTCCGCCGCCAAGCACCGCGCCGCCGGACTGGCCGCCGCGCACGCCCTTCGCCCTCTCCTGGAGTGGCGGCAAGGACTCGGCTCTCACGCTTCGGACGCTTCGTCGCGAGGGACGGGAGCCCGAGGCGCTGATCACGACCGTCACCGACACGTACGACCGGATCAGCATGCACGGCGTTCGTCGCGAGCTTCTCGCGCGGCAGGCCGGCGCGGCCGGCATCCCGCTCGTCGAGGTCGTCATCCCCCCCGGCTGCATCAACGATGTCTACGAGGCGCGCATGGCCGAGGCATTCTCCTCGGCGCCGCTGTCCGGCGTCGAAGAGGTCGCCTTCGGTGACCTCTTTCTCGAGGACGTCCGCGCCTACCGCGAAGAGCGGCTCGCCGCCGGTGGCAAGCGCGGCCTCTTCCCGCTCTGGGGGCGCGACACGGGCGAGCTCGCCCGCGAGTTCATCGACGACGGCTTCGAGGCGATCGTCGTCAGCCTCGACCCGCGCGCGCTCGACCCCTCCTTCGCCGGGCGGCCGTACGACGAGGAGCTTCTCGCCGAGCTACCTCCAAGCGTCGATCCCTGCGGTGAGAACGGTGAGTTCCACACCTTCATCCATGCCGGCCCGATCTTCGCCGAGCCGATCGCCTGCGAGACCGGTGAGCTCGTTGAGCGCGACGGCTTCCTCTTCTGCGACCTCACCCCGACCTAAGGCGGGTCGCAAGCCTCACTCACCCAGCCCTGGTGATCCCGCTCAGCGAGTGGGGCGCTCAGCGCGGCCCCGAACGGGGGCGTGGTTTAGCTACGTTCGCTTGAATGGGCGGTCAACCTGCGCGCAATGGTGCGCCTCGTACTCGCCTCGTACTCGCGGTACTCGCCCTGGGGTGCGGTGGCTACGCGATGCTGCAGTCCCTCGTCGTGCCCGCGCTTCCTACCTTGCAGCACGAGCTCGACACCACGCCGACGGGCGTTACATGGGTGTTCACCGCGTACTTGTTGTCCGCATCCGTCGCGACGCCGATCGCCGGTCGGCTCGGCGACATGTTCGGCAAGAAGCGGACGCTACTCGTCGTGATGGCGGGGCTTGCCGGCGGCTCGCTAATCGCTGCGCTCGCGTCAACGCTGCCGGTGTTGATCTTGGCCCGCACCATTCAAGGTCTAGGCGGCGCCATGTTCCCGCTCGCCTTCGGAATCATCCGCGACGAGTTCCCGCGTGAGCGCGTGGCCGGAGGGATCGCGCTCATCTCGGGTTTGCTCGGGATAGGAGGCGGCCTCGGCATCGTGCTCGCCGGTCCGATTCTCGACAACCTGGGCTACCACTGGCTCTTCTGGATCCCGTGCGTGGCCATCGTCGCCACGGCGGTCGCCACGATGTTCGTCATTCCGGAATCGCCCATCCGGGCCCCAGGCTCGGTCGATTGGCTCGGCGCCGCGCTGCTCTCCCTCTTGCTCGTCTGCCTGCTCCTTGCGATCAGCGAGGCCCCGCAGTGGGGGTGGACGTCGGTACGAACGATCGGGCTGCTCGCCGTCGCTGCCGTGGCCGGAGCAGCCTGGGTCGTCGTCGAGGCTCTGACGACAAATGCCCTCGTCGACATGCAGATGATGCGGCTGCGTCCGGTCTGGTCGACCAATCTGGCCGCCTTCCTGATCGGCTTCGGCCTGTTCAGCGCGTTCGTACTCATCCCTCAGTTTGTCCAGACCCCGCCCTCGAACGGCTACGGCTTCGGCTCGTCCGTGACCCAATCGGGCCTGTTCCTAGTCCCGTCGACGCTGATGATGTTGTTCGCTGCCCCGCTTAGCGGCCGGCTCTCGAGGAGGTACGGGTCGAAGGTGCCGCTCGTCATCGGCTCGGCGACCACGATGCTCGCATTTGTGTTCCTTGCGGTCGCCCATTCGAGTCACTGGCAGCTCTACGCCGCCTCGTTCCTGCTCGGAATAGGCGTCGGGTTCGCATTCGCGTCGCTCGCGAACCTGATAGTGGAGGCGGTGAGGCCGGACCAGACGGGCGTCGCTACCGGGATGAACGCAGTCATGCGTACGATCGGCGGTGCGATCGGCGGGCAGGTCGCCGCCAGCCTCCTTGCCGCCAGCCTGTTGGCAAACGGGTACCCATCAGAGCATGGCTACACGACGACCTTCGTCATCATGGCCGTCGTGCTCGCAGCCAGTGTCGCAGCGTCGCTGGCGGTGCCCAGCCGCCGGCCGCATCGGGCCCGCCTCGTCACGCTGGTCGAGGCACAAGGGTCGCTCGAGTGAGCGGGCCCTCCGTTCAGAGTGGTCGTCGTCGGCATCGACGGCTCACGCGAGTCCGAGGCCGCTCTTCGGTTCGCAGCGGACGAGGCGAAGTTGCGCCGATTACTATCGAAGTGCCGCGTGTGCCTCCGCGCCCCAGCGTGTGACGAGCTCTGCAGCCGGCACGGCCTCAGCCAGTGAATACGCCTGTCCGGCCCATAGGTTGACTCCATCGGCGTCGGCCGTCGCGCGCGCGGCTGCGCGAAGCGGCGCGGTCAGGTAGTGGACTTGCGGGTACGCCTTCGGCGCCCGGGCGTCGTGGTCGCGCATGAAACGGTTGACGATTCCCCGAGCGCGGCGGCCGCTGAAGGCGCGCGTCAGCGCCGTCGGCGCAGCTCCGGCGAATGCAGCCCGATGCGGCGCGCTCGTCCCGGCCTCCGGAGTCAGCATCAGACAGCTCCCGATCTGAGCAGCCGACGCGCCTGCCGCAATGACGCCGGCGACTCCCTCGCCGTTGGCTATCCCGCCCGCGGCCACGAGCGGCAGATCGGTCGCGTCGCGCACGAGCTGGAGCAGGGCGAGGAGGCCGACGGGCGCCGCGTCGGTGTCGTCGAACGAGCCTTGGTGACCGCCCGCCTCTGATCCCTGGACGACGAGCGCATCGACGCCGGCGGCGGCTGCGACCTTTGCCTCCGTTGGCCCCGTCACCGTGCACCAAACGGCAATTCCGCTGCCCTGTAGCCGCGCAACGATCGTGCCGTCGGGACACCCGAATGTGAACGACGCCACGGCCGGCCGCTCGCGAGCGACCAGCTCGAGCTTTCCTTCCCACTCGTCGGCGCTCCAGCGCGGTTCTCCACAGGGGACGCCGTAGCGGTTGGCCTCTCCGGCGAGCCTTGCGGCGTATGCGCCTGACCGCTGGCTCGTCCGCCGCCAGCTGTGTCGGGAAGAAGAGGTTGACACCGAACGCCCGGCGAGTCCTCGCCCGCACGTGCTCGATCTCCCGGCGGACCTCGTCGACTGTCTTGTAGCCAGCAGCGATGAAGCCGAGCCCACCTGCGTCGGACACCGCCGCCGTAAGCTCCGGCGTCGACGAGCCTCCCGCCAGCGGCGCGCCGACCACTGGGGTCTCCATCAACGAGCTGAAGGCGTCAGTGTTCATACAGCAGCCGCTCGTGGCCGCGAATCGGAGGTGAAGCGTTGGGGCCGAACGCGGCGCGAAAGGAAAGCTCAACTCCAGGACGACGTTCGAAGCGGCTCATGTAGCCCAACACGAGGCAACATCTTTGGAAGGATGGCGGATCCAAGCAACCGGCGGAAGGAGAGTCATGGCACGTGAAGTGACGACCGTGATCAAATCTGATTTGTCTGGGGCAATGATCCCGGAGGATCAGGCAGTCACAATGACCCTTACGTTTGCCGACGGCCGCCGAAATAGGGTGGAACTCGATCTGTCCGAGTCTGAAGCGAAGCAGTTCGTCGCCAAGGGTCGCGAAATCAAGAGGCGGGGACGTCCTAGGGGAAGCCGGAACAAGGCTAAAACGGAGGATTAAGGGGGCCGACCTTTCGCGGCAAGTGTCGCGATGCACCGCGCGGGGATTGTCAATCCCAGGAGTCCGTGTCCGTGCCCGCGCGCTCAACCTCGCGCTGGCGGAGCTCGATCCGGCGAATCTTTCCCGTGAGCGTCTTCGGCAGCTCCGGTACGAATTCGACACGGCGCGGGTACGCGTATGCGGAGAGGCGCTCGCGAACGTGGCCCTTGATTTCGTCGGCTAGCGCGTCGGACGGCCCATATCCGTCTGCGAGGACGATGAATGCCTTCACGACGTTGCCCCGGAGCTCGTCGGGCGACGCGACGACTGCTGCCTCGCGAACCGCGCGATGTTCGAGGCACGCCGATTCGACCTCGAACGGGCCAATCCGGTAACCCGCTGCGATGATCACGTCGTCGGCGCGTCCGACGTACCAGATGTAGCCGTCCTCGTCCCGGACGTCTTCGCGGACGGAAACACCGGCGAGCCTCATGTGTCCGCCGCTACCCGGCGCGGTCCGGCGACAAACGAAGAGCCCTCGGCGCGCGAAGCGAAGGCGGATGGGCCCCGGCCGGCAGCCTATTTGGGCGTGCTCTCCGTTCTGCCCCTCCGAGGGAAGCCCAGTTGGCGCGTCACCTCGCCACCGACAGGGAGTTTGCCGCCACGGTTCTTAGCCCGGATCTCGTCGGTCTTCAAGTTCGCCACTAGCAGGAGAGTGGGTTCTCTCGCGGCGAAATCCGGGCAGCGCAAATTCGTTCCCATGCGAGCGGCGGACCAAACAGTCGTGCGCTTGTCTCGATCGGGGAACGGTGGCACGAGCACGGTGCGAGCCTGAGCGCGTCTGATCAAAAAGTTGCACCGAGCGGTGGCGCCCTCGTCTGGCAACCCGACTGACCTTCGCCGAAGCGAGTGTCACGCGGGGAGCCATCAACCTCGGAAGCTCCTACTCGGTGCGGCAGGGACACTACTCGACTGGAAATCAAACGCGAGGCGAAAAGCCGACCGGACGTGGTCAGACCGCGGCAGACGCTCGGGCACCAGAAGCCGGAACGTAAGCGCGCAGCTGATGGTTCCGTGACCGCCGAACCCTCCCGCCTCGCGCGGAGCCGGTACCCAGCTGCTACCGGTCGAAAACAGACTTGGGTCATCAGCCGCTCGTGGACCGAAGTCCTGAACACGACCTGAGCGCCGTTTGATCCGACTGGCGTCGCGCGAGGCGGCGCCAGCCTCATGCATTTGACGGCAGGGTTTCCGGTTCCTGCGGACCACCACCCATGACGTGCCCGTTTGACGTACGTCGTTTGCCCCGGTTAGCAGGGAAATCATGCTTCAAGGCTCTCATTTGGGTACTGAACCGCCGTCCATCACAGGAAGAAGGAGGCAAGGAGATGGGAATTAGTTTGAGCGTGCTACTGATTGCCTTGGGAGCCATCCTTACGTGGGCCCTTAGCGCCGACGTGTCAGGTATCGACCTTCAAGTGGCAGGAGTGATCCTGATGGTGGTCGGCGCGGTCGGCCTCATCGCCTCGCTCATCTTTTGGTCGAGTTGGGGTGGGTTCGGTAACCGGGATGGCAGCCGCGGCCGGTGGTCAAAACACCACCATCGTGGAGCGAGAGCGCGTCTAGGTTCTAGCCGTCTTGCACCTCTGAAGCGGCTGCCATTGGGTAGCCGCTTCTATTTGAGAGACCATGCTCCGGCGATGCCGAGCTAGGCGACGGTCTCGCCTTCCGCAGGAGCGCGATCTGAGGCGCGGACCGATCTAGAAAGGTTTGAGGAAGCTGTACTCATGAGACGGACCAGACCGCTCACGCGCACCCCTCCCTCGCATCGGTGATTCGTGCGAATGGCCGCACCTAAACGACCTGCGCTCAGGAACCCCTCAAACGAGGGAGTCCGTGCGTCGAATCGTGGCGTCGTCGATTCAGCCCGTTCGGCGCAAGGGCGGCGGTTTTCTTCGAGTGCGCCGCGGAACAGACGCGCCGGCCTGCCGTATCTCTATGGCCGGATGCTCGTCGATCGATGCGATCTCGAAGCTGCGCATGACCGACGCGGTTGGATCGAGGAGTAGCACCGAACCTTTCCCGCGTGGTCGTGCAAGGCTCAGAAACGCGTGCAAGCCGGCGCTGTCCACGGACAGCAGCTCCTCGAGATCGAGTTGCAAATCTTCGTCTTGCGGGAACGCGCGGAGCGCTTCTGTGAAAGAGGTACCGTGGAGAAGTCCAGGCTCTTCAGCTAGGCGGAGGCCGCTTCCGTCGGGAAGTGGCCCGAGCTCGAGCCCACGTATCACAAGACAGACTTTTCCCAGACGCCGCGTAACCTAGACGCGAGTTCGCACGTGCTTCCCTCGCGTGTCCTTTGACGTAGCACCGGGTGAGCACGCTCATTGGCGACACTCCTGACACGTCTGATCCGCTTAAGCCAAATCCCCTAGCCGGGCGGCCCCGAAAGCGCTGCGATGCTAGTTGGCGTCGGCAACGGCTCGATTGCTGATCACGCATCCGGCCCCAGCCTGCAGCCCAGCGCCGGCAGCGATCTCGGCTGCGCCGCCCGAGCAGGGCGCACGGAGATCGCCCTCGGCGAGCGGGTCGAGCTGCGGCTCGAGTTCGCACGCAGCCTGCTTGTCGCAGAACGAAAGGACGCGCCAAGGCGCATGGCGGCCGCTCGGGCTCGTCGGCACCGACCCAGCGAGCTTCGTATTCGAGGGCTCAGGCGACTTCTTCAACCTGCAGCCAGGACGAGCGGCTTCATGCGCTACGTGCCTTGGTCTTCGTCCGAGGCGTCGCCCTTCGGATCAGCCTCTGGGTCGGGGCCGGTGTAGTTCTCGTCCGAGCCCTCGGGAGCCTCGGGTTCCTCGGCTCCTCGATCTCGATAGGCGTTTCCTGCGGTATGTGAATCTCTCACATCTGTACGTGCCTCACCGAGGGTCGTTGCTTACTTGCTCTTGCTCTTGCTGCGGCGGATCACTCGGTTTGCCTTCGCCACGACCTTCTCGTACGCCGACTTTGACAGCTTGCCGCGCTTGCGCTGTTGCTTCGCGCGAGCCTTCGCGTTGACAGCATGTGCCTTGTCGGGCATCGGGTACTTGCGCTTGCCGGGCAGCCCGAACTGGGATTTCTTGAGCTTCTTCCGCTTCGCAGCCTTCACAATCACACTCCCGTCTCGGCGTCGTGCCTCATCGAGCTAGGTTTCCACCTCGGATCCGGTCGTAACCCGGAAGAGAGCTAGCCCTTCGACGAACGCGGATCCTTGCCGTACGTGTTGCGCTCCCTGATCTTCCCGTCGCGGCCGTGGACGAGGAGCTCCGACTTGTTGCGCTTCGCCTGAGCTCGAGCCGCCGTGATCGCTGCCGTTTGCGTCTTGTGCTTCGAGCTCGCCCGCTGGCTGCCTTCAGACTCCACAGCCCATTCGTTGCCTCGCTGCACTACGTGGACGTCACCTTGGTTCGGCATGAAGTCCTCCTTCGTTTTGTCCTAGCTACCCCGCCGCACAAGCGAGAAACCGAGGCGACGCACACCCGCTAGATGCCTTGCTGACGCAGACTGGTTAGGCCTCGGCTCAGTACCCGCCCACGACGAGCAGCGCGCCGACACGCACATGTACTTCTAGTGCGTGCGTGACCTGGGCCTGTCCGGGGGATCCTTAATCCCCTGTGCTCCATCCGAGCCCGAGAACGACCCGCGGACACGTCAAAACGACTAGGCACCTGGTGCGTCCGCGTGCCTCAAGCTCCTGAGCTTCGAGCCGGCGGTCCATGCTCCGCCGCGGGGCCTGGCCTACTTGGTGAGAGCCGGTGACGCCTTGGCGTTCAGGCGTCCACCCGGCCCCTTTGCAGCCCTAGGCAACCGCGCTCTAGGGCGTCATGCTGTTCCCCGGCGCGGCCGGGTTCCAGTGCTGAGGCCACGATGCGGCGGCGTCTTCCGTGCCATACCCGGTCCAATGCCGGCGTACCCACTCGTCGACTAGCCGAGGATCGGGTGCCTCCTTTGGCCAGACGAGGTAGCTGAGCGCGAGCTGGGCCTCGCGCGGTGAGGCACCGACCATGAAGTACCGCAAGTTCATGCGGTCAGTGCATTTGACGTGTGTACGCCAAGTCCTGGGCGGTCACGCGACGGCCATGAGCGGCCCCAGCTCGTCGGGGATGAACACCACCCCAGGTCGTCACGCCGGCGTCGTCGAGCCAGCCGATCACCTCGGCGACGAGCTCGGGCGGAAGCTGGGGTGGTCATCAGGACGATCTTCGGTCTTCCCACCCTGGGGGCGAGGAAGCGCTCGCCTTCGGTGGGATCACTGGCCTGGGCGACGAGCTAGCGTCCAAGACGCACTCTGCGGCTAGGGCCTGGGGGAGAAGGGATGGCCCGAGACACATCGAGAGTGCCAACTGCATCGCCCGAGCCACCGGGATCTCGAGCACCTTCGGTACCCCTCTCGTAGGAGCTTGCGATTCCGGTGACTCGGAATTGGAGACTCGCCACGAAGGCGGACTGGACTTGCACACCGCCTCCAAGACAGGCGAGAAGGGCTGCCGAAGGAGACGAACATGAGGAGCACGAGCAAGAAGTACGAGATCCACTCAGGACGCCGGTTGGTGTCGACCCAATTCTCGGTCAGCCCGCTCCAGGCCGTTGTCGACTACGTGCGCACGTATGGAGTCAGGGACGACGAGATCACGCGACTCGGCGTTGACTCGGTCTCCTGGCGGGTGCTGGGTTCAAGGCAGTGCTCGTTCCGCTGCATCTCGGCGAGCGGCTGGATTCCACTCGTCCGCGTAAGCAAGCTCTGGGGGACCTCCTCTCACGAGCCGCGTCCTCTGGCGGCTCCGCGTTCTCATCGACAGCGGTGTGGTCGAGATCAACGAGCCGGGGGATGCCCTGCGCGTCAACCTTCCCGTAGAGACGCTGACAGTCCTGCGCGAAGCCGGTCCCGGACTTCACGCTGGCGGCGTGATCTCCACATCCGCGGCTCGGCTGCGCTGCGCGCCCGGATGCCTTCTGAAGTGGACCCGACTGCCTGGCCGGTACATGTAAGGACATCGCTGGTCGACGCTGATGTCGGTTTGGCGGATGACCTCGCATGGGCATCCTCATTCCTCAGGGGAGAGGTGTGGCCAACGAGGTACTGATCATTTGCTTCCCCAATGGGGACGCTGAGCTCTACGTGGGCAACGTCCCGTCGGTCGGGGACCGGATCACAAGGCATCACAGCGACTGGATCGTCTCCCGAGTGGACACCGACCCGGAGAGAGCGGTGCGAGTCACGGTGATGCCGAGCGAGGTGGTACGCGACGACTCGTGGCCGACGCCTTACGGGTTCGTAAGGCCCTGGAGCGCTCTCGGCACGAGGTTTCCGTCATGCTGACTCCAGGCACACTCCGCGCGTCCATGCTGCGGTGCCGGGACTGTCGACGCAGCGCCAGTAGTTCGGGTTCTTGACTTTCACCCAGCCGCGCTCCCCGGAGCGACAGTCTAGTCGCGTTTCTTGGCGACGACGCTGCTTACGAGGGGCCGAGCTCGTGTCGCATCCAGATGTTGGGCTCGACGTACAGGCCCTGATTCGCCTCCCGATCGATTGCAACTGGAACGAGCGCGCCGGGAACCACGTAGTGCCCGCTCTCCGGGAAGACCACGTCCGCCCAGAACTCCCACTCGGCAATCGTCCCTGGGATCGTCATTGACTTCGGCGCGATCTTCACGATTTTCCCCCCCAACCGTTCGTGTGTGCGAAGCCATGGGTCGAGGTGCGTGCCGTCCCCCCGTCGCCATTCGACATAGCGTTCGATGGCTGCGAGCGGGTAGCGGTGCTTCAGAGTCGGGCGCACCGGCGCGATGAGGCATTCGAATCCGTGCAGTCGAGCGATCTCTGCCATCTGCTCGATGAGGCGGATGCTCAATCCGCGGCCCTGATACGCCGACGAGATCACGATTTGGAGAGCGCAGAGGACATTCGGGGGCGCAGTCTCCGAAAACGCTGCCCGGAGAGCTGCGTCGAGACCTTCCCCCGGAAGCGTCTCCGAATGCCCGTCCCATGCGATCGGCGCGGTGTTCGCTTCAGCGACAACCTCGTCCCGCTCGTCCTCCCAAGCGAAGAACTGGAGATGGCCGAGTTCACCCCTACACGCGGGGAGTACACATTCGCGACTGGGTCGTGGTGCATGAACGATGGCCACATGGCACCTAGCACGCGCGCCCGTTGACTAAAGTCCGGCCGTTCTGCCATGGTCGGGAGCTGAATCGTCATTAGCTCGACCCGCGTCGTGCATCGGCGGCACTGCAAACATGGGAAAGCGCACAAGCAAGGGGCCGCTTTAGCGGCCCCTTGCTTGTCTGACGCGGATGCGTTATCGGCTCACTGTGGTGGTCGTCAGTCCCAATCGCGGAAGCCAGCGCCACCGCGGCTGTAGTACGAACCGAGCTGGCCGCGGTAGGTCTCGTCTCGGGTGAGCGAGTCGTCGAACTCCGGCGCGTTTTTCTTTATCTCTCGTCCTTCTCGTGCGGTTGAACAGACGAACACCTTCTCGTCGTTGTGGTCGGCGCTGTTGATTACACCGGCCGGGAGCAGAACCTTCTTGCCGAAGATCCACGGGCCTGTGTCAACCACGATGTACCCGGCAGTCGCATCGAATGTCGCCTCGTCGACCTTGCCGATCGAACCGTCGATCGCCTCGACGTCGTAGCCGACGACGCTCGCGCTGCTCAGATCGGTTCCGAGAGTCGCATCGCGGTAACCCCAGACCTCGGTGTGGAGCTGTGTCATGAGAGCCTCCTCTCGACTTTTCGGGGTCACCTCTTGGCTACCCGGCCCGTCCTGCTGTAAACACTCCCGCGGATCGCTGTCGGTACGCCCTCGGCGAAGTTGCCCGTAGTTCCCGCTAGGTGCGGGAACGTCGTCTGGGCAAAGCGAGTAGGTCACGGCGTCAGCAGGGACCTCCGGCCATTGGCACGCCGGTTACGACGGGCCGCCACGGGCGACTCTGGCACGAGAATCGGGGAGGAACTCACGGAACCAAACCGGCCCTGTGGCGGGGTCGCCGTAACCCCACCAGCGGCGGCACTCCAGTTCACGGATGAATGCGCAGTAGAAAGGAGTGACGACTCACCCCAACCCATGAGCGTGGTCATCGAGTTGGTATAGCGAACCGTGGCAACGCTTCTATAGCGTCCTTGCGGTGGAGGCAAGCCCAACGACGCGGAAGTGGACGCTTCTGGCCGTCTGCCTGACGACGTTCATGCTCCTGCTCGACATCACCGTCGTAGTGGTCGCGTTGCCGAACATGCAACAGCGTTTCGATGCCAGCTTTGACCGGGCTTGCAATGGGTCGTGGACGCCTATGCCCTCAGCCTGGCCGCGTTGATCCTCACTGCCGGCGCGCTCGCCGATAGGTACGGGCGCCGCCTGGTCTTCATCGCCGGGGTCTTGCTCTTCACGTCTGTCCTCGCTCCTCTGCGGTCATCGCCTGGAGCATCGCGAGTCTCGACGTGGCACGTGCGCTCCAAGGGATCGGCGGCGCCGCGCTGTTCGCAACGGCGCTGGCTCTGATCGGTCACGAGTACCGCGGGCCGGACCGCTTCGGAGCGCTTGCGATCTGGGGCGCCACGGTAGGCGCCGCCGTTGCCTGCGGTCCCCTCGTCGGTGGCATCCTCACCGACGGCCTCGGGTGGCGCTGGATCTTCTTCGTCAACATCCCGGTCGGGGTGTTCGCACTCGCGGTCGCGCTCACCCGTATCTCCGGAGTCGCGGGACGAGGGCGCGCACCACACGGACGTGCGCGGTCTCGTGACATTTGCGGCGGCGCTGTTCTTGATCGTCTTCGGAATCCTTCGCGGCAACGCCAGCGGCTGGACGAGCACCGTGATCCTCGATCTCGCTCGTCGGTGGGGTGCTGCTGCTCGTCCTGTTCGTCGCTGATCGAGATGCGTCAAGACCGGCCCATGCTCGACGTGACGCTCTTCCGGCAACCAGCGTTCCTCGGGGTCTCCGATTGCCACCTTCTGCATCGCGGCTGGCATGTTCGCGATGTTCCCGTACCTATCGATCTACCTGCAAGACATCCTCGGCTACTCACCGCTTGCGACGGGAGTGCGCTTTCTACCGCTTACCGCATTTGTCTTCTTCGTGCCACTCGCGACGCGACGTGTGGCCGTGCGCGTGCCCCTCCGGATCATGATCAGCGCGGGCCTCGCGCTCGTCGCCGCAGGGCTCGCGCTGATGTACGGGCTCGATGCCGACTCGGGCTGGACGGCACTGCTCGCTGGCTTCATCGCCGCGAGGCATCGGCATCGGCATCGCGAATCCCGCGCTCGCGGCTGGTGCTCTCCGCGTGGTGGATCCGGCTCGAACGGGGATGGCCTCGGGGATCAGCAACACCTTCAGGCTCGCGGGCGTGGCCAGTCGGGGTCGCGGCGCTCGGCGCCCTGCTTCAGAACCGGGTCGAGAACTCTCTGTCGACCACGGCCGGCGCCAACGCGCACTCCCTCGGTGCCGCGGTGAGCTCGGCGGGGACACGCGCCGTCGCCAGTCAGCCGGAGCTGGTGGAGCCCGCAAAGACGGCATTCGTAAGCGGCCTCAACGGCGTGCTTCTTGCGGGCTCGTTGCTCCTCGTGGTCGGCGCACTCGCCGCGGCTGTACTCCTTCGCAGCCCAGCGCCGGCTCCTGCGCCGGTGACTGAGAACGCCTGACCCCGATAGAGCGCGCACGACGCCCTCTAGTCGAGGGTGCAGCGGCCTCTCATCGAAGCGGACATGTCAGTGGCCGGCAGGGGCTCCTGGCGATGGTGCGTGCGCTCGCGGTGATCATCACCATGACGACCGCGACTTCCCAAGTCCCCGCCCTGCCGGGGATTAGAGATCCCGCGCTGCCTCCTTTCCCACTGTGCGTTTCAAGCGATGCTCCGCTCGGTACCGTCAACGGCTCGGCGAACGGAGGTAGCAGATGAGAGCGGTTGTGTATTCCCATCACGGGTGGGCGCGAGGTCCTTCGCCTCGTCGAGCGACCCCTGCGCAGAACCGGGACCTGGTGAGGTGCGGGTCAAGATGCAGGTCTCGGGCGTGAATCCCACCGACTGGAAGGCGCGCCGCGGGAGCCGTGCGGGTGCCGAGCTTCCGTTTCCAGAGCTCGTCCCCAACCAGGACGGCGCAGGGACGATCGACGCCGTCGGCGATGGCGTCGCGGAAAGCCGAGTCGGAGAGCGCGTCTGGCTTTGGGAGGCGGCGTGGCAGCGTGCAGACGGCACGGCGCAGGAGTTCGTCGTCATCCCGAGCCGTCAAGCGGTGCGACTGCCCGATGAAGCCTCGATGGACGTTGGAGCGAGTCTCGGCATCCCCGCTCTGACCGCGCACCGCTGCCTCACGGTCTCGGAGCTCGGCCCGCGGAAGCTCGCGCCGGGAGCTCTCCACGCTCAGACCGTGTTGGTTGCGGGAGGCGCGGGAGCGGTGGGCCATGCCGCGATCCAGCTCGCGCGCTGGGCCGGCGCCCGCGTGATCAGCACGGTCAGCAGCGACGAGAAGGCCGGGCTTGCCCTGTCAGCAGGAGCGGAGCACGCCGTTAACTACCGTACCGGCGAAGCCGCCGACGAGATCCGGGCGCCTCGTACCGAAAGGCGTCGACGTGATCGTCGAGGTCGCGCCTGCCGGAAACGCCGTCCTCGACAGCGCCGTGCTCGCCTCGAACGGCACCGTTGCCGTCTACGCGACGGACGGCGGCGCCGAGCTCGAATTGAACGTGCGCGAACTGATGTCCCGCAACCTTCGCTACCAGTTCGTCCTCGTCTACACCGTGCCCGCCCCGGCGAAAGACCAGGCTGTTGCCGACGTCGCTGCCGCGGTCGCAGACGGCGCGCTCGAAGTCGGAGAGCACGTCGGGCTTCCACTCCACCGCTTTCCGCTCGAGCGCACGGCGGACGCGCACGATGCCGTCGAGCACGGCGCCGTCGGCAAGGTCCTGGTCGACATCAGCTGACCTCGCCACTAGAGCAGCCAGACGAGTGTCGCTGCGGTGGGGCTCGAGCTGAGGTCGAATCAGGGGTGCAATATCCCCCCGGCTCAAAAGGTGCCTGGGATCCTCAATCCCTGCCCGGTGAGCATCCGGCGGGGTAGGCGCCAACACGCCTCTCGCGGCGGCACGGGTTCGATCCCGTACGGGCCTTTGCGGCCCGTTCGGTAGAGGCGATTTGGCTCAACCATGCGGGCCGTTCGTGTAGGGACTGTCGCTCGAGTGCGCGGCGTGGTGGTACCGGTGCTGGTACCGCTCGACGTGGCGCCTGCACCGCGTGGTAGAGGGGCTAGGGAAGTTCCCTTGACCCAAGGAGATCGAGATGGGAAAGCTGATCGCGACAACCCAGGCCACCGTCGACGGCGTCATCGACCCGGTCGGCGAGTGGGTGCAGCCGGACGGAGACCACGGCGACTACTCGTTCGAGCGGCAGGCGAGATCCAGCGGGCTGGTGCTGGGCCGCAAGACCTACGAAGGGCTGGCGGGATATTGGCCGAGCCAGTCGGGCAAGTGGGCGGACATGGTCAACTCGATAGCCCAAGTACGTCGGCTCCGACACCCTTCCGGCGACTCGAGTGGAACGCGACCCTGCTCGAGGGGAAATCGAGGACTCGATCCCGAAGCTGAAGGGCGGGTCGGCGGCGACCTGTTCATGCACGGGAGCGGCGAGTTCGCGTACGCCCTCGCCGAGAAGGGCCTGATCGACGAGTACGAGGTCTACCTGAACCCGCTCGTCTGGGGCAAGGGGAACGTCCACGTGCTCGGCGACAGGGGGAACCGTCCGGATGGAGCTCGACGACGTGAAGCGGTTCGACTCCGGAGTGGTCCTGCTCACCTACCTGCCGGCGTCTTGACCGCGGCTGGTGCCTGTACGCCGGGGTAGTCAGGCAGGCGATGGTCACCTTGCGGTCGTGTGTCGTCTCTCGCGTAGAGGGGCGGGTCACGGTTCCGCGGCGTTTCGTGACTGCCCGAGCCGGACGCTATGACTAACGGGCGGCGAACATGAGCGAACCACCCACCATCGCGAGCGAGAGTGTCGAGCTCGCTTCGGGCGCGAAGATGCCCATTCTCGGGTTCGGAACGTGGCAGCTGCATGGCAGCAGCGTGGTCAATTCGGTGCTGCGCGCACTTGAGGGCGGCTATCGACACATCGATACGGCGACCGTGTACGGCAACGAGGAACAAGTGGGGCAAGCGGTAGCCAAGAGTGGCGTTCGCCGCGAGGACATCTTCGTCACCACGAAGCTGCCGCCCGGCCGCGCAGGGCATGAGCGGGAGACCCTCGAGGCAAGTCTCGATGCGCTGGCGTTCGCTTACGTCGATCTGTGGCTCGTCCACTGGCCGCCGAGCGGGGGCGCACGACCGGACGTGTGGGAACGGCTTCTCGAGTTGCAGGCGCAGGGTTTCACGCGGGAAGTGGGTGTCAGCAACTACTCCGTCTCGCAGATTGATGAGCTCGAGCGCGCGACAGGTCGACTACCGGCGGTCAACCAGATCGAGTGGAGCCCACCGCTCTTCGATGCGGACGTGCTCGAGGCACACCGGCACCTGGGTGTGCAGGTCGAGGGTTATAGCCCGCTCCACACCGTCAACTTGCGCGACCCGCGGCTCGTACGAATTGCCGAGGGTTACGACGTGACCACGGCACAGGTCGTCCTCCGCTGGCACATCGAGCATCGAATCGTCGCTATCCCGAGGTCCGCGAAAGCGGAACGGATCGCCGAAAACGCGGACATCTTTGGCTTCGCGCTGACGTCGTCCGAAGTCGAGATCCTCGATAACTTTGCCAGCAGATGACGCGCGTAGTGGGAGTCGAGTTGCGCCACGGCTGGACCACGGCGCGGCCATCTCTCCCCCGTCGGGATCCTCAAGAACCGCTAGCGACGAGACGTCGACTTGGTCTCATCGGGACAAGTTGAGCGAACGGTGCCCCGGAATAGAGTGAACACATGACCGACGTCGTCAAGTGCGCGTCCTGTGGCTCGCCGAACCAAACCGACCGGAAGTTCTGTAGCGAGTGTGGGTCCGCGCTCGCCCAAGCCTGTCCATCCTGCGGAACGTCCAACTCGCAGACGGCCAAGTTCTGCGGCGAGTGTGGAACCGCGCTGGCGGCGAGCACACCGCACGGGGCGCCGGCGCCTCCAGCCACGGTACCCGCCGCAGAGCGTCGATTCGTGTCGATCCTATTTGCGGACATCGTCGGCCACACGTCATTCTCCGAGGGGCGTGATGCCGAGGACGTCCGCGAGCTGCTCTCCCGCTACTTCGAGTCCGCGCGCACCGTCATCGAGCGCTACGGCGGAACTGTCGAGAAGTTCATCGGCGACGCAGTGATGGCGGTTTGGGGAACGCCTGATCGCCCAGGAGGACGACGCCGAGCGTGCCGTTCGCGCCGCGCTAGATCTCCTCGCTGTCGTTGCTGCGCTCGGAGGGGACGTCGGAAGCGCCGGAGTTACAGGCGCGTGCCGGCGTGCTCACCGGCGAGGCGGCTGTGACACTCGGCGCCGAAGGACAGGGCATGGTCGCCGGCGATCTCGTCAACACGGCGTCGCGTATCCAGGCCGCGGCCGATCCCGGCGCGGTCCTGGTCGGCGACGCGACGAAGACGGGCGTCGGAGGCGGCGATCGTCTTCGAGGAAGCGGGCGACGCACTCGCTGAAGGGCAAGGTCGAGCCCGTCGAGCTGTGGCAGGCGGTGCGGGTGGTCGGACTTCGGGGCGGAGCGGCAAAGTCGATCGGACTCGAGCCGCAGTTCGTCGGGCCGCGATCGAGAGCTCCGCCTCGTCAAGGAGCTCTACCACGCCACCGCCGAGGATCGCCGATCGCATCTCGTGTCTGTCGTCGGCATCGGCGGGATCGGAAAGTCACGCCTCGGCGTGGGAGTTCGAGAAGTACATCGACGGGCTCGCGGGCGACGTGTGGTGGCACTCGGGACGCTGTCTCGCCTACGGCGACGGGGTTGCCTTCTGGGCGCTCGCCGAGATGGTCCGGGGACGAGCCGGGATCCTCGAGGACGAGGAGGCGGCGACGGCCCGCGAGAAGCTTCGCAGACGCAGTCGAGAGGCACGTCTCCGATCCCCACGAACGAAGATTTGCCGAGCCGCGCCTCGCCCATCTCCTCGGCCTCGAGGAAAGCGCTGTTGGCGATCAGGAGAACCTTTTCGCAGCGGCGCGCATGTTCTTCGAGCGACTCGCGGAGACTGGACCGGCCGTTCTGGTGTTCGAGGACATCCACTGGGCCGACAGCGCCCTGCTCGACTTCATCGAGTATCTGCGTCGAGTGGTCGCGTGACGTGCCCCTCTTCGTCCTCACGCTCTGTCGCCCGGAACTCCAGGATCGGCGTCCGACCTGGGGCTCCGGCAAGCGCAACTTCACGTCCATTTTCCTCGACCCGCTGTCGACGGATGCGATGGAGGTACTCCTCACCGGACCTGTGCCCGGCCTCCCCGATGAGCTCCGCGAACGCATACTGGAGCGGGCCGAAGGCGTGCCGTTCTACGCGGTCGAAACGGTGCGCATGCTCCTCGATCGCGGTGTCCTCGTTCGCGAGGGACACTCGTACCGACTGACGGGCGAGATCGAGACGCTCGAGATCCCTGAAACGTTGCAGGCCCTGATCGCCGCCCGGCTGGACGGCCTCACCTCAGAGGAGCGTCGAACCGTTCAGCACGCCTCGGTGCTCGGACGAACGTTCACGCTGAAGGGGCTGTCTTCGGTCACAGGTCTCGCGGAGTTACGAGCTGGTGCCGATCCTCACGTCCCTCGTACGCAAGGAAATCGTCTCGCTCTCCGCGGACCCCCTCTCACCGGAGCGCGGTCAGTACGGCTTTCTGCAAGACCTCGTTAAGAAGGTGGCATACGACACGCTCTCCCGCAAGGAGCGCAAGGCGCTGCACCTCTCGGCTGCCGCCTACTTACGATCGCTCGGAGACGACGAGGAGATCGTCGAGGTGCTTGCTGCGCATTACCTCGATGCGTACAGCGCGGCGCCCGACGACGCTGATGCCGAGGAGATCAGAGACACAGCACGCGAGACGCTGATCCGCGCTGCAGAACGTGCGGCGTCGTTGGCGGCGAACGAGGAAGCCCAGCACGCCTACGAGCGGGCGATCGGGCTCTCCAGCGACTCCGCAGTCCAGGCCGACCTACACGAGCACGCCGGTTTGATGGCGCGGGCCGGCGCACGGCCGAACGAAGCAGCTTCGCATTTCGAGGAGGCAATCGCACTCTTCGAGGGCAGCGGCGCCACGCACCCTGCGGCGCGCGTCTCAGCCCGCCTGGCCGAGGTGATGTGGGATCGCGGGCGCCTCGAGGAAGGCCTCCAGATCATGGATCGCTCGTTCGAGGTCCTTTCGCTGGAAGAGCCGGACGACGACCTCGCGACACTTGCGGCCCAGCTCGGGCGCTTCATGTTCTTCGCCGGGCAGCACGATCTCGCGGCGCAGCGCATCGAGACCGCCTTGGAAATCGCAGAGGCCCTCTCGCTGCCCGAAGTCCTCGCTCAGGCACTCACTACGAAGGCGACGATCCTGACCGCCAGCGGCCGTCATATCGAAGGACTCGCGTTGATGCGGTTCGGCCTCGAAACTGCGCTCGAATACGACAAGCCGTCCGCCGCCCTCCGAGCCTCGTACAACCTCGCGGATGCCCTCGCACAGGCAGATCGCTACGGCGAGGCGACCCAACAGGTTCGCGAGGGCCTCACGCAGGCGCGTCGGATCGGGAACCGACACTGGGAGCTGTCGTTCCTGAACCAGCTTTATCCGATGTATGCGCACGGCGAATGGGACGAGACCGCCGAGATGATCGAGCAGCTCCCCGAGGAGCAGTGGCGAGACGCCCGGCAGGCGCTGGGTGGGATCGCGGCGGTCGGGGTCATGCTCAATGTCCACCGAGGTCAGCTGGACGAAGCGGCGCGAATCGTGTCGCTGTTCGAAGAGCTCGAGTCGTCGGCTGACGTTCAGGAGCGGGCGGTCTATGCCTGCGGGAAAGCCAGTCTGCGGCTCGCGGAGAACGAAGCCGGCGAGGCGCTCCGAATTTACAACTCGATACGGGATGCCCGTCAGGTGCTTGGGCTCACGCAGGAGTACATCAAGGAACTGGAGGTCACCGCGGCGGAAGCCGCTCTCGCGCTCGGCGAAGCGGAGGCTCTCGCGGAGCTCATTGCGGCTCTGGACGCTCTGCCGACGGGTCGAAGCTCCCACTTCCTCCGTGCGCACTCGGCACGCTTCCGCGCTCACCTGGCCGAACGTGCGGGCGAGTCCGAAACTGCAGACCGACTCTTCCGCGGGGCGATCGGGTTGTGGCGTGAGATCGCCGCGCCGTTCCACCTCGCCGTCGTCCAACTCGAGCACGCCGAGTGGCTGGGCGGGCAAGCCCGTGTGGACGAGGCGGAGCCGCTCCTCACGGAGGCGCAGGAGATCTTCGGACGCCTCCAGGCAGCGCCTTGGCTCGAGCGGTCCGAGGCGCTCGGGGCCAAGGGCTCGAGAGCTCCCGCACCGGCTTGAGTCCCCACACATGCACGCGACGGACGCCGCGACCCAACGGGGTAGTACGAAGTTGGCGTTCGGTCACTCTTTGAGGGTTGGCGTTTTGCCGGTTCGCGACTCGGGTAGCCAGGGCGCAGGCAAACCCGGGGAGAGACGCGACCTGATGTCGGTCTGGCCCGTCATTGGGAACTGTTGGCGGCGAGCGTTCCTTCCCCGAGGAGCCTTTCGGCCGCGGGTTTCGTCAGCGAGACGAGAACCTGACCCGGCGTTTGTCTGTTCGCGCGCGAGGGCAATCGCGATCCCCGGCGGGCAGCCCCTTTGCTCGCCGCGCTCACCGTTGCCCTGGCAGGCGCGATCTGTCAGGGTCACGCGTCCGCGGCGGGCCGGCTGTTGCAGTGCCGGTTGATCCCTCCCCTGGAATCCTCCCGGCAGGCCCGCCGCGCTTTCTGTCCACACCTGACCGGCGGCGTTTTATGCGCGGATCGCGTGGGAACGAAATCCGCGCGGCCGGGGTCTCGTCGCGAGAGAACCCATCCCTCTCCCTGGTGGTGGCGAACTTGACGACCGACGAGATCCGGCCGAACCCCCGTCCGTTTGAGGCGCTCCTGCGCCGGGTAGCGTCGGTCGCGTGAGGCTCGCCGGCGTTTCCGTGCGCGAAGAGAACGTCGCCGATTTGGCTCGGCTCCTCTTCGCGGCGGGCTACGAGAACACAGGCGATGCGCTTCTCGTCGCGTTGGACGCCGCGCAAGATTTGATCGCACTCTCCGTCGCTGATCGCGAGGCGATCTTGCGCGTGCTCGGTGATCCGCCGATGGGCCTCGCGGAGCTCGGAGGTGTGCTCCTCGCCGAGCACGAGAGTCGAGCGCCTGACGGACTCGTGTAGCTCGACGTCATGCTCATCGTGGCCGGCATTGCTGACGACCGACCTTGTCCATGCATTGGCCGACCTAGTTGCTGACCCCGCAGCGTCTACGTTGAGGGCGGCGCTTGACGCGAATCGCGTCGGAGTCGCACTGACAGTTGGCGAGCGTGAGCAGCTCCTTCGCGCACTCGACGACCCGCCGAACGGGCTGACCGAGCTTCGAGCTGTGCTCCTTCACGAGCACCAGTGGCGCGTTCGCGAGGGACTCGTGGAACAAAATCCCTGATCCAGGTTTGGCGTTGCGGCCGCTGGGAACCCCGCGGTTATGCCGGGTCGGAGCTTCGAAATCCGTTTTCCCAACGGCGACTTCGAGGTCGATGCCTCCGGGCAGCGGCCTCCTCCGGAGGTCGGCGACACGATTCGCCGCAACGGCAAGCTGTGGAAGGTCACAGCCAGAAGGGATGTTAGGCCGGTGATCGTGCAGGTTGAACTCGTGGAGGAACCTGCGAAGAGCGTTTCCTCCTAGACGGGGCGAGCAGAACTCGGTCGGTTATCCTCCTGCCCGGCTCTGACCAGTCGAGAGCGAGCGCAGGAGACCTGCTCATGACCGCCGACGACGGCACAGCGCAACCATCGATCCTGAGGCTTCGCTTTCCCGATGGCGACGTCGAGCTTCGCTGGACGAGCAACGAGCTTCCCGTCGGCGTCCTCGTCCGAAGTCGCGGAGCTCTGTGGCGCGTGAGCAGCTCCGACGGGCACGCCGTCACCCTGCAGCCTGCGTCGGCCGAAGATCAAGCCGCGCAGGTCCCGTCGTCAAGCCAGCCCCTCTCGGCGAGGGGGACTCGGTCCTGCTCGAGACGATCGTCGAAATCTGAGGCCCTTTGTCCTGAGCGTGGCCGACGTCTTACGGGTTCGTCAGGCCGTAAGGGCGCTCGAGCACGAGGTTTCCGGCGCGCGACTCAAGGGCACACTTCCGCGCTTCCCATGCTGCGGTGCCAGGGACTGTCGACGCGTAGCCCCGGGGCGAGGCGATCGAGGGAGGCTGGATCAGTCGTTGGCTCAAGAGAGACCACGCGAGTGGGCCGTTCTCTTCTACTGCCCGGAGTGCGCGCTGCAGTTCAAGCGCAAGAACCGCACTGCACCGCACGCAGACGACGTCTCGTATAGTCGGGGGGCGGGGTGGCCACGGCGGCGGGCGATAACGCGGCCGACAGCTCCCGCCCCCCGTGTGATCCCGGTCAAGAGGGGCCTCTGACACGGGCAGCACGTCAGTACCACAATGGACCACGCAGAAAACACGCCCACGAACTCACCGGGCCTTGGGAAAATCCCGACCCGACGCGGCGCCGTAGCTCGCCGCGAAATGAGACTGGCGACCCCGCCGTGCGACGCGAGAGCATCGGTTGGGCAACCCAGCGAGACCTATCGCAGCAGCGTCGAGGGAGCGCGAGGTTGATCTGAAAGACTCCGCTGACCCCAATGCCTACGCGAAAAGGAGGGATCGTGAGCGAACCCGGCAACGTGGACGAGCGCGAGCGCAACAAGGCGGTCGTCCGCCGCTTCGTCGAAGAGGTCCAGAACGATAAGAGCGAGGAGGCCTACTGGGAGCTCAACGACCCCGAGTTCGTAAACTTAGCTCCCCTGCCTCCCGGCGTCCCCGCAGACCGCGAGGGTGGGTTCACCTATCTCTTCGGGTTCATGAACGCGTTCCCGGACAGCCGGGTCACGATCGACGACATGATCGCCGAGGGAGATCAGGTGGTGACGAAGAAGACTTTCACCGGGACGCACACGGCAGACTTCGCCGGAATCCCCGCCACGGGTAACCGCGTGACCCTGCAGTTCGTCGACATCATGCGCGTGCGCGACGGCAAGATCGTCGAACACTGGAACTGCATCGACCAGCTGAGTTTTATGCAGCAGCTGGGGGTCATCCCGCAGCCGTAGTTGTTCACGGGACCGCGCTCGTCGGCGACGGACTCCTGATAGTGCTCGCCGAACGAAGGGCGGTTGCGCTCGAGGCGACGCTATCCGCGCAGAGGCGCGTCCGAGTCCCTACGTCCGCCTACCCGCTCGATGCCACCCGCGACGCCTTCGACGATCGGCGGGCTGGCCGCCTCCGTGGCCGCGGGGTCCTCGTCGTCTGGACGCACTAAGCACCCCGATGCCTAAGAAATGGGAGCGGGATAGGATCCTGCCTCCCCGCTCGAAAGGAGGGACCGGATGTACCGTCATCGCTTGCACCTCCAGCTGCGGTACGGCCACTTTGCCCAGTACTTGGCGATTGCGGAGGAGTTGAACGAGCTCGCACGTTCTCGGGGTTGGGCAGAGGCGACGTTCTGGGCGCCCACCGTCGGAAAGAACAACCTATTCGTGGCCGAGAGGGAGTATCCCGATCTCGCCACTTTTCAGCGCGAGACCGAGGAGTTTTACTCCGACGCTGAGGTCATGGAGCTCATACGTAGTACGGCTGAGCACGTAATCGAGGGCTCAGCCTACGACGAACTCCTCGAGTCCGCTCCTCATCTCGCGTAGTGGGTAGACGGGGCGGCCCAGGTGGCCACCCCTCAGCACGTCGAGCCTGTAGCACCCGTCACGCACCCCACGGGTCGAACGCATCCAGCGGTATTCGAGCGCACTCCCCGAGATTTGGCTGCCGCTCGGGCCAGCGGTTGGCCATGTACGCGTCGAGCTCGCTTTCGGGTATCGCGCGGCTCGAGTTGTTCATCCGCACGAAGAACACCCGCGGCTCTTGCTCGTCTTCGCCCACGTCGGTTGTGACAAGGGCGCGACGTCGAGCCGGCAGATCTCGGCGCCTGCGTCCGCATGACAGCTGCAACCCCCTCTGGCTTGAGTCCTCCCCGCGTCCCCGTGCCCGCGATGACGGCCTGCCGCGGGGGCGACCCACCTGCTTATCGAGCAGCCGCCCTACGGAGTCGGTCCCTCCTCGGAACTCAACAGGCCGAGGAGCTCGCCGATGGGATGCTCCCGCTGAGCTGGATGGCGCATGCGCGCCTTGCGATTGATCTGGTAGCGGTTGCGCCTGCCGACTCGCTCGCGCGTGACGTAGCCAGCCTCGACGAGATCGTTGGTGATGCGCTGCGCAGCACGTTCTGTTACGCCCACCGTCTCCGCGATGTCACGCATCCGTGCGTCCGCGTTGTTCTCGATGCAGAGGAGCACCTGCGCGTGGTTCGTGAGGAAGTGCCAGCTATTCGATTCGGGTCTTGACATACATGAACTTAGAGTCGTATATTATGGGTCATCAGTTTACCACACTCTTCGTCGGGGGTCATCGAATGAGCAGCTCTGGCTCTTCCGGGGAAAACGGATCCAAGCAGGCTGTTGTCGTCGTCGAACTGCCGGGCGGGAGAGAGTTCGCGTGGCCTTCCCCGAGGGCCGACATGGTCAGCTGGCAGATTGGCGAGCGGGTTACGTACATGGGAAGGCGCTGGCGCGTCGTGTCGCGGACGAATGGGTTATCAGACGCGCTTACGCTCCAACTCGCCCCGGAACGCTGAGGTGCGGCGTTCGGCTGAACGTCGGACCGCCTCGATCTCCGAGTCGCGACGCCGAGCGGGAGGCGATCCGCCGAAACGGTGGCGCACGAGCACAGGTTCTACGCTTCTGTCCTAACCCGTGACCGTAGTGATCGTCGAGGGCCTTCAGCAGCCGCTCACGATGTGCGGTCGCCAGGGCCACGACGCTCCTCGCGGACTTGCGCAGATGTTGCGCACTCCGTCGCAGATTAATGTTGAAGTGCCGCGTGCGCCTCCGCGCCCCAGCGTGCAACGAGTTCTGCAGCTGGCACGGCCTCGGCCAGCGGATACGCCTGCCCGGCCCACAGGTTGATTCCATCGGCGTCAGCGGCGGCGCGCGCGGCTGCGCGAAGCGGCGCGGTCAGGTAGTGGACTTGCGGATACGCCTTCGGCGCGGCGGCGTCGTGGTCGCGCATGAACCGGTTGACGATTCCCCGAGCACGGCGGCCGCTGAAGGCGCGTGTTAGCGCTGTCGGCGCATCACCAGCGAATGCCGCGCGGTGCGGCGTGCTGGTTCCGGCCTCCGGGGTCAGCATCAGGCAGCTCCCGATCTGAGCGGCCGACGCACCCGCCGCAATGACACCGGCGACCCCCTCGCCGTTGGCTATCCCGCCCGCGGCCACCAGCGGCAGATCGCTTGCGCCGCGCACGAGCTGGAGGAGGGCGAGGAGGCCTATGGGCGCCGCGTCCGTGTCGTCGAACGAGCCTTGGTGGCCGCCCGCCTCTGCTCCTTGCACGACAAGTGCATCAACACCGGCGGCGGTCGCCAACCTTGCCTCCGTTGGACAGGTCACCGTGCACCACACAGCGATTCCGCTGCCCTGTAGCCGCGAGACGATCGCGCGATCGGGACATCCGAACGTGAACGACGCCACGGCCGGCCGCTCGCGAGCGACCAGCTCGAGCTTTCCTTCCCACTCGTCGGCGCTCCAGCGCGGTTCTCCACAGGGGACGCCGTAGCGGTTGGCCTCTCCGGCGAGCCTTGCGGCGTATGCGCCTACCGCTGGCTCGTCCGCCGCCAGCTGTGTCGGGAAGAAGAGGTTGACACCGAACGCCCGGCGAGTCCTCGCCCGCACGTGCTCGATCTCCCGGCGGACCTCGTCGACTGTCTTGTAGCCAGCAGCGATGAAGCCGAGCCCACCTGCGTCGGACACCGCCGCCGTAAGCTCCGGCGTCGACGAGCCTCCCGCCAGCGGCGCGCCGACCACTGGGGTCTCCATCAACGAGCTGAAGGCGTCAGTGTTCATACAGCAGCCGCTCGTGGCCGCGAATCGGAGGTGAAGCGTTGGGGCCGAACGCGGCGCGAAAGGAAAGCTCAACTCCAGGACGACGTTCGAAGCGGCTCATGTAGCCCAACACGAGGCAACATCTTTGGAAGGATGGCGGATCCAAGCAACCGGCGGAAGGAGAGTCATGGCACGTGAAGTGACGACCGTGATCAAATCTGATTTGTCTGGTGCAATGATCCCGGAGGATCAGGCAGTCACAATGACCCTTACGTTTGCCGACGGCCGCCGAAATAGGGTGGAACTCGATCTGTCCGAGTCTGAAGCGAAGCAGTTCGTCGCCAAGGGTCGCGAAATCAAGAGGCGGGGACATCCTAGGGGAAGCCGGAACAAGGCGAAAACCGAGGATAGGGGGCCGACGTTTTCGCGGCAGGGGTCGCGACGCGCCAGCGTGGCCGAAGGGGATTGTGAATCCTCTGCGCGTGGTGCGGACGACGGCTAGGGCGCTACGTTGCGTTAGAGCCAACGCTCTCCAGATCGGCGGGCGCTCGTTATCGGCGTCGGGCTTGCTCTCCTTGTCGACGGTCAGCGCGTCTCGCGGCGGTTCGTGATCAGACCGGCGACTTCGTGCGGTCGGGGCCAGGGTCGACGGTCATAGTCACCTCGCCGCTCTCGCTCGGCAGCTTCATCTCCACCAGCTCCTCCGCCCCGGGGATCGCGTCGCCGAGGCGCGCCACGATCCGCCCGCCGACGACGCGGGCCGGCCAGTCGTGCGACGGCACGACGAACGAGCCCCGAGTTGAGCGCCTTGACGACCGCAGCCTTCTCCTCGCGCTTGCGCATCGAGTGGTTGCCCGTCACCTGCGGGTCGTAGTCGCCCATCTGGTAGAGCGGCGCCACGATCTGGTCCTGCACGTCGTAAATGACGTCCCCGCAGATACAGACGACGCCTGCCGCCGTCTCGACGAGGATGTTCATCGACCCCTCGGTGTGGCCGCCGGCATGCTCGAGGCGGACACCGGGCACCAGCTCTACCGGCCCGGAGAGTTCGAGATCGAGGAGGCGCAGCGCCCCGGGAATGTGGAGCCGATCGACGTGGTGCTTCACGTACTCGGCGGGATACTGCTCAGTCATCAGGCCGGAGACGGAGTTGCTCGAGCTCCTTGCGCTCCATGCACACCGTCGTCGTCATCGGAAACCTGTCGTCCTGGCCCGCATGGTCGATGTGGTTGTGCGTGTGCAAGATGTAGCGCACGTCCTTCGGCTTCACTCCGTGACGCGCGAGCTGGTTCTCCATCTTCTGCTCCTCACTAATCCAGCCGGTCATACCCAGGCGCTGCATGATCTCCGCGTGAGAAGCGCCGGTGTCGACGAGGATCGGGTCGTCGCCACCCAGGATCAGGGAACCCCACGTCTTGGCCAGCGCCTTCTCGCCCATGTTGCGAGCAAGCACGAGGAAGCTGGACTTCGAGCTGGATGTGGATGAGGATGAGAAAGCTTCGACTTCAAGAGCCATTGCCATTCCTCCTTGGTGGGCTGAGCGATACTAGGGCTTACCCGGTTCTCTCTTTGCGTGCATCGGTGGTGCGTGTCGGGGAGACTCAAAGGGTGCTCGGCTCAGCGCGGCGATTCGCATGCGAGCCGACGCAGACGTCATTCGTAACGCGGGCGTTGAGGAGCGAGAGCGACGTTCGCGCCTCCGGCGTTGAAGAGACACAGCCTCTGCATGCCCGAGTGTGCGGGAATGTCGCTTGATCGCGGTGGCAGCGGACGTGCGGATACGCTGCGACTTCGTGGGCGATGCGAGTGCCCGTCGAGGATCGCGCCTAGCCACGCAGACCTCGATCGCTGCGTTCGGCGCTACTCGTCGTCGCGCTGCATCGCCGCGTCGAAGGCCAGACTCGACGCGGGGAAGTCGGTGCGCCGAACGAACGCGAGGGCGTCCTGGGCGCCGTACTCGCGGTCCATCCCGGAGTCCTCCCATTCGATCGAGAGTGGTACCTGGTAGCCGATGCGGTTGAGCGCCCGGAAGAGCCCCTCGAAGTCCACGTCGCCGTGGCCCGGCGAGACGAAATCCCAGCCGCGCGCACCTCCTCGCCGAAGTTGACGTGCGACCCGAGGTGGAGCGGCGGCCGTCGAGGCGCTTCTTGGAGTCCTTGACGTGAACGTGGTGGATGTGGATGTCGCTGGTGGAGCGACTCTGGCGGTGTGAGGTGCTGGTGCGCGAATGGGACGGGTCGTGTTGATGCCGAACGCCGGTGGCGGCGACGGCTGCGAGTGCCTTCTCCGTGTCACCAAGTCGTATGCGATCTCCGTCGGATGCACCTCCAGGCCGAAACGCACGCCCTCGGCGTCGAAGACGTCGAGTAGTGCCCGCCGCCCCGCGAATGCCTCTAGCCGTGCTCGATCTCGCCGAACTCGTTCGGCGGGAAGGAGGAGAAGAGGTGCCAGATCGGCGAGCCCGTGAAGCCGTTCACCTGTGTCACGCCGAACCGAGCAGCCGCTCGTGCGGTGTCTTTCATCCGCTCGGCCGCGCGACGCCTCACGCCTTCCTCCTCGCCGTCGCCCCACACGTCCGGCGGCAGGATCGCCTGATGACGCGCGTCGATGCGGTCACAGACGGCCGGCCGACGGGATGGGCGCCGAGTGCCCAACACCCGAGGCTGTGCCGCTCGAGGAGCTCTCGTTGCTCGCGGCAGTAGGCCGTCGTCCGCGAGCGCGCGGTCGACCTCGAAGTGGTCGCCCCAGCACGCAAGTTCCAGCCCGTCGAACCCCCAGTCGGCGCAAGAGGCCACGATTTGACCACCGACAGGTCCGCCCACTGACCCGTGAACAGCGTGACCGGTCGAGTCATCGTCTCGTCGCGCCCATCGGTGGTGCAGGCTACGCGTCGCGCCGAGCCTGTCAACCATGTCTGGCGCGGTTAGGAAGCTCCCGCGCTCTGACTCAACGGGCGGTGATCGAGGGGCCCCACACGGTCGGCACATGGCTCGCAGAGCTGGGAAGAAGAATCCCAGGGGGCCTGACAACAAAGGGATCCTCAATCCCTTTCCAGGACCTCCAAGGCGGCCAGCCTGTTCAGGAGGCCGTCAATTCCGAGTTCCTGCGCGGTGCGCGCGGCCTGGTTCATCAACGCTGCGGCTCGCTTACCGTCCCCTGAAGCGTCGCGAGAGAGCAGCATCTCAGCGTAGTCGCACTGGGTATAGGCGAGCCATGGCCACACACCCATACGTTCGTTCATGGCGAGCGCGTCGTCGAAGTGACCACTAGCGTCGTCCCAGCGCGACTCCGTCGAGGCGAGGAGGCCGAGGTAGCGGGTCATCGCGCCCCGTATCCCCTCCCAGATGTCTACGACGTTGAGCTCCGACCATGGCAGAAGGATCCGGTACAGGATCGCAGCAGAGTCGGTGTCGTGGAGAAGTGCGCACGTTTCCGCGAGCAAGCTCATGCCGTACAGCCACTCCATGTCGAAGGGCACAGCGGAGAAGTCGTCTGCCGCGAGCTCATCGAGAGTGCGTTTCGCCTCCGCCGGTTTTCCGAGACGCGCCTGGACATGAGCTAGCACACAACGGAGCACGGGACTGGACCGGATGGTCGACCACCAGCTCGTGGATTCCCGCCTCGACCTGCTCGAGGCGTCCTGGAAGTCCCAGAGCATGTACCACTGAAGCCTGTAGACGGGGGTCGCCATCGCCTGTGCACGTTCACCGAATGCGAAGGCTTCTTCAATGAGCTCCTCGGCCTCGTCGAGGCTGCCCTCGGCCGTCGCGAACGACGCCTGTGCCGCGAAAACCTGCCAGAGCTGCGACGGCTGTCTCAGCCTCTCAGCGATGGGGCGGACCGCGTCGAGGTCAGCCTTGGCCGCAACGATGTCCCCCATTGTGAGTTCCGCCATGCAGCGGTCCATGTGACCGTGCGCGAGCCTCTCGATTTCCCCTATCTCCTCCGCCACCTCGCAGAGCTCACTGGCGAGGGCGAGGCACTCCACGGTCGTGTCCGGGGCAAGGATGGCGGAGATACGACCGTCGAGAGCATACGCGAGCGCGATGGGATTTCCCGTGCGGCGAGCGAGCTCGATCGCTTCCCGGCTTAGTGCATCGCGGCGAATCCGAGAGTGCTCATCGCGAAGCGCCCCTGCCAGGCGGGCGAGAAGCCAACATCGCAGTTCGACGTCCTGTTCCGCGAGTGCCTCCAGTCCCGCCTCCAGCAGCGGTACGAGCCGAGCGTCGCTCGACGCCCGCTCGAACATGAGCCTGCCACCGTAGCCCGCCGCCGCTCTAGCCAGCTCGCGCGGAAGTTGGAGGCGCCGGGAGATCGCGGCCGCCTCGATGAAGACCTCTTTCGCGGCCGGCATGTCGCCTGCCCGTGCCTCGGCTTCCCCGAGCGAGAGCAGGAGCTCGCAGCGCGTCGTCTCGCTGCCGGAAACCGCGAGGTCGACGACGTCGAGCGCAGTCTCGTACAGACGCGCGCTCTCCTCGAAAGCAAGCAGTGCGAGCGCGCGATCGCCGGCACGCTGCGCGTAATGGAGGCCCTTGTCGAAGTCGCTCCCGGCAACCGAGTGGTAGGCGAGCTCAGCGAGCCGTTGTCCCGGCTCGCAACCGTAGAGCGCTTCCAAGGCGGCGACGACCAGCCTGTGCAACCGCACGCGGCGCGCGGTCGTGAGCCCCTCATAGAGCGTGTCCCGGATGAGAACGTGCGCGAAGCGCAGCTGTCCCGGACTGCCGGGAGCGTCAGAGAGGACGCGCGCTGCCATGGCCTCGTCCAAAGTGTCGAGCACTGCATCCCCGGAGACACCGGCCATGTGTGCCAGTGCGTCGAGACCGAACTCCCGTCCCAACACGGCGGCCAGCACCAGCACGCGATTGCACTCCAGCGAGAGGTGGCGGAGCCGGCGTGCGATGACGTCGCGAACACTCTGCGGAATCGCTAGGCGGCGCCCCTCTGCAGGGCCGAGTTGTTTCTCCGTTGCCAGCAACCGCACGATCTCTCCGACGAAGAGCGGGTTGCCCTCGGTCTCGTCGTGGATGGTGGCGACGAACCCTTCGCTAGGCTCCTCGCCCGAGGTCAGCTCGATGAAGCGAGCAACATCGCGTTTGTCCAAGCCGGAGAGCACGAGGCTTCCGGTCGCCGGCTCTCTGACCAGCTCCGTCACGGCCATCGTCAGTGGATCCGCAGGAGTCGGGTCGACGTCTCGGGAAACGTGCTGGCTAGGAGGATTTGGCTTAGCTATGCGGGTCAGACGTGTCAAGGAGTGTCGGGAATGATCGTGCGGTGCTCCCCCGGTGCTACGTCAAAGGACACGCGAGGGAAGCACGTGCGAACTCGCGCTTAGGTTACGCGGCGTCTGGGAAAAGTCTGTCTTGTGATACTGGGCTCGAGATCGGGCCACTTCCCGACGGAAGCGGCCTCCGCCCAGCCGGTGAGCTGGACTTCTCCACGGTCCCTCTTTTCACAGAAGCGCTCCGCGCGTGCCCGCAAGACGACGATTTGCAACTCGATCTCGAGGAGCTGCTGTCCGTGGACAGCGCCGGCTTGCACGCGTTTCTGAGCCTTGCACGACCACGCGGGAAAGGTTCGGTGCTACTCCTCGATCCAACCGCGTCGGTCATGCGCAGCTTCGAGATCGCATCGATCGACGAGCATCCGGCCATAGAGATACGGCAGGCCGGCGCGTCTGTTCCGCGGCGCACTCGAAGAAAACCGCCGCCCTTGCGCCGAACGGGCTGAATCGACGACGCCACGTCTCGACGCACGGACTCCCTCGTTTGAGGGGTTCCTGAGCGCAGGTCGTTTAGGTGCGGCCATTCGCAGGAATCACCGATGCGAGGGAGAGGTGCGCGTGAGCGGTCTGGCCCGTCTCATGAGTACCACTTCCTCAAACCTTTCTACATCGGTCCGCGCCTCAGATCGCGCGAGCCATGCGGACCTGCTAATCGATCTGGGTGGCAGTGATCCGGGGGTCGAAGAGGTCGTCAATGCCGGTGACGCGAGCACGAGCCGGGCGAAGGTCGCGCAGGAAGCGGACGACCTCGATGACCTCGCCTTCCTTGGGAAGCCCGACGCCGGGGTATTTGTAGAACTCGTCGACCGTATCCGAGCCCTTCAGGGTGAGTCGCACGCTGTAATAGCTCCCCGTCTCGGCCACAGCTACGGGCTCGTCCCCGTCCGGCCCCCAGGTCGGACAACCACAGTGGTGTGCTTGCCCGCCTCGTTCAACTCGCCCACGCTTTCGACCGCCCAGGACGCTGCCCACCGGTCCAGGAGGTCGCCTGGCTCGAAGATCATGTCGGTGAACCAGAACTCCCGATGTCCGTCGGGATAGAGGATCGTGAGGGTGCGAGGCATTCCCCTCCTTCCCGCTCCGCCTGGCGCGATGGCTCAGGCTTGGGTCACGGCGGGAGGGGAGCTGTAGGACATCAGCATACCGCGTTCCAGGGAGACTCGCGTGCCCGTCCCCAGATCGCGCGAGCCATTGCCGCGCACTCCTCAGCGCTGAAGCGTTCGAGCCACCACGCGTAGGCGAGCTGACGAGCATGCTAGGACGCCGTAATTGGCTCCATTGCTGGATTTTCTACGATGGGCCGGGTTGGATTCGAACCAACGACCTTGGGATTAAAAGTCCCCTGCTCTGCCAGCTGAGCTACCGGCCCGGGCCGGGTGAGTGTAGAAGGGCGACGCCCCGCTACGGGCACACGGTCTCGAGGCACTGCGTCGAGCACCGGTAGCGCAGACGCGCATCTCGCCCCGGATCCGGCCGGCTCTACACTCCCGGCGCACGGCCCCCATCGACTAGCGGCCTAGGTCGCCACCCTTTCAAGGTGGTAGCACGGGTTCGAATCCCGTTGGGGGCATACGACGAGGGCCTACGCGGCCGCGTCGAGCCGCGAACGGGCGAGCCGCTCGGCCGCCGCATCTGTCGTGATCCCCTCGGACTCGGCGCGCTCGAAGATCGCGGCGAGCGTGTCGCCGATGCCGGCGAGGCGCGACTCGATGACGTCCGCGTCCCAGCCGAGCGACTCGGTGCCCCAGGCGTGGATGACTCCACCTGCGTTGATCACGTAGTCGGGCGCGTACAGGATGCCGCGGCCGGCGAGGCGCGCGGCGTCCTCGGACTCGGCGAGCTGGTTGTTGGCGCAGCCCGCGACGATCCTGCAGCGGAGCTGCGGTATCGCCTCGGCAGTGAGCGTGCCGCCGAGCGCGCAGGGCGCGTAGACGTCGCACTCGACCGAGAGTGCGCTCTCCGGAGCGACGGTCTCGGCGCCGATCCGATCCGCGAGCGCCTCGGCTCGCCGGGCGTCGATGTCGGTCACGACGACCCGCGCTCCGGCCCCGGCGAGCTGCTCGGCGAGACGCGCTCCGACGTCGCCTACCCCCTGGACGAGAACGGTCCGGCCGGCGAGATCGGGTGAGCCGAAGACGTGCGCCGCGCTCGCCCGGATGCCGTGGAAGACGCCGCGGGCCGTGAACGGGCCCGGATCGCCCGAGCCGCCTCGCTCGAGGCTCCGGCAGTACACGTGCGCATGCCGCTCGGCGATCACGTCCATGTCGGCCATGGTTGTGTTGACGTCGGGGCCTGTCTGGAACGTGTCGCCGAGCGAGTTCGCGAGCTCGCCGAAGCGCAGGAGGATCCTCCGGCGCTCGTCGCCCTCGGGCAGGGACGGCACGGCGATGACGGCCTTCGCGCCGCCGAACGGGATGTCCGTCGCGGCCATCTTGAACGTCATCCCCGCCGACAGTCGCATTGCGTCCGCGAGGCCCTCGCCCGGCTGGGAGTAGACGTTCATCCGCGTGCCCCCGCCGGCGGGGCCCCGCTTCGTCGAGTGGATGCAGACGAACATCCACGAGCCGCTCGGATGGTCGTAGTGGAGCGCGACCTCCTCGCCGTCCCACCCGCGGATGAGGTCCTCGAGCACCGGCGGAAACCTATCCGGCCGGCGCGACGCGGTTGGCGCCGCTCGCCGCAGGGATCGAAACCGCGCTGCAGACGCCCGATCCGCACAATGCCCGCGTGCCGGGAGATGCCACCGTTCGCGAGCTTTCGGTCCCGAACGGAGCCGTAACGCTCGCGGGCTCGCTCTGGACTCCGCTCAAGCCGCCGAAGGCGACCGTGCTGATGCACCCGGGCTCGGGCCCGTCCGATCGCGACAACGACGTCTTCTTTCCGCCGATCCGCGCGCACCTGCTCGGCGCGGGAATGGCGGTCGCCTCGTTCGACAAGCGCGGCGTCGGCGCCTCGACCGGGCACTGGCAGGACGCCGGGATCGTCGAGCAGGCGGCGGACGCGATCGCGTGCCTCGAAGCCGTCCACGACGCCGTTCGGGTCCCGGTAGGCCTGTTCGGGCACAGCCAGGGCGGCTGGGTTGTTCTCGAGGCAGCCGCAGGCTGCCCCGAGGCGGCATTCGTCGTGACGAGCTCGGGGCCTGGGGTCACCCCGGCGCGGCAGGAGCGTCATTCCAACCAGAGCTACCTGGCCCGCTCGGGCGCCAGCTCCGTCCAGGTCGAGCAGGGGCTGCAGCAGTTCGACGAGCTCGTGGCGGTGATGCGAGCCGGAACGTCTCTCGTCGAGGTTCCGGGGTATCTCGCGGGACACGGCGTTCCAACGGCGATGGACGGATTCGAGCTGCCGGTCTTCCCCGACGACGCCGAGCTCTGGGACTTCATGGCGAAGATCCTCGACTACGACCCGCGGCCCGCGCTCGAGCGAATCGAAGTCCCGGTGCTGGCGCGCTTCGGCGCCGACGACCCGATCACGCCGGTCGCGGAGAGCGTCGTCGTCTTTCGCGAGACCGTGCCACCGGAGCTCCTCGAGGTCGAGGTCTTCGCGGGCGCCGGGCACCGACTGCAGGCCGGCGATCCGCCCGCGCTCGTCGACGGCTACCTGGACGCGTTGGCGAGCTTCGTCTCCAGGGCAGTAGCCTGAGACGAGCGCCGCGGGCGGTTAGCTCAGCTGGTAGAGCGCCTGCTTTACACGCAGGTGGCCGCAGGTTCGAGTCCTGCACCGCCCATCACGAAAGCCCTGCACAGGGGGGGCTTTCGTTGTCGCTGGGGCCTGGTCGCGGGGATGCAGAAGCTCACTGGTGGTGGTGATCGACCATCTCACCTGGTTCCGTGGTCGAGACGATCCGCCAAGAGTCCCAGGTGATCTTGAAGATCACGAGGGTGATGACGAGGCCGATGAACGGATCGGCCCTCGGCAGGCCGAGCGCAACGAGTGCAGCGCTCGCGATGACGCCGAGTGACACGAAGCCGTCCGTCCGTGCGTGATAGCCATCTGCAACCAGCGCGGGACTCGACAGCCGCCGACCTGCGCGGAGACGCACTCGGGCGGCGACCTCGTTCCCGACGAAGCCAACGACGCCCGCAAGCGCGAGCACCCACAGGTGCGTCAGATCTTCCGGATGCAGGAAGCGCTGGATCGTCTCGTAGAGCGCAACCGACGCCGAGATGAAGATCGCGAGAACGACCGCCAGACCCGCGAGCTTCTCCGCGCGGAAACTTCGTAGGTAGAAGGCGAAACCCAACGGCACAGCAGTGAGCGCGTCGCCGAAGTTGTGGACGAGGTCGGCAAGCAACGCAACCGAGTTCGACACGAGAAAGATGGCGAACTGCAAGGAGGCCGTGACGCCGAGGATGGCAAGACTGAGCGCGACGGCCTTGACGCCCTCGCGGGAGCGAACGATCGAGCGATCCACAAGGCCGTGCGAGTGGCCGTGCTCGTGAGGAGAGCTGTGGCCATGACTCGTCTCGACATAGTCAGTGGCGACTGCACTTCCAGAGAGCGGCGCTGACTTGTGCATGCGCAGTCGGAGGTGACGATGCGGCCCAGCGTGCGGATGGCTGTGTACTTGGTGACCGTGGCGATGGGTCGCGGCGGCGTCCGTCACGTTGCGGAGGGTAGTGACGAGGAAGTCTCCGTCGCCAGGGCACTCCTCCCCCCTCGCGACGTGCTCGGGCGAAGGGGCCTGCTCTCGGGGTAGTAGCCAGCCCTGGCGACGAACTGGTCAACCCGCTGGTCAACTCTTCTGGTCGCACGCTGTGTTCTGCCGTCTCATCGAGCCGAGCATTCATGCGGTGCCGTCACACCGAGTAGCGCCCAGAGGCGTATCCGCCACGCTTTACACGCAGGTGGCCGCAGGTTCGAGTCCTGCACCGCCCATCTGAGAGAAGGCCCCTTTGGTCGGGCGCTGTTCTCGGATCCCTCTCTGGGCCAGAAGACACCCGCGGAACCATTACCATCCGAAATCTCGGCGCCGAAGCGAATCGCTGCCGGCTGACGGATCAGAGCGGACGGCGGTAGGTCGTCCAGGTCTTCACGACCTCGTAGCCGAGGCTCGCATAGAGGTCGTAGGCGCCGTTCGGGTTCTCTGTGTGCACGCCGAGAGCCACCTCGGTCATCCCGCGCTCCGCGAGCTCCCGGATCGACTCGACGATGAGCGCCTTCGCCACGCCGCGACGCCGCCACCGGCGAGCCGTGGCGATCGCCTCGGTGTAGCCGCGCTTGCGGCCGTGCTCCTCGTTCTGAGCCGTGTCGATGAACGACTTCACCTGACCGACGACGCCCTCGTCGTCCCACGCGACCTTCCAGAGCGTCGGGTCGAGATAAGGGAAGGCGCGGAAGCGCTCGTACGCCTCCTCGGTCGGCTCGAAGTAGCCCCAGTGGTCGCGGAACGCCTCCGTGTCGGCATCCCAGATCGTGCGGATGTCCTCCTCGCGCACCGGCCGGAGCTCGAGTCCCTCCGGGAGGGCAAAGTCGGGGAGGTCGTCCACGGTCGACCTCACCATCTCGGCTGCGTGCGCGACGGGCTCGAAGCCCGCGTCGTGGATCAGCGCGGCGGCCCCGGGGTTGCGGTCGTTCGCCCAGGCTTCGACGACCTTCTCGGAGACGTCGTGCTCCGCTGCGACCTCGCGCAGCCGCGCGTCGTTCCAGGCGAAGATCGCCGAGCCGATCCCTCGTCGGCCGTGGTGGGGATCGAGGAAGCAGACCTGTCGGTAGACGCGCGGGCCGTCGGGCTCCTGATCCCACCAGACGCGGCTGTATCCGACCGGCCGGCCGCCGGCCTCCGCGACGAGGAGGTCGGTCGCCGGATCGCAGCGGTCGAGATGGTCGTAGCTCGAGGCGAGCGCCTCGGGCGTCTCGACTCGATCGTCGCCCTCGCCCTGCGACGACGCGGTGATGATCCGTGCGAGGTGTTCGTAGTCGGCGGGGCCTCCGAAGTGCCGGAAGCGCACGCCGTCGAGCTGGGGAAGCGCTGCCACTGTTATCTCCGTTCTCGCGTCGAAAGGACGATCGCGCTCTCGAGGGAGCGCGCGAGGTGAAGCGATCTCGGCGAGCGGCTCTAGGTGCAGTCGAGAGGCCGGCTCGCGTGGATCGTGCGCGTGATCTGCATCTCCGACCTCCCTTCACGTGGTGCTGGGCGATCCCAGCGAGAGCGGCCACGATGCCAGTCGCCCGGAGGCATGTCAACCGCCTAGGAGGGCCTGGCGGAACGGGCCTCGTCGCCGAAGTGCCGCCGGTCGGCGCGAGGCGAGGACGCAGGGAGCTCCGATACTCGAACGTATCGGGGCGACCCAGGACGCTGCCTCGCGTCGATCCGGCGCTCCTTCGGCGGCACAGAGCCTGTTTCGCCAGGCCCTCCTAAAGGACGATGCGGAGCGCGAGGTGGAGCGGGCAGCCTGCACCTACGAGCGTGCGGGCCAGCTGGAGATCCGCGCCCGAGTCGACGAGCAGCCAGGACTCTTCCTCCCCGAAGCCGAGGCTTCGGAACTGGTCGAAGCGCCAGCTGGCGACGCGCTGATCTTCAGGCGTCAGCTCGAAGGAGGGAGATGGTTGGTCGGTGGCGGCCATGTACCTCCTAGAACGTCCGCCGGCCCCCGCCGGTTGTTGGCAGAACGTAAGGCGTGGTTGCGGAGTCGTTGCGCATCGCCCCCGGCGACCCGCGCGTTAGAGTCGCGCGAGCGAGCGAAAGGGGCGCGATGGCCGACTACACGATCACGCGGCTGCACGAGGTCGAGGACGTCCTGGGCGACTACCCCGGCGAGATGCGGATGCTGACCGGCGCTCTGGGCGCCGAGCAGGTCGCGTTCAGCTACCGGCGCATGCCCCAGCACACGGGCGGCAAGGGCTCGTACGGTCATCGCCACAAGGAGCAGGAGGAGATCTACTTCGTCGCCTCCGGGAAGCTCCAGTTCAAGGTCGACGAGGACGTGGTCGAGCTCGAGCAGGGCAGCGCGATCCGCATCCACGCGAGCACCTGGCGCTCGGTGTGGAACGACGAGCCGGAGGACGCCGAGCTCATCATCGTGTCGAAGGTCGTCCCCGGGGGATCGGCCGAGGACGCCGAGTACCTCGAGAACTTCTGGCCCGAGTAGCTACGAAGCTGACGGGGCCTGACCGGTCGGCGTCGCCTGGTCGACCGCGGCCGGAACGGCTTTGGCGAGCTCGTCGGCGGCCTCGTTCTCGGTGATGCCGAGCTTGCTCGCGATGTTCGCGACCGCCTCGTTGCCGAGCGCCTGCTTGATCTGATCTCCGACGACCGGCAAGTTCTCGCCCGTCGAGATCCAGCTCGATACCTGCTGGTCGAGCCCGTTGTCCTTGAACTTCTGTGCCAACCCTGCGACTCCCTGCTGATCGAGCAGGCCCTTGACCTCGTCCATGACGTCCATCTCGCTCCCTTCGTCGCCGTGACCGACCCGACTCTAGTCCGCTGCCTCGTCAGGTCGCAGGCGGTCGAGCAGCGGGTGAAGGCGAGCACGGCGGTCGCCAGCGGACGTCTGGAGCTCGTCGCGCGGCCGCTCGGTTCGAGGCCGCGGCCGCTACTCGCGGGCCCAGGCGGCCACCGCCTCGACGAGCTCCCGCAGCCGCCCACCCTCGGTCGTGAGCACGTACTCCACGTGCGGCGGCCGCGTGTCGCGCACCTCGCGCCGCAGCACACCCGCCCGCTCGAGCTCGCCGAGCCGCTGCGCGAGGGTCGCGGGAGGGATCCGCCCGAGCGCCTGCCGGAACTCCGTGAAGCGGGTGCAGCCGTGGTGCGAGGCGTAGAGGATCGAGACCGCATACCGCCGCTCGAGGACGTCCGCCGCGCGGCGGACGTCCTCGGGGACCGGCTCGCGTCGCCTACACCGAGACACCGGGCTGCACCGGCTGGCCCTCGAGCGCGAGGCCCAGCACCTCGTCGATCGACATCACCGGGTGGAAGGCGATCTCCTCGCGGACGTTCTCCGGGATGTCGTCGAGATCGGCGCGGTTGCGCTCGGGGATCACGATGTCCGTGATGCCCGCTGCGTGGGCGGCGAGCACCTTCTGCTTCAGCCCGCCGATCGGCAGCACGCGCCCCTGGAGCGTGATCTCGCCGGTCATCCCCACCGTGTGCTTGACCGGCCGCCCGGTGAGGAGCGACGCGATCGCCGTCGCCATCGTGATACCCGCGCTCGGCCCGTCCTTCGGAATCGCGCCCGCCGGAACGTGCACGTGGAAGGAGCGCTTCTCGAACAGCTCCTCGTCGATGCCGAGCTTGGTCGCGAGAGACCGCACCGAGGAGAGCGCGATCTGCGCCGACTCCTTCATGACCTCGCCGAGCTGGCCCGTGAGGACGAGCGCGTCGCCGTCCCGGTGCGACGTCGCCTCGATGAAGAGGACGTCGCCGCCCGTGGCGGTCGCGGCGAGGCCGGTGGCGACGCCCGGGACCGCCGTGCGCTCGGCCACCTCGCGGTAGTACTTGCGGCGCCCGAGAGCCTCGCGAACCGCCTCCTCGCCGAGCTCGACCGGCGCGTCGACCTCGTCGGAGGCGATCTTCGTCGCGGTCTTGCGGAGCACGGTCCCGAGCTCGCGCTCGAGCTGGCGCACGCCTGCCTCGCGCGTGTACTCGGAAACGACGAGCTCGAGCCCGTCATCCGAGATCTCCACCTCGTCCTCGCGAAGCCCGTTTCGCTCCACCTGACGCGGCCAGAGGTAGCCCTTCGCGATGGCGACCTTCTCGTCGGTCGTGTAGCCGTCGAAGCGGATGACCTCCATGCGGTCGAGGAGCGGCCCGGGGATCGTCTCGGCCATGTTCCCGGTCGCGATGAAGAACACGTTGGAGAGGTCGAGCTCGACGTCGAGGTAGTGGTCGCGGAACGAGTGGTTCTGCGCGGGATCGAGCACCTCGAGGAGCGCCGACGACGGATCGCCGCGCCAGTCGGCGCCGACCTTGTCGACCTCGTCGAGCATGATCACCGGGTTCATCGTCCCGGCGTCGCGCAGGGCACGGACGAGGCGTCCGGGGAGCGCGCCGATGTAGGTCCGCCGGTGACCGCGGATCTCGGCCTCGTCGCGGATGCCGCCGAGGGACATGCGGACGAACTCCCGGCCCGTCGCGCGAGCGATGGACTCGCCGATCGAGGTCTTCCCGGTTCCGGGCGGCCCGATGAGCGTGAGGATCGCGCCGGAGCGCTTGTCGTCCTCGACGCCGCGATCCCTGCGGAGCTTCGCGACGGCGATGTACTCGACGATGCGGTCCTTCACGTCCTCGAGACCTGCGTGATCGGCGTCGAGCACCTCGCGCGTGTGCTTGGGATCGAGCCGCTCCTCGGAGCGCTTGCTCCACGGCACCGCGAGCAGCCAGTCGAGGTAGTTGCGGATCATGCTCGCCTCGGGCGACTGGTCGCCCATGCGGTCGAGCCGCGAGAGCTCCTGCTCCGCCTGCTCGAGGACGTTCTCGGGCATCTCCGCCTCGGCGATCTTCGTGCGGTACTCCTCGACGACGGAGCCCTCGTCCTCGCCGAGCTCCTTGCGGATCGAGTCGAGCTGGCGGCGGAGGATGTACTCGCGCTGCTGCTTCTCCACGCCGCTTTCGACGTCCTCCTGGATGCGACGCCGGACCTGCATGAGCGCGAGCCGTTCCCGCTGGAACTGGAGCGCGAGCTCGAGCCGCTCGCGGACGTCGATGGTCTCGAGCAGCTGGACCTTCTGCTCGAAGGTGAGATCCGGCGAGTAGCCGGACGTGTCGGCGAGCGCGCCGGGCTCGGTGATCGAGCGGACGAAGGCCGCGATGCGGCCATCGTCGCCGCGCAGCTCGAGGATCTCCTCGACCACCGCGCGGTACTCGCGCTCGAGCTCGCGGATGCGGCCGTCGGCCGACTCCTCGTCGGGTCGCTCCTCGACCTCGACGAGCAGCCGCCCTTGGGAGTCGGTGGTCGCGGCTCCGGCGCCCCCGCGGTGCAGGCCGTTCAACGCGACGGCGCGTCCGCCGCCGGGAAGGCGGATGCGATCGGTGACCTCTGCGACGGTGCCGACCTTCGCGTAGCCGTCGTCGTGCTTCGGCACGAGCAGCACGCGGTCCTCGTCGCCGACGTCGACGGTGAGGGTGACGTTCATGTTCGGGAAGACGACGAGGTCTTCCAGCGGGACGAGGAGCAGACGGGTCGTGTTCTCGCTCACGGTTCTCTCTTTCGTACGAATGCCGTAGGTGGTACAGAAACTGTACCGGCTCGCGTGCGGCGGCCGTCGAGCCTTGCAACAAGTTGTTACAAGGGGTCGCGAGTCGGTGTGCGCAAGCGGTTTTCAGCGCTCGCAACAGAATGTTGCAAGCGTTGTCAGCCCTCTGTGTGGCGGAAGCGCTCGAGCGCGAGCCTCGCGACGCGGCCCGCGAGCACGTCCGCGGACGTGCCGACGCCGCGCCAGCTCCACGTCATCACGCCCGCGACGAAGACGCCTCCGCGCCAGAAGACGAGGCCGGCGTCGTGTCGCGCGTCGCTCACCCAGCCAGCCTTGTGCAGGACGACGACGGCCGGGTTCCCGGATCGCACGCGATCGAGCTTCGGCAGGTCGTGGACGTGAGCGAGGAGCCAGAGCAGGTAGCGCCCGTCGGCCGTGGTGAAGCCGCTGTGCGAGGCGCGCAGCGGCCCCCGGCCGCCCGAGGCAAGCCAGACCGCGCGCAGCAGGCTCGCGAGATCGCGTGCCGTCGTGTGCTTGCCGTAGCCGTACGCGGGCTGCTCGTCGGTGCGCACGGGGATGCGAGCGGAGAGCGTCCTGATCTCGTACCCGCCGTACATCTCGGTGTTCGTGAGCCCGATCGTGCGCATGAGGGCGTTGATGCGGGCGGAGCCACCGCTCGTGGACCCGCCGAGCCAGACCTCGAGCTCGTTGGCAGCTTCGTTGTCCGACTGCTCGAGCATCGACGTGAGCAGGTCGTGGACGTACGAGCCACGCGCCGGGATGCCGTGGCTCCGCGCCAGGACCGTCGTCGCGATCGCGAGCTTCAGGGTCGAGGCGGCCGGAAAGGTCGCGCCGGCGTTCGAGGCTGCACCAGCACCGCCCGTCAGGCTCTGGACGTAGACGCCGGCGATGCCCCCGAAGCGGCGTCTCAGCGTGACGAGCTTGCGAGCGAGGGCTCCGTCCTCCCGGTCCGTCACGACGCGCGGACGCGAGCCCGGCGGAAGGCCGAAGACGTTCCGGACGCGCGCCGACGAGCGGCGCCGGCCCGCGAAGGTCGTGACGCGGACGGTGTCGTCGCCGACGGGCAGCGCGACGCGAAGCGAGAAGCGCCGTCCGTGGAGCTCCTTCCGGACGAGCGCCTTTCCGTTCGCCGAGACGACGACCCGCGTCGTTCCGGGTGCCGCACGGCCCGTGACGAGGCCGTACGACACCTGGAAGGGAGCGGGCTGCTCGATCGCGGGCGGAGCGAGCGCTGGAGTCGCGATCACCCAGCGAACGATAGAGCCGCCTAGCCCCGACCGACGACGCGTCCGATTCGGACACGTCAGGTGTCTGACACCGTGTCTGACACCGGACATGTCCCTAGCCTTCGCTCGTGCCGATCTTCGCGCACCTCGACCTCGACGCATTCTTCGCCGCCGTCGAGGAGCTCGAGAATCCCGAGCTCCGCGAGCAGCCGCTGGTAGTCGGCGGCGACCCGCGGGGGCGCGGTGTCGTGTCGACCGCCAACTACGTGGCGCGGAGGTTCGGTATCGGCTCGGCGATGAGCGCAGCCGAGGCGCACCGCCGCTGCCCCACCGCGGTCTTCGTCCGGCCCCGCCATGCGCTCTACCGGCAGTACTCGCGCGCCGTCTGGGACACGGTGGCCGAGATCGTCCCGCGCATCGAGCGCACGGGGATCGACGAGGGCTACCTCGACCTCGGCACGGTCGCGTCCGACTTCACGGGGGCACGTGCGCTCGCATCCGCGATCCGGACGGCCGTTCGCGCGCGCACGAGCCTCACCTGCTCGCTCGGCGTCGGTACCTGCAAGGTCGTGTGCAAGATCGCCTCCGACCGCCGCAAGCCGGGCGGGATCACGGTCGTCCCGCCCGGCACGGAAGCGCGGTTCCTCGCCCCACTCCCGGTCCGCCTGCTCCCCGGCGTCGGGCCGCGCGCGGAGGCGCGGCTGCGGACGGCCGGCGTGGACACGATCGGCGCGCTCGCGACCCTGGCAGACCCGGAGCTGAAGACGCTTCTGCCCGGGACGCTCGGGCCGCTCCTCCGCAACCGCGCGCGGGGAATCGACCCGCGCGACCTCGACCTCGAGCTGGAGCCCGTCCTCGTGTCGGCGGAAGACACGTTCCCGCATGACATCTCGGACCGCGAGCGGCTGCACGACGAGGTCCGACGCCTCTCGGAGCTCGTGTCGGAACGCCTCCGCGGCTCGGGCCTCTCCGGGCGGACGGTGACGGCGAAGCTCCGGTACGGCGACTTTTCGATCCGCACCCGCTCGACCACGCTCGGCGCAGCCGTCGACGACGCGGCAGTCATCGGAGACGTGGCGTGTGGCCTCCTCGACCGCGGGCTGCGGGATCGACCCGGGGCGTTGCGGCTCGTGGGAGTCGGCGTCTCGGGGCTCTCTCCCTACCGGCAGCTGTCGCTCGACGAGTCGTAGAGTCCCGGCGTGCTCGAGGCCGCGTTCTGGGGGATCGTGACCGCGGGCTCGCTCTGGGTCGGCGCTGCGCTCGCCTCCTACGCGCGCCTCGGCCAGCGCGCGGTCGGCCTCGCGATGGCGTTCGGCGCGGGCGCCCTCATCGCCGCCATCGCCTACGAGCTCGTGATCGACGCGTTCGACACCGACCTGCGGCTGGCGTCGCTCGGATTCGCCTGCGGCGGCCTCACCTTCTACGTCGGGGACACGCTGCTCGACCGGCACGGCGGCTCGGGCAGGAAGAGCATGAAGGGCGAGAGCCAGCTGGCGGGCAGCGCGAGCGCGATCGTGCTCGGAACGGTCCTCGACGGCATCCCGGAGTCGTTCGTGCTCGGCGCCTCGATCCTGCAGGAGGGCGTCGTGCCGGTCGCCGTCGTCGTGGGCGTCTTCGTCTCCAACGTCCCCGAGGCGCTCTCGGGGACCGCCGGCCTGCTGCAGGCGGGCTGGACCCGCGCCCGAGTATTCCGGATGTGGAGCTGGGTGGTGCTCGCCTCGGTGGCCGCCACCGTCGCCGGGTGGCTCACGCTCGATCGGATGCCCGGCGTCGGCGGCGCGTTCGTGACCGCGTTCGCGGCGGGCGCACTCCTCGTCATGCTCGCCGACACGCTCATGCCGGAGGCGTTCGAGCTGGGCGGCCGCGAGGCCGGCCTCGTAACCGCGCTCGGCTTCGCCGTCGGATTCGGCCTGTCCTGAGCGTCCGCCAGATTCCTAAAGGCGTCGGCTTCGCCGCCGCTGGCGGTTCTCAGGTTCGAAGCAGCGGTCGGGTGAGGCAGGTTGGGCCGCCGTCGCCCTTCTTCGAGATCTCGTCTCCCCGGTAGACCACGACGTCGACGCCCGCGCGCTCCATACGTCGGCGCGTCTCCGGGTTCCCGTCGAGCGCGAGCGCCCGTCTCGGCCCCAGCGCGAGCACGTTCGGACCCTGGGTCGCGAACTCCTCGTCCGGCACCTCGATGACCTCGATCCCGCGCTCGACGAGCAGATCGAGCAGACGGACGGGGGCGATGCGCGGGTACACGACCGCGAGATCGCGATCGAGCTGGAGAGATCAGGCTCATCAGGTGCATGACCTCGTCGCGCCCGTTCCAGTGCGGCAGGTCGAACGCGACCACCTCGACGCCGGGGAACGCCGCTGCGAGCTCCGCGATCGCGGCCGGGTTGGTGCGGTAGCCGATCCCGACGAGGAGCGTCGTCTCGTCGAGCCAGACGGTGTCGCCGCCCTCGACGAAAGCGGGCTCCGCGATCGTGTGCGCGACGGGGACGCCCGCTGCGACGAGGCTCGCCGCGATCGCCTCGGGCTCGCCGCGGCGGCCCTCCTTCCCCGGCCGCAGGAGCACCGCCCCGTCCGAGCCGACGAGCACCGGGTCGTAGACGTACATCGCGTCCGGGTTCCCCGGGTCGTGCCGGGAGACGACGACCTCGGCGCCCGCCGCCTCGAGCAGCGCCCGAAACGCGTCGTGCTCGGCGGCCGCTGCGACGACATCGGGGGGCTCGCGCCAGCCGTACGCGCTCCAGCTCGCCGCGTCCTCCGGAAGCGGCGGACGCACGAGCACGCGCTCGAGGCGGCCGGTCATGGACGCCGAGCCGAAGGCGGGCATCGCGAGACGCTACACCGCGTTCGGCGGCACCCGGCCGTCGAGCAGCACGGCTCGGAGCGCCGAGACGCAGAGCATCCCCATCGCGTGTCGCGCCTCGCGGGTCGCGCTCGCGATGTGCGGCGTCAGGACGACGTTCTCGAGCGCGAGCAGCTCCTCGCTGACCGCAGGCTCGTACTCGAAGACGTCGAGTGCCGCACCCGCGATTGAGCCGGCCTGCAGAGCGGACACGAGCGCGGCCTCGTCCACGACTGGCCCGCGCGAGGTGTTGACGAGGACGGCCGTCGGCTTCATCGCTCCGAGCGCCCGGGCGTCGACGAGGTGTCGGGTCTCGTCCGTGAGCGGGCAGTGCAGGCTGACGACGTCGGCCGAGGCGAGCGCCGCGTGCAGGTCGTCGTCGCGTCCCGCGAAGAGCGATGCGGGCGCCGTGCGCGGTCGCGAGCTCGGCGACGCGGCGGCCGATCCTGCCGGGGCCGACGACGAGGAGCTCCTTGCCCTCGAGCCCCTCGCCCACCATGAAGTCCGGCCCCCACTCCCAGTGCTCGTGCCGTCGCAGCGAGCGGTCGCCCTCGCAGACGCGGCGTAGGAGCGCGAGAACGAGCGCGATCGCGTGCTCGGCCGTCGCGTTGGTGAGAACGCCCGGCGTGTTCGCGACGACGACGTCGCGTTCGCGGGCCGCTCCGAGATCGACGTTGTCGAGGCCCACCGCGTAGTTGGCGACGATGCGGAGTTGCGGCCCTACCGCGTCGAGGAACGCCTCGTCGACGGCAATCGCGGGCGTCACGACGACTCCGTCGGCGCCGACGGCCGAGGGGACGAGCTCGAACGACTCGGCAAGCTCCCGCTCGATCTCCGGCGGGACGGACGCCGCCTCGTGGACGAGTGGCCGCGACACGGCGGCTACTCGTCGACGACGCGCGGGCGGTGCGACGAGGAGTAGACGTCCTTGCGCAGGATCAGCCCGTCCTCGAACGGGAAGACGTCGATGCCGTCCCACTCGATGCGCCGGCCCGAGGCGTCCCTGGCGCTGGCGGTCCACTCGCTGACGACGAGACCGTCCCGCGCGTACAGCCGGCGTCCCGTGAACGCGAGATCGGGCATTCGCTCGAAGATGCGAGCGATGTGCAGACCGACCTCGGCTCCCTCCGCCCGCTCGCCCGCCGTGTGGTTCTCGAAGACCATCCCCGGCGCGTGGAGGGCGAGGATCGCATCGACGTCGTGTGCGTTCCAGGCGTCGTTGTAGCGCGCGATCGTCTGCTCGAGCTCGGCTGCGGAGTCGCGGCTGTCCACGCCGGCGAGTATCGCAGCCGCGCGACAGGCGTTTGCGCCGTCATCTCGCCCGGGTACGTTCGCCTCATGGAGTTCGTCGACGTCTACGTGAACCGGCGCGCGATCGGGCAGGCGTCCATGCAGGACGATCGGCTCCTCGGCTCGATCACGATGCGCGGCCGCCGGGGCGTCCGCCCCGCCGAGCGGCAGGGCTGCCCGCACGAGCGGGTCGTGCACGCGTTCGCGCATCGCCGGTCGAGCGACCAGCACTGGCCGATCGCGTACTGCGTGGACTGCTTCGGGATCGTCGCCGGAGTCGATCCGCTCGTCCGTGCGCACCGGCCCCGCTGGAAGCATGACGAGCGGAATCGCGTCATCAGCCGCTGGACCCGCGAGTGGCCGAAGCGCGGACGGCCGCGCCGCGACCTGCCGCCGGCCGAGACCGCCTGGCCCGACGCGGCGTAGAAGCGCTAGGCCAGGAGCGCACGGTTCGCGGCCAGCGCCGCGACGATCCGGTCCACGTCCTCCTCGACGTTGTACAGGTGGAGCGAGATGCGGAGGTTCGAGTCACGGGTCGAGGTGACGATGCGCTCCGCCGCCAGCGCGTCGACCAGTGCGTTCGGATCCGTGGACACGACGCAGATCAACGGGCCGTACTCCCGACCGGCGCGGCCGGTCGCCACCGTCGCGCCGAGGTCGTCCAGCCCCGCGAGCAGCCTGTCGACGAGCCCTCGCACGTGGCTCTCGATCGCGGGCACGCCCATCTCGGCTATGAGCTCCATTCCGGCGACGCCCGGGTAGAGCGAGGGCACGGGCGGCGTGCCGCTGTCGAAGCGCCGCGCGGTCGCGTGCGGCGAGTAGTCCGCGATGGACATCGCGAAGATGTCCTCGTCCGCGAACCAGCCGGTCTGGGTCGGGAGCAGCGTTCCGCGCAGCGACTCGCGCATCCACATGAAGCCGAGGCCGGCGGAGCCGAGCAGGTACTTGACGGTTCCGCCTGTGATGACGTCCGCGCCGAGGGTACGGGCGTCGAGCTCGAGCGCGCCGACGGCCTGGTAGCTGTCCGCGAGCAGCAGGGCGCCGGACGCGTGCGCGAGCTCGGCCACCGCCGACACGTCGTGCCGGTGGCCCGACCTGAAGGACACGGCCGTGCAACAGACGAGCGCAGTTCGCTCGTCGATCGCGTCGGCGAAGCGCTCGAGCGAGATGCGCCCGTCGCCCTCGGGGCGGACGTGGACGACCTCGGCGCCGCGGAGCTCCTGCGCGTGTGCGATCTGCCCGACCGTCGGGAACTCGTACTCGCTGACGACGATGCGGTTCCGCTCCCCCGAGAGGTCGAGAGCCGACACGAGCGCACTGACTCCCTGCGAGACCGAGGTGGTGACGGCCACGTCGTCGGGCGAGGCGTGCAGGAGCCCGGCGAAAGCGGCCCGCGCGGCCTCGTTCCGCTCGACCCAGAAGTCCCACTCGGCCCCGTTCTCGTCCCAGCCGGCGATCCAGCTCTCGACCGCGTCGCGGACCCGCTTCGAGAGCGCGCCCTGCGAGCACGAGTTCGCGTAGACGGTGTGCTCGAAGATCGGGAACTCGTCCCGAGCGGACCTGCCAGGGGTCAGACCCCTGGACATGTCCCTAGCGGCCAAGGTAGGCCTTGCGCAGCTCTTCGTGCTGGAGCAGCTCCGACGCCTTGCCCTCCAGGACGACCCGCCCGGTCGAGAGGACGTAGCCGCGGTCCGCGATCGAGAGCGACACGTTGGCGTTCTGCTCGACGACGAGCATGGCGACACCGGACTGGTGCACCTGCTGGATGATCTCGAAGCTCCGCTCGACGAGGATCGGTGCGAGGCCCATCGAGGGCTCGTCCATGAGCATGAGCTTCGGGCGCGCCATGAGCGCGCGCCCCATCGCCACCATCTGCTGCTCGCCGCCGGAGAGCGTCCCCGCGAGCTGGCCGCGCCGCTCGTGCAGGAGCGGGAAGAGCGAGTAGACGCGCTCGTAGTCCTCGGGCCGCCCGCCACCGTGCAGGTACGCGCCCATCTGCAGGTTCTCGAGCACGGTCATGGGGCCGAACAGGCGCCGGTTCTCGGGAACGATCGCCATTCCCTTCCCGATCCGGTAGCTCGTCGTCCGCTCCGTGACGTCCTCGCCGTCGAACGATACGGTGCCAGTGCGCGGCCGGACGATCCCGAGGACGGTCTTGAGCGTCGTCGACTTCCCGGAGGCGTTGCCGCCGAGCAGGCACACGAGCTCGCCGGCGTCCACGCGCAGGTTCGTGTCCTGGAGGATGTGCATCTGCCCGTAGTAGGTGTTGACGCCGTCGAGGCGCAGGAGCGCTGCTGCGGAGCTCATTTCCGCTCCGTTGCCGATGCGCCCAGGTACGCCTCGACGACCCTGGGGCTCGTCGCCACCTGCTCGAAGGTGCCCTCGGCGATCTTCTCGCCGTGGTCGAGTGCGACGACGCGGTCGGAGATCCCCTCGACCACGTGCATGTCGTGCTCGATGACGAGGATCGTGTAGCCGCCCTTCACGCGCAGCTCGCCGATGAGCTCCGTGATCTCGTGCGTCTCGACGGGGTTCATCCCGGCCGCCGGCTCGTCGAGCAGCAGGATGCGCGGCTGCGTCGCGGTCGCGCGGGCGATCTCGAGCCGACGGCGGTTCGCGTACGACAGGCTGTAGGCGGGCTGGTTCCAGCGGTAGCCCATGAGCCGCTGCCCGAAGAAGCCGAGCTTCTCCTCGGCGAGGACGTTGGACTCGCGCTCCTCCCGGCGCGCGCGCGGGAGGCGGAGGACGGACTCGATGAGCGACGCTCGCGTTCGTCCGTACGTCGCGGCCATCACGTTGTCCTTCACGCTCATGTTCAGGAACAGCCGCAGCGTCTGGAAGGTGCGGGCGATGCCGCGGTTCGTGATCTTGTTCGGCGCGAGTCCGACGATGCTCTCGCCGTCGAGGCGGATGTCGCCCGAGTCGGGCTTGTACAGCCCCGTGACCAGGTTGAAGAGCGTCGTCTTGCCGGCGCCGTTGGGTCCGATCACGCTGACGATCTCGCCCTCGCGCACCTCGAGGTCGAGGTTCCAGATGCACTGCAGGCCGCCGAAGGACTTGCTCACCTGCTCGAGCTCGAGCAGCGGCGCGCTCACACGATCTCCACGCGCGCTCGCCCGAGAAGCCCCTGTGGCCGCGCGACCATGACGACGACGAGGATCGCGCCGAGCAGCAGGAACCGCGTCGGCCCCGAGGTCTCGAGGACGAGGCGGGTCTCCCACACGAAGCCGGCGAGCCAGACCGCGGGGACGATGAGCACGTCGCGCTTCCACCCCTTCACGAGCGTCATGCAGAGGACGAGCCCGATGAGACCGACGAGCGCGATGTTGAACCACGTGCGCGAGCCCTGCTCGTACGTCCCGCCGGGGAGCGCGAGCCAGTGCCGGATGAGCCACCCGCCGGCTCCTCCCTTCTCGAAGGTCTCCGGGCCGGTGTTCAGGAGGCCGTCGGTGCCGTGCGCGGTCGTCGCCGCGACCACGGCATGGACGACGACGCCGAAGGCGACGATCCCTCCGAGGATCGCAGCGAGCCGGTACCAGGGCCTGATCGAGACGACGAGCACGAGGAGGATGGCGCCGTAGAAGAGCCAGCGGCCGTTTCCCGTGAAGTCGCCGATCGGCGTCTGCGGGCGCAGCCCCTCGAGCATGACGATCGACACGATCCCTGCGCCGAGGACAGCGCCGGCGAGGCTCCCGGCGCCGCCGAGGATCACCATCGCGTAGATGACGATCAGGACCTGCGTGTTGTAGTCGTCGGGGAACGCACCCTGCAGCAGCGCGGCGTTGATCGTCCCCGCGAGCGCCGCGACCGCGGCGCCGACGGCGACCGCGAGCAGCTTGAGCCAGTGCACGGGCATGCTCATCGCCTGCGCCGCGAGCGTGTCGTCGTGCAGCGCACGCCAGGCGCGGCCGGTCCGTGAGCGGTTCGCCAGGGTCAGCGCGGCGAAGACCACGACGACGGCCGTGAGCGTGATGTAGAAGTACGCGCGCTCGCTCGAAGCCTGGAGCCCGAACGCCCCGAGTCGGTCGACGTTCGCGATGCCGTTCGGCCCTCCCGTCACATCCCAGTTCGCGTGGTCGAAGCCGAGGTCCTTGTTCAGCCCGAGGAACGAGACGCGGTACCCCTGCGTCGCGATCACGTAGAAGATCTGGCCGAAGAAGAGGGTGACGATGGCGAGGTAGTCGCCGACGAGCCGCCGCGAGGGGAGCGCGAGCAGGAACCCGACGAGTCCCGCGATCAAGACGACGAGCGGCAGCACGAGCCACGCCTGCCAGTGGATCCCGAACTTGTCCGAGGAGAGCATCGCGTAGCCGTAGGCGCCGATTCCGTAGTACGCGATGTAGCCGAGGTCGAGCAGGCCTGCGAACCCGACGGCGACGTTGAGGCCGAGGGCGAGCAGCGCGAAGACGAGCGCCACCGTCCCCACGCGGAGGAAGTAGATGTCGTTCGAGGTCTGGGACGTGAGCAGCGGGACCAGCGCCGCAGCCACGACGACGAGCGCGAACACGGCGGGCTTCGGCACGCGCTCGTAGGCAGCCTGCACCCGCCCTGCGACGCCGCCGCGGCGTTCACCCCGCTCGCCCGACCGTGCGACCCACTCGTCGGCGCCGATCGCCGGGCCTGTGGGGACCGGAGACTCCAGCGGCTCGTTCGACGGCCCTTCGCTCATCTCACACCTTCTGCGGGGCCGGTGTCCCGAAGATCCCCGACGGTCGCAGGAGCAGGAAGGCGATGAGGATGGCGAACACGATGACGTCCTGGTACGAGGAGGACACGTATCCGATCGAGAACGCCCGCCCGATGCCGATGGCGATTCCGCCGAGCATCGCGCCGGGAATGCTGCCGATCCCGCCCACGACCGCGGCCGTGAAGGCGACGAGGCCGACCTGGAAGCCGACGTAGGGATCGACGTTCTGGAAGATCAGGCCGTTCATCACGCCGGCCGCGCCCGCGAGGGCCGAACCCAGGAGGAAGGTGACCACGATCACGCGGTCGACGTCGATCCCCATCATCGACGCGGCCTCGAGGTCGAACGACGTGGCCCGCATGGCGCGCCCGACCTGGGTTCGGGCGATGAACACGGTCAGCGCGACCATGAGGACGACGGTCGCGACGATCACGAACAGCTGCATGTACTGGATCTCGAACGGCCCGATCGAGACACTCGTGAACAGCGAGCCGCCGTCGAACGCGAACGAGTCGTACTGCTTCGGCGCCGAGCCGAACAGGATCACGGCGAGCTGCTGGAGGAAGAAGGACACGCCGAGCGCGCTGATCAGCGGCGCGATCCGCGACGCGCGCTTCTGCCGGAGCGGCCGGTAGGCGAAGCGCTCGATCACGACGCCGAGCGCGCCCGACCCGAGCATGGCCGCGGCGAACATGAGCGCGATCACGGCCGCGATCGGAATGCTCGGGTCGGCGGCCCCGCCGAGCCAGCTCAGCACGAAGAACCCGATGTACGACCCGATCATGAAGACCTCGCCGTGCGCGAAGTTCAGCAGCTTCAGGATGCCGTACACCATCGAATAGCCGATGGCGATGAGGCCGTACAGGCTGCCGAGCGTGAGCCCGGCCACGAGCTGATCGAAGAAGTAGCTCCACGTCAGCTGGAAACCCTGGAAGTAGCCGACGACGTGAAGCGCGTGCATCGCAGGAACCTAATGCGAGCGCTGACGGAGCGCTGCGCGCGCGACCGGAATCCGCGATCGCGGATTCCGGTCGAGCGCACGAGTCAGGGCGGTTAGCCCTTCTGGACGATGTTGTAGGAGCCGTCGTTCCCGATCTTGAAGATCGAGAAGCCGACGCCTCCAGCGACGTCCCCTTGCTTGTCGAACGCGACCGGGGCTCCGAGGAGCGTGTTCGACATCTTCACCTTGCCGATGTCCTTGCGCACCTCGGCGCGGCTGATCTTGCCGTCGGCGCACGCCATGGAAATGCCCATGGCCATTGCCTGCACGGCCACGAACGACGGAGCGCCGAACGAGATCGTCTTGCCGTAGCGCTTCTCGAACTGCGCGACGAACGGCTTCGCCACCGGCACGTCGTGGATGTCCAGGCTGAACGACGAGATGTACGCCCCCGGAACCTTGAACTGGCTCGAGTCGAACGTCCCGTCCGTTCCGATGAACTCGCCCGTGTACCCGTGCGACTTCAGCTGCTGGAAGAACAGCTGAGCGTTCGAGGCGACCTGCGAGGCGAACATGACCGCCTTCACCTTCTGTGCGACCGCACGGTTCGCGAGCGCCGTGAAGTCGGTCTGCGAGGCCGGCTGCGACTGCCGATCGACGTTGATGTTCGCCGCCCGCAGCAGGCTCGAGGCGAGCGTGATCAGCGGAACCGAGTAAGCCTCGGCCTGGTCGACCGTCATCACGGTGTCGTTCGCTCCGATGTTCAGCTTCTGCCGCAGGAACGCGACGTCCGTGCGCGCCTGGAAGTTGTCGTTCGGAACGACGCGACGGAAGAAGCCGTTCTTCAGGACGCCTCCGTCAGGCGTGGACGGGTCGGTCAGGCTGGCCCGCGTCGCCGACCCCGAGACGAACGAGAGCCCGCCGCGGCGCAGGATCGGCCCGCCCGCGACGTTCTCCTGGCTTCCCGAGAAGCCGTTGACCGCCACGACGTTCTTGTTGGAGCGCAGCTGCACCGCGACCGTCGCGGCTACCTGCGGGTTCAACTGCGTGTCGGCCTCGACGGCCTTCAGCTTCGGGCGCTTCATGCCCCTCGGGACGCCCGGGATCGCCTTGCCGGCGTTCCAGTTCGTGATGAACACGCGGCCCCAGTTGCGCTGGTCGAGCCCGGCGCTCCCTGCTGGACCCGTGTACGGGCCCGTCAGGGCGATCGTCGCGAGCTTGCAGGTCGAGGCCGCCTGACTGGCGACGGCTGTCGGATTCGCCGTCGCGACCGACGCCGCGATCGCGCTGGCGGCGGTCACGGCGGAGACCGCAACGACGATGGCTTTCCTCATAGACAATGTCCTCCTTCGATCCCCCGCTTCGGTGTACGTGAGGTTTGACGTCCGAGCGGCCTGCGAGTTGCAGGAACGCTCTGCGACGAGCCTGCCCGACTCGTCGGGGCAATCTGACACCGGCTCCGTGACATGTCAATGCGGGCCCGCCGCTTCCGTGGCACGTCGGATGTTACGAATCCCGATCGTGCTCAGGACGGCCACGTCGCGCTGGTCTGTCGCCGCGAGCGTCTTCCGATGTCGCACGTCGGGGTTCGCGCTAGCGAATCCCGATCCGTGCTCAGGAAAGTAGAACTGCTTCCACGCCTCCCACCAGGTGTCGGCGCGGGAGACGATCGTGCGGTCGTCGAGTCGCTCGACGCCCGATCGGAAGCGCAGGCGGTCCGGCTCGGTCGTGTTCTTGAACTCGGCCTTCACCTCGGCCGGCCTGCCCGGATCGTACGGAGCGACGGCTCCGAGATCGGCGAGCGCGCGGCGGGCGGCGTCCTCGATCAGCTCACGGGCGCGAGCCGGCGCGAGCAGGCGGGCGGACTCGCCGCCGAGCCCGCGCTTGACCGCGACGGTGCTCAGGCCCGCTCCCAGGAGCTCGCGGCCCTCGCGACAGCACGCGTCGTCGCCGGTGACGAGGAGGACGGGACAGCCCCAGGTGCCGCAGAGCGCCGCGTTGATGCCCGTCTCGCCCACGAGGGTGTCGTTGAACCACAGGTTCTGGTAGTCGCGGCCGGAGATCGTGTGGCTCATCACGCCGTCGCGCGTGCCGGCGCGCGCGTGCATCCCGACGAAGAGCGCGGCGTCGCAGCCCTCCTCCAGGAACTCCGTGTACTCGGTCCACTCGTTCTGGACGACGAACTCGCAGGCGGGGTCGAGCTCGTCGGGAAGCAGCGAGTTGAACGTCCAGCCCTTTCCTGCGCCGTGGCAGTCCATGACCACGATCTCGCTCGCGCCGGCCGCCTTCGCGCCGCGCACGGCCGCGTTGATCTCCTGGGTGTAGAGCTTGCGCCCCTCCTCGTACAGCGACTCGCCGCCCGTCGTCTGCTGCCACTTCACGATCCCGGCGACGCCCTCCATGTCCGAGATGACGTGGACGCGCACGCGAGTAGCCTACGCCGGATCGAGACCGGGCTTCGAGGACAGGGCGTGCTCGTCACGGGCGGCTCCGGCGGCATCGGCTCGGCGTGCGCGCGTGCGTTCGCGGCCGAGGGTGCGCGCGTGCTCGTGCACTTCCACCGGGGCGAGGAGCGCGCGCGAGCCCTCGCTGCGGAGCTCGGCGACGCGCCGCTCGCGCAGGCGGATCTCACCTCGGAGGCCGGACGTCGAGCGCCTGTTCGCCGAAGCGCGGGACAGGCTCGGCAACGATCGACGTCTGCGCAGCGGTGGCGGGCGTGTGGCCGAGCGAGGACGTGCCGGTGTGGGAGCTCCCGCTCGAGCGCTGGGAGGAGACCCTGCGCGCGAACCTCACGGCGACGTTCCTCGTCGCGCGCGCGTTCCTGCGCGAGGTCGAGCGGAACGGGCACGGCTCGCTCGTCCTCGTCGGCTCGACCGCCGGGGTGTTCGGAGAGGCCGGGCACGCCGACTACGCGGCGGCGAAGTCGGCGATCACGGGCGGGCTCCTCCTCTCGCTGAAGAACGAGATCGGGCGGATCGCGCCGGGCGGGCGCGTGAACGCCGTCGCTCCGGGCTGGACGGAGACGCCGATGACGCGTGGCCACGTCGACGCCAGACCAGGTGCGCGCGGTGACGCGCACGATGGCGCTGCGGAAGGTCGCGCAGCCCGAGGACGTCGCAGCGCAGGTCGTCGTCCTCGCCTCGGACGTCCTCTCGGGTCACGTGACGGGCCAGCTCGTCGTGGTCGCAGGCGGCATGGAAGGCAGGACCATCCACGTGGAGTGAATGTGAAGGCCGCCGGAGAACGACGCCTGAGCGGTCGAAGGAGAGCGATCGGCCTCCACGAGATCGCCCTTCGCAGCGAGCGTCTTCCGATTTTCCGCGCGAGCAGGATTTCCATTCGGAAATCCTGCTCTTGCGCAATGAGAAGGGCGGCGTCGTCCGCCGCCCCTTCTCGAAGCTCCAGGCCCGAGCTGATTGCCGTCAGTCCCCAGCCGGGAGTCGCTCTCGCTATCGGCACGCGGCCGCTTCGTCTTGAGTGCGGCGGGTCCGCGATCGGCCACCAACGCTCACCCTGTCTCGCGAGCGTCTTCAAGCTTGTCGCACGTTGGGATTCGCGCTAGCGAATCCCAATCCGTGCAGATCGGCCGCGTACCTCACCCTGTCTCGCGAGCGTCTTCAAGCTTGTCGCACGTTGGGATTCGCGCTAGCGAATCCCAATCCGTGCAGAGAAAAGGGCGAAGAGAGCGAGATAGCCGCCAAGCCCCCGCTCCCTCCGTCCCCGGCAAGCTCCTCCGAGGAGGAACTGCTTCTTCACCCCTCACTGATCCCAGGCGAGCTGTCGCCGCATCGCCGCCCGCCGTGAGTGACCGAACTGTGGTCGATTCCGTCGCCGCAGGCGTCACCCGACCGCGCTTGACCGATCCCTCGGGTTGTGTTGACCGGCGCGCTTGACCGCACCCGCAAGCTCCGGCTGAGCCCCGTGCTGGAATGACGCCGTGAGCCGCTTCACCGAGAGACTCGCATCTGGCCCGCCCCTCGTCGGCGACGGAGGGATGGGCACGCTCGTCTCGAGCGCGGTGCCTCGTCTGCGCTGCCCGGAGGAGGCGAACCTGCGCGCGCCCGAGAGCGTCCTCTCGCTCCACCTCGGCTTCATCCGGGCCGGCGCGGACGTCATCGAGACGAACACGTTCGGAGCCAACCGTAGGAAGCTCACGGAGCACTACCTCGAGGACGAGGTCGCCGCGATGAACGAGGCGGCCGTGAAGATCGCGCGCGACGCGCGCGAGGTCTCCGGCTCGGACGTCTTCATCGCCGGCGCGATCGGACCGCTTGGAGCGCCGACGGACGACCGCGAGGCCCTCTTCGCCGAGCAGGCGACGCTCCTCGAGGGCCGCGGCGTCGACCTCTTCATGGTCGAGACGTTCTACGAGCTCGATGAGCTGGTCGCCGCGATCGGAGCCGTCCGCGCGGTCTCTGGTCTCCCCATCGTCAGCCTGCTCACGTTCGACGAGGACGCGCAGACGCTGGGCGGCGTCTCGGCCGAGGAGGCCGCGGAGGCCCTGGCAGGCCTCGACGTCGTCGCGATCGGCGCCAACCACGGGGCGGGGCTGCAGGCCGCGCTGCGCGCGCTCGAGCGCATGGCCGGCGCCGGCAAGCCGCTCGCGGCGCTCCCGAACGTCGGGCTGGCGAGCCTCGCCGGCGACCGCGTGGTCTTCCCGCATGCCACACCGGAGTACTTCGCCGAGTTCGCGGCGCACGCCCGCGAGCTCGGCGCCCGGATCATCGGCGGCTGCTGCGGCGCGACGCCGACGGAGATCGCGGCGATCCGCGCGGCCGTCGACGACGAGCGCAGCCCGCGGACGCGACTCGTCATCCGCGAGCGCGAGCTCTTCGTGCAGGCGGCCGAGCCGGCCCAGAAGACGCTGCTGCAGCGGAAGCTCGACGCCGGGGAGTTCGTCGTCTCCGTGGAGATCGACCCGCCGAGGGGTGGGAACGCCGAGGGAATGCTCGAGCTCGCACGCGCGCTTCAGGGCTCAGGGCACGTCGATGTCGTCGACGTCAACGACAACCCCCGCGCGCGGGCTCGGATGAGCGGCCTCATCGCCTCGGCGACGATCGAGCGCATCGTGGGGCTCGAGACCATTCCCCATCTGACGCCGCGCGACGCTTCGATCGCGGGCCTCGAGTCGCTGCTGCTCGGCGCCCACGCGGAGGGGATCCGCAACGTCCTCGCCGTCACCGGCGACCCGCCCGAGGGAGGCGACTATCCGGGAGCTCAGGGCGTCTACGACATCGACTCGATCGGTCTCTCGCAGATGATCACGCGGATGAACGCGGGCGAGGACTACAACGGCCGCGAGATCGACGCGCCCACCTCCTTCTTCCTCGGCGTCGCGGTCAACCCGGCCGCGGACGACCTCGAGCTCGAGCTCGAGCGCTTCGAGGCGAAGCTCGAGGCGGGCGCTCGCTTCGCGATGACGCAGGTGCTCTTCGACCTCTCCTACCTCGAGTCGTTCCTCGACGGGCTGGGCGGAACGTGCCCCATTCCGCTCCTCGTCGGGGTCTTCTACGTGCGGAGCCACCAGCTCGCGCTGCGCCTGCACAACGAGGTGCCGGGCATCGTGGTCCCCGCGCACGTGCAGGACCGGCTCCGCGACGCCGGCGCGAACGCCGGCGAGACCGGTCTCGAGATCGCACGCGAGCTGGTCGACGCCTCGCGGGAGGCGGCGGCGGGCGTCTACCTCATCCCGCCATTCCGCCAGCCGCACGCGGCCCTCGATCTGTTCGCGTAGCCGTTACCCGGTGCAGTCGGTGGGCGGCACGGAGCGCGTGCCGACCTCGGACAGCGCAGTCCGCACGAGCGCAGCAGGGAGTCCGTAGCCGCCGGTCTCGCGCGGCCGCCGTGCGAAGACCGTCGTGCGCACGCGCCCCTGCGCGTCGATCCCGGGGCCGCCGGAGCTTCCGGGCTGGACGGAGCCGCGGAGCGCGGTCACCTGCCGCCTCACCGGCCCTCGTCCGTATGCGTCGCGACTGAGGATGTCCGCGGTGCCGCCGAGCCGGCCGGGCGTCCGCCGCAGCGGTCCGTTCTCGGGGAACCCGACGAGCGCCACCGCCGTGCCGCGCGCCGGATCGGCGAGCGCGAGCGGCTCCCCGTGCAGTCCTGGCACGCGCAGCACGGCCACGTCGTTCTGCGAGTCGAACACGACGACCTTCGCGTCGAAGATGCCGGCATCGATGCTGTCGACGCGCGGCGTGTCGATCCCCGCCACGACGTGGGCGTTCGTGACGACGAGGCCGGGCCGCGCGATCCAGCCGGAGCCCTCGACGCCGAGCCCGCACGCGATGCCTGTCACCCGCACGACGCTCCGCGAGGCGCGGGCGACGTCCGGGTCCCGCGCGAGCCTGGAATCGGGCGGGGCGACGATCGCGGGCGGGCCGAGGAACACGCCGATCGGGTCGACGCGCTCGAGCGTCTCGAGCAGTCGCTCCGGCGGGAAGACCTGGTTGATCTCACCGAGGATCGCCGACCGCTGCACGGACCGACGCAGGTCGGTCTCCCCGGGGAGGTAGAGCAGCACCGCACCGATCGCCCAGCAGAAGAAGACGCCCGCCGCGAGCCCCAGCGCGAGGCCGGCGAGCCGGTCGAGCAGCCGCATGCCGGGGATGAGGCCGAGGCTCGAACGAAGCGCGGCGGCGAGCATGCCGGCGAGTCCGCGCATGATCGTCCCGAGCAGGACGGCGCCCGCGAGCGCGACCACGGGCACGTAGGGCGAGCCGTCCGTGAGGATGAGCGGCGCGAGCCGCGCACCGAGGTACGCGCCGAGCGCGAACCCGGCGAGCGAGAAGGCTCCGCGGAGGAAGCCGGTCGCGATCCCATAGAGAGCGGAGACGGCGACGACGCCGATGACGACCCAGTCCGCGGTGGACACGATGGAGAAGCTACGGCCCGTGCGTACGGATCCCTGCAGGCGGCTACACTTCGCGAGCCCTCGGGGGCGTAGTTCAGTTGGTTAGAACGCCGGCCTGTCACGCCGGAGGTCGCGGGTTCGAGTCCCGTCGCTCCCGTCTCTCGAGGCACTCCCGGAGCAGCGCGCGCGGCGGGGTTACCGCCGCGCGCTCAGTCCGCCGTGTCAGCCGGCGGCCGGGCGAGAGGCGCGGTAGCCGTACCCGCCCTGCTGCTTCGTCGTCAGGCCGAGGAAGATCGCCGCGACGCCGATGACGACGAACGGGAGCCAGAAGTTCGCGCCGCCGTCGGCGAAGCCGAAGAGCCATGGGGAGGCCGCGAGCAGTGCACCGGCGACGATGTCGATGAGGTTGTGGACGGCCATCGGGGCGACCTTCCAGACCCCGAGCTCGTAGTTCGTGAACAGGCTGTAGACGATGAGGCCGATGCCCAGGACGATCGAGATGGCCGTGGCCGCGCTGTCGTCCGAGTACTGGAAGATCCACGGACCGGCGATCAGGACGGCGCCGACGATGTAGTCGAGCGGCGCGTGGAGCTTGGTGGGGATGAAGCGCATCGAAGACTCCTTCAGGGCGGATGACTGTCGGCTCTGATTCGCCGCGGAGAGCCGTTCAGTTCACCCGAACGGAACGTCAGCCCGACGCGCTCCCGGACGACATGACCGCCCGAAGACGCTCGAGGCTCGCCGAGGGCCACAGGGTCTTGGAGTCGTAGTAGATCTCGAACGCCGGCACCCCGTGCGGCAGGGCGAGCCACGGGACCTTCGTTCGAGTGAAGATGTGGGCGTCCGGGGCGACTGAGGACGGCCGATCGAGCGTGCCGGCGCGAACGAACCTGACCCCGGGATTCCCGTATTCGCTGAACACTGCGACCTGGCAGCTCGGACAACGGAAGATCGTCTGCACGCTGCCGTCGTCGCGCGGTACCTCGACCGGCTGTGGGGGCGCTGCGAGCAGCTGCACGCGATCGGTCTCGATCAGCACGTTGACGACGAACGCGCTGCCCGTCTGGCGCTGACAGTGCAGGCAGTGGCAGCAGTTGACGAACAGCGGCTCGGATGCGAGCCGGTAGCGGACCGCTCCGCACGAGCAGCCCCCCTCGCGCGCCTCGCCGCTCTTCTCCGACACGTGGCAAGTGTCGCACGGCGTCGATGTGCCGCGGTGCGTCGTCCACGCCTCGGCCTGGGCTGTAGGCTCGAGCGCCATGGCTTCCGCGCCGATCGTGCTCGTCCCCGGCTTCTGGCTCGGCGCGTGGGCGTGGGACGACGTCGCCGACGCGCTCCGGGCCGACGGGCACGAGGTCACGGCCATCACGCTGCCCGGGCTCGAGTCGGCGGACGCCGATCGCTCGGCGGTCACGTTCTCCGATCACGTCGACGCCATCTGCGATGCCGTCGCGGCCCCAGGGCGTCCGGTCGTGCTCGCCGTTCACAGCGCAGCCGGCTTCCCGGGCTATGCGGCGAGCGATCGCGTCGCCGAGCTGATCGCGGCGATGCTCTACGTCGACACCGGCCCGGGGCTGGGCGCGATGGACGCCGACTTCGACCAGGAGGAACTCCCGCTACCTCCGCTCGAGAAGCTCCGGGAGGACGAGAATCTCGACGGCCTGAGCGGCGAGCAGCTCGAGACGTTCCAACGCCGAGCGGTGCCGCAGCCCGGCCGTGTCCTCCGCGAGAGCGTGGAGCTCACGAACGACGCGCGGCTCGACATCCCGAGCACCGCGATCTGCACGGGCTACACGTCCGAGCAGTACAAGGACGCCGTGAAGGAGGGGCATGCCTTCGTCCGCGGCTTCACCGAGCTGCGGGACGTGACCTGGGTCGACCTGCCGACGAGCCACTGGCCGATGTGGTCGAAGCCGCGGGAGCTCGCCGCCATCATCGGCAACGTCGCGACGAGCGCTCGCGACTGATCCCGGCGCTCAGGGCGCGAGCGCTCGCTCGATCTCGGCCGCGGTCGCCTGCGTCTCCGGCACGAGCTCGCGACGCCGGCCGCGCGGCAGCCGGAAGGTCGGCCCGCTGACGCCGACGATTCCGACGAGGGATCGGCGCGGCGAGAGCACGGGCACGGAGATCGAGGTGAGGCCGTTCTCGAGCTCGTCGACGAGCTCGGCCCATCCCTGGCGGCGGACGCGCCCGAGCTCCCCCTGCAAGGTCTCGAGGTCCGTCACGGTCTTCTCGGTGAAGGAGGCGAGCGGGTTCGCGTCGAGCCAGGCCGCGAGCTCGGCATCGTCGAGCTCGGCGAGCACGAGCTTGCCCGCGGACGACGCATGGAGGGGCACGTCCGCTCCGACCCAGTCGGCCACGCCGACGTGGCGGTCGGGATCGAGCTGGAGCAGGATCTCCATCCCCGGCCGGCCGTAGGGGACGGCGAGCAGCGCCGATTCGCCGGACCGGTCGCGAAGCCGTGCCAGCGGGAGCCGGGAGGCGTCGACCAGCCGACGGTGCGGATCCGCGCCGCGGGCGAGCCGCACTAGCTCGTGCCCGAGCACCCAGCCCGCACCGTCGGGCGCCTCCTCGACGAGCCCGGAGTCGGCGAGCGTACGCAGCGTGCGCGTGACCGTGGACCGGGGCAGGCCGGCGACGCGCGCGAGCTCGGAGGCCGACGAGCCCGCAGAGCGGTCGGCCACTGCGTGGAGCAGCGCGACCGCGCGGGCCAGGGACCGTGTCCTCGGCGTGCCTGGGCTGCCGCTCACTGGATGAACACCCTAGCGCACAGGATGGACACCTGGCATGATGCGCGGGTGCTGGTCGACTGCGACATCCACGTCGGCTACGAGACCATCGCGGATCTCCTGCCGTACCTCGACGCCCCGACCCGCGAGCTCGTGATCGCCTCCGGAACGAACGGCCTCGCGATGCCTTCCTATCCCTGGAACCACCCGACGGGCTGGTTCCGCCACGACGTGTACGAGCGCTCGGCCGCGCACGACGCGAACTTCGCGTACCTCTCCCTCGACCTGCTCCGGGAGCGCCACCTCGACGTGTACGACGTGACGCTCGGGATCGTCGAGCCGGACGAGGCGGCGGCATTCTCCGTCCTCCCGAATGCGAACCTGGCAGCGCGCCTCTGCAGCGCCTACAACGACTGGCTGCTCGAGCACTGGCTGCAGGAGGAGCCGCGCCTGCGCGGGATGCTCGTCGTGCCGGCGCAGTACCCCGCGGCAGCGGCCGACGAGATCCGCCGCCTCGGAGGCCGCGACGAGTTCGTCGGGATCTTCCTGCCCGGCGGGGCGCGCATTCCGTACGGCAACCCCGTGTACGACCCGCTGTGGGCGGCCGCCAACGAGCTCGGCCTGCCCGTCGCGGTGCACACGCACTTCGAGGGCGTGGGCATCTCACCGCCGATCACCCCGGCGGGGATGCCCGACTACTACGTCGAGTACCACACCCTGTGCGGAGCGGGGATGTACGGCCACCTCGTGTCGATCCTCTGCAACGGGGTGTTCGAGCGGTTCCCGGACACCCGCGTCGCGATGGTCGAGGGCGGGCTCGTGCCGTACGTCGGCTTCCTCTGGCGGCTCGACACGAACTGGCGCGCCTGCAGGAGCGAGATCCCGTGGTGCAAGCGGCGGCCGTCCGAGTACGTCTGGGAGCACGTCCGCTTCGCGACCCAGCCGCTCGAGTCTCCGGACGACGTCGATCAGCTGCTGGCCGCGATCGAGTTCCTGCGGCCCTGGGACACGCTCATGTACGCGAGCGACTTCCCGCACTGGGACTTCGACGAGCCCGAGCAGACGCTGCGGCAGCTCCCCGAGGAATGGCGCGACGACGTCCGCTGGCGCAACGCCGGCGAGTTCTTCCGCCTGCCGACCCTCGCGGCCGCGTGACGGCGGTAGAGCGCGAGAGACGCCTGCCGCTGACCGAGGCGCCGGCGGAGGGCTCGGTGCGGATGCTCGAGATCGGAACGCACCGGATCGGGCTGTACCGCGTCTCGGGCCGGCTGTACGCGCTCGCGAACCGGTGCCCGCATCGCGGCGCGCCGCTCTGCTCCGGGATGGTCGCGACCCCGTTCGAGACGGTCGAGGGCGAGGTCGCGCTCGGCGCTAGCGGCAGCGTCGTGCGCTGCCCGTGGCACAAGTGGGAGTTCGACATCGCCTCGGGCCGCTCGCTCGTCGACGAGCGTCTGCGCGTTCGTCGCTACGCCGTGCGCGTCGAGGAGGAGCACGTCGTCGTCACGCTCGACCAGCCGGAGCGCGACGCGCCGCGCGCTACATGATCTTCGCGAAGTTCGCGCTGACGTTGGCGATGTCGAACGTGCCCGTGTTGTTGTCGCGCCCACACAGCAGCTCGACCGGGTGACCCGGATCTGCACCGCCGAACCCGACGGCGTTGATGTGCTTCGTCGCCCCCGCGGGTAGGAAGTCGCCGCCGCCGCCGAGCTGCTGCCCGTTGACGAACAGCCCGCAGTTAAAGCGGGCATCGTCGACGCTCGTGTTCGTGACGTCGAGCTGCGCCCAGCCGAGCCAGCCGCCGTCGGACGGGACCGCTTTGCTCAGGAGAACGTCGCCGTCGGCGTAGTTCGTCGCATTCACGCCGCTCGCGGAGGCGCGGAGGATGTCCGAGGAGCCCGGATCGCCCTTCTTGCCCTCGTCGCCCTTCGCCCCGGCGGGTCCCACCGGCCCTGCTGGACCTGTGGACCCCGAAGGGCCAACCAGCTTCTGCAGGTCATCGGTGTTGAAGTCGGCAGCGCGAAGCGAGCCGTCCCGGACCTGCGCACCGGTGACCGTCTGCAGCCTCAGCTTCTTCGCCGTGAGCGAACGGTTAGCGACGTCCCGTCCCGTGATGGAGCCGTTGCGCACGTTCGCTCCCGTGATCCAGACGTGCGCTCCGGCCGCAGCCGTGCCGCCGAGCGCGACGAACAGCGCGAGCGTCGCGATGACGTTCGCATAGGTGAGGCGGGAGAGGACGGCACCGAGCACGATCGTCCAGCCATCGGCAGCCGGCGAGCGCGACTTGAGCCGGTCAGCGCGGAAACACGCGCGCGGCTGTCGCTTTGAAGGAAGCGACCGCGACCACGCCGGGCCGGAGCTCGAGCCGCTCGGCGGACGCCGCCGTGATCTCCGCGACGATCGGCCCGATCCGCACCCGCGTCCGATTCCCCGCCTGCGCGACCGAGACGACGGCGGCGCTGACGTGGTTCAGACGCGAGTCGTCCGGAAGGCTCGTGCCGACCGAGACGTCCCACGGGTACACGGCGACGTTGACGGGGCCGCTCGCGGGGTCGGAGCTCCACAGCGATACGCCGCCGTCGAGCGCGACGCGAGTGAGCCCGTTCTGGGCCTCGACCGCCTGACCGGGCAAGACCGTCGCGCCCGTGAAGCTCGCGACGAACGCGTCGCTCGGGACAGCCACGAGCTCGGTCGGCGTGCCGAGCTGCAGCACCTCGCCTTCGCTGAGGACGCCGACGCGATGCGCGAGCGTCGCGGCGTCCTCGAAGTCGTGGGTGACGAGAACCGTGGGCAGGCGGAGGGCGTCGAGCAGCTCCCGCAGCTCCGCGCGAACCCCTGCTCTCGTGTGGGCGTCGAGCGCCGAGAGCGGCTCGTCCAGGAGCAGCACGGCGGGGTCGCGGCCGAGGGCGCGCGCGAGCGCCACGCGCTGGCGTTCGCCGCCGGAGAGCTCGGAGACGCGGGTCCGTGCGAGGTGGCCGATCCGGAAACGCTCGAGCAGCGGCTGGACGTCCTCCCCACGACGCGCTCCGAAGCGGACGTTGCCGCGCACGTCCAGGTGGGGGAAGAGCGCGTACTCCTGGAACAGGTAGCCGACGCGGCGGAATTCGGGAGCGAGATCGATCCGACGGGCCGTGTCGAGCACGACCTCGTCGTCGATCGTCACGAGCCCGTGGGCGGGCCGAAGGAGGCCCGCGATCACGCGCAGGACCGTCGTCTTCCCCGCTCCCGACGGCCCCACGAGCGCGACGGACTCGCCGCGCTCGACGGTCAGCTCGACCGTCGCGGCGAAGCTGCGAAGAGGGTGAGTGAACCGGACCCGGAGCGCCATCTGGTCGCGAGCTTGACGGACAGGAGCACGAGCGCACTGAGCACGATCAGGAGCGCGCTGATCGCGAGCGCGACGTCGAAGTCGACGTCGAACTGCTCGTAGATCGCGAGCGACAGCGTCTGCGTCACGCCCTGGAGCGAACCGGCGAACATGATCGTCGCGCCGAACTCGCCGAGACCGCGGGCGAACGCGAGTGCGGCGCCCGCGCCGAGCCCACTGCGCGCGAGCGGGAGCATCACGCGGAAGAACACCCGGCCGCGGCGCGCCCCGAGCGTGCGAGCCGCCGCAGGAAGCGTGGGATCCACGGACTCGAACGACGCGATCGCGGTGCGCAGGAAGAACGGGCTCGCGACGAAGGTCACGGCGAGGACGACCGCGACCTTCGTGAAGGCGATGTCGGCCCCGAGCGCGTCCAGCGTCCCCCCGAGGAGCCCGGCGCGCCCGAAGGCCACGAGCAGCCCGATGCCCGCGACCGCCGGGGGCAGCACGAGCGGGAGCTCGACGAGCGTGACGAGGGCGTCACGCAGCACCCCGCGCCGCCCCGCGATCCAGTACGCGGCGGGCGTGCCGAGCACGACGATCGCGAGCATCGAGACGGCGATCGTCTCGGCTGTGACGCGCAGTGCGTCGCGCGCGGCCGTCGTTCCCAGCGCCGAGACGAGGTCGCGAGGCGGTACCCGCAGGAACACGGCCACGATCGGCAGAAGCAGGAAGAGAAGGGCGGCGCCCGTCGCCAGAACGAGCGCCGCGCCGAAGACGCCGTCGCTCGCTACGCCCCGGGAAGTGGCAGGAACCCGAACCGTGCGAGAACGGCCTGGCCCTTCTTCGAGAGGAGCTTCTCGATCCACGCTCGCGCCGCCTTCTTCTTGGAGGATGTCGAGACCACCGCGATCTGGTAGCGCACCTGCGGCTGCGCCCGGTCGGGTATCCGGATCACGGAGACCCGGTCGGCGACCGAGCGCGCGTCCGTCACGTAGACGAAGCCCGCGTCCGCCTGCCCGAGCGCGACCTTTGCCGTCACCGCACGCACGTCCGTCTCCTCGCTCACGACCTTCGACAGGAGCGAGGTCAGGCCCAGCTTCTGAAGGACCGAGCGCGTATAGGCGCCCACGGGCACGGCCGCGCCGGCAACCACGAGCTTCACCGGCTTGCGCCCGAGGTCGTACACCGAATGGATGCCCGCGGGGTTGTCCCTGGGGACGATCAGCGCCAGGCGGTTCGCGGTGAACGTCACGGGCTTGCCGACGAGGCCGTGCTTGAACAACCGCTGGGCGTTGAGCGGGGCCGCGGAGGCGAAGAGGTCGGCGGGCGCACCGTTGCGGATCTGCACCTCGAGCGAGCTCGAGCCGGCGAAGCTGTAGCGCTGTCCTCGGTCGAACGCGGGAAAGGCGTTCGTGAGTGAGGCCGCGCCGTAGACGGTCAGCCGCGTCGCCGGGTGCGCGGTGCTCGCAAGAACGCCGGCCGCGAGCAGCGTGAGTGCCAGCATGGCCGCTCCAGCGCGCTGTCCCGGCAGCGCTCGACCGCTTCGACGCCGTCGCATCCGTCGGCTCATGACGTCAGACTACCTCACTAGTTATTGATTGACTACCTTCGACCGCGAAGGAGGTGTGTGAGCTGGGTCGTCCGGCGCGAGTCGAGCCGTCGCTATCCGAGTGGGCCGCGCTGGGCCTGCTCTGCGAGCGGCCGCAGCACGGCTGGGCCATCGCCGAGGAGCTCGCGCCCACCGGAGCCGTGGGACGAGTCCACTCCTCGACGCGCCCGCTGACCTACCGAGCGCTCACCCAGCTCCGGGAAGCGGGGCTCGTCGAGGCCCGCGGCACCGCGGCGAGCGACACCGGCCCCGCACGAACGACCCTCGGTGCGACCCGGCGCGGACGAGCCGCCTTCCGGCGCTGGCTGGGATCGCCCGTCGAGCACGTCCGCGACCTCCGCTCGGCGCTCATGCTCAAGCTGCTTTTCCACGAGCGCGCCGGCAGCGACGCGGCGCCGCTCCTCCGCGAGCAGGCGAGCGTCCTCGCGCGGACGGAGCGTGCACTCGAGCGGCAGGCAGCCGATACGACGGGCTTCGAGCGGACGCTCGCGCTCTGGCGCCTCTCGGTGGCACGCGGAGCAGCTTCCTTCGTCGACTCACTCCTCGACGAGCGGACCGTCGATCCCGTCATCTACCGCCCCGTCGGCCGCGTCGTCTCGCCGCATTCCGACCTCGACGGCATGCCGCTCCAGCCGATCGCGGACGAGACGGAGCCCTCGACGATCGAGATCTACGAGTCCCACCGCGGTTGCCTCGACGACCTGGCGGGGTTCACGCACCTCTGGGTGCTGGCGCACCTCCACGAGAGCGTCGGCTGGGATGCCGCCGTTCCGACGTTCCTCGACGACACGACGCACGGGACGTTCGCGACGCGCTCGCCGCACAGGCCGAACCCGGTCGCGCTGTCGCTCGCGCGGATCCTCCGCGTGGACGACCTCGCAGTCGCGGTCGACGGGCTCGACCTGCTCTCCGGGACCCCAATCCTCGACCTGAAGCCGTACGTGCCGCTCTTCGACACCCCGCGCGGCGATGTGCGCTACGGCTGGTTCGAGCACGGGCGGGCGGAGCGTGTGTTCCGGCGCACGTCCGACGACCGCTTCGAGCGACGGAGCCGCCGAGCCGAGCGCCGCGGCTAGAGTCGCCGCGTGCCGTCGTCGCTCGTCGTTTCGCCCGGAGCGCCTGCCGAGCTCGCGCAGCGAGATCCCCGAGATCTCGCAGGTCTCGAGGGCAAGAGCGCGGCGAAGAAGCTGCGAGCCGAGCTCGTCGACCGCCTGTCGAAGCTGCAGACGCGGCTCTTCGCCGAGTCGTCGCGGAGCGTGCTCCTCGTCCTCCAGGGACTCGACGCCTCCGGGAAGGACGGCGTCATCCGCACGGTCTTCACCGGTGTGAACCCGCAAGGCGTGCGCGTCGTCTCGTTCCGCGCGCCGACCGAGACGGAGCGCGCCCACGACTACCTCTGGCGGGTGCACGCCGCGCTGCCGGCGCGCGGCGAGATCGGCATCTTCAACCGCTCGCACTACGAGGACGTGGTCGCGGTGCGCCTGCACCAGCTGGCGCCCGAGGAGGTGTGGCGCCGCCGGCCGGGGCACATCCGCGAGTGGGAGCGGATGCTCGTCGACGAGGGGACGACGCTGGTGAAGGTCTTCCTGAACGTGTCGAAGGACGAGCAGCGGAAGCGCTTCCAGGAGCGCATCGACGATCCCGAGAAACGCTGGAAGTTCAGGAAGGACGACCTCCACGTCCACGAGCGCTACGACGAGTACGTGGCCGCCTGGGACGAGGTGATCGGCGAGACCTCCACGGAGTGGGCGCCCTGGCACGTCGTCCCGGCCGACCGGAACTGGGTGAAGAGCACCGTCGTCGCGACGCTGCTCGCCGAGGCGCTCGAACGTCTCGATCCGCGCCTCCCCGAGCCGGAGACGGGCGTCGAGGGAATGGTGGTCGCGTGAGCGCCGCGCCGCCCTGCTCGCACCTCGACACGATCGCGGTGACCGAGCTGCCCGGGCCTCCGCTCGAATGCGAGGAGTGCGTCAAGATCGGCGCCGGCTGGATGCACCTGCGGATGTGCCTCTCGTGCGGGAAGATCGGCTGCTGCGACAACTCGCCGAACCGGCACGCGACCGCGCACTTCCACGAGGCAGGCCACCCGCTGATCCGCTCCGCAGAGCCACATGAGGAGTGGGCGTGGTGTTACGTCGACGAGGTCCCGCTCGACGGGGTCGCGAGCTGATGCCCGCGTGGGACGAGCTCGTCGCACCCCGCGACGACTCCGCGCTGGCGCTCCGTGCGGTGAGCCTCGAGCCCGGGGACGACCGCGTCGTCGGCGACGAGACGAGTGACACGCTGATCTACGTCGCCTCGGGGACGGGCACGATCCGGCTGGCCGGCGAGGACCGCCCGCTGCCGGAGAGCGGCGCGGCGCTCGTGCCCGCCGGAGACGAGGCTGACGTCGCGGCGGGCTCGCGCCTCTCCCTCCTCGTCGCGACTATCGGAGCCGACAGCGACCGACACGCCCCGCTCGGGCCGCGGGAGTCCGTGGTGGCGGTCGCGCGCGACGTTGCCGAGCGGGCCTCCGGCTCCCGCGCGTACACGATCCTCTTCGGCCCGCACAACGGCTCCACGCGGGCGACGTTGTTCGCCGGCTTCATCCCCCCTGGTCGCGCGCCGTGGCACTACCACCTCTACGACGAGATCGTGTGGGTGCCGGAGGGGCCGGGCCGACTGCACCTCGGCGAGACGACGACGGAGCTCGGCCCCGGGTCGGCGTTCCGGCTTCGGCCGAGGCAGGTGCACATCGTCGAGAACCTGAGGCCCGAGGCCGAGATGACGATCATCGGGATCTTCACGCCTGCCGGCAGTCCGTCGGCCGCGTACCTGACGCCTGAGGTCGCGGCCGCTTACGGCTACGACGCGTAGCCACGCGTCCGCACGGCGCCCGGCCCACGTTTTTGCCGAATCGTCACACCCCGGTGCCAGGCACTGTAAGCATCACAAGAGTGCGCCGAGTTCCCTACATAACTCAGCCGAGCCAGTCGCGCAGCGGCAGGCTCTCGTCGAGCGCGGAGAAGTCGCCGTGGTCGCGCACTCGCTGCGCTGCGCGCGCGAAGGCGCCGACGGCGACCCAGGTCAGCGCCCCGCCCACGCTGACGCGACGCGCTCCCGCCTCGGCGATCTCGGCCAGCGTGAGGTCGGAGACGGCGAGGACGTTCACCGGCTTCGACACCGACTCGCACACCGCCCGGATCTCGTCGAGCGTCCGTAGACCCGGCGCGTAGAGGACGTCGGCCCCGGCGGCCTCGAACGCCTGCAGGCGCGCGATCGTGTCGTCCAGGTCCGGGTTGCCGCGGATGTGGTTCTCGGCGCGCGCGGTGAGCGTGAACGGGAACTCGAGCGCGCGCGCCGCCTCGACCGCCGCCTCGACTCGCTCGACCGCGAGCTCCAGGTCGTACAGATGCCCGGACGGGTCGTAGTCCTCGATCGAGCCCCCGATGGCGCCGGCCCCGGCGATTCGGAGAATCGCGAGCGCCGCGCTCTCGGGCGCTTCGCCGTAGCCGTTCTCGAGGTCGACCGAGACCGGCAGCCCGGTCGCGCGATCGAGGTCCGCGGCGTGCGCGACGACGTCGTCGAGCGTAGCCGCGCCGTCGAGGCGCCCCAGCGTGAACGCGAAGCCGGAGCTCGTGCTCGCGAGCGCCTCGAACCCGAGAGCCTCGAGCACCCGCGCCGAGCCCGCATCCCACGGGTTGGGGATGACGAACGGCTCGCCCTCGTGGAGGGCGCGAAACGCCTCCGCCTTGCGCTCTTGCCGACCGCCCACTACGCCGCCCTCACCTCGGCCCGGATCTCGCGCAGCCTCGCCGTCTCGACGGCGACCGACACGGCGAGCACGGCGACGACGACCCCGAGGGTGACGATCGCGTCGGCCCGACGCAGGATCAGAGCCGCTGCGAGCGCGAGCCCGGCCGCCGCGATCCGCTCCCACGCCACTCTGCGGATCACGCGGAAGCGAGCGAGCACGAAGCCGGCCAGGAAGAAAGCGATCCCGAGCCCGAGGGCCCAGCGGCCCGCCTTCGAGAGCGGATCCAGCGGATGCTCGAGCGTCTTCTTGGCGGCGACGGCGTAGAACATGATCCCGAGCACCATCGGGAAATGGAAGTACGTGAAGACGTCGCGCGCGAGCTGACCTCGTCGGTGGCCGGTCGCCCGCCTGAGCGACCGCTCCGCAGCGACGGCGGTGAAGTCGAAGTACGCCCACCAGAGCGCCGCGACGCCTGCGAACGCAACCACTACCGAGAGAGCGTACGTCGCGTCCCGCTCGAGCCCCGCCGTCGCGACGCCGATCGAGACGATCGACTCGCCGAGGGCGATGATGACGATGAGGGCGAAGCGCTCCGCGAAGTGGGACGCGGACACGTGCCACTCGACCCGCGCGACGGTGAGGGTGCCGGTGACGTCGATCACGAGCGACGCGAGCCAGACCCAGCCGCGATACTCGACGCTGACGAAGCCGCCGGCGAGCGCGACGCAGGCGGCGAGGAGGAACCACGGCATGAGCCGCGCCAGCGAGCGGAGCAGCACGGGGTCGCGACGGGCTCCCCAGCTGTAGAGCGTCGCGTTGAGGACCCGCACGACGAAATAGGCGACCGCGAACCACGCCGCCTCGTCCTGGAAGGCGTGCGGGACGGCGAGCGCCATGAAGAAGGCGGCCGTCATCGCCGCGAGCATGATCATCCGCGTGACGCTGTTCTCGACGTCGATCGCGTTCGTCATCCAGGTGTACGCCGACCAGGCCCACCAGACCAGCGCGAGGACGAGCGTCGCGCGCGCGAAGCCCGCGACGCTCGTGTCCTCCAGGATCAGCGCGGTGACCTGCGTGAACGCGAAGACGAAGACGAGATCGAAGAAGAGCTCGAGGTAGCTCGTCTTCCGGTCGGACTCCTCCTCCGTCGGCGCGGCGACGAGAGGGGCGACGTCGCTCATGCGCGGGCGCCCGCGACCTCGCGGGCGAGCAAGTCGACGGCGAGCGGCGCACCCGTCGCCTGCTCGACGAGCCGGTCCCAGCGCACCGACTGCCCGGGTGCGTAGAGCCTGTCCCGCAGCTGCGCTCCCGCTTCGGGCCGGTCCACGATGCCGCCACCGTTCGTGTCCAGCGCGGCGGCGATCTGCAGTGCGACGATCTCGCCGTAGAGGTAGCTGTGGTAGTAGACGGGCGCGACGGCGACGTGAATCTTCGCGGCCCAGTCCGGTGCCCGGCGCCCGTCCGGAGGGGTGACCCGCTGGAAGCGCGAGACGAGCTCCCACCAGAGCGCATCGAGGTCACCGTCGGGATCGGCGTACAGACCTCGCTCGAAGGCGTTCATCACGAGCACCCAGCGCGCGAACACGAGGAGCTCTGCCACCTCGGACGCGCGCAGCCGCTCCCCGAGCTCGGCACCGTCGTCCGCACCCAGCCCGAGGACGACCTGGAGCCACTCCCGTTTGCGTGCGAGCGACCCGAAGAAGATGGCCGAGGCCTCGGTCGCGACGACGTGCGCCGAGCGGAGGAGCCATGGGAGCTCCTGCGAGAGGCCCAGGTCGTACACGCCGTGGCCCAGCTCGTGCAGCATGGTGTCCGCGGACTCCTGGTTCGCGACGACGTTCGCGAGCACCCGGACGTCGCCGTCGCGGTCGATGTCGATGCAGAAGGCGTGCTGGCACTTCCCGCTGCGCGGATACAGGTCGCTGCGGCCGAGGACCTCGGCCACGTCGAGCTCGATACCGTCGAACGTCCGGCGCGAGAGCTCGACGATGTCGCGGCCCTCGAACAAGGCGTCGAGATCGACCGCGCCGTCCGGCGGAAGCTCCTGGAAGAACGGGTCCGCGTAGTGCCAGGGGCGAAGCTCCGCGACGGCGCAGCCGAACCGGGCGGCCAGGCGCTCGTCGAGCGCCCCCTTCCAGCGCGCGAACGGCTCGGCCGTCGCCGCGTCCGCCTGCCGCAGCGTCTCGAGCAGCTTTCCCTCGTCGAGCTCGTCGACCGCGAGCGAGAGCGCGAACCAATCTCGGTAGCCGAGCGCGCGAGCCGCTTCGTTGCGGAGACGCGCGAGCTGGCGCACATCGTCGGCGACTTCGGCGCCGACCGTCTTCGACGCCTCCCAGGCCTCGCGACGCTCTGCGGCGTCGTCGCTCTGCCGGAGGATGCGCTTGATCTCGGTGTCGTCGACCTCGACGCCCCGGACCACGCCGCGATGGCGCGAGAAGCGCACGTCGACGGAGGACTCGAGCTCGACGATGCGTGCGCGCAGAGCGGCCGGCACCTGCTGGGGGAGCATGAGGTTGCGGAGGATCTCGAGCTGACGCTCCTCCTCGCTCCCCGCTCGGCGCTCGCGCTCGTGGTTCACCGAAGCGAAGAGCTCGCCGTCGGCCAGCCCGTCCGACCACGCGAGCTCTGCTCGGTTTCGGCGCTCCTCGTTCTCGTCCGTCGCCGAGACCTGCGACTCCCACCAGGCGAGGTTGCGGGCCACGGAGAGCGGTGCGAGCCGGGCCTCCGCCTCGGCGAGGAGTGCGCTCATCTAGATGATCGATCCTACCGGCGACAAATCGGCTCGATCACTACCGTTCGGGGCGTGAGCGCGACCGCTTTCAGGACCATCCCGTGGAGCTGGTACTCGGACCCGGCCGTGCTCGCAGTCGAGCAGGAGCGGATCTTCCGCCGCTCGTGGCAGTACGTCGGCCGCGCCGACGAGCTGCCCGAGCCGGGCTCGTTTCTCGCAGCGCGAGCAGCAGACGTCCCCGTCCTCCTCGTGCGCGATGAGGAGCGGCAGTTGCGCGCGTTCCTCAACGTCTGCCGCCATCGGGGCTCGCTGCTGTGCGAAGGCTCGGGGACCCGGGCGACCATTCAGTGTCCCTACCACGCATGGACGTACGCGCTCGACGGAAGCCTGACGACCGCGCCGCGCCTCGCGAACGAGGAAGACGGCGACCGCGACGAGCTCGGCCTCGTCCCGCTCCCGCTCGGCACGTGGGGGCCGTTCGTGTTCGTCAGCCCCGACCCCGAGGCACCCCCGCTCGAGGACTTCCTCGACGGCGTACCGGAGCAGGTCGCGGCCGCAGGCATCGACGTCTCCGCACTTCGCTTCCTCCAGCGGTCCGAGTCGGAGCTCGCCTGCAACTGGAAGATCAGCGTCGAAAACTTCCTCGAGTGCTACCACTGCCAGGTCGCGCACCCCGGGTTCTCGGCGGTGATGGACGTATCGCCGGACGCGTACCTGCTCGAGGCGCACGAGGGCCGCATGTCGCAGCAGAGCCCTCCTCGCCCCGAGCCGCGCGGCTCGTACGACCCGACCGGCGAGGTCGAGCGCGGCCAGTTCCACCTTCTCTTCCCGGGCACTGCGCTGAACGTCATGCCGGGCAGGCCGAATCTCTCGATCGGCCCGATCGTCCCGCTCGACGCCGAGCGCACCTACCGGTTCCTCGACTACTTCGTCGCGCCCGACGCCGACGAGCAGTGGATCGAGGAGGCGCTCGCGTTCGACGCCCAGGTCGGCGCCGAGGACCGGCGGCTCGTCGAGCGCGTGCAGGCCGGCGTGCGAACCGGGCTGATCGGGGAAGGCCACCTGCTCCCTCGCTCGGAACAGCTCATCGCGCACTTCCAGCGCCTCGTCGTCGACGCGCTCGCCTGACGACGCCACCGGGCTTCGAGATCTCGCCGGTCGGTTAACGTCCCGCCCGGATGCGGTTCAGCCTGACCCCGCGGACGTCCGAGTTCTTCGCGCTGTTCGGCAAGGCGGGTGCCAACGCCCTCGAGATCTCGCGTCTCGTGGAGCGCCGCTTCCGCGAGCACCCGAGCTCCGGGGTGACGCAGGAGCAGGTGAAAGCGGTCGAGACCGCGGGCGACGCACTGACGCGCGAGCTCATCACGCTCCTCAACACGCAGTACATAACGCCGTTCGACCGTGAGGACATCTACCAGCTCGCGACCGAGATCGACGACGTCGTCGACTACCTGGAGGAGGCGAGCGCGCTGCTCGGCCTGTACGGCGTCGAAATGCCGACCCGGCACGCCGTCGAGCAGTGCCGGATCATCGTCCAGGCCTGCGAGCAGCTGGCGATCGCGTGCGACAACCTCAAGGGCATGCGCGGCGTCCAGGAGGCGCTCGTGACGCTGAAGGGCCTCGAGGACGAAGGCGACCGCGTGCTCCGCGACGCCGTGGCGACGCTGTTCCGCGGCGAGCGGATCGACCCGCTGATCGTCATCCGCTGGAAGGACATCTACGAGGCGCTCGAGCGAGGTCTCGACGCCTGCGAGACGGCTGCCAACGTCATCGCGAACATCGTCGTGAAGAACGCCTGAGGTCACGGGGCCATGGAGACCCTCACGCTCGTCGCCGTCGTCGCGGTGGCGCTGTTCTTCGACTTCACGAACGGCTTCCACGACACGGCGAACGCCATCGCGACCAGCGTCTCGACGCGAGCGCTGTCGCCCCGCACCGCAGTCCTCGTCGCGTCCGTCTTGAACTTCGCCGGTGCGTTCGTCTCGCTCAAGGTCGCGGCGACGGTCGCCACCGGGATCGTCGATGCGAACTCTGTGACGCTGAGCGTCATCCTCGCCGGGCTCGTCGGGGCGATCACGTGGAACCTCGTGACGTGGCTCGTCGGGCTGCCGTCGAGCTCCAGCCACGCCCTCATCGGAGGGATCGCAGGCGCGGCCATCGCGGCGGACGGCTGGAGCTCCATCCAGTGGAGCGGCGTCTGGGAGAAGGTGGTCAAGCCGGGCGTGCTCTCGCCGATCCTCGGCTTCGCCATCGCCCTCGGTCTGATGCTCCTGATCATCTGGGTGATCCGTCGTCGCTCGCCGAGCCGCGTCAACAGGGTCTTCCGGCGAGCCCAGATCGTGTCCGGGAGCTTCGTCGCCTTCACCCACGGCACGAACGACGCGCAGAAGACGATGGGCGTGATCGCCCTCGCCCTCATCGCCTCCGGCCACCTGCAGGCCGAGCCGTTCGACGTGCCGTACTGGGTGATCGTCTCGTCCGCAACGGCCATGGCCCTCGGCACGTACGCGGGCGGCTGGCGAATCATCAAGACGATGGGAACGCGGATCGCGAAGATCGATCCGCCGCAGGGGTTCGCAGCGCAGTCGGCCTGCGCCGGGATCCTGTGGACGACGGCGCACCTCGGCTTCCCCGTCTCGACGACGCAGACGATCACGGGCAGCGTCATGGGCGCGGGGGCGAGCCGCCGGCTCCGCAACGTGCGTTGGGGCATCGCGGGCAACATCGCGACCGCGTGGTTGCTCACGCTTCCCGCGGCGGGCATCGTGGGAGCGCTGATGGAGGTGGTCACCCGAATGCCCGCAGGCGACCTCGTCGTGTTCGTCCTCGCGGGCGCGATCGCAGCAGCAGCCTTCCTCGGCCGCCGCTACGAGACGCGACGCCAGATGCTTCCCGCGCAGGCGTAACCGACGCGCGATTTCTCCGTCGGCGCGCGTTCCGGCATGCTTATCCGGTGCCCCGGGGTGCCGATAAGAGTGCGATGGCGACGAAAGCGCGAGCCGACGAGCACACGCTGCTCAACCGCGAGCTCTCGCACCTCGAGTTCCACGCACGCGTCCTCGCGCTCGCGGCGGACGAGACCCTCCCGCTGCTCGAGCGCGTCAAATGCTGCGCGTTCTTCTCGAAGAATCTCGACGAGTTCTTCCAGGTCCGCGTCGCCGGCCTCCTCGGCCAGGCGGAGTCCGGGCTGGCGATGCGCTCGGCCGACGGCCTCACTCCCGCAGCAGGCACTCGCCCGGATTCGCGAGCGAGTCCTCGAGCTGTCGGCGCTCCAGTCGCGAGTCTGGAAGCGCGAGCTCCGTCCCGCGCTCGCCGAGCAGGGCATCGTCGTCGGCGGGATCGAAGACCTCGACGGCAAGGACCTCGGCAAGCTCGAGAAGCGGTTCTACCGAGAGATCTACCCCGTCCTCACGCCGCTCGCAGTAGGCCCGGGGCAGCCGTTCCCGTACATCTCGGGCCTCTCGCTCTCGCTCGCCATCTTCGCCGCCGACGCAGAGCTCGGCGACGAGCGATTCGCGCGCGTGAAGATCCCCGAGGGCCTCCCGCGCTTCGTCGGCCTCGGAAAGCGAGGCCTCTACGTCCCGCTCGAGCAGGTCATCGCCCACTTCCTGCCCGCGCTCTTCCCGGGCGTGACGATCGTCGAGCGCGCCGTCTTCCGCGTGACGCGCGATGCGGACTTCGAGGTGTCGGACGATGCCGACGACCTGCTCGAGGCGGTCGAGACGCAGCTCCGGCGCCGCCGCTTCGGGGACGTCGTGCGCATCGAGGTGAGCGCGTCGGCCTCGTCGGAGATGGTGGCGCGGCTCCAGAGCGGCCTCGGCGCGGACGAGACGCAGATCTACCGCGTGGAGAGCCCGCTCGACCTCTCCGAGCTGCACGAGCTCGCCGCACTCGACCGGCCCGAGCTGAAGCCCGAGCCGTGGATCCCGGTCATCCCTCAGCGCCTCGCAGGAGCGCAGGCGACCGAATCGCGCATGTTCGACGAGATCCGGCGTGGCGACATCCTCGTCCACCAGCCCTACGGCTCGTATCGCGCGAGCTTCGAGGTGTTCGCGCAGGCAGCCGTGCGCGACCCGCACGTCATCGCGATGAAGACCGCCGTCTACCGCACGAGCGACGACAGCGTGCTCGTCGGCTCGCTGATCCAGTGCGCCGAGCAGGGCAAACAGTCCGTCTGCCTCGTGGAGCTGAAAGCGCGCTTCGACGAGCTGCGCAACATCGAGTGGTCGCGCGAGCTCGAGCAGGCGGGCGTCCACGTCGCGTACGGGTTCCCGGACCTGAAGATCCACGCGAAGATGACCCTCATCGTCCGCCGCGAGGGCGACCTCCTCCGCCGCTATGCCCACATCGGCACCGGCAACTACCACGCGGCGACGGCGCGGTCGTACGAAGACCTCGGGGTCTTCACTGCGGACGAGGAGATCACGGCGGACGTGGCCGATCTCTTCAACTACATCACCGGATTCGGTCGACCCCAGACCTTCCGGAAGCTGCTCGTCGCACCGTTCACGTTGCGCAGCGGGCTCGTCGACGAGATCCGCACGGTCGCGGCGGCGGCGGCCGACGGGAAGCACGCGCGCATCCGGCTCAAGCTGAACCACCTGGTCGACCCCAAGATCGTCGACGAGCTCTACGCGGCGTCGACCGCGGGCGCGACGATCGACATCCTCGCGCGCTCGACCTGCGCGCTCCGGCCCGGGGTCGAAGGCGTCTCGGAGAACATCCACGTCCGCTCGATCGTCGGCCGCTTCCTCGAGCACAGCCGGGTCTACTCGTTCGAGGCCGACGAGCGCGTGGCGACGTACATCGGCAGTCCCGACCTCATGCAGCGGAACCTCGACCACCGCATCGAGGTGCTGATGCCCGTGGAGAGCGCCCGCGTACGCCAGGAGATCACCGCGATCCTCGACAGCGCCCTCGAGGACGACGTGAACGCGTGGATTCTCGGCCCGGACGGGGAGTGGACGCGCAGCACGCCTGGGAAGTCGGCGAAGCCGCACTCGCACCACGAGACGATGATGCGCCGGTCGCTGAAGCGCGCACGCCGCAGCGCACGCGAGCGACGGACGACCGAGCCGATCTAGGAGGGAGTGGCGGAACGGGCCTCGCCGCAGAAGTGCCGCCGGTCGACGGGAGGCGAGGACGCAGGGAGCCTCAAGACTTGACGTATTGGGGCGACTGAGGACGCTGCATCGCGTCGATCCGGCGCTCCTTCGGCGGCACAGAGCCTGTTTCGCCGCGCCCTCCTACGAGACCGCTTGTCGGTGGCCGACGGCGACGCTCGCCGGCGGCGCGAGGTACAGCGTCGGGGCGAGCTCGGCGCCGTTCCGCTCGAGCACCCAGGCGCCACCCTTCTCGCACGTCACGTCCCAGCCGAGGAGCTTCTCGAACACCTCGCGGTGCGTGCAGGCGAGCGCCGTGTCCGGGAGATCGTCGAGCAGGATCCGCAGATCCTCGACCGAGGCCTCGGGCTCGAGCTCCCAGCGGTGCTCGACGACGAGTCCACGGCTCTCGGCGAGCGGGATCACGGTCTCGACGCAGCGCGGCAGCGGGCTCGAGACGATGGTCGAGATCTGCCGGTCGGCGAAGGCCCACACGAGCTGGCGCGCGACGACGCGCCCGCCGTCGTCGAGCCGCCGGAACCGGTCCACGCCAGGCGACGAGAGCCTCTCGCCCGCGCTCGCATGTCGCAACAGCAGCACCGCACCCCTCCCCTCGAGCTTTCCCTGCTCGTGCAGGGATTCTGCGCATAGACGACGCGCCGGTCAAGGGCACGCGGCAAAAGCGCTGCCCGTCGGTGTCGTCGCGGTACGGCCGCTCAGGAGCCTTCGAGCTGCCTGCGCTTCCGGCCGGCGAAGACCTTGGCCAGGACGTTCATGACGAGAACGAAGGCGATGAGGACGAGCGCCGCCGCCCAGGCCGAGGCCTGCTCGCCGGGGTCCGGGGACTCCGAGTTGACGTAGATCGTCACGGGGAGCGTCGGCAGTGCGCCGTGGACGTCGAACGAGACGGCGTTCGCGGCAATCGACGACGTGAAGAGGAGAGGGGCGGTCTCGCCGGCGACGCGCGCGACGGCGATCACGACGCCGGTGAGGATCCCGCCGATCGCCGCCGGGAGGACGACGCTCCACGTCGTGCGCCACTTCGTGACGCCGAGCGCGAGGCTCGCGTGACGGAGGCTCTGCGGAACCACCTGCAGGATCTCCTGCGTCGCGCGGGCGACCATCGGCAGCATGAGGATGGCGAGCGCGAACGCGCCGTACACCGCGCTCTGGCCGTGCCCGACCACGAGCAGCCCGAACACGAACACGCCGACGACGATCGCGGGCACGCCGTTCAGGACGTCCAAGACGATGCGCAGGCCCCGCGATACCCGCGGCCCCGCGTACTCGGCCATGTAGATCGCGACGAGCACGGCGACCGGGATCGCCATGAGCATCGCCATGCCCACGATCAAGGCCGTTCCGACCAGCGCGTCCGCGATGCCGCCCTTCTCACCGAAGAGCGGCCGCGGCTTCGTGAAGAAGTCGAGGCTGAGCTGGCTGAATCCCTTGCACACGAGCGTTCCGAGCACGACCGCGAGGATCCCGCACGCGAGGAGCGCCGCGAGGAACGCTGCAACGCCGAACGCCCTCTCCGCGATCCGGCGGCGCCGGAGCCCGTTCGAGCGGACCGTGATGTCGTACGGATCCACCAGCGACGACGCGATGCTCACACGCCCCTCCTCGCCCGCTCGAAGCGCACGACGACGAACTGGGCCGCGACGTTCGTGACGAGCGAGATGACCATGAGGATCGCCGCGAGGTACAGGATCGACGAGGCCTGCTCGAGGCTCGTCGCGCCGACGTACTCGGAGGCGACCTTGCTCCCGAGCGAGTCGCCCGGCTCGAACCACGAGGTCGGGATGGCGTTGTGGTTGCCGATCGTCTGGCTCACGGCGATTGCCTCGCCGAACGCCCGTCCGAGCCCGAGCAGGACGGCGGCGACGATCCCGGGCGCTGCGTACGCCAGCATCACGCCCCGGATCGACTCCCAGCGCGTCGACCCCAGCGCGAGTGCGCCGTCCGTCAGCTCCCTCGGGACGCGGATGAACAGCTCCCGGCAGATGGCCGAGGTGATGGGGACGACCATGATCGTCAGCACGAGCGCCGCCGGCAGGATTCCCGCCTGGTTCGGCTCCCCCGAGAACATCGGAAGGAACCCGAGCACGTCCTTCAGCCAGGGCTCGAGGTGGTCGCGCACCCACGGCCCGAAGACCAGGATCCCCCACAGGCCGAGCACGACGCTCGGGATCGCTGCGAGGAGCTCGACCATGGTCGCGATCGGGGCGGCGACCCTTCTCGGCGCGATCTCGGTGAGGAAGAGCGCGATCGCGATCGAGAGCGGCGTCGCGAGCGCGAGCGCGATGAGCGAGGTGACGACGGTCCCGTAGATGAAGATGAGCGCCCCGAACTGCTCCTTCACCGGATCCCAGGCGTTCGTCCAGACGAAGCTGAGCCCGAAGTGCTGCATCGCCGGCCAGGCGAGCCGGAGGACCTTGTAGGCGATCAGCGCGAGCAGGAACGCGGCCGCGAGCGAGGCCGCGACGGCGAGCCCCTTGAAGACGACGTCGCCGGGGCGAATGCCACGGCGCCGGAGATCGCTCTCCGGCGCCGTCGCGTCGTACGTCGTCGTGGTCAAGCCGTCCCTACGTCCCTGCCTGGATCTTCTTGATCTCGCGGTAGACGAAGCCGTTCACGGCGTTCGGAAGCGGCACGAAGTACAGCGGCGGGCCGAACTTCTGGCCCGCGGTGACCGCCCAGTAGATGAACTTGCGCAGGTCTGCCGCCTTGTCGCCGGAGGCCGTGGGGACGATGACGTACGTGAACGTCGAGATCGGATATGCCCGCTTGCCTGCGCTCTTGGGCGGATCGACGATCTTCAGCTGTGAGAGGTTCGTCACCTTCGCCGGAAGTTGTGAGAGTGCAGCAGTGACACCGCGCACGCCCGGCGTGGTGAAGCCGCCGGCGCGGTTCTGCATCAGTGCGAACTGGAACTTGTTCTGGATCGAGTACGCCGCGTCCACGTAGGTGAGCGCGCCCTCGGTCGACTTCACCACGCCGGCGACGCCCGAGCTGCCGCGCGCGCCCGTGCCGGTCGGGAAGTTCACGCTCGTGTTCCTGCCGACCTTGTTCTTCCACTGCGGGCTGACCGCGGACAGGTAATCCGTGAACGCGTAGGTCGAGCCCGAGCCGTCCGAGCGGTATACGGGCTTGATCTGGAGATTCGGCAGGTTCAGCTTCGGGTTCAGCGCCTTGATCGCGGACGCGTTCCAGGTGGTGATGTTGCCCAGGAAGATGTTCGCGAGGACGGGCCCGCTGAGGCGGAGCCGGCCGTTCAGGCCCGGGATGTTGTACGGCACCGACATGCCGGCGAGTGCCCACGGAATGACGACGCAGCCCTTGCAGGCCGTGAGCTGGTCGGGCGAGAGCGGAGCGTCCGACGCGCCGAAGTCGACGGTGCGAGCGGTGATCTGCGCGATCCCGGCCCCGGAGCCCGTTGAGGAGTAGGTGAGCTTGATTCCGAGCGCCTGGTCCACCGCCGGAATCCACTTCGAGACGAGCGGAAACACGAAGGTCGATCCAGTTCCTACGAGCGAGTCCGCCTGCGGCTTTGCGGACGCCGACTGCGTCCGGCCCCCGAGGACGGCGAGCCCGAGGACGGCGAGCAGCACGAGCCCGCCGAGAGTGATTCGCTTCATGGAGTTCGAACCCCTTTCTCTCTCTGATCGACGTCGGATGACGCGGTGTCGTGGTCAGTGCGACGCATCGGTGAACTCCCGGAGCTCGCCGGAGACGAGGAACGCGGTCTGCTCGCCGATGTCGACGGCGTTGTCGCCGATCCGCTCGAAGCAGCGCGCGACGCTGATCTGCCGCATGCCCCACTCGAGCGCGCTCGCGTCGTGCACGAACACGAGCACGTCGTCGAAGACCTGCCTGTTCGCCCGGTCGACGAGCTCGTCCAGGTCGTGCAGCGCGTGCGCCTGCTCGCTGTCCCTCGCCGCGAAGGCATCGAGCGCGACCCCAACCATCTCGACGCAGCGCTCGCCCATGTCCACGAGACCGTCCAGCACCGCGCGCTTCGTGTCGAGGTGGCTCGAGAGCTTCGTGAGCTTCGCGATCGTGACGCACTGATCGCCCATGCGTTCGACGTGGATCGTCGAGTGGAGCAGCGCAAGGACGAGCCGGAGGTCGGTGGCGACCGGAGTCTGGCGCGCGAGCACGAGCTGGATCTGGTTCTCGATCGCCAGGTGCCGGTCGTCGATCTCGTCGTCGAATGCGATCACCTCGTCGCACAGCTCGACGTCCTGCGTTCGCAGCGCGTCCACCGCCCCGCGGATCGCGCGCGACGCGACATCGCCGATCTCCTGGAAGCTCGCCTCCAGCGAGTCGAGGTCGGCCTGGAGCTCGGTCCTCATCCGAAACGCCCGGTCACGTAGTCCTCGGTGCGCTTGTCTGCCGGGTTGGTGAAGATCTTCGTCGTCAGGTCGTACTCGACGAGGATCCCGTGCCGGCCCGTTCCGTCCTCGCGCACCTCGACGCTGAAGAACGCGGTCATGTCCGCGACGCGAGCGGCCTGCTGCATGTTGTGCGTGACGATGGCGATCGTGTACTCGCGCTTCAGCTCGTGGATCAAGTCCTCGATCCGTGTAGTCGAGATCGGGTCGAGCGCCGACGCAGGCTCGTCCATGAGGATGACGTCGGGCTCGACGGCCAGCGCCCTGGCGATGCAGAGCCGCTGCTGCTGGCCGCCGGAGAGGCCGAGAGCATTCTCCTCGAGACGATCCTTCACCTCGTCCCAGAGCGCGGCCTGTACGAGGGTCCGCTCGACGCGCTCCTCGAGCCCCTTGTTCATCCCCAGCATGCGAGGCCCGAAGGCGACGTTGTCGTAGATCGACTTCGGGAACGGGTTCGGCTTCTGGAAGACCATGCCGATCCGCCTCCGGACCTCGACGGGGTCGACCTCGGCTGCGTACAGGTTTCGCCCGTGATAGAGGATCTCGCCCGACACCTGCGCTCCCGGGATCAGGTCGTTCATGCGGTTCAGGCAGCGGATGAAGGTGCTCTTGCCGCAGCCGGAGGGGCCGATGAACGCGGTGACGGCGTTCTCGTGGACGTCGAGGGTCGCTCCCTCGAGCGCGAGCGCGTCGCCGTAGCGAACAGAGAGGCCGTCGATGCGAAAGACCGCCTCCGTCGAGCGGACGTCGCTCGCGCTGCGCGCGAGCTCTGCGATTCGCCGGCTGTCGACCGGGGCGGCCGCGGCCGTCTCCTCCACCATGGTCAAGGGCGCCGCTTCGTCGGGCAGGCCATGGCCCCAGTCTCCCGTCCGCTGAGCGCGACGCGTGCGCGCGGCTGGTGAGGGTGTGGTGGAGATCCGGTGAAGGGAGCTACGACGGCGCCGGCAGCTCGCAGCGGATCTCGAGCCCGTGGCCACGCGCGCCTCGCGCCTCCACCGTTCCGCCTGCTTGCGTGACGATGTGCTTCACGATCGCGAGCCCGAGCCCCGTGCCTCCAGAGGCGCGCGCGCGGTCGGAGCGATAGAAACGCTCGAAGAGGCGCGGTAGCTCGGCCTCGTCCAGCCCGATCCCGTCGTCGCGGCCCGCGAGCGCAATCGTCTCGTCGTCGTGCTGCACCGCGAGAGTGAACGTCGCCCCCGGGCCTGCGTAGCGAATGGCGTTCTCCGCGAGGTTGCGGGCGACGACTCGCAGCATGCGCGGGCGGATCGCGAGCGCGACGTCGTCCGCACACTCGAGCCGAAGGACGACTCCCGCCCGTGCGGCGCGCTCCTCGAGCTCCACGAGCGCCTCCTCGAGCACCGGCTTCACGGCTGTCGGCCCGAGCGCGACGACCCGCGCGCCCGACTCGAGCTCGCTCAGGAAGAGCACCTCGTCGATGAGCTCCGTGATCTGGTCGATCTCGGCGCGAGCGGCGTCGACGAGGGCCGGGACGTCCTCGCCGGGGAGCGCGGTCGACTCGAGCAAGGTGAGCAGGCGCGCGAGCGGCGTGCGCAGCTCGTGCGAGACGGCGGCCGTGAAGCCCGCCCGGAGCTCCTCGTAGGCCGCGAGGTCGCCTTCACGCGACAGGTAGACGAGACGCTCCCGGCGCCCGCCTACCTCGTACGGGACGACGAGCGGGATGACGCCGCGCTCCCCGGTCAACAGGTCGGAGGGCAGCGGCTGGCCTTCGCGCAGGTCCTCGAGCGACTGCCGCGCACGCCGGCTGGCGAGGAGGACGCGGTCGGACTCGTCGAGGACGACAACGGCCTCACGGCTCTCCTCGACGAGCGCGCGTCCCCGGATCGCGTCGGCGTCGGTCGCCACGCCCGCGGTTCTAACAGAAGGTTTGCGAATCGCTTGCTCGCGGCTCACGTCGCCCAAACTCACATGTCGGTGAATCCCTTCCGTACCTCGACGGAAGGAGTGAACGCATGAAGGTCAGGACGCTTGCACTCGCGATCGGCCTCGTCGTCGGTCTGATCGCTGTGGCCGCCGCGTCCGCAGCGGTCATCAACGGCACGCCAGGCGACGACACGCTTCGCGGCACGCTCGGGTCGGACGAGATCCACGCGTTCCAGGGCAACGACACCGTCTACGCGCGCGACGGAGCCGATCTCATCCGCGCGGGCGTTGGAGACGACCGCGTCCAGGCGGGCGACGGCAGCGACACCGCGTACGGCGGTCACGGCTCGGATTCGATCTCGGGCGCGAACGGCGACGATCGGATCTGGGGCGGGTCGGACGCCGACAACCTCTCCGGTGGAGACGGAAGCGACCGCGTCTCGGGCAACCAGGGCGAGGACACCGTCTCGGGAGGCAATGGCGACGACGTGCTGTTCGGCGGCTCGGGGGCCGACCGCCTCTACGGCGGCGACGGCAACGACACGCTGCATGCGCTCGCCGCAGACGGCAAGCCGGACGTGCTCAACTGCGGGCGCGGAGACGACACCGCGTTCGTCCTCCGTTCCGAGCGTCCCACCACGAAGCTCGTGAGCTGCGAACGGGTGTTCATCGAGGTGACGCTGACGCCCGACCAGAACGCGGACGAGAACGGCGACACCGACTCGGACGCCGACGGCTAACCCGGTCGTGGGGGGAACGAATCGTGGGGGGAAACGATGTTTCCCCCCACGTGCCCCCCTTCCTTTCCGCAGCCACTGATCGGTGTTGAGCTCGCCTCCCGGCCGGCAAAGCCGGCCTCCGGCCATCGATCGCGTCGCGTGACGAACGTGTACACCATCTGTTCACCGGCTGTTCACCACCGACCGCCAATCATCCGACCCGTTCCCGCCATAGTTCCGCCGATGGCGAAGGTCCTCATCATCGAAGACGACGACGTCATCGCCAGGGGGATGGCGCGGCACCTGGAGTCGGCGGGCTTCGACGCTGTCGGCGTCGCCAACGGCGAGACGGGGCTCGCCCGGCTCCGCTACGAACGGCCGGACGTGTGCGTTCTCGACCTCATGCTTCCCGGCATCGACGGCTGGCGCGTGATCGAGGAGGCTCGCGACGAGGGAATCGGCACGCCGATCGTCGTCGTCTCTGCACGAGGCACCGAACACGATCGCGTGCACGCGCTCGAGATCGGCGCCGACGACTACCTCGTGAAGCCTTTCTCGATGAAGGAGCTCGTGGCACGCGTGCGCGCAGCTGCGCGGCGCGGTGTAAGCGAGACGGAGCCGCGGCGCGGCGATGCCATCGAGGTCGAGGAGCTCCGGCTGGATCCCGACAACGTCCAGGCGTACGTCGACGGCGTGAGCGCCGGGCTGACGCCGACCGAGTTCCGACTCATGTATACCCTCGCGCGCGAGCAAGGCCGCGTGCTCACACGAGACGAGCTCCTACAGCGGGTTTGGGGCAGGCGCGCCACCCATCGCGATCGCACCGTCGACGTCTTCGTGCGCAAGCTCCGCGAGAAGGTCGACCGCCGCGCGCCGCGCCACATCTTCATCCACACCCGCTACGGGGTCGGCTACAAGCTCGAGGCCGAGCCGAATAGCGCTATGCAGGCGCTGCCTCGACGAGTTGCTCCTGCAGACGATCTTCGGGGTTCGGGAGCGCGCTGGCGACGACCCACGCGGTCGCAGCCGCGAGAACCGCGATCGGCGCGACGTCGACGGCGGAAGGGCCGAGGAGGAGCGTCGCGAGCAGAACGGCCGTGAAGGGGACCCTGAGCACCGCGGTCGTCCCGGCGGCGATCCCGGCCGCGACGGCGGGCGTCGTATGCAGCCCGGGGAAGACGTTGGCGGCGGCCACGGCGGTGGCCACGCCGAGCGCAATGGCGGGGAAGACCGGCCCACCGCGGAATCCGGCGCCGAGAGAGGCGGCGTAGGCGAGCCCCTTCGTCACGACGAGGAGAATGCAGCACCCCGGCCGAGCCCTCGGCGACGACAGCGGGCAGCTCGGTCTGACCCGAGAACAGCACGAGATCGACCGGGCGGTCGGTGACTGCCCGAAACACGACGGCAAGGACGCCGACGGCGAGCCCCGCAGCGATCAGCAGCACGAGAGGCCCGAGCCTCGACTGCGCCGCGACGCGATGCGCAAGGTGGCGGATCGCGACGACGACCCCGGCCACGATGGCGGCCATGACGAGGCACCACGCAAGGTCGGTCAGGCGCACGCTGTCGTACGGCGGGAGAGAAGGCAACGCGAGGCTCGTCTGGTGCAGCCCGTCCCAATCCGCGACGCCGGTGAAGACGAGCGCTCCGGTCCCCGCGGCCACGAACCCGGGCAGGAGCGCGCGCCCGATCTGCTGAGCCGGGATCTTCCCGCTCACCGCCGTCACCTCGAAGAGCAGGAACGCGGCGATGAGCGGCCCGCCGAAGAGCGCGGCCACGGCCGCGAACGCGCCCGAGAAGACGAGGAGCTGGGCTCCGGTCCCCTCGGAGCGAAGCAGCTTGACGGCGAGCGCGCCCAGACCCAGACCGAGCGCGATCAAAGGGGCCTCGGGCCCGAGAACGAGCCCCAGCCCGAGAGTCGCCAGCGCGGCGGGGAGGATGCTCGTGAGTACGATCGGGGGGATCGGCTCCGCGCCGAGGCCCTCGAGGGGCGAATGACCGCCGTGGCCCGGCAAGCGCACCGCTCCCGCGACGAGCAGGCCGGCGAGGGCGGGTACGAGGATCACGTACCACCAGGAGGGCTCGCTCCAGCCGAGCTCGTCGGGAATCACTTCCCAGACGAGGTGGATGAGGTCGTGGATCGCGGTCTGGAAGAGCACGGCCGCGAACGCAACCGGGAAGCCGAGCAGCGCTGCGAGCACGAGAGTCTGGACGTATTGCTTCGCTTCCGGGTCGCGCATGCGCGGACCCTACTCCGACTGCGTGCTCGATCCTCGGACCGTGCGCGGCAGGAGAGTGTCCGGTATGCTTAGGCACGTTAATGGTTACCGACGTTACGCTTAACCCCGACACCCTCGCAGCCGAGCTTCGGCCGGTTCTCCTGCGGCTCGCCCGCGAGCTGCGAAAGGAGACCGAGCAGCTCGGAATCACTGCACGCCAGGCGACACTCCTCTGGCTCGTGAAGATCCGGCCCGGGCTTTCGCTCGCCGAGGTCGCCGCGGAGGAGGGCATCTCGGCCCCGGCCCTGTCCGGCCACGTCGATCGGCTCGAGAAGGCGGGGCTCCTCGAGCGCGTGCGCTCGAGCGACGACCGCAGGCGCGTCGGCCTCCGGCTGACCGAGGACGGGGCCCGTCTGCTTCGGCGGGTGCGCGCGCGCCGGACGACCTGGCTCACGAATCGGCTGCGCTCGCTCGAGCCGTCCGAGCTCGAGGCGATCGAATCCGCGGTGCCGGCCCTGGCGCGATTGGTGGGAGACGTATGACGACCCTCGCGTTCGCGCTCCGCGCGCGCACGTTCCGCAGCCTCCGCCGCCACCGCAACTACCGGATCTTCTTCACCGGACAGATCGTGTCGCTCGCGGGCACGTGGATGCAGAACATCGCCCTCGCCTGGCTCGTCATCCAGCTCTCGGGCTCCCCGCTCGCAATCGGCGTGCTCGCCTTCTGGCGGTTCGTTCCCTTCACGGTGTTCGGGCTCGTGGCAGGTGTGGTGGCAGATCGGGTGGAGTCGCGCAAGCTCGTCATGGGGACGCAGGCGAGCGCGATGGCGATCTCGATCGCTCTCGCCGTGGTCACGCTCACGGGCACGGCCACGCTCCCGCTCGTGTACGTGCTCGCGGCGCTCGGCGGCATCGCCCTCGCGTTCGACGCACCAGGTCGGCAGTCCCTGACGTTCCAGATGGTCGGGCCGCAGGAGCTGCCGAACGCGGTGGCACTCAACTCGGGCCTCTTCAACGGTTCTCGCGTGATCGGCCCGGCGATCGCCGGGCTCGTCATCGCAGCGGTCGGAACGGGCTACTGCTTCGTCCTGAACGCGGTCAGCTTCCTCGCCGTGCTCACCGCGCTCGCGATCGTGCGGGAGGACGAGCTCCTTCCTGTCGTGCGCGACCGGACCGTGACGATCGTCGGCGGAATCCGGCATGCGTTCGTCTTCGCGTGGCACGAGCCGCAGCTCCGACTCATCCTGCTGGTCGTGACGCTGGTCGCGACCGTCGGCTTCAACTTCCACGTACTCGTCCCGCTGCTCGCCGCGGACACGCTGCACGTGGGGCCGGAAGGATTCGGCCTGCTGTCCGCCGCCTTCGGCGCCGGCGCGCTCGCGGGAGCGCTCGTCGCGGCGACCTTCCATCGCGCGAGCTGGACGCTGTTCGCGACGGGCGCCGCGGCCTTCGGCGTGCTCGCGATGCTGCTCGCCCCCGTGCACGATCCGTTGCTCGCCGGCGCGATCCTCGTCGGGATCGGGGTCTCCTTCACGCTCTTCACCGCGAACGCCAACGCGCTCGTCCAGCTTGCCGCGCCCGACTACCTGCGTGGCCGGCTGATCGCCTTGTACCTGTTCGCGTTCGTCGGCACGGCGCCCGTCGGGGGTCTCTTCGCCGGCTGGCTCGCCGACGTCGGCGGAACGACGCTCGCGTTCGCGGTCGCCGGCGCGACGTCGCTCGTGACGATCGCCGTCGCCAACACGCTCCGCTCCCGGCTCCCCGATCCGCTGCTCGCGACCGAATAGCCTGCGTCACATGGAGGCGTACCGCACGCCCGACGACCGCTTCGCCGGGCTTCCCGGCTACCGGTTCGAGCCCTCGTACCTCGAGCGGGACGGCCTGCGCATGCACTACGTGCAGGAGGGCAGCGGCGATCCGGTGCTCCTGCTTCATGGCGAGCCGACCTGGTCCTTCCTCTACCGGACGATGATCCCGCCGCTCGCCGCGGTCGCGCGCGTCGTCGCACCCGACTACTTCGGCTTCGGACGCTCCGACAAGCCGACCCGGATCGAGGACTACTCGTACGACTTCCACTACTCGTCGATCGAGCGCCTCGCCGACGAGCTCGATCTCCGTGCGGCGACCGTCGTCGTCCAGGACTGGGGCGGCCCGATCGGCCTTCGGCTGGCGGTCGAGCGGCCCGACTGCGTGGGGCGACTCGTCATCCTGAACACCGGCGTCGGCGCCGGGCGCGCACCGTCGCCCGAGTGGCTGCGCTTCCGCGACTTCGTGCGCCGGATCGGAGCGGATCTCGTCCCGAGCCAGCTCGTCCGGATCTCGGCGGTGGCCGAGATCGACGACGCCGTCCTCGCCGGCTACGACGCGCCGTTCCCCACTCCCGAGTCGAAGGCGGGGGTCCTCGCCTTCCCCGAGCTCGTGCCCACCGAGCTCGACCACCCGAGCGCGGCGAAGATGCTCGAGGTCCGGGACGGTCTCGAGCGCTGGGAGCGCCCCGCGCTCGTCCTCTTCTCCGACTCGGATCCGATCTTCACGCCCGCCGCGGCCGAGCGCCTAGCCTCGCGGATCCCGGGTGCAGGGCCGGCCGAGATCGTGACCGGCGCGGGCCACTTCCTGCAGGAGGAGAAAGGCGAGGAGATCGCCGCGCGGATCGTGCGGTTCCTGCGCGAGAGCTAGGAGACTAGGAGACGACCCAGGTGTCGCCCGAGTGGAGGAGCGCCGACAGGTCGCCCTCGCCATGGCGCTCCCGCGCCGCCGCGAGCTGCTCCGTCATCAGGTCGTCGTAGACGGGGCGCTCGACGCGACGGAACACGCCGAGCGGCACCGCCCCGTCCGTCTCGTACGTGATACGGGAGAGACCGAACGCGAGGCTCGCCTGCGGGCTCGCGGCGTCGTGGACGAGGAGCGAGTTCTCGCCGGCCTCGGCTACGTCGACCACGCGCAGCGTCCCGTCCGGGTACTGGACGACGCCCTTGTCGTCTTCGGCGCCGAAGCGGATCCGCGCGCCGTCCTCGAGGTAGATGCGGTTGCCCTTCTCCTCGCGCACGTAGTCGAACGCGCCGTCGTTGTAGATGTTGCAGTTCTGGAGGATCTCGACGAACGCGGAGCCGCGGTGGCGCGCCGCCGCGCCGAGGACGTCCGAGAGGCCCTTCTTGTCGGTGTCGATCGCGCGCGCGACGAACGACGCCTCGGCCCCGATCGCCACCGACAGCGGGTTGAACGGATGGTCGAGCGAGCCCATCGGCGTCGACTTCGTCACCGTGCCGAGCTCCGACGTGGGCGAGTACTGGCCCTTCGTGAGCCCGTAGATGCGGTTGTTGAAGAGGAGGATCTTCAGGTTCACGTTTCGCCGCAGGGCATGGATCAGGTGGTTCCCGCCGATCGAGAGCGCGTCGCCGTCACCCGTCACCACCCAGACCGAGAGATCGGGCCGGGTCGCCGCGAGCCCCGTCGCGATCGCGGGCGCGCGCCCGTGGATGGAGTGCATCCCGTAGGTCTGCATGTAGTACGGAAGACGGGCGGCGCAGCCGATCCCGGAGACGAACACGATGCGCTCGCGCGTGAGGCCGAGCTCGGGCATGAAGCCCTGGACGACGTTGAGGATCGCGTAGTCGCCGCACCCCGGGCACCAGCGAACCTCCTGATCGCTCTTGAAGTCCTTCCCGGACAGCTGCACGAGGTTGCCGTTCCCGTCGGCCATCACTGGTCCACCAGCGCCGTGATCGCCTCGGCGAGCTCCGCGGCCCGGAACGGACGCCCGCGCACCTTGTTGTAGCCCGCTGCGTCGACCAGGAACGCGGCACGGATCAGCATCCGCAGCTGGCCGAGGTTCATCTCCGGGATCAGGATCTTCTCGTACCCGCGGACGACCTCGCCCGTGTTGCGCGGGAACGGGTTCAGGTAGCGGAGATGCGCGGTCGCGACCTTGCGTCCGGAAGCACGGACGCGACGAGCGGCCGCGCCGATGGCACCGTGCGTCGAGCCCCACCCGAGGACGAGCGTGTCTGCGCCGTCCGGGTCGTCGACCTCGAGCTCCGGGATACCGGCCGCGATGCCTGCGACCTTCGCCGCACGGAGCCGCACCATGCGGTCGTGGTTCTCCGCGTCGTAGGAGACGTTCCCGGTCTCGTCCTCCTTCTCGAGACCGCCGATGCGGTGCTCGAGGCCGGCCGTGCCGGGGATCGCCCACGGACGCGCGAGCGTCGCGTCGTCGCGCTTGTACGGGAGGAAGCGGTCACCGTCGTTCGGCGCCGTGGCGAACCCGGCGTCGATCGTCGGCAGCGTGCTCGCGTCGGGGATGAGCCACGGCTCGGAGCCGTTCGCGAGGTATGCATCCGAGAGGAGGAACACGGGCGTCCGGTAGGTGATGGCGATGCGAGCCGCCTCGATCGCCGCCTCGAAGCACCCCGACGGCGTCGCGGCGGCCACCACCGGGACGGGCGACTCCGAGTTCCGCCCGAAGAGCACCATCAGCAGGTCGGCCTGCTCGGGCTTCGTCGGCATCCCCGTCGACGGCCCGGCGCGCTGGACGTCCACGATCACGAGCGGCAGCTCGAGCGTCACCGCGAGCCCCACGGTCTCCGACTTCAGCACGATCCCCGGCCCGGCCGAGGTCGTCACCCCGAGCGCGCCGCCGAACGCGGCGCCGAGCGCGGCGCCGGAGGCCGCGATCTCGTCCTCTGCCTGGAACGTGCGCACGCCGAACTCCTTGAGGGCCGCGAGCTCCTCGAGGATCCCCGACGCCGGCGTGATCGGATACGCGCCGAGGAAGAGCGGGAGCCCCGAGAGCTTGCTCGCGGCGACGAGACCGTAGGAGAGAGCAGTGTTGCCGGAGATCTGCCGGTACGTGCCGGGCGCGATTCGTGCGGGCGCGATCTCGTACGAGACCGCGAAGTCCTCCGAGGTCTCGCCGTAGTTCCAGCCCGCCTTGAAGGCCCGCGTGTTCGCCTCGACGATCTCCGGGCGCTTCGCGAACTTCGTCTCGATGAAGGCGAGCGTCCCCTCGACCGGCCGCTGGTAGAGCCAGGACATGAGCCCGAGCGCGAAGAAGTTCTTCGAGCGCTCCGCCTCGCGCGACGTGACCCCGTCGATCCCTTTCAGCGCCTCCACCGTCATCGAGGAGAGCGCGACCGCGTGCACGTGGAAGTCCCCGAGCGAGCCGTCCTCGAGCGGGCTCGCCGCGTAGCCCGCCTTCTGCAGGTTCCGCTCGTTGAAGGCGTCCGTGTTCACGATGACGGTGCCGCCCTTGGCGAGATCGCCGATGTTGACCTTGAGCGCCGCGGGATTCATCGCGACGAGGACGCCCGGCTGGTCCCCGGGCGTGAGGATGTCGTGATCGGCGAAGTGCACCTGGAAGCCCGAGACTCCCGGGAGCGAGCCCGCGGGAGCACGGATCTCCGCAGGGAAGTCCGGCAGCGTGGCGAGGTCGTTGCCGAAGACGGCGGTCTCGCTCGTGAAGCGGTCGCCCGTGAGCTGCATCCCGTCGCCGGAGTCGCCGGCGAACCGGATCACGACCCGTTCGAGCTGCTCGACGGGCTTGCTTACAGCCACAGTCCAGGTATAGCTGAACCTCGCGACGGCCGGGAGTCGCTGCCGGGACCGCTCAAGACGTTTGTCGGTAGCTGCGATCGCCCGCGAAGCGGGCGCTTCAGGAGATGTTCGCGCCAGCGGGATCCGCGCGAGCGGATTCCGCTGGCCGCGCACAACTCAGCTCGGGAGTCGCTGCGATCGCCCGCGAAGCGGGCGCTTCAGGGATCTTCGCGCGCACGGAATCTCGCGCTAGCGAATTCCGTGCCTGCGCAGAGCACAGCTCAGCTCAGCCGGTAGACGATGCGGCCGCGGGTCAAGTCGTACGAGGAGAGCTCGATCCGGACGCGGTCGCCGGGGAACACGCGGATGCGGTAGCGCTTCATTCGGCCGCCCATGTAGCCGAGCGCCTCGTGGCCGTTGTCGAGGCGAACCCGGAACATCCGGCTGCGGAGGGCCTCGATCACTTCACCCTCGACCTCGAGCTTCTCTTCCTTCTCCTTCATTCAGAGCTCCTGCCTCGGGGAGGAAGCGCCGTGGCCGCTCCCGCGGCCACGGCGCGAAATCGCGTTACGACGCGACGGGGATGACGTTCGTCGCCTCGGGGCCCTTCTGACCCTCGCGCGGCTCGTACTCGACACGCGCACCCTCGGACAGGCTCTTGAAGCCATCACCGGCGATGTTGCTGAAGTGCACGAAGAGATCCTTCGAGCCTTCGTCCGGGGTGATGAAGCCGTACCCCTTGCTGTCGTTGAACCATTTCACGGTTCCGGTTGCCATAGAAAACACCTCCCTCACCAAACTCACGAACGGGTAAGGAAAGCGCACGCGCAAACCGGACTCGCTCTTGATTTAACGCGGAAACCTTAGCAGGCGGCGGGTTCTCAGCCGGGTTTCGGCGAGGAGCGCACGTGACTAGTCGAGCTCGGGCTCGGAGAGAAGAGACTGGAGGTCGAGGGGTCTCGTGAACATGCCGAGCGAGCCGTCCGGGTCGCGGGGCCAGTCCGCTTCCGCGCGATCGCAGTAGAGCTCGACGCCGTTCGAGTCGGGATCGCGCAAGTAGAGCGCCTCGCTGACGCCGTGGTCGGAAGCGCCATCGAGCGGGATGCCTGCGGCGAGGACCCGACGCAAGGCATCCGCCAATGCCGCGCGAGTCGGATAGCGAACGGCGACGTGATAGAGGCCCGTCGTTCCAGGCGGGGGCGGCGAGCCGCCCTGGCTCTCCCACGTGTTGAGCCCGATGTGGTGGTGGTAGCCACCTGCGGAGATGAACACGGCCTGATCGCCGTAGCGGGCTTGCTCCTCGAAGCCGAGCACGTCACGCCAGAAGCCCAGCGAGCGGTCGAGGTCGGCGACCTTGAGGTGCACGTGGCCGATATCGACGCCCGGAGAGATCGGAGCTGCCGCCATCCGGTCAAACTACCTGCGTCGTCGAGCCCCACGTTTCGAGCGTCCGCATGGCAGGGCCGAGGCGCTGCTTCGTCTTCAGGACACCCTCGTAGAGGTCGCCGTGGCGGTCGAGCCGGTCGAGCACGACCTCCATCGTGTAGGTCGCCGGATCGAGCTTTTCGTCGACCTCCTCCCAGTGGAGGGGCGTCGACACGGTCGCTCCCGGCATCGACCGCACCGAATAGACCGACGCGAGCGTCTTACCCCGTGCGTTCTGACTCGCGTCGATCAGGACGCCCCGTCTCCTTGCCTTCGACCACTCGGTCGTGGCCACGTCGGCGTGCGTGCCTGCGATAGCTCGCGCGACTCCGGTGGCGAACCGGCGCGTGTCGTCGTACGTGTGCCTTCGCTCGATCGGCACGAGGACGTGGAGACCGTGCGCACCCGACGTCTTCGGAAACGAGGCGAGGCCGAAGGCGTCGAGCGCCTTCTTGACGAGCCGCGCGACCTCGACCGTCTCGACGATGCCCGCGTCCTCCGACGGGTCGAGGTCGAAGACCACCCGGTCCGGCCGGTCGAGCTTGTCGCTGCGCGAGTACCAGGTGTGACACTCGATGCATCCCGTGTTGACCATCCAGAGCAGGGCGAGCTCGTCGTTCACGACCGGGACTTCGATCGTGCGGCTCTGGTGCGGTTCCCGAGTCGTCACGCGAACGGCGACCCGCTCGACCCAGGTGGGCGCGTAGTTGGTGACGTCCTTCCGAAAGAAGGGCCTGCCCTGCCAGCCGTCCGGGTAGCGCTTCATCGTGAACGGCCGATCCCGAAGGTGTGGAAGGAGTGCCGGGGCGACAGCGCGGTAGTAGCGGAGCAAGTCGCCTTTCGTGATCCCCGCTTCCGGCCAGTACGGCTTGTCGAGGTTCGAAAGGCGCACGCTACGCTCGCCTCGCCGGACCTCGTTCGGAACGGACGGCTCGCGCGGGTCGTCGCGCGGCTGCTCGGAGCTCGGCTCGTGCTCTCGCACGTCAGCACGGTATCCGGCTCGCCGCGCAAAAAAATTCACCGAGCCGGTGGCGCTTTTGTCCACTCGACCCGCTGACCTTCCGCTTCCGCGTAGAGCCTGCAAGCTGAGCTTCGACCTACTCGCGCTCCGTGCTCGGTGCGTAGGGGAACGTATGCGACGACCATACGGCGGTCAAGTCGTGCCGCAACGAATTTGACGCACTTTGCGACGTTCGCTCGCGAGCCCGCCACTGGACGCCCGCAACCCGAGAGGGACGTGACCGAATCGACGCTCAGGGCTGAACCGTTGCGTCCTCTGCAACGTCGCCGACGTCGCTTTCCGGCGTGGGGGACGCAACCGCGCCCGCTCCGACGACAGGCGGAAGGACGGAGGTGTCGACGCCGCGAACGCGCCTCGGCTGGCCGAGCGTCAACCCCGCCGCAGCCCACACCGTGAATGCGATCCAGTGGATGCCGATGACGTCGGTCTGCAGGCCGATCGCCAGCACCGCCACGAAGGCGGCGGCGAGCCACGACTCCCTCCGCAGCAGGCCCGCGAACACGGCGAGGTTCCAGAGGATGAACGCGAGGGCGCCGGCGACGCCCGCGTCCACCCCGAGCTCGGTGTACGTGGACTCGCCAGCACGCACGTCCACCCCCGTGCGCTTGGCGGTCACGCCCGCGTTCCCGAGCCCGAAGCCCTGCGGATGGCGCACGACCACCCGGATCCCGTCGCGGAGGTTCCTGAAGTGGCTCGCGGTCGACGACTCGTTTCCCGCGAACGGATCGCTGCTCGTGCCGCCCTGCTGCCGCGCGTTCTCCCGGAGGAACTCGAGCTCCTCCGGCGTGTAGCTCGTGGACGGCCCGATCGTCGGATACGCGACGAGGAACAGCGCGGCCGCGGCGACGGCGGCGCCCGCCACCGCGAGCGGGAGGACGCGCCGCTGCGCGAGCGCGAGCACGACGAGCCCCAGCGCGAGCGCGCCGAGCGCCGCGCGGGTATGCGTGTAGAGGAGCGCGACATAGAGGAGGAGCGCGAGGCCGACCGACCACCAGCGCAGCGGGCGGCCGACGACGTAGATCAGCGCGATCACGAGGACGTAGGCGCTGGCGAGCGGCGACAGGAACGTCGACACCAACCGCCGGATCGGGTTGTCCTCGTTCCCGGTGTTGTAGACCCAGTTCTCGGGAAGGCCGGACAGGCCGCGGTAGTCGAGCCCGAGCTGCTCGCGATACCAGCCGGGCACCCCCGAGTCGCGCCACGCCTGCAGGGAGACGAGCGCGAGGTCGAGGAGGCCGACCGCGGCGACGAGGAGGGCCGAGAGCGCGATCAGGCCTCCGAGCTGGCGGCGTTCTCCCCACGCCGTCCACACGATCCTGCCGAGCGCGTAGGCGGCAACCGGCAGGAGGTGGTGCCGCATGGCCAGGAGCTCGCCGCGCGTCGTCGCCTCGCCGCCGAGGACGTGCTGCGGGATCGCCGCGTAGACGAGGACGATCACCGCGTAGCTCGCCGCGAGAACGTCCGCGATCTTCACGCTCGGACGGCGCCGCACGTGCCAGGCGACGACGAGCAGCGCGACGAGGAGCAACGTCTCCTTCCACGCCGCGACGACGTCGAGCGCCGACCCGCGCACTCCGAGATCCCAGAGCTGCGCCATCGCGACGTTGTGAAGGGTGAGCCCGATGACGAGGACGCCGAACGCGACCGCGGTGAACCGGCGCGCGCTAATCGACGATCGCCACCAGCGTGAGCCCGAGGTTGACGATGCGGACGCGTCCGGGGAAAAGCGCCCTGAGACTGGTGCGCGTGAGGGGCCGCACCTCCGTCGCAAAGTCCTTCCCGGCCGCGCGATACACCGGGTGCGCCAGCGAGTCGGGCAGCCAGTGGACGAGCGGAAGACCCGTGTGCACCTCGACGGGGAAGTGACGGTTCGGAGTCGTGACGAACACGCTCCGCCCGACACGGAGCGCCTCGCGCACGAACTGGCGCTGACGCTCTCGCCCGCCGACGTGCTCGACCACCGCATTCGAGAACACGATGTCGAACTCCCCGTCACCGAAAGGAAGGGCGCACGCATCGCCCTGGACGTAGCGGATGCCCGGGTAGCGAGCACGGAACCCCTCGCCGTCCTGCAGCCCGAGCGCGGTGATGCGCTCGGGCCACGGGTAGTGCTCCTCGAAGAAGTTGAGCGTGCGACACCCGCCGCCCTCGCCGAAGGAGAGCTCGTCGGCGCCGACGTCGAGCACGGTGGTCGCCGCCGTTGGCTGCAGCTCGTCGAGGAAGAGGCGGAGCTTCCGCCTCCGCGAGCGCAGGGAGATGGCGTCGGCGAGCCGCATCGGGCGTAAGTATCCGGTCCGCGGTGGCGAGTAGGCTGGCCCGATGCTCGAGGCGGTGCTCCGCGCGGTCGGTCCCTACTCGCTCCGGCTCACCGCGCGAACCGCGACCTGGAACGCACGCCTGACCGAGGGCCGATGGGCCTCGGCCCGGCAGCTGCCGGACGGCCGGGTCGTCCTCCGTGCCTCCTGCGAGGGCGCCGTCGAGCATGCGCGCTTCATGCTCGCCCTCGACGACGACACGACCGGCTTCCATCGCGCATTCGTCCGCGATCCGCTCCTCGGCCCGTCCGTGCGGCACCTGCGCGGCCTGCGACCCCTGAGGAAGGCAACGGTGACGCACGCGGTCGTCCGGGCGGTGTGCGGCCAGCTGATCCAGGCGTCGCGAGCGCTCGAGATCGAGCGCTCCGTCCTCCGGGCGTGCGGCACTGATCCCCCGACGCGAGATGCTCTGCGACGACTCGCGCCCGCGCGTCTGACCGGCTGCGGCCTGACGGCGGGTCGAGCCGCGACCCTGACCCGTCTCGCGCGGACGATCGACCTCGAGGCGCTGCGGACGACGTCGCATCCGCTGGAGCGTCTGGGGCGCGAGCGAGGGATCGGCCCGTGGTCGGTCGGAGTCGTCGCGCTGCAGGGGCTCGGTCGCTTCGACGCCGGCCTCGTGGACGACCTCGCCCTCGTGAAGCTCCTCGCCTCGCTCCGCGGCCGCTGGCCGGATCCCGGCGAGACGGCGGAGCTGTTCGAGCCGTACGGCGAGTGGAAGGGCCTCGCCAGCATCTTCCTGCTGGCGGGATTCGCACGCGGGCTCGTGCCAGGAGCCAGCACGGACCGCGCCCGCCTCGCGCGCTCGGCGGCGCGCCGCGCCGCCTAAGAGCGGCACCGCCGTACACTCCGCTGATGGTGGACGCGCGCAAGATCGCGGTCCTCGGCGCAGGGAGGATCGGCGAGTCCCTCATCTCCGGGCTTCTGTCGTCGGGCTGGCGCGAGCCGTCCGAGGTCGCCGCCACGACGCGTCGCGCGGAGCGCGTCGCCGAGCTGCGCGAGCGCTACGGCGTGGAGGCGACGCTCTCGAACCGCGACGCGGCGGCCGGCGCGGCGTTGATCGTGATCGCCGTGAAGCCGCAGGACATCGAGGGCCTGCTCGGCGAGATCGGGACGCTCGTCCTCCCCGAGCAGACCGTGCTGTCCGTCGCGGCCGCCATCCCGACGGCCCGGATCGAGAACCGGCTCTCGGCCGGCGTTCCCGTCGTGCGCGCGATGCCGAACACGCCGTCGACCGTGCACGAGGGCATCGCAGGCCTGTCCGCGGGTGCGCACGCCGACGAGACGAACCTCGACCTCGCCGAGGAAGCGCTGTCGCATCTCGGCGCCGTCGTGCGGGTGCCCGAGCAGGCGCTCGATGCGATCACGGCCGTCTCGGGCTCGGGGCCGGCGTACTTCGCGCTGCTCGCGGAGGCGATGATCGAGGCGGGGATCCTCCTCGGGCTCTCGCGCGAGATCTCGACGCAGCTCGTCGTGCAGACGATGCTCGGGACCGCGAAGCAGCTCCGCGACGAGAAGATGCACCCGGTCGAGCTGCGCGAGATGGTCACCTCCCCGGGCGGCACGACGATCGCCGCGATCCGCGAGCTCGAGATGGCCGGCGTCCGTGCGGCCTTCCTCAACGCGATCCAGGCGGCGATGGTGCGCGCCCGCGAGCTCGCCTCCGACGGCTAGCCGGCCTTCGGCAGAAGCGGGGACTCGAGCGCGACAGCGAGTCCGCGCTCCGCGGCGAGCGCTTGCAGCGCCTGCACCGTGTCCGCGACTCGCGTGTCCTCGAGGAAGTCGCCGCGCCCCTCGAAGTCGGTGAGGAGCGCGCGGATCGCAAGCTCGTACGCCCCCGCGTCGCGCGCGGCGAGTGCCCTCAGCGTCTCGGTGACGGCTGGGGGAATGGCGTCCGCGCCCGCGAGGCTCGCCGTCGCGGTCGCCGCCTGCTCGTCCTCCCCGAGCACGAGGAGAGCGAGCGCCGCCGCGTAGCGGCCGATGGGGCTCTCCGACGTGGCTGCGCCGGCGTCGAGCGCCCAGCCTGCGTCAGCGCGAGCTCCCTCGAGGTCGCCGGCGACGAGCCGGGACTTCATGGCGCCGATCGGCCGGCCCCAGCTTCCGGGCGGCGCGTCCGGCCAGCTGCGCCGGTACGTCTCGGCGGCTCGCAGCAGCCACTCGTGTCCCTCCTCGACCCGACCGGACATGAGCAGCGACAGGCCGGCGGCCCAGGCGGCGTTCCCCATGCGCGTGAGCTGGCGTTGGCGCTCGTCCGGCTCGGACGGCAGCCGCGCGGCGCCGTCCTCGTAGCGGCGCTGCGCCCTCTCGGCCTGAACCTCCCAGTCGCCCATCGTGGCGGAAGTATCGTCTCGCCGTGCCCGAGCTCCGCGAGGTCGTCTACGTCGACGGCGTCCGCACCGCCTTCGGGCGCGCCGGCCCGGACGGCCTGTTCGCGCGCACGCGGGCCGACGACATGGCCGTCAAGGCCGTGCGGGAGCTCCTCCGCCGCAACCCCGGGCTCCCACCCGAGCGAATCGACGACGTCGTCTTCGCCGCGACCGCGCAGGTCGGCGACCAGGGTCTGACGCTCGGCCGAGCGGTCGCACTCCTCGCGGGCCTGCCTTCGTCGGTGCCCGGGTTCGCGGTCGACCGCATGTGTGCGGGGGCGCTCACGGCGACCACGGCAGGCGCCGGGGAGATCGCGATGGGCGCCGCCGACGTGGTGCTCGTGGGCGGCGTCGAGCACATGGGCCACCACCCGATGGGAGCCGACGTCGACTTCAACCCGCGCTTCGTCGCCGAGCGCATCGTCGACGAGTCCGCTGCCGTCATGGGCCAGACCGCCGAGAACCTCCACGACGCGTTCCCGAATCTCACGAAGGAGGCGTCGGACGCGTACGCGGTCGAGTCCCAGCGCCGGGCGGGGAAAGCGTGGGACGACGGCGTCATGGACGAGATCGTCGTGCCCATGGCCGTCTTCACCGACGACGGGTGGCAGGTCGCCGAGCGCGACGAGTTCCTGCGCCCGGACACGACGCTGGAGGCGCTCGCAACGCTCCGCACGCCATTCCGTGCCGGAGGCCGCGTGACGGCGGGGAACTCCGCAGGGCTCACGGACGGTGCGACGGCCGCGCTGATCGCCTCGGAGAGTGTCGCCGCCGAGCTCGGACTCGAGGCGCGGATGCGCCTCGTCGCGTTCGCCTACGCCGGAGTCGAGCCGGAGCTCATGGGACTCGGGCCGGTGCCCGCCACTCGGCGGGCGCTCGAGCACGCGGGGCTCGCCGTCGACGACGTCGACGTCTTCGAGCTGAACGAGCCCTTCGCGGTCCAGGTGCTCAGCTGGTGCGAGGGCATGGGCGTCGCCCCAGACGATCCACGCCTGAACCCGTACGGCGGCGCCATCGCCTGCGGGCATCCGCTCGCCGCGACCGGCGTGCGCCTCATGGCGCAGCTCGCCCGCGGCTTCCGCGACCGCCCGGGCTCGCGGTACGGGTTGACGGCGCTCTGCATCGGCCTCGGCATGGGCGCCGCGATCCTCTGGGAGAACCTCCAGGAGTGAGTAGCACGACGGAGTTCAAGCTGCAGCGAGTCGACACGCGCGCCGGCCCGGTCGCGCTCGTGACGATGGACAACGGCGAGGACTGGCGCAGACCGAACACCTTCGGCGAAGCTGCGCTGCGCTCCCTCGAAGGGGTCCTCGACCGGCTCCGGACGCGCGACTGGCGCGGTCTCCTCCTCACCGGCAAGCCGTTCGTCTTCGCGGCGGGAGCCGACATCGACGAGTTCGGCGAGATCACTCCCGAGCGCGCTCGGCTCGGCGGCCAGGCGGGCCACGAGCTCTTCGGCCGACTCCGCGACCTCCCCTTCGTCACCGTCGCCGCGGTCAACGGCGCGGCACTGGGGGGTGGGGTCGAGATCGCCCTGCACTGCGACTACCGGACGATCTCCTCCGCCGTCCGGCACTTCGCCTGCCCCGAGGTCTTCCTCGGCCTCATCCCGGGCTGGGGCGGCACGCAGCTCGTCCCGCAGCTCGTCGGCGCCGAGCAGGCGGTGACGTTCATCGTCGAGAACCCGCTCCGCCAGAACAGGATGCTCAGCGGGCCGCAGGCATACGACGCCGGCTTCGCGGACGCTCTCTTCGACCCGGTCGAGTTCGTCGACGAGTCGCTCGCATTTCTCCTCGGGAAGGTGGAGGAAGGCGCGGGCAAGCGCCGGCCGAGCGCGGATCTCGCCGACGCCGAGGAGGTCTGCCGCAAGGCCCGCTCGCGGCTCGACGGCCAGGTGCACGGCGCGACTCCGGCGCCGTACCGGGCGCTCGACCTCATCGAGGGTGCGGCGACCTGGTCGCTCGACGAGGGCTACCGCGCCGAGGAAGACGCTCTCGCAGAGCTCCTCCCCGGTCCGCAGGCTCAGGCGTCCGTCTACGCGTTCGGGCTCGTCGAGCGTCGCGCGAAGCGCGGCGTAGGCGTCCCCGCGACGGAGCCGCGACGCGTGCAGCGGGTCGGGATCGTCGGGGCCGGGCTCATGGCCCGTCAACTCGCGCTCCTCACACTGAGGCGCCTCGAGGTTCCGGTCGTGCTGCGGGACCTCGCTCAGGAGCAGGTCGACGAGGCGAGCGCCTGGATCGGCGACGAGCTCGCGGAGCTCGTTCGCCGCGGCCGCCTCGCCGAAGGCAAGGCGCGGTTCCTCGGCTCACTCGTGACGGGCGGCACCGGCTGGGAGCTCTTCGCTGGCTGCGACCTCGTCCTCGAGGCGGTCTTCGAGGAGCTCGAGGTGAAGAAGGACGTCTTCGCGGAGCTCGAGAAGGTCGTGTCCGCCGAGTGCGTCCTCGCGACGAACACGTCGTCGCTGTCCGTGACGGAGATGGGAGCTGGGCTCCGGCACCCGGAGCGTCTCGTCGGGATGCACTTCTTCAACCCGGTCGCAGTGCTCCCGCTCGTCGAGCTCGTGCGGACGCCGCAGACCGACGACGTCGCACTCGCGACCGCCTGGGCGGTGACGGCGAAGCTGCGCAAGACCGGGGTGCTCGTGCGTGACGCCCCGGGATTCGTCGTGAACCGCCTCCTCGGGCGCCAGGGCTCGGTGCTCACGCAGGCGCTCGACCGCGGCAACACCGTCGAGGAGACGGACGAGGCCGTTCTCCGCCTCGGCTTGCCGATGGCTCCGTCGGTTCTCCTCCAGCTCGTCGGGCCAAAGGTGGCGAATCACGTCCGCCATCAGCTGCACAACGCCTGGCCCGTCCGCTTCCCGCTCTCGGCGACACTCGAGAGCCTCGCCGAGGGGGGCGAGCCGGTGGTCGTCGAGGACGCACGCCGAACGGTCGACGAGCTGCACGAGGCGGTCCTCGAGGCGCTCGCCGACGAGGTCCGCCACATCCTGGAGGAAGGCGTGGTCGCGGAGGCCGCGGACGTCGACACGTGCCTGCTCCTCGGCGCCGGCTTCCCGTTCTGGCTCGGTGGGATCACGAAGCACCTCGACCAGACCGGCGTGTCGCAGCGCGTCGTCGGCCGTCCACTGGCCGAGGTGACGCCCGCCGGTCCGTAACCGCTACACGGTTTCGAGCCGGCGTCTGAGGTATGCTCCGAGAAGTACCGCTCGCCGGCGTACACGCGAGCGTCAACTCTTCGGAAGGAGCGGCACGGATACACGTGCTGCGTGAATGCACGATGCAACGACCATCGGGGCGACGACCATCCCGGCGCTGACCTCTGACACATCCGAGAACCTGACTGCCGCGGCGCAGCGCGCCGAGTCCTGGTTCGGCGAGCCGTTCCTGGCGCCGGACGAGGATCCGGCGCAGGCCCTCGCTCCGGGCACCGCGCGCCGTGCTGCACTCGACGACGCCCTCGCGGAGATCGAGGCGGGGCTGTCGTCTCCGTCGGCTCGCTGGAAGGTGCGTTACGGCCTCATGCTCGGGCTCGAGCGCGTGCTCACGGAGGACCCGCCACACACCGCCGCCGGTACGGAGCTCCGCAGGCACCAGGTGGACGCCCTCGCGGGCATGCTCGCCGAGCTGATCGCCGCGACGCAGCGCGCGGCGGAGGAGAACGGGAACGGCAACGGCTCCGGCAACGGCGCGCACGCCGAAGCGGTCGATCTGGACGAGGAGGCGGACGACGACGTCGACGCCGGCTACACCGACGAGGACGATGCGGAGGCCGAGCTCGCAGGCACCGACCCGGGCGCAGCGCGCCGGTACCGGTTCCGCCACCCAACGGCGTCGGGGAAGACGATCGCGGCGGCCGGCTTCGTCGAGGCCGCTCGCCACCTCGGGATCCTCATCCTCACGCACCGCCGCCTCCTCGTCTCCCAGTTCAAGCGCGACCTGACGACGGAGGGCTATGGCAGCCGGTTCACGGACGCGATCCTCGCCGGACAGCAGCCGCCGGGCGACGCCCCGATCACCATCCAGACGTACGCGTGGTTCGCGCGTCACGGCTCCGAGCTCGACCGCAACGCCTACCACCTCGTCATCTGCGACGAGGCGCACACGGCATTGGGTGAGAAGACGAGCGCGGCCATCCGTGCGTTCCCGGAGCCGCTCTTCATCGGAATGACGGCGACCGAGCAGCTGATCGCGAAGCAGGTCTCGGACGTGTTCCCGGCCTCGGTCGACGATCTCCCGCTCGGCGACGCCGCCCGCCGCGGCCTCATCGCGCCGCTCCGCTGCCTCCGCGTGCCTCCCGCGGCGGCGATCAACTCGGTCCCCGTCGTCGGCGGCGACTTCGAGGAGCATGCCCTGGCGGCAGCCCTCGACCATCAGGCGCTGAACCAGGCGGCCGCCAGCCTCTATCGCGAGCGTTTCGGGGCGACGCCGGGCATCGTGTACGCGGCCGGAGTCGAGCACGCGTACAACCTCGCGCAGGAATTCCGCGCCGCTGGGCTGAAGGCGGAGGCGGTCTCGGGGCGTACGCCCCCAGCACGCCTCGCGGAGACCCTCGCCGCCTACGAGCGCGGCGAGATCAACGTCCTCATCAACGCCCAGCTCCTCGCCGAGGGGTGGAACTCGCCGCGCGCGACCGTGTGCATGCACCTGGCGCCGACCGCCTCGCGCCGCGTCTACCAGCAGCGGATCGGGCGGATCATGCGGATCCACCCGCGCAAGGAAGCCGGCGTGGTGGTCGACTTCGTGCCGAAGGGCGCGACCCACTCGGAGCGCGTCGTCTCGTTGCACGCGCTCCTCGACTCCGACTTCTACCGCGAGGGAGCACGCGTCACTCCGGCCCCGCGGCGTCGCCAGCAGCGGCGCGCGCGGCGCAAGCTCTCGCCGGTGCCATGGCTCGTCCCGGTCACGCCGGACGTCGCGCGACGGCTGAACGTCATCCAGCGCGAGTGGCAGCGGATCGACCCCAAGTACCTGGACGACGACGAGCAGCGGTTCTGGGCGACGATCGCGGGCCGGCAGATCCGGTTCGACCAGCGCGCCGAGTTCGCGAAGAAGTTCGCAGAGGGCCGCGCGGACAAGGGGGCGCTCGAGCAGTTCCTGTCGACGTGCGCCGCGGAGAACCCGAATCGGCGGCTCCGCATGACGGCGCTCATGGATCGCGTCGCGACGCCCGTCGACCGCGCGGACTTCGACGACCTCGTCACCCTCGTCACGCAGGCGCCGCCCTGGGAGAAGGATCGATCCGCCGGCGTCCGCGTCCTCCTGCGGGCGATCGGCGAGGGAAAGCCCCTCGCTCCGGAGCAGATCCTCGCGCGCTGGACGTGGAGGCTCGCGCGCGCGACGCGCAAGGTGCAGGATCGACGCGTCTCGACCGAGTTCCCGGAAGCGAAGCGGCTGCTCGGCGCCGCGGCCAACTCGCGCGGGCATCGGCACGAGGAGAACGTCAAGCGTTTGGTCCACGTCGCGGGCGAGATGCCGCTTCCGGTCGGCGCAGCTCTCCTCGCTTCCGCCGACGGCTACACGCCGCGCGCGAACTCCGCGCTCGACCATGCGCGCGAGGAGCTCGGGACGATCGACGAGATCGCGAACGCTCTCGCCGACAACCTCCCGGCGCCGAAGCTCACCGCGCGAAAGTCCCGCCGCCGTCGCCGAAAGCGGAAAGGCGCCACCCCGCCCATGGAGTCACCCGCGACGGACGGCGCAGCGGGAGAGACTCCCGCCGACCCGATTCCGCTCGCACGGGCCGAGCCGGCGGACGAGCCGCAGCTCGACGAGTCGTCGGAAGACGCGGCCTAGCGCCTTAGCCTGGCCCGCCTGACTCCGGCGTCTCGCCGTCGTCCTCGCGCTCGCGCAGGAAGCGCGTGATCTCCTGTGCCAGCGCCTCGCCCGAGGGAAGGTCCACCGAGTCCTCGAGCAGCTCGAGCGAGTCGGCGCGCCGCTCCAGCTCCTCGACGTAGCTCGCGGTCTCCGCATCCGTCGCGACCGCCTGCGAAACCTGGTCGACGTACTCGTCGGACGCCTCCTCGAGCTCGCTCACGTCGATGTCCGTCGAGAGGACGCCGCCGAGCCGCTCGCAGAGCGCCTTCGCGGCCGGCGGGCTCGGAGCCAGCTGAACGTAGTGCGGCACCGCGGCCCAGAGGCTGACCGACGGGATCCCGGCCCGTCGGCACGAGTCGAGGAGCACGCCGACGATTCCCGTCGGCCCCTCGTAGCGCGAGAGCTGCAGTCCGAGCTCGTCGACGAGGTGAGGATCGGTGGCCGCGCCGGTGACGGGCGACGGGCGCGTATGCGGCACGTCCGCGACGAGCGCGCCGAGCGTCACCGCGAGCTCCACGCCGAGCTCGCGAGCGAGGTCGGCGACGATCTCGCTGAACGTCCGCCAGCGATAGTTGGGCTCGACGCCGACGAGCAGGATCGCATCGCGGTTCGCGCCGGGAATGCTGGCGCGGAAGAACGTGTTCTCGGGCCACTCGATCTTCCTCGTCCGACCCTCCTCGAGCGAGACGTGCGGCCGCGTCGCCTGGAAGTCGACGAAGAGCTCCGGGTCGATGTCCGCGAACTTCCGCGCTCCCCAGAGCTTCGCGAGGTAGCCGGCGGCGAGGGTCGCGGCCTGGCCGCCGTCGTTCCAGCCGCGGAACGCGCCGATGAGAACCGGACGCTCGAGCGTCGACGGCCGGTCGTAGATGCGCAGCTCCCGGGCCACCGGGCAAGCCTACTCCCGGGTCAGCGGGCGAGGCGGACGCCAGAGCGTGAACGCGAGCGCCAGGCTCAGTGCCCAGATCGACGCCGCGAGAGCGACGTGGACGAGCACGAGCCACCACGGCAGGGCGTTGCGGTACTGCACCTCGCCGACGATCGCCTGGGCGACGAGCACGCCCAGCAGGCTCACCCAGATCCGCCAGAGCCCGGGATAGCCGCGGCAGTAGCGACGGAGGAGCCAGCCGACGAGGAGCACCCCGACGCCGAAGACGGCCGCCGCGCGAACGTGCACGTAGACGGTGTCCACGATCCCGAGCCCGAGACGCTTCACGTCGTCGCTCGACCCCGGATGCGGCCCCGATGCGGTCGCGACCGCGCCGGTGACGATGAGGATCGCGCACACGGGCAGCCCTGCGCACGTCACGAAGAGCCGGAGCCAGCGAGGCCCCGCGGCAGGCGCCAGCCCGTCCCGAAAGCTCCACGCCTCGACTGCCACGACGAGCGTCAGCGCGAACGACGCGAGGCCGAGCAGGAAGTGCGTCATGACGGCCAGCGGATGGAGATCCAGCAGGATGGTGATTCCCCCCATCGGAATCTGTGCCGCTGCGACGAGGAACGCACCGAGCGCTCCGCGCTTCGCCCAGCGCGAGAGCTCGGGCAGGCGGCGCGAGGCGAGCCACGTGACGAGCGTCAGCACGATGCCCGTGAGCGCGACCATGCGGTTGCCGAACTCGACGAACGCGTGGAAGCCCTGCTCCGGGTAGGGCTTGCTGCCGCAGCGCGGCCAGTTGTCGCACCCGAGGCCCGAGCCCGTCAGCCGCACGAAGGCCCCAGAGGTGATGACGAGGAAGAGCGCGATGCAGGAGGCGAGGGCGAGCCGGAAGAACGCCTGCGCCGAGAGCGCGCGAACGCGAACGGCCGCGACGGCCACTACTGGAGCACCACTCCCGCGCCCTCCTCGATCCGCCCGATCCGCGCGCAGAACAGCTCGGCTCCGGCGAACGTCGCCTCGAGCACGGCAGCGCGCGCCGCGGGAACCGAGACGAGGAGGCCGCCGGCCGTCTGCGGGTCGTAGGCCAGCGCCTCCGCGACGTCGTCGGCCGAGCTCTCGACGTGCGAGCCTGCGAACTCCCGATTCCGACGGTCTCCACCCGTGCGCACGCCCGCGGCGGCGAGCTCCCGCGCGGAGTGAAGGGCGGGCAACGCGTCGGCGTCGAGCATCGCGCGAACCGCGCTCCGCGAGGCGAGCTCGTGGACGTGACCGAGCAGTCCGAATCCCGTGACGTCCGTGACCGCGTTCGGCTCGAAGGGTCGAAGCAACTCGGCCGCGTCCCTGTTCAGCTCGATCATCGACGCGACCGCGGCGTCGAGCGACCCGGGAGGAGCCGCACCCTCGCTCTGCGCCTGCAGCACGATGCCGGTGCCGAGTCGCTTGGTGAGGAAGAGAACGTCGCCCGGCCTGGCGCCCGCCTTCGGCCAGATCCGATCGGGGTGCACCGTTCCGACGACCGCGAGCCCGTACTTGGGCTCCGCATCGCGGATCGTGTGCCCGCCCGCGAGAATCGCGCCGGCCGCGCGCACGCGCTCGTCGGCGCCCGCGAGAATGTCCGCGAGCAGCTCGACCGGAAGCTCTTCCGGGAACGCGGCGACGGAAAGCGCGAGCAGCGGCAGCCCGCCCATCGCGAAGACGTCGTTGAGCGCGTTCGTCGCGGCGATCGCGCCGAACGTCCTGGCGTCGTCCACGAGGGGTGGGAAGAAGTCGACCGTGAACACGATGGCCCGGTCCGCGTCGAGTCGGTAGACCGCGGCATCGTCCGCAGGGTCGAGACCGACCAGGAGGTCCTCCGCGTCCGCGGGGACGATTCCGGCGAGCAGCGTCTCGAGCCGCCCGGCCGCGTACTTCGCGGCGCACCCGCCCGTTCGCGCGAGCGAGGTGAGGGCGACCGTCTCCACGGCGAACACTGTAGAGATGGCGGGGGGAAACGATGTTTCCCCCCGCCTGCCCCCCTTCCTCTGCATGGGGGGAAACGACGTTTCCCCCCATGACCCCGCCCTGCACTGCCCTGCACTGCCGCTGCGTTGCTTGGCCTGCGGGCGAATGAATCGCCCTTCGGCCGCGAAAGCGTCTCGACGGATAGGCGTTTCTCGCCGTGGAGCTACGTCATAGACTCGCCCGGCGTGAGGTCGGCGTTGATAACTGGAGGCTCGTCGGGCATCGGGCTCGCGATCGCGCGCGCGCTGCGGGAGGACGGATTCGCGCTCACGCTCGTCGCCCGCCGCCCCGAGCCGCTCGAGGCTGCTGCGGCGGAGCTCGACGCGCTGGCCGTGCCCGCGAACCTCGCGGAGCCCGAGGAATGCGCACGCGTCGTCGCCGCCCACTCCGACCGCCACGGCGGCATGGACGTGCTCGTGAACTCGGCGGGGATAGGGATCGGGGGGGCGTTCGCCGACCAGGACACGAAGCGCATCGCGCTCCAGCTCGACGTCAACCTGCAGGCGACGCTCGTCGTCACCAGGGAGTCGCTCCCGCTCCTGCGCGCGGCGCGTGGTCACGTGATCACGCTCGCCTCGATCGCCGGGACGATCCCGACCCCGGGGCTCGCGGTCTACGGCGCGACGAAGGCGGCTCTGATCGCGTTCACCGACTCGCTGAACCGGGAGGAAGAGGTGCACGGTGTCCGCGCGACCGCGATCTCGCCCGGCTTCGTGGCGACGCGAATGACCGAGTGGACTGGGCTTCCGGACGAGGAGCAGATCCAGCCCGAGGACATCGCGACCCTCGTCCGCGCCGTTCTCGCCTTGAGCCCTGTGGCGCGCGTGCCCAACATCGTCGTCGAACGTCTCGGCGATTCAGTCTGACGACGGCTAGGCGGGCGCGAGCTTCGCGCGAACCGCGGCCTCGAGCTCCTCGACCGAGACGCTCCCCTCGAAGCGGGCGACGATGACCCCGCGCCGGGAGACGAGGAAGGTCCAGGGCTCCGTCTCGAGCCCCCACTGCTTCATCCACCGGTTGTAGCCGTTCGCCGGATCGTTGCCCGCGTAGACCTCCACGTGCACGAAGCGGACGCCCGTGCCCGCGAACTTCTGCGCGACGTCGTCGAGCACGTCCACCATCGGCCCGCACAGGCGGCTCGAGCAGAACTTCGGCGTCGCGAACGTGACGACGAACGGCGCATGCGCTTCGAGCGCCCCGGCGACGGAGTAGCGAAGCAGCCTCCGGTCCGGGGGTGTCCGGGTCGTGAGGGCCGAGACGTCACCGTGGGTCGAGGCCAGCGTCGGCGTCGCCGACGCCGGTGCACGGTCTCCGACGTCGAGCGGCGGATCGTCTTTCACCACGACGACGTTGCCGAGCGCCTGGACCTTCTTCGGGCCGCCGTCGGGCTCGGCGAGGAGCCAGTACTTCCCCACCCGGGGCAGCCGGAGGTGGACGACGTAGATGTGCGTCGCGTCGGCCGTCTCACCCCCGGGAATCCCGATGCGCTCGATCTTCGCCTCGGTCTCGAGGAACGGCCGCCGGTCGAGCCCGTCCGAGACCCACACACGCGCGGTCGGGAGCGTGACGGCACGGCCCTGGCCGTCGATCACGAGAAACGACACCCGCACGTTCCCGGGCACGTAGTTCTGCGTGCCCGGTACGACGGCGACGTCCTCGCCTTCGGCACGCCAGAGCTGCTCCAGCGTCTCGCCTCCCGACGCCGCCGTCTCGCTGCTCCCGCCCGCTCCACCGCAGCCGGAGAGGAGCAGGCACGACAGCACGGCCAGTGCCGCGGCGGGGCGCAGGCGCATACACGCCCGAGTCTAGCCCTGGGCCGGCTAGCTGCCGTCGGGCCAGGAGCGCTGGGCCACGCTGGGCCCGAGCCACGCGACCAGCAGAGCGAGGTTGACGAGCAGGAGTAGCAGTCTCGGCTTCACGGCGACCTCCTCTCTCTCAGAAGCGGATTTCCTGGAGCGCCTCTGCGGCGTTCCGGTAGAGACGTGCGGCCCCGCGGTCGTCGCCACGACGCGCCGCGAGATCACCGAGTGCGACCCACGCCTCCGTCCGGTGGCTGATCGACGCCATCTGCTCGGCAGCGGCGTCGGCCTCCCGGAAGCACGCTTCCGCCTCGTCCAGCCGTCCGCGCTCCAGCAACGCTCGCCCCAGTACGAGCTGCGTCGGACTGACTTCGTGCAGGTAGTCCTCGCGACCCTGCAGCAGGTCCAGCGCATTCCGCGCGAGATCCTCGGCCTGGTCGTAGTCGCCACGGTTCAGGTGCACCCTGGCGAGCCCCTCGAGCGCCTGCGCGGCGTCCGCGGGGGAGTCGGCATCGAGCGCCCGTGCGTAGGACGCCTTCAGGTGCTCGACCGCCTGCTCCTCGTCTCCCAGGAGGAGCGTCAGCCCGCCGAGCATGAGGTGCAGGCGGCCGACGTTTCGCTCGTCGTTCGCCTGCTGGTACAGCTCCTTCGCCCGCTGTGCGTAGTTGCGGGACAAGAGGTAGTGGCCCTCCCGTTGCGCGATCAGCGACGCCTGGAAGTACGCGCGCGCGATGGCGTCGCGGTCGCCGAGGACCTGGGCGAGCTCGAGCGCGTGCTCCACGTCGTCGCGCGCGGCGACGTAGTCGCGAAGTCGTCGCCGGCAGCGCGACCGCCACTGCAGGATGTCCGAGCGCAGGGCGTCCGCCGGCAGGCGGGACCGCTCGGCCAGTGCGAGGGCTTCGTCGAACAGCGCGACCGCCGTGGAGATGCTCGAGAGCTTGTACCGACACACGGCGAGCCGGAAGAGCACGTCCGCCCGATCGACGTCCGAGAACTCCGGCCGCTCGACGAGCTCGCGGGCCGCTTGCAGCAGCTCGGTGGCCTGGCGCACGTCCCCGCGCTCCTGCAGCGCCCACGCCTCGCCCGAGAGCGCTCGCATCCTGATCGGCGCGGCGCCCAGCTCGTCCGCGGCGGGTGCCGCCGCCCGGAACGCGTCGACCGCCTCGTCGTAGCGGTGCGAGGCGGACAGCGCCTCCGCGCGCTCGAGCTCGGCCTCGAGCCGCGCCCGGTCACCGGCGGACACGCCCGACGCGAGGAAGGCGGGATCGACGCCGAGCCGCTCCGCGAGCCAGGCGATCGTGGACTCCGTCGGCCGCGTCTTTCCGCGCTCGATCTGGCTGACGTACTCCTTCGAGAAGCGGTCGCCCGCGAGCTCGCTCTGCGTGAGCCCAGCGGACACCCGCAGCGCGCGTACCCGCTCGCCAACGCGGGCAGCAGCAGAGCGGGCGGACGCAGCCGAGCGCTCGCCGTGGCGAGCACCCGACGTCGACGCGGGCGGCGTGGCGGTCCGGTGCATTCTCGTTTCAGTCAATTCGGATTCGAGGTGTCGGCGCTCCCCCACCTGGGGGGCGCGCGGCTACCGCATCTGAGTGAACTAACCGTACCCGAAATCACTTGACCTGACTACTTGACTTTTTGAGACACGGCTCCTATAGTCAGGCCCACACCGCAGCCGATCGGACGCCAGATCGGATGCGCGGGCACCACCGCCGGATCCGCGGCGGGCGCAGGACGAGCGTGGCTGGGCCGCAGAGTCACGATTCGCCGGCTCGCAGCCCCGGAAAGGGGTCGCCTCGAACGGGAAACGCCCCCGGAGCCGCAGCCGGGGGCGTTTTCATGTCGCGGGGGGAAACGATGTTTCCCCCGCGAGCCCCCCTTCCTCTGCCGCGCACTTCCCAGCCGCAGTTGGCCTACGGGCGAGTAAATCGCCCTTCGGCCCTCACGCGAGGCGGCCACTCAGCGGGAAGGTCAAGCCGGCACGTAGCGGTCGCGCAGGGCGCGAGTGGTGCGCGCGGGGAGCGCGCCGGAGGCGAGGAGATCCTCGAGCGTCATGGACGAGAAGGTCGAGCCGTCGGCGAGGAGTTCTCGGTAACGGGCGCACGCGTCGGCGATGTCGGTATTGCCGGCCGGGTGGACCACGACATAGCGGCCCCACGTCCAGCGGCCGCTCGGGTGCTGCAACATCGACAGCAGGAGCAGGTGCTCGAGCCACATGACGGCGAGGTCGGACCGACCCTCGAGCCCGGCGGTCGCTTCGGGGGCGAACGCGGCCGATCTCTCCGCGACCTCGAGGTAGCGCCGTAGGTTCTCGGGCCGCGGGGTCTCCGGCTTGCTCCATTCGTGGTACTTGACGTCCACAGCGACGATGCCGTTCTCGCCGCCGCCGAGGTCGAGCACGAACGCGGCATCGAACGCGCGCAGGCTGTTGAGGTACTCGGGATCGAGCCAGCCGGGCGAGTGGGTGAAGCGGACTTCGCTGATGGTCCCCGGCGCATCCGGCAACCACGCGTGAACGGCCCGGTCGGCGACGTCGACGTCAGCGGCGAGGTCGCCGAAGAGGTTGACGGCCAGCGCGGGCGACCACAGCAGGTCGGCCCACAGCCGCTGGTGATCGAAGCTCTGGTGCGGCTCCTTGCGCGACGCGCGCGCACGCGCCGCTTCGACGGCGCGAGCGGTGAGGAAGTTCGCCCCCGTCTCGCGGGCGTAGTCGAGCGGGAGCCGGCTCCCGACGCTCCGCGCCTCGGCCCGCGCTCTCGGCGCGATCGGCTGCGAGCCGATTGGATGCCCGTTCTCCTCGCGCCAACTGCGCCTGGTGGAACCGCAGCCTCCGGCGAAACTCGGTCAGGCCGGGCCGGCCAGCGACCCGGTCGTCCGCCTCCCAGCAGTACGCGGCCTCGAGCTCGCCCCTGGTGAGCCCTGCGGCTCCCACGGAGGACTACTCGACGCTCGGTAGCTGCCGGGCCGGGCGCCGCACGCTCGCGCTCGCCGGCGCCCTCGTGCGGGCGGACGAGGACGTACGCGACGACGGCGCCCACAAGCGCGATGCCGGCGGCCACCTCGAGCGCCGTCTGGAAGCCGCTCATGAACGCCTCCGGAGTACGTTCGCCTCCGGCTTTCCCGGCCACGATCGCGCCCATGATCGCCACGCCCATCGTTCCGCCGACCTGCCGCGCGCAGTTCAGCACCGCCGATCCGACTCCCGCCTTGTCCACGGGCACGCTTCGCGTCGCGGCCGCCGCACTCGGGGTCATGGTGAGCGACATGCCGACGCCGCCGATCACGAGCGCGGGCAGGAGGTCGAAGAAGGATGCGTCCACCCCGAGCCGCGAGAAGATGAGGAGCTGGACCGAAAGGAGGATCATCCCCGCGGTCATGAGGCCCCTCGACCCGAGCCGGTCGCTCGTCTTCCCCGCGAGCGGCGCGATGAAGATGATCAGCATGGTCATCGGCAGGAAGGCGGCGCCGGCCTGCACGGCCGAGTAGCCGAGGATGTTCTGCATGTAGAGAGACACGAAGAAGAACACGCCGAACATCGCGAGGGCCACAAGCAGCATGACGAGGTTCGCGCCCGTGTACGTGCCGTTGCGGAACAGCTCGAGCGGGAGCATCGGGTCTCGGCGACGGCGCTCGATCACGATGAAGCTCGCGAGCGCGACCGCGGAGACGACGAAGGAGGCGAGGATGCGACCCGAGGTCCAACCGTACGTGTTCGCCTCGATGAGCCCGTATGTCAATGCGAAGAGCCCGATAGCCGAGCTGGCGAGGCCAGGGAGGTCGAGGCTCGCGTGCGTCTCGTCTCGCGACTCGTCGATGAAGAGGAACGACGCGACGATCCCGAGGAGCCCGATCGGCACGTTGATGAAGAAGATCCAGCTCCAGTCGAGGTGCTCCGTGATGAGCCCGCCGGCGAGCGGGCCGATGGCGAGCGCGAGGGCGGACGTGCCCGCCCAGATGCCGATCGCCGTTCCCGCGCTCGCGCGGCGGGAACGTGGCGGCGATGATCGAGAGCGTCGCCGGATTCATGAGGGCGGCTCCGGCCCCCTGCAGGACGCGCGAGCCGATCAGCATCGACGACGACGTGGCGAAGCCGCACATGAGCGACGCGAGCGTGAAGACGACGATGCCGAGCACGAAGACCCGCCGGCGTCCGTAGGCATCGGCCACCTTGCCGCCGACGAGCATGAGCGACGCGAAGGTCAGCGCGTAGCCCGTCACGATCCACTCGAGCTCGGAGAGATCGGCGCCGAGGTCGCGCTGGATCGAGGGCAGCGCGACGTTCACCACCGTGTTGTCGAGCATGATCATGAAGAGCCCGAAGGAGACGGAGGCGAGCGTCAGCCACTTGCGATTTTCCTCTGCGAAGATCCGAGACCTCATGGCCTCAGAGACTAGCCAGAGCCCAGTGGGTGACTTCGCCTGGAACCCTCCGACGAACAGCTCTCCACGGCGAACGTCGCTCGGCTCGCGCGCTCGCTCGGCTGCGAGACGTACGAAGAGCTGCACCGGCTCTCGCTCGACGAACCCGACCGCTTCTGGCGAGCGGTGGTCGACGACCTCGGGATCCCCCTCGACTCCGACTGGAGCGACGTCCTCGACGACTCGCGCGGGATGGAGTGGACGACGTGGTTCGTCGGCGCGCGTCTGAACGTCGCCGAGGTGTGCGTGCACCGTTGGGCCCGCGAGACCCCGGACCGCGAGGCGGCCGTCTGGGCGCCCTGAGGGAGGCGAGCGCCGCGCGCTCACGTGGGCCGAGCTCTCGCACGAGGTGCGACGCCTCGCCGAGGCGCTCCGCGAGCTCGGCGTCGAGCAGGGCGACGCCGTCGGGACGTTCCTGCCGATGGCGCCAGAGGCGGCGATCGCGTCGCACGCGTGCGCGCACGTCGGCGCGGTTCAGGTGCCGATCTTCTCCGGGTTCGCCGGGCCCGCAGTGTCAACGCGGCTGGCCGACGCCGGCGCGAAGGTCGTGATCACGGCCGATGCGTCCTACCGCCGGGGGCGGCTCGTGCCCATGAAACAGGTCCTCGACGAGGCGCTCTCGGACGCGCCGAGCGTCGAGCGCGTCGTCGTCTGGCAGCGCGGCTCGGGCGACTGTGCGATGGAGCCGGATCGCGACGTCTGGTGGCACGACGTGGTCGAGAGCCGGCGCGGCGTGCTCGAGCCCGTCGCGGTCGAGAGCGAGGCGCCGTACCTCCTCGCCTACACCTCCGGCACGACCGGCCGCCCGAAGGGTGCGCTCCACGTCCAGGGCGGCTTCCTGCTCTCGATCGCACGGGAGACGGCGTACCAGGCCGACCTCCGCTCGGGCGACCGCGTGCTGTTCTCGACGGACATGGGTTGGATCATGGGGCCGTGGACGGTGGTCGGTGCAATGGCGTGCGGTGCGACCGTGGTCTTTCTCGAGGGCGCTCCCGACCGTCCGCACGATCGCGTCTGGCGCACCGTGGAGAACGAGCGGGTGACGATGCTCGGTGTCTCCCCGACTCTCGTCAGGGCGTTGCTCCCATACGGCGATCCCGAGAGCGATCTGTCCTCTCTCCGCTGCGTCGTCACGACCGGCGAGCCGTGGAACCGCGGGCCGTACGACTGGCTCGACGCGCGGGTGTGCGGACGCGGACGGATTCCGATCGTGAACTGCTCGGGCGGCACCGAGGTCGGCGCCTGCTTCCTGTCGGTGACGATGCTCGCGCCGACGAAGCCGTGCTCCGTGGGCTTCCCGGCGCTCGGCGAGGACATGGACGTGTTCGACGAGCAGGGGCGATCGCTCCGCGGCGAGGTCGGCGAGCTCGTGTGCAAGCGCCCGTGGCCCGGGATGACGAGAGGCATCTGGGGCGACGCGGAGCGCTACCTGGAGACGTACTGGCGGCGGTTCCCCGGCGTCTGGACGCACGGCGACTGGGCATCCGTCGACGACGACGGCTACTGGTTCCTGCACGGGCGCTCGGACGACACCCTGAACATCGCGGGCAAGCGCATCGGGCCGGCCGAGCTCGAGTCGGCGGCCGTGGGCCATCCGGCCGTCGTCGAGGCCGCGGCGATCGGCGTGCCCCACGACGTGAAGGGCGAGGTCGCGTGGCTCTACTGCGTGCTGGCGCCGGACGCGGACGCGACGCCGGAGGAGGTCGCCGCAGCCGTCTCGCACGAGCTCGGGAAGGCATTCGCGCCCGATCGGGTGCTCTTCGTCTCGGCGTTGCCGAAGACACGGAGCGCCAAGGTCGTCCGCCGGGCGCTCCGCGCCCGCGCGCTCGGCCTGGACCCCGGCGACCTCTCCACGCTCGAGAACCCCGAGGCCCTCGAGGAGATCGCCCGTGCCATTTGAGGCTGTGCGCAAGAGTGGAATCCGCAAAGATGCGGATTCCACTCGCGCAAAAATCCCTGAAGCCGGCCGCTCCGCGGCCGGAGCGTGGCGATCCAACATCCTCCTCGCAGGCGTCGCGCTCGTCACGGGCGGAGGACGCGGCATCGGCGCCTCGATCGCGCGCGAGCTCGCGGAGGCGGGCATGCGGGTCGCGGTGACCGGGCGAACCGCCGGGCAGGTGCAGAAGGTCGCGTCCGAGATCGACGGGCTCGCGCTCGTCGGGGACGTGAGCCGACGGGAAGACGTCGAGCGCTGGGTCGCCGAGACCGAGCAGACGCTTGGACCGATCGACCTGCTCGCCGCGAACGCGGGGATCGGAAACCAGGCCGGGGCGACCTGGGAGCTCCCCGTCGACGACTGGTGGCGCATCTTCGAGGTCAACCTCCTCGGCGTCCACCTGTGCTGCCGCGCCGTCATCCCCGGGATGCTCGAGCGCGGACGCGGACGCATCGTCATCACCGGCAGCGGTGCTGCCTACCTTCCCGGCTCGCGGCAGACCGCCTATCCGGCCAGCAAGGCCGCGGTCTGCCGCTACGGCGAGACGCTCGCACGCGAGCTCGAGGGCCGGATCCCGGTGTTCTTCTTCAGCCCAGGACTCGTGCGGACGGACATGACCGACAGCTTCGGCGACGACGCTCCGTGGACGCCGCCGGAGCTCGCGCCGCAGCTCGTGCGCGTGCTCGCGTCGGGCCGGGCCGACGCACTCGCCGGCCGCTACCTGCACGCCGAGCACGACGACGTCGAGGAGCTCATCGCGAGAGCCGACGAGATCGCGACGAAGGACCTGAACGCGATCCGACTGCGCCGCTGACCGCGTAACACCGGATGAACGGCCGCTTCCCCTACCCTGCCCCGGCATGCCGTTCTTCATCTGCCCCAACTGCAAGGAGCGCTCGATCGACCTCGACGGCTACGACGGCTTCTCGATGCAGGCCGTCCAGTGCCGGAGCTGCGGCTTCGGGTTCCTGTACGAGCTCCTCGAGGACTACTACCCGGCGCCCGAGACGGGCTTCGTGGTCTGCGACCAGGAGACGCGGGTGCTCGCCGCCGGCCGCGGCGTCTTCGAGCTGACCGGCTACCGCGACAGCGACCTCATCGGCCGACAGGTCGGGGAGGCGCTGGGTCTCTCCGACGTCGCGCCGATCGACGTGGTGCGCGAATGGGGCGTCCGGAAGCTCGGACAGGAGCTCGAGATCCGGACGCGCGCGGGAATCGAGAAACGTGTCGTCGTCGACTTCTTCCCGGCCTACGACGACGACGGAGGCTTGCTGCTCGCCCTGACCCCGCGGTAGGGGTCGGATAGGGCGAGACATGTCTCGCCCCTACGGGCGGGGCTCGATCCAGACCTGGCGGGCGACGGCGATGAGCTCGCCTGACTCGGCGTACAGCGCGGTCGCGGCATAGAGCTTCCGCCCGTCCGCGCCGAGCGGCCACGAGACGACCGCGCAGCGCTCGCCCGGTCGCGGCACGCGGTCGACGCGCGCAGTCATGCGGCCGAGGACGATGTCCCCGCGTCCCTCCGCGCCGACGGCGTAGGCGCCGGGGCAGTCGATCGCGGCCCAGACGAGCTCGGCAGCGGGCCGGGCGAGAACGACCGGGGTCGCGTGTAGTGGCTCGCGTCCCGTGACCGGCCCGACATGGACCTGGAGGCCGTCGGCCCGAGTGCCGCAGACGAAGCACTCGCCGAAGTCGTCGCCTCCGCCCCGGACGTGCCGATCGCGGGCGGCTTCGGCCTCTTCGAGCGAGACGGGCGGCGGCGGACCGAGGTCGACCGGCGCCGGTCGGGCCTCGGCGACGAGCGCGTCGCCGTCGAGGAGCCGGACGAGCTCCCCGTCGCGCTCCACCCCGAGCGGCCGTTCCAGCGGCGGGGGCAGCCGCAGGGTCACCTCGACCTCGTCCGCGTCCACGTACGCTGCAAGCCGGCCGCACGCGTAGCCGCCGTTGGCGGACGTCAGCGGCCCTCGGTACCGGCGGTCGATCGTCAGCTCCATGGCGGCCCAGCCTACTCGTTAGACTGAGGTTTGTGACTGTGAGGCGAAAACTGGCGTGAGGATCGCGCTGGCGCAGATCGACACGGTCGTCGGAGATCTCGACGGCAATCGCCGGCTCATCCTGGAGGCGCTCGCAGAGGCCCGGGACGGCGGCGCGGACCTCGTGGTCTACCCCGAGCTCGCGACGACGGGGTACCCGCCGGAGGACCTCCTCCTCCGCCCCGCCTTCGTGCGCGCAGCGCGCGCGTCCGTGGAGCAGATCGCAGCCGAGACGGGCGAGGTCGTGGCGCTCGTGGGGACGCCGTGGTTCGACGGCGACCTCGCCAATGCCTGCGCGGTGTGCGCGGGCGGCGAGGTGCGGGCCGTGTACCGGAAGCACTACCTGCCGAACTACGGCGTCTTCGACGAGCACCGCTACTTCGCGGAGGGCCGCGACCTCGTCGTGCTGCGCATCGGCGGCGTCTCGGTCGGGATCACGATCTGCGAGGACGTCTGGCAGCCCGGCCCGCCGGCGACCGATCTCGCTCTCGCGGGAGCCGAGCTCGTCGTGAACCTGTCGGCGTCCCCGTACCACGTCGGCAAGGCCGAGGACCGCGAGGAGATGCTCGTCACCCGGGCGCGTGACACGAGCGCCTACTTCGCGTTCTGCAACCTCGTCGGCGGGCAGGACGAGCTCGTGTTCGACGGGCACTCGGTGGTCCTCGACGAAGCGGGCGAGGTCGTGGCACGGGCGCCCGGGTTCGAGTCGCATCTGCTCGTCGTCGACGTGGAGCCGTCGGACGCGATCGCGCGACGGCTCAGCGACGTGCGGCGCCGGGACCTGGCGCGGTCGCGAGAGCGCGAGCCGCGCGTCGAGAGGATCGAGCTCGGCTCGGGATCCGAGCACCGAGACGAGGTCGCCGGCACCGTCACCCCGTTCGCGCCCGAGCTCGAGCAGATGCGGCTGGCGCTCACCCTCGGGCTCCGCGACTACGTCGAGAAGAACGGCTTCGTCGACGTCGTCGTCGCCGTCTCCGGCGGCATCGACTCGGCCGTGACCGCGGCCCTGTGCGCGGACGCGCTCGGACCGGAGCGCGTCCACTGCCTGTCGATGCCGTCGCGCTTCAGCTCGGAGGGGACGCGGACCGACGCGCGCGCCGTCGCGGATGCGCTCGGCTGCGAGTTCCGCGAGATCCCGATCGAGGACGCCGTCGGGTCGCTCCGGACGGCTCTCGAGCACGAGGTGGACGGCGGTCTCGCCGGGCTCGCAGCCGAGAACATGCAGGCCCGCGTGCGCGGCGTTCTGCTCATGGCACTCTCGAATACGTACGGCTGGCTGGTCGTCTCGACCGGGAACAAGTCGGAGCTCGCGGTCGGCTACTCGACGCTGTACGGCGACATGGTCGGCGGGTTCGCGCTCCTGAAGGACGTATTCAAGACGGACGTCTACCGACTGGCGGAGCACCTGAACGCCCGCGCCGGCCGGGACGTCATCCCGCGCAGCACGATCGAGCGTGCGCCGAGTGCGGAGCTCCGCGACGACCAGCGCGACGCGGACTCGATTCCGACGTACGACGTGCTCGACCCGGTGCTCGAGGCGTACGTCGAGGAGGACCGCTCGCGGGAGGAGCTCGCGGCGGAGTTCGATCCGGCCGTCGTCGAGCGTGCCGTCGCGCTGGTCGACCGCGCGGAGTACAAGCGGCGCCAGGCGCCGCCCGGCGTCAAGCTCCGGCCGAAGGCCTTCGGCCGCGATCGCAGGACGCCCATCACCAACCGCTACCGCGGCTGATCCGCGCCAACCAGCTCGTGGAGCGCGGCGAACCAGCGCAGGCGCTCGCTCCAGGGCACGGCGGCATTCGCCGGCGAGGTCGAGGGGAGGACGAAGAGCGCAGTCGCTCCGAGTCGCCGCTCCTGCAGGCCATGGTCGGGGCGTTCCCGGAAGACGCCCTCATATGCGGCCTTGCCGACGAAGCCGAGCGCGCGCGGAGCGAGCGTCTCCGCGATCCCCTCGAGCCGCTCGCGCGCACCCGCGAAGTCGGCGGCGCGCAGGTCGCCCGACCCGCGCGTCGTACGCCTCGCCGCATTCGTCAGGCCGACGCGGTAGCGCAGCAGCTCGAACTGCTCCCGCGGCTCGAGCTCGCGAGGCGTGAACCCGGCGGCGTGCAGCAGACGCCAGAAGTCGTTGCGCGGGTTCGCGAACGCGGCGCCGGCGCGGGAGCTCCACTGGCCCGGGTTGATCCCGCAGAAGACCACGCGCACGCCCGGGCCGAGGACGTCGGGGACCGCGGAGTCGGTCAGGCGGCTTCGGCGTCGCGCGCGTCGAGCCGGAGCTCGAGCAGAGCGCGGAGCCGCTCGCCCACGTCCCCCGGCGGCGGCAGCTGTGTCGTGCCGCTCGGGAGCACCTTCACGGCGTCCTCGGTGTACCGCCACCCGTAGCAGCGTTCGTAGCACTCCGCCTCGCTGAGCGTCCGGAGCCGCTCCATTCGCGGAGCAGGCTAGGCGACGGTCCGGACGGCGTCATCTAGGCTCGGCTCCGTGCCCGTTCGCCCCCGCGTGCTCGAGTTCGACGTGAGCGTCGACGCGGACCGCGCGGCGAGGAGCGCGCTCGGTGGGTCGCCGCTCGCCAGGGAGGCGGAGTGGTGGGCGGAGCACCTCGTGCTCGCCGGTCTCCTCCGCTGCACGCTCGCGAGCATGGACCATGCCGCACATCGCGCCGGGCTCGACGTCACGGGAGCGGGCACCGCACACGGAACCGTGACCAGGCGCGCCGGCGACGGGCTCTACGCCTTCGTCGACATCGAGACGCAGCTCGCCGTCGAGCTCGCACCCGGACCGGGCCCCGCTGACGTGCAGGAGCTCCTCGCGAAGGCCGAGCACGGCTGCTTCGTCTCCAACTCGCTGATCGCGCGACCGCGGCACCACTGGATCGTCAACGGCCAGGAGGTCACCTCGTGAGCACCACTCTTCTCGACGTCGCCGCAGTGCGTGCGCGCTTCTCCGCGCTCGACCGGCGCCTCGCGTTCTTCGACGGGCCGGGCGGGACGCAGTGCCCGGACGAGGTCATCGACGCCATCGCGTCCTACCTGCGCGAGGACAACGCCAACATCGGCGCCCCGTACGAGACGAGCCTGCGGACGGACGAGCTCGTGGCGCACGCCCACGAGCGCGCTGCCGGCTTCCTCGGCTGCTCTCCGGGCGAGACCGCGTTCGGCCAGAGCATGACCGCCATGAACTTCCTCCTCACCCGCGCGTTCGGGCGGACGCTGCGCGAGGGCGACGAGGTCGTCGTCACTGCGCTCGATCACGACGGGAACGTCTCGCCGTGGCTCGAATTGGCGCAGGACCTCGGGATCGTCGTCCGCGTGGCGGGCCTCACGGCCGCGCTCGAGGTCGACTACGACGACCTCGAGTCGCAGCTCTCCGAACGGACGCGCGTGGTCGCGTTCCCGATCGCGGCGAATTCCGTGGGCACGGCGCCTGACGTTCGCCGGATCGTCGAGCTCGCCCACGGCGCCGGTGCACTTGCGTGGGCAGACGCGGTGCACTACGGGCCGCACGGGCCGATCGACGTTTCCGAGTGGGACGTCGACGTGCTCATCTGCTCGCCGTACAAGTTCTTCGGGCCGCACATGGGCCTCGCGTTCGGCAAGGGCGAGCTCCTCGAGTCGTGGCGGCCGTACAAGGTCCGGCCCGCCGCGAACGACCCGGTCGGGCACCGCTTCGAGCTCGGGACGAGCCAGCACGAGCTCCTCGCCGGCTTCGTGGCGGCCGTCGACTACGTCGACTCGCTCGGCTGGGACGCGATCGGCTCGCACGAGCGCGAGCTCGGTGAGCGGTTCCTCGCCGGCCTCCCCGAGGCGGTCGAGCTGTACGGCCTGCGGACGATGGACGGCCGCGTTCCCACGTTCTGCTTCAACCTGTCGGGGAAGAGCCCGAGGGAGGTCGCGACCTTCCTCGCCGAGCGCGACGTGGCGGTCTGGCACGGCGACTACTACGCCGTCGAGACCATGAAGCACCTCGGTCTCACGGACGGGGCCGTGCGGGCCGGCATCGTGCACTACAACACGGAGGAGGAGGTCGACCGGCTCCTCGCCGGCCTCGCCGAGCTCGGGTGAACGTCCTCGTCCTCGGCGGGACGAAGTTCCTGGGCCGAGCGCTCGTCGACGCAGCGCTCGCCCGCGGGCACGAGGTGACGCTCTTCAACCGCGGCCAGACGAATCCCGAGCTCCATCCCGACCTCGAGCGCCTCGTCGGCGACCGGGCGGGCGATCTCGCGCCGCTTCGAGGCCGCGCGTTCGACGTCGTGGTCGACACCTCCGGCTATCTCCCGCGGGACGTCGCCACCTCGTGCGAGGCGCTCGCAAACGCCGGCCGGTACTGCTTCGTCTCGAGCGTCTCCGCCTACGCCGACCTGAGCGTTCCCGTCGACGAGGAGAGCCCCCTCGCTCCGCTCGGCGAGCTTCCTGCCGACGAGGTCACGGCCGAGAACTACGGGCCGCTCAAGGCACTCTGCGAGAAGGCCGTGCTGGAAGCCTTCGACGGACGCGCGCTCGTCGTGCGTCCCGGGCTCATCGCGGGGCCGCACGACCCCACGGGGCGCTTCACCTACTGGCCGCACCGCGTCGCCCGCGGCGGCGAGGTGCTCGCGCCGGCGCCGGCCGAGAGCCGGCTCCAGGCGATCGACGTGCGCGACCTCGGCTCGTGGATCGTCGCGCTCTGCGAGGAGGACGCGGTTGGCGTGTACAACGCGACCCATCCCGGCTTCACGTGGGCGGACCTCCTGGAGGCGTGCGTGGAGGTCGTCGACACGCCGAGCCGGACCGCCTGGGTGCCGTCGGAGTTTCTCGTCGAGCAGGAGGTCGGAGAGTGGATGGAGCTCCCGCTGTGGATCGCGGATCCCGCCTTCGCCGGCGTGCATCACGTGGACGTCCAGCGTGCTCTCGCCGCGGGGCTCGCGGTGCGGCCGCTCGCCGAGACCGTCCGGGGGGCGCTCGAGGGCGCGGAGACGCGCGAGAGCGTCGGTCTCACACGGGAGCGCGAGGCAGAGCTCCTCGCGGAGTGGCATGGCCGCGGGTAGGGACTACTCGGGCACGCCGCTCTCGCAGAAGCTCGGCGCGAAACCGAAGGCGGGAGTCGTCGTCTTCTTCACGACGAGCCGAGACGACCTCGCGCGGCGCTTCGAGAGCCTGAAGGCGACGCTCGATCCGGCGGACGGGCTCTGGATCGCGTGGCCGAAGCGCTCGGCGAAGCTCGAGGGCGACCTCACCTTCGAGCTCGTGCAGGAGCTCGGGCTCGCGCACGGGCTGGTCGACAACAAGTCGTGCTCGATCGACGAGCGCTGGCAGGCGCTCCGCTTCGTCTACCGGCTCGAAGATCGTCCGTCGCCCTAGCCGTATCCGCCCGAGACCGGCACGAACGCGTCCGCCTGCAGACGCGTCCCGTCGCGCGCGACGAGATCCACGCGGACCGTGATCGGGCTCGGATAGCGCGAGGCGAGGAGATCAGCGTTCCGATCGCGAAAGAACGCCTGCCAGAAGAGACCGCGCCCATACGCGCCGCGACCCCGCCCGGTATGAAGGACGACCGTATGCCCGTCGAGGAGCACGGTGACGCGTCGCGCGCGACCCGCCGTCCAGACAGCGACGCCCAGCCGACGGCACGGCAGCCCGAGGCGGTGGCACGCGAGCCCGACGAATGGATCTCGAGGAAGCGTCACCGTCCGCGGTCGGGACGAGCCGCACCCGATGCCGCACGAGACGACGAGCAGCGCAGCGAGGGCGCGAGCCATGCCTGAGATACGTGCGTGAGCCGTCTCGCGGTCCCTCGGCTACGGCTCAGGGATCGGCCGTGAAGTCCTGCGCCTGACGCGCGCGGTTCCAGGGCTCCTCGTCCCACCGGATCAGGTCGGGGTCGATGCCCCGCGCCTCGGCGAGGTCGCACGCGAGCCGCTGGAAGCGCACGATGTCGACGACTGGATGCGTCGTCGGCACCAGCAGGGCGTCGCAGCCGAGCTCGCCGAGCGCGCGCATCGCATCCACGGCGCGCTCCGCCGCCCGGCCCTCGCCCTCGAGCACGAAGCAGCGAACGGAAGGATCGATCGCGGCCAGATGCCCGTGCAGCAGCTGCTCGGTCTGGTGCGCCTCCGCCGCGACGTGCGCACCTTCCCGGAGCTTGAGGACCGCCTCGAGCATCGTCCCGAGTTCACGTCCCGCGCCGGCGACGAGGAGGCGCTCGTGCGCCGAGACCTCGAGCGGCTCGGCGTCGAGCTCGCGGAACACGTCCGCGGCGAGAGCGCTCACGTCCTCGCCGAGCAGCATGCGGCCGGCGGCGACCGCGCACGTGTAGCTCGCCGTGTGGCAGTAGCTCTCCTCGATCGCGGGCGTGGCCACGACGACGTGAGCGACCGCCGTCGCGAGCGCGCTCTCCGCCGCGCCGGTGATCAGCCACGTCTCTCCGGCGAAGCTCTCGACCGCCTCGAGCGTCAGCCGGGTCCCGCCCTCGTGCGAGATCGCGACGAGCACGTCGGCGTCGGGCGCGTTGCCGAGCACGACCTCGAGCGCCTGCGCCGCGCGGCCGCACGCGAGCGCGGCGTGGAACGAGGTGCCGCAGCCCGTGAAGAGGACGCGCGCACCCTCCGGCAGGCGCAGGTCGCCCACCCGCTCGGGGACCTGGCGGAGCCATTCGGGCTGGGCGGCGATCGCCGCTCGCGTCAGCTGTCCGGGCATCGGCGTCGTCTATAGCATCGCCGGGCGTGGCGATCTTCGAGAAGTCGACCCTCGGGAACGGGGTGCGGGTGGTGACGGCGCCCTTCCCGCAGGTGGGCTCCGTGTCCTGCTTCGTCATGCTCGCGGCGGGCTCGCGCTACGAGACGGCGCAGTCGAAGGGGATCGCCCACTTCGCCGAGCACATGTTCTTCAAGGGCACCGAGAAGCGGCCGACCGCGCGGACGATCTCGACCGAGATCGACGCGATCGGCGGCGAGTTCAACGCGTTCACCGGCAAGGAGCTGACCGGCTACTACGTCCGTTGCGGCTCGGAGACGCGCGACGTGGCGCTCGACGTCCTCACCGACATGCTCCTCGCCTCTCGCTTCGACGACGCCGAGATCGAGAAGGAGAAGGGCGTGATCCTCGAGGAGATGAACGTCTACCTCGACACGCCCCAGCGCTACGTCGGGAACGTCTACGACCGGCTGCTCTACGCCGACCAGCCGCTCGGCTGGGACATCCTCGGGACGAGGGAGACGGTCGAGGCCGCGACGCGCGACTCGTTCGTCTCCTACCTCGACACCTGGTACCGACCGGAGCGAATGGTCGTCGGCATCGGAGGCCGGATCGGCGGCGATCTCCATGAGCGGCTCGAGGAGCTGCTCGGAGGCATCGAGCCCCGCCCCACCGGCGAGCCGGCGCAGGTCGCGCTCCCGCCCGACACGTCGCCCGTCCTGCTCCACACGAAGACGTCCGAGCAGGCGCACCTGATCCTCGGCGTGCGCGGCTACCCCATCGGGCACCCGAACCGCTACGCGCTCCAGCTCCTCGCGGTCGTGCTCGGGGGCGGGATGTCGTCGCGGCTCTTCACCGAGGTGCGCGAGCGACGCGGCCTCGGCTACTACGTGCACGCCGGCTCGACCGCGTACACCGACGCGGGGACCTTCTACGCGAGCGCCGGCGTCGACGTCGCCCGAGTCGACGAGGCGATCACGACGATCCTCGGCGAGCTGCGGAAGATCGCTGCGGACCCCGTCCCGGCGGACGAGCTCGAGAAAGCCCGCGGGTACGCGAAAGGCCGCTTCGTGCTCCGCCTCGAGAGCCCGCAGGGGACGATCCAGTACGGCCTCCGCCGCGAGGTGCTGGAGGGCGAGATCGAGGAGCCCGACGAGCTGCTGCGCCACCTGGACGGGGTGACCGTCGAGGACGTCCAGCGCGTCGCGAAGGACCTCTTCGAGGAGCGGCGCCTCTACCTCGCGCTCGTCGGCCCCTTCGACGATCCCGCCCACTTCGAGCAGCTGCTCGCCGCATGAGCGACGAGCGCGAGCTGCTGCGCCGGACGGCCGAGCTCGCAGCCGACTTCGTCGAGTCGCTCGACGTGCGGCGCGTCTTCCCCGACGCGCCCGTCGAGGAGCTCGCGGCCGCTCTCGGCGGCCCGCTCCCGGAGCAGCCGTCCGATCCGCTGCAGGTACCTCGCGCAGCGCTTCGCGGCGGCGATCGCGGAGCTTCCCGGCTGCACCGTCCTCAACGACGTCGTCATCAACCAGGCGCTCTTCCGCTTCGAGGACGACGCGGCGACGCAATCGGTGCTCGCCGACGTCCAGCGGAGCGGCGAGGCGTGGATGGGCGGGACGGCGTGGCAGGGTCGCCCGGCGATCCGCGTCTCCGTCTCGAGCTGGAGGACGACGGAGGCGGACATCGACCGCACGGTGGCCGCCTTCGAGGCGGCGCTGGTAACGGCCTGAGCCGGCGATCGAGGAACGCTCCGAGCGCGCCTGCGGCTCTTTACAGTGCCTGGCACTGTAAAGGCGCCGATTGTGTGCCGATCGCTCCACGCCCGACGCGGCGCCCCGCGTTCGGGGCTACCGTCGAGGCATGGGACGAGTACCTCTACGAGGCGTGCTCGTACGTCGTTCTGAACCCCGTCCGCGCAGGCCTGTGCGTCCTCGCCGAGGAGTGGCCGTGGTCGTTCAGCGCGTACGGACTGGCGGCGACCTGACGGACGAGCCTAATCCTCGGTCGGCTGCGCGACCGCGCGGTCCGCGATCTCGGAGACGACAGTCGGATCGGCGAGCGTCGTCGTGTCCCCGAGCGGCCGGTTCTCGGCGACGTCCCGGAGCAGCCTGCGCATGATCTTCCCCGAGCGCGTCTTCGGCAGCTCGGGCGTGAAGACGATGTTCGCCGGCTTCGCGATCGGGCCGATCTTCGTCGCCACGTGGTCGCGCAGCTCCTCGAGCCGCTCGACCGAGCCCTCCTCGCCGCCCTTCAACGTCACGAAGGCGACGATGGCCTGCCCGGTGAGCTGATCCGTGCGGCCACACACGGCGGCCTCCGCCACGCTGCGGTGATCGACGAGCGCCGACTCGACCTCGATCGTCGAGATCCGGTGCCCCGAGACGTTCATGACGTCGTCGACGCGGCCGAGGAGCCAGAAGTCGCCATCCTCGTCGACGCGCGCGCCGTCCCCCGCGAAGTACATGCCCGGGAAGCGCTCCCAGTACGTCTCGCGAAAGCGAGCGTCGTCCCCGAAGATCCCGCGCGTCATCGCCGGCCAGGGCCGCTTCAGCACGAGGTAGCCGCCCCCGCCCGGCCCGACGTCGCGGCCGCCGTCGTCGACGACGCCGACCTCGACCCCGGGAAACGGCCTCGTCGCGGAGCCCGGCTTCGTCGTCGTCACCCCGGGGAGCGGCGTGATCATGATCATCCCGGTCTCCGTCTGCCACCACGTGTCGACGACGGGCGTGCGATCGGCGCCGACGTGCTCGCGGTACCACATCCACGCCTCGGGGTTGATCGGCTCGCCGACGCTCCCGAGCAGGCGCAGCGACGACAGATCGTGCTTCGCCGCATGCTCGGGCCCCCACTTCATGTGCGCGCGGATCGCCGTCGGCGCCGTGTACAGAATCGTGACCCCGTACCGCTCGACGATGTCCCACCAGCGGTCCTTGTCCGGAAAGTCGGGCGTCCCCTCGTAGAGGACGCTGGTGGCCCCGTTGCAGAGCGGACCGTAGACGATGTAGCTGTGCCCCGTCACCCAGCCGATGTCGGCGGCGCACCAGTAGACGTCACGCTCGGGCTTCAGGTCGAAGACGTAGTGGTGCGTCGACGCCACGCCGACGAGGTAGCCGGCGGTCGTGTGCGCGATCCCCTTCGGTTTCGCGGTCGTTCCGCTCGTGTACAGGAGATAGAGGAGGTCCTCCGAGTCCATCGGCTCGCACGGGCACGACGCAGCGTCGGTCGGCTGACCGTCGACGAGCGCGTTCCACGTGAGGTCGCGGCCCTCGGTCATCGGCACCTCGCCGCGCGTGCGCTGCCCGACGACCACCGTGCGCACGCCCGGGCACGATGCGAGCGCCTCGTCGGCATTGCGCTTGAGCGGGACGAGAGCACCGCGCCGGTAGCTCTCGTCCTGCGTCAGGAGCACCTCGCAGCGCATGTCGTTCAGCCGGTCGGCGAGCGCCTCGGCGGAAAAGCCGCCGAACACGACCGTGTGCGGGGCCCCGAGCCGCGCGCACGCGAGCATCGCCACCGGAAGCCCCGTGCTCATGCCCATGTAGATGCCGACGGGCGTGCCCTTCCCGACCCCGAGCGCCTTCAGCCCGTTGGCGGCGCGGACGACCTCGTCGAGCAGCTGCCTATACGTGATCGCCACGCGCTCGGCATCGTCTCCAGTCGGCTCGCCCTCGTAGTAGAAGGCGACGCGATCGCCGTAGCCCGCCTCGACGTGACGGTCGAGGCAGTTGTACGCGACGTTGAGCTTTCCGCCGCCGTACCACTTCGCGTACGGAAGCTCCCAGTCGAGCAGTGACGTGAACGGCTCGAACCAGGTCACGCGCTCGCGCCCCTCCCGCTCCCAGAACTCCTCGAACGGGACGTCGTAGATCTCCGGCTGCGCGTTCGCCTGCGCGGCGAACTCGGGAGGCGGCGGGTACGTGCGCTGCTCGTCGAGGAGCGTCTCGATCGCGATGTCGGCGCGCTGCTCCGTCACGGCACGCCGATCCTAACCCGGTCGGTAGAGTCCACTGGCGGTGGATGCGGACCTTCGCGCGCTCCGGGAGCGTCTCTCGGAGATCTCGGACCTCGGTCGGGCGCTGTACGTCCTGAGCTGGGACCAGAAGGTCACGATGCCGCCGGGAGGGCATCCCGCTCGCGCGGAGTCGATGGCCACGCTCGGCCGACTCGCCCACGAGCGCTTCGTCGACGACGAGATCGGCCGCCTGCTCGAGCGGCTGCGTCCGCTCGAGGAGTCGCTCGAGTACGACTCGGACGACGCGAGCCTCATCCGCGTGACGCGCCGCGACTGGGAGAAGGAGCGCCGCGTCCCGACCGAGCTGCGCACCGACTTGATCCGCGGCGCCGCGCTCGGGAACCAGGTCTGGATCGAGGCGCGTGCGACGAACGACTTCGAGAAATTCCTGCCGGCGCTCGAGCGCAACCTCGACCTCAAGCGCCGCTACGTCGAGTGCTTCGAGTGGACTGACTCGCCGTACACGCCGCTCCTCGACGACTTCGAGCCGTTCATGGAGACGCAGGAGGTCGCCGAGGTCTTCGGCACGATCAGGCCGGTGCTCGCGGAGCTCGTGCGCGAGGCGCCGGAGGTCGACGCGAGCTTCTTCGACCAGTCCTTCGACGCAGCGCGTCAGAAGGAGTTCGGCGAGCAGATCCTCGCGACGCTCGGGTTCGAGCCCGGCTCGTACAGGCTCGATCCGACGGTCCATCCGTTCTGCACCTCGTTCTCCCGGCGCGACGTCCGCATGACGACGCGCTTCAACCCCACGGGCCTCGACTCGATCTGGTCGACGATGCACGAGGCGGGCCACGGACAGTACGCGCACGGCAGCGCGGAGTCGCTCGAGCGGACACCGCTCGCCGGCTCGCCGTCGCTCGGGCTGAACGAGTCGCAGAGCCGCACCTGGGAGAACCTCGTCGGCCGCAGCAAGCCGTTCTGGCTGCACTGGTACGAGCCGCTCCAGGCCACCTTCCCCGGCGAGCTCGGAGACGTCGACCTCGACACGTTCCTCGCCGCCGTGAACCGCGCCGAGCCCGGGCTCATCCGGGTCGAGGCCGACGAGACGACCTACAGCCTGCACATCATCCTGCGCTTCGAGCTCGAGCAGCAGCTGATCGAGGGCTCGCTCGCGCCGAAGGACCTGCCCGAGGCGTGGAACGCGGGCATGGCGGACCTGCTCGGAGTCGAGGTGCCCGACGACGCGCACGGCGTGCTCCAGGACATCCACTGGTCGCAGGGCGGAATCGGCTACTTCCCGACGTACGCCCTCGGCAACGTCATCTCGCTGCAGATCTGGGAGGCGGTCCGCGCTGCGCTTCCCGACCTCGATGCCCAGATGGAGGCCGGCGAGCTGCACGAGCTCTCGACCTGGCTGCGCGACAACCTCTACTCCCTCGGCCGGAAGTTCACGCCCAAGGAGACGATCGAGCGCCTCACCGGGTCGCCGACCATCGACCCGCAGCCCTACCTCGCGTACCTTCGCGACAAGCTCGCCGCCCTTCCTGCCGGTGCCTGAGCTCTCGCTCGTCGTCAACGGCGAGCAGCACACGCTCGAGGTCGAGGGACGGACGCTCCTCGTCCACGCCCTCCGCGACGGGCTCGGGCTCACGGGAGCCCACATCGGGTGCGACACGAGCCAGTGCGGCGCATGCACCGTCCTGCTCGACGGTGCCGCCGTGAAGAGCTGCACGCTCCTCGCGCTCCAGGCCGACGGCCACGAGGTCACGACGATCGAGGGCTTCGCACCCGACGGCGAGCTGCATCCGCTGCAGCGCGCCTTCGTCGAGCACCACGGGCTGCAGTGCGGCTTCTGCACGCCGGGGATCGTCCTCACCGCCGCCGATCTTCTCTCCCGGACCTCCTCGCCGAGCGACGACGAGATCCGGCGGGCGCTGCGCGGCAACCTCTGCCGCTGCACCGGGTACCAGGCGATCGTGGAGTCGATTCGAGCCGTCGGAGCGGCCACGTGATCCCTGCGCCGACGCGCTACGCGCGCGCGACCGACCTCACCCATGCGCTCGAGCTCCTCGCGGAGGAGGACGCGAAGGCTCTCGCCGGCGGCCAGTCGCTCCTGCCGGTCATGAAGCTGCGAATCGCGCGGCCGTCGGTCGTCGTCGACATCTCGCGGCTCGATCTCCGCGGGGTGGAGGTACGCGAGGGCGAGCTCCGCATCGGCGCCCTCACGACCTGGGCCGAGCTGCTCCGCGCGAAGGCTCTCGAACGCTCGTCGCTGGCCGCGATCAGGGAGTGCGCCGAGGGCATCGGCGACCTGCAGGTGCGCAACCTCGGGACGATCGGGGGCAGCATCGCCCACGCCGACCCGGCCTCCGACATGCCCGCCGTGCTGCTCGCGCTCGGAGCGCGGCTGCGCCTTCGCTCCCCGGACGGCGAGCGCGAGCTGGCGCTCGACGAGGCGTTCGTCGGCCCGTTCTCGACCGCGATCGCCGCGACCGAGCTGCTCACGGACGTGGTCGTGCCCTTGCCGGCGGCCGGCGCCGGATCGGCGTACGCCTCGCTCGAGCATCCGGCTTCGGGCTTCGCGCTCGTGGGAGCCGCCGCCCTCGTCGAGCCCGACCGGGAATCCGTCGCGCTCACGGGCGTCGGCGCGACGCCGTTCCTCCTCGACGGCGACCTCGAGCAGGCGATCGCAGCGGCGGAGATCTACGGCGACCGCTTCGCGTCCGCGGAGTACCGGCGAGAGCTGGCGGCCGTTCTCGCGAAACGCGCGCTCGCGTCCGCGAGACGACGCGCTACGGAGGACGGATGAGCGACACGAGCCTGATCGGCGTCGCCCGCTCGCGCGTCGACGCGCCGGAGAAGGTCACGGGCGCGACGCGCTTCGCGGCCGACGGCTACGTGCACGGCCTCCTGCACGCGCGACCCGTGCTCGCGACCGAGCCCCACGCGCGCATCCTCGGCATCGACGCACAGGCGGCTCTCTCGATCCCCGGCGTGGTGGCCGTGCTCACCGCATCCGACCTGCCGATCGCGTCGCCTGGCACCGACCGCACCTCCGAGCCGCTCGCGCGCGAGGAGGTCGTGTTCGCCGGGCAACCCGTCGCGCTGGTCGTCGCCGAGACGGAAGCCGCTGCCGAGGACGGCGCTGAGGTGACGCTCGTCGAGTACGAGCCGCTCGAGCCGGTGGTGGACGTCGAGGCCGCGATGCAGCCCGGCGCCGCGCTCGCTCGCGTCGTGGAGGCGAGCGACGACGAGGCAGGCGATCTCGAGTCGATCCACGCGGGCGTCGACCACGGACAGGCGGACGACCCCGCGGAGCAGCTCTCCGGGAACGTGCTCGACCGTGTCACGCGCGACCGGGGAGACCTGGAGGCGGCGTTCGCGTCGAGCGACGCGATCGTCGAGGGCACGTTCCGAACGCCGTGGGTGTACCAGGCCTACCTCGAGCCGCAGGTGTGCACCGCCTGGCTCGAGCCGTCGGGCACGCTCGTCGTGTCCACGAGCACGCAGGGCTCGTTCGTCACGCGAAGAGAGCTCGCGCGCGCGTTCGACCTCCCGCTCGAGGACGTCCGCGTCGTCGCCGAGCCGCTCGGCGGCGCGTTCGGCGGCAAGTTCGCCCTCATCGAGCCGCTCGCAGTCGGCGCCGCACTCGCGCTCAGGCGCCCGGTGCGGCTCGTCCTCACGCGCAGCGAGGACTTCCAGGCGACGAACCCGGCATCGGCGCAGGTCACGCGCCTGAAGGTCGGCGCACGGCAGGACGGCACCTTCACCGCGATCGAGGGCCGCCTGATCGTCGACCGCGGCTCGAACGCGGGCTGGGGCGTCGAGGGCACGAGCTCGCTGCTCGTCGCCGGGCCGTACCGCTGGGAGGCTCACGATCTCCGCGGCTACGGCGTCCAGACGAACCGCTTCACTTTCGGCGCGTACCGGGCGCCCGGCGCCCCGACCGCCGCGTTCGCCGTCGAGTCGCTGCTCGACGAGCTCGCCGCGAAGCTCGAGCTCGATCCGGTCGAGATGCGCCTGAGGAACGCGCTCGTCGAGGGCGATCTCAGCGTCAGCGGCAACCCGATCCCGACGATCGGAGCGGTCGAGGTGCTCGAGCGGATTCGCAAGCATCCGCTCTGGGGAAAGCGCGACTCGCTACCCGAGGGCGAAGGCATCGGGCTGGCGCTCGGCTACTGGCCCGGTGGAAACGAGCCCGCCGCGGCCGTCTGTCGCGTGAACGCGGACGGATCGATGACGGTGGTCACCGCCGCAGCGGACATGAGCGGCGTCAACTCCGGCTTCGCAGTGATCGCGGCGGAGGCGTTCGGCCTCTCGCCGGACCGGATCCGCGTCGTCACCGCGGACACGAGCTCGGGCCCGTACTCCGGAGCCAGCGGAGGGTCGAAGGTGACGTACACCGTCGGCGCGGCGGTGCTCCGCGCGGCCGAAGCCGCCCGCGTGAAGCTCCTCGCCGCCGCCTCGCAGGAGCTGGAGATCGCGCCCGACGATCTGGAGGTCGTGGACGGTGTCGTCCGAGCGATCGGGGCCCCGGACCGGTCGATCACCGTCGAGGAGCTGGCACAGATGGCGCTTCGCTTCGGCGGCCGCTACGAACCGATCGAGGGCCACGGCGGATCGGCCCAGACCAGAGGAGCGCCCTCCGTAGCGGCTCACCTCTCCCACGTTCGCGTCGATCGCGAGACCGGCGAGGTCGAGCTGCTCGGGCACGTCGTCGCGCAGGACGTCGGCCGCGCGCTCAATCCCGCTCTCGTGGAAGGTCAGATGCGCGGAGGCGCGACGCAGGGCATCGGCTGGGCGCTCTACGAGCAGCTCGAGCACGACGAGGACGGCCGCCTGCTGACGGGCTCGTTCCTCGACTACGCGATCCCGCGGGCCGAGAGCGTTCCGGAGATCGACACCCTCATCGTCGAGGTGCCGGCGCCCGACGGCCCGTACGGCGCGAAGGGCATCGGCGAGGCGCCGGTCGTAGCCGCGCCCGCGGCCGTGGCGAACGCGGTTGCGGCCGCGCTGGGCACCCGGCTGTACGAGCTGCCGATGACGCCGCCGCGAGTCTGGGAGGCACTGCGCTCGTGACCGCGACCGAGCGGGCGCGGGCGATCGTCGAGAGCTGGGACGACGAGCTGCGCCGCGAGCTCCCGGAGCACCCCCGACTCTTCGACGCCCACACCCATCTCGGCAACGACATCGACGGGATGGTCGGCGACTACGACGAGCTGACCGCTGTCCTCGAGCGCTACGGGTTCGAGCACGCGTTCACGTTCTGCCTGGACGAGCCGGATCGCGAGCCCGCGTTCTCCCGCGCGAACGAGAGGACGCTCGCCCACGCCGCCAGCTCGGAGGGCCGGCTGATCCCGTTCGTGCGTCTCGACCTCACGACCACGCCGCTCGACGAAGCCCGTCGCTGCCTGGAGCTCGGGGCCCGGGGGATCAAGCTCCACCCGCGAGCACAGGCGTTCGCGCTCAACGACGAGCGGCTGCAGCCGATCTTCGCCTTCGCGGTCGAGCGCGACGTCCCGATCCTCATCCACGGCGGCCGCGGGCTGCCGCCGATCGCCGAGGACCTGGAGGCGCTCGTCCGACGGAACGAGGGCGTTCAGCTCATCGTCGCGCACGCGGGCATCGCCGACATGGCCGCGCTCGCCGGGCGGCTCGGTGGGATCCAGGGCGTGTTCTTCGACACCTCGGTGTGGAGCGGGCTCGACCTGCTCGACCTCTACCGACAGGTCTCCCCCGAGCAGGTGCTGTACGCGTCCGACTACCCGTACGGTCGACAGCCGAACTCATTGCTGGTCTCCGTCAGGACGGCGAAGCTCGCCGGCTTCGACGACAAGCAGCTGCGGCTGATGCTCGGAGGCAGCGCGCGCAGGATCGCCGAGCGCGAGCCGCTCGAGCCCCTCTCGCGGCCGAAGGGCCCCTCGTCGCTCGTCCAGCCGCTCACCTTCGCCCGGATCCACCAGTACATCTCGATGGCCGTGCCGATGCTCTGGCTTCGCCAGAAGGACGCGATCGGGGCGATCGGGTTGGCCGTGAACGCCTCCCGCGAGCGCGTCAACGGCCAGCACGAGGCCTCCGAGCGGATCCAGGAGCTCCTCATGACCGCGCAGGAGCTCTGGCGCGAGTGCGCCGAGCTCGAGGACGCCGAGCGGGTGACGACGTTCCGGGCGGCGATCCAGCTCGTCAACCTCGCGGACATGGTGTCGCTCACCACGCGGGCCTAGTTGGGAGATCACACCCGGTCGCGAAGCGGCCGGCTTCAGGGATTTGCCGCGCGAAAACAGTCGACTGTGTGGTCGTCGACCAGGCCGACGGACTGCATGAACGCGTAGCAGATCGTCGGGCCGACGAAGCGGAAGCCGCGGCGCTTCAGGTCGCGAGAGAGCGTGCGCGAAAGGTCGGTCTCCGCCGCGATCTCCGCGACGCTCCGCCACCTGCCGACGACGGGCTCGCCGCCGACGAAGCTCCAGAGGTAGGCGTCGAAGCTGCCGCACTCCTCCTGCAGCTCCAGCACGCGGGCTGCGTTGTTCACCGCCGACTCGATCTTGAGGCGGTTGCGGACGATCCCAGGATCGGTGAGCAGGCGCTCGACGTCCTTCGTACTGAAGCTCGCCACCGCGGCGACCTCGAACGCAGCGAATGCGCTCCGGTACCCCTCGCGCTTACGCAGGATCGTCGACCAGGAGAGGCCTGCCTGCGCGCCTTCCAGCGTGAGCAGCTCGAAGAGATGTCGGTCGTCGTGCGACGGGACGCCCCACTCGCGGTCGTGGTGGTCGAGCATCAGCTCGTCCCCGCCCGCAGCCCATGCGCATCGTCTCGGCTCGGTCATCCCGGGCAAGCATCTACCATCGCTGGCCGTGCGCGCGCTGCTTCTCGTGCTCGTCGCCGGTGCCGTCGCCGCCGGGTGCGGCGGCGGAAGCGGCTCGACCGACACGACCACGACGGCGGCATCCTCCGGAGGGTGCGAGAGCGTCGACGCTCCGGCGGCACGCGACCCCGGATCGCACGACGCGCCGGCGGAGGCGCTCGACACTGGCAAGAGCTACTCGCTCGTGGTCGACACGAACTGCGGATCGTTCACGATCGCGCTCGACCCCTCGCTCGCGCCGAAGACGGCCGCGTCGCTGGTCGCACTGGCGAAAGACGGCTACTTCGACGACACGATCTTCCACCGCGTCGTTCCCGGCTTCGTGATCCAAGGGGGAGACCCGGGCCAGTCCGGCAGCGGCGGCCCGGGCTACACGACGGTCGACGTCCCGCCGGCGGATGCGAAGTACACGAGAGGGGTCGTCGCGATGGCGAAGGGCGGCACGGAGGCGCCCGGCACGTCGGGGAGCCAGTTCTTCGTGGTCACGGCGGACGACGCCGGGCTGCCGCCCGAGTACGCGATCGTGGGCAAGGTCACCGAGGGGATGGACGCCGTCGACCGGATCGACGCCCTCGGCGTCGGCGACGGGCCGCCGTCCCAGCCGGTGGTCGTCACTAGCGTCACCGTCGACGAGAGCTGATGGGGGACGTCGCCGCGATCGTCCTCGCGGCGGGTGAGGCGTCGCGGTTCGGCGGTCCGAAGCAGCGGATCCTGCTCCCTCGCGTGCTCGAGCGGCTCCGCAGGACCTCGGTGGACGAGATCGTCGTTGTCGAGGGCGCGTACGAGCTCGAGCTCCCGAGTGACACGGTGTCACGAGGGGAGACGCGAATGGTTTCGTGCGCGGACTGGGAGCGCGGACCTGGAGCCTCGCTCCGCTGCGGGCTCGCCGCGCTCGGATTCGAGACGGAGGCGGCCGTCGTCGTCCTCGCCGACGGCCCCGACCTCTCCCCGACCGCGGTCGAGCGCGTCATCGCGGAGTGGCGGCGGAGCGGCGGAATCGTCGCGGCCTCGTACGCGGGTGAGAGGGGCCATCCGCTGGTCCTCGGGCGCGACGCATGGGCCGACGTACCGTACGAGGGCCTCCGCGACGTCGCGGTGAAGCTGGTTCCCTGCGACGACCTCGGCGCGCCCGGCGACGTAGACACCCCCGACGACTTGGTCATCTGGGAGTGACAACGATCGCCCGCGAAGCGGGCGCTTCAGGGATGTTCGCGCCGCGCGAATCCCCTCTCGCGGTTTCGCGCATGGCGCAAGGTTCAGCCTAGGCGGTCGCGTCGAGCCCGCGAAGCTCGGCGAGCTTCTCCATGAGCCCCGGCGGCATCCGCTCGAACGAGCTCGTCCGCACGTACCGGCGCAGGCTCTCCTCGAAGCGGTACCGGCGGCGACAGTAGTCGCAGCCGACGAGATGCGTCTCCGCCTCCTGCCACTCCGCGTCCGTGAGCGTGCGATCCAGGAAGTCCTGGAGGAGCTCCTCGCAGCGTTCGCAGGGATCGCTCACGAGAGCCCCTCTTCGGCGAGGTGCTGCTTCAGGGCGCGTCGACCGCGGTGGAGTCGAGACATGACGGTTCCGATGGGTACGTCGAGGATCTGTGCTGCATCAGCGTACGAAAAGTCGCTGATGTCCACCAGCACGACGACGTCGCGGAACTGCGGCTGGATCTCCGCGAGCGCGTTCACGATGGAATCCTGGGACAGGCGCTGGACGACCTCGTCCGACTCGAGCGCCTCCTCGCCTGCAGCCGAAGCCACCTTGTTGGCGAGGTAGTAGTCCGTCTCCTCGAGCGTCTGCGTCTGCGGGCGTGCGCTGGATCTTGCGGCCGCGATCGACGTTCAGGTTCGTGAGGATGCGGAGCATCCACGCCCGGAGGTTCGTGCCCGGTGTGAACGACCTCCAGCTCCGGAATGCCCTTGCGTACGTCTCCTGCACGAGATCCTCTGCCTCCTCACGCGAGCCGACGAGCCGCCTCGCAACCCTGTACACCTGATCGGCGAGGGCGAGGGCCTCCTCCTCGAAGCGTGCGCGGTCACGGGCTTCGGTCGCGATCCGGCGTGCTTCGGTCTCGGGGCCCGCCTCACTCATCGGCGTACCGTACCGCTGACCTGTACAGGTGCCGGAACGAGCCGTCGACGGACGCTATTCCCGCTCCGGCGCCATTTCCGGGAAGCCGGACCGGGTCAGGGTGGCGACGATCTCGTCGCGGCTCGTCCTCGCCTCGTCCCACTGGAGCGCGACCTCGCCCATGAGATTGGCGTTCGCGTACTCGATCCCCTCGTGCGCGCGCAGGGCGCCCGCGAGGCGTCCGATGCAGCGCTCGCACCGCACGCCGCTCACGACGATCGTCTCGGCGGCCATCACGGCGATGGTAGACGCACTCGTGCGGCGTCGTGCAGCCGTACCTCGCGGTCGGCGAGCCCGATGAGCAGCGGGTCGTGGGTCGCGCACACGACCGTCGTGCCGGTGCCGTGCGCGAGCTCGGCGAGGAGCGACCCGATCTCGACCGTGGTCACCGCGTCGAGGCGCGAGCTCGGCTCGTCGGCGAGGACGATCGGCGTGCGTGCCGCGAACGCACGGGCGAGGGCGACGCGCTCGCGCTGGCCGGCCGAGAGGAGATCGACGCGCCGCTCGGCGTGCGCTGCGAGCCCGACGGCCGCGAGCGCGCCGGCCGTGCGATCGGCCGCCTCGTCCCCCCCGATGCCGCGGAGAGCAAGCCCGAGCTCCACGTTCTCCCGCGCCGACAGGAAGCCGGACAGCCCCGGCGCCTGCCCGACCACTGCGATGCGGTCGCGCCGCAGCGCGGCGCGCTCGTCGCGATCGAGCGCGGAGACGAGGGTGTCGCCCAGGCGCACCTCGCCCTCGTCGGGCACGTCCAGCCCGGCGAGGAGCGCGAGCAGCGTCGACTTCCCCGAGCCCGAGGGCCCGACCACGACGCTGAGCTCTCCCGGAAGGAACGTGACGTCGAGCCCGTCGAGGGCGAGCTGGCTGCCGTAGCGGCGGGAGACGCCGCGCGTCTCGAGGACCTCGCCGCGGACGCCCTCGACCCGCGCCCTCGGCTCGCGTGCGGCCCCGTCGCGCCCGGCGACGGGATGCAAGGCCACCGAGCCGTCCCCGAGCACGATCGTGGCCCGGTCGTGGATTCCCGCTGCGCGAAGCGTCTCCTCCGGGATGCGCAGCCAGCCGCCGGTCCCCACGACCGCGGTCTCGAGCTCTCCCTGCCGCTCCTCGCTGACCCGACCGTCCCGGATGTGGACGACGCGGTCGGCGACGGCGGTCGACGCCGGGTCGTGGCTCACGACGACGGCCGACGAGCGATGCTCCGCCACGAGCTCGGCGAGGAGCGCGTGAACCTCGCGCGCGGCGTCGGCATCGAGATCCCCCGTCGGCTCGTCCGCGATGAGGAGCTTGGGCCGATGGGCGAGCGCCGCGCACAGGGCGACCCGTTGCTGCTCGCCGCCCGAGAGCTCCCGCGGGTGCGCGGTCGCACGATCGAGCAGCCCGACGCGCTCGAGGAGCTCGCGCGCGCGGGCCCGTCGCTCCGCGAGGGGCGCCGAGGCGAGCCCGAGCGGCACACCGACGACCTCCTCGACCGTGAGCTCGCCGGCCAGGGCCCGCCAGTAGTGCTGATCCGCGTACCCGAGCACGTCTCGCCGGTAGCGGCCGAGCTCGCGCGACGAGGCGTGCGGGAGATCGACGTCGGCGACGACGAGGGAGCCGGCGGACGGTCGTGCGAGGCCGGCGAGCACGCGCATGAGCGTCGTCTTGCCCGACCCGCTCGGACCGAGGACGACGCAGATCTCGTCCTCCTCGACGGCGAGCGTGAGGCCCTGCAGCGCCGCGACCCCGCCCGTCGCCGACGGGTAGACGGCGAAGAGCTCCCGCGCGTCGACGAGGGACGACGTCACTCGGTCTCCCTGTACCTCGGTCCGCGTGAGCCCGCGAACGCGCGCCTGGTCGCCCCGGAGACGAGCATGGCGGCGAGCGCCGCGAAGGCGGCGATGCCGGCCGCGACGAACGCCGGATCGACGACGGTGGCCAGAGGCGGCTGGGCGGTGCCGCCGCGAGCGGTGACGGAGACGACGCGCGTCACGAGCGCGAGCAGGGCGGCCCCCGTCGCGAGACCGGCGACGAGGCCCACGGCGGAGAGGGTCGCTGCGCGGACGCGCACCACGCGTCGCAGGAACCTGGGCGACGCGCCCTGCGCCTCGAGGTCGTAGTGCTCGCCTCGATCGTCCCGCAGGTCGGCACGGACCGCGAGCGCGAGACCCAGCGAGGCCAGGACGAGCGCGACCACGGCCGTCGCGACGAGCGCGAGCAGCGTCCCGTGCGCGAGCGGATCGTGCCGTGCGTCCGCCTCGACCTGGGCGCGCGCCGTCGTCGCGAGAGCCCTGAAGGGAGGGCGCTCGAGCGCCTGCGAGACCGCGGCGACGCGATCCCGCGGCACGCGTAGCCAGACCTCGTTCTCGCGCCCGGCGCCCGGCGCCTCCGTGTTGATCGCCGTCCGCAGCTCGATGCGGTCGCCCACCACCGTCTCCCCCGTCGCGCCGGGGAAGCGGTCGACGATGCCGGCGATCTGCACGGGGATGGACGCCCCGCCGATCTGCAGCGGAAGCAGCCCGCCCACGCCGCCGGCCAGCTCGGCGAGCCTCGGCGTGACGAGGACGGACGGCGGCGACTCGTCGGTCGGCTGCCGAGGCCGCAGGAACGAGGTGCGCGCAAGCGTGAGCGGCGCCCGCACGTGCACGCCGCCGGGCGTCGTTCGCACGCTGAGGCCGCCCACGCCGATCCAGCCGCGCAGCTCCCGTGCGAGCGGCCCCGAGAGGCGCAGCGAGCCGAAGAAGGCGATGCCGGCGTCGGCGCCGCGCTCGATGATGCGCGGCGGCGGCACGAGCTCGAGCGCGACGAGCGTCGAGCCGCGCGGGGCTCGTGCCTCGATCGTCGACGCCGAGCGCGGCTTCGCCGATCCCACCACGATCCGACGGAACGTCCCGTCGAGCCGCACGAGCGCGGCGAGCGAGAGGAGGCTGGGCCCGACCCGGAAGCGAATCCTGCCCTCGGGAAGTGGGACGCTGCGCTGCTCCACGGGTCGCCCCGGGTCGACGAGCGCCGCGAGCTGCGCGGGTGTGCGCCCGCCCGCCCAGCCGGGCCTCCACACGCCGACGTTCTCGATCGCGCCGGCGTCGAGCCCGAGCACGGTCACGCCGCTCACGCGCTCCGCCCGGCCGGCCCCGCCCGTCACGCGCAGCACCGGATACGCGGCCCCGCCCTTTCCTGCGAGGCGCTGGAACCTCTCGGGCGCGGCGACGTCGAAGACGCGGACGAGGTTCTCGAGATCCTCTTTCACGGTGATGTCCAGGGGCACCTGGAAAGCCGCCTGCTCGCGATCGGCGCGCGCCAGGGTCGCGCGGTAGCCCTCGGCGAGGAGCGCCAGGGCGAAGGCGATGGTCAGGAAGGCGACCGTCGCGACGGCCGCCCCGGGGCCGCGGCCCAGACCGACGGCGGCGAGCCGGCTTGCGACCGAGCCGCGTCCGCGATCGCTCCACCAGCGAGCGAGCACCGGGAACACGCGCGCCACCACGATCGCGGCGGCGAGGGCGAGGAGCCCCGGCAGCAGCAGCAGAAGCAGCGCCGAAGCCTGTCCGCGCGCGAGCCGATCCTCGTCGGCGACGCCGCCGGCGAGCGCCACCGCCGTCACGAGCAGCGCGGCGAGGGCGACGAAGTCCATCCCGCCGAAGCGCGCGCTTCGCGCAGGGAGCGACACCGTGAGCCAGATCAGCGCCGCGGCGAGCAGCGCCGTCGCGAGCGCGAGCGCGAGCCCGCCTTTCGAGAGGACGCTCTCGCGCAGCACGTCGGCTACGGGCGCTCCCGCGAGCCGGGCGGCGGCGGCGCCCGCGACGATCCCGACGAGCCAGCCGACGAGAACGCCCACGACCGCTGCCGCGGCGCTCTCGATTCCGCTGAGCAGCCAGAGCTGCCAGCGTCGAGCCCCGAACCAGACGAGCCTTCGTCGGGCCTCGTCGAGATCGCGCCGCATGCCCCGAGCGGCGAGCACGGTGAACGCGAGCAGGAGGGCGGCTCCCTCGCCGCCGACCAACAGGAGGCGCCGCCCGGCGACGTTCGCGGAGTGCTGGGCGGCCCGCAGCTCCTCGACCGGAGCCTCGACCGCGAACGAGCTCGAGCGATCGGTCAGCTCGACGCCTGCGCGCTCGCTGCGGCGCACGAGGTCGTCGATCTCCCACAGCCGCGGGTTCCCTGCGGCGAGCGGCCAGACCCACGCGTACGTCCGGTACGTCAGCGCGAGCGGCGCGGCCCGCTCGAGCGCCGTGCGGCCCTCGGCGAGGACGAGCGGTGCCGGCGGCGGGCGGTGGTAGCGCCCCGAACGCTGAAGCGCAGGAGCACGCGTCGCATCGAGCGTGGCGGCGTCCGTCGGGCGAAGGAAGTCGCCGAAGAGCTGCCGCGAGCGCAGCGACGCCGTTCCGACCTGGACGAGCCGCAGGCCGCGAGCGTTCGGAAGCGCACCGCGACCCCGAAGCCGGAGCACCTCGCACCGCGCCGGAGTGCACCGGCGCGGCAGACGTCCGGACCGCAGCACGACCTGCGACGGGACCCCGTCGACCGCGGTGATTCCCACGAAGTGGCCGGCGACCGTGCTCTCGCGGAAGAGGAGCAGCGGGATCGGGCCCGGCAGCCCGATCCCGGAGGACGCCTGGGCGACGTCGTCGTCGAGAGCGCGGAGGCGCTCGCTCTCGCCGGCCGGGATGCCGAACCACACGGCTCGAAGGGAGCGCTGCGCCGCCGGGATCCGCTCGATCGCTTGCGCGGTCGAGCGGTCCGTCGCGATGGTGACGCCCGCGAGCACTCCCGCGAGAACGGCGGTCGCGACCACGAGCCCGAGCGCCGTGACGGCGACGCCGCTGTCCCGGCGGCGCAGGCGACGCCAGGCCAGGCCGGCGACGAACCACGCCGAGGTCACGGCGTGCGCCTCCGGCGCCTGTAGGCGGCGGTCTTCGCGCGGTTCCCGCAGATCGACATCGAGCACCACGTCGAGGACGCGTTCCGCGACGCGTCATAGAAGAGCCAGCCGCAGGTGTCCATTCGGCACGCCTTCAGGCGGCCCCAGGTTCCGATCGTCTGAGCCTCGAGAACGCGCGCGAGGACGGTCGAGAGCGCGTGCCGGCCTCCCTCGCCGCCGGCGCTGACGAGGAAGTTGCCGTCCGGCGCGAGCCGGGCGCGCAGCTCCGTCACACCTGCGAGGCGGTCGAGCGCGGCACGCACCTGTGCGTCGGGGGTCCCCCCGAGCGTGTTCAGGAGAGCAAGCTCGCGGAGGAGCGCGCGCAGAGAGCGCGCCGCCACGAACGTCTCCGCGTCGACGGAGGCGTCCTCCGCCAGCAGGCCTCGCCCCCGAAACCAGGCGGCGAGCTCGTTCGGCGTCGAGATGTCGTCGCGCGCCCACTCCGGGATCTCCGTGTTGACGAAGTCCTGGACGAGGTCGAGCGGCGGGGGTGCCGGGGCGCGGCCGGCTGGTTGGAAGCGCGTCAGATCGCTCGACACCGGCGAAAGTGTAACGCCAGTGCGCCGAACACTGCCATCGGACTCTCGACGGTTAGCGCTGTACCCCGTGCACAGGACGTCCCGCCGCCTCCCACGCGTAGTACGACGCGCTCGGGCCGAACGCCGGCTCGTAGCCGACGATGCGCGGGTTCCGGCCGACCTCCTTCGCACGCTGCGCGTGCCAGAGCAGGTTGGGGTCGTCGCGCTCCTCCCAGACGAGGACGAGATGCGCGGCGGTCATGAAGTCGGCGACGAACGAGCAGCCGCCGGCGGGGCAGGGGAACGGATCCGTCCGGACGCAGAACCAGCCGCCATGGTCGCCGTCGTCGTCGCCCTCCCACAGCTCCTCGTCGGACTCGAGCTCGAGGTCGGAGAGCACGGCAGCTCCCGGGCGCAGCTCCTCCACGGCGGCACAATAACCACGTGTCCGTCCCGGACCGTCGCGACGTCGCCCTCGTCCTCTCGGGCGGTGGCATCAACGGCGTGCTCCTCGAGCTCGGCTTCCTGAAGCGGCTGTCCGAGACGCCGCTGTGGCCGCGCCTGGGCTGGATCTACGGCACCTCGGCCGGCGCGCTCGCCGGGACGATGGCCGCGCTCGACCGGTTGCACGACCTCGAGGAGTTCCTCCTCGGCATCCAGCCCGCGGACGCGTTCAGGCCGCGGCCCGTCTGGCAGTTCCCGGGCGGCCTGCACGACTACACGCTCCCGGCGACGATCGCCGACCGCATCGGCTCCCCGGCCGAGCTCGGAACGGCGCTCGCGGAGGCGGAGATCGAGCTCGTCGTCTACGCCACCGACGTCGGCGACTACCCGGAGGGCGACGAAGGCCGCCGCGATTTCGAGCTCGAGTACGCGTCCCGGTCGACGCCGCCGGACGTGATGGGTCGCGCGATCCTCGCGTCGGCGGCGATCAGCGGCCTCGTCCTCCCCGTCGAGCTCGACGGCCGCATCGCGACGGACGGCGGCTGGGTGCGGAACTTCCCCTTCGAGCATGCGTACCGCAACCCCGACGTCGCGGCGATCGCAGGCTTTCGCTACATCCCGACCTACCCGCCGGCCGACCCGGCCTTCCTGGAGCGCACGCGCGAGCGCCTCGACCGCTTTCGCGCCGTTCCCCCGGTGCGCGCGTTGCTCGCGGAGGTCCGGCTCGCGCAGGAGCGCACGACGCGCGGCGAGCCCGCGCACTACGGAGAGCTGATCGTCCGGCTCATGCGGGTCGCCTTCGCCCGCAACGCGGTCGTCGAGGAGCGTCTCGCAGCCGAGCGCGAGACGTCAGTGGCCGAGCTGCGCAGCCTACGGGACGACGCAACACACATGGCCCTCGCAGCCGCCGCGCCCTGGCGGCGCAAGCGGCTCGCCGCCGAGCTCGACGCGCGCTTCGCCGCCGCTCGCTTCCCCTTCCGCCACGACCGCCTGCTGCCGACGCTCGTCGTCAGGGCGACGGCGGGCGAGCACGGCCTCGACTCGACCTTCCGCGCCGACGCGCCGTGGTCGAACGACTCGAAGCGCGCGTTGATCGGGCGCGGCTATGACCTCACGGACCGAGCCCTGGAGCACGCCCAAGGGTTCGACGCACAATAAGGACTGTGGCGGCGAGAAGAACTACGCGACGAGCGTCTCTGACGTTCCCGCGATCGGAAACGCCGCTAGGCGTTTCCGATCTGCGGAGGGCGCGGCTATGACCTCACGGACCGAGCCCTGGAGCACGCCCAAGGGTTCGACGCGCAGTAGGACTGTGGCGGCGAGAAGAACTACGCGACGAGCGTCTCTGACGTTCCCGCGATCGGAAACGCCGCTAGGCGTTTCCGATCTGCGGAAGGAAGGTCGGCTGGGGCCCGGGCAGGCGGTCGGACCCCAAGCCGAGGTGGATGAGCAGGCCCCGGCTGCCCGGGGCCCGGCTCGCGGCTAGCCCTGGGGGGATTGGGGCTGCCGTCCGAGCGTGACGGTCACGCTCGTCCTGTTCGCGCCGCGGTAGATCACGAGCTTGACCTTGTCACCGGGCTTGTGCGCGGCGACCGCGTCGCGGAGCTGTTCGATAGAGGAGATCTGCCGGCCGTCGAACTTCACGATGATGTCCCCGCCGAGGATGAACGTCTCGCCGGCGACGACGACCTGCTTCTGGCCGCCGTGCAGCCCGGCCTTGTCGGCGCCGCTGCGGTTCGTCACGGTCTCGACGAGGACGCCCGCCTTGACAGGGAGGTTGTACGTCCCCGCGACGTCCCGGGTGATGCTGTTGCCGTTGATGCCGAGGTAGGCATGGTCGACGTGGCCCGTGCGGAGGATCTGCGCGACGACGTCCTTGACGGTGTTGGAGGGAACCGAGAACCCGATCCCGACGTTGCCGGAGGCCGTGTCGCCGGTCTCGATCTGCGTGTTCACGCCGATGACTTGACCGCGCGCGTTCAGGAGAGGACCGCCGGAGTTGCCGTGGTTGATCGGCGCGTCGGTCTGGATGACGTGGTCGATGGTGAAGCGGTTCGGCGCCGTGATCAGGCGCTGGAGAGCGCTGACGATCCCCGAGGTCGCGGTGCGGTCGAGGCCGAACGGGTTTCCGATCGCGACGACCGGATCGCCGACCTGCAGCTGGTCCGAGTTGCCGAGGGCAAGCGGCGTCAGCGCGCTCGCGGACGAGTTCACGCGGAGGACGGCGAGATCGGAGGACGGGTCGGTGCCGACGATCTCGGCCTTCACCGTGTCGCGGTTGGAGAAGCTCACCGTGACGATGTCCGCGCCCTCGACGACGTGGTAGTTGGTGACGATGTGGCCGGTCTTGTCGATGACGAAGCCGGACCCGATCGCCGACTGCTGGGGCGTTCCCCACGGGTTGCCCGTGCCAGGCGTGGCGGTCGAGTTGGTCGTCGCGTTGATGCGCACGACCCCGGATGCGGCGCGGCGGTAGATCTCGTTCACGCTCATGCCGCCGGAGGACGCTCTCCCGAGCTGCGAGCTGGGCTCGGCGGACGTCTCGGTCACCACCGTCGTCGTCGACTCGAGCGCCCCGGTCAGCGACACGGCCCCGATCGCCACGGCCCCGCCGATGACGGCAGCCACGACGAGCGCGAGGAAACGACCGACACCGGCGAACGACGTCACGCGTCGGTTATAGCCCTGCCGCCGTGAATCGCGGGTTAGCGGCGGTTAAGGCGAAGTTGCCCGCGCCTGCGCGGGGTTGCTAGGCGAGCTCGAGCGCGACGACCTTCACGTCCTGCGCGCGGTCCGCGCCGAGGGCGTCGTCCAGCTTCTGCTGGAGCTCGCCGGACTGGAGGAGCTCCTCGGTGATGTCCGCGCCGCCGATCAGCTCGCCCTTCACGAAGACCTGGGGGATCGTCGGCCAGCCGGAGATCTCGGACAGTTCCTGGCGGATGCGCGGATCCGGGAGCACGTCGACCGCCGTGATGGGCGCGCCCGCCGCGTGCAGCGCCTGCAGCGCTCGGTGCGAGTTGCCGCACATGACCAGCTGCGGCGTGCCCTTCATGAAGAGCGTCACGGGCTCCTCGTCGATGACCTCGGAGATCTGCTCGTTCAGGGTCTTCATGCGGTTCCTTTCCGAGTTCGAATGCGTAGCTCGTGGATGGAGCCGTCGGCGAGCGGAGCAGCGAGCGCCTCGTTCACGCGACGGTGCTGGTCGAGGAGGGAGACGCCGTCGAACGCGGCGCTCACCACGGTGACCTGGAAGTGGTCTCCGGTGCCGGTTCGATCCTGGACGTCGAGCGCCGCTGCGTCCGGGAACGCCTGGACGAGAAGCGCACGGATGGTGTCTGCCTCCACGGGGCCATCGTAGTCGCGCGGGGTACGCTCCAGGCGTGCGCTTCCTCCGCGCCGTGCTCCTCTTCAAGCTCGGCTTCTGGGCCGGGATCGGCGTCCCGGCAGGGTAGTGCGCCGACCGGGCCCGTTCGCGCTCTCCGTGCCCGAGCGGATCGTGCGCTCGGTCGCGGCAGCGCTCGGCGGAACCCTGCACGAGACCGCCGAGCTCGTCCTTCCGCGACTCGTCCGGCGATCGCGTCTCTACGAGGCGACGGCGCGGAACCTCCTGCGGATCACCGTCGAGCTGGTCGGCGGCGTCGAGCGCGACGCCGACGAGGCCGTCGACGAGTTCGAGCAGTCTGCGAAGAAGCTGGCCGTGCGCAAGGCGGGCGGCAACGCCCTCGAGCTCGGCTCGATCCTCGCGTTCGGCTTCTCGCCGCTCTGGCTCCTCGCCGGGGCCGCGGACGTGACGCGGGGAACGCGCGTCTACCTGGACGCCCTCGTCGGCGAGCTCGAGGCGGCCGGAGTGCTGGCGCCGGACGCAGGGCTCGCATCCGTGGACGACCTCCTCGCCGCGCTCGAGGGCGCCAGCGGAACGACCGCCCGGCTCGTCGATATCCCGCCGCTCGAGGTCGAGGGCCTGAGGCGCTCGCTCGCCGACCTGCGCGGAGACGCACGGAGCCTTCCCACGCCGGCGGAGCTCGCCGCCGCGTACCACGGGCTCCTCGCCGAGGCGGAACGCGAACGTCGACCCCTGCTCGAGGTCTCGCTCGGCGTCGGCCTCGCGTTCTTCAACTCCGCACGGAAGGTGGGCCGCCAGCACCTACTCGATCCCTACTCCGAGGACCTGCGGCCGCTCCGGAACGAAGGCTTCGCCGCCTACGCGCGCCGTGTCGGGCGACCCTACGCCGAGGCGGTGGCACGCCAGTTCGACCGTGCGCGGCCGACGCTCACGGAGCGCGGCCTCGGTCGGCTCGACCGGCGCAAGCTGCTTGAATCGGAGCAGATGACCCATCCCGACACGTTCGGTGCGCGCTCGACGCTCGAGGTCGCGGGAGAGTCGCGCGAGATCTTCCGCATCGACGCGCTCCAGGCGAGCCACGACGTCAGGCGGCTTCCGTACACGCTCCGGATCCTCCTCGAGAACGTGCTGCGGATGGAGGACGGCGCCGGTGTGACGGCCGCCGACGTCGAGGCCGTCGCCGGCTGGGTGGCGAGCGCAGAGCCGTCGCGGGAGATCTCGTTCACGCCGGGGCGCGTCCTCCTGCAGGACTTCACCGGCGTTCCCGCCGTCGTCGACCTCGCCGCGCTGCGGAACGCGATGCACGACCTCGGCGGCGACCCGAAGCGGATCAACCCGCTCCTCCCGGTCGAGCTCGTCATCGACCACTCCGTGCAGGTGGACGAGTTCGCGAACCGCCTCGCGATCTTCCGCAACGCCGAGCTCGAATTCGAGCGGAACCGGGAGCGCTACGCCTTCCTCCGCTGGGGGCAGAACGCCTTCGACAACTTCAAGGTCGTCCCGCCCAGCACCGGGATCGTCCACCAGGTGAACCTCGAGTTCCTCGCGCGTGTCGTCGACGAGCGGGACGGCGTCGCGTTCCCCGACACGCTCGTCGGGACCGACTCGCACACGACCATGGTCAACGGCCTCGGCGTCCTCGGTTGGGGCGTCGGCGGGATCGAGGCGGAGGCGGCGATGCTCGGCGAGGCGATCTCGATGCTCGTCCCGCAGGTCGTCGGCTTCCGGCTCGCCGGCGCGCTCCCCGAGGGCGCGACCGCGACCGACCTCGTGCTAACGGTGACCCAGATCCTGCGGGAGACGGGCGTCGTCGGGAAGTTCGTCGAGTACTTCGGCCACGGGCTCGAGACGCTGCCCCTCGCCGACCGCGCCACGATCGGGAACATGTCGCCCGAGTACGGCGCGACGTGCGGGTTCTTCCCCGTCGACGCCGAGACGCTCCGTTACCTTCGCCTCACCGGGCGCTCGGCCGAGCGCGTCGCGCTCGTCGAGGCCTACTGCAAGGAGAACGCGCTGTGGCACGAGCCAGACGAGCCGCCGACGTACTCGCAGGTGGTGGAGCTCGACCTGTCGTCCGTCGAGCCGTCGCTCGCAGGCCCGCGCCGTCCGCAGGATCGCGTCCCGCTGCGCGAGGCGAAGCAGGCATTCCTCGACGCGCTCCCCACCTTCGGCGTCGACTACGGCAACAGCCACGACGAGGCGGTGGCCGAGACGTTCCCGGCCAGCGATCCGCTCGCCTCCGCGGCGCCCGGAAGCGAGCCCGAGCGCGGCCGCGGCGACGCTGCCCTGTCGGCCGGCGCTCCCGTCGCTATCGCAGAGCGGTCCGCCGTTTCGGTGACGTACGCGGGCGAGACCTTCGACCTCGACCACGGCGCGGTCGTCATCGCAGCCATCACGTCGTGCACCAATACGTCGAACCCGGCCGTGATGATCGGCGCCGGCCTGCTCGCGAAGAAAGCGGTCGAGCGCGGCCTCTCCCGCAAGCCGTGGGTGAAGTCGAGCCTCGCGCCCGGCTCGAAGGTGGTCACCGAGTACTACGAGAAGGCGGGGCTGACTCCCTACCTCGAGCAGCTCGGCTTCTACACGGTCGGCTACGGGTGCACGACGTGCATCGGCAACTCGGGGCCGCTGCCCGACGAGATCTCGCGGGGGGTTTCCGCGGGCGACCTCGTCGTGTGCGCCGTGCTCTCCGGGAACAGGAACTTCGAGGCGAGGATCCACCCGGAGGTGAAGGCGAACTACCTCGCGTCGCCGCCGCTCGTCGTCGCGTACGCGCTCGCCGGCCGCATGGACGTCGACCTCGCGAACGAGCCGATCGGCGTGGGCTCCGACGGAGAGGACGTCTTCCTCTCGGACCTCTGGCCCTCCCCGGAGGAGGTGCAGGAGACGATCGCGAGCTCGGTCGGCGAGGCGATGTTCCGCACGACCTACGCGGACGTCTACACCGGCGACGACACCTGGCGCTCGCTGCCGGTCCCCGACGGCGAGCTCTTCGCATGGGAGCCCGACTCGACCTACGTGCGGCTGCCGCCGTACTTCGAGGACATGCCCGCGAGCGCGGCCGCGGTCGAGGACGTCGTGGGCGCGAGATGCCTCGTGGCGATCGGCGACTCCGTCACGACCGATCACATCTCCCCGGCGGGCGCGATCAAGCCGGACTCCCCCGCGGGCGTCTACCTCGTCGAGCACGGCGTCGAGCGCAAGGCGTTCAACTCGTACGGCTCACGCCGCGGAAACCACGAGGTGATGGTGCGCGGGACGTTCGCGAACGTGCGGCTACGGAACGAGCTCGTCCCGGGCGCGGAGGGAACGTGGACGGTGCACGTCCCCTCCGGCGAGGAGATGACCATCTTCGAGGCCGCCGAGCGCTACCGCGCAGAGGGTGTCCCACTCGTCGTGCTCGCGGGCAAGGAGTACGGCTCGGGCTCCTCGCGCGACTGGGCCGCGAAGGGGCCGAAGCTCCTCGGGGTGCGAGCCGTGCTCGCGGAGAGCTTCGAGCGGATCCATCGCTCGAACCTCCTGATGATGGGAGTGCTGCCCCTGCAGTACCTCCCCGGCGAGAGCCGCGAGACGCTCGGGCTCACGGGCCGCGAGGAGTTCTCGGTCGTCGGCCTCGAAGGCGGCGAGGCGCGCGAGGTGACGGTGCGGGCCGACGACAGGGAGTTTCGCGCGACGCTCCGGCTCGACACGCCGCGCGAGCGCGAGTACCTCCGGCACGGCGGGATCCTGCCCTTCGTGCTGCGGCGCCTGCTCTCGAGCTGATCAGGCCGCGTTCGCGGCGTCCGGATCCTCGCCGCGCTCGCGTGCCGCGATCCGCGCCTCGTGGTACGCGATCCGCTCGGCGAGCATGCGTTGCACACGCTCATGAGCTGTCCCACCACTCAGGCGGGTGAACCCTATCCGCCTCCGTCCTGGCTCTCGTCTTCCGCTTCTTCTTCGCCATCCTCGCCCTCGAGTCGAAGTCGAATCGCCCACACGTCGTCCGCAAGGTCCCGCAAGCACGCGTGCATGTCGAAGAGCCCGCTCAGGATAGTCGTCACGTCGCGATCGTCGAGCGGCGGTTCCACACGACGATGGTCGCGGTGACCGCGCGTGATTCGCTAGTCGCCAGTCCGGACGTGGCCGTTACTGACGCTTCCAGCCGACGAAGATCGCCCAGCCGAGAAGCTCGCGCTGGTGGCGGAGGTAGTTGCGCTTCCAGTGCTCGTGACGCTGCCGCACGTCGGCGGCGTCCGGATCGCCGGGATTGGCCGCGAGCCAGGTCTCCACCGCTTGCCAGTGCAGCGTCTCGTACCGGTCCCAGTCGTCCTCTGACGACGCGATCAGCGAGACCACCGGCAGGCCGCAGGTCTCGAAGATCGCGACCGTGCCCTCGAGCGTCGTGTACGGCTCGTCGCGATCGGCGTAGTCCTCGGGCAGCGGCAGGCGCCGCCAGAAGGGCTCGCCGACCGCGACGTGCCCTTCCGAGCGCACGGCCGGCGCCAGCGCGTCGACCGTGTCGGCGAGGCCCCCGTACACGAAGCTCGCGCCGAGACAGAGCGCCGCGTCGTACGTCTCGGGCTCGTGCACCGCCTGCGCCCCGTCGCCGAGCTCGAACGTGACGCGATCCGCGAGCCCCGCCGACGCGATCCGCTGGAGCGCCACCGCGTGGAACTCCGGGGAGAGCTCCACGCCGTGCACGTGGCAGCCGAACCGCTCGGCGAGGAGGAGCGCCGGGCCGCCGCGGCCGGACGCCACGTCGAGAACGTGCGACTCGGGGCCGAGGTCGAGCCGCTCGCCCAGCAGGAGGATCTTCTCGGCCGACGTGGGGTTCTGGATGGCGTGCAGCGCCTCGGCGACCACGAAGTAGCGGGGAATCACGGGGGCATGATCTACCCTCCGTCGCCAGATGGCGCCGCCGGAGACCCTCGAGGGCAGCTGGGGGATCGACCCCGTCCCGCCACGGCTGCGCGTGCTCACGGGCCTCGAGACCGGCCTCCTCTGGGGCAACCTCGGCGTCTCGCTCCTCGTCATCGTCGCCGGCGCCGTGCTCGTTCCGGCGCTGTCGCTGCCGCAGGCGCTCGTCGCGATCCTCCTCGGCTGCGTCATCGGCAACGCGATGCTCGCCGTGGCGGGGATGATCGGCGCCGACGCCCGCGTCCCGGGGATGGCGCTCATGCGCGCGCCGCTCGGGCAGCGGGGCTCGCTGCTGCCGACGGCGATCAACGTGCTGCAAGGCGTCGGCTGGACGGTCTTCGAGCTCCTCGTGATCGCAACGGCAGCCGCGGCGCTCTCCGACGAGCTGTTCGGGTTCCGCGCGCAGTGGCTGTGGACGCTGGTATTCGGCGCCTGCACGCTCGCCCTCGCGCTGCTCGGCCCGATCGGCTTCGTCCGCAGGTTCGTCCGGCGCTTCGCGGTCTGGGCAGTGCCCCTCGCGATCCTCTACCTCAGCTGGTGGGCGCTCGACGGCGCCGACCTCGGAGCGATCTGGAACGCCGGCGGCGAGGGAGGGCTCTCCGTCTGGCAGGGAGCGGACGTCGTCGTCGGGATCACGGTCTCCTGGGTCCCGTACGCCGCCGACTACACGCGCTTCTCGAAGACGCGGCGCGGCGCGCTCGCCGGCACCGGGCTCGGTTACCTCCTGCCGGACGCCTGGCTGCTCGGTCTCGGCGCGGTGCTCGTCCTCTCCCGCGGGCTCGGCGACCCCGCCGCCTTGCCCGCGGCGGTCGTCGCGGGCGGGTTCGCCGCGATCGTGGCGCTCTTCGCGCTCCTCGTCACCGAGACGGACGAGGCCTTCGCCAACGCCTACTCCGCGGCGGTCTCGCTGCAGAACGCCGTCCCGCGCGCGCCGCAGGAGCTGCTGCTCGTGCTCGTGACCGGGATCGCCACGCTCGGTGCGCTCGTCGTCGACTTCGCCAGCTACCAGAGCTTCCTCCTCCTGCTCGGCTCGGTGTTCGTGCCCCTCTTCGCAGTGCTCCTCGCGGACTGGCTCGCAGGGGGGGCGCACTATGCGGCCGAGGACGTCTTCGACTCCCCGCCGTGGCGGCTCGGGCTCATCGCCGCCTGGATCTCTGGGTTCGTCCTCTACCAGTGGCTGTTCCCGACCGGGCCGTCCTGGTGGGTCGACGCCGTCGACCGACTCCACCCCCCCGCCTGGGGAATCGGAGCGACGGTGCCCAGCTTCCTGGTCTCGTTCGCGATCGCGAGCATCGTCGCGGTCGTCTCGCGTCGAGCGACCACGGGAACCGCGACGGCGTGACGATCGCCGCGCTCGGAAACATCACTCGCGACGTCGTCGCCGGTTCCGCGCCGCGCCCGGGCGGAGGCGTCTTCTGGGGCACGCGCGCGCTGGCCCACCTCGGCGCAAGCGCCGTCGTCAGCGCCGCGTGCAGCGCCGACGATCGCCCTTCGCTGCTCCCGCCGCTCGAGGAATTCGGCCTGCCCGTCACCTGGTTCGAGTCCTCGACGACGACGGCGTACAGCTTCCACTACGAGGGCGACCGACGGATCATGTGGCAGGACGCGGTCGGCGACTCGTGGTCGCCCGAGCAGGCGGTCGCTGCTGTGGAAGACGCGACGTGGATCAACGTCTGCGCCCTGACCCGTACGGACTTCCCGCCGGAGACGATGGCGGCTCTTGCCGCCGACGGCCGGAAGCTCCTCGTCGACCTCCAGGGGCTCGTTCGCACCGCGACCCTCGGCCCGCTGCACACGGACCAGCACATCGGCGACGTGCTCCGCCACGTCGAGGTGCTCAAGCTGAACGACGAGGAAGCCGAGACGCTCGTCGGCAGCGTGCAGCCCGAGCGGCTGCAGAGTCTCGGGGTGCCCGAGGTCCTCCTCACGCTCGGCTCGCAGGGAGCGTGGGTCGTCACCCCCGAAGCCGTCGAGCACGTTCCCGCAGTCCGCGTCGAGGGCGAGGTCGACCCGACTGGCGCGGGCGACACGTACTCCGTCACGTACGTCGTGCACCGTGCGGCTGGCGCGGAGCCCGTCGAGGCGGCCCGCGTCGCAGCCGACACGGTCGCCGGCTTCCTCGCGCGAGACGCCTAAGAGCTCGGTTCAGAATGGTCACCGTCGGCGGGGCGCGCTGGGCGGCACGGCGACATGGCTGCTCATTTTGAATCGAGCTCTAAAGCCGGAACTCGCCCCGAGCCACGACGACCGCGCTGCCTCCGACCTCCACGCGCTCGATCGCGGAGCCCGCGCCCTCGGCGCGAGCGTAGAGCGTGGACGGGCGGCCGATCGCGGCGCCCTGCGAGATCTCGACCTCGGTGCCCCACGGCACGAGGCCCTGGCGGCACAGGTGACACGCGATCGGCCCCGCGGCCGACCCGGTCGCGGCATCCTCGCCGCCGGGCCAGAACATGCGGGTCGTCCAGTTGCTCCCCGCCCCGGCGAAGCAGTTGACGCCCGTGACGGCGAAGCTCGCGATCGCCGCCGGGTCGGGAGCCAGCGCTGCGACGGCGTCCTCGCCGGACAGCGCGACCAGGATGTGCGTCGCGCCGTTGTCGTAGAGCTCCACCGGCAGCTCCGAGCCCGTGATGTCGAGTGCTGCGAAGAGCGCCTCCGTGTCCGCGACTGGGCGCACCTCGGGCAGCGGCTGCTCCATGCGCCCGAAGACGATCCGACCGGAGTCGTCGCGTTCGAGCACGACGGCGACGAGGCCCGCTCCCGTCTCGAGCACGATGACCCCGAGCTGCAACGGCGCACCGAGGACGAACGCCGATCCGAGCGTGGGATGGCCCGCGAAGGGCATCTCCTCCCGCGGGTTGAAGATCCTGATCCGCGCGTGGCCGCCCGACTCGGCGGGGAGCACGAACGTCGTCTCGGAGAATCCGATCTCGAGCGTGAGCGCCTGCATGGTCTCCGCAGCGAGCCCGCGGGCGTCGGTGAAGACCGCGAGCTGGTTCCCCGCCAGCGCCGTGTCCGTGAAGACGTCGACGACGACGTAGCGGTAGCTCGGCACCGACCAAGGCTAGCCCGTCACTCGCGGGTGCATATCGTCTCGTCGTCGTGCCGAGCGCAATCGTCGTCCGCAACCTCACGAAGTCCTACGGCAGCGTCGAGGCCGTCCGCGGGATCAGCTTCGACGTCGCCCAGGGCGAGGTGTTCGGGCTGCTCGGGCCGAACGGCGCCGGCAAGACGACGACGGTCGAGATCCTCGAGGGCTACCGGAAGCGCGACGGCGGCGAGGCGTCCGTGCTCGGACACGATCCGGGCGACGCCCCGCGAAAGCTGCGGGAGCGCATCGGCGTCGTCCTCCAGCAGTCGGAGCTGAGCCCGAACCTCACGATCCGCGAGACGCACCAGCTCTTCGCCGGCTACTACGCACACCCGCGCGACGTCGACGAGGTGGTCGAGCTGGTCGGGCTCGGCGAGAAGCGCGACGCGCGCGTGAAGACGCTCTCCGGCGGCCAGAAGCGACGGCTCGATCTCGGCGTGGCGCTCGTCGGCGACCCCGACCTGGTGTTCCTGGACGAGCCGACGACCGGCTTCGATCCCGCCGCGCGACGTGCGGCCTGGGAGATGATCCGCGCGCTCCGCTCGCTCGGCACGACGATCCTCCTGACGACGCACTACCTCGACGAGGCGCAGCAGCTCGCCGACCGGGTCGCGGTCCTCCGCGGCGGGGAGATCGTGCGGCAAGGGACGCCGGCCGAGCTGATCGGCGACTCGCGGGTGACCGAGATCCGCTACCGGCGCGACGGCGAGCTCGTCGTCGTCGAGACCGGCGATCCCGTCCGCGAGCTGAACGAGCTGACCGGAAAGGCGCTCGCGGAGGGCGAGACACTCGAGCAGCTCGAGGTGCGGCGCGCCACCCTCGAGGACGTCTACCTCGAGCTCGTGGGCGACGACGCGGAGGCGAGCGAATGAGCATGGTGCTCCACCAGCTCCGGTTCGAGCAGCGCGTCTTCTGGCGCAGCCGCGAGGCCGCCGTGTTCGTGTTCGTCTTCCCGCTCCTCCTGTACGCCCTGCTCGGGTCGGTGTACGGAGACGACATCGACGGGATCCCGGCGGTCGACGTCCTGCTTGCCGGGCTCTTCGGCTACGGGGCGGCGAACACGGCCTTCGGCGGGCTCGCGATCATCCTCGTGGGGCGGCGCGAGGCGGGCACGCTGAAGCGGCTGCGCTCGACGCCCCTGCCGCCGCTCGTCTACCTCGCGGCGGTGCTGCTCTCGACGCTCGTGACGTTCGCGCTGCAGGCGGTCGGGCTGCTCGTCCTCGGGGGCCTCGCGTTCAACGCGAGCATGCCCGCGAACTGGCTCGGGTTCGCCGGCGCGGTCCTCCTCGGCGTCGTGTGCTTCGCGGGGCTCGGTCTCGGGGCGGCGGCCCTCATCCGCTCGGCGGAGGGAGTCTCGGCCGTCGTGAACGTCGTGATCCTCCCGATGGCGTTCCTCTCCGGCGCGTTCGGGCCGCGGCGCGACTTCCCGGCTTTCCTCCAGGCGATCGCGGACGTCCTTCCGCTGACCTACTTCCTCGACGTGGTCGACGGCGTCTACCTGCACGGCGACTCGCTCTTCTCCGACCCGACGGCGCTCGCGGTCGTCCTGGCCTGGGGCGCCGCGGGGCTCGCTGTCGCCCTGCGCTGGTTCGGGTGGATGCCGCGGGAGCGGTAGCGGCGCGCTACCGGTTACCGAGCAGCGAGAGGTAGTACAGGAGCACCGCGACCGCCGCGAGCGCTGCGGCGACGTACGTCCAGGCCGCGGCCTTCAGCGTGGCCTTGACGCCGGTCGCCTCGTTCGCGGCGACGAGCCCGAGGTCGCCGAGCTGCTGCTTCGCCCGCCGCGACGCGTCGAACTCGACCGGCAGCGTCACGAACTGGAAGAGCACCGCGACCGAGTACAGCGCGATCGCGATGTAGACGAAGCCGAGGATGCCGAGGAAGAGACCGCCCAGCAGGAACAGCATCCAGATGTTCGATGCGAACTGCACCGCCGGGAACATCGCGCTGCGGAAGCGGAAGAAGGCGTACGCCTGCTGGTGCTGGATCGCGTGGCCGACCTCGTGCGCGCCGACCGCGGTCGAGGCGACGGACACGCCGCGGTACACGGGCTCGGACAGGTGAACCGAGCGGCTGCGCGGGTCGTAGTGATCCGACAGCGATCCGGGCGTCTCCTCGACTGGGACCTCGTTCAGGCCGTTCGCGTCGAGGATGCGACGCGCCACCTGCGCCCCGGTCATGCCGTTCGCCACCGGAACCCCGAGGTTCCGGGCGAATGTCGACTTCACGCGATGCTGCGCCCAGAACCCGAGCACCATCGGGACGACGAACGCGAGGAGGAAGATCACGGGGAGATGGTATCCGCGCGGTTCGGCCCCCTCGCAAGTGCGAGACCCCGAGTACGCCGGTTCTTAACCCGCTGCACGTCGCGACAGCGCCGCGTGGCGAGCTACGAGAGCCGCATCGCGATCGCCGCGATCACGATCGCCGCGACACCGACGAGCAGAGCGGCGATGAACCAGTTCCGGCGCACGCAGAGTCGAGTCTAGATCCGCCGGGGTGTCGAGTTCCAGTCCTCGCGAAGCGAGGGGCGGCGGACCGCAAGGCCACCGATACCCTGGATCCGATCCGGGATGGCGACGACTCTGCACACGGCCGCACGGTCCGACAGGGCCGGAAGGCTCATGGTCGTCGCCGTGCTCGGCACGTGGGCGCTCTGCGTCCTCCTGCTGCTTCTCTACCTCGAGCACCGCCCGAAACCGACTTCGACGGTGGACACGACGGCGGCGCCCACGGGCACAGCCTTTCCGGCCCCGCCTGCGGGGGCCGTCGTCTTCAGTCGTGAGGCGGGAGCAGACGCGCTCGCGCTCGGCGTCGTCCCGCACCGCGGCCGCACGCAGGTGCAGGCATCCGTCGTGGGACCGGACTCCCTGGGCGTCTCGGGCCTGTCCACGTCGTTCGCCGCCGGCGGCGACGCCGTCGACGGCGTCCCGTGCGGTCCCGGGTGCTATCGGGCGACCCTGCGCACGCGCGGGAGGCCGCGCTTCGTCGAGCTGACCACCAGCGGGAAGCTCGCGACACGCTGGCGCGTCTCTCTCCCGGACACGTGGCCCCCTGCAGGCGCCGCCGCGCTGGTCGCGAAGTCGCGGCGGGTGTGGCAAGCGCTGCACTCGCTCTCGTTCACCGACAGGCTCGCCTCGGACCCGGAGCACGTCGTGGTCAGCACCTGGCAGGCGCAGGCGCCGAACCGCCTCGCGTACCAGATCGTGAAGGGCTACTCCGCGGTGATCGTCGGCAAGCACCGTTGGGACAAGGCGCCCGGCGGCCGCTGGAAGCGCTCTCCACAAGACCCGATCGCTCAGCCCACGCCCCCGTGGGAGACCGCGAGGAACGCCCACGTGCTCGGGACCGCTGTCGTTCGCGGTCGGCCCGGGCTCAGAGTGAGCTTCTACGACCCGGAGACGCCCGGCTGGTTCACGGTCGTCCTCGAGCGAAAGACGCTCCGGACCCTCGACCTGCGCATGATCACGACCGCGCACTTCATGCACGAGGTGTACGGGGAGTTCAACACGGCGCCCGAGATCCGGGCGCCGCGCTAGACGTTGATCAGGTAGAAGCCCGACGGAGGTTCGCCGACAGGAAAGACGTCGTCTGTCTCCAGCACGTCCGGGTTGAGCCGAAGCTGCTCCGAATCGGGATCGTGGGCCACGACGCGACCATGACGCATCGCGACCCACTCTCCCGTGTAGTGCTCGAGATCGTCAGGCCCGAGCTGCGGCTCGTCCTCTTCCAGCTCGGCCCAGTTGCTCGCATCCGTCACACGAGGCTCCCGCCCGTCTTGTGGTACTTGAGGATCCCCTCCGCTGCGCGGTAGGCGAGCGCCCCGACGGTTCCAGTCGGGTTGAATCCTGCGTTCTGCGGGAAGTTGCAGGCGCCGACGACGAAGACGTTCGGCGTCTCCCACATCTGCAGGTACGAGTTCACGACCGACGTGGCCGGGTCGGCGCCCATGATCGCCCCGCCCGTGTTGTGCGTCGACTGGTAGACCGACGTGTCGTAGTGCGCCGGCAGCGAGCCGGGGCCGCCGGAGATGATGTCCGGATTGATCGCTTTCATGATCTCCAGGGTCTTCGTCCCGGCGAAGGCGATCATCTTGCGCTCGTTCGGCTCCCAGTCGAACGTGAGCCGGACCAGCGGATTGCCGAAGCTGTCCCGGTAGTTCGGGTCGAGATCGAGATGGTGCGTCTGGTAGGCCGGCGACTCGCCCTGGAAGCCGACGCTGATCACGCTTGCGTAGTACTTCTGAATCGCGACCTTCCAGTCGCGGCCGAACGGTGCAGTGCCCGGAGGCGTCGTCAGGCTCTGGATCGGTCTCGCGCCGGTTTGCCCGGACGTGATCGAGCCGCCGCCGATGAAGCCGAGACCCGAGTGGTCGAAGTTGTCGGCGTTGAAGTCGTCGATCGCCATCGACAGCGCCCCGAGCCCATGTACCGCTTGAACCGTTTGCCCGTGAACCAGCCACTCGCCCCGCCGCCGCCCGTCTGGTAGCAGTAGTTCCGACCCACGGCGCCGGTGCCCTTCACCGGGTCGTACGGCGTGCCGAGCTTGGACATCAGCAGCGTGCGCACGTTGTTGAAGACGTACGCGGCGAGGATGATGATGTCGGCGGGCTGCTCCTGGATGCGGCCGGAGGCATCGAAGTAGAGAACGCTCTGCCCCGTCTTGCCGTCGTTCTTGATCGCGTAGGCGTGCGAGTACCCGCGGATCTCGAACTTGCCCGTCTTGAGCGCGAGCGGAATCACGGTCACGGTCGGATCCGCCTTCGCGCCCACCTCGCAGCCGAACCGCTCGCAGAACCCGCAGTAGGTGCACTGGCCTCGTGTGACCCCGTCCGGGTTCTTGTACTGCACGGGCAGGTTCGCGGACGGCCCCGGGAACGGGTGGTAACCGAGGTCGTTCGCGGCCTTCTGGAACATCGAGCTGAGCTCTGTCGCTCCTTGCGCGCGCACCGGATACTCGCGTGAACGTGCGCCTTCGAAGATGTTCCCGCCCGGGATGAGACGACCTTTGAGGTTTCCCGCCTTGCCGGCGATGCCCGCCATGTACTCGAAGCGGTCGTAGTACGGCTCGAGTTGGTCGTACGTGATCCCCCAGTCCTGGATCGTCATCCCCGGAGGGATCGCCGACTTGCCGTAGCGCTCGACCGTGCTCGTGTACGCCGTGAAGTCGCGTGGATGGAACCGCCAGGTCTGACCGTTCCAGTGCACGCCGGCGCCGCCCAGGCCGGTGCCGGGGAGGAAGGAGCCGAGCTGACGGATCGGCAATGCGTTTTCACCGAGGTTGTGCCGCAGCGTCCACGTCTCGTTCGCCGCGTTCTGGAACAGCTCGTTGCGAATCGCGTACCGCAGCTCGTCGTGATCGTCCTGGAAGCTGGCCGTGGAACGACCGCTGGTCCGCCCACGCTCGAGGCCCACGACGGTCAGGCCGGCCTTCGTCAGCTCGGAGGCGATGATCCCACCGACCCAGCCGACCCCGACGATGACGGCATCCACCTTCTTGAGCGCCATCACTTGCCTCCCTTGTACGGCTTCATCGGCAACGGCTTGCGCTCGTACGGGTACGTCTTGTCCGTGAACACGTACTTGTAGTAGACGTCGCCGCGGCGCATCGGATCACCCGGAAAGCCGATCCACTTCCAGCCGACCATGTCGCGGTTGCCGCCGTACGCCGGGTCGGCAAGCATCCCTTCGAGCACGTTCTGCCGGAACAGATTGAAGAAGTCGACGCCGGAGAACGCCGTCGACCCACCGAGCGGGATGACCGCCTTTCCAGTCCTCAGGTCGTTCAAAGCTTGGGCCTGAGTCGCCGCCACGAGGTTGGCGTAGGTGTCCCCGTACGTCGTGCGCACGTACTGGTCGTAGGCGGGGAGGAAAGCGCGATAGACGTCGGCCGGCGTCATCGGCACCTGCCACCCGTGGCCGCTGTCCGCCGCCGCGAAGAAGGGCCCGTTGAGATAGAAGCGGTGCCCCTGGCCCCAGCCGCCCGAAAGCTGACCGTCGATGTAGTAGCCGACTCCTGCGACCTTCGCGCCGGGTCCGAGGTCGTCCGTCGGCCAGATCGTCTCTGCCATCGCGGTCACGAAGTCGAACTCCCACTTCGTCAGGAACCGCAAGGCAGGTGTCGCGGCTTTCGGGGCGGCCGCGGCGGCGGGATCGCTGAGCAGTCCACCGGCCGCGGCAGTCGCGGCGCCGGCTGTGCCGACCTGCAGTAATCGCTTCCGCGAGAACCGCTTGTCCGTGGAACGCCCCTTTTCAGACTGGTCGTCCATCCAGCTACCTCCTCGGACTAGGACCTCGACTCTAGTACCTCGGTACGTGCGCCGGCAACGACCTACTGGAGGATCCCCGTGGTCACGCGGTCGACGACGACGACGTCGAAGCCCGCCCCCCGGCGCGGACTGAGGTGCATGCGAATCTCCCAACGGCCGGGCATGGTCAACACTCGGCCCGTGCCGCGGTAGACGCCGTCTGCGACAGGCTTCAGCGTCAGGCGGAGCGAGGGCATCGGCATGCCCCGCATGGTGAAGACGGCGCGGACGGTGCCCCGTACGGGTTGGCCGCTGCGCTTCCAGCGAACCGAGAACGTGTTCGCGACCAGCCCGCCGCTGTTCGGGGAGATCGAGAGCACCACGCGATCCGCTCCATGGCTGAAGGCCGTGGAGACAGCGCCCGGCCCGACCGCCCCCGTCGCGGTGGCGGGAGCACCAACGACGAGGAAGACGAGCGCCAGCAACACACGCGAGGCGGCCACTGGCGCGCAGGATAGGCGCTTCGCCCGAATCGCCACAAAGTGCTGCCAGCACTTAGACTGTGAGCCGAGGTGGGGAGGGTCCTTCTGGCTGCGGCTGTCGGCGCTGCTTTCTTGGCGGCCACGACGACGGCCGCGGCAGCGCCCGTGAGCTCGTCGCCTCAACGAGATCCGTCGGCAGACCAGTACGCGCCGGGCAAGGTAACCATCTGTCACCGGGCGGCAACGACGAAACCGTTCGCCACGCTGAGCGTGCCCAGTTCAGCCTTGCCGAGGTACCTGCGGCGCGGCGCCACCCTGGGTCCCTGCGTCTACGGCTCCGTCAGGCCCGGAGGACGTGTACTGCTCCGCACCGACAAGGGAAAGCCGATCACGGTGCTGAAGGCCCGGCGGCTGTATTCGATCGTCGTCAGCGACTCCTCCCGCACCGAGAACTTCCACCTCTACGGACACGGCCTCGACAGGCACACGGGGATCGTCTTTCGCGGGACCGTGCGCTGGAAGATCACCTTCGCGGCCGGGCGCTATACGTACCGCTCGGACCGGCACCCGAGCTTGCGCCGCACCCTGACTGTGCGCTGAGCGCCCGCTCTCGCGTTCGGAACCTCACGCCTCTGCGCCGGTCAGCTGCGCATAGATCCAGGAATACGTGCGCTCGAGCCCCGCGCGCAGCGTCGTCGACGGCTGCCAGCCGAGGCGCTCCTGAATCAGGGTGTTGTCGCTGTTCCTGCCTCGAACGCCCTGCGGCGCGGTGAGGTCATAACGCCGCTGCAGTCTCAGGCCCTCGATCCCCTCGATGAGGTCGACGAGCTCGTTGACCGTGACCAGCTCCGAGCTCCCGACGTTGAGGGGCTCCGCTACATCGCTCGCCATCAGGCGCAGCGTGCCCTCGATCGCGTCGTCGACGAACGTGAAGCTGCGGGTCTGCTCGCCGTCCCCCCAGATCTCGATCTCATGGCGGCCCGAGAGCTTCGCCTCGGCGACCTTGCGGCAGATCGCGGCGGGGGCCTTCTCGCGCCCCCCTGCGTACGTCCCGTTTGGCCCGTAGACGTTGTGGTAGCGAGCGATGCGAACCTCGAGGCCGAAGTCCTCTGCGAAGTGTCGGCACATACGCTCACCGAAGAGCTTCTCCCAGCCGTACCCGTCCTCGGGCATCGCAGGGTACGCGTCGGTCTCCTTGAGCGCGGTGACCTCGGCGAAGGTCTGCTTCTCGGCTGCGTACACGCACGCCGACGACGCGTAGAAGTATCGCCGTACGCCCGCAGCCGCGCTTGCCTGTAGCAGGTGCGTATTGATCAGGACCGAGAGCATGCAGAGCGCCTTGTTGTTCTCGATGAACCCCATGCCGCCCATGTCGGCGGCAAGGTTGAACACCGCCTCCGTGCCCTCCACCGCGGAGGTGCAGGCTTCCTTCTCCCGGAGGTCGAGTTGGAAGTTCTCGACGTCGTCGAAGACCTGGAACCAGTCCGACAGCGGCTTGACGTCCACAGCGCGCAGAGGTTGGACGCCGCTGCGGCGGAGTGCCGCGACGAGATGCCCGCCCAGGAAGCCGCCACCACCCGCGACAACGACCGGACCACGTATGTCAGCCATTCTCGAACTCCCGCATCGCCTGACCGATCACGGACTGGAACCGGTCCGCGATGCGCCGGATGTCGAACGCATCCTCTGCGTAGACCCTCGCCCGCTGCCCCATCACGCGGCGAAGGCTCCCGTCGTCTAGCAGGCGCTCCGCGGCTGCGACAAAGGTGTCGGGCCTCGTTGGATCGCAGACGAGCCCGGACCCCGCTCTCGTGATGACCCGCGCTGCAAGGTTCGACGTCGGCAGCGCGGCGAGCAGCGGGCGGCCGGCGCAGTGGTACGTGAGCACCTTCGATGGCACCGAGTAGGCGCCGGCGTCGGGCTCCAGGATCACCGCGAGCACGTCAGCGCTTGCCAACACGAGTGGCAGCGCCTCATACGGCTGGAAGTCGAGCAGGACGAGGTTCGGGAGGGATCGCCGCTGGAGCCACTCGCGCCCGCGACCTTCCGACACGACCACGACGCGGACATCGTCCTGCCCGCGGAACCGCTCCGCGAGGAGGAGTAGCGAGGCCCGGGTCGTGCTTCATCCCGAGTGTGCCGGCATAGAGCACGACCCGGTGACCGACGAGGTCATGCGCTCGCGCCCACTCGTTGTCGCGAGGTGCAGGCGTGATCTCCTCGATCGGCGCCCAGTTCTCGATCACGGCTGTGCGCGAGTCCGGAACCTCCCAGCGCCTGAGCGTCGGCCTGAAGTCCTCCGAGATCGCGACGACGGCGTGGCTGTCGCGCACGATCCGCCGCTCGAGCGCGACGAACGCCTCCCCCGCGAGCCGCCCGGCGAGCGGGAGGCGCCCACCGGCACCGCGCTTCATCGCCTCGCCGTAGAGGTCCTGCTGCCAGTAGACGACCGTGGCGCCGTTCCGTCGGCATTCGCGGTGGAGCAGCAACTGGGCGAGGAGCGGCGTGTTCGCGGAGACCACTGCATCCGGCTCGAAGCGGCGAACGTGCGGCAGGAGCGCGCGTCCGTATTCGAGCTCCTGAAGCACTCGCCTTACCGGCGAGTGACGCGCGAAGCTTCTGCGCAAGGGGACAGCGCGGATCTCGAGGGTGGCCGGATCGCCGGCGCGGGTCGTCAGCTGCCCTTTGCCCGAGGTGTAAGAGGGACAGTGCAGGTGGAGGACGCGATGACTGCGGCGGGCGAGCTCGCGGCTGAGCTGCACCTGGAACGGGTGGCCGCTGTAGTCGTGCACGAGCAGTCGGAGCGGGCGAATCGGCGGAGCGCTCTGTCCGTGCGCGATGCTCACGATCTCGTCCCCTGCGGACGCGATCGCGGGGAAAGCCGGCAAGACGCTCGCAGCACTGCTGGGCATTTGGTCGAGCGGCCACATCAGGATTCGACCCACGGACGGTTTGCCACGACCGCGAGCTTGTTGCCAATACGGCCTGTTACCGCGTTCGCCAGTCGAAACGAGACCGTCGCGGCCGAAAAGAGCCCGCGGTGCGAGAGGAGGCGCACGAGACTGCCCTGGCTCGTGCCGGTAGTACATCACGTAGCGGCGGCTCTCGCAGGATCGAGAATCCCTTCGTCCGGAGCACGGTCTCGACCGCCTCGGCGTCGAGCCGCCCGACTCGGTTCCCAGCTTCCTCGCGCTCGAGCGCGAGACCCGCACGGACGGCGAGAGCAGTGATCCGCGCTCGTGCGGGCTCGCTGACGCACACGGCCGAACGCGCGACGCGGGCCATCTCCGCGAGACCGGCGAGCGGGTCGTCCAGGTGATGGAGGCCGTCGTGAACGAAGACGACGTCGACGGAGGCGTCACGAAAGGGGAGCCGGGCGGCATCTCCGACAACAGCGAGGAGCTCGAAGCCGTGGCGACGTTTCCGCTCGACTGCGCGCCGCAAGGCACCGAGCGAGACGTCGAGCGCGATGACGTTCGCTCCAGCCCGGGCGAGGAACTCGGCATCCATCCCGGAGCCGGCGCAGACCACGAGCGCCGTGGCTCCGCGAAGGTCGATGCCCTCGACCGCACGCCGAAACTTCTCTTCGAGCAGCCAGCGGTGCAGCGCGGGCGCTCCTTCCGGTCGCTCGATCTCCCATTCAGCGTCAGCCTCGTGGTCGAACCACTCGGCCTGACGGTCCACGAGCTCGGACGAGTCGACCAGGAGCACCGGGATCCCGTCCTCGATCGCGTACTCGCGCCCGCATGCGCAGCGAGCTCTCGCCGTGCTTGCCTCGAGCTCGCCGCGACACGCCGGGCATACCAGGAGGGCCGACGCGCTCGCCGATCTCGGCGCAGTGCCGGCGACGGACTCCATTGGCGTCACTGCAACGGCTCCATGTGCTCGCGCTCGCGCAGCTTCAGCCCGATCTGCCAGTAGTAGAAGCCACGGGACACGGCGTAGTTGAACCCGGCGCGCCCATCGAGAAACCCACCGGCCAGGACGTACGAGTAGACGAAGATCCCGAGAGGCCGGAACGGCATCTTCGCGAAGGTGCGTTTCAGCCCTGAACGGCGGCCGATCTGGGTTTCGTCGTCTCGTCCGATGCCGTCTCGCGAGCGAAGAGCCGCTTCCCAGTCGCTGTAGCGATTGTGACGCTCGAAGTAGTGGTACAGCCCCACCTCGTCGCGATGCAGCATCCGGGCCTGCAGAGCGCCGATCGGTCCGTCGATTCTCGGTTGGTAGTGGCCCTCGACCTCCCACATGGTTTCCACGTCCAGGTCGTCGCGCTCGACATACCGCGCGCGTCGCCGATCGAAGAGGACGAGCTTGTACACACGAAGGCCGTGCCGAAGCCGGCGTCCGAGGAAGACGTAGTCGTAGCCGACGAAGTATCCGGCCCGGTCGAAGCCGCGCGCCGCATGACCGGCTATCTCGTCGACGAGCGGCGGGGTGAGCTCCTCGTCAGCGTCGAGGTAGAGGACGAAATCGTGCCGGAACGGCAGGTTCTCGAGGCACCACTGCTTCTTCTTCGGGTACCGGCCGTTCCAGTCGAACTCGACCACCTTCGCGCCCGCCTCGCGCGCGAGCTCAGCGGTGCGGTCCTCGCTTCGCGAGTCGACGACGAAGACTTCGTCGAACCGCTCCACCGACGCCAGGCACTTCCCGAGATTCGTCTCCTCGTTCTTCGTCATGACGACGACGGAGACGGGGATGCGCGAGGTGGATGTGGCGCTCATGTTTTCCTCGCGCGCGCGACGTGTTCCCAGCGGAACTCGCGACGCATCAGCGTGGGCGGATCGGTCAGCGCCGTCGCTGCCGCCGCGGTCCAGTAGTCCTCGTAACGTCGAGAGCTCATTCGTCGAGACCAGCCGTCGCTTCGAGCTCCGCGGCGGTCGCGCCGGACACGAGGGCTCCGGCCGCATCGACGAGGCGCCAGCCGTTCTCGGCATTGGCCCATCGCTTCGGTCCGACCGCCGCACAGACGGCTGCAAGGAGCCCGTCCGCTGCGGCCTCGTAGTTCCATGGAGCCACCGTTTCCGCGGCGCGCGGACCGAACGACTCCCTGCTCGCCCGGTCGTCGACGAGTTGGGCCAGATGCCCGGCAAGCTCCTCCGGTCGATCGTGCGAGAAGACGTAGCCGTTCTCGCCGTGCCGGACGAGGTCGGCGGCGCATCCGACCTTGTCCGAGACCACGACCGGGAGCCCGAAGTTCATTGCTTCGTTCACGACGAGTCCCCAGGTCTCGTCCCAGCCGAGGCAAGCGCGAAAAGGTCGGAGGCCGCATACGCACGCGAGATCTCGCTCTGGTTGAGAAAACCAGCGAAGACGACGTCGGGAACGTTGTTGCGGTTCACGAAGTCCCGCATCGCGCCCTCCGACGGTCCCGTTCCTACGAGGAGCAGCGCGCACCGTCGATCCGCACGCAGTCGACGGAACGCGTCGAGCAGCAGGAGGGGTTGCTTCTTCGGAACGAGTCGGGCGACGCTCAGGATCACAGGCCCTGGCTCGGACGAGATGCCGAGCTCCGCGCGGATCTGCGACCGGAGCGGGGCCAGGCGCTGTGCCTCGGCGCGAAATGCGTCGTTGTCCACACACAGCGGCACGTGAAACAGACGCTCCTCCGGCATGCCGTAGTGGCGAAACCATTCCCGGTTGCGCGTGCCCTGGAAGAGCCCGATGGACCGAGCGAAGAGCATTCTCAGCAGCGGCGTCTTCAGGGCCCTCTTCCAGGCGGGCCGTGGGTTCAGGAGTGTCTGCTCCTCACGGATGAGGAGCTTCCCTCCGCGTGCGAGTTGCAGCGCCGCCGCGATCAGGTGCGTCGCCGAGTAGTAACCGTGGAGCCAGAGCACGTCGAAGCGACGCCGAACGATCTCGGACGCAATGTCGAGATCGAGCAAGCTCGTGAACGAACCGTCGTGCTCGGTCTGGTCGGCTCTGCGCAGAAAGACGCTGGCTAAACCCCGACAGGGCGTCCGCGTCGAACGAGACCGGTCGGCCGTATCCGAGGTCGCCCGGTCTCACGCCCGCAGACGACGAGAAGACCGCGGTGAAGTCGATCCTCGGATCCGCCGCCATGCGGCGGTACAGCCCGGCCCTGTCGTACCTGGGAGACGGTGCGAAGGCGCCGAGCCGGATCCTCATCTCGACCTCAGACCGCGGCGGGAGCGTCGTGGGCCGACGCGACCGGGTTGGCTAGGACTCTCGTCTCCTGAATGGTCAGCGCAAGCAGAAGGCCGAGCGCGAGGCCTGTCCCCTTGTCGTCGAACGGTGTGCCGAGGACGCTCCAGGCAATGCCGGTCACGAGAAAGGCGATGAGACCGAGTCCGGCAGGCGTCGTTCGCGCCTTGGACTCCGCGAGGAACCGGGCGAGCAGCCAGAGGAACGCGATCAGCCCGACCAGGCCGACGGCGCCGAACTTCGCCAGGAATCCTGCCGGGCTGTCGACGAAGTAGCTCTCCTCTGCGCCGCTGTAGCCCGAGCCCGAGATGGGATGGCCCGGTCCGACGCCCATGATCGGAGCGGTCTCGAATGACTCCATTGCGGCGTGCGTTTGAAAACGACGCCCCCTGAGGCTCTCGTCGGAGGAGGGATCTGCAACCGCGCTCGTCACCGTCGCAATCCTGGCTCTGGTCTTGTCGACGTCGATCACGTCGGATGCGATCCCACCCTGTAGCGCAACGAAGCCGATGCCGATCGTCACCGTGACGAGCACGGATGCGCCGAGAGCGCGCGCTCCCAGAGATGTCGGCGCAAGTGCCAGGACGACGACCACTGCTACCAATGCAACGAGACTCGAGCGCGTCCCCGTCGCGAGCAGCGCAAGCATCGCGAGCGCCGCGACCACCGACCAGTGGAGCCGGTGAGCCCCGGGCCATTGAGTCTTGGCGACGGCGAATGCGATCAGCCCGATCGCCAGAAGGAAGCTCGAGAAGCCGAGGTCCGTCACCCCGAGCTCGCCGATGCCACGTCGGTGGATCCACGAGAGGAAGAAGGAAGCGGTGGCAAGTGCCCCACAGGACACGAAGACGATCGTGAGCGTTCTCGTGGGGATGTGTCGCGCATAGTCGATCGCCAGGAGCACCGAGCCGCCGAAGAACAGGTACGAGAACCCATCCCTCGACCAATCGATCAGCGGCGTGTCGTACAGCAACGCGGGAACGAAGCTCAACCCGACGAGGAGCAACATCAGCCCACCGGCAACGGCGATCCTTCGAGTCGGACGGCCCGGTGCTGCGGAGCCGTCGCGGCCGACTGACAGTAGAGCTCCGGTCAGGGAGACGATGAAGCACAGGAGGTAGGCCGCCTTCAGCGCCGAGACGTCTGACGTGTTCTGGAACGTCAGGAGCGCGCCGAACGAAACGACGAGAAGCCGCGTCAGCACCGACGTCAGTAGAAGCCAGAAGAGAGGGACGAGTGCGAGCGCGAGCACGAGGCGAGACTGCTCGGCGACGAGCAGGCCGACGACGATCGCCACCGCTGCGACCGAAAGGAGCGCGGCGCCCGTCATCAGGCGCTCCCGCGTATCCGGGTCGGCCAGGGTCCTTCGGTGGCGCACACGCCACGCCACGCCCAATGGCGGTTGGAGCGAACTCACCCGTGCTCAGTTCGCCGCGCGGAGAGACGCGTATCCATAGCTGCGGTTCCCTGACCCACAGGTCCCCTTTCTTCCCCCGAAGTGCCGCATGTCCTCAGAGCCTCTGCTCAGAGACTCTGGTGGACAGCCTAAGCGCATTCGTTCGTTTCGACAATGGACGCCCTGGCGCTGACGCCCCGTTTCGAGCCGCCGGTCGACTGCACCGACCGTGTCGCAAACCATCGATATTCCTAGGTGCGGGAAACATCGCATCCATCGCGAGCACGCGACCATCGCTGCTGTCATAGAAAAATGGATCGAGGTCGAGATCTCGAAGCCTAGATCGTCCAATCGGTCGATCATCTGTCGAAACGAAGGCTGCCCCTCGTAGAGGCGGGCGATCGAGACCTCGCATTCGATCAGCGACACCGCGGCGAGCACGTTCGTAGCGCCTGCGAGGACATGCTCCTCATAGCCCTGCACATCGATCTTCAAGAGCGCGGGCGGCTCGAATGCCGAGAGCGAGTACATCCAGCCGGCGAAGCGGGACTCGCTGCTCGTCGACATAGGAAACGTCCGGTGCGCCGCGGCGATGCTCATCGCTCATCGGCAGCAACGACGAGCTCGCCAGATTCGAGGCAACGTTGATCGTCGCCTCGCCGTCCTGGCGCCAACCGCGACGTTGTGACACTCCCAGCGGTCGTCCGCTGCCGCGCGTTGCGCAAGTCGCGCGAACGCCGATGGAAGCGGCTCGAACGAGACGATCCGACCGTTGTAGCCGACGCTCTCGCAGGCCGATTGCGTAGTCACCGACATTTCCCCCGACGTCGACGACCGTGCGATACGCCACGCTCGAGCAGATGTCGGGCCCGCCGCGCCGCGAAAGGGCGATAACGGCTGATCTCGATGCCCGCGCGACGCCCGAGACGCTTGATGTGCTCCTCGATCAACGTCGTGCGATCGTAGGCGAACGCAGGGCGTAGTCGACGCGGAATCGGTCGATCATCCCGGCCGAGACGGGGCTATCGTCTGCGCACTGCGGTTCCTTGACCTGCGGCCTCCCTCGGGAGCGACGGCGTCGTAGGAAAGGAAGGTTCGCGATCCTCAATCAGCGCACATCGCGTCTCCGAGGGCTGATGCCGGAGTGGATCGGGCACTGGCTCCGAGATACGCGCCTGTTGCTCGCCTCGCAGCTCGTCGTCGTGCTCGTGACCATCGCGCTTGCGATCATCCTCGCCAGAGGCCTGGGCCCATCGGACTGGGGTCTGTTCTCCGCTCTCCTCGGACTCAGCCTCGCGCTCTCCACCTTCGTCGATCTCGGGCTTGGGACATGGCTCTTGCGCGGGCTCTCCCGTCTCCACGAAGACGAGCCGGCGCTCGAGGGCCGCCACCGCGAAGCCTCGAGGCGGATCCTCGGCGCCGCCCTGGCGAACATCACGTTCGGTGTCGTACTCGTGATTGGAGCGGCGGTGGTCGTCGCCGTGCTCCAGACAGAGATCGCCACCGCTGTCACGCTCCTTGGGCTGATCGGCTACACCGTCTTTCTCACAACATCGAACTGCCTCGAAGCGTTTCTCCGGTCCGAGCGCAAAGTCAAGCTGGTCGTCACTGCGGCTCTCCTGGAAAAGTGCCTGCTAGTCGCGCTCGTAGGTATCGGAGTACTCCTGAGCGCCTCGATCTGGCTGATCGCGCTGGCCTATCTCCTGGCGGGCCTGGTTCGGGTGTCGTTCGTCGGCTTCTTGATCTTCGTCAGGCAGCACTTGCCCGTAGTGGTGCCAGGGTATCGCCATGTTCGCCGGTTCGTGCTGAGCGGAGTCCCTTTTGCCTTCAACACCGTCGCACTCAATGTCATTCCGCGGCTAGACCCCTTCATAATCGCTCTCCTTTCGGCCACCGCAGCCGGGTACTTCGCCGTGGGAGATCGCATCGTCACTGCGGCGCTCATCGTCCCCGCAGTGGCAGGCACCGCTCTCTACCCTTTCCTGGCGCGCGACGCAGGGGGTTCGAGAGTGACCTGGAAGATCTCGGCGGGCATGATGCTCGTCGGGTTTGCAGCGGCGGTTGCCGGAATCTTTCTGGCTCCCTTTGCAGTCCCCGCCCTGTTCGGCTCCGACTACCGAGCAGCGGTGCCGGTCGTACAGATCATGCTCTTCGTCATACCCTTCGTCTATGCCTCGACTCCGCTCCTCGTGCAGCTGTATACGAGCGGGAACGAGCGAAAGGTGCTCGGGGCGACCCTTCTCGCGTCGCTCGTCGGAACGACGGCGATTCTCGTCGGCCAGGCCTCAGTTGGAGCAACGGGCGCGGCGGCAGGAAGCGTCGTTCGGCAGGCTCTGTTCACCGCCACGCTGGGCGGAATCGCCTTTGCGCAGACTCGTACGGCCGCTGACGTGGAGGCTCTCGATTCTCCGCAAGCCGGTTGACCAGGGAACCGGGGAGTAACGGTCGGTCCGGCAGGACGGAAGATGGCGCGAACGAATCTAGGAAAGATGCGCGTCCTGGTGTTCGACCCCAGCATGTCTGGGCACCACTCTTTCTACCTGCGTCTGCTGTTGCCGGCTTTGCTGGAACTCTCTCCGGACGTGACCCTGGTAACCGGCCACGGTGCATCGGAATCGCGTGAGTTCCAGATTCAGTTGCAGGAAGTCGCCGAGCGTGTTCGCGTCGAGTCCGTCGTTCCACCTCTCGAAGGGTCGCTGGTGAAACGGGGCGCAACCATGCATCGTTTTCTGACCAGCGCGATCGAGCGGTTACGGCCTGACCATGTCTATGTGCCGACGGCCGATCATCTCACTCAGATGATGAGCTTGCGAAGACGCCCGGCGAAGCTCGCCGACGGCGTCGAGATGGAAGCGCTCATGATGCGCGGAGGCTTCGCTTATCCCTACCGCGGGTTGGCGCAGTGGGTGCAGGACCGACTGTCGCTCTTGGCCGTCGAGAGATCTCCCTGGAAGATCCTGCACTTCGTGGATCCGATTCCCTACGCGATGCTGCAACGGCGCGGCGGGTCGATTTCGCCCCGCGTGCGCTTGCTCCCCGATCCGGTCGAGACTCAAGCACCGAAGGATCGGGGGACGGCTAGAAGCCGCTTAGGCGTGCCCGAGACCGGGCGCTACCTCGGGTCCGTGGGGCTCATGGACGAGCGCAAGGGGATCGACTTGTTGATACGCGCTTTCGCCAGCATGCAGCGGGAGCCCGACGATCGCTTGCTGCTCGTAGGCCGGGCCAGCCCGGACGTGCAGGACCTCCTCACCGGGGCGTTCGCGCATCTGGTGGATGAGGGCAGGATCATCTCCATCGACCGGTACGTGACCAACGAGGAGTTCTCCGATGCGGTATCCGCGCTGGACGTCGTCTGTACGCCCTATCCCCAGCATGTCGGGTCGGCGAGCGTCGTCATTCGCGCGGCAGCGGCTGAACGACCGGTCGTCTCCTCGACCTTCGGATGGGTCGGGACAGTCGTTCCGCGCCTCGGTCTCGGGTGGTCGTGCGACGTGTCCGATAACGCGGCCCTCGTATCGACCATCACCACTGCGCTCCAGCGGTCGGCCGACTTTCGTGCTTCAGAGGCGGCTCAGCGGTTCGTCCGGTATCACTCGGTGAAGAATTTCCAAGCTGCCTGGACCGCGCGCCTGCGTGATCGCCTAGGACTTCCGCCGACAACGCAGCGCAGTTGGAATTGGGTGCTGGGTGCCAGTTAACCAAGACCGGCCGGTTCGGTAGCGCGACGCTGCACCGCCTACGTCACCAGGACGCCGAAAGCGCGAAACTGGTACCAGACCGCGTACGGTGACTCGTCAGTTCGCGTTGCCGCGCGAGTAGGCGTCCCGTGCGATGACGTCAGTCGGGACGTCGCCAGTAAACTCGAACGCGCTCCGTCAGGAGTTCGTCATCTTCGTAACCTTCCAGTTCCCCTCGTCGTCTCGCCGATGCCAGCTCGGCCATGAACCTCGGGTCGTCGATCTGGGGAGTCTCGATCTGGCATCCAGGCCATACGTTCGAGAACAGGGTCACCCAGTCGGCTATCCGCAGATGATTCACGTACGCACCCTGCTGCACTCGATCCCGCGACGATTCCCGCAGATGGGCCCATAGCGGAAAAGCCCCCACAGGCTGGGTGATCAGTCGAAGGTCGTGCAAGGCGTTGTACCAGGCGTAGTGAACAAAGGTCAACACGGTCGCAGCTCCCGGCTTCATCACTCGGGCTATCTCTCGCGCAGCGCGCTCAGGAGCTGACAGGTGTTCGAACACATCCCATGAGCAGACGAGATCGAATGTTCGGTCCTCGAAGGTCATCGCCATCGCATCCATTTGCACGAGCTCGACCTCCGACAAGTCAGTCAGGCCGAGCTGGCGGCATAGCTCGCGATCGAAAGCCCTGCGATAACCGAACAGCTCGTTTCCGAGCGTCTTCACGGTGCGATCCACACCGTTCATACGCCACAAGCGGAAGTACTCAGTCGGGCTGAGACGCCGCGGGATGTAGTCGAGGTCGATGCCCGTTGCTCGGTTTCCTTGCGCGACGAGGTACGCCAGACGCCAAGGGGTCTGACCATGTCCGACTTCCAGGACCCGTGCGCCTGCGATGCTTGTTCCAAGTTTCCGCTCGACGAGCTCGAAATCCTGGCGTACGCCGTCGATACTCGCAGCGACGATCGGCTGCAGGTTCTCCCGAATCCTTCGGGCCTGCTTGTATTGCGCATAGCGATCGTGCGCCCATCGGCGCGGTGACCTCGTTGTGGACGTATAGGACGTCCTCCTAGCGAGGGATGTCCCGTCGCCTCGGTCAGGCGACGGGATCACCTTTTGGCATACACCGTCGTTCAGCCCTGGCGAACACTCGTTCGTCCATAAACGCCGTACCCACCAGCCCCGCTATGCGACGTACGCGCTCGGGGCCGCTCGAGGAACGTCTGGCCGATGGCGAGGCGGTCGCGAGCCGCCTCGCCGAGTACGAGCACAACCCTCGCCTAGCATCCACCGGTCGGAAGCAGGCTGCGAATCGCATAGGGAAGCGGTAGCGGGATGTCGCAGCGTCCGCCCCAGAGCTGCAGCGGCTGGCCCTGGATGCTCCATTCCCCGTAGGTCGTTCCTCGGTGGAAGACGGCGAGCTCCGTGGCCGGGTCGTTGTCGTAGTTGCCCGGCACGGGGATGTCGTTGGCGAGGCCCCACAGCTGCAGGGGCTGGCCCTGGATGCTCCACTCCCCGTAGGTCGCGCCTGGATGGAAGACCGCGAGCTCGGTGACGCCGTCACCGTTGTAGTCACCGGGCACGGGGATGTCGTTCGCAAGACCCCACAGCTTCACCTGCGGCTGGCCCTGGATGCTCCACTCTCCGTAGGTCGTACCCGGTGGAAGACCGCGATGTCGGTGACGCCGTCGCCGTTGTAGTCGCCGGGCACGGGGATGTCGTTCGCGAGACCCCACAGCTTCACCTGCGGCTGGCCCTGGATGCTCCACTCTCCGTAGGTCGTACCCCGGTGGAAGACCGCGATGTCGGTGACGCCGTCGCCGTTGTAGTCGCCGGGCACGGGGATGTCGTTCGCCAGGCCCCACAGCTGCAGGGGCTGGCCCTGGATGCTCCACTCCCCGTAGGTAGCGCCTCGGTGGAAGACGGCGCGCTCGGTGGCGGGGTCGTTGTCGTAATTGCCCGGCACGGGAATGTCGTTCGCCAGGCCCCACAGCTGCAGCGGCTGGCCCTGGATGTTCCACTCCCCGTAGGTCGCCCCGGGTGGAAGACGGAGAGGTCGGTGTCGCCGTCGCCGTCGAAGTCGGCGACTGGCGGCGTGTTCGTCGGCGTGGCATCAGCCGTGATGAAGGCCGTGTACGCCGTGGAGGCGCTTGAAGCCATGACCGGCACCCTCGTGGTCCAGTTCTGCTTGGTGCTCGTTGACGTCGTTGACGCCTCCGGTGATGAGCGTGCTGCGAGCGCCGAATGCGATCGACGAGGTCGACGACTTCTTCGTGACGATGTCGTTGTAGCCCTCGCTCGAGGTGTAGACGACCCGAACCGTGTGGTCCTGCTCGTTAGGAGCACGATCCCTCGGGTGCCGGACTGGTCCACCTCGTACAGGGGATCCCACGTCCCGTTCGGACGTCGGACGAGCAAGGCGATCTTCGGATAGCCCGCCGTGTCGTAGCTCGTCTTCACCGCCGCGTACAGGGTCCCGTTGGACGCGACTGCGACGTTGAGGTGGTCGTCGGCCATGCCGGCGCCGACGGGTAGAGCGGAGCCCGAGG
>CAWHPO010000012.1:0-32363 GCA_963831285.1 uncultured Gaiellaceae bacterium | reverse complement strand
AGCGCGACGAGCGCCTTCAGCGTCCACGCGCCGATGCATCCGAGCGCGCCGGTGACGAGGGTCCGCGTGCCCTCAGGCAAGCGGCGCGTCCTGGTAGACGGTCACGGTCTCCGTGTAGAACTCGATCGCGGCGCGGCCCTGCTCGTGCGGCCCCCAGCCCGAGCCCTTGATTCCGCCGAACGGAACGTGCACGTCGGCGCCGGCGGTCTGCGAGTTGACGTGGATGATCCCGGCCTGGATCTCGCTCGTGAAGCGCTGCGTCTCGCGCAGGTCGCGCGTGAAGATCGACGCCGAGAGGCCGAAGCGGACGGCGTTCGCGCGCTCGATCGCCTCGTCGAGCGTCGCGTAGCGGTACAGCGACGTCACCGGGCCGAAGACCTCCTCGCAGGACAGCTCGGCGTCGTCGTCGAGTCCCTCGAAGACGGTCGGGCGCGATCAGGTAGCCCTCGTCGTCCGCGCGCTCGCCCCCCGCCAGCACGGTGCCGCCTTCGCCGCGGCGCGCGCTCGATCGCACCGAGGATGTCCTCCATCGGCGCCCTCGTTCACGACCGGGCCCGACCTCGACCTCGGGATCTGCCGGATCGCCGACCTTCCCGGCCGACACGCGTGCGAGCAGCTTGTCGCGGAACACGTCGTAGACCGAGTCCTCGACGAGGATGCGCCGCGTCGCGGTGCACTTCTGCCCCGCAGACCAGAACGCGCCCGCGTAGGCCGCCTCGACCGCGCGGTCGAGCTCGGCCGCGGCCGTCACGATCAGCGGGTTGTGACCGCCGAGCTCGAGCTGGACGCGACAGTCTCGCGCCGTCGCCTCGTCGCGGACCGAGCGCCCGACCGGCACCGAGCCCGTGAAGGAGATCGCGCTCACGCCGTGGTTCGAGACGATCTCGGCGCCCGACCTTCGACCCCGATCCGGTGAGGACGTTGAGCACCCCCGCCGGCAGGCCCGCCTCGGCGAAGCACTCGGCGACGTGCAGACCGGTCCGGGGCGCCTCGTATCCGAGCTTGAGCACGACCGTGTTGCCGTAGACGAGCGCGGGTGCGAGCTTCCACACCGGGATCGCGATCGGGAAGTTCCACGGCGTGATCAGGCCGACGACGCCGAGCGGTCGGCGAAGCGTGAACAGGCGCTGGTCGGCGACCGACGGCTCGTACATCTCGCCGATCGGCCGCCAGGCCTCGCCCGCGGCATAGCGCAGGATCTGCGCCGCGCGCAGCGTCTCCAGGCGGGCCTCGCGGAGCGGCTTGCCCATCTCGGCGGTCATGTCCTGCGCGACCTGCTCGGCGCGCGCCTCGATCGCGGCCGCGGCCTTCGTGAAGAACCCCGCGCGCTGCCCGGCCGGGAATGCCGACCACCCGGGGAAGGCTTCGCGCGCGGCTTCGATCGCCGCGCGTGCGTCCTCGGCGGTCGAGGCCGGGAAGACGCCCGTGACACGGGACGGGCGCCACGGATTGCGCTTCTCGTACGTCTGGCCCGCGGCGCTCTCGCGCCACTCCCCGGCGACGTAGTTGCGGGCGGGCGCTCCGGTCACGGTCTCGGTCATTGCTCGGGCTCCTTCTCGATCAGCTCGGAAGCACGCACGACGGGGTTGACGAGCGTGCCGATCTCGGGGACGTGGATCTCGACGAAGTGGCCGGGTTGCAGCGTGAAATCGTCTGGTGGAACGAGGCCCGTGCCCGGTGAGCAGGATGCTGCCAGGCGGCACCGGGTTATCGATAAGCAGCCACTTCAGGAGCTCGTCGAACTGCGGCGCATGCGGGAAGTGAACGACTGGCCCTCGAAGACGATGCGACCCCACTCGTCGGTCACGCGCAGCGTCAGCTGGAACGCGGGCTCGTCGCTTTCGGGGACGAAGACCGCAGGCCCGAACGAGCACGCACCTGCGTAGATCTTCGCCTGCGGAAGGTAGAGCGGATTGGCACCCTCGATGTCGCGCGACGAGACGTCGTTGCCGATCGTGTAGCCCGCGATACGGCTGTTCGTCCCGAGCACGACGCCGATCTCCGGCTCGGGAACGTTCCAGGCGGAATCCTCACGGATGCCGATCGGCCGTCCTGGTGCGACGGTTCGGCGCATTCCGGCGTCCTTCATGAAAAGCTCCGGTCGGGGCAGCGTCGTAGACCATCGTGTACACGTCCTTCACAGCGCTCTCCTCGACGCGTGCGTCGCGCGAGCGCTCGTACGTCACCCCGGCGCACCAGATCTCCGGCGCGGCGAGCGGCGTCAGGAGCTCGTACGGCTCGGGGAGCTGCATCGAGCCCGCGTCGAGCGGAGTGACCTGTGCGCCCCCGCCCAGCGCGATGCGCCCGCCGTCGAGAGTGCCTTGCTCGACGCCGTCCGGCCCGCGCACGCGGACGTAGCGGGCCACGCTCAGTACACCGCCCGGCCGCCGGACACGTCGAACGTGGCACCGGTGGAGAAGGAGCACTCGTCGCTCGCGAGCCAGCAGATCAGCGCAGCGACCTCCTCAGGCTCGCCCATGCGGCCCATCGGGATCCGCTCGACCATGTAGCCGATGTGCTCGTCGGTGATGCCGTCCAGGATCGGCGTCTCGATGACCGCCGGGGCGACGCAGTTCACGATGACCCCGGTGCGGGCGAGATCCTTGCCCACCGCCTTCGTCAGCGCGATCACGGCGGCCTTCGAGGCCGAGTACGCCCCGGCCATCGGGTTGCCCTCCTTGCCGGCGATCGAGGCGACGTTGACGATGCGGCCGTAGCCGCGCTCGACCATGGTCGGGATGACCGCGCGGTTGCAGTAGAAGACCCCGTCGGCGTTGACCCCCATGACCCGGCGCCACTCCTCGTCGGAGACGTCGACGGTCGCCAGCGACGCACCCGGGATGCCGGCCGAGCAGACGAGGACGTCGACTGGGCCCAGCTCGCGTCTCGTCTCCGCCACCGCGGCATCGACGTCCTCGGAGCGAGAGACGTCGCCCGTGAGCACGAGAGCTCCGTCGTACGAAGCGGCACGGAGGTCGAGCGAGGCGACGCGCGCCCCTTCCTCGAGCAGGCGCCGGACGACCGCGGCGCCGATGCCGCTCGCGCCGCCCGTGACCAGGGCGACCTTCGCCGAGAACCGCTCCGCATTGCCCATGACTCGGAGCGAAGCCTAGAGTCTCAGCGCCGTGGCCTTCGACCCCTTGAGCGACTATCCGCTCGGCCGGAAGCGGCCCGATCTGGTCGCGACTCCGGGTGGGCTCGGGCTCGACGACGTGACGCTCGCGCAGGCTCGCTCGGGCGCGCTCTCGGCAGGCGAGATGCGCGCGACGTCGGGGACGCTGCGGCTGCAGGCCGACGTCGCACGCGCCGCGGGCCGGGAGCAGCTGGCACGAAACCTCGAGCGTGCGGCCGAGCTCGCCTCCGTCCCGGACGAGCTCCTGCTCGACGTGTACACGGCTCTCCGACCGCGCCGCGCGACGGCGCAGGAGCTCGAAGCCTGGGCCGAGCGGCTCGAGCAGCACGACGCGACGGCCACCGCGGCGTTCGTCCGCGAGGCGGCAGTCGCCTACTCCGAGCGGGGACTGCTCGCCGATGGCGCGTAGCCGTCGGTTCGCCTCGCGCGCGACGCGCGACCTGCACCTCGAGCAGCTCGTCTCCCCGTACCCGGAGCTCGGCCTCGTCGCTGCGAACGGCCCCGACGATCCCGAGCCGGAGCTCGTCGTCGCGGACGGGGTCGTCGCGCGGATGGACGGACGGGAAGCGCGCGAGTTCGACGTCATCGATCGCTTCGTCGTGGCGCACGGGCTCGATCTCGAGGTCGCCGCCGAGGCGATGGCGCTCGACGACGTCGCGCTCGCGCGGATGCTGGTCGACGTCGACGTGCCGCGCGGCGAGCTCGTCCGCCTCTCACGAGGGCTGACGCCTGCGAAGCTCGCCCGCGTCATCGCGCTCCTCGATCCCGTCGAGCTCATGCTGGCGCTCAAGAAGCTGCGTGCCCGCCGCGCGCCGGCGAACCAGGCGCACGTGACGAACCTCAAGGAGAGCCCCGCGCTGCTCGCCGCCGACGCCGCCGAGGCTGCGCGGCGCGGCTTCGCGGAGATGGAGACGACCGTGGGCGTCGCGCGCTACGCGCCGCTGAATGCGATCGCGCTTCTCGTCGGCTCGCAGACGGGTCGACCGGGGGTAATGACGCAGTGCGCCGTCGAGGAGCGACGCAACCTCGAGCTCGCGATCCGCGGACTCGTCACGTACGCGGAGACGCTCTCCGTCTACGGCACGGAGCCGGTGTTCGCCGACGGCGACGACACGCCGTGGTCGAAGGCGTTCCTCTGCGCCGCCTACGCGTCGCGGGGCGTCAAAGTTCGTTTCACGTCGGGGACGGGGTCGGAGGCGCTGATGGGTCACGCACAGGGCCTCTCGATGCTCTACCTCGAGGCGCGCTGCCTCGCCGTCGTGCGGGCCGCCGGCTCGCAGGGTGTCCAGAACGGCTCGATCTCCTGCGTGGCGCTCGTCCTCGCGGTGCCCGGCGGGACGCGCGTGATCCTCGGTGAGAACGTCCTCGCTGCGTGGCTCGACCTCGAGGTCGCGTCCGGCAACGACGCGATCGCGTCCCACTCCGAGATCCGCAAGACGGCGAAGCTCATGGGGCAGTTCCTCCCTGGGACCGACTTCGTGACCTCCGGCTACTCGGTCATGCCGCGGCACGACAACACGTTCGGCGGCGGGAACTACGACGCCGACGACCTGGACGAATGGCTCACCATCCAGCGCGACTGGCAGGTCGATGCGGGAATCGAGCCGGTTTCCGAGGACGAGCTCGTGCGTGTGCGCGAGCGCGGAGCACGAGCCGTCCAGGCGGTCTTCGCCGAGCTCGGCCTGCCCGGGATCTCCGAGGAGGAGGTCGCCGTCGCGACGAGCGGCTACGACGCGCGGGAGATGCCAGACCGCGACCGCGCGGCCGACGTCGAGGCCGCGGACGCGCTGCTGTCCCGCGGCGTCTCCGGGCTCGACGTCGCGCTCGCGCTCGATCGACACGGGTTCGAAGACGTCGCCGAGGCGGTGCTCGGGATGCAGCGGCAGCGCATCGCCGCCGACTACCTGCAGACAGCTGCGGTGATCGACGCGGCGGGCCTCGTCCACTCCGCGGTCAACGACCCGAACGAGTACTCCGGCCCCGGAACCGGGTACCGGCTCGAGGGCGAGCGCTGGGCGCTCCTGCAGGCCCTCCCCCAGGTCGTCGCCCCCGGACTGCTCCTCGGCGCGGCGAGTGACGCCGAGCCGATCGTCGCCGAGCTCGGCCCCGCCGGCGTCGGGAACGATTCGCGGGAGGTCGTCGTCGCGGTCGGCCCCGCCTTCGGCGACGCGATTCGGCGCACGATCGCCGATCTGGACCACCGCGACGTACTCGACGCAGTCTGCGACGGCATTCGCCAGGCAGGCGCCGTACCGCGCCTCGTGCGCGTGCGCCGGGTGGCGGACGTCGCCTTCATCGCACACGACGGCGCGGGCCTCTCCGGCTCGCGCGTCGCGCTCGGTCTGCAGTCGAAGGGCACCGCGGTCATCCACCGCGCCGACCTCCAGCCGCTCGACAACCTCGAGCTGTTCGGGATGTCGCCGCTCTACACGCTCGAGTCGTACCGGGCGATGGGCCGGAACGCGGCCGGCTACGCGCTCGGGCGCCGCGTCGGGCCCGGTCCCGACGCAGCTCGACAACTTCGCGCGCGCGAAGCTCATCGTCGCGACCACGCTCTTGCATGCGCGCGAGACGCAGGAGGTCGTGGCAGGCGCCGCTCCGGTCGACCTCGAGCTCGTCACGGCCCCGGCGCGCTAGTTACTCCTGCTGCTTGCCCGCGATGCCCCAGTGCTTCGGCGAGACGCCCTCGATGATCACCTGGATGTGCTCGACCGCCGCGCCGCTCGTCTCGTGCAGCGCGTTCGTGAGTGCCTCGATCATCTTGGGAACCGACTCTTCGGTCACGCGCCTGTCGTAGAGCTTCACCTCGATCACGGGCATGTCCGTCTCTCCTCTCGTCGATCTTGCGGATCCTACTACGACGGCCCGGGCGGCATCTCGTCGACGGGCCAGGGCTTGCCGCCGAGGCCCCAGTTCTTCGGATTGTGGCCCTCGACGATCACCCAGGTGTGCTCCTTGAGGCCCGGGTGTGTGGCCTCTCCGAGCGCGTCCGTCAGCTTCTCGATGAGCGCCGCGCTCGTCTCGTCACTCATGCGGTAGTCGAAGAGCTCGACCCTGATCAGCGGCATCTCGTCTCCTTCCGGCTAGCTTTCGAGCATGCCTCTCGGCCTCCAGCACTGCGGGCTGATCGTCTCCGATCTCGCGCGCTCCCGCTCGTTCTACGGGGACGCGCTCGGCCTCGAGGAGGTGCCGCGCCCGCCCAACTTCACCTTCGCGGGAGCGTGGTTCCAGGTCGGCGAGGATCAGCTCCACCTGCTCGTCGAGGCCGATACGACCGGCTCGGCGGGAGGGCGGGATCCCGGACCGAGCGCGGCGGTCGGGCTTGCGAACCACATCGCGCTCGAGGTCGACGACCTGGACGCGGCCGTCGCGCGCCTCGGCGAGCACGACGTCCACCTCGTCGGCGGCCCGATGCCGCGCGGAGACGGCTGGACCCAGGTCTTCGCGCGCGATCCCGACGGCTACGTGATCGAGCTCTTCCAGTGGACGGGCGAGGACCAGTCGGACGCGCCCGAGCGCGCGCCGATCCGCGCCACGGCGCACGGAAGCGAAAGGAGCGCACGATGAGAGTGGGAGTCCTGGGAACGGGAATGGTCGGAAGCACGATCGCGGGCACTCGTCGCCCTCGGGCACGAGGTGTGCACGGGCGCCACGGGACGATCGGCACCGGCGACTTAAACATCGCCGTTGTCCGCTCCGGAACGGGCACCTGACATCCCGCCCGCCCCCAGCTCGAAGACGCCTGACCTCAGACCCGAGCACCTTCGAGCGGGAGGCCGGCGGCGCGCCAGCCCTCCTTGCCGCCCGCGAAGTGCAGGACGTTCACGTGGCCGAGCTCGACGAGGCGCGCGGCAACCTCCACCGAGCTGTCGCAGTCGGGGCCTGCGCAGTACACCACGACCGTCGACTCGCGGTCAGGGATTCGCCGCTCCGCGAGCGAATCCACGCGCTGAGGCGGAATGTTGACGGCGCCGGGGAAGCGTGCCGCGGCGAACGAGCGCGTCGACGAGCACGAACGTCTCGGCGCCTTCCACGTTCCGCCAGAGGTCCTCGCAGCTGATCTCGCGCAGCGCGGTCACGTCTGCCTGGGTTGCCAGGTGCTCAGGTCTCGAGCCCGACCACGAATTCGCGCTCGCGTCCGCGCCAGCTGACCTCGAGACGCGAGCCGAGTCGGCCCAGGAGGGCGACGATGCGCGGGTTGTCTCCGCAGACCGTCGCGAGGAGCTGTGAGATGCCGGCCGCGCGAGCGTCTGCCGCGAGCTCGGCGGCGAGAACCGAGCCGATCCCACGGTTCTGGTGCTCGTCTGCGACGGCGAACGCGATCTCGGCCGAGACGCCGCTTCGTACGAGGTGAGCGATCGCGGCCGGCGCCGGGTCCCGGTCGACGTATCCGACGAGCACGTGGTGGTCGCCGTCGACGCGTGCGAGGTGCGCGAGCTCGACCTCGGACAACCGCGGCTTCGCACCGCAGAAGCGGCGCTCGCGCGAGCGCTCGCCGAGGCGTGCGAACAGGGCCGCCACCGTATCGGTGTCGCCGTCGCGGAGCGGCCTGATCGTGAGCCCGTCGACGTAGCGCGCGTGCATGTCACGACCGAAACGCGCTGACTGGCCCGTTGCTTCCCACTGCCGGCCGTCTAGGCGAGCACCCGTTGCAGCGGCCCATGGCGAACATCCTGCGGAGGCTCGCGCAATCCTCGCGCGCGGCAGCCGCGCGCACGCGACGAGAGCGGCTACATCAAGCCGCTACAGCCGCGCGAAGAGGTCGACCGGCACGCTGTCGGGATCGCGCAGCTGTGCGTAGCGCTGGCCCCAGACCGCGTCCCACGGCTCCTTCTCGCCGGCGAAGCCCGCCGCGACGACGCTCTCGTAGACAGCGTCGACATCGGCAGGGCTCGCGCATTCGAATGCGAGCGCGAGCTGGTTGCCTGCAGTCCGCGTCCAGTCGGGACGGAAGCTGCGGATGACCTCCTCGGAATCGAGCATCAAGCGGATGCCGCTCGGCAGCGTCGCCTCGATGTGCCCCTCGCCGTCCTCCGGGAAGTCGAGGCCGAGCAGCCGGTAGAACGCGATCGACTTCGCCGTGTCCGACGCTACGATCCCGATGGCGTTCAGCTCTGCCACGCCCGACACGCTAGCCGCAGTCGTTCGGTCGCCGTGGCACAACCTCGGGCGTGGCTATCGTGCCCTCCCATGGTGGATCTCGGTGCACCGAGCTCGTATCTCGCGCTGGGACCCGGCGTCGACGTCTTCTCACGAGACGGCGACAGGCTCGGGGACGTCAAGTCCGTGCTCGCCGACGTCGACGCGGACGTGTTCGACGGCATCGTGATCGACACGGGCGCGCTGCCGGGCGGGCTGCGGTTCGCCGACGCCCGCCACGTGGCCGAGATCTACGAGCGCGGTGTCGTGCTGAGCCTCGGCACGGCGGACGCCGAGCGCCTGCCCGAGCCGAGCAACAACCCAGGGTCGCTCGAGATCCACGGCGCCGAGGACGTCGACAGCAGCGAGTTGCGCGAGAAGGTTCGGCGTGCGTGGCAGCTCATCAGCGGCGACGGTCTCGACAAAAGCTGACCGAGACGCGCGGTCAGCGGTCCGCGTGCAGCGAGTCGCCCTGCTCGCCGAGGACGAGGTCGCGCTCTGCATCGGGGACGTGGTCGCGCAGAATCGGAGCGAGCGCCTCGACGAACGTCATCCCGCCCTCCGAGTAGAGCTCGTGCTCGATCCCGCGGTTGACGACGACGACGTCGCCGGCCCCGAGCCTCCGCGTCTCGTCGCCGACCGTCATCGTCACGTCGCCCTCGACGATCCACATGACCTGCTCGGCGCTCGGGTGGGAGTGGCGCGCGACCAGTGTGCCGGCGTCGTACTCGACGTGGCAGAGCATCACCTGCTCGCCGCCGATCGCGCGGATCGCCACCCCCGGAAAGAGGGTGTGGCGATCGACGCCGTTCCAGCTCCTGAAGGGCGACGGCGAGCTCAGGCAGGAACCTCGAAGCGCATCCCGCCGGAGGAGACCGCGTTCACCGAGAGCTCTTCGTCGAAGACGACCTTCTTGCCCTCGCGCGTCGGCTCCGCCTTCGCCTCGAGCGCCCGCAGCACACGCTCGGGTGTGATCGGCAGCTCGGTCACCCACACGCCGACCGCGTCGTAGACCGCGGCCGCGATCGCGGGTGGCTGCGGGTTGTTCGCCATCTCGCCGATCCCCTTGGCCCGTACGGTCCGTCGGCGGAGGGGTTCTCGATCATGATCGTGTCGATCTGCGGCATGTCCTCCATGCCCGGAGCGAGATACGACCCGAACGCGCCCCCGCGATGGTCGACCGAGGGGTAGTACGGGTAGCAGTTCTCGAGCACGCCGAGCCCGAGGCCCATCATCGCGCCGCCCTCGATCTGGCCCTCGACCTGCGACGGGTTGATCGCCCGCCCGACGTCGTAGCACTGCTGGAGTCGCGTGACGCGGACCTCGCCCGTCTCGTCGTCGACCTCGACCTCGGCCGCGCAAGAGGCGTAGGAGATCGCCGAATGGGGTGGGAGGTCGACCTCGCCGGTCTCCACGTCGATGATCGCCGCGTACGGTTTCAACTGCGCGCCGGTGCCGGTGATCAGCTCGCCGTGGCCCCAGGTCGCAGCCGCGGCCACCTCTCCGACGGAGAGCTTCTTCTGCGGAGCGCCCTTGGCGAGCACCTCGCCGTCGACGATCTCGAGGTCGGCGGGGTCGATCTCCATCTCCTTGCCGGCGATCTCGAGGATCTTCTGCTTCACCTGGAGGGCCGCCTTCTCGGCCGCCTTGCCGGCCACGAACGTCGCCCGCGAGGCGAACGTCCCCGTGCAGACGGGCGACGAGTCCGTGTTCGAGTTGTCGTACGTGATCCAGTCGTAGGGGACGCCGATCGTCTCGGCGACGATCTGCGACTGGATCGTCTTCGACCCGTTCCCGATATCGGCCGTGCCCGCGAAGACGTCGACGCGCCCGTCGGGCTTGACCTTGATCCAGCACTGCGACGGGTCGCCGTTCTGGTTCATGCCCGTCGGGTACTCGATTGCCGCGACCCCGCGGCCCGTGTGCGTGGCCATCAGTGACCCTCCGTGCTTCCGACCTGGGCTACGAGATGCTCGGGGAGCAGCTCGCCGGCCCGGGGCTCGTTCGTCATGGTGCGGTAGTCCGCCGGCAGCTCGTGGCCGATCGCGACGGCGATCGTCTTCAGAGTGTCGATGATCGACGGATCGGTGTAGGCGACGCCGTTCGGCGAGGTGTCGCCGATGCGGTTCGCGTTCTTCATGCGGATCTCGACCGGGTCGATTCCCAGCTCGTGCGCGACCCGGTTCATGTGGGTCTCCACGGCGAACGAGACCGACGTCACGCCGAAGCCGCGCATCGCCGTGGTCGGCGTGCGGTTCGTGAACACGACGTACCCGTCGAAGTGCAGGTTCGGGATCGAGTAGGCGCCCGTGTGGTGGAAGCTGTGCTTCGTCAGGCCGTACGGCGAGAAGCGCGAATACGCGCCCGAGTCGTGCAGCGTCAGCATCTTCTGGCCGAGAATCCAGCCGTCGTTCGTGACCGCCGTCGCGAGCTCCATGTGCCAGGGAGCGCGCGTCGACGAGCAGAGGAACTCCTCCTCGCGCGTCCAGCGCCACTTCACGGGCCGGTTCGCCTTCAGGACGAGGAGGCACGTCATCGTCTCGGTGGCCGTGTCGACCTTGCCGCCGAAGCCGCCGCCGGTCGTGCCGCCGACCAGCTTGAGCCTGTTCAGCGGCACCTTCAGATGCGCAGCGACGACCCCGAGCGAGAAGTAGAGCGCCTGCGTGCAGGAGTAGATCGTCAGCCGGCCGCTCGGCTCCGGGACGACCTGGCACACCTGCGTCTCGATCGGCGCGTGCTCGATCGCGGCGGGCCGGTAGACACCCTGGACGATCGTGTCTGCCTTCTCGAAGGCCCACTCGATATCGCCCTTCCGAATCTGGCGTCGGTCCAGCTTCACGTCGTCAGCGGGGGGTGGAGCCCGGTCGTCCATCCCCGTGGCGACGCTCGACTCGACGGAACCGAAGAACGGATACCAGTTGCCCCACTGATGGATCTGCGGCGCCTCGGTGTCGAACGCCTGGCGGACGTCGAACAGGGCCGGGCGCTCCTCGAAGCCGATCTCGATCGCGTCCACCGCCTCCGATGCGAGCTCCTCGCTCTCGGCGGCGACCAGCGCGATCGGCTGTCCCTTGTATCGCACCTCGTCCTTCGCCAGTAGCGGCTCGTCGGCTGGAATCCCGAGGGCGGCAAGGTGCCCGAGGCGAGCAGCGGGACGTCCTTCCACGTGATCACGGCGTGGACGCCCGGCATCGACTCCGCCTTCGAGGTGTCGAGGCTGGTGATCCCCGCATGGTGATGCGGGGAGCGAAGCGCCTTCGCCCAGAGCGTCCCGGGAACCCGCACGTCGTCGACGTACCTCGTCCGGCCGGTGACGTGGGCGACCCCGTCGTAGCGCGGGATCCGTGCACCGACGACCTTCATTCCCCACCACCTCCCGTCGCCATCGTCGTGTGCTTCCCGACCGCCGTCGTCGTGAGGTCGAACGAATCGCCGCGGGCTGCGGCGGCGACCGCGTCGATGATCTTCGCGTACCCCGTGCACCGGCACACGTGCCCGGCGAGCGCTTCCTGGATCGAGTCGTGGTCGTCCGAACCGCCGCGCGCGAGATACGCCTGTGCGGCGAGCAGCATTCCCGACGTGCAGAAGCCGCATTGCGCGGCGTAGTAGTGCACGAACGCCTGCTGGACCGGAGCGAGGTCCTCGGGTGCGCCGATGCCCTCGACGGTGATGATCTCGTCCCCTCGGCGTAGCCGGCAGGCATGAGGCACGAGCGCCTCGGCTCACCGTCGACGAGCACCGTGCACGCCCCGCAGCCGCCCTGGTGGCAGCCCGCCTTCGGGCCGGTGACACCGAGCTCGTCGCGCAGCACGTCGAGCAGCGGCGTGAGCGCCGACCCGTCGATCTCGCGGGCGACGCCGTTGACCGTCAGGTTCATGAGGACTCCTCGAGGTCCGTCAGCACGCGCCGCACGAGCACCGGGAGCACCTTCGTTCGATACCAGGCGGAGGCGAGCGCGTCGTCGTGCGGCGAGACGTCCTCGAGAGCCGCCTTCCCGGCAGCTTCGGGATCTCCGGCGGCCGCCTCCGCGGACGGGAGTCGGGCCCCCCACGAGCCGCCCCGGTCGCGGCCAGGCGAACCGTGCCGTCCTTTGCCTTCGCGCCCGACACTGCGAGTGCGGTGTAGTCGTGCGCGTGCGGCCGGTCGAGACCTGCGAAGGCGCCGGCCGCCGGCTCCTCGACGTTCACGCTCGAGAACGAGCCGTTCGGCGCGCTTTCCGAAGAAGTCCTCGAGCGGCTCCTCCACGACCTCTCCGTCGGCGGCGGAGCGCACGGTCGCAGCGAGTGCGAGGAACGCTCCCTGCAGGTCGCCCCGCGGCGCCTCGGCGCCTTCGCCGGCGCAGAGGTTGCCGCCCACCGTCCCCTGGGAGCGGATCTCGAAATCGGCGACGTTCGCGGCGCACGGGCCGAGCGGCGCGGGCAGGTCGACGAGGTCCTGCACCGGCGTCATGGCACCGATCGTGACCTGCGCGCCGTCCGTCTCGATCCCGGCGAGCCCCGCGTGCCCGAGCATGAGCGCCTTCGACGGCCGGATTCGCCGATAGGTGAGGTCCGGGACGACGATCGTGCCGCCTCCGACGACGACCACCGCGACACCGTCCCCGAACGCCGCGATCGCCTCGTCCTCGGAGCCCGGCACGATGGTCTCGGTCGCGGCGTCCACAGCCACACTCGCTACAGCCATCACCCCACCCTTCTCGGTCGCGAGGTCAGTGCGCCGAGTCTAATCCTGCGCTCTTGGTCGTGGAAGCACCCGTGTACGCTGAAGTCGATGAGCTTCCGCACGATCGACGAGCTCGAGGCGGCGCTGCGCGGGGCCGACTACCTGCCCGATCGCGGCCTCGCAACCGCGCTGTTCCTGGCGCTCGCGCTCGAGAAGCCCGTGCTGCTCGAGGGAGAGGCGGGGGTGGGAAAGACCGAGGCGGCCAAGGCGCTTGCGACCGCGCTCGACGCGCGCCTGATCAGGCTCCAGTGTTACGAGGGGCTCGACGTGTCGCACGCCGTCTACGAGTGGAACTACCCACGTCAGCTCCTGCACATCCGCGCCGCGCAGGAGGGCACGGTGTCCGAGGAGGAGCTGTTCGGCCCGGAGTTCCTCATCCGTCGCCCACTCCTCGAGGCGATCGACTCGGACGAGCCCGTCGTCCTGCTCATCGACGAGATCGACCGCGCGGACGAGGAGTTCGAGGCGTTCTTGCTCGAGATTCTGTCGGACTTCCAGATCACGATCCCCGAGCTGGGAACCATTCGCGCACGCAGGCGCCCCGCCGTCGTTCTGACCTCGAACCGCACGCGCGAACTCCACGACGCGCTCAAGCGGCGCGCGCTCTTCCACTGGATCGGGCATCCGTCGATCGAGCGCGAGATCGAGATCGTCCTGCTGCGCGTCCCCGGGATCCCCGAGCGCCTCGCGCGAGAGGCGGCCGCGTTCGTCCGCGGCCTCCGGGGCCTCGACCTCGCGAAGCCGCCCGGGGTCGCGGAGACGATCGACTGGGGCCAGGCGCTCGCCGCGCTCGGCCGCGAGGAGATCGACGCCGAGGTGGTCGAGCAGACCCTCGGCTCGGTGCTCAAGTACCGCGAGGACATCGAGGCCGTGCGCGACGAGACCCTCGTCGGGCTCATCGAAGAGGCGCGCGAGACCGCGAACCGCTAGCCGATGGCCGGAAGCGCGATGGTGCGGCACGTCGTGACCTTCGGGCGGGTGCTGCGCGAGGTCGGCATCGAGGTCGGGCCGGGCCGGGTCGGCGACGCGGTGCGCGGTCTCGGCGCCGTCGACGTCACGCGGCAGGACGACGTCTACTTCACGCTCCGGCAGACGCTCGTCTCGCGCCACGACGAGCTCGAGCTCTTCGACCGGGCGTTCGTCGCCTGGTTCCTGCGCGGGCCGGTCGCGCCACTCGTCCGGCAGAAGCAGCGCCGCCGGTACGCCGACCGCGTCGTCCACGAGACGCTGGAGTCGGGCGCGGACGGCGAGGACGCAGACCAGTCGTCCACGCCGCACGAGCTCGGAGCCTCCGGCCACGAGCTCCTCCGCGAGAAGGATTTCGCGGAGATGACTCCCGAGGAGTTCGAGCGCGTGCGCCGACTCATGGCGGCGATCGCGCGGACGCGGCCGCGACGGACGTCGCGCCGGCGGTCGCCCGACCCGCGGGGCGACCGCCTCGACCTTCGCCGTCTCAGCCGGAGGTCGCTGCGCTCGGGAGGCGAGCCGATCGAGCTGGCCTGGAGGGCGCGCAAGACGGTCCCCCGCAAGCTCGTCGTCCTCTGCGACATCTCGGGCTCGATGGACGCCTACGCGCGCGCTTTGCTCTTCTACCTCCACGCGATCGTCGGCACCGGGCACGGCGTGGAGGCCTTCGCATTCGGCACGCGCCTGACGCGGCTGACGAGCGACCTCGCGACCCGCGACCCGGAGGCGGCGCTCGCCCGGGCGAACGAGGCCGCGGTCGACTGGGGCAGCGGGACGCGCATCGGGGCCTCGCTGGCCGAGTTCAACGCGGTCTACGGCAGGCGCGCGCTCTCGCGCGGTGCTGTTGTCGTGATCGTCTCCGATGGCTGGGAGCGCGACGACCCGGACCTCGTCTCTCGCGAGATGGCGAAGCTCGCCCGTGCCGCCTTCGCGGTCGTCTGGGTCAACCCGCTGAAGGGGAACCCGGAGTACCAGCCGCTCGCGGGCGGGATGCGCGCGGCGTTGCCCTTCGTCGACCGCTTCCTGCCCGGCCATAATCTCCGGAGTCTCGAAGAGCTCGGCGCGGTGCTGGCCGGCATCGAAAGGAGGCATGCAGCGTGAAAGAGATCCTTCCCGAGATCGACCGCTGGAAGGAGGACGGGGAGAAGGTCGTCGTCGCGACGGTCGTCGCGACGCGGCGCTCGGCGCCACGTCCCATCGGCGCGAGCCTCGCGATCTCCGAGTCCGGGAAGATGTGCGGCTCCGTCTCCGGCGGCTGCGTGGAGAGCGACGTGTTCGAGAACGCGCAGGAGGTGCTCGCGACCGGCGAGCCGAAGCTCCTCTCGTACGGCATCGAGGACGACCTCGCATGGAGCGTCGGGCTGCCGTGCGGGGGCGAGATCGACGTTTTCCTCGAGGTCGTGGAGTGAAAGCCGGGGACCTGTCCGCGAAGCGGATCGGGAGACGCAGCGCGTGAGCCTCATTCGCCGACTCGCGGAGCTCCGCGAGTCCGAGGAGCGAGGGATCCTGTTCACGGCGATCGACGGCGAGGAAGCGGGCACGTACGTTCTCGTGCTCGAGTCCGGCGAACGCGTCGGCGACGGCCTCGAGCAGGCCGTCGCGCAGTTCGACGAGCTCATCCGCCGCGGGCGCAACCGCCTGCTCGCCCTGGACGACGGATCGAAGGTCTTCGCCGAGTGGTACGGGCCGCCACCGCGCCTGTTCGTGTACGGCGCCGTGGACACCGCGGAGGCGATGTGCCGCGGCGCGAAGCTCCTCGGCTGGCATGCGATCGTCGCCGACGCGCGCGCCAAGTTCGCGACGCGCGAGCGGATCCCGTCGGCTGACGAGCTCATCGTCGAGTGGCCGGCCGAGGCGCTCGCGCAGGTACGGCCCGATCACCAGACGGCGATCGTCGTCCTCACCCACGACGACAAGTTCGACGAGCCGGCGCTCATCGGCGCGCTCGAGACCGAGGCGTTCTACATCGGCGCGCTCGGCTCGCGCCGGAACCAGGAGCGACGGCGCGAGCGCCTGCTCGAGGCGGGGGTCGAGGAAGCGTCGCTCGAGCGGATCATGGGCCCGTGCGGGCTCGACGTCGGCGCCGACACGCAGGAGGAGACGGCGCTCTCGATCCTCGCCGAGATCCTCGCGGTGCGCGGCGAGCGCGAGGGCGGGTTCCTGAGGGACGCGAAGAAGCGCATCCACGTCGAGGTCGAATGAGCGGGCGCGTCGCCTGGATCGCGCAGGCGCCGGTGAAGGGGCTGTCGCTGTCGCTCGTCCGCGAGGCGACGCTCGGCCTGACCGGGCTCGCCAGCGACCGCGCGTTCTACCTCGTCGACGCCGAGGGGCGGCTCGTGAACGCGAAGCGGGCAGGAGCGCTCCTGCGCGCGCGGGCCGAGCTCGAGAACGGCAGGCTGCGGATTCTGCTCCCGGACGGCTCGGTGGCAGAGGGAGCTGCCGAGCTGGGCGAGCCTGTCGAGACGAACTTCTACGGGCGTCCCGTGACCGGGCGGGTCGCGCATGGGCCGTGGTCCCGGGCGCTCTCGGAGCTCGCGCGGATGCGCCTCACGCTCGTCCGTGCCGACGAGCCGGGCGCGGGCCTCGATCGCGGAGCCGTCGCGGCCGCATCGCTCGTCTCGACGGCATCGCTCGACGCACTAGCGCGAGCGACCGGAAGCGAGGGCTCGGTCGACGGGCGCCGCTTCCGCATGACCTTCGGAGTCGCCGGGGTTGAGGCGCACGCCGAGGACGGATGGCTGGGACGTCGCGTGTCGGTGGGCGAGGCGGTGGTCGTGCCGCGCGGGAACGTCGGTCGTTGCCGCGTGACGACGCTCGACCCGGAGACCGGGGAACGCGACCTGCAGACGCTCGACGCGATCGCGGTGTATCGCGTGGACGTCGAGACGACCGAGCCGCTGCCCTTCGGCGTGTGGTGCGAGGTCTCGCAGCCCGGGCGTGTGGCGGTCGGAGACGACGTCGTCGTCGAGTAGCGGCGGGCTGCGGCTTCCGCGCCGCCCAGCCAGCGCTTCGACGGGGCGATCGTACTAGAGTTGCGCCGACCATTCCGCCACGAAAGGGGACACGGTGACGAGCACGGAAACCGGCGTCGGCATCGACGCGAAGTCGGACGCGATCTACGAGCTCGTCGAGAAGGGGTCGAACGTCGAGCGGCTCGCCACCGGCTTCACCTTCACCGAGGGGCCGATCTGGCATCCGAAACAGCACTACCTCCTCTTCTCGGACATGCCGGGCGACGTACGACGCAAGTACACCCCGGACGGCACCGTCGTCGAGGTGAGGAACTTCTCGAACAAGTGCAACGGGATGACGTACGACGCCGACCTGAACCTGCTCGTCTGCGAGCACGTGACGAGCTCGCTCGTACGCGAGAGCCCGGACGGCTCGCGGGAGATCATCGCCCAGGAGTTCGAGGGGGAGGAGCTGAACAGTCCGAACGACGTCGTGCGTCCACTCCTCGGGAGCGATCTACTTCTCGGACCCGTGGTACGGCCGCTTCCCCGGCTTCGGCCACCCGCGCAAGCGGCGGCTCGGCTTCCAGGGCGTCTACCGGATCCCGGCGGGTGGCGGCGACCTCGAGCTGATCGTCGACAAAGACGAGTTCGACATGCCGAACGGGCTCTGCTTCTCGCCGGACGAGTCGCTGCTCTACATCAACGACACGCCCCGGGCGCACATCAAGGTCTGGGACGCGGACGCGGACGGGAACATCTCGAACGGACGCATGTTCTTCGAGGGCGTCGGCTCGGGCGTGATCGAGGAGGGCATCCCGGACGGGATGAAGTGCGACGAGCGCGGGAACATCTGGGTGACGGGGCCCGGCGGCGTGTGGGTCATCTCCGCCGAGGGTGAGCACCTCGGCACGATCCTCGTCCCCGAGAACACGGGGAACATGAGCTGGGGCGGCGACGACTGGCACACGCTCTACATCCCGAGCTCCACGTCGCTGTACTCCATTCGAGACGATCGTCGGACCGCGGCACGAGCCGTACATGGGTTAGGAGGCGATAGATGAACGACGAAGGGCTGACCCTGGACGCGTCGCGCTGCGCGCTGATCATCCAGGACATGCAGAACGACGTGATGATGGACGGCGGGGCCTTCGCCGAATCCGGCGCGCCCGGAGCACGCGAAGGAGCAGAACGTCGTCGCAGAACATGCAGGCGCTCGCCGAGACGTGCCGGAGCAAGGGCATCCCCGTTATCCACGTCCACTACATCGTCGAGGACGGCGCTCCGGGGCTGAAGCTCAATGCCGGCGCTGTTCCAGGGCGTGAAGGACACGGGCGGTCTCGTCCGTGGCTCGTGGGGAGCAGCGCCGGCCGAGGGCCTGGAGCCGCAGGAGGGCGACTTCGTCGTCGAGAAGATGCGGATGAACGCCTGGGAGGGGACGCGACTCGAGCACCTGCTCAAGGGCTTCGGGCGCGACACGATCATCGTCACCGGCGCCTGGACGAACATGTCGGTCGAGCACACTTCGCGCACGGGCGCCGACAAGGGCTACTTCATGTTCGTGCCCGAGGACGGCTGCTCGACGATGAACGCCGACTGGCACAACGCGTCGATCAACTACGCGCTCCAGAACGTCTCGACCGTCACCACCTGCGCTGCGGTGACGGAAGCGCTCGCCGGCGTTCCCGCCGGCGTGTAACGGCATGAGGAGGGTGGCCGTGGTCTGCGGCCAACGGTCACCCTCCGAGCCGTCGTACGCGGCGCGTCGCTGCTCCGCGCTTCGGCGTCCCAGCGCTCGCGCGTAGTCCTCGCGCACCGGCTGGAAGACGTCGAGCACGAGCGCGCCTTCGGGACCGCAGTACGCCGAGTGCTCGACGCCTCCGGGCAACACGTACGCCTCGAGCGGGCCGAGCTCGTGCGCGACGCCGTCGACGACGAGCGCCTGCATGCCCTCGAGCACGATCCCGAGCTGCTCGTGCGGATGGCTGTGCAGCGGCACGGTCGCGCCCGGCTCGAAGCGAATGAGGTTCAGCATCGCGCCCTCGCCGAACAGCGGCCGGCCGGAGACACCGGCCGCGAGCTCGAACGCGCGCACCTGCGTCGAGACGTACGAACTGTGGTTCCATGCGCTCGATTATCGTTGCCCACGTGACCGCGGTCGAGGTTCCGCTGCTTCAGCGGCAGGCATACGTGGACGGGGCAGTGGGTCGACGCCGACTCCGGCGAGACGTTCCCCGTCCTCAACCCCGCGACGGGCGAGTCGATCGCCGAGGTGCCGCGGATGGGGGCGGCGGAGACGCGACGCGCGCTCGCCGCGGCCGAGCGCGCGCTGCCGGCGTGGAAGGCGCGCACGGCGAAGGACCGCGCCCGCGTGCTGCGCCGGCTCGCCGACCTCATGCTCGAGCGCGAGGACGACCTCGCGCGGCTCATGGTGCTCGAGCAGGGCAAGCCGCTCGCCGAGGCGCGCGTCGAGGTCGCCTACGCCGCCTCGTTCTACGAGTGGTTCGGCGAGGAGGCGAAGCGGGTCTACGGCGACACCGTCCCGACGCCCGTGGCCGGACAAGCGGATCCACGTGACGAAGGAGCCGGTCGGCGTCACGGCGCGGGATCACGCCCTGGAACTTCCCGGCGGCGATGCCGACGCGCAAGTCCGCGCCGGCGCTCGCGGCTGGCTGCACGATGGTGCTGAAGCCCGCCGAGCAGACGCCGCTCTCCGCGCTTGCGATCGCCGCGCTCGCGGAGGAGGCGGGCGTGCCGGCGGGCGTCTTCTCCGTCGTGACCGGCGCCGCCGAGGATGCGCCCGCGATCGGCGGCGAGATGACCTCGAACCCCTCGGTGCGCAAGCTCGGGTTCACGGGCTCGAACGAGGTCGGGAAGATCCTCATGGCGCAGTGCGCGCCGGGGCTCAAGAAGATCTCGCTCGAGCTCGGCGGGAACGCGCCGTTCATCGTGTTCGACGATGCCGACCTCGACGACGCGGTCGCCGGCGCGATCACGTGCAAGTTCCGCAACTCCGGGCAGACCTGCATCTCGGCGAACCGGCTGCTCGTGCAGGAGGGCGTCTACGACGACTTCCTCGAGCCGCTTCACCGAAGCGGTGCGCGCGCTCAAAGTGGCGGACGGGTTCGCCGAGGGCGTCAACGTCGGGCCGCTCATCGACGAGCCTGCGCGTCGAGAAGGTCGAGCGCCACGTCGCCGACGCGGTCGAGCGCGGGGCGCCGAGGTCGTCGTCGGCGGCGAGCGGATCGAGGGCCAGTTCTTCCAGCCGTCCGTGCTCGTCGGCGTTCCCGCCGACGCGGCGATGAGCTGCGAGGAGACCTTCGGCCCGGTCGCCGGGATCGCGCGCTTCTCGACGGAGGACGAGGCGATCCGGGTCGCGAACGACACGCCGTACGGCCTCGCGGCGTACTTCTACTCGCAGGGTCTCGGGCGCGTCACGCGCGTCGCCGAGGCGCTCGAGTACGGGATCGTCGGCATCAACACCGGCCTCATCTCGACGGAGGTCGCGCCGTTCGGCGGCGTCAAGGAGTCGGGGATGGGCCGCGAGGGCTCCTCGTACGGGATCGACGAGTGGCTCGAGCTCAAGTACTGGGCGATCGGCGGTCATCGAGGGCGCGGTGATCGTCGAGCAGCGCGACTACCACGTGTACACGGGGAAGCTCCCCGAGCTCGTCCGGCTGTACGAGGAGGAGGGGATCGGCGCTCCAGCAGGAGTTCCTCGGCACCTTCGTCGGCGCGTTCACGACCGACGTCGGCGACACTCTCCACCTACACGCACATCTGGGCGTACGAGAGCTTCGCCGAGCGCGAGGAGCGCCGTGCGCGGCTCGCGGCCGACGAGCGCTGGAAGGCGTTCCTCGCGAAGGTCCAGCCGCTCATCCACACGCAGCGGAACCGGATCATGATCCCGACCTCGTTCTCGCCGCTGCGCTGATGGGCGGCCTCGACGGCAAGGTCGCGATCGTCACGGGCGGCGCGCAGGGGATCGGCGCCGCGATCGGGACGGGGCTCGAGGACGCCGGTGCCGACGGTCGTCGTCGCCGATCTCGATCCGCCGGAGGGCGGGATCCGCGCCGACGTCGCGTCCGAGGAGGATGTGGCCCGGATGGTCGAGGAGACGGTCGAGCGCCACGGACGCATCGACGTGCTCGTGAACAACGCCGGCGTGTACGCCTCGCTCGAGATGCGCGCCTTCACGGAGATCCCGCTCGAGGAGTGGAACCGCGTGATGGAGGTCAACGTCGCGTCGATGTTCCTCACGTGCCGCGCCGTCGTGCCGGTCATGCGCGAGCAGGGCGGCGGGGCGATCGTGAACATCTCGTCCGGGACGCCGTTCCGCGGCGTGCCGTTCCTCCTGCACTACGTGACGAGCAAGGGCGCCATCGTCGCCCTCACGCGCGCGCTCGCGAAGGAGCTCGGCACGCGACGCGATCCGGGTCAACTGCGTAGCGCCGGGCTTCACGATGTCCGACGGCGTGAAGTCGCATCCCGAGGTCGTCGAGAAGCTTCGCGACGTGTCGGTGGCGGCGCGCACGATCCAGCGCGACCAGTTGCCCGAGGACGTCGTCGGCGCCGTCGTCTTCCTCGCTTCGCCTGCGGCCGACTTCGTTACCGGCCAGACGATGGTCATCGACGGCGGCCAGTTCTTCCATTGATCTTCGCGCTCTCGGAGCACCCCGACGGCGTCGAGACCAAGCCCGGGATGCATGTCGTCTACGACGTCTCCGAAGAAAAGGTTTCGCTCGGCGAGGCACGGATCGGCGGCCACGCTGTGGTTTGGGACCTGGTGGACGACACAAGCCTTGTGACGCAGTGTCACAAGGGCTGTCCGGCGCTCGTAACGGAGGTCGAGCTGGAGAGCGCCGGCGACTGGATCCTTCGTTGCGACCGCGTGGACTTCCCTCCCCGGAGCGTCGCGTATCGCCACGTGCACCCCGGCCCCGGGATCCGGAGGATCCTCGTCGGCGCGCTGACGATCGACCGCGGCGACGGCGAGCCCGTGACGTACCGAGCCGGCGAGTCGTGGCACGAGCGCGCGGACGACCCCGTGCTTGCCACGGCGTCCGCCACCGAGGAGACCGCGTTCGTCCGCGTGCTCCTGCTGCCCGCCGAGTGGGCAGGGAAGCGGACGATCCGCTACCTCGATCCCGCCGACGAGGACAAGCCGCGGCTCCAGCGCGCGACCGTCCTGCTCGAGGAGCCGCTGCGGCTGTGAGGTCTGGCGGCCGGATCCTCGTCGACCAGCTGGAGCGAAACGGGGTCGAGCTCGCCTTCTGCGTCCCCGGCGAGAGCTACCTGCCGGTGCTCGACGCGCTCTACGACTCGCCGATCCGGCTCGTGACCTGCCGCCACGAGCAGGGTGCGGCGAACGCGGCGGAGGCGGTCGGCAAGCTCACGGGGAGGCCGGGCGTCTGCCTCGTCACGCGCGGTCCGGGCGCGACCCAGGCGGCGGTCGGCGTTCACACCGCTCGCCAGGACTCGTCGCCGATGCTGCTCCTCGTCGGCCAGGTCCCGCGGGCGTTTCGCGGGCGAGAGGCCTGGCAGGAGCTCGACTACGCGCGGGCCTTCGGGGGGATCGCCAAGGCGGCGTGGGAGGTCGACGGCGCGGAGCGCATCCCCGAGAACCTCGCCGAGGCGATCTCGGTCTCCGTCTCGGGGCGGCCCGGTCCCGTCGTGCTCGCGCTGCCCGAGGACGTGCTGGCCGAAGAGGCAGACGTCGCCGATGCGCCGCCGGTCGAGGCGCCGCGGGTCGCGCCGAGCACGCAGGAGCTCGGTCACATGCGCGAGCTGCTTACCGGGGCGGCGCGCCCGCTGGTCGTCGTCGGCGAGGGGGGCTGGACCTCGGAGACGAGCCGAGACGTCCTCGCCTTCTGCGAGGCGAGCGCGCTCCCCGTCGCGTGCACGTTCCGCTGCCAGGACTTCGTCGACAACCGCTCGTCGAGCTACGTCGGCGTCCTCGGCGTGGCGATGGACGAGCGGCTCGCAGCGCGGCTGCTCGACGCGGACCTCGTCCTCGCAGTCGGCGGCCGGCTCGGCGAGGTGCCGACCCGGCGGTACACGCTGCTCGAGCCTCCGCGACCTCGCCAGACGCTCGTGCACGTGCATCCCGATCCGGCCGAGCTCGGCGCGCGTCTACGAGACCGGACCTCGCGATCGCGGCCACGCTTTCCGAGTTCGCCGCCGCGGCAGCCCTCGAGCCCATGGAGCCGCGCTGGCGCGAGTGGACGGAGTCGGCCCGTGCGGACTACGAGGAGAACCTCGCGCACGGGCCGATGGAGGGGCCGGTCGACCTCGGCGAGGTAATGGCGTTCCTCCGGGCCGACTTGCCCGGCGATGCGGTGCAGACCTGCGGCGCCGGGAACTTCACCGTCTGGGCGCATCGCTTCGCCGAGTTCACGCAGTTCGGGACGCAGGTGTGCCCGCGGAGCGGGTCGATGGGGTACGGGCTCCCTGCGGCGGTGGCCGCCAAGCTCGTCCATCCGGACCGCATCGCACTGTGTTTCACGGGGGACGGCGACTTCGTCATGAGCTCGCCCGAGCTCGCGACGGCGGTGCAGTATGAGCTGCCCATCCTCGTTCTCCTCGTGAACAACGGCATGTACGCGACGATCCGCATGCATCAGGAGCGCCAGTTCCCGGGCCGGGTGGTCGGTACCGACCTCTCGAACCCCGACTTCGTCGAGCTGGCTCGCGCGTATGGCGCGCACGGCGAGCGCGTCGAGCGGACGGAGCAGTTCGAGGAGCGTTCGAGCGTTCCCTCGCGTCCGGCAGGGCGTCCGTCGTCGAGCTCGTCGTCGATCCCGAGCGCATCAGCCCGCGCGTGAGGCTGAGCGAGCTGCGAGGCGCGTCGTGACCCGGGACGAGATCCGCGTTCCCGAGCTCGCCGAGCCGATCTCGCACTTCACGGACGCCGTGCGTGCCAGCGGGTTCCTGCACGTCTCCGGGATCGTCGCGGTCGACGGCCAGGGCAGGCTCGTCGGTGGAGACGACGTCGTCGCGCAGACGCGTCAGGTGCTCGAGAACATGCGCGCGGTGCTCGCGGCCGGCGGGTGCGGCTTCGGCGACGTCGTCAAGGTGACGATCTACCTCACAGACATCGACGAGCGGCCGCTGATCAACCCCCTGCGCCAGGGGGTGTTCGGCGACTCGCGTCCGGCCTCGACGCTCGTCGAGGTGCCGCGCCTCGCGGTGGACGGGGCGAAGGTGGAGATCGAGTGCGTCGCCGTCGTTCCGTGACCGACGATCCCTTCAACGCGTTCATCACGCGGGTGGAGCCCGGCGAGCCGGGGCAGGCCCGCTCGCGGGCAGGACGCTCGCGGTGAAGGACCTCTTCGATACGGCCGGCATCCGGACGACCTACGGCTCCAGCCTCTACGCGGACCACGTGCCCGCGCACAACGCCGAGGCCGTGCAGCGCCTCGTCGACGCGGGCGCGGTCGTCGTCGGCAAGACACACCTGCCGGAGTTCGCCTGGGGCGTCCTCGGCCAGAGCGAGTGGTACGGAACGTGCCGGAACCCGGCGCATCCGGGCCGGACCACCGGCGGCTCGTCCTCGGGCTCCGCGGCCGCGCTCGCGGCGCGCCTGTGCGAGCTGGCGCTCGGGACGGACACGGGCTGCTCGATCCGCCTGCCGTCGGCCGCGTGCGAGGTCGTCGGGCTCAAGTCGCAATGGGGTCTCATCTCGACGGATGGTGTGCTTCCGCTCGTCCCGCTGCTCGACACAGTCGGCCCGATGGCGCGAACGGTCGCGGACGTCGCGCTCATGTGGTCGATCCTGACCGGAAGCCCGGTTCCGCACCCGCGTCTCGCAGGCCTCACCGTCGGGCTGCTTCGTCAGCCACCGGGGATCGGCGACGGGCGCGAGACGGAGCGAAGCGATGCGGCCGAGGCCTGGGCGGGCGAGCTCGAACGACTCGGCGCCCGTGTCGTGGAGGCCCGCGTCCCCGAGCCCTCGGCGAACACGTGGCCGCAGTTCCAGCACGAGGCCCTGCAGTCGCATCGCGCGACCTGGCCGAGCCGGGCGGACGAGTACGGCGAGCTCATGCAGAAGAAGCTGCGCGCCGCGGAGCGCGCGACGCCGGACCAGATCGGGGCCGCGTACCGCGCGATCGAAGAGTGGCGCCGGTACGAGCCTGACGTTGACCTCTACGTCAGCCCCTGCTACGCGATCGAGCTGCCCGAGGACGATGCCGACGAGCTCGAGGTCCGGCTTCCGCTCACGTCGTTCCTGCGCTGGGTGAACCTCACCGGCTGGGCCGGCCTCGCGATCGGGAACCTGCAGCTCGTCGCGCCGCGGGACGAGGTCGTCCTCGCCGCGGGCCTCGCCTGGGAGGGCGCGCTGAGGAGGCCGCTGCCCGGCAGCCGAGCCGAGCGTTGAACGCCGCGCGCGGCGCTTGGTACGTTCGCCGCGCCGGTGACCGACTGGTTTCGACACGGGAACGCCGCCCGGCTCGCGCCGCGTCTGGTCGCGTTCGCCCTGATCGCCTTCGCCGTCGTCTGGGTGCTCTTCGCGGCCAGGCCGTGCGGAGACGTCGGGTTGCACCGGCATCCAGACGTCGTTCGGATCGGCGGTGCACGATCCGCACGACTTCATCATCACCCTGCTCAACGGGCTCACCGCGGCGGGCCTCTACTTCGTCGTCGCGAGCGGCTTCACGCTCATCTTCGGGCTGATGCGGGTGGTGAACATGGCCCACGGCGCGTTCTTCCTCCTCGGCGGCTACATCGCGCTCGAAGCTCGAGCGCCGTCTCGTCGGCCAGGACTCGGCCTTCGGCCTGCTGAGCTCGCAGGTGAGCCTCTGGCAGTGGGTGGTCCCGGCCGTCGCTCGCCGCGCTGACGATCGGCCTCATCGGGTCTCGCGATGCAGCAGTTCTTCCTGCGCTGGAACCAGGGCCAGGAGCTACGCCAGGCGCTGATCACGATCGCGATCGCGCTCATCCTCGCCGACCAGATGATCGCGCACTTCGGCGCGTTCACCCAGGACATCGCGTGGCCGGGTGTGCTCGACCGCCGCCTGCCGGTCCACGTCGCCGGCGTCGAGTACTCGGTCACGCGGCTCTTCATCCTCGCCGTCGCCGTCGCCGTCGGGCTCGGTCTCTACCTGTGGCTCAAGAAGACGCGGACGGGGATGGTCATCCGCGCCGGCGTGGACGACCGGCAGATGGTCTCCGCGCTCGGGGTCGAACATCCAGCTCACCTTCGCGATCGCCTTCTTCGTCGGCTCCGCGCTCGCCGGCCTCGGCGGCGCGATCGGAGGCTCGTTCGCGAGCCTCGGGCCGGGTGTGGATGCGAACTGGCTCCTCTACTCGCTCGTCGTGGTGATCATCGGCGGGATGGGGTCGCTCGTCGGAGCGGCCGTGGGCTCGCTCCTGCTCGGGCTCGTGTCGACCTTCGCGGCGGTCTACCTCCCGGAGAGCTACACCTACTACTCGATCATCATCACGTTCGCGCTGCTCGCGCTCGTGCTCGCGTTCCGCCCCCTCGGGCTCTTCGGGAGGCCCGCATGAGGTCGGCGAACCTCCGTCACGGCGTCGAGTGGACGATCGGCGGCGCGGCGCTCGTCTTCGCCGTCCTCGCGCCGGCCCTGGTCTCGACGCCCATCATGTCGGCGTACTTCGTCGGCACGATCCTCACCCAGGCCCTCTTCCTGGGCATCGCGGCGTCGAGCCTCATCTTCCTCTCGGCCTACGGCGGGATGGTCTCGCTCGCGCAGGTCGCGATCTTCGGGATCGCGGGCTTCGCGCTCGGCAACGCCGTGACGAACGGCAACAGCAAGGGCCTGAACCTGGGCTGGAACCCGTGGTGGGCGCTCCTCCTCGGGATGGTCGTCGCGACCCTCGTCGCGTTCCTGCTCGGCGCCCTCGCGAGCCGCAGCGCCGGGATCTACTTCCTCATGATCACGCTCACGTACGCCGTGATCGCGAACACCTTCTTCGGGGCGAACCTCAGCCTCTCCGGGTTCGGCGGGATCAGCGGCATCAAGGCGCCCGGGTCTCATCGGCGACGTGAACGCGCATCCGAACCGGCTGTACTACGCCGCGCTCGGTCATGGCGGTGGTCGTCTACGTCGGCCCTGCGCTACCTCGTGCGCACGCCGTTCGGGCTGGCGCTCCAGGGCATCCGGGACGACCCGGTGCGCATGGGCTCGCTCGGGTACAACGTCGCCCTCCACCGGACGATGGCGTTCGGCGTCGCCGGCTTCGTCGCCGGCGCTCGGCGGTGTCCTGTTCGTATGGTGGAACGGTCACATCGATCCCGGCGTCGATCAACATCGGCGCCGCGATCGACCTGCTCGTGATCTGCGTCGATCGGCGGCCTCTACCGGCTCGAGGGCGCCTGGGTCGGCGCGATCGCTTTCGTGGTCATCCAGAACTACGTGCGCACCGACGACCTGCCCGTCATCGGCGGCACGTTCCACACGCTGATCGGAGTCCTCTTCCTGCTCATCGTGCTCGTCTCGCCGGGCGGGTTGATGGGGATCTGGGACTCGCTCATCCGGCGCGTCACAGGACCCGCCACGAACCGACGCCTGCGGCGACCCAGGCGTCGGCCGACACGCGGGCCAGGCGCCGCAGGCAGGACCGACGGGTGAAAGGAGGAGATGCTCCCGAACGTGCACCAGGCCACTTCGCGAATCGAGGTGGTTTAGGCTCACCACGTCAAATCCGGACGCACCCGAGGAGGGCGCTGATGATCCAATCGAAATTGCCAGGCCGTCGCGCGCGACTGCCGCTCCTGCTCGCACTGGCAGGCGTGGCGGTCGTGGCCGCGACGACTGCGACGGCAGCCGTCGGCAAGTCGGCGGCGACGCCGATCAAGATCGCGATCATGTCCGACTGCGGCGGCGCCTTCGCCGCCAACTACCAGCAGGACATCGGCGGGGCGATCACCGCGATCTCGGAGTTCGGCGGCGCGAAGCCGAACAACAAGAACAAGCCGTCCGCGGGCTGGCACGGAGGGTCGGTCGGCGGACATCCGCTGAAGCTCGTGGGGATCGGCTGCGCGAACGATACGGCCGACTCCGCCATCAAGGAGACCAAGCGGCTCATGGAGCAGCTCGGCGCGGACATCATGATCGGGCCGCTCTCCGGCGACGAGTCCGTCGCGGTCGCCAACTACGCAAAGCAGCATCCGACGAAGACGTTCGTCAACGGCACCGCGGGCGCGTGGGACACCACGGCCGCGGTGAAGGCGCCGAACTTCTTCCGCTTCAACGGCGACGGGATCCAGTGGCAGGCGGGCATCGGCTCGATCGCTCGCCAGAAGGACAAGTGGAAGAACGCCGCGATCATCATGGACGACTACAGCTTCGGCTATGCGTCCGGCGCGGGGTTCATCGCCGACTTCTGTGCGGCCGGCGGAAACATCACGAAGCGCGTGTTCCCGCCGCTGAACACGACGGACTACTCGTCCTTCGTGCAGCAGCTGCCCGCGCCCGACAAGGTCGACGGGTACTTCTGGGCGATCGGCGGAACCGGTACGGTGCCGTCGATCAAGGCGTTCGAGAACCTGTACGGGACGCTCAAGCCCTCGCAGGTGATCGGAAACCTGTTCTTCTTCTCGTCGGGCGCCGACAAGAACATCGGCCCGCACCTGAGCGGCGCTTACGTCGGCGGCTTCGGGACCGCTCCGGACCTGAAGGGCCCGCTGGTTACGAAGTACAAGAACATCCTCGACAAGTGGTTCAACAAGTACCCGCCCCTCGCCGGGAAAGCATCCGACCACGGGGCCGACGGGTTCACGTTCAACTACTACGCCAACACCTGGGCGCTGATGAAGGCGCTGAACCAGGTCAAGGGCTAGCTCGCCGGCGGTCAGAAGGCGCTGCAGGGAGCGATCAGGAAGACCAAACTGCCGACCGCGGCCTACGGCCCGCTCTTCCTGGGCAAGAACAACCAGGCGCTGCAGCAGCAGTACTCGTACCGCATGGACGTTTCTGCTCCGGGGGCGCTCGCGGTCGTCACGGTGCAGAAGGTCAAGCAGTTCGTCGACCAGTCCTTCGGTGGAGCCATCACGAAGCCGCCGAGCCGGACGTACCCGACCGTGCTCGCACAGGAAGCTCCCGTGGACGGGCAAGGGCGTCCCGGTGGTCAACGGAGTCGTCAAGGGGTAAGTGGCACAGGTCGCCACTGAGGTCCACAACGCCGCGCCGGCCCTCCTGCTCAGGGGGGTCGGCCGGCGCTTCGGCGGCCTTCAGGCGGTCCGCGACGTCGATCTCGAGATCGCGGTCGGCGAGCGGCGCGGCATTCTCGGCCTGAACGGCGCTGGCAAGACGACGCTCTTCAACGTCATCTCCGGAGACCTGCCCCCGACCTCGGGCACGGTCGAGCTCTACGGCGAGGACGTGACGCACGTGCCGGCCCGCCGCCGCGCGCAGCTCGGGCTCGCCCGGACGTACCAGCAGGCGCGCATGCTGCTCGGCATGACGGTCGAGGACAGCATCTACCTCTCGATCGTCGGCGTCGGCGGGGGAGGGCACCTGCGCCCCGTCATCCTCCCGGGCAAGGATCGCGCGCTCCGGGAGCGGGCTCGCGACGCGGCGCGAAGGGTTGCCATCGACCACAAGCTCGAGGAGGTCGTCGGCTCCCTCTCGCACGGCGAGCACCGGCAGGTCGGGCTCGCCATGGCGCTCGCGTCCGAACCGAGGATGCTCATGCTCGACGAGCCCGCGTCCGGGCTCTCACGCGGCGAGCGGCAGCTCCTGACGAATCTGCTGCTCGATCTCAACCGCGGCATCACGCTCGTGCTCATCGAGCACGACATGGACATCGCGCTCCGCGTCGCGGAACGGGTGACGATGATGCACGAGGGCCAGGTGATCTTCGAGGGGACACCGGAGGAGATCCGTGCGAACGAGCTCATCCACGACCTGTACCTCGGACGGCGTCATGACCACGACTGAGGCGAGCGCAGAGCCCGCACTCCTCGTCGTCGACGGGCTGAACGCCTTCTACGCGGGCGCTCACGTCCTGCACGACGTGAGCTTCCGGATGGGAGGCGAGTCGGTCGCGATCATCGGTCGCAACGGCATGGGCAAGACGACGCTCTGCGCGGCGATCATGGGGCTGTCGCCGCCGCGCGCGACAGGGTCGGTGCAGCTCGAGGGCCAGGAGGTCCTCGGCCGTCCGTCGTACCGCATCGCCCGGGCGGGGATCGGCTACGTCCCGCAAGGCCGTCGTCTGTTCCCGTCCCTGACGGTCGACGAGCACCTCAAGATCTCCGTCGTGCGGAACGCGAATGGCGGCTGGACGCCGGAGCGCGTCTACGACCTGTTCCCGCGGCTGGCGGAGCGCAGGAAGAACGGCGGCGCCCAGCTCTCCGGAGGCGAGCAGCAGATGCTCGCCATCGGACGGGCGTTGCTCGGCAATCCCAAGCTGCTCATCATGGACGAGCCGTCCGAGGGGCTCGCGCCGACCGTGATCGAGACGATGGTCGAGACGCTGCAACGACTCGAGCAGGAGGGGCTCGCCATTCTCCTCATCGAGCAGAATCTCGGGGTGGCGACGGCCGTCGCCGAGCGGCAGCTCATCATGGTGGGAGGCGAGCTCGCACACCAGACGACGGCGACGCAGCTCTCGGGCGACGCCGAGCTCCAGCGGCGGTTCCTCGGCGTCGAGCCGCTCAAGCACGAGTAGCCTCGATCGGGTGACCCGCGTCGTCTTCCTCGCCCTGTGCGTCTGCGCGGGCTCGCTCCTCGCTGGGTGCGGAGGCGGCGGGAACCCGCGGCCGGACCTCCTCCTGGTCAGTACCCGGGACGGCGACTACGCGATCTACGAGATGAACGCGGACGGCAGCCGCCAGAAGCGCCTGACGAAAACCGACGTGGACACGACCGCGCCGGCCGGCATCTTCTTCCAGGTCGACCCGGCCTGGTCGCCGGACGGGGCGTCGATCGCGTTCTCCAGCAAGCGCTCGGGGACCTCCGACATCTACGTGATGCGGTCGAACGGCAGCGGCACGCGGCGGCTGACGACGTCGCGGAAGGACGAACTGCACCCGACGTGGTCCCCGGACGGCAGGCATATCGCCTTCGGGGAGAACCAGAAGATCTATGTCATGGGAGCAGACGGCTCGGCGCGGCACGCGATCACGACGAATCTCGCGGAGGATGCCGCGCCCGCCTGGTCTCCGAACGGGCGGTGGATCGCCTTCGTCCGTCGGCAGCGCGGTGACGTCGAGCGCGAGATCTGGGTCATGCGGCCGGACGGCTCGGGCGCACGTCGAGTGACCTCCCTCCACGGGAGCAGCATCAATCCCGCGTGGTCGCCGGATAGCACGCGGATCGTGTTCGCGTCGAACATCGTCGGCTCGCTCTACGACCTGTACGTCGTCACCTTCGCCGACGGGCGCGTGCGTCGGCTCACGCGCACCGGGCCGGACACGTTCGAGCCCGCCTGGTCGCCGGACGGGTCGACGATTGCGTTCTCGCAGGACGGGGCGATCGCCACCGTCGATCTCCAGGGAAAGACGACGACGCTCACGAGCGCGTCAAACAACGACGCGTCGCCCGCGTGGAACCCCGTGCAGCCTGCCACTGGCAAGTAGCCTCGGACTAGGGCTCCGGAATCCCGAGGTCGGCCGGGCGCTCGTCGCCCCGTCCCTCGACGAGGTCGGGGGCGCGCTCCTCGAGCAGCCGGAGGGCGAGCTCCGCGCGGCGCACGCGCTCGCGCCCGAGCTTCACGGCGAGCTCCTCGAGGTGCAGCCCGGAGGGGTAGATAGTCGGCGCGTTGCGCAGCCCGAGCTTCACGTACACGGGGGCCGCAAGCCGGACGATCTCCGGCACGTCGTAGAAGCGCACGAAGCCTCCCTGGTCGTCCGGCACCTCGACGTACACGTCGAGCGCCGCGGAACAGGCCGCCCGCAGCTCGCAGAGCTCTCCGGGGGAGAGGTCCGTCGATACGTTGATCGTGGTCGCGCCGAGACGCTCGAGGACGCGAGCGGTATCCGGGTTCGCGCACGGGAGCAGCACCGAGGTCTTGAGCACGAGCGAGGCAGGAAGCTCGCCCGCCCTCCGCAGCCCGCCGAGGGCGTCGAGCACGCCGAGATCGGCGACGAGGAACGAGCGGATGCCGAGCCGCACTCCCCGGCGCACCTCGGCCACGGCCGCGTCGATGCCCCCGCTGCCACGGGCGACCCCGCCCGCAGCGCTCGTCACCAGCGACTGGCCTCCGGTGTCCCATGCTCCGCGCGGCCCGACGAAGAGCGAGACCTCGACGCCGGCGTCCGCCCCCAGCCGCGCGAGCGCGCCGATCTCGGCGTCGGTGAGCATCATCACGCCGCTGCCCTGCGAGACCCGCCGAACCGGCACTGCACGCCGGTCGGCCTCGTCGAGCACCGCTTCGAGGACTCGCGGGCCCTCGACGGACGGGATCTCGATGCGATAGCGGAGCCCGTCGGCGAACCGCGCGTCGCTCATCGCGCCAATCTACGCCCAGAACGCTTCGAACACATC
>CAWHPO010000011.1:0-210116 GCA_963831285.1 uncultured Gaiellaceae bacterium | reverse complement strand
CGCCCGCGCAGGCACTGCTGCGATCGCGCGGGACTATCGCCGCGACCTGCTCTGCGGTCAGGAGATCCTGCCGGTGATCGTCGTAGAAAAGGCGACGCTGATCGCTCAAGCGGTCGACTGGTCGATCCGCTTTGCGTCCCGGTGACGGCGCTGCGCGGGTACGCGTCAGAGACACTCGAACGGCTCGTGCTCGAGCTCGTTGACCGTGAACGGCGACATGTCGTACTCCTCTACGCAGGAGATCACGACCCGACCGGCGAGGACATCCCGCGCGCATTCGAGGCGAATATGGGCCTCCGATTGCGTCGCGTCGCTCTAACCGCCGAGCAGGTCGAACACTATGTGTTGCCGGCGGCTCCTGGAAAGACGAGTGATGCGCGGGCTGCGAAGTTCCTCGCCCGGCATGGCCGTCTCGTTCAAGTGGAGCTTGAAGCCCTCGACCCCGAGGGACCTATGCGCGTTGTTCGCAGCCGAGCTCGACGTTCTTCTCGACACAACTCTCATCGAGGAGGAGCAGAAGAAGCAGGAAGCAGAGCGCGAGTTCCTACAGCGGGTCGAGCTACCGCAATGATTCGCGTTCGCATCGAGCTTCACCTTGACGAAGCGGATCTCGATCAGCTGGCGCAGCGCATGGCCGAGCGGGTTGAGCATCCCACCACTGTCGTCCAGGCATGGCTCGATGTTGCCGGAGCCGCTGCGCACCTCGGGCTGACAGAGAACGCAATCCGGGGCCTTGTAAAGCGACGGCAAGTACCCGTTCCATAGAACCGAGAACGGCAGGCTCCGGTTCGCGGTGACCGAGCTTGACGAATGGGTACGGGCTGGACTTGCGCGACGGACGTCCGGGGACCTACATGACCGCCCCTGACAACAAGATGCCCCCGCGGTGCAGCAACACCCGGGGGCGCGGCACCAGGAGGTCATTCCTGATGCAAGGCGATCGTAAGCGGCGCGTTCGAATCGCGCCGAATCTCTACCAGCGACCCTCCGACGGCAAGTTCGAGATCGGGTTCTCCGATAGCCGGGGGCGCTGGAGAATCCGGACGCTTCGGGCGCGAACGAACAGAGGCTCGCGCGGAACGCGACCTCTTCATGACGAAGCTGCGGGCTGGGCAAGTCGCGGCACCCTCGAAGATCACGTTCGCCGAGGTCGCGGCTCAGTACGTCGCCGGTCTCGAAGCGATGGTCATCGCCGGCGACCGCGCTCCTCGTACGATCGAGCGCTACAAGCAGCATCTCGACGCTCATGTTCTTCCAGGCATTGGGCACATGCAGGTGCAGAAGCTCACCGCGGACGCGCTCGCGGCCTTTCTTCGCGATCGTCAGGCCGCGGGTCTTTCTTCATGGACTCGGAAGGGCATGCTCACGCCGATCAGCAGAGTGCTGTCCCTCGCGGTTCGCCGCGGTTACGTGTCCGAGAACCCTCTGCGTCTCCTCCAGCCCGAGGAGCTCCCAAAGGGCAGGTCGAAGGACGATCCTCGGGTCATCAGTCGCGACGAAATCGGAAGCTTGCTTGCTGCGACGGGCGACCTGTACCGCCCGGCGCTCGCGGCAGCTGTCTTCGCCGGGCTGCGGGCCATGGAGCTGCTCGCGCTTCGGTGGTCCTGCATCGATCCCGAAAACGGCGTCATTCGCGTACGTCATCAACTGACGCGGGGCACGAAGAGTTGTCCCGCAACGCTTGTCGAGCTGAAGACGCGTGCAGCCGCCCGCGACGTCGTTCTCTTTCCTGAGCTGTCGGAACTCCTCCCGGCAACAGAATGCGAAGCCTTCCGTCACGGGCGCGCGCGACAGGTGGAGTACGTGTTCGCCACGAGCGAGGGAACGCCACTCGGATACCGCAATCTCGCGCAGCGCGGTCTGACGAAAGCGGCGGACGGAGCTGGGCTCAACCGTGACGGGGAGCCAAGACTGACGCTTCACGACCTTCGGCACACGTTGGGTCGCACTTGGTTCGGCAAGGAGGCGATGTCGTAACGGTGTCGAGGCAGATGGGACACGCGCATCCGAGCATCACGCTGGACATCTATTCGCATGAGTTCGCGGCCGTTCAGCACCGAGAGAGCATCGAAGCTCGGCTCGTTCAAGACCTTCGGCGGGATCATCGAGACGGCGATGTCGGTCTAGTCATGGGTGCTGCGCGCGAAAACGTCGATCGGTGGATCAGACGTCTCGATCAAATCGACCTCGCCGAGACGGACATGCTCGAGGCGGTTGTGTCGCAGATTCCTTCTGAGCTAGTACGCAGTGTGGGGAATGCGGGTGGCCCTCTGATTCGTGAGAAGCTCTTGGCCCCGACGTTCGTGGCATGGGAGCGTCAGGGGCTCGTCGAGTGGACAGGCGAGGTTGATCCCAAGGGCCAAAGGATCTGGCGAAAGACAGGAACAGAAGCCGTCGCCGATCGGTACGACAAGCAATACGCCGCCACGAATCTGACAAAACCTGACAAATCGAGGGCTCGGAGCGCGATCCGAGCCCTTCGTATTGTCCGCAAACGGCCTGGTTAAGCCATGGAGCGTACCGGGATCGAACCGGTGACCTCCGGCTTGCAAAGCCGGCGCTCTCCCAGCTGAGCTAACGCCCCGGGCTGACGCAGTGTAGAGCCGTCACGGGCTCGAGCCTCCGCGGAGGCCTCGGTGCTCGAGCGCGCGAAGGCTCTCGCCGAAACCCTGGTCCTTGGTCGCGTCTCGCGTCTCGCGCTCGATGCGGCGCAAGCGCTCGTCGAGCTCGTCGAGCTCCGCACGGCTCGGGATGACCGGGCCCGCGTCGACGATCCCGGAGCGGATGTTCTCGGCGAGCGCGGCTTCGCGCGCAGCGAGATCCGCGCTTCGCGCGGCGAGCTCGGCCTGCGTGCGAGCGAATGCCTTCTCGGCCTCGTGCAGGGCGGCCAGGCGCTCCTCGATGTGCGCGAGACGCTCCTCGGGCGTCTCGGCGGCACTCGCGGCTCGGCGGGCGAGGTCGGACTCCATTCTCAGGAGGGCGCTCTCGCGCGCTTCCAGCTCGCGCTCGCGTTGGTTCAGCTCCTGTGCGTACGCGGCGAGACCGGTCTGCGCGTGCTCGCGCGCCCCGTCGTGGAGCGGAGCTCGGGTCGTGGTCCGACCGACACGCTGCACGGCGTCGGCGAGCTCGCGCTCGCGCTCCTCGACTGCGGCGACGCGGTCGGTGAGCTCACGGCGCAGGCGGCCGAGCTCCTGCTCGGCCGCAATGCGGATCGCGTGCAAACGCTCCTGCTCGCTCTCGATCGAGAGCGGCTCGGACTTCGGTCTACCGAACAGCGCCACGCGTCGATGATATGCGCGGCGCGTCCCTTCTCCTGCTTGGCGCTACGCGGCGCGCTCGAGGCGCTCTTCCGCGCGGGCACGGCGAACGATCTCCTCGCGCTCGCCGAAGCGGAGGCGGGCCTTCTCCGTCCGAAGTGCCTGCCACAGCTCCTGCAGACGCGCGTCGAGATCCTTGATCTGCCCCTGTACGGACGTGTCGAGACCCTCGGACAGACGCTGCCAGAGCTCCTGGCGCTCCTCCGAGAGTCGTTCGATCTCGGTATGTAGTTGAAGCGGTGTCACGTGTGATAAAACGTCGCGTCGCGAGGCGACATTCCCCGCGCGAAACCACCCGAAACACGTCAGCTGTACCCAAGCTCGGCAATGCGTTCCTCGTCGAAGCCGAAGTAGTGGGCGAGCTCGTGGAGGACCGTGATCCGGATCTCGTCGCGGAGCTCCCTCGGATCGGGGAACGCGGCCTCGAGCGGCCGGCGGTAGATCGAGATGGTGTCGGGCGGCAGACCCGCAACATCGCCTCGCTCGGGGAGTGGGACGCCGTGATAGAGACCGAAGACGTCGGGGTCCTCGGGGTACTCGTCCTCCACGACCACGGCGACGTTCTCGAGCCCGGCGGCGATCTGGGGAGGAAGCTCGTCGAGCGCGGCGCGGACCGCGTCGTCGAAGGTCACCGGATCACGAGAGCCATGAGCGCCTTCTGCGTGTGCAGGCGGTTCTCCGCCTGCTCCCAGGCAAGGCACCGGGGGCCGTAGAGGACCTCGGCGGCGATCTCCTCGTCCGCGTGGGCGGGGAGGCAATGGAGGACGACCGCGTCCTCGTCGGCGACCTCGAGCAGCCGGCCGTCGATGCGGTAGGGAGCAAGATCGCGGAGGCGTCGCTCGCGGTCGGCGTCCTGGCCCATGCTCGTCCAGACGTCGGTGTACAGCGCTTGCGCTGCGCGCGCTGCTTCGAACGGATCGGTAACGACCTCGACGCTTCCGCCGCAGGCTTCGGCATCGGCTCTGGCTGCGGCGACGAGCTCATCCCGCGGCTCGTAGCCGGCAGGCGTCGCCGCGAGGAACTGCATCCCGAAGCGGGCGGCGATGCGCATGAGGGAGTTGCAGACGTTGTTCCCGTCCCCCACGTAGGCGAGTCGAACGCCGGCGAGCGATCCGAATCGCTCGCGAAGGGTCATCGCGTCGGCGAGCGCCTGCAGCGGGTGGGCCTCGTCGGTCAGGCCGTTGATGACGGGAATCGAGGCGTGCTCGGCGAACGTCTCCACCTCCTCCTGCGCGAACGTCCGGATCATCAGCGCCGAGAGCAAGCGCGAGAGGACGAGGGCGGTGTCGCGGTACGACTCGCCGCGCGCGAGCTGGAGCTCCGACGCCGGCAGGAAGAGCGCCATCCCGCCGAGCTCGGCGATTCCGACCTCGAACGCGACGCGTGTTCGCGTCGACGGCTTGTGAAAGATGAGCCCGATCGTCCGGCCGGGCAGGAGCCGCAGCTCGCGGCGGCGCAGTCGCTCGGCCTTGAGCTCGTCCGCGAGGTCGAGCACCGTCTGAAGCTCGTCGGTCGACCACGCGGCGACGCGCGTGAAGCTGCGACCCTTGAGGGTCGTCGGCACACCCGCCATCCCACGATGCTACGGCGCCGTTAGAGTCGCGGGCATGCCAACGTTCGCCACAGCTCTCAACGGCCAGATCGGCAACGAATTCTCGGCGTCGCAGCAGTACATCGCGGTGGCGGTGTACTACGACTCGCAGTCGCTTCCACAACTCGCCGCCCACTTCTACCGGCAGGCGGTGGAGGAGCGGAACCACGCGATGATGATGGTGCAGTACCTGCTGGACGCGGACAAGGACGTGGTCACGCCCGGCATCGACGCGCCGCAGACCGAGTTCTCGGACGCGGTGGCGCCGGTCGCGCTCGCGCTCGGCCAGGAGAAGCGCGTCACCGACCAGATCGTGGCGCTCGTGAAGCAGGCGCGCGAGGAGGGAGAGCTCGTGGGCGAGCAGTTCCTCCACTGGTTCCTGCAGGAGCAGCGCGAGGAGGTGGCGTCGATGACCGAGCTGCTCGCGGTCGTCGAACGGGGCAAGGACAACCTTCTGAACGTCGAGGAGCACCTGAGCCGCGCCTCGGGTGGTGGCCCGAACCCGCTCGAGACCGGCGCTCCCCCGGTAGCCGGCGGCGCGCTCTAGCCCGACGTGCACGAGATCCGGGTGCGGACAGAGCGTCGGAGCCACGTCCTCGACATCACCGGTGCGGTTCGCGACGCCGTCGCCGGCGAGCGCGGCTCGGCGGTCCTCGTGTACGTGCCGCACACGACGGCGGGAGTGACGATCAACGAGCATGCGGATCCTGCCGTCGCCCGCGATCTCGAGTCGGCGCTCGAGAAGGTCGTCGACGACGGCTGGTCCTGGCAGCACGTGGAGCCGGGCGAGGAGAACGCGCCGACGCACGTGCGGGCGACGCTCATGGGGCCGAGCGTCGTCGTGGCGCTTCGCGACGACGGCTCGCTCGCGCTCGGGACGTGGCAGGGGATCTTTTTCTGCGAGTTCGACGGGCCTCGTGATCGCTCGGTGTACGTGACCGTGCTCCAATAGCGTCATGGCAGTCCCGGTGAAGAAGGGCGAGGAGCTCTCGCTCCGGATCGACTCGCTCGCCTACGGCGGGAACGGTGTGGGCCGGCACGACGGCTTCGTCGTGTTCGTGCGCGGCGGCCTTCCCGGCGACTCCGTTCGCGCTCGGGTGACGAAGGTGAAGCGCGGGTTCGCAGAAGGCGTCGTCGCGGACCTCGTCGAGCCGAGCGCCCAGCGCGTCGACGCGCCCTGCCGGCACTTCGGCGTCTGCGGCGGCTGCCGCTTCCAGGATCTCGCGTATGCGGCGCAGGTCGCGGAGAAGGAGCGTCAGGTGCGCGACGCGCTCGTCCGGATCGGACGGTTCGACGATCCGCCGCTCGAGCCGATCGTTCCGGCCGCGTCGCAGTACGGCTACCGGAACAAGCTCGAGTACTCGTTCACGCGCGGGCGACGACGGGCTCGACCTCGGCTTCCATCGCGCCGGGCGCTGGGACGAGGTCGTCGGCATCGAGGAGTGCCTCCTCACGACCGACGTCGGCAACGCGATCCGGCTCGCCGTGCGGGACTGGGCGCGCGAGGAGCGACTCGAGCCCTACGACCAGAGGGCCGGCACCGGGTACCTGCGCCACCTCGTGGTGCGGGAAGGGCGGAACACGGGGCAGGCGTTGGTCGTGCTCGTCACGGCGCCGGGCGAGCGCTTCGAGACCGGCTACTTCGTCGACATCCTCCGTCGCTTTCCCGAGGTGCGATCGATTCACTGGGCGATCAACGACACGCCGGCCGAGCAGACGAACCTCCCGACGGCGCTCCTGTGGGGGTCCGACGCGATCGAGGAGGAGATTCTCGGGCTCCGATTCCGAGTGCGCCCATCCGCCTTCCTGCAGACGAACACGGAGATGGCCGAGCAGCTGTATGCGCTCGCGCGCGAGTACGCGGCCCTGACGGGGACCGAGAACGTGTACGACCTGTACTGCGGTACCGGGACGATCGGGCTCGCGCTCGCCGGGAACGCGCGCTCGGTATGGGGGCTCGAGATCTCCGAGGAGTCGGTCGCCTGCGCGATCGAGAACGCCGAGCTGAACGGCATCGGGAACGCGAGCTTCTTCGCCGGGAACGTGGGGCAGACCGTGGAGGAGCTCCAGGAGCAGGCGGGCCGCCCCGACCTCGTCGTCGTCGACCCGCCGCGGGCCGGGCTGGCGGGCAAGGCGCTGCGACGGACGGGCGCGCTCGGTGCCGCCCGGATCGTCTACGTGTCGTGCAACCCGACGACGCTCGCATCGGACCTGCAGGTGCTCCGCGACGAGTACGGATACGAGCTCGAGCGCTGCCGGCCGGTGGACATGTTCCCCCACACGCCGCACGTCGAGTCGGTCTCGTCGCTCAGGTCGGCTCGGTAGGGGGCGTTCGGAGGCGGCGCACGTCACGCCAGACGAGGTCCGCGTTCGGGGCGAGGAAGCCGAGTGCGATCGCGGGCAGGGCCGGGAGGCCACTGACGTCACGCCACGCCCAGACGAGCACGAGGGTGACGGCGAGAAAGGCCGTCATCGCAAGCCACGTCGCGGCAACCCGCAGCCCGAAGCGATCAGCGGCAGCGAGGAAGAGCGCGAAGAAGAGGACATCGGGCGGTCCGATGCTCAGCGTGGAGGTGTCGTGGAAGCTGGGCAGGGCGACCGCGACGCGATCGAAGATCCCCGGACGCTGCTCGACGACGTACTGCGTCGGGCCTGCCGCGACGGACCAGATGTCCACCCACGGCACGAGTGCGGCCACGAGAGCGGTCCACCACAGCTCCTCGAAGACCGTGAGGAAGCAGAAGCCCGCGAGCGCGTAGCAGGCGAGCTTGGCGACGTTCGCGGCGGAGTCCGCTCCGAGCAGGCCGAACGCGAGCGCGGCCGCCCCGGCGCCGACCGCGAGCGCGAACAGGGCGAGCGTCCGCGAGCGCGCGACGGGAAGCGCCAGCCAGATCGCGCCGGTGAAGAGCGGCAGCACGAGCGCCGCCTGGAGGACGACGTCGAACGCCGACCTCAGCTCGGGGAGCCGGGGCGCGACCGCGCAGTACGCGACCAGCACGGCGAGCGACGCGACGAGAGCCGCCGCCCGACGGCGAGGGAGGCGCCGGAGGATCATCGGCGCCGCGGCCGCGCTGCGGCCGCCTTCAGTAAGGAGGCTGCTCCGCCCACCAGGGGCCGAGCGCCTTGAAGGCGTTCCAGAAGGCGGTCTTGGCGGGCTGCTCGTCGAGCGACTCGTCGATGTCCGGCGTGACGAGAGCCCCGATGGTAGGCGTGAAGCGCTGGACCTCCGCTGGCTCGGTAGGGACGAGCGGCTCCGAGAGCGGGAAGCTCAGGTCGTTCAGGAACGAGGCGGCGCGCTCGCCCATCGCGACGACGAGCGTGGGCTGGACGATGTAGAGCTCTCGAGTCGAGCCAGGCCGCCGCGTCCTCGACGTCCTCGGTGCCGAACTTGAGGCAGTTCGTTCCGTAGACCGCTAGCGGATCGACGTGCAGACGCTGCAACGACTTGAGGACGGCTTGACCCGAGCGACCGAAGAAGGCGACGCCTTCCTGGATCTCCGACGGCTGCGGCGAGTACTTCAGGAGCATGACGTCGGCGAGCGGATGCCCCGAGCCGACGACCGGCACGCGCAGCTCGTCCCCCGCCCGCGCGAGCTCGTCCCCGAGCTCGTTGATCTCGGAGATGGCCTTCTTGAGATACCGCTCGTAGATCTCGTCGGTGGGAACGGCGGCGGGCACGGAGTCGTCGGGACCCTTCTCCCTCAGAGAACCTTTTCCTTGACCTGCGCCACCCACTTGAGCGACTGCAAGTACGCGAGCGACTTCGGCCGGCGCAGGATCTCGGACGTGCGCAGCGAGAGCAGGAACTCCTCCGGCCCGTCGAACCTCCGCATCCGCACGACGCCGGTGCCGAGACCCTGGAGGACGTGTGCGTCGGACCCGGCTCCCTGGAGAAGACGGTACTTGCGCGCGAAGCGCAAGGCCTCGTCGTTGAAGGAGTCGCGGAGGAGCCGCGCGTTGTAGACCTCGAAGACGTCGATCTCCGCGAGGTGGCGATGCAGCGTCGCCGGGTCGGGTATCGCGTGGAGACGGTCGAAGGGGTGCGGGAGGTAGACGAGGCCACCCTGCTCCCGGATCGCGGCGATGGTGTCCCCAAAGCTCATGCCCCGCGGGATCTCCTCCTCCAGGAAGAGCCCGATGACCTCGCCCTGGCCGTCCGTCTTCACCTCCTCGCCCGGGATCACGACGAGCTCGCTGCCGCGCGCGGCCTCGATCGTCTCGAGAGCGCCGCCGAAGACGTTGTGGTCGGTAACGGCGATCCCGCCGAGGCCGATCGCCTCCGCGTGCTCGACGAGCTCGTCGGCAGGGATGGCGCAATCGTGCGACCACTCCGTGTGCAGGTGGAGGTCGACGCGTGATCCAGTCGCGGTCGGTGAGCGGGTCGTCCTGACGAGGCGTCTGGCTCCGACGCTTTCTCGTGAGCCTCGAATAGACGGTCTCGAGCTCGTCGGCGACTCGGTCGAATCCCTGGGCCTCGGCCTCCTTCCGGGCAGCGCGAGCCGCAGTCCCGCGCCGTTTGGCATCGTGTGCCAGTCGCTCGACCGTGGCTTCGACCTCGTTCTCGTCCGCGGTGACGACTGCGGCTCCGCACGCAGCCGCCTGAAGCGCGAGGCGCTCCTCGCCGCCTGGCGCCGCGACGAAGATCGCTGCGTGCCCGAGTGCCTCCGAGCGCTGGTCGGCAGTACGCGCGGCGCGGACGCGCACGCGTGGACGAACCCTGCGTGGTATCGCCGGCCTGAACCCGAGCGGCTTCGTATGGACGAGCGTGGCGCCCCATTCCGGTAGCCGATCCAGCAGCCTGAGAAGCGCACGAGTCGTCGCGCGGCCCGCTGCCTCGAGCTCGACGACGACGAGGTTCTCTTTCGGGGCCGGGCGGAACCGCTCGAGGTCGACCCCGAGGGGGACGATGCGGTAGTCGCCCTCGAAGCGTTCCGAGGCCGCTTCCGCCGTCTCGCTCGACGTCGCGAGGAGCGCGTCGACCCGCGCTCGCAGGCGGTCCCGTCGCGATCGCCGCGCGGGATACCCGAGGCGATCGACGGAGAAGAACGTGGCCGCTGTCAGCGCCTCGGTCGTGGTGAGCGCGAGATAGGACAGGCTGGGCAGCCCCGGCTCGAAGCCGTGGACGACGTCGAAGCGTCCGCGACCGAGCGCGAGCCGGAGGTTCGCACGCACCGCGACCGGCACGCCCATGTGGGTACGCCGCGACAGCGGGATGGAGGGGCCGACGGCGATGACCTCCGCGTCCTCTTCTCGCTGCAGCGCCCTGCGGCCGGCCTGGAGGTCGCGCGCGCGTGTGGACGGCGCCAGGACGGTCACCGTGTGACCGCGGCGCCTGAGCTCTCGCGCGACGCCGTCGACGTGGACGTTCACCTCGTGAGGCTGGGACCAGGCGAACGGCGTCACGAAGCAGATGCGGAGGCTCACCGCTCGCGATTGTAGGGGCGAGCGCATGCCTCGCCCCTACAATCCGCGGGTCGCGCTACGCCTTCGCGGCCGCCTTCTGCTTCGAGACCGCGTTCTTCACGATGAAGCGCTCGATGTCCTCGCGCGCCTCGTCGTCGCGAATCTGCTTCGGCGGCGACTTCATGAGGTATGCGCTCGGCGCCTCGAGCGCACCCGCGATGCCGTTGTTCAGCGCGAGCTTCGCGAGCCGGACGGCGTCGATGACGATCCCGGCCGAGTTCGGGGAGTCCCAGACCTCGAGCTTGAGCTCGACGTTGAGCGGCACGTCGCCGAAGGACGAGCCCTCCATGCGGATGTAGGCCCACTTGCGGTCGGTGAGCCAGGGCACGTAGTCGGAAGGGCCGACGTGGACGTTGTCCGCGCCGATGTCGTAGTCGAGCATCGACGTGACCGCGTTGGTCTTCGAGATCTTCTTCGACTCGAGCCGCTCCCGCTCGAGCATGTTGCGGAAGTCCGAGTTGCCGCCCACGTTCAGCTGCATGGTGCGGTCGAGGTGGACGCCGCGGTCGCCGAAGAGCGTCGTCAGGACGCGGTGCGTGATGGTCGCGCCGACCTGCGACTTGATGTCGTCGCCGATGATCGGGCAGCCGGCCTCCTCGAAGCGCTTCTGCCAGTAGGGCTCGCGCGCGAGGAAGACGGGCATGCAGTTGACCATCGCGACCCCGGCCTCGAGGATCTGCTCCGCGTACCACTTGGTCGCGGCCTCCGAGCCGACCGGCAGGTAGTTGACGACGACGTCGGTACCCGTCTCCTTCAGGATCCGCACGACGTCGTCCGTCTGCCCCGAGGCCTTCTCGACCACCTGGGAGATGTACTTGCCGAGGCCGTCGTGGGTCATGCCGCGCGAGACCTTCACGCCCGTCTTCGGGACGTCGGCGAACTTGATCGTGTCGTTGGGATGCGCCCAGATCGCGTCGGCGAGGTCGACCCCGACCTTGCCTTTGACGACGTCGAACGCTGCCGTGAACTCGATGTCCGAGATGTGGTAGCCGCCGAGGTCGACGTGCATCAGGCCCGGGACCGAGTCCTCGGGCTTCGCGTCCTTGTAGTACTCGGTTCCCTGCAGGAGCGAGTTGGCGCAGTTCCCCACGCCGACGATCGCGACGCGCACCTTGTCCTTCGCGCGAGCGCCGTTCTTCGAGCCGTTCGTCGAGGCCATGAGTTCCTTTCCTTTGCGGTTGCTCACCGGGGGGACGCCGAGCCCATCGGCGAGTGCGGCGAGGATGAGGTCGTTTGCGTTTCCGCCCGTCCCGGCCGCCTCGGCGCGAATCGCGTCCTTCAGCTCCTGCGGGACACGCAGGAGCAGGACGGGGCTCGAGCCTGCTAGCACTTTGCGGCGGCGACCGCTCGGCGCGTACGCGACGCCGAACGAGTCGGCGAGGATGCCGGCGTGCGACGTCGTTGACGTTCGACGCGCGACGGGCGGCCTCGCGGACGAGTGCCTCCTTCAACGGAGCGGGCATCCGCACCAGGATGCCCGCTCGCCTCTGCGAATTGCTAGCAGTCAAAGTGCTAGCACTCTAGCTCCTCGTCGACTGCAGCGCAAGGCGCGCTTCCACGCGCCGCGCCCGCCTCTCGCCTCCTGTGGTCGTGCTCAGCTCGCGCGCAGCGCGCGGATCAGGTCCCACTTGCCCATCTTCGAGCGCCCGCGGATGTCTCTCTTCTTCGCGAGCTCGTAGAGCTGCTCGCGCGTGCGGTCCTCGAGCGCATGTCCCGCCTTGCCGTGCCGGCTGCGCGCCGACGCCGCCTGCTTGCCGAGGTCACGCCGCGTCGCCTCGGGGAGATGAGCGATCGTGCGCTTGCTCCTCGCCGCCGACTGCGCTTTCTTGACGTTGCGCTTCGCTGCCTGGACCTGCTTCTGCGTCGCCATGCATCACCTCCGGAGTGGTCTTCGGGGTGGGCTACCGCGTCCTGGAATCCACCAAACCCGCGGCCCTCAGGGCTGCTCGGCGAGCTCCCGCAACTGACGCCGGACGAAGAGCATGCGCTGGAGGACCGTGACCCACGCCATCGCAGCGAGGAGGTAGATCGGCCACTGCAGGAGGCCCCACGGCGCGAGGCCGAGCCCGACCGAGATGAGGACGACCCGCTCGACACGCGATCCGAAGCCGACGTCCCCGCGGAGGCCCAGCGCCTCGGCCTTCGCGCGCGTGTACGAGACGAGGAAGGAGCCGATCACCGCCGCGAACGTCGCGACGAGCGCGATCGCGTTCCCGTCGCGCATGAACACGAGGCCGATCGCCGTGAGCATGGCCGCCTCGCCCAGGCGGTCGAACGTGGAGTCGAGAAACGCTCCGAACACCGTCCCCTTGCTCGCGGCGCGAGCGAGCGCGCCGTCGAGGATGTCCGCGATCGAGCCCACGACGAAGAGGACGCCTCCGAGCCAGAAGAAGAGCCTCTCGTTGCGCTGCTCGAAGCCGACGAGCACGGCTCCGGCCAGGCACAGCGAGACGCCGGCCAGGGTCAGCATGTCCGGGGTGAGCTTCGTCCGCGCGACGCCGTGCATCGAGCGCACGAGGATCTGCCGCGCGGCGGCCGTGTACTCCTGCTTGACCCGGTCTAGCTGGTTTACCCGCGGCGGATCTGGCGCAGCCTGCTCGTCGCTCATGCGCGCCGGAGGCGCATGCTTCGCGCCTGGCGCAGCGCGAGGCCCGTCACGACCGCCAGCACGAACCCGACCATCACGTCGAGCCAGTAGTGGTTGCCCGTGGAGATCACGGTGAACGCCACCCACAGCGGCCACGCGAGCCACAGCGCCTTCGCGAGCCGCGAGCGCACGAGCCCGAACATGACGATGCCGACGATGAGCGCGTCCATGGCGTGCAGGCTCGGCATCGCCGCGTAGGGGTTGGCCGCCGACGCGATGAAGCCGCTGTCGTGATTGACCGACGCGTACTGGCCGAGCGTGTCCACGAATCCCCACTCGGGGAACATCCGCGGCGGCGCCGTCGGCATCAGCACGTAGCCGACGAGCCCGACCAGGTTCGCCGCGATCAGCCAGTTGCGGAAGCCGGCGAACCGCTCGTGGTGACGGAAGTAGACCCAGAGGAGCGTCGCTCCGACGACCACGAACTGCGACAGCCAGTAGGTGTACGACGTCAGCGTGATGAGGACCGACGAGGTGTCGACCACCCGCTGCACGCCGGGCTCGAAGAGCGTTCCCAGGTGTCGCTCCGTGTGCAGCACCCACTCGCCGTTCTGGAACGCGCGCAGGACGCTGCGGTCGGCGGCTCCGCGCGCGAGCTGGTAGGCGACGTAGAAGCCGAACCAGATCACGAACTGGAACGCCAGGTGCGCCCAGCCGCGTGGCAGGCGCCGGGAGGTTACGGCGACGAAACTCGACATTGCTCCTCGATTCTAACGGGGCGCCCTGACCTCGGCATTCCCTCTCGCGCGCGAGCCCGAACAGTGTGGGTGCATCAGTGTCGGTGATGGAGAACGCAGGACGCTCGACTTGAGCTGATGATCGCTTCCCGGCAGTATCGGAATATGGGTGCGCGTCGCGACGTGCGGGTTTGGCTCGCCCTCGTGACCGTGTACCTCGTCTGGGGGTCGACCTTCATAGCACTCGCGATCGTCGTTCGCGACCTGCCGCCGTTCCTCGCGATGGCGATCCGGCACCTCGTCGCCGGAAGCATCCTCCTCGCGTTCGCGCTTCCGCGCGGCGACCGCCGGGGCGACCGCATCGGCAGGCCGCAGATCCTCGCGGCGTTCATTTTCGGCGGGCTCCTCTTCGTCACGGGGCACGGAGCGCTCGCGTGGGCGCAGCAGACGGTGCCCGCCGGTGTGGCGGCGCTCCTCATCGGGACGATCCCGATCTGGATGGCGCTGTTCGACCGCGTCGCGTTCGGCCGCCGCCTGCCGAGGTCGGCGTACGCGGGCATCACCCTCGGCTTCGCGGGCCTGACCTTTCTCTTCGACCCCTTCGGGAACGGGTCGGTCGACCGGCTCGGAGCGCTCGTGATCGTCGGGAGCGCGATGTGCTGGGCGGCCGGCTCGCTCTACTCCCGCGGCGCGCCCCTTCCGCGCCGCCCGCTCGTCTCGGCCGGGCTCGCGTCCGTGTGCGGCGGGACGCTGCTCGCCGGGTACTCCGTCGTCTCGGGCGAGATCGGCGAGGCGGTGTGGACGACAGACGCGCTGCTCGCCCTCGCCTACCTCGTCGTCGTTGGCAGCTTCGTCGGCTTCACGTCGTACGTCTGGCTGCTGCAGGTCGCGCCGACCTCGCTCGTGTCGACGTACGCGTACGTGAACCCGATCGTCGCGGTGGTCCTGGCCTGGATCATCCTCGGCGAGGGGGTGACGACGCAGATGATCGTCGCGGGCGCGGCCGTGCTCGTCTCGGTCGCGGTGATCCTCCGCGCCGGGAACGCGGAACTCACGCCGGGACGGGGGCTGTTCCGCGCTCGAAGCGCTGCGGTGGCCGCAGCCGAGCCGACGGCCTGAGACCGGTCAGCCGCCGATGTACGACATCTCGACGCGACGGAGCGACGACGTCTCCTCGGTGCGGATCTCCGAGTAGCGATCGGCGCGGCGCGTCCAGACGGCACGAATGACCTCTTCGACGCGGTCCGGCTCGTCCGAGCGCAGGATCGCGCGGAGGTCGTGCCCGAGCACCGCGAACAGGCACGTGTACAGCCTTCCGTCGGCCGAGAGCCGAGCCCGCGTGCAGTCTCCGCAGAACGGCTCCGTGACGGACGCGATGACGCCGATCTCTCCCGCCCCGTCGAGATAGCGGTAGCGCTCGGCAACCTCGCCGCGGTAGGCGGGAGCGACGGGCTCGAGCGGGAACTCGGCGCCGATCGTCGCGACGATCTCGGCCGCAGGGACGACGTCCTCGGTTCGCCAACCGTTCGTCGCGCCGACGTCCATGAACTCGATGAAGCGCACCGTGTGCCCAGTACCGCGGAAGCGGCGGGCGATGTCCAGGGTGGAGCCCTCGTTGAGTCCGCGCTTGACGACCACGTTCACCTTCACGGGCAGCCCGGCGTCGGCGGCGGCGTCGATCCCCGCGAGCACGCGCGCGACCGGGAAGTCGACGTCGTTCATCGCGCGGAAGACCTCGTCGTCGAGCGAGTCGAGGCTCACGGTGACCCGCGAGAGGCCGGCGTCGGCGAGCGTCTGCGCCTTCTGGGCGAGGAGGGAGGCGTTCGTCGTCAACGTCACGTCGAGCCCGTCGTCGATGCGTCGCGAGCCGCGCGATCAGGAGCTCGAGATCGCGGCGCAGGAGCGGCTCGCCGCCCGTGATCCGCAGCTTCCGCACCCCCAGCTCGACGAACGTGCGGGCGACGCGCTCGATCTCCTCGAAGGTCAGGAGCTCGCGCCGCGGCAAGAAGCGGTGGTCGCGGCCGAACACCTCCTTCGGCATGCAGTAGACGCACCGGAAGTTGCAGCGGTCGGTCACGGAGATCCGCAGATCGCGCACGGGACGGCCGAGCGTGTCGGTGACGGTCATCGCGACGCAGCGTAGAGAATCCTGCCGGTGCGCCAGCGGAGCCTAGACGTGGGGGAACCCATGGTTCCCCCACGAGCCCTCTCCTTCGCCGTCATGGCGCGACGGGCGCGAGCGTGCCTGCGGGCGAGTGAATCGCCCTCCGGCGATCGAGCGCACCGCACACTCGAGCGAGCGAGCCATCCCTGAGCAGCGACGGTCGACTCCCACTTCTTGCGCTCGTGGGCGTCACCGCGATCTGGGGCGTCACGTTCGTCCAGGTGCAGGACGCGCTGGCGCTCTACCCGCTCTTCGCCTTCCTCGCCGTGCGGTTCGCCATCTCGGCGCTCGTCCTGGCTCCCTTCGCGTGGCGGTCGCTGCGCACGCTGCCCCGCGCGGGGCTGGCGGCGGGGTCGTCGTCGGTGCGCTCCTCGCCGTGGCGTACGGCCTGCAGACCGCAGGGCTCGAGCGGACGACCGTCGCGAGCACCGGCTTCATCACGGGTCTGTACGTCGTGTTCACGCCGCTCCTCGCGCTCGCCTTCTTCGGGACGACGGTTCCGCGGGCGCTGTGGGTGGGGGTCGCGCTCGCCGTCGTGGGGCTTCTCCTGCTGAACGGCGTGCCGGGCGGCTCGACGCTCGGCAACCTTCTCGTCCTCGGGAACGCGGTCTTCCAGGCGTTCCAGATCACCGCGATGGAGCGAATCGCGCCACGCTACGACCCGCGGGCGCTGACCTTCCTGCAGATGGCGACGGCGTGCCTCGGCTTCACGGCGCTCGCGCTCGCGCGCGACGAGCTCGAGGTGCCTCACGGGGCGACCGTGTGGGGAGCGCTCCTCGTGACGGGGATCTTCGCGGGCGCGCTCGGGTACCTGATCGCGACCTGGGTGCAGGCGCGGACGACGGCCGCGCGCGCGGCGCTCGTCTTCACGCTCGAGGCGCCGTTCGCCGCGCTCTTCGGGGTGCTTCTCGCCGACGAGGTGCTCGGCTGGCCCGGCTGGCTCGGCTGCGCCGTGATGATGTCCGGGATCCTCGTGGCCGAGCCGGTTGCCGCAGACGCGCTCCGGCGTCTCGCCCAGCGACGGATCGGGGCCGCGTGACCCCCGTTCTCCTCGCGGCCTCGTCTGCAGTCCTGTTCGGCGCGATGACGGTGCTCGTCCGCATCGCGCTCGACACGGGCGTCGCGCCACCCGCCGGGAGCTTCCTGACGATCCTTCCCGCCTGCGTCGTCACCGGGATCGTCGCGGCGGCGCGCGGTGAGTGGGACCTCGCGAAGGCCTGGCCCTTCGTCCTCGCGGGCCTGCTCGCTCCGGGTATCGCGCAGATCCTCTTCACGTTCGCCGTGCGCGACGCCGGCGCCTCTCGCACCTCCGTGACGGTCGGGACGGCGCCGCTCTTCGCGGTCGCGACGGCGCTGGTCTTCCTCGACGAGCCGCTCGTCGCGGGGCTCCTCGTGGGAGCGGCGCTGATCGTCACGGGCGGCATCCTGCTCGCGAGCGACCGCGCGCGGCCCGAGCACTTCAAGCGCGTCGGGCTCCTCTTCGCGCTCCTCGGCACCATCGCGTTCGCGTCGCGGGACACCTTCGTCCGCTGGCTCGTCACCGACGTGACCGACGTCGAGCCGGGCCTCGGCGCCTTCACGACGATGCTCACGGGAACGACCGTCTCGTTGCTGTTCGTGCTCGCGACGCGCGCGCGGGTCACCCGACGCGCCGCTGCCTCGTTCGCTCCCGCCGGTCTGCTGCTACGGGCTCTCGTACGTCTTCCTGTTCGAGGCGTTCGCGCGAGGGCGGGTGTCGGTCGTCTCGCCGGTCGTCGCGACCGAGTCGCTCTGGGGCGTGCTGCTCTCGTGGCTCGTCCTCCGGAAGTCCGAGCGCGTCGGGCGCCGGCTAGCCCTCGGCGCCGCATTCGTCGTCGCCGGCGGGATCCTGATCGGCGTGAACCGCTAGAGGCTTGCTGCGAGCCCTAACGCTCGAGCGTCTCGATCCGCTCCTCGATGCGTGCGAGCGTCTCGCGAAGCTCCTGATGCCGCTCGGTCTCGCCGCTGAGCCGGCGCTGCTGGTACGCGACGAAGCCCGCCGTGACGACGGCGGTCACCAGCGAAACGGTGGCGACGCTCGACGAACATGACGATCCCGCCGATGAAGCGCCCTCCGCTCGTCGCCGGCACGACGTCGCCGTAGCCCACGGTGGTCACGGTCTGCGCCGCCCACCACACCTCGTCGCCGAACGTCGTGAAGGCCTCGGGACTGAGGACGTGGACGGTGATGGCCGCGAGCAGCATGATCGCGAGCATCATCAGAACGAGGTACGGGATGATCCGGCCCGAGATGACCGCTCGGTTGAGCCAGGAGAGACCCTTGTCCGTCACGACCGGCATCGCCCGTAGGAGTTCTCAGCGCCGTGTGCGTCTCCTTCTGCGACTGATCTGCTACGGTGGGACTAAGATTTTCGACATCTGAACACGAAGAGAAGGAGCAGCAATGGCCAAGACCATCGGCATCGACCTGGGGACGACGAACTCGTGCATGGCCGTCCTCGAGGGGTCCGAGCCCACCGTCATCCCGAACGCCGAGGGCGGACGCACGACACCGTCCGTCGTCGCCTTCGGGCGTGACGGCCAGCGCCTCGTCGGCGCGCCGGCGAAGCGCCAGCAGGTCACGAACCCCATCAACACGATCTTCTCGATCAAGCGCTTCATGGGGCGCAAGTACGACGAGGTCTCGGAGGAGATGAAGATCGTCCCGTACGAGGTCGTCAAGGGGCCGAACGACGACGCGCGCGTGCTGGCCGAAGGGAAGGAGTACGCACCGCCGGAGATCTCGGCGATGATCCTCCAGAAGCTGAAGGCCGACGCCGAGGCGTACCTCGGCGAGCCGGTGGCGGACGCGGTCGTCACCGTGCCCGCGTACTTCAACAACGCTCAGCGCGAGGCGACGAAGGACGCCGGCAAGATCGCCGGCCTCAACGTCGTGCGCATCATCAACGAGCCGACCGCGGCGGCACTCGCGTACGGGCTCGACAAGGAAGGCCCCGAGCACACGATCCTCGTCTTCGACCTCGGCGGGGGCACGTTCGACGTGTCCGTGCTCGAGCTCGGCGAGGGCGTCTACCACGTGAAGGCGACGAACGGGGACAACCACCTCGGTGGCGACAACTTCGACAAGGCGGTCGTCGACTGGATGATCGCGGAGTTCAAGCGCGACCAGGGCATCGACCTGGGTCAGGACCCGATGGCGCTGCAGCGCCTCTACGAGGCGGGCGAGAAGGCGAAGGTCGAGCTCTCCTCGACGATGACGACGCAGATCAACCTGCCGTTCATCACGGCGACGCCCGAGGGCCCGAAGCACCTCGATCTTCAGCTCACGCGCGCGAAGCTCGACGAGCTCACGCACGACCTGCTCGAGCGCACGGTCGAGCCGACGAAGCAGGCGCTCGCGGATGCGGGCCTGACCGCCTCGGACATCGAGCACGTCGTGCTCGTCGGCGGGATGACGCGGATGCCCGCGGTGCAGGCGAAGGTGAAGGAGCTCACCGGCAAGGAGCCGCACAAGGGCGTGAACCCGGACGAGGTCGTCGCCGTCGGCGCCGCGATCCAGGCGGGCGTCCTGAGGGGCGACGTGAAGGACGTGCTGCTGCTCGACGTGACTCCGCTCTCGCTCGGAATCGAGACGCAGGGCGGCGTCTTCACGAAGCTCATCGAGCGCAACACGACCATCCCGACCCGGAAGTCGGAGACCTTCACGACGGCCCAGGACAACCAGCCGTCGGTCGAGATCCACGTCGCCCAGGGCGAGTCCGAGATGGTGTCGTTCAACAAGACGCTCGGCAAGTTCCAGCTCGTCGGGATTCCGCCGGCGATGCGCGGGATGCCGCAGATCGAGGTGTCCTTCGACATCGACGCGAACGGGATCATCAACGTGTCGGCGAAGGACCTCGGCACGGGCAACGAGCAGCAGATCCGCATCGAGGGCGGCTCGGGCCTGAGCGAGGACGAGGTGGACCGGATGATCTCGGACGCCGAGTCGCACGCGGACGAGGCGCATCGCCTGCGCGAGCTGGCGGACACGCGCAACGCCGCCGAGCAGCTCGCGTACCAGACCGAGCGCACGCTCGCCGAGCACCGCGACAAGCTGCCGGAGGGCGAGGCGTCGACGATCGAGGGGCGGATCATGGAGCTCCGGCAGGCGGCCGAGAGCTCGGACGTCGCCGACATCCAGGCGAAGACGACCGCACTGCAGGACGCGTCCCGCTCGCTGGCCGACGCCCTGTACGCGCAGGCCTCGGCGCAGGCGAGCGCACAGCCGTCCGGCAACGGCGGCTCGTCCTCCGAGGACGAGGTCGTCGAGGACGCCGACTTCGAGGTGATCGACGAAGAAGAAGAGGCGACGACGTCGTGAGCGACGAGCTCACCGAGAGGTCGGCCGCGGAGGACGAGCCTTGTGACACAGGGTCACAAGGCTCGTCCGCGACTCTCGACGAGCGGCTCGTCGAGGCGGAGGCGAAGCGTGACGAGTACCTCGACCTCCTGCAGCGCGTGCAGGCGGACTTCGAGAACTACCGCAAGCGCGCCGCCCGCGACCAGGAGCGGCTCGTCGCCCTCGCCCACGAACGGCTCGTGCGCGAGCTCCTGCCCGTGCTCGACGATCTCGAGCGGGCGGCGCAGCCGCCTGTCCGCGATAGCGGACCAAGGGAGGGGGTCTGGGGGAACCGTGTGGAGGTTCCCCCAGCAATAGAAGGCCAGCCCGACCCTCTGTCACAGCTCGATGCGCTTCGCGAGGGCGTGCAGCTCGTCCAGAAGGCGCTGCGCCAGGCGCTGGCCAAGGAGGGCCTGGCAGAGATCCCGACCGCGGGCGCGTTCGACCCGCACGTGCACGAGGCGCTGCTCACGCAGCCGAGCGCCGATTCCGAGCCGGGGTCCGTGCTCGAGGTCGTCCAGCGCGGCTACCGCCTGGGCGACAAGGTCGTCCGGCCGGCGCGGGTCATCGTCGCTGCGGAGCCGACCGAGGCCCGGTGAACGGCTCGCCCGCGACGTTCGACGCGGCCGACCTGGACCTCGCTGCGAGGATCGTGACCGCGCTCGTATGGGCGCTCGCGGCCGGCCTCGCAGCCGGCGGAGCCGTCGCGGTCGGCTCGGGCGCGCGTCCGGCCGGTGTCCTCCTGATCCTCGTCGGCCTCTCGCTGGCCGTGTTGCAGGCGTGGCTGCGGCGGATCGAGCCCCGCTCGTACGTCGTCGAGGACCACGGGCTCTCCGTCGTGCGCAGGTCGGCCTCGCCGCGGCGATTCGTCGGCTCGTTGGAGAAGCCGCACCGCGGGGTACTCAGTTGGCGCGTCGCCGGCGACGGCGGCGGCTACGGCTACCTCGGCCGCTTCCGCGCCGAGGGCCGCACGGTCAGCGCCTTCGTCACGGATCGGGCGCGGGTCGTGCTGCTCGAGGTGGGAGGCACGGCGCTCGCCCTCTCGCCGGACGATCCCGACGACTTCGTCCAGAGGATCGGCCATGGCGCGTAATCCGTACGAAGTGCTGGGCGTGCCCAAGAACGCCTCCGACGACGACGTCAAGAAGGCGTACCGCAAGCTCGCACGCGAGAACCACCCCGACCGCAACCCCGGCGACAGCGGCGCCGAGGAGCGCTTCAAGGAGGTGCAGGGCGCGTACGACCTGCTCTCGGACGCCGAGAAGCGGAAGGCGTACGACGCGTACGGCGAGGCCGGCGCCCGTGGCTTCCCGGGAGGCGCGGGGCCCGACGGGGGTGGCATGCGCTTCGAGGATCTCGACCTCGGCAACCTCGGCGACATCCTCGGCGGGATGTTCGGTGGGGGCGGCCGGCGATCGTCGAGCAGGCAGCCGGTCAGAGGTAACGATCTCGAGACCCGCGTGCGGATCTCGTTCGAGGACTCGCTCGAGGGCGCGCAGGTGCGCGTGCCCGTGGAGGTGGAGACGGCCTGCTCGGTCTGCCACGGGACGGGCGCGGAGCCGGGGACGGCGCCAGTCGTCTGCCCGACGTGCGGCGGCCGCGGCGTCGTCTCGGAGGCCCAGGGTCTGTTCGCGTTCTCTCAGCCCTGCCCGACGTGCCGCGGCAACGGCACGATCGTGGAGACGCCGTGCAGGCACTGCCGTGGCAGCGGCCGCGAACGCGTCACGAAGCGCTACTCGGTCAAGATCCCCGCCGGGGCGAAGAGCGGCACGAAGGTGCGGCTCAAGGGCAAGGGCGAGGCCGGCTACAACAGCGGCCCGGCAGGCGATCTCTTCGTCGTGGTCGAGGTCGAGCCCTCCCCGCTGTTCGAGCGTCGCGGCTCGGATCTCGTCCTCGACGTGCCCGTCACGTACGCAGAGGCCGCGCTGGGCGCGGCGGTCGAGATCCCGACGCCGTCGGGGCCGGTGTCGCTGAAGGTTCCGAGCGGCACCGAGAGCGGGAAGCTGCTGCGCGTCAAGGGACGCGGGGTGCCGCACCTCAAGGGCTCCGGGCGCGGCGACCTCCTCGCGCGCGTGCGGGTCACCGTGCCGAAGAAGCTGACGAAGGCGGAGCGCGACGCGCTCGAGGGCTACCAGAAGGTGTCCCGCGAGGAGCCGCGCCAGCGCTTCGCGAGCGCGAGCTGATGGCCGATTCCTCGCACCAGGTCGTCTCGGATGCGCCGAGGTACATGATCTCCGTGGCCGCCGAGCTCGTCGGCATGCACCCGCAGACGCTGCGGCTGTACGAGGCGAAGGGGCTCGTCCGCCCGAGCCGCACGCCGGGCGGTACGAGGCTCTACTCGGACGCCGACGTCGAACGCCTGCGGCTCGTCAACCGCCTGACGACGGAGCTCGGGCTCAACCTCGCCGGCGTCGAGCACGTGCTGCGCCTGCAGGACGAGTTGAACAGGGCGCGGCTGCGCATGGAGCGCCTGGAGCGCGAGCTCCGCGCCGAGATCGCCGAAGTGCACCGCTCGTACAAGCGCGAGATGGTGCTCTACCGGCCCGTTCGACATCCCGCACGGAGGAGCTGACGTGGACTTCAACAAGCTGACCCTGAAGAGCCAGGAGGCCGTCGCCGCCGCGCAGGAGCTGGCACGGCGGATGGGCAATCCGGAGCTCACCCCCGACCATCTGACGCTCGCGCTCCTCGACCAGGAGCTGCCGCGGACGCTCGTCGACCGTGCCGGATACGGGGCGGGGACCCTGCGCGCGGAGGCCGAGGCGCGTCTCCGTCAGCTCCCGACCGTCTCCGGCGCCGGCGGCCAGCCGCAGGCGTCCGCACGGCTGAGCCGCGTCCTCGACGGCGCGTTCGACGAGATGCGCGCGCTCGGCGACGAGTTCGTCTCCGTCGAGCACCTGGTCCTCGCGCTCGACCTCGTCCCGCGCGACGCGCTCGTCGAGGCGCTGGAGGGAGTGCGCGGCGGCCAGCAGGTCACCTCGCAGGATCCCGAGGGCTCGTACCAGGCGCTCGAGAAGTACGGGCGCGACCTCACCGCCCTCGCCGAGTCGGGGAAGCTCGACCCCGTCGTCGGCCGCGACGAGGAGATCAGGCGCGTGATCCAGGTGCTCTCGCGCCGAACGAAGAACAATCCGGTGCTCATCGGCGAGCCCGGCGTCGGCAAGACGGCGATCGTCGAAGGGCTCGCCCAGCGGATCGTCGCCGGCGACGTCCCCGAGGGCCTGAAGGGCAAGCGCGTGTGGGCGCTCGACGTCGGCGCGCTGCTCGCCGGCGCGAAGTACCGCGGCGAGTTCGAGGAGCGGCTGAAGGCCGTCCTCGCGGAGATCGAGAACGCGGCCGGCGAGATCGTCCTCTTCATCGACGAGCTGCACACGATCGTGGGCGCGGGCGCGGCCGAGGGCGCCGTCGACGCGGCGAACCTCCTGAAGCCGATGCTCGCGCGCGGCGAGCTGCGCGCGGTCGGGGCGACGACGCTCGACGAGTACCGCAAGCACATCGAGAAGGACGCGGCGCTCGAGCGGCGCTTCCAGCCAGTCTTCGTCGGGCAGCCCTCCGTCGCGGACACGATCGCGATCCTCCGCGGCCTGAAGGAGCGCTACGAGGCGCACCACGGCGTCGAGATCCGCGACTCCGCGCTCGTCGCGGCGGCGGTTCTCTCCGACCGCTACATCACGGACCGGTTCCTCCCGGACAAGGCCATCGACCTCGTCGACGAGTCGGCGTCGCGCCTGCGCATGGAGATCGACTCGTCGCCCGTCGAGCTGGACGAGGCCGACCGGCGCGTGCGCCAGCTCGAGATCGAGCTCGCGGCGATGGCGAACGAGAGCGAGGGCGTGCGCGAGCCGGTCGAGCGCGAGCTCGCCGACGCGCAGTCGGTGCGCGACGAGCTCGCTGCCCGCTGGTCGCGCGAGAAGGAGTCGCTGCAGCGCGTCGCCGACATCAAGCGGCAGATCGACGAGCTGCGCATGGAGGCCGAGCGCGAGGAGCGCCAGGGCAACCTGGCCCGCGTCGCGGAGATCCGCTACGGCGTCCTGCCCGACCTCGAGAAGGAGCTCGCCGAGCGCGAGGAGCGGACCGAGACGCCCATGGTGAAGGAGGAGGTCGACGAGGACGACATCGCCGCGGTCGTCTCGGCGTGGACCGGCATCCCCGTCTCGCGCCTGCTCGAGGGCGAGGTCGAGAAGCTCATCCACATGGAGGCGCGGCTCCACGGGCGCGTCGTCGGCCAGGAGCAGGCGGTCGAGGCCGTCGCGAACGCGCTCCGGCGCGCTCGCTCGGGCCTCCAGGACCCGAACCGCCCGATCGGCTCCTTCATCTTCCTCGGCCCCACCGGCGTCGGGAAGACCGAGCTCGCGCGTGCTCTCGCCGAGTTCATGTTCGACGACGAGCGGGCGATGGTGCGGCTCGACATGTCGGAGTACCAGGAGCGGCACACGGTCGCGCGGCTCGTCGGCGCGCCGCCCGGGTACGTCGGCTACGAGGAGGGCGGTCAGCTCACGGAAGCCGTGCGCCGGCGCCCGTACACGGTCGTCCTGCTCGACGAGATCGAGAAGGCGCACTCCGAGGTCTTCGACGTCCTCCTGCAGCTGCTCGACGACGGGCGGCTGACCGACGGCCAGGGCCGGACCGTCGACTTCCGCAACACCGTCATCATCATGACCTCGAACATCCGCTCGTCGAACGAGCTCCGGGACCGGTTCCGGCCGGAGTTCCTGAACCGCGTCGACGAGATCGTCTCGTTCCAGGCGCTCACGCGGGAGCAGCTCGGCGAGATCGTCGAGCTGCAGCTCGCCCGGCTGCGCGCTCGCCTCGCGGAGCGGCGGATCGACCTCGAGGTCACGGACGCAGCGAAGGAGCTGCTCGCGGAGGAGGGCTGGGACCCGGCGTACGGCGCGCGGCCGCTGAAGCGGGCGATCCAGCGCCTCGTCGAGAACCCGCTCGCGCTCGAGCTCCTCGAAGGGCGGTTCGCCGAGGGCGACACGATCCGCGCGGAGGCCGGCGACGGCGAGCTCGTCTTCGAGCGCGTCGGAGCCGCCAGCCCGACTGTGGCCTAGTCCTCGTCGGCCAGCTCGAGGAGCTTCGTCACCGTCGTCCAGTTGCGCGAGGTCGCGTCGACGCCGAGCTTCGGACCGGCCAGGAGCGACCACAGCTTCGAGCGGGCGACGCCTCTCGGGTGCCACGCGTAGACCTCGCGGCCGTGAACGGCGAGCCGCTCGGGCTCGATCAGAGCCGCCTCGAGCGCGCGCTTCACCTCGGCGCTCAGCGGCTTCGCGAGGAAGGTGACCTGGTAGCGCTTCGGGTCCTTCGCCACCCTCCCGAGCGGATTCCGCTCGACGACCTTCGCGAGCTCCGCCCGCGTTCGCACCGCGACGTGGAGATCGAGCCCGAACCGCTTCTCGACGAGCCTCCGCAGATCGCGCGCGACCGTCTCCGGCTGCTTCCGGCTCGAGAGGACGACGTTTCCGCTCTGGACGTACGTGCGCACGTCCCCGAACCCGGCCTCGGCGAGCGCCTCGCGCAGGGCGGGCATCGCGATCCGGTTGCGGGGGCCGAGATTGATGCCGCGGAGGAGCGCGATCTGCCTCGGCATCTACGGGGACTCGTCGAGAAAGGAGGCATGTCCGATCGCGAATCCCACGAAGTGAGTATTCCGCAGGCGTAGGATCGTCGAGTCATGACCGCGCTCGTCGGGCGGGACGCCGAGCTGGCCTCCCTGCGGGACTTCGTCGCGAGCATCTCCGGCGGGGCCGTCGGGCTCGTGCTCGAGGGAGAGGCCGGCATGGGGAAGACGACGCTCTGGCGTGCCGCCGTCGATCACGCCGAGGAGCTCGGGATCCTCGTGCTGCAGGCGCAACCGGTGGAGAGTGAGACGACGCTGTCGTTCGCCGGCGTTGGCGACCTCCTCGACCCGGTGCTCGACATGGCGCTGGCGCCGCTTCCGACCGTGCAACGGAAGGCGTTGTCGCGCGCGCTCGCCGTCGGCGACGAGGAGGGGCCGGCGGTCGAGCCGCGCGTCCTCCGCGTCGCGTTGTTGGGCGCCTTCCGGCTCCTTGCCGAGCAGGGGCCTGCGCTGGTCGCGATCGACGACTCGCAATGGCTCGACTACGCGTCGTCGGCCGGCCTCGCGTACGCCGTGAGACGTTTTCGGACCGAGCCGGTCGGCCTTCTCCTGTCGCGACGCTCGGGCACCGAGAGCGCGCTTCTGAATGAGCTGCTGCGGTCGCCCGTTCGAGAGCGGTTCACCCGCGTCCACGTCGGCGCGCTCGACGCGCTCGCACTCGGACGGGTGGTGCAGGGGCAGCTTGGATCGTCGCTCCCAAGACCTCTGCTCGCGGAAGTCCACGAAGCGTCCGGCGGGAATCCGTTCTACGCCGTCGAGATCGTGCGCATGCTGCAGCGCTCCGACGTCCCCGTCGAGGCGGGTCAGCCCTTGCCGGTCCCGGAGTCGCTGCACGAGCTCGTGCACGCGAGACTGCTCGCCCTGCCGCCCGAGAGCCGTGACTACCTGCTGGCGGCAGCGGCGCATGCCCACGCGACGGTCGCCCTGACGGAAGAGGCGTCGGGAGTCGAGCGCGCGATCGGGCTGGCGCCGGCGGTCGCCGCGGGCGTCGTCGAGCTCGCCGGCGACAGGATCCACTTCACGCACCCTCTGTTGGCAGCGGGTGCGTACGCGGTGGCCGATCCTCTCCGGCGACTGGCAATCCATGCCCGTCTGGCCGAGCTGCTCGACGACCCCGAAGCTCGAGCGTGGCAGCTCGCGGCGTCGGTCACGGAGCCCGACGAGGGCGTCGCGAGGGAGCTGGAGCAGGCCGCGGTGCACGCCCGCGACCGTGGTGCCCCGCGGCCCGCCGCGCTCCTTCTCGACCGCGCGTGCGAGCTCACTCCTCCCCGCGACGCCGACGACGCTCTCAGACGGGCTGTCGACGCCGCCTACCTCCACTACGAATCCGGCGACTCGCCGCGTGCGGAGGAGCAGCTCGTCGCCGTCGTGTCACGCCTTCCACCGGGGAGGCGACGTGCACGCGCCGTCGTGCGGCTCGCACGCGTCCGCTCGTACGAGGCTCAGTCCGACGCCGCCGATCTCTTCCTCCAGGCCGTGGGCGAAGCGGAGGGCGATCCCGAGATTCTCGCGGTCGCACACGAAGGCGTCGCCACCTGCCTCTATCGGACGTGCGAGCGGCTCGCGGAAGCGGTCGACCACGCGACGGTCGCCGCCGAGCTTGCGCTCGGGCTCGGCGACGAGCCGTTGGCGGCGGAAGCGCTCGGGACGCGCTGGGTACTCGAGCTTCTGCTGGGGCGCCCGGAGGCGGGCGCCACGGGGCAGGCGGCGCGAGCGCTCCAGCCCGCCAGCGAGGGTCGGCGCGTGCTCGCGCAGCCCCGCTTCGCCGCGGCCGCGAGTGATCTCTTCTGGATGGGCCGGCTCGACGAAGCTCGACACGAGCTCGAAGCGATGCTGCGACGCGCCGCCGAGCTCGGGGACGAGAGCTCCTCTCCGACGATCCTCGCCACGCTCGGCCAAGTCGTCTGCGAGCTCGGACAGCTCGCAAGCGCTCGCGCCATTGCGGCAGAAGGCCAGGAAGCGTCGGCACAGTGCGGGCAGCGCACGCTCTTCGCCCACAGCCTCGCCGTCGAGAGCCTCGTGGAGGCGCAATGCGGTCGTTTGGACCTCGCGCGCGCGGCCGCTCGTCGGGCGCTCGAGCTCGTACCGCAGACCGGCGGACGTCATGCCGAGCTCATCGCAACACGCGCTCTCGGCATCGCCGGGCTCTCGTCCGGGGCGCCTGCGGAGACCGTGGCCGAGCTGTCGGGCATGGTCGCGTTCGCACGCCGCGAGGCGATCGCGGAGCCGGGAGCCATCCCGTTCGTGGTCGACTACATCGAGGCGTTGATCGAGCTGGGACGACGCGACGAAGCTGGCGAGCTGCTCGACTGGTACGAGGACAACGCACGCCGCCTCGAGCGGATTCCGGCGCTTGCCGACTGCGCGCGTTGTCGAGGGCTGCTCGCCGCACAGGAGGGTGAGCTCGATCGGGCTTTCGCCGCCTTCGGCGAGGCGCTCGAGCTGCACGAAGCGGTCGAGTTGCCACTCCGCAAGGCATGCACGCTCCTCGCGCTCGGAGCGACGCAGCGCCGCGCGAAGCGACGGCGCGAGGCTCGGGCGACGCTCGAGCAGGGTCTCGCGGTTTTCGAGGGCGCCGGCGCTGCGCTCTGGGCCGAGCGCACGCGCACAGAGCTCGCCCGCATCAGTGGCCGGGCGGCGACGCCTGGCGCTCTCACTCCCGCCGAGGAGCGCGTCGCCGCGCTCGTCGCCGAGGGCAAGACGAACCGCGAGGTCGCGGCGGCTCTCTTCCTCTCGGATCGCACGGTCGAGGGCCATCTCAGCCGCGTCTTCGGCAAGCTCGGGATCAGGCACCGCGGCGAGGTTGGTCCCGCCCTCGCGTCCCGCCAAATACAAGGGGTCGGCTCTTCAAACCCGGGGGACTCTCCCGTTTCGGCGGCGCCCTCCGCTCCCTAGCCTCGAGTCAGGTGGTTACGAGGGCCACCAGGAGCAAAGGAGAAGGAGCCATGACCCGCAGCATCACTCTCATCGTCGGAATCGCCGTCGCGGCGCTCGTCTTCGTCCCGACCGCACTCGCGGAGGGGAGACTCGCCGGCTCGCAGGAGCAGAGCGGCGTCGCGTACTTCTACGCGAACGAGCGCGCGACGCTCGCGAACCAGCCAGTCGTCGGGCTCGTCAGCCGCCCGGACTCGCACGAGACGAGCGCGCAGTTCACGTACCAGGGTGCGGCCGAGCGCGCGGGCCGGATCTCGCCGACCCCGTCGCGTGACGTCGTGCTCCTCTCGGGCGAGGACCACACGAGCTTCCAGCCGGTCGAGACGTCCGCTCCGGTCGCGAGCTCCGGCTCGGGACGCGACATCGCGTGGTCGCAGCTCGGAATCGGTCTGGGCCTCGGCATCGTCCTGGCACTCGGGCTGATGTTGGCGCTCAAGGCGACGCGCCAGCGCCCGCTTGCCCACTGATCAGGGCTCCTCGTAGCCCGGTAGCGCCGAGACCGCCGGAAGGCGGTCTCGGCGTGCGGGACGGTTTACTTCGCGCCGTGGGACCCACGCCGAGGCCGTACCGCAAGAGCCTCTGGCGCAGAGGGCTGAACGCGGTCGTGCGTCCGTTGGCGCGCGTCGGCCTGGCGGGGCCACGTACGTACCTCCTCACCGTGCCGGGCCGTCGCAGCGGCAAGCTCTGGTCGACGCCCGTCTCGCTCGTCCGGCGTGGCGACGAACGCTGGCTGGTCGCCCCGTACGGGGACCGCAACTGGGTGCTGAACGCGCGAGCCGCAGGGTGGGTGGAGCTTCGGCGCGGGCGCCGTCGCGAGCGGCTCGGCGCCCGTGAGCTCGATACTCGGGCGGCGGTGCCCGTGCTCCGCGAGTACTACCGGCTCGGGCGCGTGACGAGGCCCTTCTTCGACGCCACCCTCGACTCGCCCGACGAGGACTGGCTGCTGGAGGCCGGGCGCCATCCCGTCTTCCGCCTGGAGCCCGTCGAGCCGTAGGATCGGGCCATGGCCGACGTGCTCCTCGTGGCCGCGACGGACATCGAGCTGTGCGAGCACGACGGCCTCGTGTGCGGCGTGGGCCCGGTCGAGGCCGCAGCCGCCACGGCGCGCGAGCTCGCCGCGCGCCCGCCGGCCGCGGTCGTGCACGTCGGCGTCGCCGGCGCGCGAGGGATCACCCCGGGGGGCATCGTGATCGGGAGCGAGTCCGTCTACGTCGACCTCGCCGCCGAGATCCCAGTGGTCGACAGCCTCGAGCCCGACGCCCGCCTGCTCGCGACGACGCGGGAGGCGGTGCCCGAGGCGCTCGTGCTCCCGATCGGGACGAGCGCGTCGGTCGGCGGATCGGCCCACGCCGGCCGCGAGCTCCGCGTCGAGGCGATGGAGGGATTCGGCGTGCTCCGCGCGTGCGCGCTCGCCGGCGTCCCCGCGATCGAGCTGCGGGCGGTGTCGAACGAGCTCTCCGAGGGAGATCGAGCACGGTGGAGGATCGGGCGGGCGCTCGAGGCGCTCGCCGACGTGCTCCCGAGGGTGCTCGCGGCGGCGTCCGACTAGCCTCTCCGCATGGCGCGGGCAGCGAGGAGGGCGGAGCGTCCTCTCCCGCCGCCGCTTCCGCCCGAGAGACGCACGATCGGACAGCTCGTCGCGGAGTCGATCCGCCTGTACGGGCGGCACTTCCTCCGCGCGCTCCCGCTCGGGGTCGTCGTCGCGGCGATCAACGAGGTGACGACCGGAACCTCGCGAGGCACGGTGATGGGCGTGCTCGTCGTGACGGCGCCCGTGTTCTCGGTCGCGTACGCGTATGCGGCGACGCTCGTCGTCGGAGGCGGGGCCGCGCTGCGCTCCTGGGTCGTCGCGATCGGGGCCGGAACGCTCGTCTTCGTGCCCGCGGCTCTGCTCTTCCCCTGGTTCGCCCTCGCCGCCGTCCTCTGGCTGGCACTCGTCGGGTCTCGTCGTGCCCGTCGCGATCGCGGAGCGGACCACGTTCGCGAGCTCGCTGCGGCGCGCTTTCGCGCTCGGCCGCGTCGACTACGTCCATGCGGCGGGGTCGCTCGGAACGCTCGTCGTGCTCTTCTTCCTGATGCGCGCGGGGCTCGCCTTGCTCTTGAACTCTCAGGCCGACAACACGGTGCGCACGGCGATCTTCCTCGCCGACGCCGTGCTCGCCCCGCTCCTCTTCATCGGCGGCGCGATCCTCTACGTCGACCAGGATGCTCGCGCGCGCGAGCGGCGCGAGCTCGTCCAGGAGACGAAGACGGCCGCGTAGCCCGCGAGGGCCCGGCTGCCCGGGCCCTCGCGTTCCGATCCTGCGAGCCCAGGGCTAGACCAGCCCCTGGTTCCTCCACTTGCGGTAGATGCTCTGGGCCTTCGACGCGAACGCGGAGACCGCCGCTTCGGGGGTCGACTTCCCCTGGGCGACCTGGGCGAACATCTGCGGGATGAGGAAGGTGTTGTAGATCTCGTCCATCACCGGCGTCGTGTTGCCCGGATGGCCCGGGTTCGTCGTGTACTTCTCCGCGATCGTCGTGAGAACCGTGTACTTGCCCCTCGGCTTGTGCGGGTCCTGGGCGCTGAGCTTACGGATCTCCTTGAAGCCGCCCTTGATCGCACCCGTCCAGGGCGGGAAGTTGTAGTAGAGGCTGCGCAGGAAGTGCTCCCGGTAGCCCAACTGCTGGTCGACGAGGTACTTCTGCGCCGCCTCCTTGTTCTTCGCGAACTTCCAGATGAGATACACGCCCATGACGTGCTCGTTGCCGAGGCGCACCGCCGGGCCGCGTGGGATCGCGGCGAGCCAGGAGTCGTCGGAGAGCGAAGCGTTCCCCGACTGCTCTGCCGAACGCTCGATCGAGATCGCGTTCACCGCCATCGAGAGCCGGCCTGCGAGGAACGCCTGGTTGTTGGAGGCCGCGGTCCAGGCGAACACCTCGTCCGACATGCCGTTTTGGTAGATGTCGCGCATGACCTTGAGCGCCTCGATCGCGCCCTTCCGATTCGGGCCCTGCCCGATCACGACGCGGTTCGCCTCGTTCTGGATGTAGCCCCCGTAGCAGTAGAGGAGCGATGTCAGGAGCATGTTCGAGTCGATCTCGTTCGACATGCCGAGACCGACGGGGTGCCCGATCGCCTTGAGCTTCGGGGCTCCCTTGCGGACGTCCTCCCACGTGTTCAGGCTGACACCGGTCTGCTCTAGGAAGCTCTTGCGGTATTGCACCGGGTCGGGCGCATAGGACTCCGGGAATCCGTAGAACTTCTTCGTCCTCGGGTTGTATGTCGCCTTGCGCGCGACCCTCGCCATGGGCCCGAGCTTCTTCGACACCTCCTGCACGAGGTCGTTCACCGGTATCGCCTGCTTCTGGAACGTCGACGGCGGCGAGATGAACCAGAACAGGTCGTGGCCGCTCTGGGCGGCGACCTCCGATGCGCCCGGTGCTGTAGAGCAGGGCGTTGTTGATGTGGTCGACCTTCACGTCGACGTCGTTCGCCTCGCCCCACTGCTTGACGTACGTGTTGTCGAGCCACTGGTCGTACGCGGGGACGAAGTGCGCCCACGTCATGATGCGAAGGTCGCCTGCGAGCTGCTTGTTCGCGAACCTGAGCGGCCCGTAGAAGCCGAGGGCCTTGTCGCTGAGGCCGCCGAACATCGCGACGGCGAACGCCGCGGCCGAGCCTCTCCGAACCAGGTCGCGGCGGGTCAGGGTCGAGCTCGCGGCGACGAGCTCGTCGGCTACGTCTGGCACGCGTTTCCCTCCTTTCGGGTCGAGCGTCGATTCTCTAGCGGAACGCGCCTCCTGTAAAGCCCTTGATGAAGCGGTCGAGAAAGGCGTTGTAGAGGAGCGCGAGCGGGATCGTCGGGATCAGCACCGCCGCCATCAGCGATTGCCAGAAGAAGACGTCGCCGCGGATGAGGTCGTTCGGAACCCCGGCCGAGACCGTGCGCTGCTCGGAGCTCGAGATGAACGTGAACGCGTAGATGAACTCGTTCACGCACAGCGAGAACGCGAAGATCACGACCGTGAGGATCCCCGGGACGGAGATCGGCAGGACGATCAGGGCGAAGGCCCGCAGCCGTGAGGCTCCGTCGATCAGGGCCGCGTCCTCGAGCTCCTGGGGAATCGTCTTGAAGAACCCCATCAGGAGCCACGTCGCGAAGGGGACGGTGAACGACGGGTAGATCAGGATCAGCGCCCACAGGGAGTCCTTCAGGCCGAGCTGCGTGATGAGCCGCGAGAGGGGGAGGAAGAGCAGCGTCGGCGGAACCAGGTAGACGAGGAAGATCGCGACGCCCGCACTCTGGCCCCACCCGCCGGCGAGCCGGGCGAGCGCGTACCCGGCGGGCATCGCGAGCAGGAGCGTGATGCCGACGACCGCGGCGCCGACGAGCAGCGTGTTCCAGAGCCACCTCGGGTAGTTCGTGTCCTCGAACAGGAAGCGGACGTGCTCGGTCGTCGCGTACTTCCAGAACTCCCAGTGGGTATGTCCGGCGAGGTCGTTGTAGACGTACGGCGAGTGCTGGACGTCCCCGAGGTCGAGGTTCGTCTTGAACATCGTCACGAGGGCGAAGTAGAAGGGGAAGGCGAGGAAGATCGCGAACGGCACGACCACCGCGTACGTCGTGAGTCGCTCGCGCCGCGTCACGAGACCTGGGCTCGCCGCGCGAAGAACAGCATCCCGATGCTCACGAGGACGAGCAGCGGAAACAGGAACAGCGAGATCGCAGCGCCCTCGCCGAGGGAGCCGGAGTCGATGCCGATCGCGTAGGCCCACGTCGGCAGGACCTGCGTCGAGTTGAACGGCCCGCCGTGGGTGAGGATGTACACGACCGCGAAGTCGGCCGCCGTGAACACGATGCCGAAGAGCACCGCGACGAGCGCGATCGGGAGCTGGAGCGGGATGTCGACGTACCAGAGCTTCTTCACTCCCGTCGCGCCGTCGATCCTGGTGGCGTCCTCGACCTCGTTCGGGATGGAGGCCCGGCCGGCGATGAAGATCACGACGGCGAAGGGGAGGATGCGCCAGGCTTGGACGATGGTGATGGCGACGAGGGCGAGGTTCGGCCGGCCGAGCCACTGCAGCGGCACCTGGGCGTTCTCCTCGATGTGCGCCGTGCTCAGGAGCCACACGAGAGCGTGGTCGAGGTGGAGGCGGGCGAGCGTCCAGTTCACGACGCTGTACAGGGAGTCGAGGAGCCACAGCCACGCGATCGTCGAGAGGACGACGGGGGCCGCCCAGGGCAGCACCACGAGGAAGCGCACGAGCCACTTGCCGCGAAAATCGCGCACGAGGAAGTTCGAGAGGACGGCCGCGCCGACGACGACGATCGCCTGCGAGGCCAGGGTGAACAGGAGCGTGTTCCGTAACGCATGCCGGAAGTTGTCGTCCTGCCAGGCGTTCCTGAAGTTGTCGAGGCCGACGAACTTCCCGGAGAGCGAGCCGCCGACCGCGTCCGTGAAGCTCAGGTAGATCGCCCACACGAACGGCACGCCGACGACGAGCGCCATGAAGACGACCGCCGGGGCGATCAGGAGGATCGCGAGGACGCGCCGGCTCTCGAGCACGTGCCGCCGACGCCACGCAGCCGGCCTCCGCCTCGCAGCATGCGCCTCCATGGGACGCGCTCGATCCTAGACGATGCTCTACGCGCCAACACGCCGAACGCAGCCGCGCCGCTGCACGCTTGTAGATTCCCCGGCGGAGGCAGCTTGGCGGAAATCGTTCTCGAGCAGTTGACCAAGGTGTACCCCGACGGGACGCAGGCCGTCGACGGGCTGAGCCTCGGCGTCGCCGCCGGCGAGTTCGTCGTCTTCGTCGGCCCGTCCGGCTGCGGGAAGACCACGGCCCTGCGCATGATCGCGGGCCTCGAGACGGTCACCTCCGGGAGCGTGCTGATCGACGGCCAGGTCGTCAACGACCTGCCGCCGAAGGATCGCGACATCGCCATGGTCTTCCAGAACTACGCGCTCTACCCGCACATGAACGCGGCGAAGAACATGGGATTCGCGCTCAAGCTGCGAGGCGTCCCGAAGACAGAGGTCGATCGGCGCGTGCGCGAGGCAGCCCAGGTCCTCGGGCTCACCGACTCGCTCGGGAAGAAGCCACGCACGCTGTCCGGCGGACAGCGGCAGCGGGTGGCGATGGGCCGCGCGATCGTCCGCAACCCGCAGGCTTTCCTCATGGACGAGCCGCTCTCGAACCTCGACGCGAAGCTCCGGGTCGAGATGCGCGCCGAGATCTCGCGCATCCAGCGGGACCTCGGCGTGACCACGATCTACGTCACGCACGACCAGACCGAGGCGATGACGATGGGGGACCGGGTCGCGGTGATGCGGAACGGCGTTCTCCAGCAGGTGGCGCAGCCCACGGAGCTGTACGACCGCCCTCGCAACCTGTTCGTCGCGGAGTTCATCGGATCGCCGGCGATGAACGTCGTCAGGGCGCAGCTGGAGCGGACGAACGGCGACCTGTGGGTTGCTTTCGGCGGGCATCGACTCCTGCTGGAGCGGACGCTGCTCGCTCGGCTCCCGAAGCTCGACGGCTACGACGGACGAGGAGTCGTGCTCGGGATCCGTCCCGAGGACATGGAGGACGCCTCGGTCCTGCGCGACGCGAGCGGGGACGGCCGGCTGCTGTCCGTCACCTGCGACATCCGCGAGGACATGGGCTCCGAGGTCTACGTGCACTTCAACGTCGCGGCGGAGGCCGTGGAGACGAAGGAGGTGGTCGAGGCACACGTGACGGAGGACGCCGAGGACGAGGAGACGAGGATCGCGGCCGAGCGGGCACGGGGCGGCGGCGTCACCTTCGTCGCCCGCATCGACCGCGCGACGCGGGCACGCGAGCGCGAGTCGCTCGAGCTCGCGGTCGACGTGGCGCGGCTCCACTTCTTCGATCTCGAGACCGGGATCGCGATCGGCGCGCCCTCCTAGCGTCAGGCGTACAGTGGCCGCCGCGCTCGCTCGATTACGCTCGGGGACGACGACCGACGAGAGGAGCGAGATGCCGACCTACCTGATGCTGACGACCCTCACCGAGAAGGGTGTCCAGACCTTGCATGCGAATCCCGCCCGGCTCGCGGAGGTGAACCGCGACGTGGAGGAGATGGGCGCGAAGGTGCTCCACCAGTGGGCGGCACTAGGCGCGTACGACTTCGTGAACATCGTCGAGGCGCCCGACGACCTCACCATCGCGAAGGTCTCGCTCGCGCTCGGCGCACGGGGGAGCGCGAAGCTCGAGTCGCTCCCGCTGATCTCGATCGACGACTTCCTCGCGAGCCTGGCGTAGGGGCGAGATACATCTCGCCCGGAACCTCCCCGTAGGGCGAGATGTATCTCGCCCCTACAGCGCCAGGAACCCGGTGTCGCGCGGACGGACGACGAGCGGGCTTCCGGGCAATCCCGGGCGGGGGTCGAGGTTGTACTCGCGCGGCGCCACGTCGTTCGGCGTGTCGGGGTGGTTCAGCGCCGCGAGGAGCTGGATGTGCCCGCGGCCCGGCCCGAGCTCCCACTGACCGCCGCCGTACGCTCCGATCCCGTTCGCCTCGCAGTGGTCGTAGGCGGCGAAGAGCCGCTCGACCGACCCGAACCGCGACGGCTTCACGTTGACGGTTCGCGGCTTCCACGGGAGCGCCTCGATGTCCTCGACCGAGTGGATGATCGCGTCCCACGTCACACGGTCGCGGTACGGAGCCAGGACCTCCGTCGTCTCGTCCGTGAGATTGGGGTCCTCGAGCCACGCGTCCGGGAGCCCCTCCGCGACGCGGCGGTACATCACCGGATCGGGAGGCGTGTCCACGACGGTGCCGCGGTACTGGCCCTTGAAGTCGACGGAGTCGACCGCCCCGGTCGCGGCGAGCTCCGCTACGAGCTCCTCGGTCCACTTCGCGCTCGCGTCGAGCTTGAAGCGCAGGCCGGGATAGAGCGCGAGCCACTCGTGGAGCCTGGCCGTGGACGGCGGGTCGCCGAGCCCTCCGGAGACGACGAACGAGACGGGACGCGGCTTGCGTCCGATCGTATCGCCGAGCGAGCGCCCCGCCTGGCGCAGCGCGAGGTCGAGCGCTGCGCTCTCGAAGCCCCAGCGGCGGTAGTCGTAGTAGGCGTGCTGGGCGGGCTCGGCCGCGAAGAGCGGCAGCGTCGCGAGCTGCTCCGAGAACGTCTGCAGCGTCCACGAGCCCTTCAGGGGCAGCTCACGCGCGCGCTCCTGTAGTCGGTCGTGCTCCTCGCCGTCGTAGGTCACGTCCTCGCCGACGCCTTCCTCGCCGCCGCCCCGGAGATGCACGACGGTGGTCTTGCGCAGGAAGTCGGGCCGCGCCTGCAGCGACAGGAGCTCGAGCTCGTACCCGTCGACCTCGAGCGGGAGGTCGCGGACGGCGTCGTAGAGGCTCACAGGGCGGCGAACGCTACCGACACCTCGGCGGCGAGCCGTGCGTTCGCGACGACGAGCTCGCGGTTGACCTCTCGCGTGCTGCCACCCGAGCGCTCGTGGAGGAAGGCGAGCACGAACGGCGTGACGGCCTGACCCGTCACGCCCCGGCGCGCCGCCTCGGCGACGGCTTCCTCGACGAGCTCCTCCACGTCGAGGCTCCGAGGCGGCGGGTTCGCGAGCACCACGCCGCAGCCGCCGAGCTCCCAGTGCGCCGCGGCGGTCCGAGCGGCCGTCGCTGCGTCCTCGACGCGCTGCGGCACGGTCGGCCCGCCCGCCGCCGAGTAGAAGAGCGGCAGCGTGTCCGTGCGGAAGCCGAGCACGGGGACGCCCAGCGTCTCCAGGTACTCCAGCGTCGCCGGCACGTCGAGCAGCGACTTCGCACCCGAGCAGGCGACGAGGACGGGCGAGCTCACGAGCGCGACGAGGTCGGCCGAGACGTCGGGGGGAGACGGGTAGCCGCGATGGACGCCGCCGATCCCGCCCGTCCCCACGAAGCGGATCCCGAGGCTGCGCGCGACGACGAGGAGCCCGCCGACGGTCGTCGCGCCCACGTCGCCCGCGACCGCGCAGGCGGCGAGGTCGCGCGGGCCGACCTTTCGCGCGGCGGAGGTGAACCGGCTGAGCTCGTCCGCGCTGAGCCCGACCCGGACCCGGCCGTCGAGCACGCCCGTCGCCGCCGGCAGGGCTCCGGCGTCTCGTACGGCCTGCTCGCTCGCGAGGCCGACCTCGACGCCGTCCGGCGCCGGGAAGCCGTGGGCGACGAGGGTGGTCTCCAGGGCGACGACCGGCGCGCCCTCCTCGAGCGCGGCGCGCACCTCGTTCGAGACGTCGATCAGAGCCTGCATGCGGGCCAAGCTACCGGCATCGCGCCGAGCTGCCCGATGCAGCGCGCCGCCGCCTCGAGCGCGAGCTCGGGGCCGCCCACGAGCCAGCCCGCCGCGAGCGCGTCTCCGGCTCCCGTCGTGTCCACGACCCGCTCGGCGGGACGCGCGGCGCGCTCGTCGCCGTCGAACGAGCAGCCTCGCTCGCCGCGGGTGACGATCCACGCTGCTTCGAGCGCGTGCCGGCCGACGACCCGCTCCTCGTCCTCGTTCGCGAACACGACATCCGGGCGGACGGCTCGGACGGCCTCGCGGAACGCGTCGAGACCGGCGTCGCGGATCGCGCTCCAGGACGCGAGGTCGACGCTGATCCGCGCGCCCTCGGCGCGAGCGAGCTCGGCTGCGCACAGGGCGGCTTCGCGCACCGGCTCGGCCATGAGCGCGTAGCCCGAGACGTGGAGGTCGTCGCAGCCGGCGAGCCACCGCGGGTCGAGCTCGTCGGCTCGAAGCTCGCGCGCGGCGCCGCGATCGGCCGCCATGGAGCGCGCGCCGTCCGGGGACACGAGCGCGCAGATGGCGCCGTTCCGGCCCTCGATCGGCCCCACGACCTCGACTCCGTAGGCGGCGAGCCTCGCTCGTGCGAGCGCACCTGCGTCGTCGGCTCCCGTCTTGCCGACGAAGCGGGTCTCCGCACCGAGCACGGACGACCACGCTGCGACGTTCGCCGCCTGCCCGCCCGGGCCGAGCACGATGTCGGCGTCCGTGTCCCCGTCCGGAGCGAGCCGTCCGGCGAGGCGGACGACGACGTCGAGCGTGAGGTCTCCGATGCAGACGAGCACGGCCGACGGGATCGTAAGATCACTCCCGTGAACGGGGAAGAGGGCAGAAGGCGGCTTCGCTCCTTTCTCCTCGGCGGGCTCGTGGGCGCCTCGGCCGCGGTCGCCGCGTTCGACCGGCGGCGCCGCCTCGCCCGCCGTCGCGGCAGGCCGCGTGGCCTCGCCGCCTTCGAGAGCGCGCCCTGCTACCTCGAGCTGCTCGAGCAGGAGCGCGAGCAGCGCCGATCAGTAGCGGATTAGATTCCCGCCCACGTGCCGATCTACGAGTACCGCTGCCCGAACGGGCACACCTTCGAGCTGTTCCAGAAGATGGCCGACCCGCCTGCGGACTCGTGCCCGACGTGCGGCGCCGGACCCGTCGAGAAGCTCCTCTTTCCCGTGGCCGTCCACTTCAAGGGCTCCGGGTTCTACTCGACGGACTACGGCAGCCGGAAGTCGAAGGCCAAGGACGGCGACGCGCCGACGACGGAGAAGGCGTCCGAGAAGGCCGCCGACAAGCCGGCGACGGACTCCAAGCCGAAGCCGCCATCCGGCGACTCGAGCGGTTCCAGCAGCTAGCGCCGCGGGCAGCCGGCCCCGTACAGGGTGCCCTTCGGCGGCGGCAGCGGAGCCGAGCGGCCGAGCCACATCGAGATCACGGAGGCGTTGTCCTCCGAGCCGAGGAGGACGGACTCGCCGCCCGCGCTCGACGGGTCTCCGCCGAGTCGGCAGTGCAGCGAGCCGCCCGAGCCTGCGCGGAATCGCACCCAGCCGAGCTGTGCGAGCTCCCAGGCCGAGAGGTCGGTCGCGAGGGGTGCGGCGATCCGATCGCCCATGAACGGCAGCCGGAGGAACGTGCCGACGCTCGCGATGCGGTGCCCGAGGGCGTCGGCGACGGCCTGCTGCCGCGTCCCGCGCGAGATGTCGGTGTCCGAGGGATCGAGCCGGTTCTCGCGGATCCGCGAGTAGACGAGCGCCCGCTGTCCGTTCATGTGCTGCGTTCCCTTCTCGAACCGCCAGCCGTCCCAGTGCGCGCAGCGCCTCGGCTTGTACGGGCAGTCGAAGCGGTTCGAGAGGATCCGCTTCGGCACCTTGATCTCGACGCCCCCGACCGCGTCGATCAGCTCGCGGAAGCCGTCGAAGTCGACGACGACGACGTGGTCGATGGGCAGACCCGTGAGCGCCTTCACGGTTGCGAGCGTGAGCGCCGGGCCGCCGAGCTGGTTGGCGGCGTTGATCTTGGACGGTCCGTACCCCGGGATCTCGACGCGCAGGTCCCGCGGGATCGAGAGGTAGGCGATCCGGTGCGTGTCCGGGTCGAACCGGATCAGCATGAGCGAGTCCGAGCGGTTGAACCCCGCGTGCCCGCGGGCGCGCCCACCGTCCGTGCCGATGACGAGGACGGTCGTCGGATCCGAGAGGAGCGAGCGGTCTCGCTTCGCGAGCTGCGCCTTCGCCTTCCGCGGCAGCCGGTCGTTCGCCTCGCCCACGCCGTGCGAGAACGAGCGGTACCCGAGAAAGCCCCAGAGCAGGGCGAGCACGAGCAGGCCGGCGGCGCCGACGACGGCCCAGAGCCACCAGCGTCTCCTGCGCCACCACCCGCCGGGCCGGGGTGCGCGCGCGGGCTGCCTCGCGGGCCGGGTGCTGCGCTGGAGGGGAACCTTGCCCTTCGTGCGGCCGCCGCGATACAGCCGGTAGGGCTTGTCTCCCTCGGCCATCCGGGGCGCTATGGTAGCCCCCGCCGTGGAGGCTCCCCCGCCATCCAGGCCCGCCTGCGCGGCCCACGGCGGCTCACCGATATCCGAGCGCGCCGGCTGATGCCGCTCGCGGTCTGCGCGACGCCGATCGGGAACCTCGGGGACGTCACGCTCCGTGTCTTGGACGAGCTCCGGGAGGCCGACCTCGTCGTCTGCGAGGACACGCGCCGGACCCGCGTCCTCCTCGACCGCCACCGCGTCGAGGCGCGGCTCGTCAGCTACCACCGGCACAACGAGGCGGCGCGGACCTCGGAGCTCGTCCGGCGGCTGGCAGGTGGCGAGCGGCTCGCGCTCGTGTCCGACGCGGGTCTGCCGGGAATCAACGATCCCGGATCGCGGCTGATCGCGGCGGCGGTCGCTGCCGGGGTGGGCGTCACCGTCCTTCCGGGGCCGTCGGCCGTCGAGACGGCCCTCGTCGTGAGCGGGTTCGGCGTGGATCGCTACCAGTTCGTCGGCTATCTCCCGCGGCGTGCGGGCGCCTTGCGCGCGCTGGCGCAGGAGCTCGAGCGGTGGCCCGGGGCCGTCGTGGCCTTCGAGTCTCCGCGCCGGCTTCCGGGCTCGCTGGAGGTGCTCGCGGAGGCGCTGGCGGGGCGCCGCGCGGCCGTGTGCCGGGAGCTCACGAAGCGCTTCGAGGACGTTGCGCGTGGGACGCTCCACGAGCTCGCGGCGCGGTACTCCGAGGCGCCGCGGGGCGAGATCACGCTCGTGCTCGCCCCGGCCGAGGTCGCGGCGGCTCCTGCGGACGAGGCGGCGCGCGAGGCGGTCGCCGAGCTCGTCGCCGCCGGAGTCTCCAGGCGGACGGCTTCCGACGTCGTCGCGAAGCTCACAGGATCGTCCCGCAACGCGCTCTACCGCGGCTCTCTGTAACAAGAGAGTCAATTGCGTTGCGAGCGCGCGCTAGGCCGCGCTACCGTCGACCCGTGTTCACCCGCAAGGCAACGAGATGTGCGATGTGTCTCGGAGCGATGCTCCTGTGGGCGCTCGTCGCCGGGCCTGCCGCCTGGGCCTGGACGTGGCCGGCGGATGGAGCCGTGCTCCGCGGGTTCTCGGTCGGCACCGACAAGTACGCAGGCGGCCAGCACCGGGGGATCGACGTCGCGCTCGGCGACGCGGTCTCGACCAGGGCGCCGGCGTCCGGTGACGTGACCTTCGCCGGGTCACTTCCCACCTACGGCGCAACCGTGACGATCGCGACCGCGGGTGGGTACAGGGCGACCCTCACGCACCTGGGCGACCTTCGCGTCGAACGGGGCGAGCGGGTGTCGGAGGGGCAGCCGATCGCCGACGCCGGGACGTCGGGCGAGCCCGAGCACTCGGTGCCGTACGTGCATCTGGGGATCAGGCTCGGCTCCGACGACGACTACGTGGACCCCTCGAGCCTGCTTCCGCCGCGGGGCGCCGCCAACCCTCCGCCGGCACCCGCGGCGGCGCCCGCGCCCGCTCCGCAGCCGTCGCAGGCCGCTCCCGTCGGGCAGCCGGCCGCGAGCGGCTCCGTAGCTCCTGCCCCGGCCGCGCCCTCACAGCCGACGGCGACAACGGTCCCGGACGCCGGTGGAGCGCAAGCCGAGCCCCTGGGCGAGCCGGCTGCGGCATCCGGGTTGACGATGACCGCAACGGCGTCGAGCGACGGCGCGCGCGCTGGGGTGGGCTCGCGCCCCCGGTACACGGCCGATCCCGCTCGGGAGACGCGCGGTTCCCGGCGTGGCGTCGTCCGCGTTCGAGTCGCATCGGGACGTGACACGCGCCCGCCGGCGCACGCGGGTGGCCACCGACCCGGCGCGCAACGCTCGACTGCCCGCAGTACGCGCCTCGCCGAGCCGCGACCTCGCAGCTCGGCGCAGCGAACCGCGCGAGGCGCGCCGAGCTTGGCCCCGTCGGCGCCCGCGCACGACGGCGCAAGGCCCGCACAGCGACTGCGACGAGCGGCGAGCCTCGACTCCCCGCCTCCCCAGGCCGCCGCTCGTCGCCGGGGCCACGTGCTCGAGCGCTGGTGGATCGTGATCCTCGGAGCGCTCGGCGTGGCCGCGATCGTCGTCTTCGCCGCCGTAGCGACGGCTCGAGCGCGCTCGAGAGTGACTCGAGGGCGACTCCCTATCATTCGCGCCCGTGTCCTACTACGTGACGACGCCGATCTACTACGTGAATTCGACGCCCCACATCGGGCACGCGTACACGACGATCGCTGCCGACATCCTCGCTCGCCACTACCGCCAGCGCGGGGAGGACACGTTCTTCCTGACCGGGGTGGACGAGCATGCGTCGAAGGTGGCGCGGGTCGCCGCCGAGCAGGGGCTCGAGCCCAAGGACTACGCCGACCGCATCGTCGGCGCCTGGCAGGAGGTGCCGCGACGGCTCGACGCGACTAACGACTTCTTCATCAGGACGACCGACGAGGGCCACAAGGTCTTCGTCCAGGACTTCCTCCAGCGGATGTACGACGCGGGCGACGTCTACGAGGGCATCTACGCCGGTCTGTACTGCGTGGGTTGCGAGGCCTTCAAGACCGAGGACGAGCTCGTGGACGGGAAGTGCCCGCTGCACGACACGGTCCCCGAGTGGATCGAGGAGAAGAACTGGTTCTTCCGGCTCTCGGCGTACCAGGATCGTCTCCTGCAGCTGTACGACGCCCGGCGGGACTTCGTGCTCCCCGGCTACCGCTACAACGAGGCGCGGAGCTTCATCGCGGGCGGGCTGCAGGACTTCTCGATCAGCCGTGCGGGTCAGCCGTGGGGCGTGCCGATCCCCTGGGATCCCGAGCAGGTCGCGTACGTCTGGGCCGATGCGCTCGTGAACTACCTGAGCGCCCTCACGTACGCGAGGGAAGGCGAGGATCTCCGGGCGCGGTTCTGGCCCGCCGCGCGGCACCTCATCGGCAAGGACATCATCCGTTTCCACTGCGTCTTCTGGCCGGCGATGCTCATGTCCGCCGGCTACGACGTCCCGCACCAGCTCTTCGTCCACGGCTACCTGCTCCTGGACGACCGGAAGATCTCGAAGTCCCTCGGCAACGTCGTCGACCCGCTCGATCTCATCGACGTCTACGGCGCGGACGCCGTGCGCTTCTGGGCTGCCCGTGCCGTCTCCTTCGGACAGGACGGCACCGTGTCGCTCGAGAGCCTCCACGAGCGCCGGGAGCGGGAGCTCGCGAACGACCTCGGCAACCTCGTGTCCCGCACGACGGCCATGGTCGACCGCTTCCTCGGAGGCTCGGTTCCCTCCCGGCCGAACGAGGAGTCGGAGATCGCCGCGCTCGTCTCCGGCCTGGGCGACGACCTCGCGGCGCGCTTCGACGTGTACGACCTGACGGGTGCGCTCGAGCGCATCTGGGAGGTCGTCCGCGGCCTGAACCGGTACGTCGAGTCGCGGGCGCCATGGCAGCTCGCGAAGGACGAGAAGCAGGACGAGCTCGAGGCGACGCTGTACGACCTCGCCGACGGGCTGCGCGTCGTCGCGGTCGCGCTCGCGTCGTACTTGCCCGAGACCTCGGGCCGAATCCTCGAGGCGCTCGGCCTTCCCGCCGGCGCGATCGGCTGGGACGAGGTCGCGTACGGCAGGACGCCGGCTCGCGAGGGCATCGCTCCCGCCCCGCCGCTGTTCCCTCGCATCGACGCGCCGCAAGCTGCCGCATGACCGACTCGCACGCGCACCTCGACGCGTGCGACGGGCCGGCCTCCTCTCTCGTCGAGCGCGCCCGGGCGGCCGGCGTGACGCGCGTCGTGACGATCGGCACCGGCGTCGAGTCGTGTCGGGCGGCGCTCGCCATAGCGGACGCGCACGAGGGCGTCTTCGCCGCGCTCGGCATCGATCCGCACAGCGCCGCCGGACCTGACGCGGGACGCCTCGACGAGCTTCGCGAGCTCCTCGACCACCCGAAGGTCGTCGCCGTCGGGGAGACGGGGCTCGACACCGTCCGCCGCCATGCGAGCCCGAGCGAGCAGCGACAGCTGTTCGCGGCGCAGCTGGAGCTCGCCGACGAGCGCGGGCTGCCCGTCGTCGTCCACAACCGCGAGGCGGACGTCGAGACCGCGGACCTGCTCGCGCCGTTCTCCGGCACCGTCGTGCTCCATTGCTTCTCGTCCCCTGCGCTCGTGCCCATTGCCGCCGAGCGTGGCTACTACGTCTCGTTCGCCGGAAACGTCACGTACCCGAAGGCGAGCGAGCTGCGCGTCGCCGCCGCGGCGATCCCACGCGACAGATTGCTCGTCGAGACCGACAGCCCTTACCTCGCCCCACAAGCGGTCCGCGGCACGCCGACCGAGCCGGCGAACGTCGTGCACACGCTGCGCGTGCTCGCGGAGGAGCGCGGCGAGACGTTCGAGGACCTCGCAGCGCAGACGCACGCGAACGCCACGGCCGCATTCGGGCTGCCGTGACCGTCGCGCCGAAGAAGTCGCTCGGCCAGCACTTCCTCGTCGACGAGAACATCCTCGGAGTCGTCGGCAGGCTCGGCGACCTCGCGCCGGACGACGTCGTGCTCGAAGTCGGGCCGGGGCTCGGCGTCCTCACGCGCTTCCTCGCCGATCGCGTCCGCTTCGTGCACGCCGTGGAGCTCGACCGCTCGCTCGAGCCGACGCTCGTCGACTCGCTCGGCGCCCGCGCCAACGTCGGGCTCGTCTGGGGGGACGCGCTCCGGCTCGCGGTCGACGAGCTCGACCCCGTCCCGGGCAAGCTCGTCTCGAACCTCCCGTACAACATCGCCACGTCGCTCGTCGTCGAGACGCTGGAGCACGCGGGCTCGCTGACCCGCTGGTGCGTGATGGTGCAGCGGGAGGTCGCCGACCGCTTCTTCGCACGGCCCCGGACGAAGGCCTACGGAGCCGTCTCCGTCCTCGTCCAGCTCGCGGCACGAAAGGTCGGGTTCCACCGCGTGCCGCCGAGCGTCTTCCGTCCGCCGCCGCGCGTCGACTCGGCTCTCGTCGCCTTCGAGCGAGACGCGACTGCTCCGATCGCAGCGGTGCGCGGCGTCGTGCAAGCGGCGTTCGCGCACCGGCGCAAGACGATCGCCAACTCGGTCGCTCTCACGGGCCTCGCCTCGCGCGCGAGCGTGGAGGAGGCGCTCGTCGCCGTCGGGCTCGCTGCAGGAGCCCGCGCCGAGGAGCTCGAGCCGCGCGCGTTCGTCGAGCTTGCCGACGCGCTGCGATGACTCGGGCCGTCGCCTACGCGAAGGTCAACCTCGCGCTCGTGGTGGGGCCCTCGCGCGGCGACGGCAGGCACGAGCTCGTAACGCTGCTCCAGGCGGTCGAGCTCTGCGACGGGATCGAGCTGGAGCGATTCGGCGCGCTCGCGGTCGACGGCTTCCCGGACGACACGATCGTCTCCGCCGCGCTCGAGGCGCTTGCGCTCGCGGCGCGCACGGAGCCGTGCTGGCGCGTCCGGATCGACAAGCAGATACCCGTCGCCGCCGGGCTCGGAGGCGGCAGCTACGGACGCGGCCGCGGCCCTCAGACTCGCGAACGCCGAGCTCGCCGAGCCGCTCGCGGACGACGAGCTGCTTCGCCTCGCGGCGACGATCGGTGCGGACGTTCCCTTCTTCCTGCACCGAGGGTCGCAGCTCGCGACCGGGGACGGGACGGAGCTGCGCCCGGTCGAGCTCCCCGACGACTACGCCGTGCTGCTCGTCGTTCCCGAGGGCGCGACGAAGGAGTCGACCGGCGCGGTCTACGACGCCTTCGACGTGCGACACGGCTCGGACGGGTTCGAGGAGCGCGCGGATGCGGTGTTGCGCGCGCTCGCGCGCGTCGAGAGGTCGAGGGATCTCGCCGTGCTCCCGCCAAACGACCTCGCCTCCTCGCCGCTGGCGGACGAGCTCGAGCGTGCGGGCGCGTTTCGAGCAGGCGTCTCGGGCGCAGGTCCGACCGTGTACGGGCTCTACGAGCATGCGCAGGACGCGGCTCGCGCCGCGGCGACGTTCTCCGCGCGCGGGCGGACGTTCGTGACGCGTCCGGTGCGGGACGATCTGCCGCCGCTGGCAAGATGACCCTCGCTCTGGGGCGTGGCCAAGTGGTAAGGCAACGGGTTTTGGTCCCGTGATCCCAGGTTCGAATCCTGGCGCCCCAGCCTCGGTGTCGTCGAGCGGCGAGAGAACGCTAGGGGCCGTCGTGATGGCGGCCGGCCTCGGCACGCGCATGCGCTCGGAGGTCCCCAAGCACCTCCACGGGATCCTTGGGCGCCGCATGGTGGACTGGGTGCTGGCGGCGGCGGAGGGGGTCGGTGTCCGCGAGCTCGTCGTCGTGGCCTCGCCCGCGACGGCCTCGTCGTTCGGCGGCGTCCCGGTCGCGGTTCAGGAGGAGCCGCGGGGGACCGGGGACGCGGTGCGCTGCGCCCGCGAGGCCCTCGAAGGGCGTGCCGATGACGTTCTCGTGCTCTCCGGCGACACCCCGCTACTCACCTCCGATCTGCTCCGCGAGCTCGTCGCCGCTCACCGACGCGAGGACGTCGCCGCCACCGTCCTGTCGTTCGAACCGGACGACCCGCGCGCGTACGGGCGGGTGCTCCGCCGCGAGGATGGCAGCCTCGGCTCGATCGTCGAGCATCGCGACGCCACCGAGGACGAGCGAGCGGTGCGGGAGGTCAACTCGTCCATCTACGTGTTCCGGGCAGATAGGTTGTGGCCGGTGCTCGACCGGCTCACGCCGCACAACGCGCAGGGCGAGCTCTACCTGACCGACTCGGTGGGCATTCTCGTGACCGACGGAGAGCGCGTGGCCGTGCACAAAGGAGGAAGTCCCGTGGAGACCGAGGGCGTGAACACCCGTGTCGAGCTGGCCGCCGCGGCGGCAGCGCTGCGCGACCGGGTCAACGAGGCGCACATGCTCGCCGGCGTGACGATCGTCGATCCCGCGAGCACCTGGATCGACGCCGACGTGGTGGTCGAGCCGGACGCGGTGATCCATCCGTTCACCGTCATCCGCGGAGCCTCTCGGGTCGGGGCCCGCGCGGAGATCGGGCCCCATGCCGTCGTCGTCGACACGACCGTCGGGGAGGACGCTCTGGTCGGGCCCTTCTGCTACCTGCGTCCCGGCACGGTCCTCGACGCGGGCTCCAAGGCGGGGACGTTCGTGGAGCTGAAGAACACGCATGTCGGGGAGCGGACGAAGATCCCGCACCTCTCGTATCTCGGCGACGCGGACGTGGGAGCGGACACGAACGTCGCCGCGGGCAACATCACCGTCAACCTCGATCACGCGACGCGAACGAAGGAGCGCACCGTGATCGGCAGTAACGTCAGGACGGGTGTCGACAATGCGTTCGTCGCCCCCGTGTCGATCGGCGACGACGCATGGATTGCAGCCGGCTCAGTGATCACCGAGGATGTCCCGGCGGGTGCCTTGGCGATCGCTCGGGCGAAGCAGGTGAACAAGGAAGGGCGCGGTGGAAAGCGGAACGATTGAGCAGGCGCTGCCGGGGCTGGACACCGCGGACGTCCCGGACGTAGCGATGGCCACGGGCCACGCCATTCCGCTGACGCCGCAGAAGCGGCTCATGGTGTTCGCCGGGCGTTCGCATCCGGAGCTTGCGTCGCGCATCGTCGAGCGCCTCGGAGTCGAGCTCGGCGAGATCGAGCTCACGACGTTCGCGAACGGCGAGACGTACTGCCGCTACTGCGAGTCGATCCGCGGCGCCGACGTCTTCCTCGTCCAGACCGGGTGTCGCCCGGTCGACCAGAACATCATGGAGCTCCTCTTCATGATCCAGGCGGCCAAGCTCGCCTCCGCGAAGCGCATCACGGCCGTGATCCCGTGGTTCCCGTACTCGCGGCAGGACCGCAAGGCGAAGCCGCGCGAGCCGATCTCGAGCCGCCTGCTCGCGGACATGATCCAGGGCGCCGGCGCCGACCGCGTCCTGACGATGGACCTGCACGCGGGACAGATCCAGGGCTTCTTCACGATCCCGGTGGACCACATGACGGCCCAGCAGCTCTTCGCTCGCCATTTCCGCGATCTCGGGTTCACCGGCGACGGCGTCGTCTCGGTGGCGCCGGACGCGGGGCGCGCGAAGTACGCGGTGCGCTTCGCCCACATGCTCGACGCCGACTTCGCGATCATGAACAAGACGCGGCTCGAGCAGGACGAGGTGTCGATCACCGAGGTGACGGGCAGCGTGCGCGACAAGGTCTGCATCGTCGGCGACGACGTCACGACGACGGGCGGCACGCTCATCGCCGGCGCGCGTGCCCTGCGTGAGCAGGGTGCCCGGGAAGTCTGGATCTACGTCACGCACGCGCTGCTCAACGAGGAGGGCCTCGAACGGCTCGGTGCCGCCGACGACATCGCCGGGATCGTCGTCACCGACACGGTCCCGATCGACGCGCGGCAACGGCCCGACAACCTCACGGTGTTGACCGTCTCCGGTCTCCTCGCAGAGACGATCATGAACGTCTTCGCCGACGACTCCGTTTCGGCCATCTTCGGCGGCGAGAACCAGCTCTTCTGACACGCGAGGCGCACGACCCGACGTGAAACGCGTGCTCCGACGACTCTCCGGCGCGATCGTCCTCGTAGCGCTCGTGGCGGGCTGGTCTCTGGGACCCGCGAGCAGCTCGCGGACCGCGACGACGCACGCTCCGGGCGCGTGGTCGCTGGAGGCGTGCCGCCAGGTCGCCCAGGGCGTCGCCTGGCAGGGGGAACAGGCGCTACGCCACTACCGGCCGCCGCAGTCGACCTACCCACCCGACGTGGCGCTGCTCATCGTGAGGACGGGTGTCGGGGGTCTGGAGCGTCACCGCTGCCCGCCCCGAATCGTCGGGGTCGCTCTCTCACGCCGACTCACCCGACGGCAGCAGGCAGAGCTCTTCGCACATCTTCCCGTGGACGTCGTGCGGTACTTGCGGCTCGGGCTCGCCCGGGTCTAGTCGCCTCGCCGCGACGGTCGGTCGCTACAATCCGCCGCCGTGTCCGGAGACCGGTTGAAGCTCGAAGTGCGTCCGCGCGAGGAACTCGGCTCGCGGGAGAGCCGCCGCCTGCGCGCTCATGGCCTCGTTCCCGGAGTGCTCTACGGGAAGGGCCACACCCGTCCGATCGTCGTCTCCGAGCGCGATCTCCGGACAGCCATGACCGGCCCCTCCGGGCTGCACGCGATCCTCGACGTCGTGATCGAGGGCCAGAAGACGGTCCACCCGTCGATCCTCGCGGAGTACCAGCAGGATCCGCTCCGCGGCACGATCGCCCACATCGACCTGCGCGAGGTTCGGCTCGATCAGCCGATCCATGCGACGGTCGTGATCCAGCTCGTCGGCGAGCCTGCAGGCGCGAAGACGGGCGGCATGCTGTCGCTGGTCGCCCGGGAGGTGCACGTCGAGGCGCTGCCGGCCGACGTGCCGGAGCACATCGAGGTCGACGTCTCCCGCATGGAGGTCGGTGACGTCCTGCGGCTCGAGGACGTTCCGCCGATCGAGAACGTCACGATCCTGGACGACCTGCAGGAGACGGTCATCGCTACCGTCTCCGTGCCGCGCGGGTTCCAGGAGCTCGAGGAGGCAGAGGCCGAGGCGGCGGCTGCAGAGGCAGAGGCCGAGGGCCTCGAGGAGGGCGAGGCCGGGCCGGCCGAAGAGGGCGAGTCGGCCGAGGCCGACGAGAGCTCCGACGACGAGGACTAGATGGTCGATGCCACGATCTCGCGCGTCCGGATGCGCGATCTGGCGCGTTCGGGCCGCTTGCGCCCGGACGCAGGCCGCGCAGCGGCCTGGCGTCGGGCGTGCGCTTCGCGACGGGAGAGCCGCACCGAGGCGTCGAGCCTCACCGCCGCTCTCCCGTCGCGCCCCGGAGCGGCCAGCTCGCGCCCCGGAGATGGCGATCTCGTGGCATCAACCATCTAGCCGTGCGGCTCTTTCGTCGAGGCGAGACCGCCTCGACGCTCGATCTCCTCGTGGCGGGGCTCGGCAACCCCGGCCCGCGCCACGAGCGTGACCGGCACAACGTCGGTTGGATGGTCGTGGACGAGCTCGCGCGCCGACGGCACGTGTCGTTCCGGGGGAAGTTCAACGGGCGCATCGGCGAGACGCGGATCGCCGAGCACCGGTTGGCTCTGCTGAAGCCCGAGACGTACATGAACGAGTCCGGGCGCGCGGTCTCGGCGGCAGCCCGCTTCTACAAGGTCGCCCCCGAGGACGTTCTCGTCGTCCACGACGAGGTCGACCTCGAGCTGGGGCGGCTGCAGGCGCGCGCCGGGGGCGGGCTCGCAGGACACAACGGGCTTCGTTCGGTCGCGCAGGCGCTCGGGACCTCCGAGTTCCTCCGCCTGCGGGTCGGTGTCGGGCGGCCGGGGCGCGGCGATCCGCGCGGCGTGGCCGACTTCGTGCTGTCCCCGTTCGACCTCCACGAGGATCGGGATGCGCTCGTCTCCCGGGCCGCCGACGCGGTCGAGGCGCTAGTGGCCGACGGGGTCGAGGAGGCACAGCGCCGGTTCCACTGAGGCCGGAGAGTCGACGAGGGGCAGCGTTGGTTCGACCGGGGGGCTGCGGCGAGTCCACGGGTCGGCGCGCCGATTCGACGACGGCCGGGTGAGTGGCGATGGGCCGGGCATCCCGTCGCCGATTCGTGGCGAACTCCTGACCCACACGACACGAATTCCTCGCTAGCGTCCAAGAAGGGACACGGGAGTGCCCCTGGGGGTCGTTGAGCGCGCGAGTCGGCGCGCGGCGAAACCGCTTCGCCAGGAATAGCGGGGCTGCGAGACCGCCGCCGGGTACGATCGACCCGCGGGACGCCGTTCCCGCCAGCAGCATGGACCAAGCGAAGTCTCCCCTCAGCGCGATCGTCGAGTCGCTCGCCGCGACCGAGCGCTTCGCCGCGTTCGTCGCCGGATTCCCGGCGAACGCCCGGGTGTCCGAGCCCCTGCTCGCGCTCGTCCTCGGCGCGCTCCACGCGAGGCTCGACCGATCGCTCGTCTGCCTGCTCGCCGAGGACGAGGAGGCACGCGACGTCGCCGACGCGGTCGGGTGGTACGCCGACCCCGCTCGGATCGCGCTCCTTCCCAGTCGCGGCGTCCGGCCGGGATCGGGGCTCGAGCCTCCCGCTCACCTGGTCGGGGAGCGCTCCCGCGCGCTCGACGTCCTCGCGCGCGGCGGGCTCGTCTGCGTCTCGGCTCGCGCGCTGGCGGAAGGCATCGCGCCGGAGAGGCACCGCGCCACCGCGATCCACCTGCACGAGGAAGTCGGTGGAGGGCTCGACGCGCTCGTCGAGAGGCTCGCCCACGCGGGGTACGACCGCGTGGAGCGGGTCGAAGAGCGCGGCCAGATCGCGGTGCGAGGCGGGCTCGTCGACGTCTTCCCGAGCACCGGCCGCGAGCCTCTCCGCATCGAGTTCTTCGGTGACGAGGTGGAGCACGTGCGCGCCTTCTCCCCGTTCACCCAGCGCACGCTCCATCCGGTCGACGACGCGACGATCTATCCGGCCGCGGAACGCGTCCCGGACGAGCTCCTCCCCGAGAACGCGCCGGAGAGCGGCGCGCCGCTCCTGACTGCGCCCCCCGACCTCGTCTGGCAGCTCGACGACGTCGCCCGCGTCTGGGAGGAGGAAGGGCCTGACCCGCCCGACCTCGACGGCACGGCGCATCTCGACGCGCTTCCGCGCTCGCAGCCGCACGCCTTCGAGGCGCAGCGCCCGGCGATCGCGGCGCGCGGCCTCGCGGAGGCCGAGAACGAGCTCGCAAGCATGGTGCGCCAGGGGCGCCGCGTGATCGTCACGTTTCCGCACCAGGGCGAGGCGCTGCGCACGCAACGACTCCTCCGAAGGGTCGACGCGGCAGTCCGTCAGGAGCTCGATCTGGGAGGGGAGGCGCCGTCGGTCACGTTCGTCGTCAGCCCTGCCCGCCGGGGCTTCGTCTCGCGCGAGCTCGGGATCGCGCTCCTCCCCGACACGCAGGTCTTCAGGAAGCGACCGCCCCGCGCCGACACGCGGCTCGGCCGTGCGTTGCAGTCGTTCGCGGACCTGCGGGTCGGCGACTACGTTGTTCACGAGGATCACGGTGTCGGGCGCCTCCTCGGGTTCGAGACGAAGGACGTCGCGGGCGTCACGCGCGACTACCTGTTCCTCGCCTTCCGCGGCGACGATCGCCTCTACGTCCCGCACGAGCAGATCGCAAAGGTCTCCCGCTACATCGGCGCCGACGCGCGGGCGCCCGTTCTCGCGAAGCTCGGCGGGAAGGCCTGGCAGAACCTCAAGAGCCGCGCCCGTGCCTCCGTGCGCGAGCTCGCGGGCGAGCTCCTGGCCCTGTACGCGCAGCGTCGCCAGGCGCCGGGGCTCGCACTCGACCTCTCGAGCGACTGGCTCGAACGGCTGGAGAGCTCGTTTCCCTATCGCGAGACCGAGGATCAGCAGCAGGCGATCGAGGCGGTGAAGGAAGACCTCGAAGCCGGCCGGCCGATGGATCGCCTCGTCTGCGGCGACGTCGGCTTCGGGAAGACCGAGGTCGCGGTCCGCGCGGCGTTCGCCGTTGCGCTGAACGACCGTCAGACGCTCGTCCTCTGCCCCACGACGATCCTCGCGGAGCAGCACTGGAACACCCTCCGCGAGCGCTACCGCGACTTTCCCGTCCGCGTCGAGATGGTCTCGCGCTTCCGCAGCCGCGCCGACCAGACGCGGATCCTGGCCGACTTCCGCGAGGGCAAGGTCGACGTCCTCATCGGGACGCACCGGATCCTCTCGCGCGACGTGGTCCCGAAGAACCTCGGGCTCGTCGTCCTGGACGAGGAGCAGCGGTTCGGGGTAGCGCAGAAGGAGCTGCTGCGCTCGCTGCGCCTCGAGGTCGACGTGCTCGCGCTCTCCGCCACGCCGATTCCGCGGACGTTGCACATGTCGCTCTCTGGCCTGCGCGACATCTCGATCATCGAGACGCCGCCGAGCGGACGTCGCCCGGTCCGTACGACAGTGGGCGAGTACGACGAGGAGCTGATCAGGACGGCTCTCGAGCGCGAGCACGCGCGGGGCGGGCAGGCGTTCTACCTCCACAACCGCGTCGAGTCGATCGACGAGGCGCGGCAGAAGCTCGAGGAGCTGTGCCCCGGCCTGCGCTTCCTCGTCGCGCACGGGCAGATGTCCGAGAAGGACCTGGAGGAGCGGATGCACGCGTTCCTCGCCGGCGACGCCGACGTGCTCGTGTCGACGACGATCATCGAGTCGGGCATCGACATCCCGCAGGCGAACACCCTCGTCGTCGAGCGTGCCGACGCGCTCGGGCTCGCCCAGCTCTACCAGATCCGAGGACGAGTGGGCCGCTCGGACGTCCTCGCCTACGCCTACCTCTTCTACCCCGACTCGTCGGAGCTCACTGCCGAGGCGCGGGCTCGGCTGTCGACGCTCGCCGACCACACCGAGCTGGGCGCGGGCTTCCAGATCGCCATGCGCGACCTCGAGATCAGGGGCGCGGGCGATCTCCTCGGCCCCGAGCAGTCGGGGCACGTCGCTGCGCTCGGGTTCGAGCTCTACGTGGAGATGCTCGACGAGGCCGTCGCCGAGCTCACCGGCCGGCGCCGGATCGCCGCGCGTCCGGTGCGCGTCGACGCCCGCGTGGACGCGTACGTCCCGGCGTCGTACGTCGCGGCGGAGGCGCTCAAGATCGATCTCCATCGCCGGATCGCCCTTGCCGAGGACGAGGACGAGCTGCGCGAGCTCGTCTCGGCCACGGAGGACCGCTACGGCCCGCTGCCGGAGCCCGTCGAGAACCTCTTCGCGATCCAGGAAGCGAAGCTCAAGCTCGCGCGGCTCGGCGCCGACTACCTCGTCTTCCGCGGCGGGCGGGTCACGGTGGGGCCGCTCGCGCTCGGATCCGCGGAGGTGCGCGTGCTCGTGGGCCGGGCGCCGACCCTCGTCTACTCGACGCAGAAGCGGGAGATCTCGCTGCGCGTGGAGAGCCTCAAGACCGCCCTGGAGCTGCCCGATGCTATCGTCCAGGCGCGTCTGGCCGCGTGAGCCGCGGCCTTCTTTTCGGTCCCGCCGCGGGCCCGTTCTCACACAGCCACAGTCCACAACCCGTGCCTAACACCCCCTCGGCTATAAGGGACGGTCTTCGATGACGAGCACCCGTCTCACCCTCCGGCTCGGCCTCGGCCTCGTGCTCGCGACCGTCGCGCTCGCCGCGGCGGCGTGCGGCGGCGGCGGTTCCGAGAGCGTCCCCCCGGGCGCCGTCGCGGTCGTGGACGGAACGAACGTCTCGAAATCCGATCTCGACGAGCTCCTCGCCCAGGCCAGGAAGGGCTACACGGCTCAGAAGCAGCAGTTCCCGAAGGTCGGCACGCCCGAGTACCAGAGCATCCAGACGCAGTACGTCGCCTACCTCGTCGAGCTCGCCGAGTTCCGCCAGGCCGCCGGGAAGCTCGGCGTCTCGGCCTCCGACAAGGACGTCGAGGCCGCCGAGCAGGACCTCATCAAGACCCGCTTCAACGGGAAGCGCGCCGACTACGTGAAGGCCCTCAAGCAGCAGGGGTTCACGCCGGCGCAGTACCGGGCGAAGGCGCTCGCCGTCTCGGCGCTCTCGAAGAAGATCTTCGATTCCGTGACGAAGGACGTGAAGGTGTCCGAGTCGGACATCCTCGCGTACTACACCCAGAACCAGTCGCAGTACGGCTCGCCCGAGTCGCGCGACGTCCGGCACATCCTCATCTCGGTGAAGGCGAACCCTCGCTGTCAGGCCACTCCCACCACTATCTGCAAGGTCGACTTCCCGGCGAGCAAGGCGAAGGCCGACAAGATCTACGCGCAGATCAAGGCCGGCGCCGACTTCGCGGCGCTCGCGAAGCAGAACTCCGACGACCCGGGCAGCAAGAACACGGGCGGCAAGCTGACGATCTCCAAAGGCCAGACCGTGCCCGAGTTCGACAAGGTCTCGTTCGACCTCGCGACGGGCGCGCTCTCCAAGCCCGTGAAGACGCAGTACGGGTACCACGTCATCCAGGCCGTGTCTGACGTCCGCAAGGCGACGACGACCCCGCTCGACAAGGTGCGCGCGTCGATCAAGACGACGCTCCTCCAGCAGAAGCGCAACGAGGCGATGCAGTCCTGGGTCACCGACCTGCAGGACCGGTACAAGGGCAAGGTGAGCTACGCGGCCGGCTTCGAGCCGCCCGCGCTCCCCGACCAGCCGACGACGACCACCCAGTAGGTTCTTCGACATGAGCTTGGCGGAGGCGCTCGTCGACCTCCAGGAGCTGACCCGGCGCCTTCGCCGCGAGTGCCCCTGGGATCGCGAGCAGACCGAGCGGACGATCGTGCCGCATACGGTCGAGGAGGCGTACGAGGTGGCCGATGCCGCCATCGCCGGAGACGCCGGCGCGCTGCGCGGAGAGCTCGGCGACCTGCTCTTCCAGGTCTACTTCCTCTCGCTCCTGCTCGAGGAGCGGGGCGAGGGCGACCTCGAGTCGGTGGCGCGCGGGATCCACGAGAAGCTCGTCCGGCGGCACCCGCACGTGTTCGGAGACGCGGACGCACGCACTCCCGGCCGCGTGCGGGCTCGCTGGGAAGCGCTGAAGACCGAGCAGGAGGGCCGCGAGGGCATCTTCCACGACGTCCCCGGCTCGTTCCCGGCGCTGCTGCAGGCACGCAAGGTGCAGCGGCGTGCAGCGGCGGTCGGCTACGACTGGCCGGACCTGCACGGCCCGTTCGCGAAGGTCCGCGAGGAGCTCGACGAGCTCGAGGTCGCCGTGGGCGACAGACCGCCTGCGGCCGAGACCGAGCCCGACGCCGCCGTCTTCCACGAGCTCGGCGACCTCCTCTTCACGGTCGTCAACGTCGCCCGGCACCTGAACGTCGATCCCGAGCTCGCGCTGCGTGCGACGAGCGAACGGTTCGTCGAGCGCGTGGAGCGCGCCAGCGCGATCGCGGCGGAAGAGGGCCGGGAGTGGATCGGGCTCGGGCTCGACGAGCAGGACGCGTACTACGAGCGCGCGAAGGAATCGCTCGTGTGAGCGGGATCGCGCAGGTCCACGCCCGCCAGATCCTGGACTCGCGCGGGAACCCGGCGCTCGAGGTGGACGTCCGACTGGCGTCGGGCGCCTTCGGCCGCGCGGCCGTCCCCTCTGGCGCCTCGACGGGGGAGCACGAGGCGGTCGAGCTGCGGGACGGGGATCCCGAGCTCTACCTCGGCAAGGGCGTGCTGCAGGCGGTCGCCAACGTCGACGGCGAGATCGCCTCGGCGCTCGCCGGTGTCGACGCCGCCGATCAGCGCGAGGTCGACCGGATCCTCGTCGAGCTCGACGGGACTGCGACGAAGTCGAGGCTCGGCGCGAACGCGATTCTCGGCTGCTCCCTCGCCTCGGCGAAGGCGGCAGCGGCAGACGCCGGTGAGCCCCTGTACCGCTGGCTCGGCGGCGCCGACGCGCGCGTCCTCCCGGTGCCGCTCATGAACGTCGTCAACGGGGGTGCGCACGCCCAGAACCGCCTCGACCTGCAGGAGTTCATGGTCGTTCCCGCCGGCGCCGAGCGCTTCCGCGACGCACTCCGCATCGGCGCCGAGGTCTTCCACCACCTGCGGGCCGTCCTGCACGAGCGCGGGCTCGCGACCGGCGTCGGCGACGAGGGCGGCTTCGCCCCCGACCTCGGGTCGACGGAGGAGGCGATCGCGGCGATCCTCGAGGCGGCGGAGCGCGCGGGGCACCGCGAGCGGGTGGCGATCGCGCTCGATCCGGCGGCGAGCGAGGTGTTCGAGGACGGCGTCTACGCGCTCCCCGGCGAGGGGAGGAACCTCGACCCTGCAGGGATGATCGACTTCTACCGCTCGCTCGCGGACCGCTACCCGCTCCTGTCGATCGAGGACGGGCTCGACGAGAACTCGTGGGACGACTGGCGCGTCCTCACCGAGGCGCTGGGCGACCGTGTGCAGCTCGTCGGCGACGACCTCTTCGTCACGAACGTCGACTTCCTCCGCCGCGGGATCGACGCGGGCGTCGCGAACGCCATCCTCGTGAAGGTGAATCAGATCGGAACGCTCAGCGAGTCGCTCGACGTCGTCGAGCTCGCGCGCGGCGCCGGGTACGCGACGGTGATCTCGCACCGTTCGGGGGAGACGGAGGACACGACCATCGCGGACCTCGCGGTCGCCGTGAACGCCGGGCAGATCAAGACCGGGGCCCCGTCGCGGAGCGATCGGGTCGCGAAGTACAACCAGCTGCTCCGCATCGAGGAGGAGCTCGGCGACGACGCGGTGTATCCGGGCTGGGACGCCTTCCGCAGGGACTAACCTGCCCGAGTGCTCCAGCCGGACCGCCGCACGAAGATCGTCGCCACCATCGGCCCCGCGTCGAGCGACGTCGAGACGCTCGCTGCCCTCGTGGATGCCGGGATGGACGGCGTTCGGCTCAACTTCTCGCACGGGACGCAGGACGAGCACGAGCTCAGCGCCCGCCACGTGCGCGCCGTGCAGGCGGAGGCCGGGCGGCCGCTCGCTCTGATCGCCGACCTCCAGGGGCCGAAGATCCGTATCGGCGAGCTGGCCGGGCCGGTGGCTCTCGCGGTCGACGACGAGGTCGTCGTCGCCGGGCAGGACGAGTGCGGGGTGGACGATCTCCCGGTCGCGCCGAACGTCCTCGCGTCCGTCCTCGAGGCCGGCGACGAGATCCTCGTGGACGACGGCCACGTGCGGCTGCGCGTGGAGCGCCTCGACGGCGGCCGGGCGCTCTGCCGGGTGGTGACGGGCGGGGTCGTCGAGCCGCACAAGGGCGTCAACGTGCCGGGCGTCCCGCTTCCGGTCCCGTCGCTCACGGAGAAGGATCTCGCCGACCTCGACTTCGCGCTCGGGCTCGGGGTCGACTACGTCGCCCAGTCCTTCGTCCGCAACCACCTGGACGTCGCCGCGCTGAAGTCGCGGATCGAGGCGGCGGGGTCGCAGGCCTGGGTGATCGCGAAGATCGAGCTCAAGGAGGCGGTCACGCAGCTCGAGGCGATCCTCGACGTCGCGGACGCGGTGATGATCGCCCGGGGGGATCTCGGCGTCGAGATCGGCGCCGCCGAGGTGCCGCTCCTGCAGAAGCAGATCATCCTCGGGGCGCTCGATCGCGGAAAGCCGGCGATCACGGCGACGCAGATGCTCGAAACGATGATCCTGCGACCGGAGCCGACGAGGGCCGAGGCGTCCGACGTCGCCAACGCGATCCTCGACGGAACGTCCGCGCTCATGCTCTCCGCGGAGACGGCCGTCGGCGCCTATCCCGTGGAGGCCGTCGCGACCATGACGCGCATCGCGCGCGCGGTGGAGCCGAGCCTCGGCTACCGCCACCAGCTCCCGTCCGCGAACGAGGAGCCGACGGTCGGCCGCGCGATGTCGAACGCCTCCTGCGATCTCGCCGAGGCCCTCGGGGCGAAGGCGATCCTCGTGCCGACGTTCACGGGACGCACCGCGTCGGCTGTCGCGCGCCTGCGCCCGCGGCGGCCGGTGGTCGCGCTCACGCACGTCGTCGCGTCGCTCCAGCACATGGCCATCGAGTGGGGCGTGACGCCGCTCGAGATCGACGAGGTGACGGACGTCGAGGAGCTGTGGAGCCGCTCGATCGCCGCGGCCCGCGACGCGGGCATCGTCGAGCCGGGCGACCGCGTCGTGCTCACCGCCGGGACCGCGGTCAACATCCCCGGCTCCACGAACGTGATCAAGGTCGACGTCGCCTGACGGACGTGCGACCCCGTGGGAAGGGGGAGGGACCGAGGCGTGGAAGTGTTCGGCGTGGCGGACGAGAGCGCGCGCACGAGGACGCCGAAGCGCGCCAGGGCAGGTCGGCGTCGCCTGCGGCTGCTGTGGGCGGTCGTGCTCGTCCTGGGCGCCGTCTACCTCTACTACCGGCCCATCTCCTCCTACGTCGAGACGAGGAACGAGCTCGCGACGCGACGGGCGGAGGTGCAGTCGCTGCGCAGCATCCGGACGGAGCTCGACCTCCGGCTCGCCAACTTCGGGAAGACGGACTCGCTCGAGCGGGAAGCCCGCCGGATCGGGTACGTGAAGCCCGGCGAGCGGCTCTTCGTGGTGAAGGGGATCTCGGAGTGGAGGCGCGCTCGCGCCTCGCACGGGCGCTGACCCTACGCTTCCGGCCATGGAGGATCGAGCCGTGGTGGCGCGCCAGCTCGGACGTTCGCCGCGGGCGTTCCGCCGCGTCGTCGTCCGCTGTCCCTTCGGGCTTCCCGCGGTGACCGAGCAGCGCCCGTACGGCGACGACGGCCGGCCGTTCCCCACGACGTACTACGTCACGTGCCCGCACCTCGTCGCGGACATCTCGCGCCTCGAGGCAGCGGGTGGAGTCGAGCGGTGGAGCTCGGCGGCACGCGAGGACCCGGCGCTGTCCGCCTCGCTCGCACGCGCAACGGAGGAGCAGCGCCGCGTGCGCCGCGAGCTCGCGGGTGACGAGCGAGGCTCCGACGGCGGCGCCTCCCTCGACCTCGGCATCGGAGGCTCGCGCACCCCGGCCGAGCTCAAGTGCCTGCATGCCCACGCCGCGTTCGCGCTCGCGCGCCCGGGCTACGAGCTCGGCGACGCGATCGTGCGGGAGCTCCGCGAGCCGTGGCCGTCGGACCGGTGCTGCTCCGAGGGCTTCGCAGCCGACGTCTAATGTCAGCGCTCGTGTCGGCAGACGTCGAGAGCGCCAGGCTGGAGTGGGAGCACGCGTACCGCGACCTCGCGGTGCTCGCGCACGACCCCGCTCTCGAGGAGCGCTCGCACTCGCAGCTCCGGGCCGTGACGACCGAGCTCAGGCGGCGCGTCGGTGGAACGTTCACGCTTCGCGAGCTGGCGGACGCCTATGCGAGCGCCGACGGCTGGGTACGCCACGTGCTCTCGGAGCAGGGAAGTCCGGACTGGCCGCGGATGCTCACCGTCGTCGAGGGGGCCGCGTTCCATCTGTACGCCCGCGGCGCCGTGGACTACCGGCCGTGAGCGCCCCCGAGCGGCCGCGCCGCCGCCCGGCGCCTGCACGCAAGCGACGCGTGCTGCGGACGGCGCTCGTCGTCTTCGGCGCCGTGCTCGCGTTCCTCCTCGGCATCGCCTTCGCGCGCACCGTCGACGAGCGGCCGAGGTCGAGCGGCATCGTCACGAGGGTGCGGACGCTGACGCCGCTGCCGCAGAGCGCTCCCACCTCGACGGTCACCGTCACGGTGACCTCCACCTCGCCGTAGGGGGTGGCGCTACAGCTCTTCGGAGGCTTCGAGCAGCCCGGCGCCGATGAGCCCGACCGCACAGGCCAGGCTGAGCCAGATGCCGAGACCCCTGCTCGCGAAGAAGAAGCTGTCCGGGATCGAGATGATCCGGACGAGCACGAGCACGGTGGCGATCGATCCGAGCCCGATCGCCAGGAGGCTCTCGGGCACCGAAGCAGGCAGCGTGACGCCGATCTCGCGCAGAACGGCGATGAGCACGGCGGCGAGGCCCAGGACGAGGACGAGCTTGCCGATGGTCCCGGTGTGCCAGCCGATGACGGAGACCGTCGTGCCGTTCCCCTCGCCGGTGTACCAGCCCGTCAGCGCGGAGAACGCCAGCAGCAGCCCGAAGAGGAAGGTGAGCGTCCCGCCCAGCCCCGCGATATCCGCGGCGAAGGGCATGCGCGAGCGGCCTCCCGGGCGATTCATCGCGAGGAAGCATATTCTCGTGGGCGAGCCGAGGTTCCCCCATGTGCCGCCTCCCCCGATCCGCCGCACGGAACCGGAGCACGTTCCTAGAATTCGCGCGTGGCGCAGACGCTCCCGACGACGACCCAGCCCGCGGCTCACGACGAGGAGCCCCCGCTCGATCCCGACGCGGTCTCGCGGGCGTATCGGCACCACCGCGCCCGGCGGGCCGCGAAGCAGCGGCGCCATCGCGAGCTGCGCTGGGCCGGCGTTCGCTTCTGGCTCGTGGTCGTTCTCGTGGTCGTCGTCGCGGCGGTGCTGGCCGCGCGGACGCTCGGCGAGATCGAGCGCGTCTTCGGGCTGTAGGCGCGCGTGTCCGCCTCCGCTGCCGCGGAGCGGCCCGGAAGCTTCGCCCTCGGCGCGCTCGTGTTCGGCGCGGGCATCGGCGCGCTCGCGACCGAGATAACCGGCTCCCGGCTGCTCGCGCCGTACTTCGGCGCGTCGACGATCGTCTGGGCGAACCTCATCGGGATCGTCCTGGCCGCGCTCGCACTCGGCTACTGGCTCGGGGGCCGACTCGCCGATCGCAGGCCGGAAGCGGCGCTCCTGGGGCGCATCGTGCTCGGCGCCGCGCTCTGCATCGCTCTCGTCCCGTTCGCCGCCAAGCCGTTCCTCGACGTGACCGTGCAGGGCTTGGACGAGGCCTCTGCCGGGGCGGTCGTCGGGAGCTTCTTCGCCGTCGCGATCCTGTGCGCGCCGCCGGTGGTGCTGCTCGGCATGGTCTCGCCGTTCGCGGTCCGGCTCGCCGTGTCGTCCGTCGCGACGGCCGGAGCGGTCGCGGGAAGGCTCTACGCGCTGTCGACGGCGGGCTCGCTCGTGGGGACGTTCCTGCCGGCTCTCGTCCTGATCCCCGGGATCGGCACGCAGCGGACGTTTCTGGTCGTCTCCGCGGTCGTGGGCGCCTCGGCCTGCTTCCTGCTCGGGCCGCGCTACCTCCTCGTTCCGGCCGCGCTCGCCGCGCTCCTCGCGGTCCCGCCGGGCGCGATCAAGGGCGAGGACGGCTTGATCCACGAGGAGACGTCGCGCTACCAGTACATCGGCGTCGTCCAGCGGCCGGACGGGCGACGCGTCCTGCACCTGAACGAGGGGCTCGCGATCCACTCGCTCTGGCGCCCGGATTCCGTGCTCACGGGCGGGGAGTGGGACGCGTACCTCGCGCGTGCCGCCGCTGCTCGGGCGGCCGCTCGAGCGGGTGGCGATCCTCGGCAACGCGGGCGGGACGACGGCGAGGGAGCTCGGCGTCTACTACCCGCGGGCAGCCGTGGACGGCGTCGAGCTCGATCCGGCGGTGACCCGGGTGGGACGTCGGTACTTCGGGCTGGGCGACAACCCGCGGCTCACCGTGCACACCGCGGACGCGCGCCCGTTCCTGCGCTCGACGGACGCGCGCTACGACCTCATCGTCGTCGACGCCTACCGGCAGCCCTACGTGCCGTTCTACCTCGCGACCCGGGAGTTCTTCCGCCTCGTGCGCGCGCGGCTGACGCCGGGCGGGATCGTCGTCTTGAACGTCGCCGCGGTGCCCGACGACAAACGCCTCGTCCACGCGGTGAGCGGGACGCTCGCGACGGAGTTCCCGCAGGTGCTCGAGTGGCCCGCCCTGCGCTTCAACTCGTTCGTGATCGGACTGACGCGGCCGCTGTCGCCTCGAGAGCGGAGCCGAAGGCTGGCGAGCGGGCCGCACGACCTGGCGCCGCTGCGCAGGCTCCTCGCGCGCGACGCCGTCGCGGTCGAGCCGTCCTCGGACCCCTGGACGGACGACCGGGCGGCCGTCGAGTGGGCGACCGACCGCATGATCGTCGAGTTCGCCGCCGAAGGCGGGCGGATCGAGGAGGACTACCTCCCGACGAGGCCGTCGCCGTGATCTCGCTCGAGCGCCGGGCCGGTCGGCCGCTTCGCATCGGGCACCGCGGGGCGGCCGCCCTCGCGTCCGAGAACACGCTGGCGGCGTTCCGCGCGGCGGCCGCGGTCGGCGTCGATCTCGTCGAGTTCGACGTGATCGCAGGCAGCGACGGCTCGCTCCTCGTCGCGCACGGGCTCCGAGACGTCGGGCCGGACACGCCGTCGCTCGACGACGCGCTTCGGTTCTTCGTCGACGAGGAGCCCGAGCTCGGCGTCCATCTCGATCTCAAGGTGACCGGACGCGAGCGCGACGTCGTCGCGGCCCTCCGGCTGCACGACCTCGTGGAGCGTGCGTTCGTGAGCTCGGGCTTCGTCGCGACCTCGCGCGCGATCGTCGACCTCGGCGGGCCTCGCGTCGGAATCACGATCCCGCGCCGCGTCTTCAGGATCTCGGAGCACGGCAGGAGCGCGCCCATCGCCCGCTGGAGCCTGCGCGCGCTGAAATGGCTGGCACCCCTGGCGATCGGGCCGATGCTCTCGCTCACGCGCGCCACGGCGGTCACGCTCCACCACTCGCTCGTCACCGCGGGAGCGGTGCGGGCGGCGCATCGGCACGGCGCGGCGGTGGTGGCCTGGACCGTCGACGACCCGGGCGAGCTGGCGCGGGTCGACGTGGCTGGCGTCGACGCCGTTGTCACCAACGATCCGCGGATTTTCGTGTCTACACTGAAATCGTGAAGCGCCCGCGTCGCCTGCTCGCAGCCGGCCTGCTCCTCGCCTGCGCGGCCGCCGGGCTCGGCGCCGCCCTCGCGGCCACGGGGTATGCCGGTGCGGGGACGGCGTCGCCGAGCCAGTCCACGACCGTTTCGACGACGACGGAGACGACCACGACGACCACGACCGAGCCGCCGGCGCCTCCCGCGCCTCCGCCGCCGAGGCCGCGAAGTCCGGCGCCGATCGCGTTCGGCGTCACCGTCGGCGGCGTGAAGGTCGGCGGCCTGATGCCCGGCAGCGCGACGGACGCGATCGAGGCCGCCTACTCTCGCCCGCTGGTTCTCGTCGTCGACGACACCAAGAGGTTCAGGCTCGTCCCGAGCTCGCTCGGCGCGCGGCCGAACTTCGAGAAGGCGATCAGGCGTGCGCGCCTCGCGCGGCCGGGGGCGATCGTGCCGCTCGACGTCGCCGTCTCCCGGGCTCGCGTGCGCACGTACGTGGGACGCCTCGCGGCTCAGGTCGATCGCTCGGCAGCGGACGCGCACATCGTCATCGACGGCCTGCGCCCTCGCGCCGTCGAGGCCCGTGAGGGCCGTCATCTCAGGCGCCCCGCAACCGGCCGCTCGATTCGCACGGCGCTCGCGCTCAACACCCGGGCTCCGATCCGGCTCCCGGTCGACTTCCGCAAGCCGAAGGTCGCGTCGGTCAAGCTCGACGAGGCGATCGTGATCGAGCGCGGCTCGAACCGGCTGCTCTTCTTCGACAACGCGAAGTACGACCGCAGCTTCGGGGTCGCCACGGGCCAGTCCGCCTACCCCACGCCGCTCGGGGACTACGAGATCGTCATCAAGGAGCGCGATCCCTGGTGGTACCCGCCGCCGTCTCCGTGGGCGCAGGACTCGCAGCCCGTCCCGCCGGGGCCGGGGAACCCGCTCGGCACGCGCTGGATGGGCCTCTCCGCGCCCTACGTGGGGATCCACGGCACCCCGGACGCCGCCTCGATCGGCTACTCGGCCTCCCACGGCTGCATCCGCATGCGGATCCCCGACGCCGAGTGGCTCTTCGAGCACGTGAAGGTCGGAACTCCGGTCTTCATCGTCAGCCGCTAATGGCCTCGCGCACGCGGCTCGTGGCCCAGGGCGCGGCCATCGGGCTCGTCGTGCTCCTCTTCATCCTCCTCGCCTGGTCGCTCGCCACGAACAAGGGCGGCGACCTCTCGAAGAAGGCCAACCGCGGAGACCGGCCGACCGCGCCCGATTTCACGCTCGAGCGCCTGGACGACAAGGGGTCGCTCACGCTCTCCTCGCTGCGCGGCAAGGCCGTCGTGCTGAACGTGTGGGCGTCGTGGTGCATCCCGTGCAAGGAGGAGGCGCCCTACCTCGAGCAGGTGGCGCGAGCGCGCCGCTCCGACGTCGTGGTCGTCGGGCTCGACGCGAAGGACTTCCGCGAGGACGCGCGGCGCTTCGCGAGCCGCTACGAGCTCACGTTCCCGCTCGTCTACGACGGGCCGGGCAAGACGCTCGCCGGATACGGCGTGACCGGCTTTCCGGAGACGTTCGTGATCGGCCGCGACGGCCGCGTGGTGCGTGCGTTCGCCGGGGCGGTGAACGGGGACGACGAGCGCGTGCAGCTTCGCTCCGCGATCGACGCCGCCCTGACCTCGTGAGAGCCGCAGTCGCCGCTCTCGTCGCGCTCCTCGCCCTGGCCTCGGCGTCGGTTTCGTCGGGTGCTCCTCCGAACGCCGCGGACCTCGAGTCGCAGCTCGTCTGCCCCGTCTGCGAGACGACGCTCGACCAGTCGAACGCGCCGATCGCGCAGCGGATGAAGACGATCATCCGCGCACGCATCGCCGCCGGGGAGAGCGAGCAGCAGATCAAGGACGAGCTCGTGGCGCAGTTCGGCTCCGGGGTGCTCGCGAAGCCGCCGGGCGGGGGGTTCGGCCTCCTCGCCTGGCTGCTGCCGCTCGCGGCGGTCGCCGGCGGGGCGGTCGTCGCCGCGCTCCTGATCAGGACGTGGAGCCGTCGTCGGTCGTGGGCGGAGGATGCCGACGAGCGCCTCGATCCGGAGCTCGAGCGCCTCGTCGACGACGAGCTCGCGCGCTTCGACCGATGACGTGAGCTGGGCGTCGATCCCGGTCGCGTTCCTCGCCGGCATGGTCTCGTTCCTGGCTCCCTGCGTGCTGCCGCTCGTCCCCGCGTACCTGTCCGCGGTCTCGGCCGTGGACGCGGACCGGCTCGGGCAGCGCGGGACGGCGAAGCGCGTCGTCGCCTCGAGCCTTCCCTTCGTCGCCGGCTTCACGGCCTTCTTCGTCCTCCTCGGGGTCGGGGCGGCGCTCGTCGGCGGCCGCGTGCTCGGGGATCAGTTCCTGCTCGAGCGCGTGGCCGGGTTCGTGCTGGTCGTCTTCGGCCTCGCGTTCATGGGCCTGCTGCCCTGGCCGGAGCGACTCGTGGGAGCCGCCCTGCTCCACGAGGCGCGCGGTCGCGGATCCCGTGTCCTGCTCGGGGGTGCGTTCGCGATCTGCGCCGCGCCGTGCATCGGACCGGTGCTCGCGGCGATCCTCGTCCTCGCCGGGTCCTCCGACACCGTCTTGCAGGGAGCCGCGCTGCTCGCCGTGTACTCCCTCGGCCTGGCCTTGCCCTTCGTGTTGGCCGCGGCCCTGTTCACGCGCGCGATGTCGGCCTTTCGCTGGCTCCGCGACCACTACCGCGCCGATCCAGATCGGCGGCGGCGCGATCATGGTCGCGCTCGGACTGCTCCTCTTCTTCGAGCGCTTCTACGTCCTCCGCGTCTATCTGAACCGCGCGCTCGAGCGGCTGGGGCTCGAGCCCGCGTTCTGATCACACTCGCGGCGCGCGGAAGGTCGAGGGAGCCCGTCGCGACGAGCTCTCGCGCACGCGACACATCGGCGCGCACGGTCGCGACGTCGACGCCGCGGTGGCGCGGCTCGTAGGGACCGAGCCGGCGCGCCGCCTTCTCGAGTTGGCGCTCGCAGCCGGGGAGGTTTCCCCGGCCCGCGTGGTGCCAGGCGACTGCGACGTGCACGAGACCCTGGAGGAAGTCCCGCTCGGAGGCGGGCGCCGTCCGCCACTCGTCCTCGAGCTCCTCGTGCGCCTCGAAGTAGGCGCCCTCGCGAATGAGCTCCAGTCCTCGTGCGAGCGTCACGCGCTCGATTATCGGCGTCCGCGGGCGGTGCTAGTGTCGCGCCGTGGCCACGATCCTGCTGGTTGGGGTCGACCTCTTCTTCCGCGGGAAACTCGAGGTGCTGCTCCCGACGCACCGGCTGGTGACGAGCGACAGCGTCGCCGCGCCCGACCTCGTGCTCGCGGACATCGCGCGCGTGGAGCCCGAGGAGGTCGTCGACGCGTGGCCGGACGTCCCGATCGTCGGGTACACGAACCACACGGACAAGGCGGGCCTCCAGCGCGCTCATACGGCCGGCTTCGACCAGGTCATCGTGAAGTCCGCGCTCGTCGAGCGCGCCCCGGCGCTCGTCGACGAGCTGACCGGCTCGGAGTCGACGGACGCTACCTAGGCGCCTCGGACCTCGCGGCTAGACTCGATCGCGTGACGTACATCATCGCCGAGCCCTGCATCGACATCAAAGACCGCTCCTGCGTCGACGTGTGCCCGGTCGACTGCATCCACGAATTCGGGCGGATCCTGATCATCGATCCGGAGGAGTGCATCGACTGCTTCGCCCCGACGGAGCAGCTCGTCACGTCGCACGGCCTGCGGACATTCGCCGAGCTCGAGGACAAGTCTTGCCGGGTGCTGACGGACGACGGGTTCAAGCCGGCGGTCGTGAAGCGCTTCCGCCGGCGCCCGCTCGTGAAGCTCGAGTTCGCGCCCGCGTTCGAGGAACGCGACCGCTACGGCGGCAGGCGGCTCACGACTCGGAACATCTCGCGTTTCCGGCGGACGGTGTGGGCGACGCCCGACGCACGGCTGGATCCTGAGCAGTGGAGAGAAGACGAACTCGCTGGCGGCTGGTGACATTCGTTCCGGCAGTTACGGCCCGAACCGAAACGTGACGGCGAGACATATCGGCTTGGTGTCCTTCATGGTCTCGTGTTTGGCGACGGTACGTACCACTCCCCGCTCGGTCCGTTTCGACGAGCACCTGCATTACGTGCAGTTGTTCGGCGATCGAGTCGCGAACTATCAGAGACTTCTTCGAGCGGGTTGGATTCGAGCGATCGATGAGCGTGCATCCAGGGTATGTGGGCACAGGTGTCGTTCGCTCGTGCGTGAATCTCAAGAAACTTCTTCCCGAAACGGCCGACGCCGAGTACATTGCCGGCTTCGTCGATGGGTGGCTCGCTGCCGACGGCGATCCGGTTCGAGCAGGCTCCTGGCGGCTCCGCTCGACGCACCACGAGGCGCTTCGATGGCTTGAGCGTGCCGCACCGGTTGCGCGGCTCGTCGACGGTCGGATCTGGGGAAGAGAGCAACGATGGTGACGAACTACGGGCCTCGTAACCGGTCGATCCGTTGGCTCTACCTCGCGACCCGCGAGACGCACTGGCGTGTGATGAATGTCGAGCCAAACGAGGCCGACGACGCAGACACTTTCTGTGCCGTGGTTCCCGGGAAGCACCAGTTCACGTTGAGCGCTGGCATCTCGACAGCCAATTGCGGCGCGTGCGAGCCCGAGTGCCCGGTGGAGGCGATCTTCCCGGAGGACGCGCTCCCGGACAAGTGGAACGCGTTCGTCGAGATCAACTATGCGTTCCCGGACCCGGCGAAGATCGACGCACTGACGGACGCGTACGCGACCGAGCACGACGTCCAGAACCCGCCCCTGACGTAGGGGCGAGATAGATCTCGCCCCTACGGCGAGAGATCGGCCTCGGGCGTCAGGCGGGCAGGAGGTACGCGCACGGACGCGGATCGCCCGGGAGCGGGGAGGGCGCGATCTTCGAGACGCGGTAGCGCTGCTCGCCGTCCTCGACCTCCGCGCCGGGCCGCGGCGGATCTCCCGTGCGCTCGATGAGCTGATAGCCGGACGGCGACCACACGAAGAAGAGAAAGCCGCTCCGACCGTTCGCGTCCACGGATCCGATCCTAGCGACGGGCCGCGGTGGGAGGAACGTCGACCCTGATCGTCGACCCGCGCGGGTACCGGACCTCGGAGCTGAAGCGGGCGTTCAGCGTCGCCGCCCGCTCGGCGAGGGCCTCGAGCACCGCCGCTCGGCGCTCGGGCGGCCCGTCGTCGGCGACGACGAGCTCGACTCCGCCGGGCTCGGTCGGGCGCAGCGTGATCTCGATCCGCGACGGCGTTCCCCGCCGCACGGCCTGCTCGGCCGCCTCGCGGAGAATCTGGTAGAGGGCGACCGACGCGCTCTCGCCGAGCTCCTCCGCGTGGTCGACGTCGAGCTCGATCTCGACGTCGTGACGCGAGGAGATGCGGCGTGCGAGCGCCTTCGCCGCGGCGGCGAACCCGAGCTGATTGAGGACTCGCGGCTCGAGGTCGTCGCAGAGCGCCCGCAGGTCGCGCACGGCGTCCCGCGTCAGCTCGAGCCCGCGGCCGACGACCTCGGTCGCACGCTCGGCATCGCCGGCTGCGAGATCGGTGAGCCCGGCGTCGAGGATCTGCGCGATCGCCGACAGCTGCTGGACGGGACCGTCGTGGAGGAGCTCCGCGAGCCGGCGCCGCTCCTCCTGCTCGGCGAGGACGCGCTCGGCGATGAGTGCGCGCTCGGCCTCGTCGCCGGTCAATCGATCATCGCCTCGCGGAGCGCGATCGCGACCGCCTGCGTGCGCGTGTCGGCTTCGAGCTTCGCGAGGATGTGCCGCACGTGGCTCTTCACGGTCTCCTGGCTGATGAAGAGCTTGGCGGCGACGTCCGCATTCGACATGCCGTCCGCGAGCAGCTGCAGGATCTCGCGCTCGCGCGGCGTCAGGATGTCGGCCTGCCCCTGCCCGGCGACGAACTCGGCCATGAGGCCCGGGTCGACGAACGTCTCGCCGGCCGCGACCTTCTCGATCGCGCGGAGGAGGGTCTCGTGCGGGGCCTCCTTCAGGATGTAGCCGCGCGCGCCGGACTCGAGCCCGCGCTGCAGGAGCGAGCGCTCGCCGTATGCGGTGAAGATGAGAACGCCGGTCGTCGGGACGCGCTCGAGCACTTGCTCGGTCGCCTCGAGCCCGTCCATGTCGGGCATGCGCAGATCCATGATCACGACGTCGGGCCGGCGCCTTCGGCGAGGGCCACGGCGGACGCTCCGTCCGCGGCCTCGCCGATCACGCGGATGCGCGGGGAGCGCGAGAGGGCGAGCCTGAGCCCTTCCCGGACCACCTCGTGGTCGTCCGCGATGAGGCAGGTGATCTCGTCGGCCACGCCGCGATTCTACGGCGCGGGTCGGCAAGATCCTCTTTCGCACCGCCGGGCCGGACGCGCTCAGACGGCGAGCGCGAGCTGGCGAGGCGAAGGCGGACGAGGCTCGCGACGCCGCGGACCGGGGGTCGTGGCCGCTGCCTGTCGGACGGGCTCGAGGATCGGCGTCGTCATCGCCGCCGGCAGGTAGGCCCGCGTCGCGAAGAGCGCCTCGTAGCGTCCGACCTCCTCGGGCCAGTCGCGCCCGAGGGCTTCGAGGAAGTGCTCGCGCACGCCGGGCCGCAGATGCACGACGCTCGCCCAGATCGTCCGCGCTCCCGCTGCGCGCGCGGCGCGGACGACCGCCGTCAGCTGCTCGGGCGCGTCCGAGAGCCCGGGGAGGATCGGCGCCACGCCGACCCCGACATCCACGCCCGCGCGGCGAGCCTGCGGACGGCCTCGAGCCGGCTGGCAGGCGGCGCGGTCCCCGGCTCGGTCGTACGCCAGACGCGCTCGTCCAGCGTCGGCAGCGAGAAGCACACCTCGGCCCCCGCCCGACCGCCGGCTTGCTGGAGGAGGTCGACGTCGCGCACGACGAGCGGGCCGCGAGTCACGATCGAGAACGGCGTCCAGCTCGCGTCGAGCTCCGCGAGGCACGCGCGCGTTAGCCGAAACCGTCCCTCCGCGGGCTGGTAGGGATCCGTCGCCGTCCCGAGCGCGACCTCCTCGCGCGCCCAGGACCTCCGCGCGAGCTCGCCGCGGAGCACCTCTGCGACGTTCGACTTGACGCGGATGGACCGTCCGTACCGGTCGTCGGACGGGCGGTCGGCGCGCTCCTCGAAGTGGCGGACATAGCAGAACGTGCAGCGGTGCGCGCAGCCCATGTAGGGGTTGAGCGACCACTTGAAGGGCATCCCACGAACCGGGTTCAACGCGCTCTTGCACGGCTCGACTCGGTACTCGGGGCGGCTCATCCGAACGATCGCCGCAGAGAACTGGACTGCCGGACGTACGAGCTCGAGGCCGGCCGAAAGAAGGCCCGCCAGGGCGAGCCTTCCGTGGAGCGTCGTTGCCTGATCGCTACGGCTGCAGGTTGTGGACCTCGAACGCAGTCTCCTGTGGCGGCGTGGGGAAGCCGCCTTCGATGCCCGCTTGCATTCGAGGCATCAGGATCCCGTCGCGGAACTGCTCCCAACTCTCCTTGGAGTCGTGGACCGCCACAACCGTCCAACCACCCTCCGACGGTCCGGCCGCGTGGAATATCTGGCCTTCCGGCAGACCGTCCCCAGGATGCACGGCCGCGAGTGACGCCTTGTACTGCTCCTCCGTACCGCCCGGAAAGTGATGCACGATTCCGTACGCCATCTCGTTCCTCTCTGTCGTTGGCCACGTCGACTGAGCAGCGTGGTGGAGCGTCGAGTGTAAGCGGGGCTCGTCCCCCGCGTCGCCAGATCACGGTGCGAGGCTCCGGTTGGACGTGGATCGGTACTCGACCCGCATCCGTCGAGTATAGAACATGTGTTCGATCGCCAAGGGCCGGCTGTAGAGTCGTGCGATGGACGTGCTCGAGGGCGGGATTCGCCGCGTCACGCTCCCGCTGCCGACGCGTCCGGGACACGTGCACGCGTACCTCCTCCCGGGCGAGGAGGGGTGGACGGTGGTCGACACCGGCGTCGGCCTGCCCGACGCGAAGGGGGCCTGGGCCCTCGAGCTGGAGCAGGCCGGTGGCCGCGTCGCGACGATCTTCGTGACGCACTTCCACCCCGACCACGTCGGTGCCGCTGCCGATCTCCACGAGCTGACCGGCGCGCCCGTCGTGCAGGGCTCGCTCGACTACGCGCAGTGCGAGCTCGTCTGGGGCAATCCCGCCTGGTCGGAACGGCTCGTCGGCTGGTTCGAGCAACACGGCGCGCCGGAAGGCGTCACCGCGGAGCTCGTCGGGCAGAGCTCGGTCTACCGGCCGTTCGTCCGCTACCAGCGCGACCCGCTCCTCGTCAGGGACGGGGAGCACGTCGACGGCTGGGAGCTCGTCGCCGCGCCCGGTCATGCCGACGGGCAGCTCTGCCTGCTGAAGGACGGCGTGCTCGTCGCCGCCGATCATCTCCTGGGGCGGATCACGCCCACCGTCGGGCTCTGGCCCGCGAGCCGCCCCGACCCCCTCGGCGACTACCTCTCGGCGCTCGACCGGACGATCGAGCTCGCGCCTCGCATCGCGCTCCCCGGACACGGCGATCCCATCGAGAACCCCGCGGGACGCGCCCGCGAGCTGAAGGAGCATCACCGTCTCCGCCTCGAGGAGACCACCGGACTGCTCGGGACCGAGCCGCAGACGGGCTACGCCGTCTCCCTCTCGCTCTTCGGCGCCGACCTCCCGCCCGCGGGACGGCGGTTCGCCATCGCGGAGACGCTCTCGCACCTGGAGCGGCTCGTCCACGAAGGCGCAGCTCGGCGCCACGGGGCCGACGGAGCCGTTACCTATACTGCGGCCTGATCGATGGGCGACGAGATTCCGCCTAGTATCGGCGCCCTGCGCGGGCCATGAGCGTCGTTCTCCGCATCGTGATCGTGCTCCTGCTCGTGCTCGGGAGCGCGGTGTTCGTGGCCGCGGAGTACGCGCTCATCACCGCACGCCGAGCCCGCCTCGAGGAGCGCGCGCTCAAGGGCGGGCGGGGCGCGCGCGTCGCGCTTCGCCTGATGGACGAGCCCGTGCGCTTCATCAGCGCGACGCAGCTCGGGATCACGGTCTTCGCGATCCTGGTCGGCGCCATCGGCGAGCCCCTGATCTCCGACCTGATGGAGCCTCCGCTCTCGGGCACCGTCAGCTTCCTCCTCGCGTTCGCGCTCCTCACGTACGTCTCGGTCATCCTCGGCGAGCTCGTGCCGAAAGCCGTGGCGCTGCAGAAGGCGGAACGCCTCGCCATGGTGCTGGCCAGTCCGCTCGACCTGCTCAGCCGGATCGCGCACCCGATCGTCTGGCTGCTGCAGGTGTCGTCGAACGCCGTTCTCCGGCTGCTGCGCGTGACGCCGGCCCCGGCCGGGATGCTCGCGTACACGCGCGAGGACATCCGCCACAGCGTCGGCGCGGCGGAGGACGTGGGTGAGCTCGAGGAGGCCGAGGAGGAGATGCTCTACAAGGTCTTCGACTTCGCCTCGAAGGAGGTGTCCGAGGTGATGGTGCCGCGGCCCGACGTCGTTGCGATCGCCGCGGAGATGCCGCCGGAGGAAGCGCTTCGAGCCGTCGTCGACTCGCCGTTCACGCGCTACCCCGTCTACCGCGGCTCGCTCGACGACATGCTGGGCGTCCTCCACGTCCGCGACCTCTTCTCCGCGATCCACGACCTGGGGATCGCCTCCGTCGAGCTCGAGTCGCTCGTCCGGCCGGCCTTCGTCGTGCCGGAGACGAAGGACCTCGCCGCTCTCCTCGCGGACTTCAGGCGCGAGAAGCAGCACCTGGCGATCGTCGTGGACGAGTACGGCGACATGGACGGCATCGTCACGCTCGAGGACGTGCTGGAGGAGATCGTGGGCGACATCGAGGACGAGTTCGATCTCCCCGACACGTCCGTCGAGCGGCTCGACGACAGCCACGTCCGCATCGACGGCGCGTACACGATCGACGACTTCAACGAGGAGTTCGGCACGGAGCTGGAGCAGGAGGACTTCCACACGATGGCGGGCCTCGTGTTCGGCGAGCTCGGCCGGGCGCCCGAGGTCGGCGACGTCGTGGCGACCGACGGGCTCGAGCTGTGCGTCGTGGGGATCGACGGTGCGCGGATCACGAAGCTCGAGGTCGCGTTCGGCGCTGGGGGCGAGACGCCGAGCGACGAGCCGGCCGCGGCCTGAGCCTCGTCCATGTCGAGCGCCGGGCTGTCCGCGTTCCGGCACCGCGACTTTGCCCTCTTCTGGTCCTCGCTCGTCGCGGAGGCGTTCGCGCTGCAGATGGCGTTCGTCGCCATCGGGTGGCAGGTGTACGCGGTTCGCGGGAATCCGCTCGACCTCGGCCTCGTGGGGCTCGCCGAGTTCCTGCCGCTTCCGCTGCTCGCGCTGCCGGCAGGCCACCTCGCCGACCGACTGCCGAGGCGACGTCTGCTCATGGTCATGCTCCTGCTCAACCTCGTCGTGCTCTCGGGGCTCCTCGCGGTCACGGCGGCCGGTGCGAGCAAGGTCTGGCCGTTCTTCGTGCTCGCGTTCCTGCAGGGAGTCGGCAGCGCGATCGGCGCGCCGGCGGGGCGATCGCTCACGCCGTCGCTCGTGCCCGAGGAGATCCTCGTGAGCGCCCTCGCACAGCGTTCGATCGCGTTCCAGGGCTCGGCGGTCGTCGGACCGGCCATCGGCGGGATCCTCTTCGCGATCCAGCCCGAGCTCGTCTACATCGTCGCGATGCTGCTGGCCCTCGTGGCGCTGGGCTGCGTCATCGCCATGCGGAGCGGACGGCTGCCGGTTTCCGACGGCGCGGCCGGGCTCGGAGAGGTGCTCGCGGGCGTGCGGCTCATCCGGCGGACGAACGTGTTGCTCGGGGCGATCTCACTCGATCTCTTCGCTGTGCTCCTGGGCGGTGCGGTCGCTCTCCTGCCCGTGTTCGCTCGGGACATCCTCGAGGTGGGGCCGACGGGCCTCGGCTTCCTCCGGGCGGCGCCCGCGGTCGGCTCGCTCGTCTGCGCGGGGTTCATCGCCCGCTATCCGATCCAGCGCCAGGCGGGGCCGAAGCTGTTCGTGGTCGTCGCCGGGTTCGGCGTCTGCATGATCGTCTTCGGGCTCTCGCGGACGATGTGGCTGTCGATGCTCGCGCTCGCGCTCGGCTCGGCATTCGACACGGTCAGCGTCGTCCTGCGCTCGACGATCCTCCCGCTCGTCACCCCGGACGAGCTGCGCGGACGGGTGACGGCCGTCGAGATGGTCTTCATCAGCGCCTCGAACGAGCTCGGCGCCTTCGAGTCGGGAGTCGCCGCCGCGCTGATCGGCGCCGTGCCGGCCGTCGTGCTCGGAGGCGTGGCGACGATCGTCGTGGCCGGGGCCTGGTGGAAGCTCTTCCCGGCGCTCGCCGGCGTCGACCGGCTCGACGAGCTGCGTCCGGTCAGCGTCTCGCAGAGCTGAGCAGGCGCGCCGCCCCGACGTTCCGGATGGATGCGTCGACGAGCTCGATGGGGTGGAGCGCAGGCAGCGGTCGGCGGGCGCGCCGCAGGGCTTGGGCGACCTGCACGAGACAGCCCGGGTTCGCGCTCGCGAACGCCTGGGCTCCGGTCGCGAGGACGTGGGACGCCTTGCGGTCCCCGAGCGTGCGGGCCGCGTCGGGCTGGACGACGTTGTAGATCCCGGCGGAGCCGCAGCACAGGTCCTGCTCGGCGGGCTCGACGACCTCGAGCGCCGGAATCCGGCCGAGCGACGCGAGCGACGCCAGCGGCAGGCGCTGCGCGTGCCGGAGGTGGCACGAGTCCTGGAGCGCGAGCGTGGCGGGCAGCGGGTGCCGCGACGCTCGCGGACGTGCCTCCGCGAGGAGCTCGCCGACGTCGCGCACCCTCTCGGCGAAGCGCTCGGCCCGGTCGTCGCCGAGCAGCCAGCCGAGCTCCTTCAGGTGCGATCCGCAGCCGGACGAGTTCACGACGATCAGATCGACGTCCTCGAAGGCGTCGACGAGGCGCCGCGCGAAGCGCTTGCCCTCCTCGAGCCGCCCCGCGTGCACCGAGAGCGCACCGCAGCAGCCCTGCGCCGGCGCCACGACCTCGAAGCCATCCGCGGCGAGGACGCGCGCGGTGGCGGCGTTCACGTCGGAGAACACGGCGCGCTGCACGCAGCCGGTGAGGAGGCCGACCCGCGCGCGCGGGGCGCCTTCGGCCGGAGTCACGCGTGCGACCTCGCCCTGCCCGCGCCACGGCGGCGCCACGTCCACGAGGGGGCGGAGCCGCTTCGGCAACGGCAGCGCCCGCCCGATCGCGGCGAGGTCGAGCGCGACGCGCATGCGCGTCGGATAGGGCAGGACGCGGAAGAGGAGCCCGCGGACGAAGCCGTCGCTCACCGAGCGCAGCACCTCCTCCTCGACGACGGCGCGGGTGCTCTCGATCAGGCGGTCGTAGCGGACGCCCGACGGGCACGACGACACGCACGCCATGCACCCGAGGCAGCGGTCGAAGTGCTGGGCCACGGTTGCATTGAGCTTGATCGTGCCGTCGAGACGCGCGTCCATCAGGTGGATGCGTCCGCGCGGCGAGTCCATCTCCTCGTGCCAGAGGACGTAGGTCGGGCACGTCGGAAGGCAGAACCCGCAGTGGACGCAATCGGAGGTGTACTCGCGGATCACGGCCGCTCCGAAGTGCGCTCGAGCGACCTTGCAACAACGTGTTGCAAGCGCCGGCATGGGCTTACGTCGAGGACCCCATGCGGGTCGAGCTCTCGCGTGATGCGGTCTGCGACCCGGGCGGCGGATTCGCTCGGCACTTGTAACAACTTGCAACTTGCGGAAGAGGCCGCCGTGTAGGCGACGCCTGCCGCCGGACGAACGACCGCGTCCTCGATGTTGGCCAGCACCGCGGCGAGGTCGCCTGGCGCGAAGCGCACGCGCCCGCTCGCTGCCGCCTGCCGCGTCCGCGACTCGTCCCACACCGCGCCGTCCGCCTCCGCGCCGCCGACGAGCGCGCGCGCCGCCTCGAGCTGAGCGGCGACGGCCCGTGGCGAGCCCTCGAACAGCGCGGCGACACGCCCCGGATGCAGCACGTCGAGCGCGCTCGGCTGCAGCTGCGAGCGCTGGAGCTGCGAGACGACGCGCGCCGCGTGCTCCGTCTCGACGACGAGCGTCCGTGCCGCGGCGGGCAGAGGATGGAGCCGGAGGCTGACGCGCGCCACGAAGGCGAGGCGCCCCTCGGAGCCGCAGACGAGCCGCGCCAGGTCGTAGCCGGCGACGTTCTTCACGACCTTCCCTCCCGCGCTCGCGACCGTCCCGTCGCCGAGGACGAGCGTCGCGCCGAGCACGAGGTCGCGCGGAGCGCCGAACCGGTGCCGCAGCGGGCCGGAGAGGTTGCCCGCCACGACCGCTCCGATCGTCGGGTCTCCCGGAGGATCGAGCGAGAGCCGCTGGCCGGTGGCCGCGAGCGCCTCGGCCGAGCGCCGAGAGCCGGATCCCCGCCTCGACCGTGCAGGTCAGGTCGCCCGGGTCGTGCTCGAGGACCCGCTGGAGGCCGCCGGCGGTGACGTCCTCGCCGATCCGCAGCCGGCGTCCCTCCGCATGCGCCGCGGCGAAGAGCGCCGAGGCCTCCTCGAGGCTAGAGACGCTCGGCAACGCCGATCCTCTCGAGGGCGTGGAGGCGGTAGGGACCGGGCACCTCGCCGCAGAGCCTCGGCGTGGGGATCACCTTGCCGGGGTTGCAGATCCCGGCGGGATCGAACGCCCGGCGCAGCCGGCTCGAACACCTGCAGGTCGCGCTCCGAGAACATCCGCGGCATCGAGCAGGCCTTGTCCATGCCGACGCCATGCTCGCCGGTGAGCGAGCCGCCCGCCTCGAGGCAGGCGTCGAGGATCGCCTCCGCGAGCTCGCGTGCGCGCTCGGTCTCGCCCGCCTCGGCGTCGTACAGGACGAGCGGGTGCAGGTTGCCGTCCCCCGCGTGGAAGACGTTCCCGACGCGCAGCCCATGCCGAGCCGACAGTGCCTCGATCTCGCGGAGCACCTCGGGCAGCCGCGTGCGCGGCACGACGCCGTCCTGCACGTAGTAGTCGGTCGCGATCCGGCCCATCGCGGCGAAGGCCGACTTGCGGCCCTTCCAGAGGAGAGCGCGAGCCGCGTCGTTCGTGGCCGCGCGCAGCTCGAACGCGCCGCACTCGGCGCAGATGCGCTCCACCTCGGCCGCGTCGTCCTCGACCTGCTCGGCGACGCCGTCGAGCTCGACGAGGAGCACGGCGCCCGCGCCGTCCGGGTACCCGGGCGCGACCGCGCGCTCGGCGGCCTCGATCGTGAGGCGGTCCATCATCTCGATCGCCGACGGCATGACCCCGGCCGCGACGATTCCGGAGACGGCGGCGCCCGCGGCGTCCATCGTGTGGAAGGCGGCGAGGAGGGTTCGGACGGCCTGCGGCGAGCGGACGACGCGGAGCGTGATGCGCGTGGCGATTCCGAGCGTCCCCTCGGAGCCGACGAGCACGCCCAGGAGGTCGGGCCCGTCCGGGTCGAGGGCCTTGCCGCCGAGCTCGACGACGTCGCCGTCCGGCAGCACGAAGGTGAGGCCCGTGACGTGGTGGACGGTGAAGCCGTGCTTCAGGCAGTGCGCGCCGCCCGAGTTCTCGGCGACGTTGCCGCCGATGGTGCACACCTGCTGGCTCGAGGGGTCGGGCGCGTAGAAGAAGCCGTCGCCCGCGACCGCGCGCGTGACGTCGAGGTTCGTCACCCCCGGCTCGACGACGACGCGCTGGCTGTCGAGGTCGATCTCGAGGATGCGGTTCATCCGGGCGAGCGACACCACGATCCCGCCGGCCAGCGGCGTCGCGCCTCCCGAGAGCCCGGTTCCCGCTCCCCGGGCCACGAAGGGCACTGCGTCGCGGTGGCACGCGCGGAGGACGGTCTGCACGTCCTCGGTCGAGCCGGGCAAGACGACGAGCTCCGGCAGCGCACGGTGGCCCGTCAGGCCGTCGCACTCGTAGACGCGGAGCTGCTCCGGCTTGGAGAAGACGTGCTCGTCGCCGAGGCGGGCCCGCAGCTCGTCGACGAGGGAGGCCGGCAGGCTCACTCGTCGAGCCTCTCCTCGAGCGTGCTCAGCTCGGCTGGAAGCGGTAGGCGAACGGGCCGCGACCCTGCCCGTACGCGATGCCGATGATGAGCTGCGCGAACGCTTCCACGAGCGGCGTGACCTCCGATCCGCCGGCGTCGACCGGCTCGAGGCCGACGTCGCGGACGAGCTGAGCGACCGTCGCTTTCGCGTCTGCGTCGTCGCCGGAGTAGACGAGCGACGCGGGAGGGCTCGTCGGCGTGTCGTGCATGAACTGTGCGAACACGGCGTTGAAGGCCTTCACGTACCGCGCCCCCGGCACGAGCTCGGCGATCACGAGACCAGGCGGCCCGCCCGAGAGGTTGTTCGTGGCGTCGACGAGGATCTTCCCGTCGAGCGAGCCCGCCTCGCCGAGGACGTCCGTGGCCGCCGACGCCGGCACGGCGAGGACGACGACGTCGCCGGCCGCCGCCGTCTCGGCGACCGTCTCGCGCGTCGAGACCGACACGTCGTGGCCCTTCTCGCGCCAGCTCTCCGCCAGGGCGGATCCCACGTTTCCGCTCCCGAGGACCGCGATGCGCATGCCTGCAGTACAGCACGCGGCGGCGGAGTCGGCCGAAGTAGGTTTTCGCCGTGCTGCCGATCGCGCGTCCCGGGAAGATCGTCTGCGTCGGCCTCAACTACTCGGACCACGCGGAGGAGCAAGGCGTCGAGCTGCCGAAGGAGCCGCTCCTCTTCGCGAAGTGGACGACCGCGCTGATCGGCCCCGGCGAGGCGATCGTGATCCCGCCGCTCGTCACGAAGTGCGACTACGAGGCGGAGCTCGGCGTCGTGATCGGCGAGCGCGTCCGGGGCGTCTCGAAGGAGAACGCCTTCGAGGCGGTGCGCGGCTACCTGTGCGCGAACGACGTGAGCGCGCGCGACCTGCAGTTCTCGGACGGACAGTGGACGCGCGGGAAGTCGCCCGACACCTTCTGCCCGGTGGGCGCGATGACGCCGCGCGATGAGATCTCCGACCCGCACGCGCTGCGGATCCGCGCGATCGTGAGCGGCGAGGTGCTGCAGGACTCCACCACCGCGAACCTCGTCTTCGGAGTCGACGAGGTCATCGCGTACGCGTCGCAGACGACGACGCTCGAGCCCGGCGACCTGATCCTCACGGGCACCCCCGCCGGCGTCGGGGTCTTCCGCGACCCGCAGCGCCTGCTGCAGCCGGGCGACGAGGTGACGATCGAGATCGAGGGCCTCGAGTCGCTCACCAACCCCGTCGTCGCCGGATGACGGGCGCGTGAAGCTCGGGCTCCTGACCGCGCCGTTTCCTCGCCGATCGCTGAAGCAGGTCGCCGAGTGGGCCGCGAGCGAGCGCTTCCAGATGCTCGAGGTCGCCTGCTGGCCGGCCGCAGGGGGCGTGCGCCGCCGCTACGCAGGGACGTCGCACATCGACGTCACCCGGGTCGAGGTCGGTGAGGTTCGCGACCTGCTCGATCGGAACGGGCTCGAGATCTCGTCGCTCGCCTACTACCCCAACAACCTCCATCCCGACGCCGCCGAGCGCCGCGCGGCGAACGCGCACCTGAAGAAGGTGATCGACGCGGCCGCGAAGCTCGAGGTCGGTCTCGTCGGCACCTTCGTCGGGCGCGACCAGACGAAGAACGTCCCCGACAACTTCCGCGAGTTCCGCAAGGTCTGGCCGAGGCTCGTCGACTACGCCGAGTCGCGCGGGGTGAAGATCGCGATCGAGAACTGCCCGATGATCTTCAGCTGGGACGAGTGGCCGGGCGGCACCAACCTCGCCGCTACGCCCGCCATGTGGGACGAGCTGTTCTCGATCGTCGACAGCCCCAGCTTCGGGCTCAACCTCGATCCGTCCCACCTCGTGTGGCTCCAGATCGACTACGAGCGCGTCGTGCGCGACTACGCGTCAAAGCTCCTCCACGTCCACGCGAAGGATCTGGAGATCGACCGCGACGGTCTCTATCGCAACGGGATCGTGTCCCTCGGGATGGGCTGGCAGGTACCGCGGCTCCCCGGTCTCGGCGAGGTGCGCTGGAACCGCTTCCTCGCCGCGCTCTATCGCGCCGGGTACGACTACGTCGTCTCGATCGAGCACGAGGACCGTGCATTCGAGGCGACGGAGGAGCTCGTCGAGCGCGGCTTCCTCATCGCGCGGGACACGCTCGAGCCGCTCGTCCACTGACCTTCGGAGCTGCTCGCGCGCGCCGTCAGTCCGCGAGGAACGCCTCGAGGCGGCCGGCCTCCTCCTCGACGTCGCGGCGCTCGGTGCGCGAGAGCGACGCGAACGGCTCGATCCGGACGCTGCCGCCCTTCGACGCGCCAGAGCCCGGCGACGAACCCGTCGACGAGGAACGTCTGCGCGACGTCACCGTTCACGCCGATCACGGCCTTGCGGTACGGCTCCGGGAGGATGCGGGTCCGATCGGCCCAGGCGAGCAGAACGTTGTCCCACTTCGGCAGGAAGCGAACCGGGGCGGGAGTGTCGGGCGTCGGGGAGCGGCGCTCGCGGCACGTCGAGGAGCTCGCGTCCGCGCTCGTCGCGGAAGCGGCGCAGCGGCTCGAGCCGATCGAGAGCGCGCTGGATCTCGGGCACGTGCATCATGCTCCACGCCACGACGTCGCGACGGGAGGCAGGGCCGAACGCGGTGAGGTAGCGGCGCAGCATCTCGGCACGGGCCTCGATCGGGTCGTGCGTCTCGGGCTCCTCGAGCGCGACGAACCTGCCCTCGGGCCGCGCGCGCCAGAGCGCGGTCTCGTGGTGGTGGAGGAGATGGGCGCGCATACGCGCCGCGCGCCACGCTCGCCGCGCCGCGAGGCCGGTCAGGCCGTGGTTCCGCTCGACGTGCTCGAGCGCCTCCTCTGCCGTGACCGGGCCGCCGGCCGCGAGCTCGCGGACCGACCGCGCCAGCTCCTTCGCGAGCGGCGTCTCCCACGGGAAGTTCGTCTCGCTCATCGCGGCGCGGATGAGGCCGTAGTCGCGCGGCGTCACGAGGTGCAGGGTCTGGCGCATCACCGTCGCCTTGACGACGTCTCCGCGCTCGAGCGCGCGCTCGAGCGTCCCACGCCGGAAGCCGGTCGTACGGGTCCAGATGCCGACGTATGGCGCCGACGGCCATTGCGCCTGCATCCCGACGAGCCGCTCGATCACCGCGATCGGCGACATCCGCCTGCGCTGCAGCAGGAGCTGGCGGGCGAGCGTCGCGCGGTTCAGGTCACGAACGGTCAGGGTGGGCTGGCCATGCGGCTGGGCTGCGTGGCTCGCCGCCGGCTCGGAAGTGCTCGACCGTCGCGCGCACGCCGTCCGCGAGCGGCGTCCCCGTCATCGGCCCGATCAGGCGCTCCAGCAGGGCCGCCCTGCAGCGACTCCGGGAACGGGAGCTGGCCCTCTTCCCAGAACACGCGACCTGCGACTGCCGGGCGCCGCCGCCTCGATCGCGTCGACGACCTCCTGCATCGTCGACGGCACCCCCGGAAAATTCGCGACGTGGGCGCCGTCCGTCGCCGCGCGGGCCGGCGAGCGCGAACGCCCGACCGACGTCGGGCGCGAAGTCGTACTGCGCGGTCCCCCGAAGGCGATCGTGAATCCCTCGCCGCGGGCGGCGGCCTCCATCGCGAGCGTCGGCCCCGACGTGAGCCCCTGGTCGCGGCCGAGGCCGTACACGACGTACGGGCGGATGCCGATCGACGCGACGTCGTCGTCGTCCCAGTACACGCGCGCCGTGCCCTCGTTCGCGAGCTTGAACACCCCGTAGAGACTCGACGGCGCAGTCCCGCCCGACTCGGGGGCGGGCGAGGGGTCGGCGACGTCGTAGACCGCCGCGAGCTCGCGTACGCGAGCCCGCGGATGCGCGCGAGCCGCGCCTTGACGGCGTCGAAGACGACGACGGTGCCGGTGACGTTGACCCGCGCGCCGCGCTCCGGGTCCGCGCGGCAGAACGGCAACTGCAGGGCGGCGAGGTGGACGACGTTCGTGATCGCGTGGTCGTCGAGCGCCCGGCCGACGGCAGCCGCATCGGCCACGTCCCCCTCGACGAGCGTCACCTGCGACCGCTCCTCGTCGGAGAGTACGAGCCGGAGGCGTGCGTCGTCGGCGCCGAGGTCGAAGCCCACCGGCTCCTCGCCGAGCGCGACGAGCGCCTTCAGCGTCCACGCGCCGAGGCAGCCGAGGGCGCCGGTGACGAGCGTTCGCGAGCTCAGGCAAGCGGGGCGTACAGGTCGATCGGGACGCCGTCGGGATCGCGCAGCTGGGCGTACCGGTGGCCCCAGAACGCGTCCCACGGTTCCTTCTCGCCCTCGAAGCCGGCTGCGACGACGCGCTCGTAGACGTCGTCGACGTCGGCGGGGCTCGCGCACTCGAACGCGAGCGCGAGCTGATTTCCCGTTGCCCGGCTCCAGTCGGGACGGAAGCTGCGGATGACGTCCTCGGAGTCGAGCATCAGGCGAGCTCCGTTGGGAAGCGCCGCCTCGATGTGGCCCTCACCCTCCTCCGGGAGCGCGATGCCGAGCAGCCGGTAGAAGGCGATCGACCGCGCAGAGTCGGAGACGACGATCCCGATGGCGTTGAGCTCGGGCATGGCGCGAACGCTAGCCGACCCCGGGCCGCGCGGCGCTATCGTCCGACGCATGGCCGATCTCGGTCCGCCCAGCTCGTACCTGCTGCTCGAGCCGGGCGTTGCGGTCTTCGCGAGCGACGGCGAGAAGCTCGGCGCGGTGCGGAAGGTCCTGGCCGACGCCGAGGCAGACGTGTTCGACGGCATCGTGATCGACACGACCACGCTGCCCGGCGGGCTGCGGTTCGTCGACGCGCAGCAGATCGTCCAGATCTACGAGCGCGGCGTGACGCTCGACCTCGCCTCGGCAGACGCTGCCCGCCTGCCGGAACCGACCGGCAACCCAGGCTCGCTCGAGGTGCACGGCGCCGAGGACGTCGATCGCAGCGAGCTGAACCAGAAGCTCCGGCGCGCCTGGGAGCTCATCAGCGGAGACGACGGGGTCGACGAGAGCTGAGCCGGCGGCACGGGCCCCGTTCCCGCAAGCCCCTCCGCGGGAGTAGGGCCCCCCTCGAGCCCGCTCCGGCACCAAGCCTAGATGATCGATCCCACGATCTCGCGCGTCCGGATGCGCGAGCTGGCGCGTCCGGGCCGCTTCCGCCCGGACGCAGGCCGCGCAGCGGCCTGGCGTCGGGCGTGCGCTTCGCAACGGGAGAGCGGCGTCGAGCCTCGCCACCGCTCTCCCGTCGCGCCCCGGAGCGGCCAGCTCACGCCCCGGAGATGGCGATCTCGTGGCGTCGACCATCTAGCGGGCCGCCGCTCGACGATTGCACCGGGCTCGGAGAGCTACCCTGGCCGCGTGAGCGCGTTCCGCACGATCGACGAGCTCGACGCGGCCCTTCGTCGGGCCGACTACCTCCCGGATCGGGGCCTCGCGACCGCGCTCTTCCTGGCGCTCGCGCTCGAGAAGCCGGTGCTGCTCGAGGGAGAGGCCGGCGTGGGCAAGACCGAGGCGGCGAAGGCGCTCGCGACGGCGCTCGACGCGCGCCTGATCAGGCTCCAGTGCTACGAGGGGCTCGACGTCTCGCACGCGGTCTACGAGTGGAACTACCCACGTCAGCTCCTGCACATCCGGGCCGCGCAGGAGGGCACGGTGTCCGAGGAGGAGCTCTTCGGCCCGGAGTTCCTCATCCGCCGGCCGCTCCTCGACGCGATCGACTCGGACGGGCCGGTGGTGCTGCTCATCGACGAGATCGACCGCGCGGACGAGGAGTTCGAGGCGTTCCTGCTGGAAATCCTCTCCGACTTCCAGATCACGATTCCCGAGCTCGGCACCGTTCGCGCTCGCCGCAAGCCGGCAGTCGTACTGACCTCGAACCGGACGCGCGAGCTGCACGATGCGCTGAAGCGTCGCGTGCTGTTCCACTGGATCGGGCATCCGTCGATCGAGCGCGAGGTCGAGATCGTCCTGCTCCGCGTCCCCGGGATCCCCGAGCGCCTCGCGCGAGAGGCGGCTGCGTTCGTCCGCGGCCTCCGCGCTCTCGACCTCGCGAAGTCGCCCGGCGTCGCGGAGACGATCGACTGGGGCCAGGCGCTCGCCGCGCTCGGGCGCGAGGAGATCGACGCGGACGTCGTCGAGCAGACGCTCGGCTCGGTGCTCAAGTACCGGGAGGACATCGAGGCGGTGCGCGACGAGACCCTCGTCGGTCTCGTCGAAGAGGCGCGGGCCGCGGCGACGCGCTAGGAGATGCAAGGCGGCGCCATGGTGCGGCACGTCGTGACCTTCGGGCGCGTGCTGCGCGAGGTCGGGATCGAGGTCGGGCCGGGCAGGGTCGGCGATGCGGTGCGCGGTCTCGGCGCCGTCGACCTCACGCGCCAGGACGACGTCTACTTCACCCTTCGGCAGACACTGGTCGTCGCGCCACGACGAGCTCGAGCTCTTCGACCGGGCGTTCGTGGCGTGGTTCCTGCGCGGGCCGATCGCGCCCCTCGTGCGCGCAGGAGGAGCGCCGCGTGTACGCGGACCGCGTCGTCCGGGGCGCATTGGAGTCCGGCGCGGAGGGCGTGGATGCGGAGGAGCCCGAGGCGCTCCTCGAGCTCGGGGCCTCCGGCCAGGAGCTCCTGCGCGAGAAGGACTTCGCGGAGATGACTCCCGAGGAGTTCGAGCGCGTGCGCCGGCTCATGGCTGCGATCGCGCGGACCCGGCCGCGGCGAAGCTCCCGCCGCCGGGTGCCCGACCCACGGGGTGACCGCCTCGACCTGCGCCGCCTCAACCGGACGTCGCTGCGCTCGGGAGGGGACCCGGTCGAGCTGGCCTGGAGGGCGCGCAAGACGGTGCCCCGCAAGCTGGTCGTCCTCTGCGACATCTCGGGCTCGATGGACGCCTACGCGCGAGCCTTGCTGTTCTATCTCCACGCGATCGTCGGCACGGGGCACGGCGTGGAGGCGTTCGCGTTCGGCACGCGCCTGACGCGGCTCACCCCCGACCTCGCCACGCGCGACCCCGAAGCGGCGCTCGCGCGCGCGCACGAGGCGGCGGTCGACTGGGGCAGCGGGACGCGGATCGGCGCCTCGCTGGCCGAGCTCAACGCGGTCTACGGCAGGCGTGCGCTCTCGCGCGGCGCCGTGGTCGTGATCGTCTCCGACGGCTGGGAGCGCGACGACCCGGACCTCGTCGCTCGCGAGATGGCAAAGCTCGCGCGCGCCGCGTTCGCGGTCGTCTGGGTCAATCCGCTGAAGGGCAACCCCGAGTACCAGCCGCTCGCGGGCGGGATGCGCGCGGCGCTCCCCTTCGTCGACCGGTTCTTGCCGGGCCATAATCTGCGGAGTCTCGAAGAGCTTGGCGCGGTGCTGGCCGGCATCGAAAGGAGGCATGCAGCGTGAAGGAGATCCTTCCCGAGATCGACCGCTGGAAGGAGGAGGGGGAGCAGGTCGTCGTCGCGACGGTCGTCGCGACGCGGCGCTCGGCGCCGCGGCCCATCGGCGCGAGCCTCGCGATCTCCGAGTCCGGGAAGATGTGCGGCTCCGTCTCCGGCGGCTGCGTGGAGAGCGACGTGTTCGAGAATGCGCAGGAGGTGCTCGCGACGGGCGAGCCGAAGCTCCTCTCCTACGGCATCGATGACGACCTCGCCTGGAGCGTCGGCCTGCCGTGCGGGGGCGAGATCGACGTGTTCCTCGAGCGGGTCGAGTGATGAGCGACACTCGACGGCGCCGGTGAGCCTCATCCACCGGCTCGCGGACGTGCGCGAGTCCGATGAGCGCGGAATCCTCTTCACGGCGGTCGAGGGCGAGGAGGCGGGAACGAAGGTTCTCGTGCTCGAGTCCGGCGAGCGCGTCGGCGACGGGCTCGAAGAGGCGGTCGGACGGTTCGACGAGCTCATCCGGCGAGGCCGCAACCGGCTGCTGACGCTCGACGACGGGTCGAAGGTGTTCGCCGAGTGGTACGGACCGCCTCCACGACTGTTCGTGTACGGCGCAGTCGACACCGCCGAGGCGATGTGCCGGGCCGCGAAGCTCCTCGGCTGGCGCACCATCGTCGCCGACGCGCGCGCCAAGTTCGCGACGCCGGAGCGGATCCCGTCGGCGGACGAGCTCATCGTCGAGTGGCCGGCCGAGGCGCTCGAGCAGGTCCGACCCGACCACCAGACCGCGATCGTCGTCCTCACCCACGACGACAAGTTCGACGAGCCCGCGCTCATCGGCGCGCTCGAGACCGAGGCGTTCTACATCGGCGCGCTCGGCTCGCGTCGGAACCAAGAGCGACGCCGCGAGCGCCTGCTCGAGGCAGGGGTCGAGGAGGAGTCGCTCGAGCGGATCATCGGCCCCTGCGGGCTCGACGTCGGCGCGGACACGCAGGAGGAGACGGCGCTGTCCATCCTCGCGGAGATCCTCGCGGTGCGTGGCGAGCGCGAGGGCGGCCCGCTGCGCCACGCGAAGAAGCGCATCCACGTCGAGGTCGACTGATCGGCCGCGTCGCCTGGATCGCGTAGACGCCGATGAAGAGCCTTTCGCTCTCGCTCCTCCGTGAGGCCACGCTCGGGCCGACGGGGCTCGCCGGCGACCGCGCGTTCTACCTCGTCGACGCCGAGGGGCGGCTCGTGAACGCGAAGCGGGCGGGAGCCCTCCTGCGCGCAAGGGCCGAGCTCGAGAACGGGAGGCTCGGGTGCTCCTTCCGAACGGGTCGGTGGCCGAGGGAGAGCTCGAGCTCGGCGAGCGCGTCGAGACGAACTTCTACGGGCGTCCCGTGAGCGGGCGGGTGGCGCACGGGCCGTGGGCCGAGCCCTTTCCGAGCTCGCGGAGATGCCGCTCACGACTCGTGCGTGCAGACGAGCCGGGCGCAGGCCTCGACCGCGGCGCGGAGGCTGCCGCCTCGCTCGTCTCGACCGCGTCCCTCGACGCGCTCGCGCGAGCCGCTGGGACCGAGGGCCCGGTCGACGGGCGGCGCTTCCGCATGACGTTCGGCGTCGCGGGCCCCGACGCACACGCCGAGGACGGCTGGCTTCATCGTCGCGTCTCGATCGGCGAGGCGGTGGTGGTGCCGCGCGGGAACGTCGGCCGCTGCCGCGTGACGACGCTCGACCCGGACACGGGCGAGCGAGACCTGCAGACCCTCGACGCGATCGCGGAGTACCGCGCGGACGTCGAGACCAGCGAGCCGCTGCCCTTCGGCGTGTGGTGCGAGGTCGTCGAGGCCGGGCGCGTGGCCGTCGGGGATCGGGTCGACGTCGAGTAGCGGGACGCGGGTGGCGAGCACGGAATCCGGGGTCGGCATCGAGGCGAGGTCGGACGCCTTCCACGAGCTCGTCGAGGAGAGGACGAGCGTCGAGCGCGTCGCCACCGGCTTCGGCTTCGTCGAGGGACCGATCTGGCACCCCGTCCAGCGGAACCTCCTGTTCTCCGATCTCGAGGCGGACGTGCGGCGCAGGTACACGCCCGACGATGGGCGGGTGGTCGAGGTGAGGAACTTCTCCTACAAGGCCAACGGGATGACGTACGACCGCGATCTCAACCTCGTGGTCTGCGAGCACGCGACGAGCGCGCTCGCGCGCGAGAGCCCGGGCGGCGAGCGGGAGCTGCTGGCTCGAGAGTTCGAGGGCGAGGAGCTGAACAGCCCGAACGACGTCTGCGTGCACTCGAGCGGCGCGATCTACTTCTGGGACCCGTGGTACGGCCGCACGGCGGGCCACGGACACCCCCGCCGGCGGCGGCTCGGGTTCCAGGGCGTGTACCGGCTGGCCCCGGACGGCCGCGAGCTGCGCCTCGTGGTCGACCGCGACGAGTTCGAGATGCCGAACGGGCTGTGCTTCGGCCCGGACGAAAGTCTGCTGTACGTCGACGACACGCCCCGCGCACACGTCAAGGTCTTCGACGTCGCGGAGGACGGCTCGCTGTCGAGAGGCCGTGTGCTCCACGAGGGCATCGGCAGCGGCGAGGCGAAGGGCGGCGTCGTCGACGGGATGAAATGCGACGAGCGCGGGAACGTGTGGGTGACGGGACCGGGCGGCGTCTGGGCTCTCTCGCCCGCCGGCGAGCACCTCGGCACGATCCGCGTCCCCGAGCGGACCGCGAATCTCACCTGGGGCGGCGAGGACTGGCGCACCCTCTTCGTCGCCGCCTCCACCTCGCTGTACGCGGTGCGCACGAAGGTCGGACCGCGGCGCGAGCCGTACATGCGCGGGCTCGCTTCGTGAGAGGATCACGGCGGTCTCACAGCACTCGCCGACGCCTGCGCCGGCGTGGTACGGCGGAGAGGGCGGCCGTGGTCTGCGGCCAACGGTCGCCCTCCGAGCCGTGTGAGCCGGTTCCCGGAATGCGCATCCGGCCGTGAGCGACGACTCCTACAACGCGTTCATCACCCGGGTCGAGCCCGGGGAGCCGCGACCCGGGCCGCTGGCCGGGAGGACGCTCGCGGTGAAGGACCTCTTCGACACCGCAGGCGTTCGGACGACGTACGGCTCCGGTCTCTACTCGGAGCACGTTCCTGCGCGAAACGCCGACGCCGTCCAGCGCCTGGTCGACGCCGGCGCCGTGGTCGTGGGCAAGACGCACCTGCCGGAGTTCGCCTGGGGCGTCCTCGGCCAGAACGAGTGGTACGGGACGTGCCGCAATCCGACGCATCCCGGGCGCACGACGGGCGGCTCGTCCTCGGGCTCGGCGGCCGCGCTGGCCGCGGGCCTGTGCGAGCTCGCGCTGGGAACGGACACGGGCTGCTCGATCCGACTTCCCTCGGCTGCGTGCGAGGTCGTCGGCCTCAAGTCGCAGTGGGGGCTCATCTCGACGGACGGTGTCTTCCCCTTGGTTCCGACGCTCGACACGGTCGGGCCGATGGCGCGGAGCGTGCGGGACGTCGCGCTCATGTGGGCGATCCTCACGGGACGGCCGGTGCCGGAGCCCCGCCTCGCCGGCCTCACCGTCGGCCTGCTCCGGCAGCCGCCGGGCATCGGCGACGGGCGCGAGACCGAGCGCAGCGACGCAGCCGAGGCGTGGGCGGGCGAGCTCCAGCGGCTCGGCGCTCGCGTGGTCGAGGCGCGCGTCCCCGAGCCGTCGGCGAACACGTGGCCGCAGTTCCAGTACGAGGCGCTGCGCTCGCACGCAGCCACCTGGCCGAGCCGGGCGGACGAGTACGGAGAGCTCATGCAGAAGAAGCTCCGGGCGGCCGAGCGCGCCGCGCCGGATGCGATCGAGGCCGCGTATCGCGCGATCGAGGAGTGGCGTCGCTACGAGCCCGAGGTCGACCTCTACGCGAGCCCGTGCTACGCGATCGAGCTTCCGGCGGACGAGGCCGACGAGCTCGAGGTGCGGCTCCCGCTGAGCTCGTTCCTGCGCTGGACGAACCTCACGGGCTGGGCCGGCCTCGCGATCGGCAACATGCAGCTCGTCGCGCCGCGCGACGAGGTCGTGCTGGCCGCCGGTCTCGCCTGGGAACGCCGCTGACGACCCTACTTCCAGAACGCTTCGAAGACGTCGGCGTCCGTCGGCAGCGCGAGCACCTCTCGTACACGGGAGCCCTCGAGGCGGAAGAGGAGCACCTGCTCGAGCTCGAGCGTCCGGCCGAGGCGCTCGCCGCGCGCCCGGTAGAGCGCGGCGGCGCGGTCGTCGCTCGCGAGCACGTCGATCAGCTCCGATCGGTACGTGCCGTCCGTCTGCTTCGGGAGCAGGCCGAGGAAGCGGAAGATGGCTTCGCGTCCGCGGTAGGTGCCAGCCATGACGCCGTTGCCCGGGACGTGCCAGACCGCGTCTTCTGCGAAGAGCCCTCGGAGCGCCAGTCCCTCCCTGCGTGCGAACGCGTCGAAGATCCTCACGACGATCGCCGCGTTATCGGCTGCGGGCACGGCCCTCTTCCCAGCGCGCGATGAGGCCGTCGACGTGGCGGCGCTGGGCATCGCCGAACGGAGCGAGCGCGACGAGGCGCCGCACCTCCACGGGATCGTCGTTCTCGATCGCGGCCTCGAGGTGCTCGCGCTGGGGCGTCGGCTGCCGGAGCTGCCTCCGGAGCCAGCGCAGAAGGCTCACCTCCGCCTGGTCGGTCATGGCGCGCCCAGGCTAGACGATCGCTGTCGATCGTCCCGGCGCGACCGGGACGAGGTCAGCTCTCGGCGCCGGTGCTCTCGTCCGACGAGCCGGTCTCGTCGGCTTCGGCAGCCGCCTCGCCGCCGGCCTCCTCGTCGGACAGGCTGTACGCGCTGAGCCTGTTCGAGAGCCCGTGCATCCAGCTCACCTCGGTCTCCTCGTCGCCCGGTTCCGCCGGCTCGGTCGCGTGCTTCGACTTCCCGGGCTCGGCTGGCGGGCGCCGTCTCGGTGCTCGCCGGCTCTCGCGGGGCGAGTCGGAGTCGTCGTCGTCGTCCTCGCGCGGGGCGGGGAACGCGGTCACCGGCGGGAAGTACAGGCCGGCGGCGTCGGCGCGCGAGGGCTCCTCGACGGGCGGATCGGGCGCGAGCTCGAGCGGGGGGATCGGCTTCACGACAGCCCGAGGCGGCGGGGGCGGCGTGAGCTCCCGGGGCTGGCTGGGGTCGATGACGTAGTCGGGCAGCGGCCCGAGATCCTCCTCCTCTTCCGGCTCGAGCGCCGACGCTGGAGGCTCGGGCGCGACGGACGGCGCCGAGGCGGCCGACTCCTCGACGACGTAGTCGGGGAGCGGGCCGAGCTCCGGCTCGGGCTCCGGCTCCGGCACGACGACGGGCGCCGGCTCGTCCGGCCCGTCGATGACGAAGTCAGGCAGGGGCGCGGGCTCGACGGCCGTGGGCGGCGCCGCGGCTTCGCCGACGGGCTCGGCGGCATGCTCCGGCTCTGGCGCCGGTGCCTCGGGCTCGACCTCGGGGGCCACCTGCTCGGGCTCGGGGACGGGGACGAGCGCCGCGGGGGGGAGCTCGGGCTCCGGTGCGGGAACCGGCTCTGGCTCCTCCGCGGGCTCCGGCTCGACGGCGGGCAGGGCCTCCGCGACGGGCTCGGCCGGCAGCTCGGGCTCCACGATCGGCTCGAGCTCCTCGGCCGGGAGCGCCTCGACGACGGGCTCGGGAAGCGGGTCCGGCTCCACCACCGGCTCGGGCTCGATGACCGGCTCGGGCTCGCTGACGGGGAGCGCCTCTGCGACGGCCTCGGGCTCGACGACGGGCTCGGGCGCGATCGGCACCGGCTCCACGACGGGGAGCGCCTCGGCGACCGGTTCCGGTTCGGGGGCGGGCTCCGGGACCGGGGCGGGCTCGGGAACGTACTCGGGCGCCGGCTCGGGCGCCTGCACCGCCGGCGCGGGCTCGGCTACCGGCGCTGCTTCTGCCTGGACGGGCGCAGGCGGCTCCAGCACCTCGACGGGTGCGGGAGGCTCGACTGCGGGCGGCGGCGGCTCCGCTGCCACCTCGGCCTCGGCCTCGGCCGCTGGGGCCACCTCCCACAGCGGGCGCGTGGTCGGCGGTCGTTCGCGGAGCGAATGGCGGTTGACCTTCCATCCCGTCGTGGGCAGCGCGTCGACGAAGACGATCTCACGCGGGACCTGTTGGTCGGGCAGCGTCTGGGCGACGTACTGGCGGAGCTCGGCCTCGAGCTGCTCCGATCCTTCGGGGGCGCCGCGCGGGACCACGAAGGCGCGAACGAAGTGACCCCCGCGCTGGAGGTCGCGGATCCCGACGACGGCCGCGGCGACGATCGCGTCGTGACCGGCGAGCGCACGCTCCACGTCGAACGGCCCGAACGTGCGGCCGCTCGAGGTGATCACGTCCTCCGCGCGCCCGACGAACGTGAAGAACCCCTCGCCGTCGACGTGCGCGACGTCGCCCGTCAGGTACCAGTCGCCGAGGAACGCGGCCTTCGTCTCCTCGGGAAGCTCCCAGTAGCCGGCGAAGAGCGTCGGCGGTCGGCCGCGGACGGCGAGGTCGCCCTCGATGCCCGGCGGCAGCTCGTTGCCCTGGTCGTCGATGATCCCGACGTGGTGGCCTGGCAGCGCGCGCCCGAAGGACCCGGGCTTCGTCGCGCCGTCGGCGAGGTTCGCGACCACGATGTTCGTCTCGGCCTGCCCGTACCCGTCGGAGATCGTCATGCCCCAGCGCTCCTCGAACGTCGCCACGACCTCGGGGTCGAGGAAGTCGCCCGTGGAGACGAGCCGCCGCAGCCGCGGCGAGCGGAAGCGCTCGAGCCTGGGGTGCTCGGCGAGCGCGAGGTACTCGGCGGGCGATTGGCAGAGGATGCTCGGGCCGAGCCGGAAGAGGAGGTCGAGCCGTTCGTCCGCGTCGAACGGGCCCTGCTGGAGCACCACCTCGGCGCCGCGCGACCAGGGCCCGATCACGGTGTTCCACATCGTCGCCGCCGACGACGACTCGGCGGTGCACCAGACGGCGTCGCCGCGTCCGACGTCGAGCCAGTGCTCGGCCTGGACGCGCGTCGCGAAGACGGAGCCGTGCGTGTGCGCGACGTCCTTGCGCGTCCCGCCGACACCGCCGGTCGAGACGATGAATGCGAGATCGCGCGACGCGGTGTCCGAGGTCGGCACGTTCTCGGGGACGTCCTTCGAGCTGCGCCGCCCTCCCTCCTCGAAGAGGTGGACGTCGGGGGCGAAGCCCATGCGCTCGATCGTCTGTGTGAGCGAGTCGACGGCGACCACGAGCGCCGCGTCCGTCAGCGACACCTGCCGCTCGAGCATCGACGCCGACACCGTTGGCGCGCACGGGACGACGACGGCGCCGATCTTCATGACGCCGAGGATCACCTCGAGCCAGTCCACCGTGCACCCCGACACCACGAGCACGCGGTCTCCGGTGCCGATGCCGAGCTCGGTGAGCGTCGCCGCCCACACCGTCGCGCCCTCGGAGATCTCGAGGAACGTGCGAGGCTCGATCACGCCGTCCTTGCCGAGGAAGGTGAGGGCGCGGCGCTTGGGGTCGCGGGCGAGCGCCTCGACGACGTCCCGCGTGAAGTTGAAGCGGTCGGGCACCTGCCAGCGGCCCTCGACGATGGCCGGCCGGAGGGCGAGCTCGAGCGGCGAGCCAGGCAGCTCGGTCGCGCGCGCGCGGCGTCTGCCGATGCGAAGTCCTTTCACGGCCCAACCATTATCGACCCGAACGGGGCAGAAGCTGAATACCAATTCGGTTTCCCGTCGGGAGGCGCTCCCGGGGACATGTCCGGTGTCTGACCCCGAGTCTGACACCGGGACTCGAATGCCGACGTCGGTTTCGCTTACTGCGCCTCGCGAACCGTCCCTACGGGACGGTCCGGTGTCTGACACCGGGTCTGACCCCGGACGTGTCCGTCACGAACGCTCGTCAGACGAGGCCGAGCTCGGCCGCGAAGGGAGCGTCGGGCGAGAGCTCCTCCGGGACGCGGAAGCCGCCCGACTCCTCGAGCGCCGCGATCCGCTGCTCGAGCGGCGGATGCGTGTCGAACAGGCTCGAGAGCGCCAGCACGCCGCGGCGCTCGGACTCGACACGGCTCGTGGGGCTCTCGACCCAGAGGTGCGCGACCGAGGCGTCCGCGTAGGCGATGGTCGTCGTGTCGAGCTGCAGCCGGCGCAGGGCGAGGCCCATGGCCTCGGGATCGTCGAGCAGCTCGGCGGAGCCCGCGTCGGCGAGGAACTCCCGGCGGCGCGACAGGCTCATCCGCAGCAGGAGCGCCGCGTACGGCGCGAGCAGGAGCCCGACCACCGCGAGGATCGCGACCAGCGCGCCGCCGCCCCGCCTCGAGCGGCCGCCCCCGTACAGGATCATGCGAAAGCCGATGTCCGCGATCAGCGCGATGACACCGGCGAAGATCGTCGCCATCGTCATCAGGTACGTGTCGCGGTTCCGGATGTGGGAGACCTCGTGGCCGAGCACCGCCTCGAGCTCGCGCTTCGGCATCACTCGCAGCAGGCCGGTGGTCACACCGATGTAGCTCGTGCTGGGACGCACTCCTGCGGCGAACGCGTTCGGCGCCGGGTCGTCGACCACGCGCACGTCGGGCGTGACCGGTAAGCCCGCGGCGATGGAGACGTTCTCGACGAGCCGGCGGAGCGGCCGGAGCTGCTCCGGCCCGATCTCCTGCGCGTGCGTCATGCCCGCGACCATGCGCCGGGAGTTGACGAGCGCGAAGATCGCGTACAGGCCCGCGCCGAGGAGCGCGACCACGCCCAGCCTGAGGTCGAGGACGGCGCCGATGAGGCCGGCGACGACTCCGAGCAGCAGCGCGAACCCGAACACGACGATCGTGCTCCGCAGGCGGTTGCGGCGGATCTGCTGCTGGAGCGTCACGTGGCCGGTGTGAACGACACCTGCGGCACGCCGGTGTCGCCGCTCGCCGAGAAGAACTCCCTCGCGCGGAAGCCGAGCGGCGTCGCGACGAGGACCCAGGGAATGCTCTGGATCCCCGAGTTGTAGTGCATGACGGTGGAGTTGTAGTAGCGGCGGGCGGCGCTGATCTTGTCCTCGGTATCCGTGAGGTCGTCCTGCAGACGGAGGAAGTTCTGGGACGCCTTGAGGTCGGGGTAGGCCTCCGCCACGGCGAAGAGGCGGCCGAGCGCGCTCGTCAGCACCTCGTTCGCGTCGGCGGCGGCGGCCGGCCCGGAGGCACGCTGCAGCGCCGTTCTCGCCTCCGTCACGGACTCGAAGACGGCGCGCTCGTGGGCTGCGTACGCGCGAACGGCCTCGACGAGGTTCGGGATCAGGTCGCCGCGGCGCTGGAGCTGAACGTCGATGTTCGACCAACCCGTGTTGACCTCGTTACGGAGCCGGACGAGACGGTTGTAGCCGAGGACGAAGAGCGCGAGGACGACCGCCGCGACGCCGAGGACGATCCAGAGCCAGAGCACGGCTATACCTCGAGCGCCCGCGCGAGGGCGCGGCCGCCGCCCGTGAGGACGGGCCGGCCGTGCGAGACGAGGACGCGGCGGACCGGAAGATCGAGCAGGGGACGGAGCGACGCCGCGAGGTCGCGAGGCGTCCTCCCTTCCGGCAGCCACGACTGCGGGCACAGCTTCACCCCGCGCTTCCCGTCGGCGAGGAGCACGTCACCCGGGATCACGGCGGAGTGCTGCGGGATCCAGTACACGACCTCGGCGGCACGGGCGGTGCGGAACGCCTCGAGCCCGCCGGGCAACGGGTCGTCCGGGGCGAACGGGTCGGAGACCACCCCCGCGCGACGGGCGACGGCCGCCTTGCCGGCCTTCGGCGCCCAGACGCGCGCGCCGTAGCGCTCGACCATCGCCGCCGCGCTTCGCGTGTGCCAGAACACCGTGACGAGGACGTGCACCGGCCCGCCGGCGCGCTTCACGTCGCGGTCGAGCGCCTTCCAGAACCGCGCCGTGTCCTCGGGTGGGACGAGCGGATCGACCAGCACGACGCCGTCCTCCGTCTCGACGTAGACGCAGCCCACGTCCTGGCGCCACTCCTCGTGGTACCCGGTCCATCGCCACAGGCCGGGCGCGATCTCGAGCACCTCCACGGCGCGTGACTCTAGACGCACTTGCCCGCGCGTCGACCGGCGAGCGGCCGCTCGTCCGAACCGCTCGAGCGGGCAGCGCGTATCGTCGGGTCGAGTGACGAACGACGAAACGGAGGTTCGATGACACGCACGCGCATGGCACTCGTGCTCGCGTTGGCCGCGGCGGCACTCGCCCTCGCGGGCTGCGGCGGCGGAAGCGACAACTCCGCGTCCGGAACGACCGAGACGACGACGACGGAAACGACGTCGACCACCGGAACCGGCGGCGCGACCGGGACGACGCTGGACGGGAGCGTCGGCCCCGGCTTCGACATCAGCCTGAAGGACGCGAGCGGCAACGACGTCACGACGCTCACGCCCGGCACGTACACGATCGACGTGAACGATCAGGCGGACATCCACAACTTCCACCTGAGCGGGCCTGGCGTGGACGAGGCCACGGACGTGAGCGGCACCGGGACGACGACGTGGACGGTCACGCTCCAGGACGGCACGTACACGTTCCAGTGCGACCCGCACGCGAGCTCGATGAACGGGAGCTTCGAAGTCTCCGGTTAGACCAGAACGACCGCGCCCTCGTCCGCGGAGCGGAAGAGGGCCTCGATCGCTCGTGCCTGGCCGACCGCGTCGTCGCGTCCGAGGAGGAGCGGCGCCCGTCCGGCGACGGCGTCGGCCAGGTTCTCGAGCTCGAGCCGGTAGGAGTCCACGGGCTCGAGCTCGATGCGCTCGACCTCGCCGCCTCGACGCAGCTCGAGCACGGGCTCGAGGCAGTGCCAGGGGTCGTCGAGGAACAGCGATCCCTCGGTGCCGATCGCCTCGAGCTCGTCGCGCTCTGTCAGGCTCGTGCCGCAGTCGAACAGCGCGTGCACGTCGCCCGGGAACCGCAGCGCGCCCGAGAAGACCCAGTCCGTCCCCGTCGGGCCGACGTAGGCCTGGCCGAACACGGACTCCGGCTCCCCGGCGAGGAGCCGCGCGCCGCTCACGCAGTAGCAGCCGACGTCCATCAGGCTGCCGCCCTCGACGTCGGTGCGCAGCCGGATGTTGTCGGCGTCGTAGAGCGCGTAGCTGAAGGCCGTCCGCACGACGCGCAGCTCGCCGATCGCCCCGCCGCGGACGAGCTCGAGCAGCTTCGCGGTCTGCGGGTTGTGGCGGTACATGAACGCTTCCGTGAGCTGCAGCCCGGCTCGCTCGGCGGCGTCGAAGGCGGCCTCGACGTCGGCGGCGCGCCGGCTGAAGGGCTTCTCGCAGATCACGTGCTTGCCGGCTTCGAGGGCGCGGATCGACCATTCGCGGTGCATCGTGTTCGGCAGCGGGATGTAGACGGCGTCGACGTCCGCGTCCTCGAGCAGCGCCTCGTAGGAGCCGTGCGCGCGGGGGATCTCCCACTTCCTCGCGTACTCGTCGGCGCGCGCCTGCTCCCGGCTCGCGACCGCGACGAGCTCGACCTTCTCCGACGCGTGCGCGCCGGGGATGACCTTCCGGTTGATGTCCGCCGTCGACAGGATGCCGAGCCTCATGCGTCGTCCTCCACTCGTCGGAGCGCCGGGTACAGCGCGCGGAAGCGAGCGTATCCCTCCCCGTAGGCGTCCGCCCAGTCCGCACGCGGCTCGACCCGGTCGCGGACCCGGACGCAGCGGGCGACCGCGTCCCGGGCGTCGCCGAAGACACCGCCCTGCACGCCCGCGAGCAGCGCTGCGCCGTAGGCCGAGCCTTCGTCGACGGCGGTCAGCTCGAGCGGCAGCTCGAGCGCGGACGCGACGATCTCGAGCCACGGGCGGCTGCGCGCTCCTCCCCCCGAGGCGCGGCCGTGCGTCGGCGAGACGCCGAGCTCCCGTAGCAGCTCGAGCGAGTCCCGAAGACCGTAGGCGACGCCTTCGAGCACCGCGCGCACGAGGCTGCCGCGACCGTGCTCGAGGGACAGGCCGACGAACGCGCCTCTCGCGTTCGGGTCCGCATGCGGCGTGCGCTCGCCCTGGAGGTAGGGGAGGAAGAGGACGCCGTCCGCGCCGGGAGCGGATGCGGCGGCTTCGGCCGTGAGCTCGTCGAAGCCGACGCCCGGGGCGAGCGCGTCGCGGAACCAGCGCAGCGAGCCCGCCGCGTTGAGCATCACTCCCATCGCCTCCCAGGTCTCCGGAGCCGCATGGCAGAAGGCGTGCACCCGCGCGCGGACGTCGTGCGCGTAGCCGGGGAGTGCCGCCAGCACCACACCGGAGGTCCCGAGGACGACGGAGACGGAGCCCGGCTCGAGCACGCCGACTCCGAGCGCGGCCGCCTGCTGGTCGCCCGGCCCCGGCGATCTCGGTCGACTCGCTCACCGGCGGCAGCCATTCGCCCGGGAGCTCGAGCGCGGACAGCACCTCCTCGCTCCAGCGTCGCCCGGCGACGTCGAAGAGCAGCGTGCCGGAGGCGTCCGCGGCGTCGATCGCCCACTCGCCCGTCAGCCGCAGGCGGACGTAGTCCTTCGGCAGCACGACCCTGTGGATGCGCGCGTAGACCGCGGGCTCGTGCCGGCGCAGCCACAGCAGCTTCGGCGCGGTGAAGCCGGTCAGCGCACGGTTCCCGGTCAGCGCGATCAGGCGCTCGAGCCCGACGCGCTCCTCGATCTCCGCGCACTCGGCGGCCGTGCGCTGGTCGTTCCAGAGGATCGCCGGGCGCAGCACGCGACCGTGCTGGTCGAGGCACACGAGCCCGTGCATCTGGCCGGAGAACCCGAGCAGCGGCGACTCCACTCCGAGCCGGGCGAGGGCGGTCTCGGACGCACGGAGCCAATCCTCCGGCGCCTGCTCCGCCCAGCCGGGCTGCGGGGTGGCGAGCGGGTAGCCCTCCTCCGCGGAGGCGAGCACCCCGCCGTCGGGAGAGATCGCGAGCGCCTTGACGGCGGTCGTGCCGACGTCGAGCCCGACGAGGGTCGTCACTTACGCGCCGAGAGCGGCGTACACGAGCTCGTACGCGCGCACGGCGTCCTTGCGCAGCTGCGCCTCCCGCAGCGCCGCGTCGTCGATCTTCGCTGCGAGCGAGTCGATGAACCGCCACTGCAGCACGCTGCGGCGGACGGCCTCGATCGCGTCCTCGGTGTACGGGTAGAGGTCGAAGCCGAGCCGCTCGCCGTTGTCGCCGTAGCCGGCGCGGCGCAGCTCGACCGCGAGCTCGAGCGTCTCCATGAACGCCGTCGCGCCGACCATGTTGTCGTCGTCGAAGGTGCCCCAGCCCGAGTTCGCGTGCTGGTGCCCGAGCAGCCCCTCGGCCGCGAGGAGCGCCGCGTACTCGGCGAGGCTCTCGTCGTTCATCAGCAGGTGCTGCCAGTCCATGTTCACCTTCACGTTGTCGAGCCCCTGCGCGCGCAGCGTGTGGATCACGTGCAGCGTCATCCCGATGTTCCGCATGAGGATCTTCATCGCGGGCTCCGAGTTCTTGTGCTCGAGGAAGAGCAGGATCCCGTGGTCGGCGCAGCGCTGAGCCGCCTGGCCGATCCCGTCGACGAGCCACGCCCAGCTCTCCTTGTACGGCGTCTGGAACGGGTAGTTGTAGCCCTCGATCCCGGGCCAGATGATGAAGTGGGCAGCCGAGCTCGCCCGAGAAGTCCACCGCGGCGAGCGTCCGTTTCACGGCCTCCGCGCGCGTCGCGTCGTCCGGCGAGACGAGGCCGCCCCTGCCGAAGCGCGGATCGAGGTGGAGGCCCGTCGCCAGGCAGTAGACGTCGTGCTTGCCGAGCGCGGCGAGCACCTCGTCGCGGTTCTCCTCGTTCAGCTCCTGCGGGTAGTGGAACTCGTAGCCGTCGATCAGGTCGCCGAGGCCGTCGATCGCGCGGCGCACGCGCTCGGCCGTCGTCTCACCGGCCCACTGCGGCTGGTACCCGCCGGGGACGAACCGCGTCACCATCGACCCGAGGGCCCAGATCCCGAGCGAAGTCTTCACCCGATCTAGTATCTCGCGCGACGTGGAGGGGCGCGAGCGGAACGAGATCGGGATCGGGATGCTCGGCTACGCGTTCATGGGCAAGGCGCACTCGAACGCGTTCCGGAAGATCGCGTACCTGACGTGGCCGCCGCCGCTCCAGCCGCGGCTCGTCGCGATCGCGGGGCGGGACGCCGAAGCGGTCGGCGAGGCGGCGGCCCGCTACGGCTTCGAGCGGTCGACGACGCACTGGGAGGACCTCGTCTCGGACGGCGCGATCGGGCTCTTCGACAACCTCGGGCCGAACGCCCTCCACGCCGAGCCGACGATCGCCGCCGCGGAGGCGGGCAAGCACGTCGTCTGCGAGAAGCCGCTCGGCCGAGACGCGGACGAGAGCTACGAGATCTGGCGCCGTGTCGAGGCGGCGGGAGTGAAGCACCTGTGCGCGTTCAACTACCGCTTCGTGCCGGCCGTGCGCCTCGCGCGCGAGCTGATCGACGCGGGCGAGCTCGGCGAGATCCGGCACTTCCGCGGCCGCTACCTGCAGGACTGGGGCGACACGACGGCCGAGGTCTGGCGCTTCGAGCGCGACACCGCGGGCTCGGGAGCGCTCGGCGACCTCGCGGCGCACGTCGTCGACCTCGCGCGCTACCTCGTCGGCGAGATCGGCGAGGTCGGCGGCGTTCTGCGCACGTTCGTCCCCGGCCGCGAGGTCGACGACGCCGTCGAGGCGACGGTCGAGTTCGAGTCGGGCGCGGTCGGGACGCTCGAGGCAACCCGGCTCGCGCTCGGCCGCCGGAACGCGTTCCAGTGGGAGATCAACGGGACACGAGGCTCGCTCGCCTTCGACATGGAGCGCCTGAACGAGCTGCAGGTCTTCCGCGAGGACGGCGACCGGGCCCGCGGATTCAAGACCGTGCTCGTCTCGGAGGCCGACCATCCGTTCTGGGAGCACTGGTGGCCGCCGGGCCACATCATCGGCTGGGGCGACACGTTCGTCCACGAGCTCCACCACTTCCTGGCCGCGGTCGCGGGCGAGGTCGAGGTCGCACCGCACGGCGCCACCTTCGAGGACGGCTACCGCGCCGCCGAGGTGTGCGATGCGCTCGTCCGCTCGAGCGAGAGCGGCCGTCGTGAGCAGGTCTCCTATCGATCTCTCTGATTGCGCTGCGGCGATTCGTAATAGAGTCCTCCCGCAGGCAACCACCACAAGGAGGCTGCAAGTGAAGCGAGTCTTTCGGAAGTCCGCGGCGATGTGCCTTGTGCTCATCGTCGCCAGCGTCGCAGTTGCGGTGGTAGCCACCGGAGCGACGGCGCGGAGCACCGCGAACATCCAGGTCTGCGTCCTGCTGCCGGACACGAAGTCGTCCGTCCGCTGGGTGCAGTTCGACGCGCCCGACTTCGCGAAGGCGCTCAAGAAGGCCGGCGTGACGTACTCGATCACGAACGCGCTCAACGACCCGCAGAAGATGGTCGCGCAGGCCGACGCGTGTCTCGCCGCGGGCGCGAAGGTGGCCATCGTCACCGACATCGCCCAGGGAACGTCGATCGCGATCGAGAAGAAGTTCGCCAAGGCCGGCGGGAAGTCGATCGACTACGACCGCCAGGTCGTCGGTGGGCTCGCCTCCGTCTACATCGCCTTCGACGGCGTCGACGTCGGCGCGGCCCAGGCGAAGGGCGTCCTCGGCAAGCTCAAGGGCAAGTCGAAGCCGGTCGTCGCCGAGCTCTGGGGTGGGCCGACCGATCAGAACGCCTTCTGGTTCAAGAGCGGCAACGACAAGGTCCTGAATCCGCTGTTCGCGAGCGGGAAGATCACGAAGGGGCCGCAGCAGTTCGTGCCTGACTGGCTGGCCACGAACGCGGCGCCGATCTTCACGCAGATGCTCCTGAAGACCGGCAACAAGATCGACGGCGTAATTGCGGCGAACGACAACATCGCCGGCGCCGTGATCGCCACCCTGAAGGCCAAGCACCTGAAGCCGATCCCGCTCTCGGGCCAGGACGCATCACCTGCCGGCGTACAGCAGATCCTCGCTGGCTGGCAGACGATGACCGTCTACAAGTACGTGCCCGACGAGGCGAACGCAGCTGCAGCCGCGGCTGTCGCGCTGCTCAAGGGCAAGAAGGTGCCCGGCATCAACGGGTTCCGCAAGAACGGGTCCAAGAAGGAGCCGACCGTCGCCCTCCCGGTGGTCTCGATCACCAAGGCGAACTACAAGCGGCTCTTCACGGACGGCTTCCTGAAGCGCAGCGAGGTCTGCACCGGGGAGTACAAGAAGTACTGCAAGTAGTCGCGTGAACAGCGAGCTCGTGGAGGCACCGTTCTGGTGCCTCCACGGCTCGGTGTGGTAGGAAACGCCCCACGTTGAGCGAGACACCGACCCCTCTCCTCGAGCTCCGCGGAATCACGAAGTCCTACGGGTCGGTGCAAGCGCTCACCGACGTCGACTTCGAGGTGCGGCACGGCGAGGTGATGGCGCTCGTCGGCGACAACGGCGCCGGCAAGACCACGCTCATCAAGTGCATCGCCGGCATCCACGGCTTCGACTCGGGCGAGATCTTCTTCGAGGGGACTCCCGTGACGATCAGCGGGCCGAAGGACTCGGCCAAGCTCGGCATCGAGGTCGTCTACCAGGATCTCGCGCTCTGCGACAACCTCGACGTCGTCCAGAACATGTACCTCGGCCGGGAGGAGCGCGACTGGCTCTGGCGTCTCAAGGAGCCGCCGATGGAGCAGCACACCGCGGAGACGCTGAAGTCGCTGGCCGTCACGACGATCCGCTCCACCCGACAGCTGGTCGCCTCGCTCTCGGGTGGCCAGCGGCAGTCCGTTGCGGTAGCCAAAGCCGTGCAGTGGAACTCGAAGCTCGTCATCCTCGACGAGCCGACGGCCGCGCTCGGGGTCGCGCAGACGCGTCAGGTTCTCGATCTCGTCAAGCGCCTCGCCGAGCAGGGCCTCTCCGTGGTGCTCATCTCGCACAACCTGCACGACGTCTTCGAGGTCGCGACGCGGATCACGGTCCTCCGGCTCGGTCGCGACATCGGCATCTACGAGCGAGACTCCGACGACGCAGCAGGAGGTCGTGCACGCGATCACCGCCGGTGTGCCGACGAAGGTCGCCGGGATCTCGGAGAACGTGCCGGAGCTCGCGACGTGACAGAAGTCGAAGCCGAGATCGCCGCACCCGGCATCGGGCTCCCCGAGGGAGACCAACCCGAGGCGGAGAAGGGGATCTGGCAGCGGTCGCTCGACAACCTGCGGACGGGGAATCTCGGTGTGCTGCCGATCGTCCTCGGCCTCGTCCTCATCGTCGTCTTCTTCGGCTTCAAGGCCACGAACTTCTTCACCGCCGACAACTTCAACAACATCATCATCCAGACGGCCGGGACCGCCATGCTGGCGTACGGCGTCGTCTTCGTCCTCCTGCTCGGCGAGATCGACCTCTCGATCGGCTACCTCAGCGGCCTCGCGGCGGTGTCGGTCGCCGAGCTCCAGCTTCCCGGCGGTGACCACGACGCGCCCTTCGGGATCGTCGCGCCGATATCGGGACTGCTCGCGATCCCCGTCGCGATCGGAATCGTGGCGGCCCTCGGCGCAGGGCAGGGCGCGATCGTGGCCAGGGTCGGCGTGCCCTCGTTCGTCGTCACGCTCGCCGGCCTGCTGATCTTCCAGGGCGTGATCCTGCACTTGCTCGAGGTGCAGGGGCACGATCCTCATCCAGGACCACTGGATCAACGACACGGCGTACTACTACTTCTCGGAGATGTGGGGCTGGATCATCGCCGCGATCGTCACCGGCCTCTACGCGGTGACGATCCTGGTTCAGGTCTTAGGCCGAAAACGGGCGGGCCTCAACATCCGGAGCCCTTGGCTCACGGCGGCCAAAGTGCTCGGCGTCGCGGTCGCGAGCTTCGGGGTCGTCGCCATCTGCAACCACGCCGACGTGCCGAAGGGTCTCCCGCTCGCGGGCGTGCTGGTGCTGATCTTCCTCGTGGGGCTGACCTATCTTGCGAAGCGCACGCCGTTCGGACGCCACGTGTACGCGGTCGGCGGGAACGCCGAGGCCGCGCGGCGCGCCGGCATCAACGTCCATCGCATCCGGATCCTCGTCTTCATGATCTCCGGCGCGATGGCGGGGGTCGGCGGGATCATCCTCGCCGCGAACGTGAACTCGGTCGACCTGAACGTCGGCGGCGGGACGCTGCTCCTGAACGCGATCGCCGCTGCGGTCATCGGCGGCGTGAGCCTCTTCGGCGGTCGCGGCGAGGTGCGTGGCGCGCTGCTCGGCGCGCTCGTCATCGCGACGGTCTCGAACGGCCTCAACACCGCCGGCTACTCGAACGGGACGATCTACGTCGTGACGGGCGTGATCCTCCTGCTCGCGGTGACGCTCGACACGATCGCTCGTCGGCTGCAGGTCCGGTCGGGGCGTTAGCCCGCGCCGGCGGCGTAGCGCTCGGCGCGCTTCCAGGCCTCGCTTCCGATCACCGAGCCCAGCCTCCGGCCCGCGGCCGCGTCGGCTGCCGTCTCCGTCCCCGCGCGCACGCCGGCGAGGCCCGCCGCCGCGGCACTGCGGTACGGCGCTCCGGTCGCATTCCGCAGCACGACCGCGGCTGCCCAGGCGAACGCGCTCTCGTCCGACACCCAGCCCGGATAGGCAGGAGTGGCCGTGCGCGGCGTCCACCGCGTGCCGAGCACCCAGCCGCGGTCGGTGCGGACGGCGACTTCCCCGAGGTGCCCTGCGAGGCCCGCTCCCCGCGCACTCGAGGCGGGCGTGACGAGCTCGACGAGACCCGGGACGAGCGGGAGGCCGTCGCTGCTGAACGACGCGGCCTGCGGGTCGCTCGACTGCCCTGCGAACGCGAGCGAGCGCACCATCGAGATCGTGCGGACCGCCTGGTACTCGCGCTTCGCGCGCCAGGCGGCGATCGCGGCGTCGTGCAGCGCGCCGTTCAGCGCGAAGTAGAGCTTCACGTCGCGGGCGAGCCTCGAGGCCGACGTCGGGCCGCTTCGCTCGGAGGGCGCGGCGGCGTCCGAGTCGGCGTTCGCGGCCTCGTTCCAGCCCGCAGGCGACACGGCGGCGGCGCTCGCGCTCCCCGCGGCCCGTGCGCGGATCGCGTCGACGGCAGCCCGCTTGTACGCGGCGGACGAGGGATCGCCCGTCGGAGGCGGGCCGGGGTCGAGCGACGAGCTGCTCTTCGGGAGCGCGAACGGGCGCACCCGTCCCCACTGCGAACCGACGAAGGACTGCACGTTCGCGGGAACCGGCAGCCCTCCCTGGACGACGACCTGGCGGAGCGCGAGCGGCTGCCAGAAGGTGCGGTCGTGCATCGCCGCGCCCGGCTGGCCGACGACGAGGGGCTCGTTCGCGGCCGTGAAGCTGGGGTCGAGGTAGTGCTGCCCCTCGAGCGAGCCGTCCGTGTGTCCGTACGCGATGGCGGCCGCCGCGATCCGGTTGCCGAGCGCAGCGGGGCCGTCCCCATGCGTCTCGGTGAAGCCCGGTCGGTAGCACAGCGAGCGCAGGGTCGCGGTCAGCCGCGCGAACGAGGCGCGCACGTTCCGGCCGTACGACGCGCGCCAGAGCAGGAGCCGGTACGCCGCGAAGCTGATCGCTGCGCTCCGTGCCGACGCGACCTCGGAGGCGTCGAGCTTCTCCGTCGAGAAGTAGCCGTCCGCGTTCGAGTCGAACGCCGCCCACGCGTCCCACATCGCGGCGGAGACGTGGAAGAGGTCGCGTGCCTGCTCGGGCGGCGGGCTCGATCCCAGCACGCGGGCAGCCGTCTCGTCCCAGAGGCGAGCGACGGAGCGGTTCCGAGCGAGGCTCGGGCGGCAGTCGGCTGCGAGGTAGGAGCTGGGCGCGGTGTCGTCGCGCCTCGCCCGCACCGGGGGCCGCTGCACGACGAGGATGCGATCCGCGGCGACGTCCGAGAGCCGGGTCGTCGTCCCGTTCGGGAAGCGAACCGTCAGCCGGCGGACGCTCGTCGCCTTCCCGAGCCCGAGGTGGACGCGCGGATCCTCGGAGGAGAGGTAGCTGCTCCCGGCATGCAGCTCCTGCACGAGTCGGCGTCCGTCGGGGAGCTCGGCGGTCACGACCGCGCCGGGCGCGAACGTCGGGAACGACACCTCGAGCCAGTGGCCGCCCTCTCCGCTGTTGCGCAGGAGGACGAGCCGGCCCCCGATCGAGCCGACCGCGAGGTCTACCGTCCCGTTGTTGTCGTAGTCGGCCGCCGCCAGCCCGCGTCCGTTCACGCGCGGCCCACCGCCCGCCCCGTCCAGAAGACCGACGTTCGCGAACCGCTGCCGCGCACCGGGGGGTGCGACGTTCTCGACGATCTGCAGGCGGCCCGCGTCGTGCGCGAGGTTCGTCACCGGGATCGCGCCGTTCGCGATTGCGAGCTCCGGGTGGCCGTCGAGGGCGAGATCGGCCCACGTCGCTCCCCAGCCGGTCGAGCTGGCCGCGAGCGCGGCGCGGAACGTCGAGCGCGCATCCCGGAACGCGGGGACGGCTCGCGCCGAGCGGGCGAACGCAGCATGCGGCTCCCGCCGCGAGTTCGTCACGACGAGATCCGCTCGTCCGTCTCCGCCGTAGTCCCCGGACGCGATCCCCATTCCCGCGTACGGGTCGGCGACGCCCTCGGCGGCGCCGCGCTCCTCGAGGCGGAAGCCGAGGCCCGCGGGGTCGGCTCCGGCGCCCCCGGGCCAGCTCACGTTCTCGTACAGCTGGTTCGGGTCCTCGTCGTTTGCCACGTAGAGGTCGGGTCGGCCGTCACCGTCGTAGTCCGTGAACACCGCTCCGAGCCCGTGGGAGAAGCGCGCGGACTCGAGGCCCGCCGGGACGCCGACCTCGCGGAAGGTCGCATGGCCGTGTGCCCCGGGTCCGTCGTTCAGGTACAGGAGGTCGCGAACGCCCTCGTAGTTCGAGGGGAAGCCGGCGATGGAGGACGCCACGGGCTGGGAGAGATCCGTGTAGCCGGCGACGAACAGGTCCGGCCGGCCGTCCCCGTTGACGTCCGCGACGGCGGCCCCGGTGTGCCAGCCGAAGGCGTGGATGCCGGCGGCTTGGGCGCCCTCGCTGAACGTGCCGTCGCCGTCGTTCCAGAGGAGCTTGTCGTAGGAGGTCGTCGTGACGAGCAGGTCCGTGTGCCCGTCGCCGTCGAAGTCCGCCGCGACGCAGCCGTCCCCCTGGACCGGGAGATCGGCGTGCGCGCTGCGGCTGACGTCCACGAACGTCCCGTGCACGTTGTGGAAGAGCGCGCTCCGCGGGAGGCCCCCGTCGCTCTCGTAGCGGGCGCGATCGGAGCCGGCGTAGGAGTTCACGACGAACAGGTCGAGCCAGCCGTCGCCGTCGTAGTCGAGCCAGCAGAGCCCGCCCCCCATCATCGCGCTCGTATCCGGGCTGACCCCGTAGCGGAAGGCGCCCTGCCGGAAGTCGAGCCCGACCTGGGGGGCGACGTCCCGGAGGTGGACGCCTGCGAGCGTCCCGGTCGCCTGCGCGAGCTTCCCGGCCACGGCGGGCGCCGCTGTGGCCGACGCGCTCGTCGTGACGTCGTCGGAGCCGACGATGACGTAACGGCCTCCGGACAGGGCGACCTCGAGCGACCGGGTGAAGGGAGCGGCCGGACGCCGCTGGACGAGGACCGGAGGGCGATCCCGGTACACGGCTGCCTGCTGCGTCCCCGTGAGCTCGACCAGGATCCTCGGCGGTCCCTGCCCTTCCCCTGGTGCGAGCGAGATCCGCGCGTCCTCGACCGCGTACGACGACGCTGCGATGGTGCCGCCGGCCGCGGCTCCGATCCGGCGCCGGAGGTTCTCGAGCCACGGGCCGGCGGCCGCGACCGCGGCCCGCTGCGCGTCTCGGAGTCGGAGAGCGTCCGACTCGGCCTGGAGATCGAGGACGACGTCGCGTGTGATCGCGCGCGCCGTCCTCCGGTCGACCTTCGACGACACGCCCGCGACTGCGTCCACGGTGACCGCCGGCAGCGGCTGGCTGGCGGGCAGCGAGGCCGCGGTCGCCTCGACGGGCCGAGCCGGGATCCCGTCGAGCGCGACCAGCGCGACCGCGAGCACCGCCGCGAGGCCCAGCGTGGCGGCGAGTCGCCTGGGTCGCAGGACCGTGTGCAACGCCCACGCGCGCGCCTGGTCTTCCGGGGACGCGGCGGCGGGCAGCGCTCGCTCGAGCAGCGGGCGGCCGAGGCAGACGAGCGCGAGCGCGGCGAGCACCGCGACCTTCGTCGCGAACTCGGTCGTCACCGGCGCGATGAGGAGCGTCGCGGCGAGGCCGACGCTCATGGCGTAGACCAGCCGGGCGACGCGCCCGCGCGGGATCGTCTGGGGGTCCGTGATCATGAAGAAGAGGAAGACGAGGATCTCCGGCGAGCTCACGAGCAGCCACCAGAAGTCCCACCCGGAGATGGGCCCCAGGTGCCAGCGCGCCGTCATCGAGTGGCCGCTCGCCGCGAGCACCGCGATTCCGGCGGCGAACGTCAGCCAGAACGTGACGGCGATGAAGAGCAGGCGGAGCCGCGACAGGATCGTCAACCCGCCGACCACGATCAGGCACACGGCGAGTGCGAGCCACACGGACATCGGGCCCCACCAGAAGTCGAGCGGGTCCGCCCGGCCCTTGCCGAGCACGAGGAAGCAGACGACGAGGCCGAAGTTCGAGGGGTTGAAGAGGTGCCGGCCCTCGTAGCGGATGACGTGCTTCGAGAGGAGCGCGATCGCGGCGGTACCGGCGAAGATCCAGGCGCCGTGCAGGCTCCACCAGTCGCCGTGCGGCGTCCCTGGCACGCGCAGGACGAACGCGACGCCGTTCCCGGTGAGGAGCGCGCTCGCCGGCCACATCAGGAGCTTGTGGCGCACGAACGCGATTCCCACCTCGAGGACGGCGCACGTGCCGAGGGCGACGAGGATCTGGGCGATCGAGAGCTGGAAGCCGAACGCGGTCTGGCCGAGGACCTGCAGCGTGACGATGACGGCCGCGAGATGGAGCCGCGGGTCGCGCACCGTCGGCAGCAAGACGGGGTAGCGGGTCCCGCGAATCGTCAGCGCCGGCCGGCCGGCGAAGGCAGGCGCGCTCATGGGACGATCATGGTACTGCGGAACCAGATGACCGCTGCCACGATCTCGCGTCCGGATACGGCGATCTCGTAGCAGCGGTCATCCGCGAGACTTCGGGCGTGCGCGCAGAGGCTCTGCAACCGACTCGCGTCTACCGCTTCTACCGCGGCGGCGCGCTGATCGATCGGCTCAGAGGCGACTCGGAGCGCGACGGCGACCACCCCGAGGACTGGGTCGGCTCGGTGACCCCGGCGCGGAACCCCGGCCGGGATGATCCCGAGGAGGGCCTGTCCCGGCTCGCGGACGGGCGCCTGCTCCGGGACGCGATCGAGGAGGACCCGGTGAGCTGGCTGGGTGCCGCCCACAGCGAGCGCTTCGGCCGGTCGACGGGGCTCCTCGTGAAGCTCCTCGACAGCGCCGAGCGGCTTCCGGTCCACTTCCACCCGGACCGCGCGTTCGCCCGCGACGCGTTCGGCTCCCCGTTCGGCAAGACCGAGGCCTGGCTCGTGCTCGACACGCGCAGGGACGACGCGGAGGTCTGGGTCGGCCTGCGCGAGCAGGTCGACGAGGAGACCTACCTGACGTGGATCGTCCGAGCAGGACGACCGAGCGACTCCTGGGCTCGCTGAACCGGCTGTCGGTGAGCGCGGGCGACGTGGTCTACGTCCCGGCCGGCGTCCCGCACGCCATCGGCCCGGGCGTGCTGATCGCCGAGCTGCAGGAGCCCACCGACTTCTCGATCCTCTGCGAGTGGAGCGGCTTCCCCGTGCGGCCCGAGGACGGCCATCTCGGCCTCGGCTGGGAGACCGCTCGGCGTGCGCTCGACCTCCGAGTGCACGAGCCCGTGCTGGAGCTGCCGCCGGAGTCGCGGTCCTTCTTCGGCGCCGACGACGTCCTCGACGCTGCGGGACGCTTCGCGATTCTCGTCGTGCTCGAGGGCGAGGGCGCGATCGACGGCGCTCCGGCGCGACCGGGCGCTGCGTTCGCCGTGCCCGCAGCCGCCGAGTCGCTCGCGGTCGAGGGCGACCTGCGCGTGCTGCGCTGCCTCGCCCCGGATCCGACCTAGATGGTTGATGCCACGATCTCGCGCGTCCGGATGCGCGATCTGGCGCGTCCGGGCCGCTTCCGCCCGGACGCAGGCCGCGCAGCGGCCTGGCGTCGGGCGTGCGCTTCGCGACGGGAGAGCGGCGTCGAGGCGTCGAGCCTCACCACCGCTCTCCCGTCGCGCCCCGGAGCGGCCAGCTCGCGCCCCGGAGATGGCGATCTCGTGGCATCAACCATCTAGCGAGGCTGCTCGTCGAAGAACGGCTCCCCCGCCCGGGCGAAGCGGCGGGCGGCGTCCAGGTCGAGCTCGGCGCCGATTCCCGGCGCGTCCGGGAGCGTCACGTACCCGTCCGCGATCACCGGGACGTCGAGCGTGACGAGCTCGTCGAAGAACGGCACCGAGGCGGCGTGCCACTCGAGCGCGAGGAAGTTCGGGATCGACGCACACACGTGGGCCGAGGCCAACGTGCCGATGGGGCCGGCGATGTTGTGCGGGGCGAGCGGCAGCGAGTGCACGTCCGCGTAGGCGGCGATCCGCCGCGTGTCGCCGAGGCCGCCGACCTTCTGGATGTCCGGGGCGAGGATGTCGACTCCGCCGCGGTCGACGAGCGCTGCGAAGCCGTCGAGGCGGTAGAGGTTCTCGCCGGTGCAGATGGGCGTGGTCGTGCGGGCCGCGATGCGGGCGACCGACTCGAGGTCCTGCGGCGGTGTCGGATCCTCGAGCCAGAGGATGGGCAGATGCTCGAGCGCGCGCGCGAGCCGCAGCGCGTCCGCCGGCGCGTACCGCCAGTGGAGGTCGAAGGCGACCTCGGCGCGGCCCGAGACGGCCGCGACCGTCGCCTCGGCGAGTGCCAGCTGACGCTCGAGCTGGGCGGCCGAGATCGTCCGTGCGTACAGATCCTCGTGGGGCAGGAGCGGCAGGTCGAGGTCGAACTTCAGCGCCGTGAAGCCGCGGTCGGCCATCTCCCGCGCACGCGCGGCGTACGCCTCGGGCGTGTAGACGTCCTCGGCCTCGGCGGGTGCCCAGTGGAGCTGCGGTTCGGCCTCCTCGGCCGGCTCCATCCAGTGCAGGCGCCGCGACACGAGCGTCGCGCTGTAGCTCGTAAGCGCCTCGCCCGCGTGGCAGTCGGCATACACCCGAACCCGCTCGCGGAAGCGGCCGCCGAAGAGCTGCCAGAGCGGGATCTCGAGCGAGCGCGCCGCGAGGTCCCAGAGCGCGGACTCGATCCCGGAGATCGCGTGGTAGACGGTGCCTCCGGTCGACACGTGCGCGGTCGCGAGGTGGAGCTTGCGTACGAGCGGCTCGATCTGCCGCGCGTCCTCGCCGACGAGGAGCGGCGCGAGCTCGCGGATCGTCTCGGCGAGGCCGGGAGCGCAGAAGGACTCGCCCCAGCCGTGGAGGCCCTCGTCGTTCTCCACGCGGACGACGGTCCAGTCGTAGTTCGCCTCGAGCACCGCGGTCGTGATCGCTGCGATCCGCATCAGGCGGCGTGCTCGAGCACGATCTTCGCGACGACCCCGCGGCGGTCGTCCATGAGCGCGAACGCCTCCTCGAACCGCTCGAGCGGGAACCGATGCGTCACGATCGGATCGAGCTCGACGAGCCGCTTCCGCACGAGGTCGACCATCCGCGCCCACGTCGTCGTCGTGTACCCGACGCTGCCGAATACGCTCAGGTCGCGGAGCGCGATCCGGTCGGCGGGCAGCCGCAGCTCGCGTCCGTGTCCCGCGATCCCGAGGGTCGCGATCCGCCCACCCTCTCGCGCGACACGGGTCGAGAGTTCGAGCGCGTCGACCGAGCCCGCGGTCTCGACCACGACGTCGAGACCGTCGCCCGCGAGGCGCCGCGTCTCCGCCTCCGCGTCCGTCGACCCCACGTCGACGGCGTGGTCGGCCCCGAGCGACAGCGCGAGCCGCAGCTCCTCTTCGCGGAGGCCGTACGCGACGATCGCGGCCGGCGCGTGCAGGCGCGCAAGCGTTATGGCGATTGCGCCGAGGGCGCCGACGCCTACGACTCCGACGGTCTCCGACGGCTGGATGCGCGCGCGCTCGAGCGCCTTCAGGACGACGGATCCCGGCTCGACGAGCACGGCCGCGTCGAACGAGACGTGCTCGGGGAGACGGTGCACGACCCGTGCGGGCACGACCACGAGCTCGCCGTAGCCGCCGGGCCGGGTGAAGCCCACGGCGTCGTAGTTCCGGCACAGGTGGGTCTCGCCCGCGTGGCAGCGCGCACAGGCGAGGCACGGGATGTTGCCCTCGCACACGACACGGTCGCCCGGCTCGAAGCCCGTGACGCCCGCTCCGACCTCGTCGACCGCGCCTGCCCACTCGTGCCCGGGGACGACCGGGAAGCGCACCCAGCGGGCATCGAGGGTGCCGGAGACGATGTCGAGGTCGGTCCGGCACACGCCGGCTCGGACGCTGCGCACCCGCACCTCTCCCGGGCCGGGCGCGGGCGTCTCCAGCTCGCGCAAGGCGACGGCGTTCGGTCGCTCGACGACGATCGCCCGCATTCGACCCGTCAAGATAGTGCGGATGAGGCTCGAGCAGGCTCTCGCCCAGGTGCGCTTCGTCGTCGACACCGCCTCGGCGCCCGTGTCTGTGTGCGTCGCCGACGAGCACGGCGAGGTGATCGCGTCGGCGAGCATGGACGGCGCCGCGGCCGACACGCGCCTGAACGCCCAGCGGAAGGCCTACACGGCCGCCCGCAGCGACGCGGCCTCGACCCGCGAGCTCGCCGCCAAGGCCCGCGCGGACGCGGCCGAGCGCGCGAGCTTCGACCCGTTCTTCACCTTCTTCCTCGGTGGCGTGGCGGCCTTCGACGGCGAGACGCGCGTCGGCGCGATCGGCGTCAGCGGCCTTCCCGGCGAGGACGACGACGCGCTCGCGGTTCTGGCGATCGGAGCATCCGGCCTCACGGTCCGGGCCTGAGCCACGGGTTTCTGGAGCTACCCTCCGGGTATCCCACGTCACGCCCACTCCGAAGAGGGAGGACCATGAGAAAGAGCCTTGCTGCAGTCGTGCTCGTCGCAGCGCTGGCGGCGCTCGCCGCGCTCCCCGCGCTCGCGGCCACGCCCGTCCTGAACGGGACGGTCGGCCCCGGCTTCACGATTGTCATGAAGAAGAAGCCGACGAAGGCCGGGAAGTACAAGCTCGTCGTCGCCGACAAGTCGAGCATCCACAACTTCCACCTGAAGGGCCCGGGCGTCAACGTGAAGACGGGAGTCGGGGCGGTGGGGACGAAGTCCTTCACGATCACGCTGAAGAAGGGCAAGTACACCTTCGTCTGCGACCCCCATGCGACCACCATGAAGGGGTCCTTCACCATCAAGTAGGGGCGAGATATATCTCGCCCTACGACGTCGGGTCGGGGGCGGGAGGAGCCCGATCAGCCTCGTGAGCGCGCCGGCGCACGTAGGGGCGAGACATGTCTCGCCCCTACGACGATAGCTCCAACGGCTCGATGGAGCCGTCGGAGATCGTCCAGCCCGCGAGCTCGTCCGTCCGCACCGTGTACACGAGGTACGGGCGGCCGGCCCACAGCCCTACGTTCTCGACGTCCGTACGAGAGGGACGCGGTGGGGAGGAGAGGTGCGAGTGGAAGACGGCGAGCTCGTAGCCCTCGTCCTCGAGGAACCACGTGTCCGGCGGGACCTGGAGCTCGAAGCGGTAGGGCGAGGCGGCGGCGTTGCGCCCGCGGACGTAGCGCTCCGCGACGCCCTCGCGCAGCACGACGAGACCGCACGCCTCGTTCGGCGCCTCCTCCTGCGCGTGCTCGACGAGCTCCTCCCGCACGCCCGCCGGGATCACCACCAGACGGATCGCTCCATCGCGCCGTCGACGTCGTCTGCGGTCCAGAAGTCGGCCGACAGGTACTTCCACCCGCCGTCCGCGAGCACGCACACGACGACGCCCTCGTCCAGCTCCTCGCACAGCCGAAGCGCGGCGTGGATCACGGCCCCGGACGAGACGCCTCCGAACACGCCCTCGCGCTCGAGCAGCAGCCGCAGCCCCGCCACCGCCTCGGCGTTCGTGACGAGGAGCTTCCGGTCGAGCTTCGAGAGGTCGAGGATCGGCGGCACGTAGCCGTCCGCCAGCGAGCGCAGGCCCATGACCTCGTCGCCGGGCAGGGGCTCGGCGGCGGCGACGACGACGTCCGGGAACGTCTCGCGCAGGCGCTCGCCGGCGCCCATGAGCGTCCCGCCCGTGCCGAGGCCCGCGACGAGCACGTCGACCCGGTCGAGCGCGTCCGCGATCTCGGCCCCGGTCCCTTCGTAGTGGGCGCGCGGGTTCGCCTCGTTCGCGTACTGGAACGGCATGTACAGCGCCGGATCGCGCTCGGCCAGCTCGAGCGCGAGCCGCACCGCGCCGTTCGAGCCCTCCTCGCCCGGCGAGTCGACGATCTCGGCACCGTAGAGCGCGAGCAGTCGCCGGCGCTCCTGCGTCACGTTCGCAGGGACGACGCAGGTCAATGAATAGCCGCGCAGGCGAGCGGCCAGCGCGAGCGCGATGCCCGTGTTCCCGCTCGTCGGCTCGAGCAGGCGCCGTCCCGGGACGAGCTCGCCGGAGGCCTCGCCGGCGTCGAGCATCGCCTTCGCGATCCGGTCCTTGATCGAGCCCGACGGGTTCTGCCCCTCGAGCTTCGCGAGGAGGCGAACCCCGGGCTTCGGGGAGAGGCGCTGCAGCTCAACGAGTGGCGTCGACCCGACGAGGTCGAGCAGGGATGTTGCCGCGCTGAGGGGTCTGACCCCCCGAAGCCGCGCGATGGTCACACGGGTGGGTGCAGGGGGTCAGACCCCTGGTCGCCACCTGCCATCGCGGGCAGGAGAATCAGCTGCTCCCGCTCGCCGACGCGCGTGTCGAGGCCGTCGCGCGTGCGTACGTCCTCGCCGCCGACGTAGACGTTCACGAACGGAGCCAGCTCGCCGTCGTGCAGCAGCTGGTCGCCGAGCGGCGGATAGCGCTCGACGAGGTCGTCGAGCACCTCGCCGACCGTCTCCCCGTCGGCGGCGAGCTCGCGTGCGCCGCCGACCTCGGCGCGCAGCGTCGGCGGGATGCGCACGGCGGCCATCAGGCGGCCGCCCCCTCCTCTGCGCTTCCCCGGGTCGGCGCTGCGGGCGCCGGGCCGGAGGGCACAGTGCTCAGCACGGGCCCGGAAAGCCCGGCGCCCGCAGCGGCGGCAGGAGTCGGCGGAGCCGGGCTTCGCCCGGCGAGAGCCGGCTCCGGCCGGGATGCCGCAGAGTTGCAGAATTCGACGTAGTCGACGTACTCGGTGATGGTCGGGCGATCGCCGCAGACGGGGCAGTCGGCGTTACGACGGACCGTGACCTCGTCCAGCGTCGTCCCGAGGGCGTCGAAGAGGAGCAGACGCCCAGCGAGCGAGTCGCCGCGGCCGAGGACGAGCTTCAGCGCCTCGTTCGCCTGGAGGGAGCCGATGATTCCGGGCAACACGCCGAGGACGCCGCCCTCGGCGCAGCTCGGCGCGAGCTCGGGCGGCGGCGGCTGCGGGAAGAGGCAGCGGTAGCACGGGCCGCCTCGAGCGGGGTCGAACACCGTGACCTGCCCCTCGAAGCGGAAGATCGAGCCGTGCACGACGGGGATTCCGCTCCACACGGAGGCGTCGTTCACGAGGTAGCGCGTCGGGAAGTTGTCGGCGCCGTCCACGATGACGTCCCAGCCGTCACCGAGGATGCGGTCGACGTTCTCCGAGGTGAGGCGCTCCTGGAAGGTGACGACCCGGACGTCCGGATTGAGCGCCTCGAGCGTGCGCTTCGCGGAGGCGACCTTCGGCTCGCCGAGCCGCTCCGTCGAGTGGACGATCTGGCGCTGCAGGTTCGACTCGTCGACCACGTCGGCGTCGACGATCCCGAGCTTCCCGATGCCGGCGGCCGCGAGGTAGAGGGACGCGGGGGAACCGAGGCCGCCGGCCCCGACGAGCAGGACGCGCGCGTCGAGCAGGCGCTGCTGGCCCTCCTCTCCGACCTCGGGGATCAGCAGATGCCGGCTGTAACGGGAGCGCTGCTCGGGTGTGAGCGCACGCGGGATCGTCACCTCGTAGCCCGAGCGCTTCCAGTCCGAGAAACCGCTCGCGAGGTTCACGACGTTCTCGTAGCCGAGCTCCTCGAGCACCTTGACGGAGAACGCGGAGCGGTTGCCGGCCGAGCAGTAGACGACGAGCGGCCGGCTCTTGTCCGGTGCAAGTCCCTCGATCCGCTGCTCGAGGCGACCACGCCCCGTGTAGATCGCGTCGGGGATGTGACCCTCGTCCCACTCGTCCGGCTCGCGGACGTCGACGAAGAGCGAGCCGTCCTGCGACTCGAGGCGCTCGCGCGCCTCGGCGGTAGAGATCTCGTCGATCTCGGACTTGACCTGCGCGAGCAGCTCGCGGTACGTCGCCATTACTTTCCGAACTATAGCTTCGGCGGCCCCGTTACCGTTCGGCGGTGACCGCCCGCCGCCGCATGGCGCTCCTCGTGGCTGCAATCGCAGTCGTGGCGGCCGGCGTCGCCGCCGCGGCCGTCCTGTCTGCCGGCGGCAGTTCCCGGTCGTCCGGGGCCGCGACCATGCCGAAGCTCCGCCCGGGTCGGCCCCCGCTCTCGCTCGCACTCGGCTTGCGCACCGATCGGGAGGCGAGCGACCTCGCACGGGGGGCCGCCCTCTACGGGCGCGGCGACACCGCGGCGGCCGCTTCCGTGTTCGCGCGGCACGACTCGCTTGAGGCGAAGGTGGGCGCCGCCTTCGCCGCGTGGCCGAACGGCTCGCTCGACCGGCTCGAGCAGCTCGCGAAGCTGTACCCGGACTCCGCGGTCGTCCAGCTCCACCTCGGGCTCGCGCGGCTGTGGGCGAACGAAGGCGACCCCGTCGAGGCCTGGCGCGCCGTGCTCGACGAGGCGCCGGACACGCCGTACGCGCTCGTCGCCGGGAACCTGCTGCACCCGGATCTCCCGCGTGGCCTGCCCGCGTTCATCCCCTCGTTCTCGGCGCCGTCCTCCGTGACCCGCCTGCCGCCGCGGCGCCAGCTCGCGGCGTTGCGTGCGGAGGCCGAGCGGGGTGGGGTGCGCGCGCGCCTCCTCTACGGCATCGGGCTGCAGCGGGTGGGAAAGCCGGTGTCCGCGTCGCGCGTCTTCGACCAGGCTGCGAAGCGCTTCCCGAACGACGTCGAGGCGCGAGTGGCCTCTGCCGTCGGCCATTTCGACAAGGACTCGCCGGCTGACGCTTTCGGCCGCCTCGGCCCGCTCACGCGCACGTATCCGAACGAGCCGACCGTGCGCTTTCACCTGGGCGTCCTGCTCCTGTGGACTGGCCGGGTCGACGAGGCGAAGCGGCAATTTCGCCTCGCCTCGCGACTGCAGCCGAGCTCGCCGCTCGCGCGGGAGGCGGATCGCTACCTCGAGACGATCCGTCAGGCGCGCGGCTGACCTCGCGACATCCCGCTGTCGTTCGCACGTGGTCTCGCAGGCGCGCAGCTTTGACGACCGCCGCCCGTGTAACTACGGTGTGACCGCTCACGAGGAAGGGGGGCGGTCTGGCCGCAGACGACACGCAGGGCGCTACCACTCGAACCCCGATCGAGGAAGTCCTCGCGAGCGACGAGGGCCAGCGGCTGCTCGAGATCGGCTACCGCACGGGCAGCGTCGACGCCGACGAGCTCGCGCTCGCGCTCGACGAGCTCGACCTCGAGGCCGCCCAGCTCGACGACTTCTACGCCGCGCTCGACGAGGCGCAGATCGCGGTCGTCCACGCGGGCGAGCCCGACGAGCCGGTGCCGGAGGCCGACCCGGAGCCGGAGATCACGACCGACGCCCTCCAGCTCTTCCTCAAGGACATCGGCAAGGTCCCGCTCCTCACCGCCGCGCAGGAGGTCGAGCTCGCGAAGCGCATCGAGCGCGGCGAGCATGCCGCGAAGCAGGCGATGGTAGAGGCGAACCTCCGCCTCGTCGTCTCGATCGCGAAGCGCTACCGCAACCAGGGGCTGCCGTTCCTCGACCTGATCCAGGAGGGGACGATCGGGCTCGTCCGCGCCGCGGAGAAGTTCGACTACCGCAAGGGGTTCAAGTTCTCGACGTACGCGACGTGGTGGATCCGGCAAGCCGTCGCGCGGGCGATCGCTGACAAGGGGCGCACGATCCGCATGCCCGTGCACGTCGTCGAGAAGCTCAACCGCATCCTTCGCTCGGAGCGGAAGCTCCGCGCCGAGCTCGGCCGCGAGCCGCTGACCGAGGAGATCGCGCGCGACGTGGAGATGACGGTGGACGAGGTCGAGCAGATCCGGCGGAGCGCGCAGATCCCGGTCTCGCTCGAGAAGCCCGTCGGCGACGACGACGAGTCGGAGTTCGGGCACTTCCTCGCGGACGAGTCGGCGCCGCTGCCCGACGAGCTTGCCGAGACGACGCTCCAGCGCGAGGCGCTGCGCGGGATCCTCGGCGCGCTGTCCGAGCGCGAGCGCATGGTGCTCGAGCTGCGCTACGGGCTCGACGGCCAGCAGCCGCGCACGCTCGACGAGGTCGGTCGCGAGTTCAACGTCACCCGGGAACGGATCCGCCAGATCGAGCACCAGGGGCTGAAGAAGCTGCGCGCCCTGGCCGACGCCCAGCGCGTCCGCGACGTCGCGTAGCTCCTTGCTCTACCGCCCGGAGGACTTCGACCTCCTCACCGACGAGCCGTGGAACACCGAGCGCATCCGAGCCGGTGTCCGCGAGATCGTCGCAGATGCCGACGCCGCGTGGCGGGGGCCGAAGCTCCTCTGGCTGGCGGACGACTGGGATCGCTGGCGGTCGAGAAGCCCGCAGAAAATCCTCTACTGCGGTGCGGCGGGTGTCCTCTGGGCACTCGACGACCTCCGCAGTCGAAGCCGTGCGGACACGACCCTCGATCTGGCGGACATCGCGCTCCGGACGCTCGAACGACACCGGACGCGACCGGACTTCATGTCAGCGATGAGGCTCCCGGTGGAGCGCGAGTCCGCGCTCCTCACGGGCGAGTCGGGGATCCTTCTCGTCGCGTTTCGCCTCGCTCCGAGTGCAGATCTCGCGAACGACCTGCTCCGACGGGTGCGCGAGAACGTCGCGAACGAGACGAACGAGCTCATGTGGGGGTCGCCCGGCACGCTCATGGCTGCACGGCTCATGCTCGACTGGACCGGTGACCTCCGCTGGCGCGAGGCGTGGGAGGAGAGCGCGGACGCGCTCCTCGCGCGCCGCGAATCGGACGGGCTCTGGACGCAGCTCCTGTACGGCCACACGGATCGGATCCTCGGCCCGGCGCACGGCTACGTGGGCAATGTCCTCGCGCTCGGCCAGGGCCTCGAAGCTCGCGCGCGCGCAGCGCTCCAGCGGACGTCGAACCACCTGCTCGCGCGCTTCGCCGTGGTCGAGGACGGGCTCGCGAACTGGCCCCCGACCGTGAGCGAGCCGCTCGTGCACAGGACGGGAGTGGTCCGTGTGCAGTGGTGCCACGGCGCCCCCGGGATGGTCGCATCCGCCGCCGAGTACCTCGACGAGGAGCTGCTCCTCGCAGGCGCGGAGCTCACGTGGCGGGCAGGGCCTCACGGCGACGAGCGCGGCTCGTCGATCTGCCACGGCACCTCGGGTAACGGGTACGCCTTCCTCAAGACGTTCGCGCGCACTGGCGACGAGCGCTGGCTCGAACGCGCGCGCCGCTTTGCCGTCCACGCCCTCGCCCAGCTGCGCCGCCAGCGCACGGCCAGGGGGCGCGGCCGCTACTCACTCTGGACGGGCGACCTCGGGGTCGCGCTCTTCCTCGCCGACTGCCTCGACGCACGCACCGGCTTCCCGATCCTCGACGGCGACTAGACTCGCCGCCGTGACTCCGTCGCCCGACGACCTCCGCGCCGCCCTCGCCGAGTTCGTCTCGATTCCGTCCGTGAGCGCCGACACGGCGCACGCCGCGGACATCGAGGAAGCGGCCGGCTGGGTTGCCTCGCGCATCGCGGACGGCGGAGGCAAGGCAGAGCTCGTCCCGTGGGGGACGCGGCCGCTCGTCATCGGCGAGTTCGACGCTTCGAAGAGCCCGGGCGAAGCGCGCACGATCCTCTGCTACGCGCACTTCGACGTGCAGCCCCCGGACCCGCTCGACCTCTGGAACTCGCCCCCGTTCGAGCTCACGCAGCGCGACGGCCGTCTGTACGCGCGCGGCGTCGCGGACGACAAGGGCAACATGTTCGTCCTCGTCGAGGCGGTTCGACAGCTCGCCGCCGAGGGCGAGCTGCCCGTGAACGTGCGCTTCGCGTTCGACGGCGAGGAGGAGGTCGGCGGCGACTCGATCGTGGAGTGGGTCGCGGCGGACGAGGGCCGGGCGGACGCGGCCCTGATCCTCGACGGCGGGATGGTGCGCCGCGGCCAGCCGACGTTCGCGATCGGCGTCCGCGGGATGCTCTACTTCCACGTCCGCGTGCGCACGGGAACGACGGACATGCACTCGGGGATGTTCGGCGCGGCCGCGCTCAACGCGACGCACGCGCTCATCGCGGCGCTCTCCGGCGTCCTTCCCGATCGCGACGGGCGGCTTCCCGACGAGCTCAGGGAAGGGGCGACCGCGCCGACTCCGGAGGAGCTCGAGGCGTGGTCGAGCCTGCCGTCCGGGACCGACCAGCTCTCGCACTACGGCGCGGTTCCGATCGCGACGGGCGCTGCGGAGGAGTTCTACCTCCGCACGTTCGCCGACACCTCGCTCGACGTGAACGGCATCGCGAGCGGGTCGCCCGATCTCGTGAAGACCGTCCTTCCCGTCGAGGCTCGAGCGAACGTCTCCATCCGCCTCGCGCCCGGGCAGGATCGCGACGCGATCCGGGCGGCCTTCGAGCGCCTGCTCCGGGAAGGCCTCCCGGCGGGCGCGGAGCTCGAGATCGCCGTTCGCAACAGCGCGAAGCCTGCGCTGACGGCGGCGGATGCGGATGCGATCAGGCTCGTCGGGGCCGCGTTCCAGCACACCGTCGGCGCGCCGCCGCTCCTCGTCCGCTCGGGCGGGACGCTTCCGATCTACGCCGGCCTGGTCGAGCGCGGGCTCCCGACGCTCGCGACGGGCTTCGGCATCGAGAGCGAGTGCAACGTCCACGCTCCGAACGAGAACGTGCCGGAGAACACCGTCGACCTCGGCGTCGCGACGATGCGAGAGGTCTTCGTCCGCCTTGGTGAGCTCGGTTCCTAGGAGGGCCTGGCGGCGCGGGCCTCGTCGCAGAAGCGCCGCTGGTCGGCGCGAGGCGAGGACGCAGGGAGCCCCGATACTCGAACGCATCGGGGCGACCGAGGACGACGCATCGTGACGATCCAGCGCTCCTTCGGCGGCACAGAGCCTGTGCCGCCAGGCCCTCCTCGAGCCGCGTTCTCGAGCTCCCTCGCCGAGGAGCTCGCCCCCGACGTCCTCGACCGGTTCCTGCGCTACGTGCGGATCGACACGCAGGGGGCGTACCGTGCGGCCGAGCGACCGAGCACGGAGAAGCAGCTCGACCTCTCGCGCCTGCTCGTCGACGAGCTGCGAGCCATCGGTCTGGCCGACGCGGAGCTGACCGGGGCGCACAGCGTCTTCGCCACGCTTCCCGGCAGCGTGGACGGCCCGGTCGTCGGTCTCATCGCGCACGTCGACACGACGCCGGACGTCACCGCGGCCGGCGTCGCGCCGATCGTGCACGAGGGGTGGGCGGGGGAGCCGATCGTGCTGCCCGGCGACCCCCACCAGGTTCTCGACCCGGCGGTGCTGCCCGCACTCGCCGCCCGCGTCGGGCACGACGTGGTGACGAGCGACGGCACGACGCTGCTGGGCGCCGACGACAAGGCCGGAGTCGCGGAGATCATGGCGGCGGTCGGGTATCTGACGACGGCTGGCGGCGAGCGGCCGCGCGCGCCGATCCGGGTCGCGTTCACCGTCGACGAGGAGGTCGGCAGAGGCGCGGAGGACTTCGATCTGGATGCGTTCGGCGCCGACGTCGCGTATACCCTCGACGGCTCCGACCTCGGCGAGCTCGAGGTCGAGACGTTCTCGGCGGCTTCGGTCCGGGTCCTGATCCGTGGGCTCTCGGTCCATCCCGGGACGGCGAAGGGAAAGCTCGTGAATGCGGTGAAGCTCGCGGCCGACCTCGTACGCTCGCTGCCGGCGGACTCGCTGTCGCCGGAGACGACCGAGGCGCGGGAGGGCTACGTCCACCCGAGCCGTATCTCGGGCAATGCGGAGAAGGCCGTCGTCGACTTCATCGCCCGCGACCACGACGACGAGCTCCTGGCCCAGCACGTGGAGCTGCTGCGCGAGCTCGCCGGTCAGGTCGAGGTGCGTGAGCCCCGGGCGCGCGTCGAGGTCGAGGTGCGCGACTCGTACCGCAACATGCGGCCGTTCATCGAGCAGAACCCGCGGGTCGTCGACGCGGCGCTCGAGGCCATCCGGCGCGCGGGTGTCGAGCCGAGGCTCGCGATCACGCGCGGTGGCACCGACGGCGCCGTCCTCTCGGCACAGGGCCTGCCGACGCCGAACCTCTTCACGGGCGGCCAGGAGTACCACTCCGTCCGGGAGTGGGCGAGCGTGCAGGACATGGCCGCCGCCGCGGCGACCATCGTGGAGCTCGCCGGCGTCTGGGCGGAATCAGCGGAGTAGCGGGGTCGTTCGGCAGGTCATGGCCCGGCTCGTCGGCATCAACCACGTCGCAGTCCAGGTCGGAGATCTCGACGCGATGGTCGAGCTGCTCGGACGCCTCGTCGACGGGCTGGAGCTGCGCGGCAGGAGCAGAGGAATGGCGTTCGTCGACCTCGGCGACCAGTTCATCGCGCTCGAGCCGGCCTCCGAGCCGGTTGCGGCGGGGCACTACGGGCTCGTCGTCGACGACCAGGCCGAGGTCGTGCGCCGCGCGCGAGAGGCGGGCATGCGCATGGTCGGCTCGCACGACTTCCTCGACCCCTGGGGCAACCACTGGCAGGTGGTCGACTACCGCGACGTGCAGTTCACGAAGGCGGACCGCGTCCTCCGCGGAATGGCGCTCGACGGGCTCGAGAAGTCCGAGCGGGCGCTCTCCGAGCTGCGCTCGAAGAACCTCGCCGATTGAGCTCGTCGAGGTCCGTCCTCGTCACAGGCGCCTCGTCGGGGATCGGCCTGGCGTGCGCGCTCCGTCTGCGCCGGGCGGGCTGGTGCGTGTACGGCGGCGTGCGCTCGGCGGAGGACGCCGGCGCGCTGCGCGCGCGTGACGTCGAGCCGCTCGAGCTCGACGTCACCGATCCCGAGCAGATCGCAGCGGCCGCAGCCTCCGTGGGGCCGCAGCTCGACGGGCTCGTCGCGAATGCCGGGGTCGCGGTCGCGGCGCCGCTCGAGCTCGTCCCGCTCGACGAGCTCCGGCGCCAGCTCGAGGTGAACGTCGTCGGCCAGGTCGCCGTGGCGCAGGCGTTCCTGCCCGCGCTGCGGCGCAGGCGCGGTCGGGTCGTCCTCATGGGCTCGATCGGTGGCCGCAGCGCGCTTCCCTTCCTCGGCCCGTACGCCGCCTCCAAGCACGCGCTCGAGGCGTTCGCCGACGTCCTGCGCGTCGAGCTCGCTCCGTGGGGGATCGCCGTCTCCATCGTCGAGCCGGCGAGCGTCAAGACGGCGATCTGGACGAAGGGCGCGGCGACGGCCGATGCGCTCCGCGCAGCGATCCCGCCCGAGTCGGCCGGGCTCTACGCGCAGCGAATGGCGAGGTTCCGGGAGGTCGCGCTCAGGCGCGGGCCGGGAATCGACCCGGACGTCGTCGCCGCGGCGGTCGAGCACGCGCTCACCGCGAGGCGTCCGAAGGCGCGGTATGTGATCGGGCGCGATGCGCACCTGCGCGCATGGATCGAGCGGCTGCCGACGCGCGTGCGCGACCGCGTGCTCGCGCGAGCCCTGACCGAAATAGAGGATCGGGAGACGACGCGACCCGGCCGCGACGCAGCCGGCTTCAGGGGTTTTCCGCGCGGTCGAGATTCGCGGAATCGCGAATCTCGGCCTTGCGCACTAGGTCTGGTGGACCCCGCAGCCGAGCCACTCGTGGCCGAAGCGGCGCATCTCCCGCACGACCGGAAGGAGCGCGCGTCCCTTCTCGGTGAGGGCGTACTCGACGCGCGGCGGCGACTCCGGGTAGCTCTGGCGCGCCACGATCTCCTCCGTCTCGAGCCAGCGCAGACGCTCGGCGAGCGTGCGCGGGCTGATGCCGGCGCACGAGCGCTCGAGCTCCGTGAAGCGCCGAGGGCCCTCGGAGAGATCGTGGACGATGAGCACCGTCCACTTCGAGCCGACGATCTCGGCTGCGCCCGCGACCGAGCAGGTGGGGGCGGCGTGGACCGCGAGCATCGTGCGAGAAGCCACGTGCGGATTGTAGGTCGCTCAATCCCAGGGCGGCGGATTGTGCACCCAGCGCCCGCCGACCATCGTCGCGACCACCTCGACGGTCTCGAGCTCGTCGAACGGGCACTCGAGCGGGTCGCGGGACAGCACGACGAGGTCGGCGAGGTAGCCGGGCAGGAGCTTCCCGCGCCGGCGCTCGTCTCCGGAGAGCCACGCCGGGTCGACGATGCTCGCCACGAGCGCCTCTTCGAGCGTGAGGCACTGCTCCGGGTGCCAGGCGGGCCGCTCGTCGATCGTCCGCAGCACGCCGGCGCGGATGCCCGCCAGCGGATCGAGCTCCTCCACCGGCGCGTCGGAGCCGTTCGCGAGGAGCGCGCCCGAGGCCAGGAGCGAGCGGAACGCGTAGGCACCGGCGAGCTGCTCGGGCCAGAAGCGCTCGGCCAGGTCGCGATCCGACGGGGCGTGGCTGAACTGCACCGAGCAGGCGACGCCGAGCTCGGCGAAGCGGCGGACGTCCTCCGGCGCGAGGCACTGCGCGTGCTCGACGCGCTGTCGCAGGCCGAGGGGCGCCCAGGCGTCGCGGGTCGACTCGAAGGCGTCGAGCGCCTCGCGGTTCGCGCGGTCGCCGATCGCATGCACGGCGACGGGCCACCCGAGCCGGGCGCCCTCGGAGATCACGGCGGCGAGCTCCTCGCCGCTCGTGATCGTGACGCCCGAGCCGTCCAGCATCCAGGCGGTCTGCGAGCCGAGCGTGCCGTCCATGAAGCCCTTCAGGTAGCCGACGCGCAGGAAGTCGTCGCCGATTCCCGAGCGGAGGCCGAGCGCCTCGAGCTCGGGGAGCCGCTCGTACGGCACCGACTGCCACACGCGCAGCGTGAGCCCGTCGCGGTCGGCGAGCCGCTGGAAGATGCCCGGCGCGCCCAGCCAGCCGTCCTTGTCGTGGATCGCGACGACACCGCGGCTCGCCGCGAGGCGCAGGCCCTCGCGCGTCGCTTCGACGAACTCGTCCTCGCTCGGCATCGCGAAGCGCGCGCGGAACTGCCAGGCCGACTCCTCCCGGAGGACGCCCATCGGCTCGCCTGCCGCGTCCCGCTCGACCACGCCGCCTGCGACCTCGAGGTCGCCGCCCGCCCGTGCGAGCGCGGCCGAGTTGAGCCACGCGGAGTGGTAGTCCTTCGACCAGAGGAGCGCCGGGGCGTCGCCCGTGACCTCGTCGAGCGCCGCCGCGGTCGGCTGCGCGTCCCACTCGGCGGAGCGCCACCCCGTACCGCGGATCCAGCTACCTCGCCGCGGATGCGAGCGGACACGCTCGAGCGCCGCGTCCAGGCCTGTCACTCCCTCGAGCTTCACGTCGTGCTGGGACAGGGACCAGGTCGGGAAGTGGACGTGCGAGTCCGTGAACCCGGGGAGCACGCAACGGCCGACGAGGTTCACGATCTCGGGGCTCGGGAGCGCCGTCTCGTGCGTGCCGACTCCGCCGGCGACGTGCGCTCCCGCGATCGCCAGTGCGCGCGCCACCGGCAGGGTGGCGTCCATGGTGCGGACGATCCCGTTCTCGAGGATCATGTCGGCGACTCGGACGAGAGGAGCGGGCGGTGTTCGACCATGTCGGCGTGAACGTCTCAGACTACGGGGAGAGCAAGCGGTTCTACGAAGGAACGCTCGCCTCGCTCGGCTACGCCGTGCGGATTGAGCTCGCGGAGTGGAAGACGGCGGGCTTCGGTGCCGAGGGCAAGCCTGGCCACTTCTGGATCAGCGAGCGCGAGCCGCGTACGACCGGCACGCACGTGGCATTCCAGGCGCCTGACCGAGCCACCGTCGACGCCTTCCACGCGGCCGGGCTCGCGGCAGGCGGGGTCGACAACGGTGCCCCCGGCGTGCGCCAGCACTACCACCCGACCTACTACGGCGCCTTCGTCCTCGATCCCGACGGCAACAACGTCGAGGCGGTCTGCCATACCGCCCCCTCCTAGACTGCGCGTGTGCCCTGGGAGCCACTGACCGCCGAGCAACTCGAGCTCCGCGACCTCGTGCGGACGATCGCTCGCGACCGCATCGCGCCGCGCGCGGCCGAGATCGACGAGTCGCACGAGTTCCCCTGGGACGTCGTCGAGCTCTTCCGCGAGCACGGGATCTTCGGGCTCCTCTTCGACGAGGACGTGGGCGGCACGGGCACCGGGACGCTGCTCGCGCTCGTCGCGATCGAGGAGGTCTCGAAGGTCTGCGCGACGAGCGGCCTGATCCTCGCCGTCCAGGAGCTCGGCTCGCTCGGTCTCAAGCTCGCCGGCTCCGCGGAGCAGCGGGCACGGTGGCTCCCCGACCTCGCCTCGGGCTCGGTGCTCGCGGCGTACGCGCTCACCGAGGCCGGCTCCGGCTCGGACTCGGCCGCGATGCGGACGACCGCCCGGCGGGATGGAGACGACTACCTCCTCGACGGCTCGAAGCGCTTCATCACCAACGCGAGCGTCGCGGGCCTGTACACGGTCTTCGCCAAGACCGACCCCGACGCAGGCCACTCGGGGATCTCCGCGTTCGTCGTGGAAGCGGGCACGCCCGGCTTCGCGGTCGCGCGGCTCGAGCCGAAGATGGGCATCTCCGGCTCCACCACCGGCGAGCTCACGTTCGACGGCGCGCGCGTGCCCGCTGCGAACAGGCTCGGCGAGGAGGGCGAGGGCTTTCGCATCGCGATGCGGATCCTCGACCGCTCGCGGCCCGGCGTCGCCGCTCAGGGCCTCGGGATCGCGCAGGGCGCGACCGACTACGCGCTCGAGTACGCGCGCACGCGCGAGACGATGGGCCGGCCGATCGCCGAGCACCAGCTCATCGCCGGCAAGCTCGCCGACATGGAGACGCGCTGCGAGGCCGCGCGCGGGCTCCTCTACCGGTTCGGCAGCATGGTCGACGAGGGCGCCGACGAGGCGGAGCTCACGAAGGCCTCGGCGATGGCGAAGCTCTTCTGCTCGGACGCCGCGATGGACGTCACCACCGAGGCGGTGCAGATCCTCGGCGGCTACGGCTACATCCGCGAGTACCCGGTCGAGCGCATGATGCGCGACGCGAAGATCACGCAGATCTACGAGGGGACGAACGAGATCCAGCGGCTCGTGATCGCGCGCGAGATGCTCAGGGAGTCGCGCACGTTCCTGCTCGCCGGGGTGGTCTGAAAGACCGGCGAGAGCGGGGCCGCCGCGGCCCCGCTCTCGCGTCGAACCGGTCGAGCTAGCGCGAGCCCTTCGCGCAGTGCACGAGCGCGTTCAGGCAGTCGTTCACGAGCTTCTTCAGGGCGCCCGGGTTCCAGGCGTTCAGGAAGTCGGCGTGCGCGCTGAGCTGGCCGCCCGAGGAGAGGGAGAAGCCCTCGCCGCCGCGCGTCGGGTAGCGGAAGATCTCGGTGACCTGCGGGACCGAGATCGGGTGCGTCGCCGGGCACGTGCCCTTCACGGCGTAGGCCATGTGGCTCTTGTGGTCGGCGCTGTCGAGGTTCCGGCCGTCCCAGCACTCCGGGAACCGGATGTGCAGGCGCAGGAACGAGCCGCGCGAGTCGGGGCACGTCGGGACCGTGCTCGACGGGGGCACGCCGGCCTCGACGCCGCAGTTCCAGTACGTGATGCGGAGGTCCTGCGGGCTCGTCGCCTTCGAGTCGCCCGCGATCATGCGCAGGTTGTTCGGGAACGTGTGCACCGAGGCCGTCGTGCCCCGGCGGTAGTAGACGGTCGCGCCCAGCGGCAGGACCTCCGTCGTCCCCTGGTAGAGCGCGGGAACCCAGTACGCCGCCGTGTCGGCCCGCTTCATGCACGTGGTCGAGCTCGACCGGAGCGACCCGAACGAGGAGAAGGCGTTCGTCGACGTGTTGCCGGCGAACGTGTGCTGATGCGAGAGGCCCGGCTGGCCCGGATACACGATCGGGTCGTCCGGAGCCTGATGGCTGTAGCGGCAGCTCTCGATGAAATTGACGCCCTTGAGATCGGAGCGCAGCACGTTTCCGCCGCCCATCTTCGGCTCTCCGCCCGCGAACGCGGCCGGCCCGAGAATGGCGGCGACGGCGAGTGCGATGGCGCTCGCGGCGATCAGAACGACTCCCTTCACGGCAACTCCCTCCTCCGGTTGAGGCTTCCGGATGAATCCAGCCACCGAGCCGTTGCCTTTCTGCGAGCACGCTGTAACGGGCCCGTAAGCATTTCGTGCGGATGGGAGCGGCGGCAGTCCTCGACCGAAGCGAAGGTCGTAGGGGCGAGACATGTCTCGCCCCTACGGTGTGCGCGAAGCGAGGTGGGCAGCGAGCGTCTTTGACGTTGCGGTCGGAAACTCGCGCTAGCGAGTTTCCGACCTGCAGAAAACTCAGCCAGGCGGCGTCGCCGGCGGATAGCGCGTGCGCACCTCGTCGATGAAGGCGGCGAGGCGGTCGGCGATCGCCTTGTCGTGGATCTCGAGCACGTTCTCGCCGTTGCGCTCGCCGGATCGGGAGAAGTTGAAGCTGCCGACGAAGGTCGTGTCGTCCGCGACGACGACCTTCGCGTGCATGAAGTCGTGCGTCGAGGACGGCGACCACGGGATCGACGTCTTCCCGCTGAACTGCGCCCCCTCGATCACGCGGCGCAGCAGCGGGATCTTCCACTCGCTGACGCCGTTCGTCTTCCACTGGATGAAGACCTGGTCGACCTGGGTGTCGTCGACGACGCCCGCCACGCTGCACCGGCCCTCGTTCACGACCTCGACGAGCGTCGCCAGGATCGGGCCCGAGGTGAGCACGGGCGACGCGATGCGGACGCGGGAGCGCGCCTTCCCGACGTACTTCGCGACGCGGTGCGAGAGCGCCTCGCCGTGCTCGGGACAGAACCAGGCGCGGACGCGAGATTCCCCGACCTCCTCGGGCCGCGGGTCGACGTCGCCCGAGTGCTCGACGACGCCGCTCTCCCAGAGCTGGCCGAACGCGAGCGAGTACGCGTACGCGATCTCGCGCGACTCCACGGTGACGATCACGTTCTCCTGCCGCGACCAGGAGTCGTCGGTCCAGTTCGTCGAGCCCGTCCAGACCGCCTCCCCGTCGCGGACGACGAACTTGTGGTGCATGAGGTCGGGCACGCCCGCGACGCCACGCGTGGGGATCGGGAGCGCCTCGATCGCCTGCGGAACGGTCTCGGGCGGGGGCGGGACGACGATCGGTGCGGGGTGGGCGACGTTGTACAGGAGCCGAACGGCGACCCTTCGCTGCGACGCGGCCAGGAGCGCGGCGAGGACGAGCGCGCCCGCGTCCGTCTCGAAGCGAACGTCGTAGAGCGCGATGTCGAGGCGACGTCGCGCGCCTGCGCGAGGAAGCCGGCGACCTCACGTGCGACGTCCGCGGGGCTCTGGCCCCCGTCCGTCAGCGTCGTGATCCCGATCGGCGCGTCCGGCGCCGGCCCGTCCGTCACCCTGTCGCGGCGGCCGCGCGGATCGCCGCCTTGTGCGCGCGCTTCCGGGCTTGTTGAGGGACTCGGCAGGCCAAAATGGAGCTAGGAGTCGTGAAGGGCATCGGCTACATCCGCGTTTCCAGGGTCGGCCAGCGCGAGGGCGACAGCTTCCTGTCGCCGCAGCTCCAGAGGGAGTCCATCGAGAGAGTGTGCCAGCGCGAGGGCGTCGAGCTGATCGAGGTGCACGAGGAACTGGACAGGAGCGGCGGCGACGGCGCGCGACCGCTATGGAACCGCGCCATTGAGCGCATCGAGGCAGGCGAGAGGCGCTCGTCTGCTGGAACCTGAGCCGCTTCGCCAGGTCGATCCTGGACGCGAAGCGGGCCCTTGACCGCATCGAGGGGCTCGCGTCCATCTTCCGACTCTGCTCGCTGTCCTGATACGCGTAGTGCGAGTCGGCGACGATGGTGACGTCGTAATTGCAGGCGCTTTCGCCGGTCTTGCGGCAGGCGTTCGGGGTCTTCGGAAGCGCTGCCGCCTCGTTCGGCTTCTTCGCGAGCCCCGCCGAACCGGTACCGACTAGCAGCGACAGGGCGACGACCAAGGAGGCAGCGAGGACCCTGGCGAATGCGCGGAAACTGCGAACGCGAGTCTCAGACGAGCACCGGAGCCGAATCCCGACGGCCACCTTGGCGTAGTAGCTATCGCTGAGGTGCGAGCGCTCTCAGGGAACGCAACCTCCGCCGATGCACGCCTTCGACGAGCGAACGAGATTCCACGTGAGCGTCCCTGTGCCAGAGCGCTGGCTGGTGCCGAGCGCTGTGGTGCTGATGGGATACGTCTGCTTTCCGTTGAGAACCTGCGCCGTGTCGGCGTTCGGCAGCCCGCGCACACCAGCCGCGAAAAAGGCGGCGTAGAAAGGATAGGAGGCTGAGCGCGTGTACCGCTTGGGCGGCGCTGAGCAACCTGTCCAGACGGTCGTTACTTTCCCAGTCACCGCGCGCGGAACGGCGTAGAGCTTGCCGGCGCGCTCGGAAATGGCGACGAGCGCCGGGCCCTCGTACGACCACTCGTTCACCGGAGTGTTGTTCAGCGTGCATGTAGACGCCTGACCCTGTGAGTAGATCGCCGTGCCCGTGCCCGACCCGGTCATGCGTGCGCGCTCGAGTCCGCCGACGAGTTTCCCTCCGGACAATACGTACACGGCCTTCTCGCGATAGACCTCGGTCAGCGTTTGCGGCGCCCCGTAGGGGTCGTTGCCGCGGTGTACGTGCTTGATGTTCACCTCCCAGGTGATCCGACCCGTTCCCACCCAGGGCCCCCGCCACGCAGCCCCATCGCTCCACGAGGATGCGCTGGTCGGCAAGACAACTGCGATGACCGCGAGTCCGAGAAAGAACGCCAAAGCTCGGTTCATGCCGCTATGGACTCTTTCATCGTCCTAGAGCATGTGTCAAGTGCCGCAACCTACTCACCGCAGGCTACTCTTGACGCAATTGCCACGCAGTGAGAGTATCCACCTGCTCACGTAACTGAGGTGGCGCCAGACGTGAGTGCTGCGGCGCGACAGAAAGCGGTTGGACGTAGAGTTGTCCCGGCGCGGAGCGATCCGCGGCTCGCCTCAGTCACTGCTTCGATCTGCGCCGCGCTGCTCGCCGGCCCCGGCTCGGCAGTACTCGCGAACAAGCCGAAGGCGTCGGCAGCGCTTCCGAAGACCCCGAACTCCTGTAGCAGATTTAGTGCGCCACGCATCGTGTGCAGGTGTGACGTGAAGATCGTCGTCGCAGCGAATTACGTCTCTCGCTCATATGGCCCTTCCTGTCCCAGCTCGGCCCGCGTCTACATGCACGCGAGCTCGTCCGTCACATACAAGAAGCTTATCATCGCAATTCGGAACGCGGCAGACTTAGCGCTGAGCCAGAACGAGCCGGAAGAGTACATCATCAAAATCCAAGGTGGCGTCCCATACGTAAAGACCGTCACCTCCGCTAAACGTGACTTATTACCAAGTAGGTTCGGCGCCTTGCTCGTGCGAGAAGAGCTACAGCGTGCCTACCACTCTCGGCGTCATTTCGTACTTGAAGCTTCTGAAGCCTATCCGCGCGCGCCTGCCGTAGAGCTTCGTCGTCCACTCGTACTACTACAAAGAAATTGAGCGAACCTGCAACTACTGCGAGCCCTGCAACACTGAAGCGGTAGCGCTGCGTATGCCTGAGCAGCTGTGCTGCCGCATAGGTGTACCACCAACTACATCGATCGCCCTCGCACAAAGCTCGCGCCAGCCGTTCTTCTACACCAAGCTAGAGCGCTACTACTGCACTAAGCTTCGTAAGCTGCCGTTCCCGTGTACTAACTTCTGCGCAGGCCGCAGCTTCAATATTCAAAGTGCTGGAGTACCGCGCGCAACTATTACGTTACGAGCTCCGTCCAGTCGCGAGCGTCACCGTTTCCTTCGTCCGCCGCCGCTTACCGTGCGAGCTCTCTCGAGAAGAGAGAGGCCACTTGTTCGCACCGCGTGTGTCGTTAATCTCGCTTTATCGCCCGCCGTCTACTCGCATATGCGCTCGCGTCTGCCGCTGCTGCAGGCGCTATCGCGTGCGCCGTGTCGAGCGCAGCCGCACCGCTCGTACCGTCTACGAGCCGCTCGTCTCGTCCTATTCGCACATCTCCGCCATGAGCCCTACAGCGAAGGCTCAGAAGCCGCTTACTACTCTAAAATGCGTCGCGTCGCGCGTCCAGTGCGCACCGTACCGCTCGCGCGTGTACGTAGGCTGCTTGTTTGAGAAGCCGTGTCGCTCTGTTGTCGCATACTACTGTCCTCCCGCCCCTGCCGCGCCGCCTCACATCCACTATCTTCGTGTCGTCCTGCCTAATGCCTTCGCATTCGCGATCGCGCCAGACGCGCGTATCGCGTTCGAGTGGACTGCCGAATCCTCGTCGCGAACGCCTACTCGTCACGTCAGCGCCGCATTGAACACCGTGTTTCATCACGATATCGTCACGCTGCGCTCGTCGGCTTATAGCTCGCATGTCTTTGTCTACAACTGCGCGAAGTTCAATTGTCCCACATGCGCCAGCGCTTACCTTATGAGCATCCCCGTCAGCGGCGTGCCTGCCCGAGTGTTGCTCGGCGTTCGCAACGTCTTTCACCTGCTCCCTGCGCGCTCGTCGATACAGTCGAAGAATATCGCATTCAGCGTCTGTCGCGGCCGCGCGTGGGGCTGCAAGCTCGCGATCGCCAATGCCGACGGAACCGGCTATCGCGACCTGACCGACTGGAAGGACGCAATGTCTACTGGCCGTGCTGGTCGCCGGACGGATCGCGGATCGCGTTCGTCGGCTCTGGCTTCGCCGGAGACGGGAAGACGAAGCAGGACACGCCGATCCACATCATCACACCCACAGGAAAGCCGGTCGCGACCATTCCGATGAAACAGGTCACCGACATCGACTGGTGACGGGCTGGTGAGTCGCATGCGCGCACTCGAATTCCGCGGCGCACCACTCGCCGCCCTCGTTCTCCTTGTGACCGTGTCTGCGGCTGCCGCAGCTCCTCCGTCGACGATCCGGGCACCGGCCGCCGCGACCGGGGACAAGGGCTTCTGGAGCGGTATCGCCATATCGACGGAGACGGTCAAGTACGACGGCGGCGAATTCACCGAGAAGATCACCGTCAAGTTCGGTGCTCCCGGAGGCTCGATCGACAATCCAGCCTCCCCCGAGACGTGGTTCCAGCCGTTCGCCATGTCCGCGTCGTACATCGACAAGCGTGACTCGAGCTACTGCGCCAAAGGAGAAGCGTCGTGGGCTCCGACGACGAAGGTCACCGGGAGCGTCCACTCCAGACCCGACGTTGGAGTGTTCAGTGCCGAGCCCGCGCAGCTCCAACTCCCGTACGAAATATTCCCACCAGATTGCACGGGCCCCTCCTCCACGTTCACGCGTTCTGTGCCATCCGTGTTCTTTTTTGAGTGCGGCGGGAGTTCCGGCGTGGGCATCTGCGAGTGGTCGGATGGCGGAAAGACCGTCAGCGGTGCGGGAACCGTCCGTGAGTACGGGTGGACAGGGCGTCTCGCCTTCACGCGGCTTCCGGACTGCGATCAGGACGGCATCCCCGACATCCACGACAAGGACGACAGCTGCACCCACGCGCCGCCTCCACCTCCGCCGCCGGGAAAGAAGAAGAAGGTGCTGACGGAGCCCTGGAAAGGCACCGTAAACTTCTCGGCAACAGCGGAGGGCCCGGTTCAGAACGGTGCCGGCCGGGCGGGATTAACGCTCAACATGAAGGCGACCTTCAACGGACGCGCGGACGGCAAGAAGAAGGACGCGCTCGGCACTCTCAAGTGGACGTTCTCGGGGTTCAACACGAAGACCGCCACCGAGGGTGAGAAGTCTTGTACCTGGAAGGGATCCGGCAGTTACCCCGTCGTAACGGAGATCTTCCTCGCGGACGACCCCGACGACGAGCTTCCGCCGAGCCGCGCGTTCATCTTTTCTGCGACCGGCATCGTGACCCCGGTGCAATGGGGAGTCCTGAAACAGGTTGCGACGGTGGTGCGAGCGAGTCGAAGGTGTACTACGCGAAGGAGGGCCCGGGGGTCAAAGGCGTCGAATTCAACATCGCGCCAAGTGCGCGGCGCGTGTCCAAGACGATCCACCCGGCTGTCGTCTGGCCGATGGGTCGTTTTCTGTTCCCACCTGGCGTCGAGGGCAGCGGGCGGATCACCTTCTCGCGTAAATGAGTTCAGGGGATGGTGCGCGCGCAGACCGCCCGCTATCCCGATGATCCCCGGTCGACTCTTGGATCCGCTGGCGGCCGCTGGCCGCTTTCAGCGACGCAAATCCCACGTCAACGTCGCCGTCCCGGCTGGCACTAGAACCGTGGGATTCATGTTGACAGCGATCGGCAACCAATACGCGCGTGCGGGAGGGACGACGGCTACCGGGTACCGTACGCGCGCGACGCCCCCGAGGGACCCTATTATTTGCGTGAATCGCCTGCGCATCTTCCCTCCGTCAGCGGCGGCTTCCATGACCGAGGCCGAGCTTAACGCGCCGTGAATTGAGTGCGCCCGCTGGCCCGGCTACGGCTGCGCGCACTCGGGATTGGACTCTCGCGCAGGGGTGGGGAACCCCGGCCCGTGCCGACGCCGCCGGCTGGCCTGTCCTCGTGCTCGTAGGACCTAAAGTCCCATGTGGCGGTTGACGCAAGCTCACCCAAGTCTTAGGCTCGCCCTGCGGTGACTTACAGAGTTGCGCCTGCGGCGCAACGGGGAGGAGAGGCAATGAGAGCATTCCTGACCTTGTGCGCAGTCTCCGTTCTTGCATTTGGAGTAAGTAACGCGTTCGGATCTCCGTCCGCTGCCACGGACGGCAGCTGCGTAGTCACGGGAGCAACCTGGAAATTCGGCGCCCGGACCGGGACGAAGTACGTCGTCCGAACACGCGGCCCGGTGACCTGCGCTTTCGTCAAGACCTGGGTGCCCCGACTGTCGGGCCAGCATCGTTCGCAGATCGGCGGGACTGGCAAGCTGACAGGCGGCCCGGCCGGGTGGATGTGCTTGGCCAACGGTATACAGGCCTCGGGCACGTGCTACGCGAAGGCAAATCCCGGTCAAGCCTTCGTGTGGATAGCCAAGAGGTGACCGAACTCTGCCGCGCTCGGGGGATCGGCTTCGTTGCAGCGTGCTCAAGATCGAGAAGACCGCGACACCGGCTGGGAACGGGCGGATACTGACGCTCCGCGCGGCTTCCCCCAGCCGGTGCTGACGCAGGGTGTCGTACGAGGGTTATCCCCAACCGTTTCTAAACTTTCGTGGTTCTCAGTCACGAAGGTGTGTCCAGCAGAGATCGCTAATCCGATAGAGGAAGGAACAAGACATGAAATGCCTCACTGCGGTGGTCGTGATGGTTGGTGTCCTTCTCGCATGCTCGGTCCCGGCCGGAGCTGTTGCTTCGCCCTCGGCGGACAAGATCTGTAAGGGTTTGCCCGGTAAGCCATGGAAGGATCTCTATGGCAAGACCGGCACCAAGTACGACGTTACCGTCAGGGGTGTGACCTGCGCGTTCGTCAAGCCCTGGATCCCTAAGCTCTCCGGTGTGCACAAACCCACCCAGATCCTCCGCGGTGGACATCCTGGCTGGAGGTGCATCGCCCAGGGTGGTGCGAAAGCACTCGGCGTCACCTGCTACAAGGGCGACGGGCGGAGCCCGAGCCGAACGTACTTCTACGCCAATCCGTCCGGAGGGTCGAACACCGGGTAACCAAAGGGGCGGTCCACCGGGCTTCCTGACCCGCCTGAAAGCTCCGCAGGACCGCCTCCGACTGCGGCATTCGATGGATGTGCGGCCGTAGCCCAGCGCGGCAAGCTCCTCCCACACCGTCCACCTGTCCGGAACACTCGGTGACAGTCCAGGCTAGGCTGGGTCTTTCTGGGCCAACTGTCGCCGAGTCTCCCGATGGGCGCGCTTCGCGGCCTGGTACTCGGCGAGCGCCTCGGGCGAGTCGACCCCGCCGAGGCACGGGTGATCGGGGACGAGCTCCTGCGCCGCCTCCAGGCCGAAGCGGAGCGCCAGCACCGAGCCGAGCGCCGGCGATCTTCATCTCGCCGAAGCCGGGCAGCCCGCCGATCCGCGCGCGGAGGTCGGACGCGTCCGACGCCTCGGTCCAGATCCGCGCCGCGTCGCCGTCGTAGTCCTCGACTACGACCGCGCACAGCTCCTGCACGCGCTTCGCCATGGCGCCCGGGAAGCGGTGGATCGGCAGGGCGCTCGCGGAACGCGGCCTCGAGCTTCGCCGGATCGAGCGCGGCGATCATGCCGGCGTCGAGACTGCCGAGCCGGTCCCGCAGCTTCAGCGGGCCGAGGAATGCGGTCGGGACCGTGACCTGCTGGTCGAGCGCGAACCCGATCAGGAGCGCCAGCGGCTCTCGTGCGAGAAGCTCGTTGGCCTCGTCCGAGTCGGTGAGGTAGAGCGCCGTCGGCATGGCTCGATCTTAGCCTTCGAACGTCGCCGCGATCCGCTCGGCGATGGCCGCGGTGGTGAGGTTCGTGTTCGCCCGCGGGATCGTCGGCATGATCGAGGCGTCGGCCACGAGCAGCCCCTCGATGCCGAGAACCCGACAGTCGCTGTCGACGACCTCGCCGATCGCGCAGGTCCCCGCGGGATGGAAGTAGCTCGAGATCGTCTCGCGGAGGAAGCGCTCGGGCTCGTCCTCGCCGGGGCGCAGCTCGCCTGCGACGAGCGTCGAGAGGGGCGCGGTCGCGGCGAGCGTACGCGCGAGCTCGAGGGCCTCGAGCAGGGGCGTGAGGTCCTCCGGTCGCGAGAGAAAGCCGCGCTCGACGATCGGGAGCGCCGCGGGGTCCGCGGAGGCGAGCCGCAGTCGCCCCGTCGAGAGCGGCTTCATGTGGAAGAAGACGGCCCGCACTTCGTACGGCCCGGGCTCCTCGCTCCGGCGTACGGAAGGGAGGACATGGAGGTCCCAGGTTCCCGGAGCACAGCTCGTGCTCGCGGCCTTCACGACGACGTGAACCTCGTACAGACCGTGCTCGCGCTCGTGCGCCGCCAATGCTTCGCTCGAGGCCGGCGGCAGGCTTCCAAGCAATGCTGCTTCCACAGTGGTCGAGCAGGCGCTCGCCCACCGGGAGAGGAGCGACGACGTCGATCCCAAGCTGCGAGAGCTCGCTCGCGGGCCCGATTCCGGTGCGCCAGAGCACGGCAGGGGAGAGGTAGGCGCCCGCCGCGAGGATCACGGTATCCGCCTCGAACCGGCGACCGTCCGCGCAGACGACGCCCACCGCTCGTGAGCCGTCGAGGAGGACGCGGTCGACGACGGTCGCAGCGACGATCGAGAGGTTCGGTCGCGCACGCGCCGGGTCGAGGTACGCGAACGCGGCATTCCAGCGCTTCCCGTCGACGACGTTGACCGGACACGTCGCCATGCCCACCGGCTCGGGCGGGTCGTCCGCATCGGCGAGGAGCGGGACGCCGGCGGCGGCGGCCGCCTCCAGGATCGCGTCGTAGTACGGACCCGGGTGGTCGGTGTTACGCGCTGCGGTGCGCAGCGTCGCACGCGCGCGCTCGAGGAACGGAGCGAAGCGCTCGTAGGCCCACTCGCCGCCCCACTCGTCGTAGTCCGCGGGCGAGCCCTCGACCATCACGCACGCGTTGTGGGCAGAGCAGCCGCCGATGATGCGCGCACCCAGCGACTGCTCGTCCTCGCCGCCTTCCCCCAGCTGTGCGTCCATGGCATCACCCGTCCGTCCACCATCTCCGGCGGCCAGCGGCCGTCGGCGAGCGGCCCGTAGTCGGGACCGGCCTCCAGGAGGCAGACGCGCCGGTCGGGCTGCTCGCTGAGGCGCGCGGCGAGGACGCATCCTGCCGTGCCGCCTCCGACGACGAGGACGTCGAAACGCACGCGGGGAGGATAGGCGGCCTCGGTACCCTCAGCCCATGGACGCCCTGGACGTCTTCTCCGAACGGACCCGGACCTGGTTCGAGCGCGCGTTCGAGGCGCCGACGCCTGCGCAGAGCCTCGGCTGGCCCGCGATCGCGGAGGGCGGGCACGTCCTCATCCAGGCGCCGACGGGCTCCGGGAAGACGCTCGCGGCCTTCCTCCTCGGCGTCGACCGCCTGAACGAGACACCCGGGCAGGGCCTGCGCCTGCTGTACGTGTCCCCGCTCAAGGCCCTGAACTACGACATCGAGCGGAACCTGCGCAGCCCGCTCGCCGGGCTCGAGTCGAAGCTCCGGGTCGCGGTTCGCACGGGCGACACCCCCGCCGAGGAACGCCGCCGGATGCTGCGGACGCCTCCCGACATCCTCATCACGACCCCGGAGTCTCTCTTCCTGCTCCTGACGTCCCAGGCGCGCGAGACGCTCCGCGGGGTCGAGACCGTGATCCTCGACGAGGTGCACGCGGTCGCCGGGACGAAGCGCGGAGCGCATCTCGCGCTGTCCTTGGAGCGGCTCGAGGCGCTGGTCGAGGAGTCGTTCCAGCGGGTCGGGCTGTCGGCGACGCAGCGGCCGCTCGAGGAGATCGGCCGGTTCGTGGCGGGCACGGGTCGCGAGATCCGCCTCGTCGACGCCGGCGTGCGCAAGGAGCTCGACCTGCAGGTCGTGGTCCCGGTGGAGGACATGCGCGAGCTCGGAGCTGGCACAGGCGCTCCGTCTGTTGATGCGACAGCGGCCTCGGAGAGGCCGCCTTCAGGAGGTTTCGCGCGATCGGGATCCGCGCTCGCGGATCCCGATCTTGCGCAAGGCGTGTCGAGCCGCTCGATCTGGCCCTCGATCTACCCCGCGATCCTCGAGCTGGTGCGTGCGCACCGCTCGACGATCGTCTTCGTCAACAACCGCCGGCTCGCGGAGCGGCTTGCGCTGCGCATCAACGAGCTCGCCGAGGAGGAGCTGGCACGCGCCCACCACGGCTCGCTCGCGCGGGAACAGCGCGTCGTCGTCGAGGAGCTGCTCAAGGCCGGACGGATCCCTTGCCTCGTCGCGACGTCCTCGCTCGAGCTCGGCATCGACATGGGCGCAGTCGACCTCGTGATCCAGGTGGAGAGCCCGAAGTCGGTCGCGCGCGGCTTGCAGCGCGTCGGCCGCGCCGGGCACGACCTGCACTCGGTCTCGAAGGGGCGCATCTTCCCCAAGTTCAGGGCGGACCTGCTGGAGTCGGCGGTCGTGGCGCGAGCGATGCGCGCCGGCGAGATCGAGGAGACGCGCATCCCGCGGAACCCGCTCGACGTCCTCGCGCAGCAGATCGTCGCGATCTGCGCGGACGAGGAGGTGACCGTGGACGAGCTCCACCGGCTCGCTCGGCGCGCGTACCCGTTCGCGGAGCTCTCCCGGGCGCAGCTCGAGAACGTCCTCGACATGCTCGCGGGCCGCTACCCGTCCGACGAGTTCGCGGAGCTCCGGCCGCGGATCGTGTGGGACCGGGTGGCGGGCACGGTGCGAGGGCGGACGGGCGCTCGCCGGCTCGCGGTCACGAACGCGGGGACGATCCCGGACCGCGGGCTCTTCGGCGTCTTCCTCTCGGACGGCGGCGGCCGGGTGGGGGAGCTCGACGAGGAGATGGTGTACGAGGCGCGGGAGGGCCAGGCCTTCGTCCTCGGCGCGTCGACCTGGCGCATCGACGAGATCACCCGCGACCGCGTGCTCGTCTCGCCGGCTCCCGGCGTGCCCGGCATCGCACCGTTCTGGAAAGGCGAGGGAGTCGGCCGCCCGGCCGAGCTCGGCGAGAAGATAGGCCGCACCGCCCGCGAGCTGTCTGCTCTCGGCGACGCGGCTGCGATCGAGCGCGTGGAGGGCGAATACGGGCTCGAGCCGCTCGCTGCTCGCAACCTCGTGACCTTCCTCCGCGAGCAGGAGGCCGCGACCGGCGTCGTCCCCTCCGACCGGACGCTCGTCGTCGAGCGCTTTCGCGACGAGATCGGCGACTGGCGCGTCTGCATCCTCTCGCCTTTCGGCGGCCGCGTACACGCGCCCTGGGCGATGGCGCTGCGCTCGCGCCTGCGCGAGTCGCTCGATCTCGACGTGCAGTCGCTGTGGTCGGACGACGGCATCGCGCTGCACTTTCCGGATTCCGACACGGCGCCGCCGCTCGACGACCTCCTGCTCGAGCCGGACGAGATCGAGGATCTCGTCCTCGGCGAGCTGGCGCAGTCGGCGCTGTACGGGGCCCGCTTCCGCGAGAACGCGGCGCGCGCGCTGTTGATCCCACGGCGACGGCCGGGCCAGCGGACGCCGCTCTGGCAGCAGCGGCTGAAGGCGCAGAGCCTCCTGCAGGTGGCGCGCCGCTATCCGCAGTTCCCGATCGTGCTCGAGACCTACCGCGAGTGCCTCCAGGACGTGTTCGATCTCCCCGCGCTGCGCGGGATCCTCCGCGGCCTGCAGACGCGGGAGCTCGCCGTCGTGGACGTCGAGACGCCGAGCGCCTCTCCATTCGCGTCGTCGCTCCTTTTCGACTACGTCGCGACCTACATGTACGAGGACGACACGCCGCCGGAGGAGCGGCGTGCCCAGGCGCTCTCGCTCGACCGCGACCTCCTGCGCGAGCTCATGGGAGTCGAGGAGCTCCGGGAGCTGCTCGACCTCGGAGCGATCGAGCAGGTCGAGGCGTCGCTGCGGCAGGCTCCGCGGAACGCGGACGAGCTGCACGACCTCGTCCGCCGCGCCGGCCCGCTCGTCGACGGCGAGTACGACCGCGGGTTCGCCGAGACGCTCCTGCGCGAACGCCGTGCGATCCGCGTGAAGCTCGGCGGGTCCGAGCTGCTCGTCGCTGTCGAGGACGCCGGGCTCGTGCGCGACGCCTTCGGCGTCGTCCCGCCGGGAGGCGTCCCCGACGTCTTCCTCGAGCCCGTCGAGGCGCCGCTGCGCGGCGTGCTCCGGCGCTACGCGAAGACCCACGGCCCGTTCACGACCGCCGAGGTCGCCGACCGCTTCCTCCTCGAGCACGCGCGCGTCGACGCCGAGCTCGCCTCGCTCGAGCTCGCCGACGAGCTCGTCCGCGGTGAGCTGCGACCGGGCGGCGCCGAGCGCGAGTGGTGCGACCCGGACGTCCTGCGCCGCATCCGGCGCGCGACGCTCGCGGTGCTCCGACGGGAGGTCGAGCCGGCCGAGCAGGCCGCCTTCGGACGCTTCCTGCCCGCGTGGCACGGGATCGGCCGGCGCCAGACGCTGCGCGAGGCGCTCGTCCCGCTCCAGGGGCTTGCGCTGCCGGTCGTGCTGTGGGAGAGCGACGTGCTCCCGCGGCGCGTGCCCGGGTTCAGGCCGGCGGATCTCGACGTGCTCTGCGCGACCGGGGAGGTCGTGTGGGTGGGCGCGGGGCTCGACCGCGTGGCGGTCTACTTCCGCGACGCCGCTTCGCTTCTCGGTCCGCCTGCCGGCGACCCGCCTAGCGAGAGTGAGGCAGCTCAGGTGCTTCGCCGAGTGCTCCAGGTGGGTGCGCTGTTCTGGGACGACCTGCTCACTCAGGCGCAGCTCGAGGGCAGCGAGGCGCTCGCTTCCCTCTGGGAGCTCGTCTGGGCCGGCGAGGTGACGAACGACTCGTGGGCGCCGCTCCGGGCTGCCCGCCGGTACGAGCTGCCGCGCCCCGAGCGGCTCGGGCGGCGCTTCGCGCGCTCGCGGCGCGACGGTCGCATCGCCGACCCAGGGGCGCTGGTCCTCGGCCTCGTCCTTGTTCGCCGAGTCGCCCGACCGCCGTGCGCTCGCCGAGCTCCTGCTCGAGCGGCAGGGGATCGTGACGCGGGACGGCGTGCGCGGGGAGGGCATCCGGGGCGGCTACGGCGCCGTCTACGGCGAGCTGCGCGCCCTCGAGACGCTCGGCGTCTGCAGCCGCGGCTACTTCGTGGAGGGGCTCGGCGGGGCGCAGTTCGCGCTGCCGGGGGCGGTGGAACGGCTCCGCGAGCTCCGTGCGGGCCGCCGCGGCGAGGAGCACCCGGAGGCGCTCGTCCTCGCGGCCGCGGATCCCGCACAGCCCTACGGCGCAGCCGTGCCCTGGCCGCGCCGCTCCGGGGCGCGAGCGGCGCGCGTCGCCGGCGCCTGGGTCGTCCTCCTCGACGGCGAGGCGGCGCTCTTCGTCGAGCGTGGCGGCCGCTCGCTCGTCCCGCTGCGCGAGCCCGATCCGGACTGGCTGCGGCCCGCGCTCGCCGCGCTCGTCGCGCACGTGCGGGCGGGCGGCGCAAAGCGGCTCGCCGTGGAGCGCTTCGACGGCGCGCCGGTCGTGGAGACGGACGCGCTTGGCCTGCTCGTCGAGGCCGGCTTCCTCGCCGGCCCGCGGCGCGCCGTCCTGCGGCCCTGACGTCCTAAGACCCGCCTCGCGCTCCGGCAGGATTGGCGGATGCACCTCGACGCACAGAACGGCGTCGCCGCACTCGCCCTGCTCGTCCTCGTCGCGGGCCTGCTCGCGCTCGCTCCGATGGTCCGGATCCCGTATCCGATCCTGCTCGTCCTCGGCGGGCTCGCCATCGGGATCGTCCCCGGGATGCCGACCCTCGAGCTGCGGCCCGAGCTCATCTTCTTCGGAGTTCTCCCGCCGCTCCTCTACGGCGCCGCGTTCTTCACCTCGCTGCGCGACCTCAGGGCGACGGTGCGCCCGATCGGTCTGCTCGCGATCGGGCTCGTCCTCGTCACGACCGTCGGCGTCGCCGTCGTCGCCCACGCGTTCGTCGACGGGCTGACGTGGCCGAGCGCGTTCGTCCTCGGCGCGATCGTGTCGCCGACCGACCCGCTCGCGGCGACCGACGATCGCGCGTCGGCTCGGAGTGCCGCGCAAGCTCGTGACGATCGTCGAGGGCGAGAGCCTGGTGAACGACGGGACCGGGCTCGTCCTGTACCGGGTCGCGATCGCGGCCGTCCTGACGGGCTCCTTCTCGGAGGTGCGGACGGGCGGGCTGTTCGTCCTCGTCGCAGTGGGAGGCGTCGCCGTGGGGCTCGCAGTCGGGTGGATCGTGCGGCAGGTCCGCCGGCGCCTCGACAACCCTCCGGCCGAGGTCACGATCTCCCTGCTCACGGGGTACTTCGCCTTCATCCCGGCCGAGCTCCTGGGCCTCTCGGCGGTCCTCGCGGCGGTCACGGCCGGGATCTACCTCGGCTGGTACACCCCCGAGCTGACCACGTCCCAGGTGCGTCAGCAGGGAAACGCCGTCTGGGGGATCGTCCAGTACCTCCTGAACGCCCTCCTGTTCGTTCTCGTCGGGCTCCAGCTCCCGGTCGTGCTCGACGCCCTCGGGGACATCCCTGCGAGCCGGCTCCTCGGGTACGCCGCGCTCGTGTGCGGCACCGTCGTCCTGCTCCGGTTCCTCTGGGTCTTCCTCGCGATCGACCTGCCGAAGCGCATCGCCCGCGGTCTGCCGAACTGGCGCGGCGGCGTCTTCCTCTCCTGGGCCGGGATGCGCGGCGCCGTGTCGCTCGCCGCCGCGCTCGCGTTGCCGCTCGAGACCGACTCCGGCGCACCCTTCCCCGGCCGTGACCTCATCCTCTTCCTCACCTTCGCGGTCATCCTCGTCACCCTCGTCGGGCAGGGGCTGACGCTTCCGCTCGTCATCCGTTGGTTGCGCCTCGAGGACGACGGAGCCGACGACCGCGAGGACGCGAAGGCGCGCATCCGCGCCGCGGAGGCCGCGCTCGCCCGGCTCGAGGAGCTCGCCGACGAGGACTGGGTGCGCGACGACACGGCGGAGCGGCTCCGCGGTGCGTACCGCTTCCGGACGGATCGCTTCCACGCCCGCTTCGACGACGGCGACGACGGGGCCATCGAGGCACGCTCCCAGGACTTCCAGCGGCTGCGGCGCGAGCTCCTCGGGGCGGAACGCGACGCGGTGCTCCAGCTCCGGCGCTCCGGCGTGATCTCGAACGACGTCTGGATCAGGGTCACCCGCGACCTCGACCTCGAGGACCTCCGCCTCGATTTGTAGTGCGCAAGACCGGAGATCCGCTAGCGCGGAGTCTCCCGTCGCGCGGAGGATCCCTGAAGCCGCCCGCTTCGCGGGCGGGTCCTAGTCACTGATCAGCCGCTCCTCGATTTGTAATGCGCAAGACCGGAGATCCGCTAGCGCGGAGTCTCCGGTCGCGCGGAAGATCCCTGAAGCCGCCCGCTTCGCGGGCGGGTCCTAGTCACTGATCAGCCGCTCCTCGACGCAGGAGTGGAGGTTTCGGACGCGTACGGGGAGTCGTGGCAGTCCGTGCGCCTCATCTCTACCCGCTCCTCCGCGGCTTCGTGCTCGGCTCCTTCGTCGTGCTCGGGCGCGAGCTCGAGGAGGGGGCGGAGCTCCCCTTCGCCTTCGAGGAGCACGCGGAGCGGCGCGGGCCGTCGCTGTACGAGCTCCGGCCGCTCGTACGCTCGTTCGTCGAGACGCGCGAGGCGGTGCTGCGGGCGCGCGAGGACGCGCGGCTCGCCGTCGAGGAGCTGCAGCGCGAGCCCGCCGCCGCGATCTTCGCCCGCGCGCACGCGGGCACGCAGGCGAGCGAGGAGGAAGCGCTCTTCCGAACGGTCCTGCTCGGCCTGCTCATCTCGACGGCAGAGGCGTGCGGCGGGTTCGACTGGCACGACGAGGCCTTCGACCGCGCGTACGCCGAGCTCGAGTCCTCCCTCTTCGGCGAGCGGCGCAAGTACGTCGCCGTGGCGCCGCTCGTGGGGCTCTCGATCCCCAAGCAGACGGAGCTCGGCGCGGGTCTGGTCGTGCGCCCCTTCCAGCCGGCGGAGCTTGCGACGCACTGGCCCGAGTCGCGTGGGCTGCTGCCGCGCGGCTTCGGGAGCGAGCTCGACCGCTCCGTCGCAGTCGAGGTTCGCCACGAGCTCGACGCGGGTCAGGCGCCGCCGGACGCAGCAGCGGAGATCGCCGACGCGGTCAGCGCGCTCCGCCTGACCACCGCCGCAGCGGTGGCCGCCGGTCCGGTTCTCTTCGAGACCCTCGACGGGCGCCCCTTCGGCATCCAGCCGGTACTGCCCATCGCTGCGACCCAGCCGCCGGGAGAGGCGTCGCGGCTCGACGCGTTCAGGGCGCCGATCGCGGTCGACGTCCTCGCAACGCTCGCGGACGCCGACGGCGACCCGGAGCTCGCCGACGCCCTCGACCGCTGGGAGCTGTCGCTCTTCCAGAACGAGCCGTTCCGGGGTGAGCAGCTTCGCGCCGCGCTCGCCTCCCTGCTGGGCGCGGCGTGGCCGATGCGCGCGACGATCCTGCTCGGCGAGGACGGGCAGGCACGCAAGGAGCTCTACGGCGAGCTCACGGCCCTCGCCGTCGGGGAGCCGTCGACGAGCGCCGCGGTCGACGCCGTCCGTCGCGCCGTCGTGGCCGCGCTTCGCTCCCGCGACCGCGACCGGCTCGTGCACGAGCTCGACCGAGAGCTTCTGGGTCTCGAGCGCCGCGCCGCTCCGCAGGCGATTGCTGTCTAGGAGGGCCTGGCGGCACAGCGCCTGTTTCGCCTAGGCCTTTCCTGGCGCAGACTCGTCTCGGAACCGTTACCCGGCCGCGAGCGGGCGGGCTCTACCGTCGAGGGGTGGACGAATCGCGAGCCGTGCTCGAGCGCCTCGGCCGGATCGAGGCACTCGACCGCGGGGGCGCGACCCCTGCCCAGCTCGTCGAGGAGCTTCGCGCGCTCGTCGGAGACGCGGAGAGGTGGTCGCGCCGCGAAGGAGGCGAGGCCGGAGCCAGCGCCGTCGAGCACCTCCGGAACGCCCTCGTTTCTGCGCAAGATGCAAACGCGCTCGCGCGCGTTTCGATCACACACGAGCCCTGAAGCGTCGGCTTCGCCGGCGCGGTCGAGCGTCACTCCGGCCGGTCCTGCGCGCATGACATGATCGCTGGCGCATGATCTCGCACTGGGACGAGGCACGGACCTGGCGCGGCGAGCGGGGCCACATCGCAGGGACGTGGACGAGCCTCACCGGCCGCCACTCGCAGTCGATCGGGGCCAAGCGGATCCGGGTCGACCCGGGAATGTGGTCGACGCCGCTGCATCTCGAAGGGGCCGAGGAGGAGATCTTCTACGTCCTCGGCGGCTCGGGAGTCTCCGTGCAGTGGGAAGGCGAGGGCGATCCCGTCGCCTACGAGGTGCGCCCCGGCGACTGCATCGTGCACCTCGCGCTCGAGAACGCGCACACGCTCCGCGCCGGGGCGGACGGGCTCGACGTGCTCGTCTTCGGCCAGCGCTCGTCCGCTGCGGGCATCACGTGGCTGCCGCGGGCCGGCATCGCGTGGCTGGGCGAGACCTGGGCGCCCGTCGGTGCCGAGGAGGATCACCCCTGGGCTCGCGAGGCCGCCGCCGGTCCTCCGGACGTGGACGAGATCTCTCCGCGCCCCTCGAACATCGTGAACGTCGACGACATCGAGCTGGTGGAGCGCCGCATGCAGACGATCGGGCGCCGCATGGGCCTGCTCGCCGCCGCGGCCGGCTCGCAACGGACGGGGCTGCGCTACTGCGAGGTGTTTCCGGGGATGCTGAGCGTCCCGCCCCACTGCCACGCCCTCGAGGAGGAGATCTTCGTCGTGCTCGAGGGCGACGGCCAACTGCTCCTGTGGGAAGAGGAGGGAGTCGAGGAGCACGACGTGCGCGCAGGGTCCGTCGTCCTGCGGCCGCCGAGCACGGGTGTCTCCCACACCTTCCGCGCGGGCGAGGACGGCCTGACCCTCCTCATGTACGGGCCGCGCGAGCCCGGCGAGGTGTGCTTCTACCCGCGCTCGCGGAAGGTCTACTTCATCGGGCTCGGGCTCGTCACACGCGTCGGCGAGCAGCTCGACTACTGGGAAGGCGAGGACTGACGGGGCCGGAAGGAATCTCGCGGCGCGCCGGGAAGGTGGAGCGGCCATGGCCCTCTCACGCCTCCTGCCGCGCCTCCAGCCGCGGCCCGAGCCCGTCCCCGAGGACGACCCAGCGGACCCGCCGGCAGCTGTCGAGGACCTGCCCCGCCTGCAGGCCGTGCCGGCTCCGGCGCCTGCCCCACCGACCCCAAGCCCGGAGGGCGCCCCGATGGCGAACGTGATCGCGCTCGCCAACCAGAAGGGCGGCGTCGCGAAGACGACGACGACGCTGAACCTCGGCGTGGCGCTGCACGAGCTGGGTCACCGCGTGCTCGTGATCGATCTCGATCCGCAGGGCAATCTCACGATGAGCCAGGGCATGAACCCGGACGCGATCGAGCGCTCGATGTTCGACGTCCTCGTCCATCGCATCCCCATCTCGGACGTGATCAAGCCCGTCGAGGTGGACATCGCCGTCGCCTCGATCGACCTCGCGGGGGCGGAGCTCGCGCTGTCCGCGCTCATCGGGCGCGAGCGGGCGCTCGACAAGGCGCTCGTGGAGGTGCGCGAGCGCTACGACTGGATCCTCATCGACACGCCGCCCTCGCTCGGCCTGCTCACCATCAACGCCTTCGTCGCCGCCAACGGGGTGATCGTGCCCGTCCAGTGCGAGTACCTGTCGCTGCGCGGGCTCGTGCAGCTCGAGAACACGCTCGCGATGGTGCGCGAGAACCTCAACCCGAGAGTGCACGTGCAAGGCATCGTTCCGACGATGTACGACGGGCGCACGCTGCACGCGCGCGAGGCGATCGAGATCCTCGAGGAGCACTTCGGCGACCTCGTCTACGGGACGCGGATCCGGAAGACCGTCCGCTACGCAGAGGCTCCGGTGAAGGGGAACTCCGTGCTGAAGTACGACCCGTCGGGGCCTGCGGCCCAGGCGTACCGCGACCTCGCGAAGGAGGTGCTCGATGGCGCGCAAGCGCGCGACGATGCGTGAGGGCCCGCTCGCGGAGCTCTTCCGCAAGACCGAGGCGGCGCAGCGCGCCCAGGAGGGCGGCGCCGAGTCCGAGCCGGCACCCGTCGACCCGCGCGCCGAGGCAGCCCTCGACGAGACGGTCGAGCACGTCCCCGACTTCGCACGCGAGCCCGAGCCCACACCCGTGCCCGAGCCCGCGCCTCCCGTCGCGAGCGCGGCCCCGGTGGTCGAGCCCGAGGAGGTGTCCGCCGAGGCCGCCTCGCGCGCCGCTGCGCGCTACTTCCAGACGATGCTCGAGCCGGCGCCGCAGCTCCACCGCGTGCCGCCGCCCAAGGGCTCGGCCTACATCGCTGCGATCCGTGTCGTGGGGGTGGGCGGCGCCGGCCTGAACGCGATCCACCGCATGATCGACGCCGGCATCGCGCAGGTGGACTTCGTCGCGGTGAACACCGACCGGCAGGCGCTCGCGATCTCGGACGCGCCGACGAAGATCTCGATCGGGGAGGGCCTGACGCAGGGGCTCGGCTCGGGCGCCGATCCGGCGATCGGTCGAGCGGCCGCCGAGGAGGCGATGGACCAGCTGCGGGCCGCGCTCCGAGGCTCCGACATGGTGTTCGTCACGGCCGGCGAGGGCGGCGGCACGGGAACCGGCGCGGCACCCGTGGTCGCACGCGTCGCGCGAGAGCTCGGCGCTCTCACGGTCGGCATCGTGACGACGCCGTTCCGGTTCGAGGGCACGCGGCGGCGGGCGGCGGCCGAGAGCGGCGTGGAGGAGCTCCGGGCCGCCTGCGACACCGTCATCGTCATCCCGAACGACCGGCTACTCGAGGTGCTCGACCGCTCGACCTCGATGGTCGACGCCTTCAAGATCGCGGACGACGTGCTCCGCCAGGGCGTCCAGGGGATCTGCGACCTGATCACGACGCCGGGCCTCATCAACCTCGACTTCGCCGATGTACGCACGGTGATGCAGGACGCCGGCTCGGCGCTCATGGGCATCGGCTACGCGACCGGACAGAATCGCGCGCGAGAAGCTGCGGAGCGCGCGCTCGGCTCGCCGCTCATCGACGCGGAGATCGTCCGCGCGCGCGGGATCCTGCTCTCGATCTCGGGCGGCGACGACCTCTCGCTCGTCGAGGTGAACGACGCCGCCGAGGTCGTGCGCGAGACCGCCACGGACGAGACGAACATCATCTTCGGCGCGACCGTCGACTCGCGGCTCACGGGACAGGTGTGGGTGACCGTCGTGGCCACCGGCCTCGGCGGCATGCGCCGCCGCGCCGGCCGTCCGGAGTTCGAGCTGAGCTCGGAGCCGGGCCGCCGCACGAACGATCCCGAGCTGCCCTCGTTCTTGAACACCGCCTAGCGAATCGCGCGTTCCCGCCGCGGCGGAGCAGTAACCTCGTCGGATGCGAGGGGCGATTGCCGCGGGTCACCCGCTCACGGCCGAGGCCGGCGCCCGCGTGCTGCGCGAGGGGGGCAACGCAGTCGATGCGCTCCTCGCCGCGGCGTTCGCCGGCTTCGTCACGGAAGGGCCGCTGACAGGCCCGGCCGGCGGGGGCTTCCTCCTCGTCCACGAGCCGTCCGGCGCGACGACGGTGCTCGACTGCTTCTTCGGGGTCCCGGCACGCAGCCTCGGCGAGATGGACGAGCTCCTCGTCGACTTCGGCGACTCGGGGACGCAGGTCTTCCACGTCGGCGAGGGCTCGGTCGCGGTCCCGGGCATCCTTGCCGGGCTCGAGGAGGCGCACGGTCGCTTCGCGACCCGGGCCTGGGCCGAGCTGGTCGAGCCTGCGATCGAGCTCGCACGACGCGGCTTCGAGCGCGACGAGCAGCGCTCGACATTGCACGGGATCCTCGTCGGGATCCTGCAGCGCGACGACGGAGGGCGTCGGATCTACGGCGATGCGGCGTGGGTGAACACCGAGGACGTGTGCGCGACTCTCGAGCGCGTGCGCGACGTCGGCGCCGCGGCGGCATCCGAGCTCGTGCCCGAGTACGCCGAGGACCTCTGCGCGTACCGCGTCATCGCTGCCACGCCGCTCGAGCTCTCGGTGCTCGGGTTCGACGTGCTCTCGACGCCGTCGCAGGGCGGCGGTGTGGTGCGGCGGATTCTCCAGCTCTTCGCCGAGGCGCCCGATCCGCGCCTCGAGGACGAAGCACGGGCCGTCGCCGACGCCTACGGGCCGCTCGGCTCGGGCCCGCTTCCGGGAACGACGCACGTCTCGGTCGTCGACGGGGACGGCATGGCCGCTGGGCTCTCCTCGACGCTCGGATCGGGCTCGGGCGTCTTCCGCGGCGGGACGCAGCTGAACAACATGCTCGGCGAGCTCGACGTCATCGGCACGGGAGAGAAGGCGCCCGGCGATCGCCTCGCGAGCATGATGACCCCGACGCTCGTGCTCGAGCGCGGGCGTCCGCGGCTCGTGATCGGCAGCGCCGGATCGGTGAGGCTCGCGGGCGCGATCGCCCAGGTGACGTGGCGGATCCTCCGCGGGATGCCGATCGCGGAGGCGATCCGGGCGCCGCGCCTCCACGTCGAGGGCGCGACCGTGCACCTCGAGGGCGGCTGGCCGGACTCGGAGGTCGCGTCGCTCCCGGGGAGCTGGGACCTCAACCGCTGGGGCGGCCTGAATCTCTTCTTCGGCGGCGTGCAGGCCGCCGGCATCGCCGGGCACGGCGGTTTCGAGGCCGCGGGCGATCCGCGCCGTGGCGGCGTCGGCATCGTCGTCGCATGACCACCGTCAGGCGTGCGACGCCGCAGGACGCGGGCGCGCTCGTCGCCCTCGCGGAGAGCGTGGGCCGCGAGGAGGGCCGCTGGATCCTCGGCACCGGCCCCTGGCGCTCGGCGGCGGACGAACGGCGCTACCTGCGCACCATCGAGCGGTATCCCGACGCCACCGTGCTCGTCGCCGAGGACCGAGGAACCATCGTCGGGCGTCTCTCGCTCTCACGCGACCCGCACCCTGCGAGCAGGCACGTCGCCGACCTGGGCCTGATGGTCGCGGAGAGCCATCGCCGGCGAGGCGTGGGCACCGCTCTCCTCGATAACGCGGTCACGTGGGCTCGCTCGGTCGGCGTGAGCAAGCTCGAGCTCCACGTCTTTCCCTGGAACGAGCCGGCGCTCGCCCTCTACGAGTCCTTCGGCTTCGAGCGCGAGGGCTACCGCAAGCGGCACTACCTGCGAGGCGGCGAGCTCGTCGACGCCATCCTCATGGCGACCTTCGTGGAGCCGGCCAGCGAGGACGGCTAGCGGGCTACCGGCTCGGCCCCGGGCGCTCCGGCGGGACGAGCACTGCCAGCGCGCGATACGCCATCCGGCCGCGCGCCCAGGCGCCGTACCGGCCGCAGAGCAGGAGGATCACGTCGAGGGGCCGCAGCATTCGCAGGTCGTCCTACGGGTCGCCCTGGCGTAACGGGACGACGCGGGCTCCTCCGCCCACCGCTTCCTGGACCTGTGCCGGCTCCTGCTCGTCGGGCTCGAGCTCGTCCTCGGCCGCGCCCGCCGGCGGCTCGGGCTCGACCGCCACCTCGCCGTCCGGTGTCCGCGCCAGCTCGGCGGCGACCGACTCCATCGCCTGCAGGCTGTCGCGGAGCCCGGCGAGAAGATCCTCGTGGCCCTCTGTGCCGGCCGAGTCGGGCGGCAGCTCGGCAGCGTGCTCCTCCTGCTGGCGCGCGACGTCGTCGAGCCTCGCCTCGAGCGACCGCAGCGCGACCGGCCAGAGCGTCTTCGCGCGGCCGATCTCCTCGGCGACGCTGGAGACTCTGTGCTCGAGCCGACCGATCTGCTCCGCGAGGTCGGAACCGCGCTCGTCGACGCGCGCGCTCTCGAGCTGCTCCAGGCGCCGGACGAGGGAAGCGGTCGCGGTGTCGCTTGCGTCGATCCGCGCTGCGAGCGCGGAGAGCGCCTCCGGGCCTGCGTCGGGCAGCGCGCCGAGAGCCTCCCGGAGATCGTCCACGATCGCCTCGACCCGCGAGCTCGACTCGAGGAAGTGGCTGTGCAGCGACGCGAGCTCGCGCTCCTTCTGCTCGATCCTGGTAGCCGCCGCCTCGACCTTCTCGGACAGGTGCTCGACGCGTCGCGCCAGGCGGGAGCTTGTGCCCTCGGTCTCGGCAAGCCGTTCCTCGAGCTGCTCCTCGGTGATGCCACCGCGCAACCCGTCGAGCGAGTCGACGTGCGCGCGAAGGGTGGTCAGCATGGCGCGGAGCTCGTCCGACGGCTGCTGGTCGCTCGCGCGCTCCTCGAGTCGGGCTCGGAGTGCGGCGAGCTCGCCCTCGCGACCGGCGTGGCCCGGCGGCCGTCGTCGAGACGGTGGCCGAGAGGCTGTCCAGGCGTTCGCCGAGCAGGCCGATCTTCACGCTCAGCTCGTCGACCTCCTGCGAGCGCGTCGGTCCGGAGCCGTCGGCCTTCAGCGCGGCGACGGCTTCGCCGGAGGTCTCGGAGCTCTCCTCCACCCACGGACGCCGGTGCGCTCTCGACTCGCACCCTGAGCGCCTCGAGCGTCTCGTCGCGCGCCTCGAGCTCACGCTTGAGGCTCGCGATCTCGCCGTCCTCTCTGGCGATCGCCGACGCAGTCGTCGCGACCGTCGCGGCGAGCGTGTCGACGCGCTCCATGAGGACGTCGAGGCGGCCGGCGTACCGGGCCTCGGTCTTCTCGTTCTTAGAGTTGAGCACGGCTCGACATGCGTTCTCTCGACGCGGCGACGACGCAATCCATCGAGCCTGCTGGCATGCTCACTAGCGCGTATCGGAGCGGCGGGGGTCGCGCTCGCTCACTCGTTCAAGTGACTCGGGATGGCGGCTTCGGCGTAGGGGCGAGATATATCTCGGCCCCTACGAGTCGCGGCGCCGCCCCGCCACGCTCATCGGGATGGCGGCGCCGGCGTAGGGCGAGATATGTCGCCCCTACGAGCTAGGCCCCCTGTTGCCAGTCGAGGACGAGGAAGCGCTGCTCGAGCGTCTGCGGGCACCCGAGGCCACGGGCCTCCCCGATCCGGCGGAGCGCTTCCTTCGGCTCGACGCCGTGCCGTACGAGCCAGCCGCCGACCACGACGCCCGTCCGCCCGCAGCCGGCCCAGCAGTGGACGTAGACGAGGCCGCCCGCCCGGAGCTCGGAGTCGATCTCGTCGAGGATCGCCGTCAGACCGTCCGCGGTCGGGACCGAGAAGTCGCGGATTGGCATGTTCAGGTAGCGGGCCGGCGGCGGGACGAGCGGGGCGTAGGGGTCGAGCTCGCCATCCTGTGTCAGGTCGAGGAAGAGCGTCACACCCGCCGAGATCAGGCCCTCGACCTCGCCCGGGGCGTTCTCGGCGCCCCAGGCGCACGGGTGGCGGCCGGCGATCAGGCGACCCGGCTCGATGACGGTGGGGGGACGCACGACGTGCAGTCTGCCGTCGCCCGGTACCTCGTCCGAGGGGACCGCCTCAATCGGCGTCGAGCGGGTGCCGATAGGCGTGGCATGACGCCCGCGGAGACCTCGGCCTGCGAGCTGCGCGACAGCGCACTCGACCTCGCCGCCGAGGCCGGGGTCGACCCGGGCGCGTGGTACGTCCGCGTGCTCGAGGAGGGCAAGCGCGAGCAGGCGGAGCCCGATCTGGGCGCTCTCGTGCGCGCGTACTGGGAGCTGCAACGCGTGACCGGAAGGGCCGATCTGCGCGACACGTGGCGTGCCCTCGCCGACCAGCTCTGGTCGGGCGAAGCGGCCTAGGCTGCACTTTTCCGCAGACCGGGCGATCCGCCGGCGCGGATCGCCCGGTCGCGAGAATCCCTGAAGGCGGCTGCTTCGCAGCCGCTGTCGCATCGCGGGTCGACCCGGTGTAGACCCGCAGGCACGGCGAGATGGGTCACGTCACGTGGCCCGTCTAGCATGGCCTTCCCGTGCCCGCCCCGTTCGTCCATCTGCATGTCCACTCCGAGTACTCGATCCTCGACGGGGCATGCCGGATCCCGGCGCTCGTGGACAAGGCCGCGCGGCTCGAGATGCCCGCGGTCGCGCTCACCGACCACGGCTCGCTCGCGGGAGCGGTCGAGCTCCACCGTGAGGCGCGCAAGGCCGGCGTGAAGCCGGTCGTGGGCTGCGAGGTCTACGTCGCGGACGACCGCCGCGCCCAGAAGAAGGGCTACGCGCACCTGACGCTGCTCGCCGAGTCGAACGAGGGCTACGCGAACCTCATCAAGCTCTCCTCGCTCGGCTACCTCGAGGGCTACTACTACAAGCCGCGCGTCGACTGGGAGCTCCTCGAGCACCACGCGAAGGGCATCGTCGTCATGTCCGGATGCCTGTCGGGGCGTGTCTCGCGCGCGCTCGTCGAGAATCGCCCGAAGGACGCGCGCGAGGACCTCGACCGGCTCGTGCAGATCTTCGGGCGCGACTCCACGTACGTCGAGCTCCAGAACGCCGGGCTCGCCGAGCAGAAGGAGATCAATCCCGGCACTCGTCGCGCTCGCGGACGAGACCGGGCTCCCGCTCGTCGCGACCGGTGACGTGCACTACCTCGACGCCGGGGACGCGTTCGCCCACGAGGCGCTCCTCTGCATCCAGTCGGGCGACACCCTCAAGAACCCGGCGCACTGGCGCTTCGACACGAACGAGTTCTTCTTCAAGACGCCGGACGAGATGGCCCGCGACTTCCCGGGCCACGCGCACGCTCTGGCCCGGACACTCGAGGTCGCCGAGCGGTGCACGGTCGAGCTCGACCTCGGCCGCATCCTGCTGCCCCACTACCCGGTGCCCGAGGGTCGCGACGCGTTCGACTACCTCGTCCAGCTCTGCGAGCAGGGCCTCGCGAAGCGCTACGGCAGCGCCACCCCGGAGCTGAACGACCGCCTGCGCTTCGAGCTGAAGACGATCAAGGAGATGGGCTTCGCGGACTACTTCCTCATCGTCTGGGACTTCATCCACTTCGCGAAGCAGAACGGGATCAGCGTCGGTCCCGGGCGCGGCTCGGCCGCAGGCTCGCTCGCCGCCTACTGCCTCGAGATCACCGACGTCGACCCGATGCGCTACGCGCTCCTGTTCGAGCGCTTCCTGAACCCGGCCCGCAAGGACCTGCCGGACATGGACATCGACTTCTCGGTCGCGGGCCGCGATCGCGTCATCAACTACGTGGCGGAGAAGTACGGCCGCGACCGGGTGGCCCAGATCATCACCTTCTCGACCATGGCGGCGCGGGCGGCGATCCGGGACGCCGGCCGCGTCCTCGACATCCCCTACGGCGTCGTCGACCGCATAGCGAAGCTCGTTCCGGAAGGGCCGGGCCAGACGCTCGCTGCTGCGCTCAAGCCGGGCGCGGAGCTGCGCCAGGCCGTCGACTCCGATCCGGTCGCGAAGGAGATCGTCGACCTCGCCCAGCCGCTCGAAGGGCTCACGCGCGCCGACTCGATCCACGCCGCCGGCGTCGTCATCGGCGCCCAGCCGCTGATCGAGGTGGTGCCGCTGCAGCAGAAAGGCTCGGATCAGGAGGTCGTCACCCAAGTCGGGATGAACGACGTCGTCGAGCTCGGCCTGCTGAAGATGGACTTCCTCGGCCTTCGGAACCTCGACGTCATCGACAAGGCCGTCGAGCTCGTCGGGAACGTCGACATCGGCACGCTTCCCCTCGACGATCGCAAGACGTACGAGATGCTCGCTCGGGGCGAATCGACGGGTGTCTTCCAGTTCGAGTCGTCGGGGATGCGCGACGCCCTCCGTCAGGTGAAGCCCACCGAGTTCGAGGATCTGATCGCGCTGGTCGCTCTCTATCGGCCGGGTCCGATGGGCTACATCCCGGGCTACGCGGCTCGCAAGAACGGCCGCGAGGCGGTCACGTTCGCCGATCCGCGGCTCGAGGCGATCACGGGCCAGACGTACGCGATCTGCATCTACCAGGAGCAGTACATGCAGATCGCGAAGGAGCTCGCGGGCTTCACCCCGGCCGAGGCGGAGACCCTGCGCAAGGCGATCGGCAAGAAGATCCACGCGCTCATGGCCTCGCTCAAGGACAAGTTCCTCGAGGGCTGCGCCGCGAACGACGTCGCGGCGTCCGTCGCGCAGCAGCTCTGGAAGGACATGGAGTCGTCGCAGGACTACTCGTTCAACAAGGCGCACGCGGCCTGCTACGCGCTCATCGCCTACCGGACCGCGTGGCTGAAGGCGAACCATCCGCGCGAGTACATGGCGGCGCTCATCTCCTCCGTGATGAACACCAAGGACCGCGTGCCGTTCTACGTGAACGCCTGTCGCGAGATGGGCATCGACGTGCTTCCGCCCGACGTCAACTCGTCACGGCAGGACTTCGCCGTCGTCGGTGGGGTCATCCACTTCGGGCTGAACGCGGTGAAGAACGTGGGGGAGGCGGCGGCGGAGGCGATCGTGCGCGTGCGGAGCGAGGGCGGGCCGTTCGAGTCCATCTGGGACCTCACCGAGCGCGTCGACCCGCAGGTGCTGAGCAAGCGCGCTCTCGAGTCCCTCGTCAAGTGCGGCGCGCTCGACTCCACGGGAGCGACGCGCATGGGGATGCTCGCCGCGCTCGACGCGGCGCTCGGGCACGGGCAGCGCATCTCGGCGGATCGTCTCGCCGGGCAGGCATCGATCTTCGACGGCGCGTTCGGCGAGGAGGAGCGTCCGCTGCACGTGCAGCATCCGCCGCTCGCTAGCACCGAGTTCGACGAGCGCGAGCTCCTGCGCCTGGAGAAGGAGGTGCTCGGCCTCTACGTCTCCGAGCATCCGCTCGAGCGGGTCCGCGTCGAGCTCCGGCGGAAGACTGACTGCGCGCTCACGGACCTCGAGCGCAGGCGCGACGGCGAGTTCGTGACGGTCGGCGGGATCGTGTCGGGCCTCAAGCAGGTGACGACCAAGCGCGGCGAGCCGATGGTCTTCGTCACGCTCGACGACCCGACGGGGAGCGCCGAGGTGGTCGTCTTCAACTCGACCTACGCGGCGGCCCGCGAGCTCCTCGAGGCCGACCGGATCCTCGTCGTGAAGGGTCGCGTCGACCACAAGCAGGCGGGGGAGACGAAGCTCATCGCCAGCGAGGTGAGCGCCTTCGAAGCAGCGCTCGTCCACCGCGAGGTGCGGCTCCGGATCGACGCGCGCCAGGCTCCGGCCGGCCTGATCCGAGAGCTCGCCACGTTGGTGTCGGACTACCCGGGTGACGCACCGGTGTACCTCGCGCTGGAGACGTCACTCGGCGAGCGTACGCTCGCCCTCGGGCCCGAGTACCGCGTGAAGCCCGAGGCAGACTTCTTCGCCGAGGTCCTGGCACTCCTCGGGGAGGCAGCGCTCTCGTCCTGAACGCGGTGTCGTCGCCGTAGGGGCGAGATATATCTCGCCCCTACGAGCAAGAGCGGCGTCGTCGGGGCGGCGACCCGGCCGCGAAGCGGCCGGCTTCAGGGATCTTGCGCGACCGGAAGCTCCGCGCTAGCGGACTTCCGGTCTTGCGCACTAGCTGCGCGCGTCGCCAGTGACGACGACCCGGCCGCGAAGCGGCCGGCTTCAGGGATCTTGCGCGACCGGAAGCTCCGCGCTAGCGGACTTCCGGTCTTGCGCACTAGCTGCGCGCGTCGCCAGTGACGACGACCCGGCCGCGAAGCGGCCGGCTTCAGGGATCTTGCGCGACCGGAAGCTCCGCGCTAGCGGACTTCCGGTCTTGCGCACTAGCTGTGCGCGTCGCGCGAGAGCCGCTCGCCGACCGACGAGAGCACCTTGAGCGCGATCGACGGCATCGTCTCGACGACGGTGCGGAAGCGTCGATCGGTGATGACGAGCAGGTCGACCGGCGAGGTGGCGGTGACGGTGGCGGTGCGCGGGCTGTCGGTGATGAGCGCGATCTCGCCGAGCCAGTCTCCCGATCCGAGCTCGGCGACCTTGCGCCCCTTCTTCGTCACCTGCGCGGTGCCGGAGATGAGGACGAAGAACTCCCGACCTGCCTTCCCTTCGCGCGTCAGCACGGTTCCCTCGCGCACGTCGAGCTCGTCAGCCGTCTTCGCGAGCTGCGACAGCTCGCTCTTCGAGCACCCCGCGAACAGCGGAACCTTCTTCAGCAGCTCGACCTTCGCGTCGCGGCGCAGGGCCATCGCGGCATCCTAACGCCGTCGCGGATCCGCAGCAGCCTCCGCACGCCGTCGAGCTGAACCGGGCTCTTCGCCCGCAAAGGAGTAGGATCCGCGTGCTTCGCTGGGGCAGGCAGTTCTGGGGAGACAATGCGGATGGAGGATCGGGGATGACGGATCACGTACGCACCACGTACCGCAACCATCGAAAGGCGACCTGGGCGCTCGTCCTGGCACTGGCGGTCGCCGTCGCGGCCATTGCGATCCCGCTCGCGAGCGGCGACGCAGGCAAGAACTACACGCTGACCGTCTCACCGGCGACGACGTGCGGCTCGACCTCGGACGGGGTCTCGAGCACGGTCGTGACGTTGAAGAACACCGCGCGCTCGCAGAGCCTCGGCTCGGCGGAGATCTACTTCCCGCCGAACACGGTCGCCTCGGTGTCGTCGCCGGCCACGCTTCGCTCGAACACGACGAGCACTGCGTCGCCGGGGACGAGGGACATCGTCGCGCTCGGAAACCTCAATTTGAGCCCCGGCTCGTCCGTCGCCGTCACGGTCCGCTTCAAGGCGGGGACGTTCACGGCGACCGTGACGGCCGTCGTGAAGCAGTCGAACAACTTCAACGACTCGAACGGTGGGGCCAACGTGTTCACGCTGGACCCGGCGCAGGGCTCCTTCCCGACGCTGCACCTGATGCAGTGCCCGACCATCAGCGGCCGGGTCTACCTCGATCGCAACGCCGACTCGGCCTACACGACGGGCACGGGAGCGTTCGACGACAGCGACCTCCCGAAGGCCTGGACCGTGAACCTGTACGTGAAGAACGTCGGCGCTCCGTCGTACCCGTCGACGCCGTTCAGGACGACGACCTCGTCGTCGTCGACCGGCGAGTACAGCTTCAGCGTTCCCTCCGGCAGCGACTACAAGGTCTGCGTCGCCGCCGCCGGGGCCGACGCCGCGTCCGCGTGGGCGCTGCAGAGCCCGACGGGGAACACGCAGTGCGGTGCGCTGTCCGGGACGAGCGAGTCGACGTCGGCGGGCACTCTGCTCGCCAACCTCACGGCCGACGCGCCCGGCAGGGACTTCGTCGTGGTGCCGATCACGGGGATCAAGTTCGGCGCGGGCGACACCTCGACGGTCGGCGGCTACACCGTCACCGGCGGCACGAACTCGACGAAGCCGGACAAGCGCTACGTCCAGGAGACGTGGGTCGACTCGCAGGGCCGTGCGAACTTCCGGTTCGCTCCGGTGACCCCGTGCGCCCCGCCGGAGGACTGCTCGAAGAGGATCTACCTCCTCGAGACGATCACGGCGGACGTCGATCTGGCCAAGCTGGGCGGCGCGCAGGCGAGCATCCTGTACGACGACGTCCCGCCCTACGTCGACGCGCAGCTGAAGCCGATGCCGTACTGCAGCGTCGATCCGCGCCTGTCGGGAGGAGCGCTCGCGACGACGGGAGTCCTGCCGGGGAGCGACACGTCGTGCGTCGTCTCCGGCAGTCAGACGGTCGTGGCCGGCGGCAAGGTGCACGTCGTGTACACGGTGTACACGGCCTACGACGGCGGGAGACAGGTCACCTAGGAGAGCTCGGCGAGGCGCTGGACGAGCCGCTCGGCTTCGTCCAGCGCCTCGCGGGCCTTCGCCTCCTGCTCCTGCGCCTCGGCGATCTGCGCAAGCGCGCGGAGCGACTGTTCCTCCTCGTAGAGAAGACGCTGCCGGCGAGCGATCACGAGCGCCAACTCGATCTGCTCGGAGGCGGCCGCGGGGTCACCGCTCAGCTGCAGCGCCGTGGCCCGTACGCGTGTGAGGTGGGCCGCGAGCGGGGACGACTCGAGCCCGAGCGTGTGCTCCGCCTCCGCGAGCACGTCGAGCGCGCGCTGCGCGTCGCCGCGCTGCGCGTACGCCTCGGCCAGGTAGATCCACGCCTCGAGCCCGAACGACGCGCTACCGTGTGAGACCGCCTCCTCGACGACGCGGATGAGATCCTCGATCGCAGCGTCGACCTCGCCCCGGCGCAGTGCGAGCCGCGCGAGCTGGGTCTCCGCGAAGACCGAGCCCGTCACGTGCTCTGCCGCGCGGAGCGTCTGCCTGGCCTCCTCGAGGACCTCGTGCGCGTCGTCGAGCAGACCCCGGCTCACGAGCACCTCGCCGAGGTTCGCGCCTGCGAAAGCGGCTTGCGTCGAATCCCCGAGACGCTCGAGCTCCGCTTGCGAGTGCGTGTAGTACGAGGTCGCGTCGTGCCAGCGGCCTTCGGCGTACGCCTGGACTCCGAGGTTCGACGCGATCACGGCTGCCGAGCGCGCGGCCCCGATCTCCCGGTAGATCTCGAGGGCCTTGACCTCGTTCACGGCCTTCTCGGGCTCGCCGAGGTCCAGAAAGCCGCCGTCCAGAACCGAGTAGGCGCGGGCCAGGGCGTAGCTCGGCCCGAACGGCTCGGCCTCCTCGACCACGGCGGTCGCGATCGCGACGGCCTCGCGAGGTCGTCCCTGCTGGAGGTAGACCTGCGCGCGCAGGGCGAGCAGGCTGCTCGCCACCCGGCGGGCCTCCGGCCCCTCGATCGCGGCGCTTCGCTTCAGGCCCGCCGTGACCTCGCGCAGCGCATCGGAATACGATCCGAGCCGGATCCGAGCCAGCGCGCGGGCCTCGTGGATCTCCGCCTGGGTCACGGGGTCGTCGGCGTACAGACGCGTCGCCGAGCGGAACGCCTCGATGGCGCGGCGGTAGTGGCCCGCTGCCTCGCGTACCTCGCCGAGCGCGCGCCAGGTGCTCGCCAGCTCGGCCTGGTCGAGCGTCCGGACGCGCCTCGCCGTCTCGAGCGCTCGCTCGTAGAAGCGGGCGGCGTCCACGTTCGCGTAGACGTCTCGCGCCAGGTCGCCTGCCATGCGTGAGTACGTCCACGCCTCGCTCCAGCGGCCGGCGTTGTAGAAGTGGAGCGACAGGAGCTCGGCCACCTCCTGCGGTCGGTCGCCGTGCCGGCGTTCGATGACGTCGGCGACACGTGCGTGCAGCTCGCGACGGCGCTTGTACGAAAGGCCCTCGTAGGCGGCGTCGCGGATGAGTGCGTGCCGGAAGCGGAACGCCCCCGCGACCTCGGGATCGCGCTCCACGAACTGATCGAGCCTGGTCCACGCCTCCGAGCCGGCCGCGACCAGCGGGTCGTCCTCCAGGACGTCCGCGATGAGCGTCCCGGAGAACGACACTCCGAGGACGGACGCCCAGCGCAGGAGTGCCCGGTCGCCCGGAGCCAGCTGGTCGATCCGCGCCGCGACGAGCGCCTCGACGGTCTCGGGCAGCTCCTCGGCCTCGGCGGCGCCATCACCGGCGCTCGCGAGCTCCTGGAGGAAGAGCGGGTTCCCCGCGCCGCGCTCCATGAGGGCACCGAGCTCGGCCTCCGTCAGGCGCCGGTCGCCGGCCGCGGCGACGGCGAGCGCCCGCGCGTCGTCGAGCGGGAGGGGCTCCAGGCGGAGGGTCAGGGCCGGCAACGGCGGCGTGCCCTCGGCTGCCGCGAAGCCGCCCGGTTGCGGGCGTCTGGTCGTACAGGTGAGCCACGGCCGCGTGGGGAGCTGGGTTCCGAGGTAGCGCAGGAGCTCCGCAGACGCCTCGTCCATCCAGTGCACGTCGTCGAGGACGAGCAGCGTGGGCGAGTCGAGCAGGTGGCCGAGCAGCGTCCCCATGACGCCATGGAGCCGAGCTCGCCAGAACGCCGGGTCGAGGTCGTCGACCTCGGGCGTGGACTCGATCTCGACGTCGAGGGGCGCCGCGAGCAGCGGCGCCCACGGCGCGAGCGTCTCGTCCAGGGCGACGAGCCGCTCGGTCAGGAGCGCGCGGTTGTGGGCACCGCCGCCGTTCAGCTCGACGTCCAGCACCGAGCGGAGGAACGGGCGGAAGGGGAAGTACGGGGTCGAGGCCTCGTACTCCTCGCAGCGCAGCCCGACCTGGCGCATGTCCGAACAGTTGTCGCGCAGCTCCTCCGCGAGCCGCGACTTCCCGATCCCGGGCTCTCCGACGAGCTCGACGATCGTTCCGAAGCCCATGCGGACGGGAGCGACCGACGCGGCGAGGACCGCGCGCTCCCGCTCGCGATCGACGAAGGGCAGCTTGTCGGCCGAGCGCTCAGTCGTCTGTGAGCCTCCCGTCGACAGCCCACCGAGGACGACGGCATGCACGGGCTCGGCCTTTCCCTTGACGCGAAAAGGCTCGAGCTCGGTGGCCGCGAAGCGCTCGCCCCCGCGGGCGAAGGCCTCGCGCGAGACGAGGATCTCGTCGTCGTTCGACCTCGCCATGAGCCTCGCCGCCAGCGCCGCGGTGTCGCCGAGCACCGTGTAGGTCCGGCGGAAGCTCGCTCCGACCTGACCCGCGAACACGCGACCCTCGCTCACGCCCACGCGAACGGGGAGCGGCAGCCCAGCGTCGACCAGCGCGCGGACCGTTCGCAGCATCCGCCCGACGTCGTCGCCGAACGTCTGGGGAGCCCCCGAGACGAGCACGATGCGTCCTCCGTCCCGATCGATGTCGCTCTCGAGGAACGTGACGCCGTGCTCGTCGGCCGCGGCCTGGATCGTCCGGACGAGCACGTCGAGGGCGTCGGCCGCTGCGTCCGCGCCCTCGGTCGCGATCACCTCGTCGGTTCCCGAGAAGCGAACGAATGCGATCGCGGCATGACGATGCTCGCCCTCGAGTGGGCCCACCTCGAGGAGCTGGGCGCGCAGAGGACCGGGCACTGCGAGCTCGAGGCGGGTGCCGTCGACGGCGGGCAGCGGCTCGACCGTTCCGCGTGCCGATGGCGCTGCTCGGAGGAGGAACCCCTCGCCCTTCGCGTCGCCCACGACGTCCTCGCCGATCGCAGCGGCACATTCCGGGCTGAGGAGGATCTCGCCGGCCTCCGACTCGGCCTCCATCTCCACCGTGCGGCTCGCGGCCGGCCCCGTGACGAGCAGCTCGCGATGGGACTCGCCCACGAGGAAGAACTGGAAGCGGCCGCTGTGGAGGCCGGCGTGCATCTTCAGCTGCACCGCGCCTGCGGAGGTCCTCGGCCTCCCGATCGCCCGAAGCGTTCGGCGCATCTCGAAGGCGGCCCGGGCGGCCCGTGCCGCGTGGCCGTCGCCGTCGTAGAGCAGGAGCAGGGCGTCTCCGCCGAACTTCAGCAGGCCTCCGCCCTGCGCGTACGCGACTCCCAGGAGCGCCGCGAAGGTGGCGTTCATCACCTCCGTCACCTCCTCGGCGCCGGCACGGCCTCGACTCGAGAGCCGCTCCGACATCGCGGTGAATCCGGAGATGTCGACGAAGGCGACCGTGCCGTCGACGTCGCGCCAGCGTCTCTCCGGCTCGTCGCGCAGCCAGCCGAGCGTCAGGCGCGGCACGAACGAGACGAGCTCGGCCGACGCGGTCGTCTCCCTCGGCACCTCGAGCATCGCGACATTCTGCGGGGAGTCGGCGCCAGGCGCGAGGAATCGGGCTACGCGGCAGCGGCTCGGCGTCGTTCACGGAAGGTTTACGGCTCCTCAACGCAATCCCCCCAGAAAGGGGGCGTCCGATACGTCGTAGGAGACGAATAGGCAGTGGCATCGATCCCCGAGACGAAGGGCGACGGAATGGCTGCGGCAGAGCTCCAGGTGCAGTACGCATCCGAGATCGACCGGATCGAGCGGTGGCGTCACGAGGCGCTCGAGCGTGCGGGGTACGACGCAGAGAGCTCGATCGTCCTCGCCGCGAGCCGCGACGTCGACCTGCACGAGGCGGTCAGCTTGCTCGAGCGCGGCTGCACGGTCGAGCTCGCGCTACAGATTCTTCTCTAGACGGGGGGAAACGATGTTTCCCCCCGTCGGCCCCCCTTCCTCTTCGCGCGTCTTTCAGTAGCCGCTCCTGGGCCTGCGGGCGAATGAATCGCCCTCCGGCCCTGGGCCGTCGCTCGTAGAGAGGAGCTGCCCGCCGCGGTTCGTGTGACGATGCCCAGTGAGTGTCGGCAGAATGGCCGCCGGTGTCGCTGCTCCTCTCGATTCCGTCGCCCAGCTCGAGCACCCTCGAGCTCGGCCCGCTCTCGATCCACTTCTACGGCCTGACGCTCCTCGTCGCGATCGCCGCGGCGGTTGCGATCGCGGGCATCCGCTGGACCAAGCGAGGCGGAGACTGGGATCTCATCTTCCGCGTCGCCGTCTGGGGCGTGGCGTTCGGGATCGTCGGCGCACGCCTGTACCACGTCGTCACGAGCTGGAACGAGCTGCCCGACGAGTGGTGGGGGCCGTTCGCGATCTGGAAGGGCGGGCTCGGCGTCTGGGGCGGGATCGGGCTCGGCTGCATCGTCGGCGCGATCGTGGCGAACCGCTCCGGCGCGTCCGTCGCGAGGCTCGCCGACTGCGTCGCCCCGGGGCTCCTCGTCGCACAGGGCATCGGCCGCTTCGGCAACTGGTGGAACCAGGAGCTCTTCGGCAAGCCCACCGACCTGCCCTGGGGCCTCGAGATCGACCCCGCCAACCGGCCGATCGAGTTCGTCGACCGCGCGACGTTCCATCCGACCTTCCTCTACGAGGCCCTGTGGTGCTTCGCCGCTGCGGGTGTGCTGCTGCTGATCGAGCGCCGCTTCCGGGGGAGGATCCGCCCCGGCGGCCTCTTCGCCCTCTACGTCCTCCTGTACAGCATCGGGCGCCTCTGGATCGAGACCCTCCGTATCGACCCGTCGCACGAGATCGGCGGCATCCGGCTCAACGTGTTCGTCGCCGCTCTCGCGATCGTCCTCTCCGCCGCCTTCTTCGTCGTCTGGCAGCGCAGCTGGAAGCGCGGGTCGAATGCACCGCCGCAGAAGGTCGAGACGATGGCCGTTCCGAGGGGGCGCTAGCAGGACTCGACGCGTCCGGCTGCGTGGCTAGCCTCGGCCTGTGTGCCGACGCCCGTTCGCGAGCTCGAGCTGGAGCTCGACGCCTTCGAAGGACCGTTCGATCTCCTGCTCACGCTGCTCCTGCGAGAGGACCTCGAGCCACGGGACGTCGACGTCTCCGCGATCGTCCTCGCCTTCGTCGAGCATCTCGACAAGACGAAGGAGCTCGACCTCGAGGCGTGCGGCGAGTTCCTCGTGCTCGTCTCCGCGCTCCTCGAGCTGAAGGCGCGCGGTCTCTTCCCGGACGAGGCGGCGGAGCTCGGTGAGCTCGAGCCGGAGGAGGCGGCCGAGGAGCTGGCCCGTCGGCTCGCCGAGTACCGCCGCATGAAGGAGGCGGCGGTCTGGCTGCTGGAGCGACTCGGCACGGAGCAAGAACGCTGGTTCCGCATCGGTCCGGCCCTGCTCGCGCCGCAGCCGGAGCGCCGGCTCGCGGCCCAGGATGCGGGAGCGCTCGGCGACGCCCTGCGCAGGCTGGCCGTCCCACCGCCGTCCGTATCGCTCGCGCACATGGCGCTCCGCTTCCCGCCCGTGTCGCAGTTCGTCGAGCGGTTCCGCGCCCTCCTCACGCGCCGGCGGCTCTTCGACTTCGACACGGAGGTGGAGGCGCTCTCGCGCGTCGAGCAGGCGGTGGCCCTGCTCGCCCTCCTCGACCTGCGGCGAGCGGGCGAGATCGACCTGAGTCAGGCACGGCCCTTCGCGCCCATAAGGGTTTCCTCGGCTTCCCGGCCGGTTGCGGCTCCCGCCGGGCAAAGCCCGCCTCCGCCGCGCCCTGACGCCGCTACCGAGCCGATCCCTTCCGGGGCCGTGCGGAGCACTGTCCCCTCCGGCCTCGCCTCGGTAGCGGCGCCCCGGGAAGCCGAGGCAGGGTTCACGGCAGACGACGACGAAAGGACCTCCGCATGGACAGCACGCTCCGCCTGATCGCCGCGAACCCCGTCGACCGACTCGCGACGACGGTCGAGGCGCTCCTCGTCGTCGCCTCGGCGCCCCTGTCGGTCGAGGAGCTCTGCGAGGCCACGCAGGACGATCCCGAGCGGATCGTGACGGCCGTCGGCCTCCTGCGCGAGCGCTTCAAGGAAGGCCGGAGCGGCATCGTCCTGGAGGAGGTCGCAGGCGGGTTCGCGTTCCGCGCCAGCCGCGACGCCGCGGACGCCTGCGCGCGCCTGTTCGAGCGACCCGTCGAGCGTGGGCTCTCGCAGGCTGCGCTCGAGACGCTCGCGATCGTCGCGTACCTCGGCCCGTGCTCGCGTCCCGACATCGCGCGCATCCGGGGCGTCGCCGCGGACTCCGCGGTCGCGAGCCTCGTCGAGCGCGGGCTCGTGTGCGAAGCGGGGCGGGAGGCGGGCCCGGGAGGCGCCGTCCGCTACCGCACGACGCCGCTGTTCGAGCGCGTGTTCGGCCTCGAGAGCCTCGCTGCGCTCCCGCGGCTCGACGATCTCGGCGCCGACGCGGAGGAGCTCCGCGAGCGCCTGCTCGAGGTCGCGGAAGCCCGCGCCTCGTAGGCGCTCGGGCTCCTCAGATCTGCCAGGCGCCGCCGCGGAGGACGGGGACGGACCGGCCGTCGGGCGTGATCCCGTCGACGTCGAGCTGGGAGCTGCCGATCATGAAGTCGACGTGCACGTGGCTCTTGTTGATCCGCGCCTTGTCCGCCGGATCTTCCACCGGGTGGTCGTACGCGTCGCCGAGCGCGATGTGCGTCGCGGCGTTCTCGTCGATGAGGGTGTCGTAGAACACCCGGCCGAGCGGGCCGACGCGTCCGGCGCCGTCGACGAGCGCGACCTCGCCGAGGCGTGACGCGCCCTCTTGCGAGGCCACCGCGCGGAGCGTCTCCGCTCCCTGGTCAGCGTCGATCCTCACGGCGTGGCCCCCTTCGAACTGCACGCGGATGCCGGAGATGACCGAGCCGGAGAGCTCGAGCGGCATCGTAGCGGTGACATGGCCGTCGACCCGATCGGGGTCGGGCGTCGTGAACAGCTCCTCGGTCGGGAGGTTCGGCGAGTGGCGGCGGCCGTCGACCGTCTCGAGGTCGCCCGCGGCCCAGTGCGCGGAGGGCAGCAGTCCGATCGTGAGGTCGGTTCCCGGCCCGTGCAGGCGAACGGCGTCGTAGCGCTGCTCCGTCAGTCGATGTGCGTTCTCCTTCAGCGTCGCAGAGCGCTCCAGCCAGGCCTCGGCCGGATCGTCCGCGTCGAGCCGGCAGATGTGCGCGACGTCCTCCCAGAGCTGCTCGTAGGCGGCCTCGCCGTCGAGCTCGGGGTAGACGAGCTCGGCCCAGGGGCGCGTCGGCGCGGGGACGATGCACCAGCTCGTCGTCATGCGGTTGACCACCTCGCCCGTTTCCGGCAGGTAGGGAAGGAGGTCGCGCCCGGCGCGCGCGGGATCGACACCGTCGAGCGCGTGCGGAGCGTGCGGGCCGGACAGGGAAACGCGCGCGGCGTGCTCGTCCGAGAGGTAGAAGAGCCGCTGCCGCATCCAGGGCGGCGCGTAGTCGAGCGTGTCCTCGTCGGCGAGTTCGATGCGCTCGCGCTTCAGCCACTGGTCGAAATAGAGGACGTCCACGTACTTCGCGCCCCGCTCGTACGCGGCGCGCGTGACCTTTCGCGTCAGCTCCTCCTTGCCCACGTAGCTCGTCACCGCGACGATCTGGCCGGGCTGCACGTTCGCGCCGAAGACGGCCAGCTGGGCGAGCTTGTCGGTCCACGTTTCGATGCGGGCCACTCATCCAAATCTAGATGATCCAGCCAGAATTTCCCTGTGCGCCTGAACGCGTTCCTGGCCCGGGCCGGCGTCGCCTCGCGCAGGCGGGCCGACGAGCTCATCCGCGCGGGGCGCGTCCGCGTCAACGGGCGGCCGGGCGAGCTGAACACGGCCGTGGGGGCGCGGGACGTCGTCGAGGTAGACGGCGACGCGCGTCGAGCGGCAACCCCTGGCCTACGTCCTCCTGCACAAGCCGGCCGGAGTCGTGACGACCGCGAGCGACCCGCACGGCCGGCCGACCGTCGCGGGGCTCGTTCCGGCGGAGCCTCGCGTCGTTCCGGTCGGCCGCCTCGACATGGATACGACGGGCGCGCTCCTGCTCACGAACGACGGGGAGCTCGCCCACCGGCTCGCGCACCCGCGCTACGGCGTGGCGAAGGTGTACGAGGTGGAGGTCGAGGGCGCCCCGTCGCCGGACGTGCTCGCCCGGCTTCGTGCCGGCGTCGAGCTCGATGACGGCGCCACCGCGCCCGCGAAGGCTCGTCTTCTCCGCCGCGGGGCGCGCGCGAGCAGGATCGAGCTGACCTTGCACGAGGGCCGCAAGCACCAGGTGAAGCGCATGTGCGAGGCGGTCGGCCACCCGGTCCGCCGGCTCCACCGCGCCCGCTACGCCGGCCTCGATCTCGACGGGCTCGAGCCGGGCCGGTCGCGCCCGCTCACCAGGGCCGAGGTCGCCGCCCTCCGCCGCGGGGTGGGTCTCTAGGAGGGTTTGGCGGAACAGGCCTCGTCGCCGAAGTGCCGCCGGTCGGCGCGAGGGGAGGACGCAGGGAGCTCCGATACTCGACGTATCGGAGCGACCGAGGACGCTGCATCGCGTCGATCCGGCGCTCCTTCGGTGGCATAGAGCCTGTTTCGCCAAACCCTCCTAGGCGGGGCGCACGAAGCCCATGCGCTCGTACATCGCCTCGAGCGTCGGCCGCGACTCCTCGCGCGCGCGCTCGGCGCCGTCCGCGAGGAGTGCTCGGAGCCCGGGCTCGTCGGCGCGGAGCGCCGCGTAACGCTCCTTGACGGGCTCGAAGAGGGCGACGATCGCCTCGCCCACGTCCTCCTTGAACTGGCCGTAGCCCGGCGCCGTCGTAGCGAGACTCGATCGCGGGAACCGACTCGCCCGTCGCGACCGACATGATCTCGAGGAGGTTCGAGATGCCGGACTTCGACGACGGGTCGTGGCGGATCTCGCGCTCCGAGTCCGTCACCGCGGTCTTGAACTTCTTCCGGATCACGTCGGGCTCGTCGACGATTCGCACCACGCCCTGCGGGTTGCCCGCCGAGGTGGACATCAACCGCTCGGGCTCCTGCAGGTTCTTGATGCGCGCGCCTTCCTCCGGGTAGACGCCGCTCGGCACCGTGAACGTCTCGCCATAGCGGGAGTTGAAGCGCTCGGCGACGTTGCGCGTGAGCTCCAGGTGCTGGCGCTGGTCGTCGCCGATCGGGACGATGTCGGTCTGGTAGAGAAGGATGTCGCCGGCCATCAGGACGGGGTACTCGAAGAGCCCCGAAGTGACGAAGTCCTGCTCGGCCGCCTTGTCCTTGAACTGTGTCATCCGCCGGAGCTCGCCGTAGCTCGTCACGGCGCTCAGGAGCCAGGCCGCCTCCGCGTGCGCCTTCACGTGGCTCTGTGCGAAGACGATCGAGCGCTCCGGGTCGAGGCCCGTCGCGAAGAGCATCGCCGCGCCGGCGAGGGTCGCTTCGTGCAGGCCGTCGGGTTCGTATGCGGTCGTGATCGAGTGTAGGTCGACGATGCAGAAGACGCCCTCGCCCTGCTCCTGCGTCGCGACGTACTGGCGGTACCCGCCCGAGTAGTTGCCGAGGGTCTTCTCGCCCGACGCGCGGATGCCCGAGAAGATGCGCACGCGGGGATTGTCCCTGGACCGGCCGACCGGCGTCGGCCGCTCACTACACTCACCTCGGGATGGAATCCGCCGGCTCGACCGAGCTCCTCGCGTACCCGCTCGTCGCGCGCGGGCTCACGCCCGACTCCACCCTCATCGAGATCCGAGGGCGCCGTATCGGCGACGGCTTCTTCGGGCTCATCGCGGGGCCGTGCACCGTGGAGACGCGCGAGCAGACGCTCGAGACGGCGCGAGCCGTCGCCGCGGCGGGTGCGACGGTTCTCCGCGGCGGCGCGTTCAAGCCGCGCACCTCGCCGTACGCCTTTCAGGGGCTCGGCCCCAAGGGCCTCGAGATCCTCGCCGAGGCGCGCGAGGAGACGGGGCTGCCGATCGTCACCGAGCTCCTCGACCCGCGCGACGTGGCCAAGGTCGCGGAGATCGCGGACGTGATCCAGATCGGCGCCCGCAACATGCACAACTTCAACCTCCTCGCCGAAGTGGGCCGGGTGCCGAAGCCCGTGCTCCTGAAGCGCTCGCCATCGGCGACCGTGGAGGAGCTCCTGATGGCGGCGGAGTACGTCGCGAAGGAGGGCAACGAGCGCGTCCTGCTCTGTGAGCGGGGGATCAAGACGTTCGAACGGTCGACCCGCTACACCCTCGACCTCTCCGCCGTGCCGGTGCTGAAGCGCGAGACGCACCTGCCGGTGCTCGTGGATCCGTCGCACGCCGCGGGGCGCAGCGATCTCGTCCTTCCGCTCGCTCGGGCAGCCGTTGCCGCGGGCGCCGACGGCGTCATGGTCGAGGTGCACCCGCAGCCGGAGGACGCGCTCTGCGATGGGCCGCAGCAGATCCGCATCGGCGAGTTCGCCCGCTTCGCCGACGAGATCCGCACGGTCGTCGCGCTCATGGGCAAAACGGTCGGCTGATGTATGTCGCAGACCCAGCGGTCCGCGAAGCGGAGCCTCGAGATGGTTGAACGCCAATACATCGCCGCGCAGGTGGTGGCTCGTCGACGCGTCGCTGGCTGGCGCCGGCGCCGCAGCAGCGCCCGTATCCCGATACGCGCTCGCGCGAGCGGCGTCCCCGGCTCGGTCGCAGCCGTCCCGCGCAGCGACGGCGCATTGGCGCTCAACCATCTAGGGATCTGAGCGCGACCGGAAACTCCGCGCTAGCGGATTTCCAGGTCTTGCGCATAGCCAGTGCGCATCGAGCCGGCAGCCGCGCTGGTCGGGCACGTCGCCGTGCCGGGGGACAAGTCGGTCTCGCACCGGGCCGTTCTGCTCGGCGCGATCTGCGACGGCGAGACGCGAATCGCGGGCTTCGGACGCTCGGCCGACACGGAGGCGACGATCGCGGCCGTGCGGGCGCTCGGGGTCGCCGTGGACGAGCCGGACGTCGACACGGTGATCGTCCGCGGTGTCGGTCTTCGCGGAGTGCGCGCGGCGGAAGGCTCGATCCAGTGCGGGAACGCGGGCACGCTCGCGCGTCTGCTCGCGGGGATCCTCGCGGGCCAGGAGGAGCGGGTGTTCGAGCTCGTCGGCGACGAGTCGCTGTCGGCTCGCCCGATGGAGCGAATCGCGATTCCGCTCGGGCGCATGGGTGCCGACGTCGAGACGACCGACGGGCGGCTGCCGCTGCGGATTGCCGGAAGACCGTTGCAGGGGATTGCGTACGAGCTGCCGGTGGCGAGCGCTCAGGTCAAGTCGTGCCTGCTCTTCGCCGGTCTCCTCGCCGAGGGAGAGACGACCGTGGTCGAGGCGACTCCGACCAGGGATCACACCGAAAGGCTGCTCGAGCGCGCCGGGGCGCGGGTCACGCGCCGTCCCACGAGCGTCACGGTGCAACCGGCGGAGACGCTTCGGCTTCCCGAGCTCGAAATTCCGGGCGACATCTCCTCGGCAGCTCCCTTCCTCGTCGCGGCGGCGATCGTGCCCGGCTCGTCGGTGACGGTTCACGGCGTCGGCCTCAGCCCGCGCCGAACGGGCCTCCTGGACGTTCTCGAGCGCATGGGCGCGCGGGTCGCGATCTACAACCGGAGGATGATCGGCGTCGAACCCGCAGGAGACGTCGAGGTGCGCGCGTCCGAGCTCGTCGGGGCGACCGTGAACGCGTCGGAGGTCCCGAGCCTGATCGACGAGCTGCCTCTGCTCGCGGTCGCCGCCTGCCACGCACGAGGCGAGACGGTGGTGCGGGGCGCGGAGGAGCTCCGCACGAAGGAGTCGGACCGGATCGGGGGGATCGTGGAGGAGCTGCGGCGCATCGGCGCGCACATCCGTGCGACACGCGACGGCTTCCGCATCCGCGGCGTCCCTGCACGACTGCGCGGTGGTGTCGTCGACGCCAGAGGAGACCACCGCCTCGCGATGCTCGGGGCCGTGGCCGGCGTCGCCTCGCGCGAGGGTGTCGAGCTTCGCGGCGCCGAGGCCGTGGCGGCGAGCTTTCCGGGCTTCTTCGAGGTGCTCGAGCAAGTGACGGCGTGATGCAGTCGACTACCCTCCCGCGACGATGATCGTCGCCATCGACGGACCTGCCGGCTCAGGGAAGAGCACGGTCGCGTCCGCGCTCGCGCGGAAGCTCGGCTTCCAACACCTGGACACGGGGGCGATGTACCGGGCGCTCGCCTGGCTTGCGCGGCGCGAAGGCGTCGACCCCGACGACGGCTTCGGTCTCGCGGAGCTTGCCGTGGCGCATCCGGTGTCGTTCGCCGACGGATGTCAGGTGGAGGTCGACGGCGAGGATGTCACCGCCGCGATTCGGGAGGCCGAGATCGACCGGCTCGTGCCGAGAGTGGCCCGGCATGCCGAGGTCCGCGAGGTGATGCGGGGCCGGCAACGGGCGCTTGGCCTGGTCGGCGACTCGGTCATCGAGGGCCGCGACATCGGCACCGTCGTCGTCCCCGACGCGGACGTGAAGGTCTTCCTGCTCGCCGACGACGGCGAGCGAGCACGGCGACGCACGGCGGACCGACCCGGCGTGGCGGCCGAGATCCTCGCGGCCGACCTCCGCACACGCGACGAGCACGACGCCGTCAACACGCTGCCCGCTCCGGACGCCGTGGTGCTCGACACGACGGAGCTCACCGCCGACGAGGTCGTCGAGCGGATCGCAGAGCTCGTGGCGCAGCGGCGATGAACCGGACGGACGCCGTCTGGGCGGTCGGCCGAGCCACCATCGGGACCACTGTCAACGTTCTCGCGCGAGTCGAGGTGTACGGCGCGGAGCGGGTCCCGCTGGACTCGGGCCTCGTCGTCGCCGCGAACCACCTCAGCTGGGTGGACCCGCCGGCGCTCGGGGCGGCGACCCCGCGGACGCTCTACTTCATGGCGAAGGTCGAGGCGCATCGCGTCCCCGGCCTCGGGCAGCTGATGCGCTCGTTCGGGGCATTCTCGGTGCGCCGCGGCGAGTCCGACCGCGAGGCCGTCCGCACGATGCGGGAGATAGTGCGGGACGGCCACGCGCTCGGTCTGTTCGTCGAGGGGACGCGGCAGCGCACGGGCGTCCCGGGGCCTGTGCAGCCGGGAGCCGCGATGGTCGCGATTACCGAGAACGTGCCGGTGATCTGCGCGGCCATCTACGGGTCGTATGAGTGGCGGCTCGGCAACTTCCGCCCCGTCTCGATCGCGTGGAGCGAGCCGATGACCTTCGACGGGCTTCCGCGCGGAGGTAAGGGCTACAAGGAGGCGTCCGTCGAGATCGAGCGGAAGCTCCGGACGCTGTGGGAGTGGCTCGGCGGGATCCACGCGCAGGGACGCCCGCGCGAGGCGACGCCTCCCCGATGAGCGGGGTCGACGACGTCGAGATCGCCGGCACGGTCGCGATCGTCGGCTTCCCGAACGTCGGCAAGTCGACGCTCGTCAACCGGCTGACGGCGACGCGAACCGCGGTCGTCCACGAGACCCCCGGCGTCACGCGCGACCGGAAGGAGCTGCTCTGCGAGTGGTCGGGGACGACGTTCCGGCTGATCGACACAGGCGGCGTCGACCGCACCGACACGGGCCCGTTCGGCCCGCAGGTCGCGGCCCAGGCACGAGAGGCGGTCGCGGAGGCCGACCTCGTCCTCCTCGTCGTGGACGCCGCGGTCGGCGTCACGCCGGGAGACGAGGAGCTGGCGGAGATCCTGCGGGTGTCGCGGCGCCCCGTGCTCGTGCTGGCGAACAAACTCGACGACCCGCGGCGCGACCTCGAGGCCCTCGAGTTCCACCGGCTCGGCCTCGGCGACCCGATCCCGGTGTCCGCGCTGCACGGGCACGGCTCGGGCGACCTCCTCGACGAGGTCGTCGCGCGGCTCCCGGGGCACGGCGAGCGGCCGGTGGGCGAGGAGGCGATCAAGGTGGCGATCCTCGGGCGACCGAACGTCGGCAAGTCGTCGCTCCTGAACGCGCTCGTGGGGCGCGAGCGGGTCATCGTGTCCGAGGTCCCCGGCACGACCCGGGACTCGATCGACACCGTCCTGCGCCGCGACGAGTCGACCTTCGTGCTCGTCGACACCGCCGGCCTGCGCCGAAAGCGTCGGCAGCGCCAGGGCATCGAGTACTACTCGGAGCTGCGCGCGCTCGAGGCCGCCGAGCGCGCCGACGTCGCGCTCGTGCTCGTGGACGCGAGCCAGGGCGTGGTCGACCAGGACCTCGCGGTCGCGAACGTCGCGCGCAAGGCGCAGTGTGCGACGGTCGTCGTGCTCTCGAAGTGGGACGTCACCGAGGTCCGGATCGAGGACGTTCGTCCGCAGATCGCGACGCGCCTCCGGCAGCGCCCGCCGCTCATCGCAGTCTCCGCGCACACCGGGCGGGGCCTCGAGCGCCTGCTCTCGCTCGTCGAGACGCTGTTCGTGCGCTTCGCGGGACGGATTCCGACGGCAGAGCTGAACCGCGCGCTCCAGGAGCTGCGCGAGGCGCGGCAGCCGCCGGGTCGTCGCGGCCGCCGGCTGAACCTCCTCTACGGCACCCAGGTGACGTCGCGTCCGCCTCGCTTCCGGCTCTTCGTGAACGACCGGAGCCTCGTGACCCGTGACTACGGCTACTGGGTCGAGAACGAGCTGCGCGCGCGCTTCGGCCTGGAAGGCGTTCCCGTCTCCATCGACTTCGTGACGTCCCAGTGAGGGTCGTCGTCGTCGGCGCCGGCTCGTGGGGCACGGCGTTCGCGTGTCTCCTGCGCGACAACGGCCACGCGGTGACGCTGGCCGCGCGCGATGCCGAGCAGGTCGCCGCGATCGCCGAGAGCGGACGCAATCCCCGCTACGCCCGCGAGGCCCGGCTCGACGGGGTCGCGGCCGCGACGATCTCCGAGGCGCCCGTCTCCGAGGCAGAGCTCGTCGCCGTCGCAGTCCCGAGCCGCGTGTTCGGCGACGTCGTACGCGGCATTCCCGGCGACGCTCCGATCCTGAGCCTGAGCAAGGGCCTCGATCCGGTGACGGGCGCGCGGCTGTCCACGCTCGTCGAGGACAGGCCCGTCGCGGTGCTCTCCGGGCCGAATGTCGCCGAGGAGATCGTGCGCGGGCTGCCGGCGGCTGCGGTGGTCGCGAGCGACGACCTCGCGCTCGCGGTGCGGCTCCAGGTCGCGGTGCATTCGGTGCTCTTCCGCGTGTACGTGAGTGACGACGTCGCCGGGGTCGAGCTGTGCGCGGCCGCCAAGAACGTCATCGCGCTCGCCGCAGGCGGCGCCGATGGCCTCGCGCTCGGGGACAACGCGAAGGCGGCGCTCGTGGCGCGCGGCCTCGCGGAGATGCGTCGGCTCGCCGAGGTGGCGGGGGCCCGCCCCGATACGTTCGCGGGGCTCGCGGGGATGGGCGACCTCATCGTCACGTGCTGGGCGCCCTCCGGGCGAAACCGCCGCGCGGGCGAGCTGATCGCGCGCGGCGCGACGCCCGACGAGTCCCAGGCCGAGATCGGGATGGTCGTCGAGGGGCTCACGACCGCGCCCGTGCTGCGGGAGCTCGCCCGGCGGCTCGAGATCGAGCTGCCGATCACGGAAGGCGTCTGCGCAGTCCTCGAGGGCGCCGCGCTCACCGGGCTCGTCGAGCAGCTGATGAGCCGGGCGCCGACTACCGAGTAGGTACGCAGATCGCCGACCCGCGAGTGCGGGATTAGGCGATCGCGAACGTCGAAGACGCTCGCAGCAAGAGCTCACTCTGACGTGCAGGTAGCCTTCCGAGCCGTGGCAGCGCGCTCCTTCTCGTTCACGTCCGAGTCGGTCACCGAGGGCCATCCCGACAAGATCGCGGATCAGATCTCGGACTCCGTGCTCGACGCGATCCTGGCCGACGACCCGAACGGCCGCGTCGCGTGCGAGACGCTGATCACGACAGGGCTGGTCGTCGTCGCCGGCGAGATCACGACCGACACGTACGTCGACATCCGAGCGGTCGTCCGCGAGCGCATCGCCGCGATCGGATATACGCGCGCGAAGTACGGCTTCGACTTCGAGACCTGCGGCGTCGTCGTCGCCATCGACGGGCAGTCGCCGGACATCGCCCAGGGCGTCGACGAGTCCTGGGAGGCGCAGCACGGCGACGCGGACCCGCTGGACCTGCTCGGTGCGGGCGACCAGGGGATGATGTTCGGCTACGCGTCGAGCGAGACGGACGAGCTCATGCCGATGCCGATCATGCTCGCCCACAAGCTCGCCAAGCGACTTGCCGAGGTGAGGAAGGTCGACAAGCTGCCCTACCTGCGTCCCGACGGAAAGACGCAGGTCACCGTTCGCTACGAGATCGACGAGCAGGGAATCCAGCGCCCGGTCGAGGTCGAACGCGTCGTCATCTCGACGCAGCACCGCGACGGGCTCGACATCGAGGCGCTCATGAAGCCCGACCTCCTCGAGCACGTCGTCGAGCCCATCTTGCACACCAGCGCCCGCGATCTCTACGACCCCGCGAGGATCGGCGCCAAGGACTTCCTGTACGTGAACCCGACGGGCAAGTTCGTGATCGGCGGCCCGATGGGCGATACCGGCCTCACCGGCAGGAAGATCGTGGTCGACACCTACGGCGGCGCGGCGCCGCACGGCGGCGGCGCCTTCTCGGGAAAGGACCCGACGAAGGTCGATCGCTCGGCCGCGTACGCCGCGCGCTACGTCGCGAAGAACCTCGTCGCGGCCGGTCTCGCCGACCGCTGCCAGCTCCAGGTTGCGTACGCGATCGGCGTCGCGCATCCGATGAGCGTGAACGTCGACTGCTTCGGGACGGAGGCGATCCCGATTGAGAAGATCGAGGCGCTCGTCTCCGAGCACTTCGACCTCCGGCCCGGGGCGATCATCCGCGACCTCGACCTCACCCGCCCGATCTACGCCAAGACCGCCGCCTACGGCCACTTCGGCCGCGACGACCGCGACTTCACCTGGGAGCGCACCGACAAGGCGGACGCGCTACGGGCCGCTGCGGGTCTCACCGCCGAAGTCTCCGTTTAGGGGTCTGACCCCCCGAAGCGGCGAGGTCATCGATAGGCCTGCGTAGGGGGGTCAGACCCCACCTCGAAGGTCTGCCGCGACCCGGCCGCGGAGCGGACGGCTTCAGGGATCTCACGCGGCCGGGATCTGCGTTCGCAGATCCCGGCCTGCGTAAGACGCAGGGCACTCGATCGGAGGGAGTACGACGCCCAGTGGACCGCAGCCGCGTGAAAGCGTCCTGTGAGTCGGCTAAGAGTTCCCTAAGAAGCCGAAGGGCCTCGCCAGAGAGGCCCTTCGTGCTGCGGCAGGTGGAGGCTCGGGCTAGGCCGAGAGCTCCCTCGTCGCGAGCCGGCTCGCGAGCTTCTCGAGCCGGTCGAGCACCATGTCGGCGCGCGCCTGCGTGACCTTCCCGGCGGTCAGCGCCTTCGCGAGCCGCGCCTTGGCGGGCGCGAGCATCGCCGTTTCGAGGTCCGCCTCGCTCTTGCCCTGAGCCGCGGCGAGATCGGCGAGCGAATGTCCCTTGAGCTGGTCGCGGAGCTGCTGCCGGTCGAGGCCGAGGAATGCGCCAGCGCCGCGCAGCATGCCGCGCCTGGCCATCCGCGCCCGCACGTGCCGGCGAGCGCCGCACAGGCTCCCCTCCTCGACGCGGTTTCGGAGCATCGTCGCGCGCTCCGGCGAGATGCGCCCCGCCTTCTCGGCCGCGTCGATGCGTGCCTCGAGGCGCGCCTGGAGGTCGGTCTTCAGCTGGCCGACGGAGACGCCGCGCCTCTCCGCGGCCTTGGCGAGCCGCTGGTCGCACCTCGCGCTCGCGTCGCCCTTGGCGGAAGCCGCGAGCGCCGCACCGCCGCCCGCGAGCAGGAAGGCGCCGGCCGCCAGCGCCCCCGCAGCACGTCGATCGAATCTCATCCCTTGCTCTCCTTTCGCTCTTCCCCGACTACCTGCGCATGCTGGCAGTGCGATGTGAGGGGCGACGCAGGAGAGGATCAGCGATTCGTAAGGGAGAGGTGAAGGAGCGAGCTACGCGGCGCGAACGTAGATCCCGTCCGCCGCACGCTCCGTGATCGGGCGTTGCTCGCCGTCCAGTGCGATCGTGAGCTGACCCTTCGCCGGCTGCGCCGAGACCACCTCGACGCGCGATCCCGGGACCAGCCCCTCGTCGTAGAACCAGTGCAGCAGGTCACCGTCGTGCTCCGCGAGCCGGACGATCTTGCCGTCGCGACCGACCGCGAGCTCCGCGAGTGAGATGAGCTCCGCGTTCTCGGCCTGCTCGAAGTCCGTGTCGACCGGCCAGCCGTGCGGGCAGCGGTCGGGGCCGCCGAGGCGGTCGTTGATGCGCTCAATCATCTCGTCCGAGAACGTATCCCCGAGCTCGTCGGCATGGACGTGCGACTCCGCTGCCGTGTAGCCCATGAAGTCGGTGAGGAAGCGCTCGATGATGCGGTGCCTGCGGACGACCCGGCGAGCGCGGTCGGCGCCCTCGGGCGTGAGGATCGCCTCGCGCTGCTCGCCGCGCTCGACGAGCCCTTCGGCCTCGAGCCGCTTCAGCATCTCACCGGCCGAGGCGCGCGAGACGCCGAGCATCTCCGCGACACGCGACGCGATCGCGGTCGAGCCGGTCGCGGGTCGGTACTCGCCGATCGGGAACGCGAGGAAGTAGATCGTCTCGAGGTACTCGTCGAGCGAGTGGCCCTGCGTCCGTGCCATCGCGTCGAGTGTAGACACGGCACCTGTATGGCATGCCTTACACGAAGCGTGTAAGGTGCGCCTGACATGACCTCGGGACAGATCCTCGTCCTCGGCGCGATCGCGGGTGCGACCATCTTCCTCGGGCTCCCGCTCGGGCGCCTGCAGTCGGTCGACCTGAGGCTGAAGGCGTTCCTGAGCGCCATGGCGACGGGCATCCTGCTGTTCCTCCTCTGGGACGTCCTGGCTGCCTCCGTCGAGGAGGTCGAAGCGGCCCTGACCGCTGGCGACGACGCGCGCTTCTTCGGGCTCGCCACGCTTCTGGCCGTCGGCTTCGGCGTCGGGTTGCTGAGCCTCGCCGCCTACGACGCCTGGCTCTCACGCCGTCGCAAGGACGCGAAGCTCGGCCCGGGCGCCGCCTCGATGGCCGAGTACCAGATCGAGCGGCACGTGGTCTCCATGTCCCCGTCCCAGTGGCTCGCGGTCTTCATCGCGACCGGAATCGGTCTCCACAACTTCTCGGAGGGACTGGCGATCGGCCAGTCCGCGGCGTCGGGAGAGCTCAGTCTCGCCCTCGCGCTCGTCGTCGGATTCGGGCTCCACAACGCGACGGAGGGGTTCGGGATCGTCGCGCCGCTGACCGGAGACCGGGACCGCCCGAGCTGGTCGTTCCTGGCCCTCCTCGGCCTCATCGGGGGCGGCCCGACCTTCGTCGGCGCGCTGGTCGGCCAGGCCTGGGTGAGCACGGCCGTCTCCGTGCTCTTCCTCGCGCTCGCGGCGGGCTCCATCCTCTACGTCGTCGTCGAGCTGATCGGGATCTGCGGCCGCATGGCCTCGAAGCAGGTGCTCCTGCTCGGGATCTTCGCCGGCCTCGTGCTCGGGTTCGGGACGGACTTCGTGCTCGTCGCCGTCGGCGCCTAACCCGTCGGCGCCCTCTGAGAGCGGCCGGCGCCCGTGAGCGTGCGAATCGACGATGCGCTCGAGCGTGTCGACTGGACGCAGGTGAAGGCGGACCTGGCGGCGGACGAGTTCGACAACGGGCGGAGCGCCGAGGCGCTGCGCCGGTCGTTCGAGCAGTCTCGACATGTCGCCGGCCGCCCTTCGCGCCTGACCGGCACACCCCGTTGCCCATGCCTATGCTCGCCGAATGGACGAGGGGTTCCTCGCGCGGCTCGATCGTGCGGCTGGGGTCGAGGACATCGCGGGCGCTCTCGAACGGTTGGCACCCACCGATTTGCAGTCACTCTTGCTCGAGGTGTACCGACGTCGCGTCAACGCGATGACTCCGACGTCTGTCTTGAGGCGATACGAGCAGAGCCGTTTCGTCTCTCCCGTGGCTTCCGGCCCCGGAGAGCTGCTCGAGTTCGATCGCGAGGCGCTCGCACTCACCCCTGACGACTACGAAGCGATCGAGCTCTCTCCCGTGGCTCCACTTGGTGCGGCGGCGGTACTCGGCCGCCTCACCCAAGACTGGGCGATCGCTACGGCCCGAAACAGCGAAGTCGTCAGCGACTCCACGAACGTCCTCGCACTCGAGTGTGCCAAGCGCCGTCGACGCGATCGCAAGACGCCAGTCAAGCTCATCTCGAGCCACCGGGTGATTCGCGGACAGGACTACGGAGCGCGCGGACATCCCCACTTCCGACTACTCGGGCTCGCTGCAGCAGGCCGCGGCGATGCGTTCGGAGCCGACGCGTTGCTCGAGCAGCTCGCGTTCTTCGTCCGCTTGCTCGGTGATGTTCGAATCGTGCTCACTCCGTTGGACGAGAGCACACTTGTCGAACACGTCCTCGAACGCCTGGCGGGGCGCGCTGAGATCGACCGCTCGCGATCGAGCGGCCGTGCCTACTACGTCCGGCTCTGCTTCAAGATCTACGGGGACGAGATCGAGCTCGGGGACGGCGGCTTCACCGACTGGACGCAGACCTTGCTCGGTGATGCCAAGGAGTGTCTCCTCATCAGCGGCATTGGTAGCGAGCGCGCCGTCTTGCATCGAGCGGAACGATGAGCAAGGCGGGGTAGGCTCGGAGGAGCCGTCTGGTCGGCGGCGCTACGCTCGCCCGCTGTGCCGCTCGCCGAGATCTACCCGCTCGTCACGGCTCGCGCGCTCGCACGGCCGTTCACGTACCGCGTGTCGGGCGACGTCGCCGCCGGAGACGTGCTCGAGGTGCAGCTCGGCTCGCGCCGGCTCCGCGGCATCGTCGTGGAGACCGGGGTGGCGGCGCCGACCGGGGTGGAGATCTCCGCTGCCGGACCGCTCGTGGATCGCGTTCCGGCGCCGCTCGTCGAGCTCGCGTTGTGGCTGGCCGACTACTACGGCTCGACGCCTGCCCGTGCGCTCGCCCTCGTGGCGCCGCTCGCGCGCAAGCGCCGCGGCGAGCCGCGCGCTCCCGCCGCACGGGACGCTCTCGGAGGAGAGCCGGAGCCCGCACGCCTCACTCGAGCGCAGAAGGAGGCGACGGCGAGCATCGTCGCCGCGCTCGACGCGGGCGGGGGCCACTTCCTCCTGCACGGCCCCACGGGGAGCGGGAAGACGGAGGTGTACCTCCAGGCGACCGCCGCGGCGCTCGCCCGCGACCTCGCGACGATCGTCCTCGTCCCGGAGATCGCGCTCACGCCGCAGACCGTTGGGCGCTTTCGCGCCCGCTTCGGCGATCGTGTCGCCGTTCTGCACTCCGGGCTGACGGAGGCCGAGCGGCGCGACGAGCGCGCACGCCTGGCGACCGGCGCTGCGCGCATCGTCGTCGGGGCGCGCTCGGCGATCTTCGCGCCCGTTGAGCGGCTCGGCCTCGTCGTCGTGGACGAGGAGCACGATGCGTCGTTCAAGCAGGAGTCGGATCCACGGTACGACGCGAGATCCGTGGCAGCGAAGCGTGCGGCGATCGAGGGTGCGGTGGCCGTCTACGGAAGCGCGACGCCGCGGGCCGAGAGCTGGGCGCGCCTCGAGCGGCTCGAGCTCCCCGCCCGCATCGGCGCGCCGCTGCCGTCGGTCGCTCTCGTCGACCTGCGGCGCGAGGCGGGCTATCCGCTCTCGGCGCCGTTGCTCGCGGAGCTCGCCGCTGTGCGGGACCGGGGCGGACGCGCCATTCTCCTCCTCAACCGGCGGGGGATCTCGGGCGCGATCCACTGCCGCTCGTGCGGGGCGACTCGCCGGTGCCCGAGCTGCGACATCGCCCTGACGCTGCATCGCGACGGGCGGCTCCACTGCCACCACTGCGGACACTCGGCGGAGCTGCCCGAGGCGTGCCCGGACTGCGGCTCCGTCGAGCTCGCGCGGATCGGCGCGGGCACGCAACGGCTGGAGGCGGAGCTCGGTCGCAAGCTCCCCGGCCTCGAGCGCATCCGGCTCGACGCGGACACCGTCGCCGAGCCCGGCGCGCTGCGCGACGCCCTCGAGCGCTTCTCGCAGGCGCGATCCGTCGCCCTGATCGGGACGCAGATGGTGGCGAAGGGGCACCACTTCCCGGGCGTCGAGGTCGCGGCCGTGGTCGACGCCGACGCCGGTCTCGCCTTCCCCGACTTCCGCGCCGAGGAGCGGACGTTCCAGCTCGTGACGCAGCTCGCCGGGAGGAGCGGGCGGGACGCTCCGGGCCGGGTGCTCGTGCAGACGTTCCAGCCGGACGCGACGCCGTTCGCCTTCGCCGCGCGGCACGACGTCTCCGGTTTCCTCGCGCACGAGCTCGAGCGGCGCGAGGAGCTCTCGTACCCGCCCTTCTCGCATCTCGTCGCGCTCGTCGTCTCCGGCCCGGACCCGGGCGACGTGCGTCGGGCCCTCGTCGAGCTCCGCGCCGCTCTCGAGATGCCCTCGGCCCGGCTGCTCGGGCCGGCGCCGCTCCTGCGGCTGCGGGGTCGCCATCGCGCCCAGCTGCTGGCCAAGACGGCCTCGCCGAGGGCGTTCGCGAGCCGGGCCGCCGCCGTCCTCGCGGCCGCCGCGCCGGCGATGCGGCGAGACGGTCTCAGCGCGGTCGTGGACGTGGATCCACAGCAGCCCTAGATGGCTAGACTCGCCGCGCGATGGCCGACGAGCACGACCACGAGGAGCACGAGGCGGACGAGCGAGACCTCGAGCGGGAAGCGAGACGCCTCGTCGCCCTCTCTCGCATCCGCCAGTACGGCGACTCCGTCCTGCGCATGCGGGCGCGCGAGGTCGAGACGTTCGACGAGGACCTCGAGCGCCTCGTCGAGCGGATGACGTCTCTCATGCACGAGGCGAACGGAGTCGGGCTCGCCGCCACGCAGGTCGGAGTGCTCCGGCGCGTGTTCGTCTTCGTCGAAGACGGCGAGGATCGCGTCCTCGTCAATCCCGTGATCGCACAGGTCTCCGACGAGACCGAGCTGGACGACGAGGGCTGCCTCTCGCTGCGCGACGTGCTCGTCCCGGTCGAGCGGTCGGTCGCCGTCACGATCGAGGGCGTGGACGTCGAGGGCGAGCCCGTGCGGCTCGAGCTCGCCGTGCCCGCGTCGCGCGTCGTCCAGCACGAGGTCGACCACCTCGACGGCATCCTCATCATCGATCGCACGAGCGACGAGGCGCGGCGCGAGGCACTGGCGACGCTCAGGCCGCAGCCGGTCCTCGGCGCGCGTTGAGCTCACAGCTCGCGGTCGCCGCCACCGCGCCCTTCGGCGCCGACGTGCTGGAGCGGCTCGCGGAGAGACACGACGTGAGCTGCCTCCTCACGCGTCCCGATGCGCGGGCCGGACGGGGGCGGAAGCCTGCGCCGTCGCCTGCCAAGCTCGCCGCCGCGCGGCTCGGAATCCCCGTGCTCGAGCCGGAGCGTCCGCTGCGCGGCCTCGAGCTCGGGGCGCCCGTGGTCGTCGCGGTCGCGTACGGGCTGATCGTCCCCGACGACGTGCTCGACCAAAACCTGTGGCTCAACGTCCATCCCTCGCTGCTTCCGCGCTGGCGAGGCGCGGCGCCCGTCGAGCGCTCGCTGATGGCCGGGGACGAGGAGACGGGCGTCACGATCATCAGGCTCGTGCACGAGCTCGACGCGGGGCCGATCGCGGCGCAGGAGAGCTTTCCCGTGGCCGCCGACGAGGATGCCGGCGCCGTCTACGCACGCGCCGCGGAGGTCGCGGCGGCGCTCCTCGACGCCGTTCTCGCCGACCCCGCCCCGAGCTTCCGCCCCCAGACGGGCGAGCCGTCGTACGCGCCGAAGATCGAGGCACGCGACCGCCGGCTCGACCTCGAGCTCCCGGCGAACGAGCTCGTGAACCGCGTGCGTGCGCTGTCGCCGCACATCGGCGCGCGCGCGGAGCTCCACGGTCGCCCGGTCACCGTCTGGCAGGCTCGGGCCGGCGCCGACGGCGCATTCGAGCCGCTCGAGGTGCAGCCCGACGGCGGACGGCGTATGGCCTACGACGCATGGCTTCGCGGCCTGCGGCGGTAAGCCCGGCGCGCGCTGCCGCGTTCGAGGTGCTCGTGCGCGTCTTCGAGGACGGCGCGTACGCCGACCGTGCCCTCCCCAGCGCGGTCGCGGGGCTCGACGACCGCGACCGCGGCCTCGCGCAGCGTCTCGCATTCGGCGCGGTACAGCGCCGGCGGACGCTCGATCATGCGATCGAGATCCTCGGTCGCCGGCGCGTCGCCCGGCTCGACCCTCCCGTGCGGGCCGCGCTTCGGCTCGGCGCGTACCAGCTCGCCTTCGTCGACGGCGTCGCGCGCTACGCGGCCGTCAACGAGTCCGTCGAGCTCGTCCGGCGAGCCGGGCTCGAGCGGGCGGTCGCCTTCACGAACGCCGTCCTGCGACGCGTCGCCGACGGGATCCGGCCGCTCGTCGAGGCGCTTCCCGAGGGCTCGGCGACCGAGGCTGCACTGAAGCACTCGTACCCGGACTGGATCGCCGAGACGTGGTGGCGCGACCTCGGTCCCGAAGAGGCGCGAGCGCTCATGTGCGCGCAGAACGAAGCCGGCGCAACCGTGGTGAGACTCGTCCGAGGCGAGATCGACGGCACGCCCGATCCGGACGTTCCCGGCGCCTGGCACGTCGGCCGGATCGACGCGGCGGCCCTCGAGGAGGGCAGGATCTGGCCGCAGAGCGCTGCCTCGCAGCTCGTGGGGCTCGCCGTCGGGTCGCGCGGCGGCGAGCGGATCCTCGACCTCTGTGCAGCGCCGGGCGGGAAGGCGACGATGCTCTCGGGCGAGGTGACGGCGGTCGAGGTCAACGAGGCCCGCGCGCGCGAGCTCGAGCGGACTGCCCGGCGGCTCGGCGCGGCGGACGTGACGGTCGTCGTCGCCGACGGACGAGAGCTTCCTGCCGAGCTCGACGGGTTCGACCGGGCGCTCGTCGACGCACCTTGCTCGGGGCTCGGCGTGCTCAACCGGCGGCCCGATCTGCGCTGGCGCGCGGAACCTCTCCCCGAGCTGCAGCTCGAGCTGCTTCGCTCCGCGGCGGAACGGGTGCGCCCCGGCGGCTCGGTCGTCTACTCGGTCTGCACGGTGAACGCGGACGAGTCGGAGGCCGTCGTCGACGCCTCCGGGCTCGCGGTGGACGCCGCGCTCGCGGACGAGTGGCCTCGGTTCCGGCACGACCGCCGACCCGAGTTCCTGCAGACCCTGCCGCATCGCCACGGAACCGCCGGCTTCTTCGTCGCGCGGCTCCGTGTCTGACGTGTCTGGACCTCGACTCGGAGAGCGGCCTAGGATCAACGGATGCCGGCGACCTTCCTCGAACGCGCGATCGAGCTCGCGGAGCGGGGGAGAGGGACGACCCATCCGAACCCGATCGTCGGCGCGGTCGTCGTGGCCGGCGACGAGATCGTCGGCGAGGGCTGGCACGAGCGGAAGGGCGGGCCGCACGCGGAGGTCGTCGCGCTGGCCGACGCCGGCGAGCGCGCCCGCGGCGCCGAGCTCTACGTCACGCTCGAGCCCTGCGCGCACCACGGGACGACGCCGCCGTGCACGGACGCGATCGTGGAGGCGGGGATCGCCCGAGTCGTCGCCGGTCAGCTCGATCCGAATCCGGCCCACGGCGGCGGCCTCGAGAAGCTCCGGGCGACGGCAGTCGACGTCGAGCTCGTGGAGGGCGACCTTGCTTTTCGTTGTCGTCAGCAGATCGAGGAGTGGCGGACGTGGGTGACGCTCGCACGGCCGTTCGTGACGTACAAGGTCGCGCTCACGCTCGACGGTCGCGTGAGCGTGCGCGACTCGCGGTGGGTCTCCGGGGAGGCCTCCCGCACGCTCGTGCATGTGCTCCGCGCGCAGTCGGACGCGGTGGCCGTCGGCATGGGCACCGTCCGCTGGGACAACCCGCGGCTCGACGCTCGCGACGTCCCGGTGGTACGGCAGCCGCGGCGGATCGCCTTCGGGCGCGGGCCGCTCCCCGAGGGCTCGGAGCTCGAGCTCAGGTCGGGGCCGCTCGCAGACGAGCTCGAGGCGCTCGGGGCGGAAGGCGTCCAGTCGCTGCTGCTCGAGGGCGGCCCGACCCTCGCCGCAGCCTTCCTCGACGCGGACCTCGTCGACAAGCTGCTCGTCTTCGTCGCTCCTCGGCTCTCAGGCGAGGGCGCGGGCATGCTCGCGGGGCTCCCGCGTCCGCTCGAGCTGTCGCGGATGGAGGCGCGCCCCGTCGGCGAGGACGTGCTGATCCAGGCGTACGTCCACGAGCCCTGACGAGACGGGCGACTACGCTCACCGCGTGTTCACCGGGATCGTGCGCGAGATCGGCGTCGTGGTCTCCGCGGCGGAAGCGGCGGGCGGCCGCTCGCTGGTCGTGCGCGCGCCCGTCACGGCCGCCGGCTGCGCCGTCGGCGACTCGGTGGCGCTCGACGGCTGCTGCCTGACCGCGACCGCGGTCGCGGGCGACGAGCTCTCGTTCCACGCCGTCCCGGAGACCATCGCCCGCACGACGCTCCGAGCGCTCGCGGCCGACGACGTCGTCAACGTCGAGCCGGCGCTGCGCGCGGGAGAACCGCTCGGCGGGCACTACGTCCAGGGTCACGTCGACGGCGTCGGACACGTCGAGTCGGTCGAAGCCGAGGGGGACGGGCGCCGAGCCTCCGTCCGCGCGCCGGACCACGCGCTGCGCTACTGCGTCGAGAAGGGCTCGATCACGGTGGACGGCGTCTCGCTCACGGTCGCGGCGCTCACGGACCACGCGTTCGCCGTCGTGCTCGTGCCGCACACGCTGGATGCGACGACGCTCTCCGACCTCGAGCCCGGCCAGGCCGTCAACCTCGAGGTCGACGTCCTCGCAAAGTACGTGGAACGATTGCTGAGGCACTGAAGGCTACGATCCGAGACATGGCCACGGACCTGACGACGACCGCGACCGCCTCGCCGTTCGCGACCGTCGAGGAGGCGATCGAGGACGTCCGCTCGGGCCGCTTCGTCGTCGTCGTGGACGACGCCGACCGCGAGAACGAGGGCGACATCACGATCGCCGCTCAGTTCGTCACGCCCGAGTCGATCGCGTTCATGGCGACCCACGGTCGCGGGCTCATCTGCCTCTGCCTCACCCCCGAGCGCTGCGACGAGCTCGAGCTCCGCCCGATGACGGACCACAACGAGACTCCGCTCGGGACGGCGTTCACGGTCTCGATCGAGGCGCGGGAAGGCGTCTCGACGGGAATCTCGGCACACGATCGCGCGCGGACGATCCAGGTCGCGATCGATCCCCGCTCCGTCGCCCACGACCTCGTCCAGCCGGGCCACGTCTTCCCGCTCCGCGGCAAGCCGGGCGGCGTGCTGCAGCGCGCGGGTCAGACCGAGGCTGCGATCGACCTCGCACGCCTGGCCGGTCTCAACCCCGCAGGGGTCGTCTGCGAGATCATGAACGACGACGGGACCATGGCTCGAGTGCCGGATCTCGCGACGTTCTGCGAGCGGCACGAGCTCAGGCTGGTCACGGTCGCCGATCTCATCGAGTACCGCAGGAGGCGCGAGAAGCTCGTCGAGCGCGTCGTCTCCGTGCGGCTGCCCACCGACTACGGGGAGTTCCTCGCGGTCGCCTACCGCGAGCTCCTCACGGACAAGCAGCACGTCGCCCTCGTGAAGGGGGACGTCGAGGGCGCGGAGAACGTCCTCGTGCGCGTGCACTCGGAATGCCTCACGGGCGACGTCTTCCACTCGCACCTGTGCGACTGCGGCGAGCAGCTCGAGCAGGCGCTCGGGCGGATCGAGGAGGCGGGCAGCGGGGTGCTCCTGTACATGAGCCAGGAGGGCCGCGGCATCGGTCTCCTGAACAAGCTGCGGGCCTACGAGCTGCAGGCGAACGGGCTCGACACCGTGGAGGCGAACATCGCGCTCGGATTCCCGGCCGACTCGCGGGAGTGGGGGATCGGCAACCAGATCCTCGCCGACCTCGGTCTCACGACGATTCGCATCCTCACGAACAACCCGCAGAAGCTCACAGGCCTCGACGGGTACGGCCTGACCGTGATCGAGCAGGTTCCGCTGGAGGTCGAGCCGACCCCGGAGAACGAGCGGTACCTGCGCGCGAAACGTGAGAAGCTCGGCCACACCATCACGAAGCTCCACCATCAGGGCGCGCGCCTCGGAGGCGTCCCGCCCGAGGACTCGGAATGAGCGGGCACGACATCGACTCCACGAGCGAGAACGTCCTCCACGACTGGGACGAGGAGGCGGCGTCAGCGGACGGCCAGACCGCGGGCGAGGACGAGGAGGCACCGGCCTGGGGGACGTCGGCTGACACGGACGCCGAGGAGTCGACTGCGTCCGCGCCGGCGACCGACGTCGAGCCCGAGGAGGCGGTCGAGCCGGAAGACGAGCCCGAAGCTGCCGAGCCGGGAGCGGAGCCCGAAGGGGTCGAGACCGCGCCCGAGCCCGAGGGCGAGGAGATCGACGACAGTCCGATGCAGGTCGAGCTCTCGCACGAGCACGCCGCGGGCGACCTCCACATCCCGGACGGCTACGCGGTGCTCGAGGGCGTGGCCGAAGGCGGTCGCCGGGCCGTCGGCGTCGTCGTCGCGCGATTCAACGGGAAGGTGACGACGCAGCTCCTCGACAGCGCGCTCGCCGAGCTCGGGGACGCCGGCGTGCGGCAGGAGGCGATCACGATCATGGTCGTGCCCGGCGCGTTCGAGCTGCCGCTCGCCGCGACCGCGCTCGCGAAGACGCGTCGCTTCGCCTGCATCGTCGCGCTCGGCTGCGTCATCCGCGGCGACACGCCCCACTTCGACTACGTCTCGAGCGAGGCCGCGAGCGGCCTGCAGCTCGCGGCGCTCGAGACGGGCGTCCCCGTCTCCTTCGGCGTCCTGACACTCGACCGCGTGGAGCAGGCGGAGCCGCGGATCCGCAAGGGCGCCGAGGCGGTGCGCAGCGCGCTCGAGATGGCCGACCTGTTCGCCCATCTCCGGGCAGCGGCAGCCCGCTGATTCGGGCGAGGTAGGGGCGAGATACATGTCGCCCAAACGCCGCAACGGCGGCCCCGTGAGCGGGATCGGTACCATGCGCCGGCTCATGTCGAAGGTGTGCGCAATCTGCGGGAAGAAGCCGGGCTTCGGCAACAGCCGGAGCCACTCCATGGTCGCGACCAAGCGCCGCTTCAACCCGAACCTGCAGCGCGTCCGCGTGCTGCTCGACGGCCACCCGACGCGCGCCTACGTCTGCACGCGCTGTCTGAAGGCCGGCAAGGTCCAGAAAGCCCTGTAGAGAGACACGAGGGTGTAGGGGCGAGATATATCTCGCCCTACCGGCTGCGCCGGCGACCGGTAGTAGGCTCGCGCGGTGGCCGACCAGACGATCCGGGCGCTCGCTCGTGCTGCGCTGCAGAACCTCGAGGCGAACCGCCAGCGGATCGACGACCTGAACGTCTACCCGGTGCCGGACGGTGACACCGGCTCGAACCTCGTTCTCACGCTGCGGCGGATCGTCGAGACGATCGAAGAGTCCCGGGCGACCACCCCGGCGGAGCTCGCCGACGAGGTCTTCCACGTCGCGCTTCGTGCCGGCAAGGGGAACTCGGGCGTGATCTTCTCGCAGATCCTGCGCGGCTTCGCGAAGAGCCTGGGAGCCGCCGACGGCGTCACCGCGGGCGCGCTCGCGGGGGCGTTCCGCGCCGGCAGCGAGGCCGGGTACCGCGCGGTCAGCCACGTCGGCGCAGTCGAGGGAACCATCCTCACCGTGATCCGCGAGATGGCCGAGGAGGCCGAGCAGGCTGCGACGGACGACCTGTCGCCGGCGCACGTCCTCGAACGAGTGCTGGCGAGGGGCGAGGACGCGCTCGCGCGGACGCCGGAGCTCCTCGACGTCCTCGGGCGAGCCGGTGTCGTCGATGCCGGAGGCGCCGGGCTCGTCGAGATCGTGCGCGGCGCGACGCTCGCGGCGAACGGCCGGCCGATCCCGACCGCACCGGTCCTGTCGACGAAGCTCGGGATCGACGCCGTCCACCAGGAGCTCTCGCGCTTCCGCTACTGCACGGGGTTCGTCGTGGAGGGCGACTCCCTCGACGCCGTCTCGCTCGAGGAGGAGCTGGGGCGGCTCGGCGACTCGCTCCTCGTCGTCGGGGACGAATCGGCGCTCAAGGTGCACGTGCACACCGACGACCCGGGGGCTGCTCTCTCCGCGGGGACCGCGATCGGGGTCATCGACGAGGTCGAGATCGCGGACATGTACGCGCAGACCGCGGCCCGGGAGGCGCGCCTGACGTCGGCCCCGAGAGTCTCGGCCGAGCTCGAGACCGGGGTCGTCGCGCTCGTCCAGGGAGAGGGGAACCGCGCGATCTTCGAGGCCGAGAACGCGACGGTCGTCGAGGCCGGCCAGACGGACAACCCGAGCGTCGGCGAGATCGGCGGACGCGATCGAGGCGACACCCGCGCAGGGCGTGATCGTCCTGCCGAACAACTCGAATGCGATCCTCGCCGCCACCGAGGCGGCGAAGCTCGTCCCGGGCAAGGACGTCCGCGTCGTCCCCTCGCGCTCGGTGCAGGCGGGCCTCGCGGCGATGGTCCCGTACGTCGGCACGAACTCGCTCGACGAGAACGAGGAGCGCATGCGTGCGGCACTGGCCGACGTGGCGACGGGCGAGGTGACAGTGGCGTCCCGGGACGTCGAGCTCGACGGCGTCCAGGTCCGGAAGGGCGCCTATCTCGGGCTCGTCGACGGCGCGGCCGTGGCGTGCGAGGACGCGTTCGAAGAGGTCGCGCGCGCCGTCCTCGACGGCGTGCTCGAAGGCGAGCGGACGCACCTGAACGTGCTCGTGGGGGACGGCGCGCCGGACGTCGCGACGCTGCTCCACGACGCGCGTCGCGCGCATCCCGAGCTCGAGCAGGTCGACGTGCACGACGGCGGGCAGCCGCACTACCCGCTGCTCGTCGTCGCCGAGTGACCAACACTCACCTTCGGCTCGCGTTCGCCAGGAAATGGGTGAACGGAAACCATGTTTCCTCCCGCGAGGCCCGCTTCTTCTTGAGAACGTGGGGAACCTCCCGGTTCCCCACACCCTTCCACGCTCACTGGCCGACCGAGGTCGGCCAGTGAGCGAGAGCGACGAGCCCGTCCGCGTCCTCCTCGTCGAGGACTCGGAGGTGTACCGCGAGTCGCTCGTCTACCTCTTGCGGATGCGCGGCGACGTGGAGGTCGTGGCGGCAGTCGCCGACGGCGCTTCGGCGGTCCGGGCCTCCCGCGAATTCGAGCCGGACGTCGTCGTGCTCGACTACCGGCTCCCCGACGTGGACGGCGCGGAGGTCGCGGCGCAGCTCGGCGAGGACGGCTCACGCGCCGCCATCGTCTTCCTGAGCGCCTCTGGGGGACGCGACGAGTACGATGCCGCGTCGAGCGCGGGCGCACCGCTCGTGCGCAAGGACGAGGGGGTCGAGGCGCTCCTTCGTGCAGTCCACGCGGTAGCCCGGGGGTGAGTCGAGTGAACCTGACGACCGAGAACACCGCGATCGTCCTCGACTCGACGTCCGACTACCCGGAGGCGCCTGCCCGGTTCCCGAACATGCGGTTCGTGCCGCTGTACGTGCGCTTCGGCGACGAGACCTACCGCGACTACGTCGAGCTCGGCCCCGCCGCGTTCTACGAGAAGCTCCGCACCTCCCCCGTCACCCCGGCCACGACGCAGCCGACGCCGCAGGACTTCGTGTCCGCCTACGAGGAGCTCGCAGCCTACGACCGGATCTACTCCCTCCACCTCTCCTCGAAGGTGTCGGGGACGTTCCAGAGCGCCGAGCTCGCCGCGCGGGAGATCGGGGACAAGGTGCGTCCGGTCGACACGCTGACCGCGTCGCTCGCGATCGCGATGCTCAGTCACGCGATCCAGCGCCGGCTCACCCGGGGCACGACCGACGAGGAGATCGAGGCGCTCGTCGACAGGTTCCGCGCCGACTGCGACGTCGTCTTCACGGTCGACACCCTCGAGTACCTGCAGCGCGGCGGCCGCATCGGCCGCGCGCAGGCGATCGCGGGCTCCCTCCTCAACCTGCGTCCGGTGCTCGGCGTCGAGGACGGCGAGGTCGTCGCGGTCGCACGCGTGCGAGGACGTGCGAAGGCGCTGGCCGAGTTCGAGCGCCGCTTCGTCGAGGCGACGACCGACGACCCCGGGCTGCGCGTCGCGATCGCGCACGCGGACGCCGCCGACTGGGTCGGGACGCTCTCGGAGCTCGTCTGGCGCGTGCGCCCGAAGGCGGAGATCGAGTTCACGTCGACGCTGGGCGCCGTCGTCGGCACGCACGCCGGCCCAGGCGCGGTCGGCTTCTTCTGGTTCCAGGACGAGTCGTGACATGCCGCCGCGCCGCCGCCGCCGCGCCGCCAGCGTAGAGATCCTGTTCGAGACGCACTCGACGACGACCGACAACGAGCGTTGGATCGCGTCGGGCTGGCTCGACGGGCAGCTGTCGACGCTCGGGCGCCGACAGGCGAAAGAGCTGGGCGAGCGCCGCGCCGACGAGGAGCTCGCTGCCGTCTTCTGCTCCGACCTCGCGCGCGCCGCGGAGACGGCGCGGATCGCCTTCGCGCCCCGCGGCCTCCCGATCCTCCACGACTGGAGGTTGCGCGAGTGCAACTACGGGATGCTGAACGGCACACCCGTGGCGCGGCTCGAGGCAGAGCGCACGCTCCACGTCTACGACCCGTACCCCGGGGGCGAGAGCTACGGCGACGTGGTCGCGCGCGTGCGCAGCTTCCTGCACGACGTCTCCTCCCGGTTCGCGGACGAGCGCATCCTCGTCGTCGGGCATTCGGCGACGAAGTGGGCGCTCGACCACCTCCTCGAGGGCGTTCCGCTCGACGACCTCGTCGACGGCTCGTTTCGCTGGCAGCCCGGCTGGCTGTACACGCTCGTCGTCGACGCCTGACGAGCCTCCCGGCGCCGGACCTATGATGGTCCGCGGCTGTGAACGGGACGCTCGCTCGAGTGGCGCTGCCGGTCGGCTTCGCCGGCGCGTCTCCGCCTGATGCCTGGCCGCCGCCGCGCTCGGCGCCGCGGCCGGAACGCCTCGACGCTTCCGTCGAGACGCTGGACGGCGTCGGGCCGACGCTGGCCCGCCGGCTCGCGAAGCTCGGTCTCGCGAGCGTCGGCGACGTGGTGTGGCAGCCACCGCGGCGGTACGAGGAGCCGGCGCCGAGCAGACGCATCTCCGATCTCTTCGGCGACGAGGAGGCCGTCATCGAAGGGGTCGTCCGCTCTGCCAGCAGCCGCCGGCGCGGCAGGCTCAAGATCCTCACGGCCCGCGTCGCGGACGACTCGGGCGAGATCAAGGCGACGTGGTTCAACCAGCCCTGGCTTGCAGCCAGGCTGACCCCGGGCACGCCGATCCGTATCCGCGGGCGTGCGAATCGGCACGGCTTCGCCGTCTCCTCCTACGACCTCGACGGTGGCTGCGAGACGGTCGGGCTCGCGCCCGTCTACCCGGCCACCGAGGAGATCGCCCAGAGGAGGCTTCGCGACCTCCACGCCCAGGTGCTCGCGCTCGTGCGGGCCGTCGGAGAGGACCTTCCTGCCACCGTGCTCGTAGCCGGGCGGCTCCCGCTCCGCGCCGACGCGCTCGTCGCGGTGCACGCTCCGGGCTCGCTCCCGGAGGCCGAGGTGGGGCGCACCCGGCTCGCCTTCGACGAGCTCGTCGTCCTCCGGCTCGCGCTCGCGCGGACGGCGGCTGCGCGCGCGCAGGCGTCGGCCGAGCCCCTCGGGCGCCCGGGGGAGCTCATCGCGCGGTATCGCGCGTCGCTGCCGTTCACGCTCACTGCCGACCAGATACGCGCCAGCGAGGAGATCGACGAGGACCTCGACCGCTCGGTGCCGATGCAGCGGCTGCTGCAGGGCGACGTCGGCTCCGGGAAGACCGTGGTCGCCCTCCACGCGCTCCTCCGCGCCGCCGAGGTCGGCCGCCAGGGCGCGCTCATGGCGCCGACGGAGACTCTCGCGGAGCAGCACTTCCTGACCCTCGACGAGCTCTGTGCCCCGCTGGGCGTGCGGATCACCCTGCTCACGAGCTCGCTCCGGGCGCGCGAGCACGCGGCGGCTCGGCAGCTCATCGCCTCGGGTGACGCGCAGCTCGTCGTCGGGACGCACGCGCTCATCGAGAAGGGAGTCGAGTTCGACGATCTCGCCGTCGCGATCGTCGACGAGCAGCACCGCTTCGGAGTCGCGCAGCGAACCGCGCTCGCCGAGGGCCGGAGCCCGCACGTCCTGCACCTCACGGCCACCCCGATCCCGCGCACCCTCACGCTCACCGTCTACGGCGACCTCGACGTGAGCGAGCTGGCTCTCCCACCCGCGAACCGGAAGCCGGTGATCACGGCCTGGGTCACGGAGGACCGCAGCTCCGAGGCGTACACCCGCCTCCGCCGGCACCTCGACGACGGCCGCCAAGCGTACGTCGTGTGCCCGCTGATCGAGGCGTCGGAGACGCGCGTCGCACGGGCTGCGGAGGCCGAGGCGGAGCGGCTGCGCAGTGCCGAGCTGCGCGGGTACCGCGTCGGCTGCCTGCACGGGCGCCTCCGGCCGGCCGAGCGGAAGCACGTGATGGCGAGCTTCAAGGCGCGCGAGCTCGACGTGCTCGTCGCGACCACCGTGATCGAGGTCGGAGTGGACGTGCCGAACGCGACGATCATGATCGTCCAGGAGGCGGACCGGTTCGGCCTGGCCCAGCTCCACCAGCTGCGCGGCCGCGTCGGCCGCGGAGCGGAGCAGTCGTACTGCCTGCTCGTCTCCCGCGCCCGCGAGGAGCTCACGGAGACCGCGACGGAGCGGCTCGAGGCGCTCGTCGACTCGAGCGACGGCTTCGAGCTCGCCGAGCGCGACCTGGAGATCCGCGGCGAGGGGCAGCTGCTCGGCGCGCGCCAGTCCGGATATTCGGACCTCCGGTTCGTGCGGCTCCGGCGAGATCGCGGGCTGCTCGAGCGGGCTCGCGACGCGGCGCGGGAGCTTGCGGGCGAGGGGCTGCTCGCGGACGCGGTCGACCGGCTCCTCGGCGACGCCGAGCACCTGGGCGAATCGTGAGGATCGTCTCCGGCTCGCGCCAGGGCCATCGCATCGACGCGCCGAAGGGCGTCGTGACGCGCCCGACCGGAGATCGCGTGCGCGAGGCGGCGTTCTCGCTGATCGGGCCGATCGAGGGGGCGGCGGTGCTCGACCTCTTCGCCGGCTCGGGCGCGCTCGGGCTCGAGGCGCTCTCGCGCGGGGCGGCGAGGTGCGTCTTCGTCGAGCAGGATCGCGCCGCGGCCCGCGTGATCCAGGCGAACCTCGAGAAGCTCGGCCTCAGCGGCGCCGCCGTGCTCGCGCGCGACGTCGCGAGCGCTCTCGCGGAGGAGCGTGAGGGCGGCCACCGCTACGACCTCGTCCTCGCCGACCCTCCGTACGCGGACTGGAGGTCCCACGCGCCCGTCCTCGCGCGGCTCGTGCCGGGGGTGCTCGCGGCGGCCGGTCTCCTCGTCGTCGAGACCGCCGCGCGCGTCGAGCCGGAGCTTCCGCTCGATCTCGTCACGACCCGGCGCTACGGTTCCGCGCGAATCACGGTGTACGCGAAATGATCACCGCAATCTGCCCCGGCTCGTACGACCCCGTCACGAACGGGCACGTCGACGTGATCCGCCGCGCCGCCGCGATCTTCGACCGCATCGTCGTCGGCGTCGTCCGCGATCCGACGCACAAGCAGACGCTCTTCACTGTCGAGGAGCGGGTGGCGTTCCTCGAGGACGCCGTCGCCGACTGCGAGAACGTCGTCGTCGACGTGTTCTCCGAGCTCGTCGTCGAGTTCGCGCGCAAGCACGACGCGAAGACGATGGTGAAGGGTCTGCGCGTGATCTCCGACTTCGAATGGGAGTTCCAGATGAACCACCTGAACCGGCAGCTCGCGCCCGAGATCGAGACCGTCTACGTCATGGCGAGCCCGCTGTACAGCTTCGTCTCCTCGAGCGGGGTCAAGGAGATCGCGTCGTTCGGCGGCCGCGTCGACGAGCTCGTCCCGGCCGCCGTGGCCCGCCGGTTCACGGAGATCTACCCCGACGGGAGGCCCGGAGCGCCCGTCTCGCCGCAGGAATAACGGACGACCTCGGCGGCAGCGGCCGCGAAGCGGACGCCTTCAGGGGTTTTCGCCCCGTTCGCGGCAGGAATTCGCGCGAGCGGATTCCTGCTTCGCGTGGAGTAGCCGAGTAGACCTTTAGACTCCCGGCCCATGGACGTACTCGTTCTCATCGATCGGCTCGACGACCTCGTGCACAACGCGAAAGCCGTCCCGCTCACCGACCAGGTGCGCCTCGATCGCGAGGAGATCTACGAGATCCTCGACCAGATGCGGGCGACCATTCCCGAAGAGATCAAGCAGGCCCGCTGGATCGTCAAGGAGCGCCAGGAGATGCTCGCGGAGGCGAAGCGGGAGTGCGACCGGATCATCCAGGAGGCGCGCGAGCAGGCGATGCGCGAGGCCTCGCAGACGGAGATCGTGAAGCTCGCCGAGAGGCAGGCGGACGACATCGTCGACGACGCGAAGCGCAAGGCACGCGAGACGCGGCTGGAGATGGAGGACTGGGCGGACTCGATCCTCTCGACGCTCGAGGTCAACCTCGACAAGTTCCTGACGGCCGTGAAGCGTGGACGCGAGCGGCTGCACGAGCGCTCCCAGGAGACGGTCGTCGCCGGCATCGGCCCGGAACGCATAGAGCCGGTCGATCCCGAAGAGTTCGACCGATTTGGCTGACGCAGAGCGGGTATGCGCTAGCCGCGCACACGCGTTCGCGGAAGATCCCTGAAGCCGGCCGCTTCGTGGCCGGATCGCGACGACGACTAGGCCGCCGCCGGCTCGGCGGAGAGCTCGCGGCAGACGGCGATCGCAGAATCGACGAACGCCGCCGACGCGGGGCTCTGGTGGCGGTCGCGATGCCAGACGAGGCCGATGACCCGGGGCGGGATGCGACCCTGCAGGTCGATGACCTCGACGCTCGGGTCGACCTCGTCCACTGTTAGTCGCGGCGAGACGCTCACGCCCACGCCCGCCCCGACGAGGCCCTGGACGGTGCCGTTGTTGTCCGAGCGGAACACGAAGTTGGGCGCGCGGCCCGCGGCGGACAGCTGCGCTTCGACCTGCTCCATCGCGTTGCACTTGTTGAAGCCGATGAGCGGCTGCAGGACGATCTCCTTCAGCGTCGGCGTCCGTGACAGCGCGGCGAGCGGGGAGCCGGCGGGGACGAGCAGCACGTAGGGGTCGCTGAGGAGCTCGACGGTCTCGTACGGCCCACCGACGGCTACGGGCAGGGTCCAGAAGGTGAGGTCGAGCTCGCCGCGCTCGATCATCTGGAGGAGCTCGCTCTCGTCCTGGGACTCGCGCAGGAGGACCTCGACCCCGGAATGGCTCTCGCCGAACCGACGGAGGAGCGTCGGGATGATCTTCGTGCCGACGCTCTGGAACGTCCCGACCCGGAGCCGTCCCGCGTCGCCCGCCTCGAGCGCGTTCATGTCCGCCTTTGCCGCGAGGAGCCGCGCCTGGATCGCCTCGGCGTGGCGGAGCAGGATGCGACCCGCCTCGGTGAGCGAGATCGGGCGTGGGCCGCCGGGCCGTTCGATCAAGCGAAGCCCGACGATGCGCTCGAGGGCCGCGATTTGCTGGGAGATCGCCGACTGGGTATAGCCGAGACGCTCGGCCGCCTTGCCGAACGACCCCTCGTCGGCGATGGTCTTGAGCGCGACCAGATGCCGGAGGTCGAGGCCGAGCCAGCGATCAGCTTCCATGATCGGAGGCTAGCACCTGAACAGCAGGTCTTATGCTCTCCCGGCGGCCTCCCGGCGCTACGCTCACTCGATGACGACCCTCGACCTGCGCTCCCTCCGGCTGCGTCCCGGCGAGGTCCGGAAGGAGACCCTCGACGTCGAGCTCGAGCCCTTCGTGCTCGGAGGGCTCCGCTACGACGTGAGCCCCGAGCGCGTCCCCGTCACGCTCGAGATCTCGCAGGCGTCCGGCGCGACCGTGTTCGATCTGCGCTTCGAGGCCCGCTTGACCGGGGCCTGCATGCGCTGCCTCGGGTTCGCCGAGTTGGAGCGCGAGGTGACGGCGCGCGAGTTCTACGACCCGGACGCTCCACCGAGCGACGACCTGCGGTCCGACTACGTCGTGAACGACCGCCTGGAGGTGGGCGCGTGGGCCCGCGACGCGCTCGCCCTCGAGATCCCTGAGCAGATTCTCTGCCGACCGGACTGCGCGGGCCTGTGCCCGGTGTGCGGGAAGGACCTGAACGTCGAGCCCCACGAGCACACCGAGCGCGAGGCGGACCCCCGCTGGGCGGCGCTCGCGGAGCTTCGCGACAACTTGTAGTGCAAAGGCCGGACTCCGCTCACGCGGATTCCGGCCCTGCAAGATCCCCGAAGCGCGGCCGCAGGCCGCATCACGAGGCTGCCGTACGCACCTGGACGAGCCGGTAGCCGGCGATCCCGCCGAGCCCCGGATCGCCCGAGCGGTAGGCCTTGACGAAGAACTGCACGTGACCGCCCTTCCGCAGCGGGAACGTCCGGAGCGGGACGACGCGTGCGGTCATCCAGCCGTCCATGCCCGTGAGCAGCCGCGTTCCCGAGGTCACCCTCGGCGTCGAGCGCACGAACACGACGATGTCGCGCACGAGATAGCCGCGTGTGTCGACGACCTTCACGCGGACGGTCACCGGCTCGCCCCTGCTTCGCACCGTGGCCGGCGCGAAGACCACCTGCGAGACGATCAGGCGCTGGTCTGCGGGCACGCTCGAGGGCGGAATCGACACCGCCCCGCTTGGCAGCTTGACCGCGCCCGGCGGCAGCGGAACTCCCACCACGCCGGACTCGGACGAGAGCACCGTCGTCGCCCCGATCGCGTTCCTCGCGGTGACGCTGCAGCGCACCTTGTGGCTCACGTCGCTCGACGTGAGGCGGTACGTGCGGCCCGTCGCCCCCGGGATCGCCACGCAGTCGCCGCCGGCCGAGTTGCAGCGCACCCAGGCGTACGAGAAGCCGATCGGCTGTCGTCCCACCCAGCTTCCGGGCTGCACGGTGATCGTTGCGTCGACCAACGGCTGCCCGGTCGCGATCGGGATGGACGTGTTCACGGGCGGCCCGACCACGAGCGCGGTCGGGTTCGACGCGCTCGTGCGCGAGCCCTCGCCGTTCGTCGCCGTGACGCGGACGCGCAGCCGGAACCCGACGTCGGACCCGGTCAGGACGTAGTGCGAGCCGTTCGCCCCGGCGATCGAGGTGCAGTCGCTCCCGTCGGGCAGGCCGCCGGTCGGGTTGCACCGAACCCAGCGGTACGCGAACGACAGCCCACCGCCGGTCCACGAGCCGCGGGACGCGCTCAGCTGTCGCCCTTGCTCCGCGCGTCCGCTGATCGTGGGCTCGGCGGTCGGTCGCGGCGGCGCCTGCGGAGCGCTCGTGCCGACTGCGGGGGTGCAGAGAACGGCTATGGCGAACGCGCCTGCCATTGCTACGAGGACTCCTGTTCGGGCCGAGCGGCCGTTCGGCCTGGTCGAAGCGGTCATCTCTTCCTCCTTCGCTCGCTCCACGGGCCTCTCGGTAGCTATGACGTTCCGAGGGGGAGGCGGGAGCGAACTCTTGCGAACTCCTTACGAGGCCTTACAAGCAGCTAACCGACCCTGCCGGGTTACACTGCACCCGGTGCTCCGGCGCCCGCCCATGACGGACTGATCCGACACCGCTGCCGTTTCGCGCCGCCGCCCGGCGTGCGCGCCACCACGGGTCTCGGAGGTTCGTCGATGCGAGTGCAGCTCGCCGGCGTCGCGAAGCACCGCGGCGCCCAAGTCGTTCTCGATCAGGTCAGTCTCACGCTCGGCCCGCGCGCCCGGGCGCCGGTCTCGTCGGCCCGAACGGCGTCGGCAAGTCGACCCTGCTCAGGATCATCGCGGGCCTCGAGGAGCCCGACGAGGGCACCGCTTCGCGCTCTCCGGCGACGGTCACGGTGGGCTACCTCGAGCAGGAGCGGCCCGCTGTGGGCGAGAGCGTCCTCGTCGCGCTCGCGCGCCGCACCGGCGTTCTCGCGGCGGAGCACGAGCTCGAGGAATCGGCGCGTGGGCTCGCCGAGGGGGTGCCGACAGAGGATCGGTATGCCGCGGCGCTCGAGCGATTCCTCTCGCTCGGGGGCGGGGACTTCGACGCGCGCGCCCGCAGCGCGTGTGCGGATCTCGGCCTCCACCTCGATCTCGCCCGCGAGCACCGCGGCCTCTCGGGAGGGGAGAAGGCCCGAGTGGCGCTCGCGGCGATCCTGCTCTGTCGCTTCGACCTCCTGCTCCTCGACGAGCCGACGAACGACCTCGATCTGGACGGTCTCGAGCGGTTGGAGCAGTTCCTCGACGGCTACGCGGGCGCGCTCGTGCTCGTCAGCCACGACCGGGCGCTCCTCGAGCGGACGGTGACGAGCGTGCTCGAGATCGATCCTCGCTCAGGACGGGTCACCGTTTGGACCGGAGGTTGGGACGAGTACACGGCTCGCCGCGATGACGAGCGACGCGCCGCTGCCGAGGCGTACGAGCACGCTGCCACGCGACGAAGGCATCTCACCGAGCTCGCCTCGACGAGGCGGAGCGAGGCCCGTGCGCTGGGCGACTCCCTCGGCAGGTCGACAGGCGGAGCCGACCGGCGAGCGACGAACGCGCTGAGAGCCAAGGTGCGGCAGGCGCAGCGCCTCCTCGAGCGGAACGAGCTTCCGGAGAAGCCGTTCGAGCCGTGGGAGCTCCGCTTGTCGCTCCAGGCCGGCGAGCGCACCGGAGACCTCGTCGCTCGCCTGGAGGAGGCCGTCGTCGAGCACGGGAGCTTTCGCCTCGGTCCGATCACGCTCGACCTCGTCCCGGGTGAGCGACTTGCGGTGACCGGCGCGAACGGCGCGGGCAAGACGACGCTCCTGGAGGCACTCCTCGGCGAGCTGCCCCTCACGGCCGGCCGGCGCCATGTGGGCCGCTCGACGCGCATCGGCGTCCTCGCCCAGGAACGAACCGCCTACGCAGGCGACGAACGCGTCTTCGACGAGTTCGTGGCGCGGACGGGGCTCTCACCGGAGCCGGCGAGGACGCTGCTCGCGAAGTTCGGGCTCGCGGCGGAGCGCGCGCGGAGGCCGTCGTCCTCGCTCTCTCCGGGAGAGCGGACGCGCGCCCAGCTCGCGGAGCTGCAGGCGCTGCGCGTCAACCTGCTCGTGCTCGACGAGCCCACGAACCACCTCGATCTGGAGGCTGTCGCGCAGCTGGAGTCCGCGCTCTCCGGCTACGACGGGACCCTCGTCGTCGTCTCCCACGACCGCCGCTTCCTCGAGAACCTGGCTCCGACGAGGAAAATTGGGCTGCCGCTATAGTGCGCAGCCGCTCATGGCCGTCCCCAAGCGCAAGACGTCGAGGTCGAGGCGCGACAAGCGTCGCGCACAGCACGGGATCTCCGTTCCGGCCGTTCAGCTGTGCCCGACCTGCAAGCAGCCCAAGCGGGCGCACCGTGTCTGCCCGAGCTGCAAGACGTACAAGGGCCGGGACGTCGAGCCGATCCGCCTCGACGCTCCGTAGATACTCCATACATGGTTCGCGTGGCGGTCGATGCGCTCGGAGGCGACCAGGCTCCCGAGGAGGTCGTCGCCGGTGCGGCTGTCGCAGCCTCGCCCGGGATCCAGCCGCTCCTCGTCGGCCCGCAGGGGCTCGACACGGCCGGCCTTCCCTTGATCGTGTCCGAGGGCGCGATCGCGATGCACGAGCACGCGGTCGAGTCCGTGCGGGCGAAGCCGGACTCGTCGCTGGTGCGGGCCGTGCGCGCCGTCGCCGACGGTGAGGCGGACGCCGCCCTCTCCGCCGGGAACACCGGCGCGACGCTCGCGGCGTCGCTCCTCCACATCCGGCGACTGCCCGGCGTCCATCGGCCGGCGATCGCGGTCGTCATCCCGACGAGGCGCGGCCCGACGGTGCTCATCGACGCGGGCGCGAACGCAGACGCCCGGCCAGAGCACCTCGTCCAGTTCGCCCACATGGGCTCGGTCTTCGCGGAGGAAATCCTCGAGCTCGCCCAGCCCGAGGTCCGGCTGCTCTCCATCGGCGAGGAGGACGAGAAGGGCAACCAGCTGATCCTCGAGACGCACGAGCTGCTGCGGACGGCCGATCTCGCGTTCGCCGGGAACATGGAGGGGCGACTGCTCCTCGAAGGGGGTGCGGACGTCGTCGTGGCCGACGGATTCACGGGGAACGTGGCCCTGAAGACGCTCGAGGGGACGATCAGGACGCTGCTCGACGCACTCCGCGGCGAGCTCGGCTCGACGCTGCGCGGCAAGCTCGGAGGCGCGCTCATGCGCCCGGCCGCGAGGAAGCTCCGCGCCCGTCTGGATCCGGAGACCTACGGCGGCGCGTACCTCCTCGGGTTGAACGGCCTCGTCGTCGTCGCGCACGGCTCGAGCAGCCGCGTCGCGATCGCGAACGCCATCCGGCTCGCCGCCCGTGGAGTCGAGCATCGGGTGGTCGAGCGGCTGCAAGAGCGGCTGGCGCATTTGCCAACGCCGTCGGCGTCCAGTTGAGGGGTTCTCGCGGGCGTAGGGGCGGTGCGCTCGACGGCCGGAGGTCGGCTCTGCCGGCCGGGAGGCCCGCTTCCGATGATGTGTCGTGCGGTGAGGAAGGGGGGCTCGCGGGGGAAACCTCGGTTTCCCCCACGATTCGACGTGTTAGCATCGGCGCGCTCCACGACCCCGACGGCAGAGAGGTGAGGATTCAAGGATGGCGACTTCGCGTGAGCAGATCCTCGAGCAGGTCAAAGGCGCTCTGAGCGAGAAGCTCGGAATCGACGAGAGCGAGATCACGGAAGACGCGTCGTTCGAGGAGGACCTGGGCGCCGATTCGCTCGATCTGGTCGAGGTCGTCATGGACCTCGAGGACCAGTTCGGCTTGAAGATCCCCGACGAGGACGCGCGCGAGCTCACCACCGTCGGCAAGGCGATCGACTACGTCATCGCACACCAGGGCTGACGCCTCGCCGGAGGCCGGGGCCGTCGAGCTCGGCCGCCTGATTCGGGAGCTGCCGGAGGGCCGCCTCGAGCAGGTGTTCACCCACGCGTCCTGGGCCGAGGACCGGTCGGAGTCGTACGAGCGGCTCGAATTCCTGGGTGACAGCGTCCTCGAGCTCGCGATTGCGCGCGCCGTGTTCGATCGCTTCGGCGCCGCGTCCGAGGGTCGGCTCGCGAAGATCCGCGCGCACGTCGTCTCGCGCCAGAGCTGCGCGGCGGTGGCGAAGGAGCTCGAGCTCGGCGAGCGGCTCCTCGAGTTCGCGGGCGAGGCGCCACAGGACGAGCTCCAGCGGATCTCGCGCAGCCGGAACGTCCTCGCGGCAGTGCTCGAGGCCGCGATCGCGGCGGTGTACCTCGAGCACGGGTTCGAGCGCATCGAGCCCGCGATCGTTGCAGCGTTCGGCGAGCGCATCGAGTACGCCCGGACGAGTCACGTCGACTACAAGACCGAGCTGCAGGAGGCGCTCGCCCGGTCGGGCCGCCAGGTGCACTACACCGTCCTCGAGGTGGAGGGGCCGCCGCACGACCGACGCTTCGTGTGCGCCGCGCACGTGGCGGGCGCGCAGCTCGGGATCGGTCGCGGGTCGACCAAGAAGGCCGCCGAGCAGGAAGCCGCACGTCAGGCGCTCGATGCGCTCGGCGTCGTGCCCGACCGCATCTAGGCCGCGAAGTCCTTAGCGCGCGCGCTGTAGGGCGAGCGGCACCGCGTCCCCAGTCCCGCCGGCGGATACCGCGAGATGCAGCGTGCGCGCCGAGCACGAGTACGCGACCGAGCTCCCGGGTGTCCTGATCGAGGATGCCGGGAGGCGGAGGTTCGTCTGGCGGGAGTCAAAAACCGCGTCTCGGGGACGTGTGGGCGCGTCCCGACCTCCAGCGGGTTTGTGCACGCTGGCAAGCGAGACCGAAGGCGGGCTTCGCCCGCCGAGAGGTCCGGTGCGATCTGTGGGTGCAGGCGTTCGGAAGGGGGGCTCGCGGGGGGAAACGTCGTTTCCCCCCGCGGAGATGTCCGGGACGACGGCGAGAATCCTGCGCGGTGCATCTGCGCACGCTCCGCATCCGCGGGTTCAAGTCGTTTCCCGACGCGCTCGAGCTGACGCTCGAGCCCGGCGTCGCGGTCGTGGTGGGGCCGAACGGGTCGGGAAAGTCCAACATCGCCGACGCGATCGTGTGGGCCGCCGGGTCGCTCACCCCGTCCGAGCTGCGCGCGGAGAAGCCCGACGACGTCCTCTTCGCGGGCGGCGGGGAGCGCAAGCCCGCCGAGCACTGCGAGGTCGAGCTCGTCTTCGACAACGAGGACGGCGCCTGGCCGGACCTGGACTTCTCCGAGGTGTCCATCGCGCGGCGGCTCGTCCGCGGCTCCGAGGGGCAGTACCTCGTCAACCGAGCGTCCGTGCGCAGAACCGACCTCGTCGAGATCCTCTCGGACGTCGGGCTGGGCAGCGCGCTGCATTCGATCGTCGGGCAGGGCAAGGTCGAGCAGGTGCTCGCGTCGAAGCCCGAGGATCGTCGCGAGTTCGTCGAGGAGGCGGCGGGGCTCGGGAAGTTCAAGCGGCGCCGCCATCGCGCGGAGCTCAAGCTCGCCCGCGTCGCGCTGCAGGTCGAGCGCGCGCGCGACGTCGAGGAGGAGGTGCGCAAGCGGCTGCGACCGCTCGCGCTGCAGGCGACGGCGGCGGAGCGGGCGGAGAAGCTCCGAGACGAGATCGCGGCGCTCCGAGCGCGCATCGCCGAGCTCGACCTCGTCGAGGCCGCCGCGAAACGCGAAGGCGTCGAGGAGCGACGTGACGCGGCCGCGTTCTCGAGACGCGGCGCCCAGACGCGGCTCGAGGGCCTGCTCGCGGATCGCGCACGGGCCGAGGACGAGCTCTCCGACGCCGCCGGACGTCGCGAGGCTGCCGTCGCCGCCCGCTATCGCTTGCAGGGTGGAGTCGAGCGGCTCGAGCTCCGTGCGGAGTCGGCGGCCGCGCTCCTGGAGCGTTTTCGCGGCGAGCTGCCGGCGACGGAGGAGGACGCGGGCGAGCGGAGCCACCTCGCAACGCTCGAGCTCGAGGCCGCCGCAGCGGCCGGCGCGCTGCACGCCGCGCAGCGCGAACGTGCAGCCCTGGCGGAGGGCGTGCAGCTCGTCCGCGAGCGGCGGCGCGCCCTCGAGCAGGCCCTCGCCGAGCAGGAGGGGCTTCCTCCGGCCGCGAGGGCACTCGCCGAGGGAGGGGCGCGGCTCGCTCTCTCCGAGCTCGAGATCGCGGCGGGGTCGGAGCGGGCCGTCGCCGCCGCGCTGCGGGCTCGAGCGTCCGCCGTGCTCGCAGACGATCCGGAAGCCGGCCTCGCCCTGCTCCAGCGCGCTCGAACTGCCGGCCTCGGCAGCCTCACCGTCCTCACCGGGAAGTCCCCGCAGCAGCTGGTGGGCGAGTACCCAGTCGTCTCGCTCGCCGACCTCCTCGACGCGACGACTGCCTGCGTCACGCCCGAGGGCTTCGGCTACGACCCGTCGCGGGGCGAGCTCTGGTTCTCGGGTGAGACGGCGGAGGCGGTCCTGCTCGAGCTCCACGGACGCCGGAGCACGCTCGCCGCCGAGGAGCGCGAGCTCGAGGCGCGCCTCGCCAAGGCGGCCGAGACGGAGGAGGCCGCTGCCTCCCGGGCCCAAGCGGCGGAGGTCGCGTTCGGCGGACGGCCCCGGCGGCGCACGCCGGCCGCCGACGCCGTGGTGCTTTCCTCGCTCGCGCGGCTCGCCGAGGGCCTGGTCGCCGGCATCCGAGCCGGGCAGGAGGCGGCGAAGCGGTTCGAGCCGCCGCTGCGCGCCCGCGTGGACGCGGGCTCGACCCGGTCGGGCGCTCTGGGCGAGGAGCTGCGCTCGCTCGGTGCGGCGGAGGTCGACCTCCGGCACGAGCTCGAGCACGCAGGCTCCGCCCTGACTGCCGCGGAGGTGGAGCTCGCGCGCATCGACGCCGAGGCGAGCGACGCGAGGCGGCGACTCGAAGCTGCGGGCGAGATCGAGCCTACGCAAGGGGATGACCGGGACGAGCTCGCGGTGCGCGTCGAGCGCCTCGAAGCGCGACGGGTGACCCTCGGGCAGGTCAACCCGCTCGCGCGCGAGGAGTACGAGGCCGAGAAGGAGCGCCTCTCCGACCTCGCGGCTCAACGCGAGGATCTCGAGCGCAGCCTCGAGGAGCTCGAGCGACTGCGAGCCGAGCTCGCGGAGACCGTCGAGCGTCGCTTCTCCGAGACGTTCGCCGCCGTCGCGGAGCACTTCGAGGAGGTCGCCTCCACCCTCTTCCCCGGGGGCGAGGGCCGCCTGCGCCTGGTCGAGCCCGAGGACGAGGACGCGGAGGCCGGGGTCGAGGTCGAGCTCCGTCCCGCGGGCAAGCGCATCACGCGCCTGTCTCTGCTCTCGGGCGGCGAGAAGGCACTCGGCGCGATCTCGTTCCTCTTCGCCCTCTTCCTCGCGCGGCCGTGCGCCTTCTACCTGCTCGACGAGGTCGAGGCCGCGCTCGACGACACGAACATCGCGCGCTTCGTCGAGCTGCTCCGACGCTACGCCGACCGCGCGCAGTTCGTCGTCGTCACTCACCAGAAGAGGACGATGGAGGCCGCGGATATCCTCTACGGCGTGACGATGGGCCCCGACGGCGTGTCGCAGGTCGTGTCGCGGCGTCTCCCGGAGCACGAGCAGGCCCTCGCCGCCACGGCGTGAGCAACGTTCGCCTGCGGCGAGCGTTCACCACAGCCCTCCACGCTCACGGGGCAGTCGCCCCGTGAGCTACACCTGGGCCGAGCTCCTCGGCGACGAGGTCACGGCGGCCGACGAGCCGGAGCGGGCGAGCCTCTTCGCCCGCATGCGGGACTCGCTCGCGAAGAGTCGGCAGGCGCTGACGGCCGAGCTCGCCTCCGCGGGGTTCGACGCGTCCGACGACGAGGCCTGGGAGCGGCTGGAGGAGGCGCTCATCCGCAGCGACGTCGGCGTGCCGGCGACCGCCGAGCTGGTGCGCAGGCTCGAGGCGCGCGGCGTGACGGGAGGTCTCGGCGACGCGCTCGTCACGGAGGTCGAGGACGTCTTCGGGCCGGCCCCCGCGCTCGCGCTCGACGCACGTCCGAGCGTGATCCTCGTCGTGGGCGTGAACGGAACTGGCAAGACGACGACGATCGGCAAGCTGGCGCGCAAGCTCTCGGAGCACGGCCGCTCGGTGCTCGTGGGCGCGGCCGACACGTTTCGCGCCGCGGCCGAGGAGCAGCTCGAGATCTGGGCGGAGCGCGCGGGCGCCGACTTCGTGGGCGCCTCCAGGGGCGCCGATCCGGCGGCCGTCGCATTCGACGCCGTCGAGGCGGCGCGTGCGCGGGGGCGCGACGTCGTCGTCGTCGACACCGCGGGTCGTCTGCATACGCAGTCGAACCTGATGGCCGAGCTCGAGAAGGTCCGGCGGGTCGTGTCCGGCCGCGTCGACGGCGCCCCGCACGAGACGCTCCTCGTCATCGATGCGACGACAGGGCAGAACGGCCTGCAGCAGGCGCGTCTCTTCAGCGAGGCGGTCGGCGTGACGGGGGTGGCACTGACGAAGCTCGACGGGAGCGCGCGGGGCGGGGTGGCGATCGCGATCGCGGTCGAGCTCGGGCTCCCGGTGAAGCTCGTCGGGGTCGGAGAGGGCGTCGACGACCTTCGGCCGTTCGACGCAGGCGACTATGCCCGCGCGCTCCTGGCCGGCTGAGCGCGGATCGAGGAGAGCGACCGACAACTCGCGCACCTCGACCCGGCTGCGAGCGTCCCTCGTGCCTTGCTTGTGCAAAGAAATTTCACTCGAACGAGGGCTGTAGGTCGTTGCAGGCGGCCGGAGGCCCGCGTACGCTGTGTCCGAACCTGGAGCGACGCAGGCAAGGAGGACTGGGAATGGCTGTCGCGATGTGGATGCACTGGCCGGGTATGACATCCGACCAATACGACGCCGTCATGGCGAGGCTCGGCCTCGATGCGAACCCGCCTGCCGGCGGGGTGCTGCACGTGGCGGCCGTCACCGACGAGGGTGTCGAGGTGTGTGACGTCTGGCAGACGGAGCAAGCCTTCAACGGCTTCCTCGAGCAACGCCTGCTGCCGGTCGTGAGCGAGCTCGGAATCACGGGCGAGCCCGAGATCAGGATCGTTCCGCTGCACAACCTCTACGCCGCCGACCCGGACATGATCGACCGGATCGGCGCCGTCTCCCTCCCGGCCGCGGTCGCGAGCTGGGCGACGTGATCCGCAGAGACGGGAGCCCGAGTGCGGGCTCCCGTCTCGCGAAACGTCGAAGACGATCGCCGTCGCTGACCTAGCGCGGTTTCCCGCGTCGCGCTACCCCGTCGGAGTCACACCGACTTTGAGGTCCTCGGGTGCTGGTTCGCGAGCTCGACCTCGATCGAGGTGATCCTGAACCACACGGACTGATCGGCAGACACGAGGCCGGCCGCGATCGCCTCCGCCGCCGCGCTCCGGAGCGCGTCGGTGAGCTTTGCAGGGTCGCTGTCGTCGCCCACGGCGACACCGATGAACGTGCGCTCTTCCCCGCCCTTTATGGGTCGACCCATTGCGCCTTCCCTCCTGATCGAATGCTCGCGATCCTACGCCTGCGTTTCCGACGAGACAATGTCCAGACCGACCGCCTGCTCGGGCAGTGCTCGGCCCTCGGCGACGAGGCTGCTCAAGGTCGGCCCGTCAACGCGCTCCTCGAGCTCGGGCAGGTAGCGGTCGAGGACAGGAACCTCGAACTCGTCCGGGGCGTCGCCGCCACGAGCGGCTTCCGCCGCGCCGAGCAGTCTCCCCGCCGCGTCGTAGCTTCCCCCGGCTGCGGCCGCGCCCGCCAGGACGACGAGGCAGCGCGCCCGGGAGCGCTGATCCTCCAGCTGCGTGTACAGGCGGAGTGCCTCGCGGGCGCGTTCCGCCGCGCCCGCCGCGTCGCCTGCGTCGAGGTCGATGAGCCCGAGCAGGAGCTGCGCGGCGGCGACGTACTGCGCCTCGCCGAGCTCGCGGGCCTGGTCGAGCGTGCGACCGAGCTCGTCCTGCGCACGGTTCGGGTCGTCGGCGTGAAAGGCCGCCTTGCCGAGGTAGTACATCGCGTCCGTGAGGAGGAGGGGATCGCCCAGGCGCTTGCGCAGGGCCGCGACCTCCTCGTACCGGGCGACCGCGAGGGCGTGGTCGCCCTGCGCCGAGTAGACGTCGCCGAGCGCGCTCAGAGCTGCCGACGCGGCACGGTCGTCATCGAGCATGTCGGCGATGGCGACGGCCTCCTCCGCGAACCGCATGGCGGCTCCGAGCTCGCCCTGCCGCGTCGCGTAGAAGCTCTGGTAGCTGAGCACCAGCACCTGCTCCCGATCGTCGCCAAGCGTGCGGTAGAGCTCCCGAGCCTGGTCGAGCAGCGTTTCCGCGGCGGCCCAGTCACTCTGCGCCGCGGCGAGCAGTGACGCCGTACGCAGCGCGGCCGCCCGCACGTCCGGTGGGGCGTCGTCGGCGAGACCGAGCCCGAGCGTGAGCCACCGCCGCGCCTCGGTGACGTGCGCATGGCTGCGCCAGAAGCGCTCCAGTGCCGAGATCGCCCTCAGCGCGTCTTCCGCCCGGCCGGACGAGAGGAGCCAGTTCAGCGCGCCGCCCAGGTTGTCGAGCTCGGCCTCCAGACGATCCAGCCACCGAGCCTGGCCGGGGCCGAGCAGCTCGCTCTCGGCGGCGAGGGCGAGCTCGACGAAGCGGGAGGCGTGCCGGCTGCGGAGGTCCTCGAGGGTGCCGTCGGCACGGAGTCGCTCGACTGCATGGGCACGAACCGTCTCGAGCATGGAGAGGCGTACCTGGCCGTCGGAGACGTCGCTGCGGACGAGGCTCCAGGCGACGAGCGCCTCGAGATCGGTGAACGTCCCGGCGCCCGCGACCGCCTGCAGGTCATCGAGCGCAGCCCCGTCGGCGAAGACCGCCAGCGCGCCATGCAGCCTGCGCTGGGCCTCCGTCAGCCGGTCGTAGCTCCAGTCGATCGCCCCGCGGAGCGTCCGCTGGCGTTCGGGAAGATCGAGAGGGCCTTCCATCTCGAGCGCGAGGCCGTCCGAGAGCGCCCGCAGGATCTCCGCGGGCGGGAGGACGACGAGTCGCGCCGCGACGAGCTCGATGGCGAGCGGAAGGCCGTCGAGGCGCCGGCAGATCTCGTGCACCGATGCGAGCGCG
>CAWHPO010000010.1:0-5085 GCA_963831285.1 uncultured Gaiellaceae bacterium | reverse complement strand
CGCCTTCGCGGCGGGCGGCGTCTTGAACACGATCACCTCGCCTCGCCTCGGGTTGCGGAAGTGGTAGACGAAGCGGTTGGCGAGCACGCGGTCGGAGAAGCGCGCCTCGCACCCGGGCGCGGGCCGCGCGCAGTGCAGGGTCGGCTCCATCGACGAGGACGGGATCCGGTACGGGTTGACGACCCAGGCCTTGATCGCGAGCACGATCGCGACGGCGCCGACGATCGTCACGATCCAGTCGACGGCGATCCGCGCGCGCTTCGGCAGACGGCCGGTGACGCGATCGAGCGGGTGGTGGAACTCCTCCGCCCCTGGGTCCGACGACGGCGGCCAGGAGAAGGGCGGCGCCGGGGGCGGCTCGCGCAGCGACTCCGGCGCGGGCCAGCCGAACGCGCCGTCGCTCTGCGGCTCGACGTCGCGGGACGCCAGCTCGCGCTCGCTCGTGTCGCTCACGAGGTACTCCTCACGCGTTCGCTCCGCCAGCTCTCGATGCGGCCGTGATCACCCGAGAGCAAGATCTCCGGGACCGCCCATCCGCGAAACTCCGCGGGCCGCGTGTAGTGCGGGTACTCGAGGCCGCCGCCGAGCGCCGCGGAGAAGCTCTCGACCTCGCCCGAGCCCTCGCTGAGCGCCCCGGGAAGGCGGCGCGCGATCGCGTCGACGAGGGCGAGCGCGGGGATCTCGCCGCCCGAGAGCACGTACGGGCCGATCGACACGACGTCGGTGCAGAGATGGTCGAGGATGCGCTGATCGAAGCCCTCGAAGCGCGCCGAGAGCAGCGTCAGCGCGGGCTCGGCGGCGAGCTCCTCCACGAGCGCCTGGTCGAGCTGGCGGCCCTGCGGGGAGAGCGCGACCACGCGCTGAGCGGGAAGCTCGCCGTAGACCGCCTCGAGCGCCGCGGTCACGACGTCCACGCGCAGCACCATCCCAGGGCCGCCGCCGTACGGGTCGTCGTCCACCTGACCCGCGGAGAGGGGCGTCGACTCACGGTAGTTGAAGACGCGCAGCTCGAGCTCGGTGCCGAGGACCGCCGCGACCGGCCGGCGCTCGCGAATCCAGGCGAACGCGCCCGGAACGAGCGTGAAGACGTCGAGGCGCACGAGCGAGAACCGTAGCCGTCAGTCGGTGAAGCCGGGATTGAGAAGGATTCGACGCGACGCGCGATCGACCTCGCGGACGCACTCCTCGACGAGCGGCAGGAGGAGTCCGGTGTTCAGCTCCAGCACGTCGTTGGCCGGGCCGGGGAGCACGTCCGCGACCGCACCGACGCGGGCGCCCTCCTCGTCGACGACGTCCATCCCGATCAGATCGGCAACGTAGTACGAGTCGGGCGGAAGAGCGGGCAGCTCGTCCCGCCGCACCGCGAGCTCGGCGCCCTGGGAAACCGGACGGTCGAGCTTGATCGCGACGCGTCCGCCTCCGACGCGACGCGACAGCACGACCTCCGCGCGCCGACCCTCGGCGAGGAGCTGCGCACCGACGTCGAACCGCGAGGGGTCGTCGCTCGCCTGCTCGACGACGAACGCGCCGTCGACGCCGTGGGGACGGCCGACGCGACCGACGCAGACGAGGCCCGGATCGGGCTCAGTCGGCAATCTCGAGGATGTAGCGCTCGTCCGCTCGCGCTCCGCCCGCGCGGACGATGCTGCGGAGGGCACGAGCGATGCGACCCTGCTTGCCGATCACCTTGCCGACGTCGTCCGGCGCGACGAAGAGCTTGAAGACCACTACGTCGTCACGCGCCTCCGTCTCGACCCGCACGGCGTCCGGTTCGTCGACGAGCCGCCGTGCGAGCCACTCGAGGAGCTCGCTCAAGCGTTCCATTACGCAAGCGGCGAATCCGCCAACGCGGATTCGGTTCGTACGAGATCCCCGAAGCCGAGCGCTGCGCGCTCCGGCCGTCGCGCCTCAGCCATCGATGCCGGCGGCCTTGATGAGCCGCGATACCGGCTGAGTGGGCTGTGCGCCCTTCGCCATCCAGTCCTTGATCTTCGCCCCGTCGAGGTCGATCGTGGACGGATCGGTCTGCGGGTTGTACCGCCCCACGATCTCGATGAAGCGACCGTCGCGCGGGGAGCGCGAGTCGGCCACCACGACGCGGTAGATCGGGTTCTTCTTCGACCCGACGCGCGTCAACCTGATCTTCACTGCCATCTCCGTGTGTCGCCTTTCTCGTGGTTGAGCGGAAAAGGCTAGCGACTCGGGCCGGCGAGCCCCGGCGGGAGCGTCGGCATCTTGCCCTTCCCCATCTGCTTCATCATCTTCGCCATCTGCTTGCGGGCGGCCATGAGCTTGTTCACCTCGTCGAGCGAGGTGCCGCTGCCGGCCGCGATCCGGCGGCGGCGCTGCATCGAGATGACGTGGGGCAGCCGTCGTTCCTGCGGCGTCATCGAGAGCACGATCGCCTCGACCCGCCCGAGCTGCCGCTCGTCGAGATCGAGGCCCTGCATCTGCTTGCCGAGCCCCGGCACGAGCTTGAGCACGCCCTGCAGCGGCCCCATCTTCCGCAGCATCCGGTAGCTCGCGAGGAAGTCGTCGAAGGTGAACTCGCCGGCACGGATGCGCTTCTCCATCTCCGCCTGCTCGTCCTCCTCGACCGCGGCCTCCGCCTTCTCGATGAGCGTCATGACGTCGCCCATGCCGAGGATCCGCGACGCCATCCGGTCGGGATGGAAGTACTCGAGCTGGTCGAGCTTCTCGCCGACCGAAACGAGCTTCACGGGACGCCCGGTGACGGCCCGGACGGACAGAGCCGCACCCCCGCGCGCGTCGCCGTCGAGCTTCGTGAGGACGACCCCGTCGAAGGCGACGCGCTCCTGGAAGGCGAGCGCGACGTTCACCGCCTCCTGACCGGTCATCGCGTCGAGCACGAGGAGCACGTTCGTCGGCTTGGTCGCACCCGCAACCTGCCCGAGCTCCGCCATGAGCTCGTCGTCGACGTGGAGACGGCCCGCGGTGTCGAGGATCACGACGTCGAGACCGTCCGCGCGGGCCGCGTCGAGCCCCTTCGTCGCCGCGGCCACGGGATCGGCGCGGTCGAGGGCGAACACGGGCAGCTGGATCTGCCGGCCGAGCTGCTCGAGCTGGTCGACGGCAGCCGGGCGCTGGAGGTCGCAGGCGACGAGCCCCGGCCGCTTCCCCTCGCGGCGGAGCAGGAGCCCGAGCTTGGCGGCCGCAGTCGTCTTCCCCGAACCCTGCAGCCCTGCGAGGAGGATCACGGTGGGCGGTCGGCCGAAGGCGAGCCGCGAGTCGCCGGAGCCCATGAGCGTCGTGAGCTCCTCGTGGACGATCTTCACCACCTGCTGTCCCGGCGTGAGGCTCTTGAGGACGTCCTGCCCGAGCGCGCGTTCCTTGACCGCCGCGGTGAAGTCGCGCGCGACCTGCAGATTCACGTCCGCCTCGAGGAGCGCGAGCCGGATCTCGCGCATCGCCGTCGCGACAGCGTCCTCGTCGAGGCGACCGCTCCGGCCGAGACCGCCGAGCGTCGCCTGGAGCTTGTCCGAGAGGGTGTCGAACACGGCCCGGAAGTCTACGTCGCGAACTTCGTGCCCTTCGCCACGTGGACTCGGCCGCAGGAGGCTCCTACACTCGTCCGGTGGACGAGCCCGCAGCGTCGCCGCGCCGCCCGCTGCCGACCGGCACTGTCTCCATGCTCTTCGCCGACGTCGAGGGCTCGACGCGGCTCCTCCACCTCCTGGGCGAGCGCTTCGGGCCTGCGCGTGCTCGACTGCGCGAGATCGTCCGCCACGCGTCCGCCGAGAACCGTGGCAGCGAGGTCGACTGGGCGGGGGACGGCGCTTTCCTCGCGTTCCCACGCGCCCGGGACGCGATCGCCGCTGCCGTCGACATCCAGCGTTCGCTCGAGCAGGAGCCGTGGCCGCCGGAGGAAGCTCTGCGTCTCCGCATTGGCATCCACACGGGGGAGCCGGAGGTGGGCGACGACGGCTACGTCGGAATGGACGTCGTCGTCGCGGCTCGCGTCTGCGCCGCGGCGCACGGCCAGCAGGTCGTCGTCTCGCGCGCCACCCGCGACCTCGCCGGCGAGGCGCCCGTCCTCGATGCCGCCTACAAGCCCCTCGGCCGTCACCGCCTGAAGGACGTCCCCGCGGCCGCGCAGCTCTTCCAGGTCGTCGCGCCGGGGCTCGTCGAGGAGTTTCCGCCGCTCAAGACGCTGTCCGCGACGAGCTTGCCCGCGCTCCACCACAGGCTGGTCGGTCGCGCGGACACCCTCGCGCGCATCGAGGCCGTCCTGCGCAGGCCCGACGTGCGGCTCGTCACGATCACCGGGCCGGGAGGCGCCGGCAAGAGCCGTCTGGCCCTCGAGGTGGCTGCAGCCGCCGCGCTCGATCGCCCCGTCCATCTCGTCGGGCTGGCACCCGTCTCCGACGCTCGGCTCGTGCCGAGCGCGATCGCGCGCGCTCTCGGCGTGCGCGAGGCGGGCGCGCGCGAGCCGCTCGCCGCGATCGCGGATGCGCTCGACGGAACGCGCGCGCTCCTGTTCCTGGACAACCTGGAACACCTCGCGCCGGCCGCGGTTCACGTTGCCGCGCTGCTCGATCGTGTTCCCGATCTCGAGGTGCTCGTCACCAGCCGAGCGCCGCTCCGACTCTCGAGCGAGCACGTCATCCCGCTCGAGCCCCTCCCGATAAACGACGCAGCGACGTTGTTCGAGGAGCTCGCGGCTGCGCGCGGCGTGGTCCTCCATGCGAGCGCGCTCGCATCGGTGCACGAGATCTGCCGGCGCCTCGACGGCCTTCCGCTCGCCATCGAGCTCGTCGCGGCGCGACTCGTCGTCCTCCCGCCCGCGGAGATCCTGCGGGCGCTCTCGGACGGCCTCGCGCTCGAGATGGAAGGCCCTCTCGATCTTCCCGAACGCCAGCGGACGCTCCGCGGGGCGATCGACTGGAGCTACGACCGGCTGACGGAGGCCCAGCGCAGGCTGCATGGCGCGCTGGCGGTCTTCGCCGACGGGGCTGCGCTCGATGACCTGCAGGCGGTCGCGGGCGCCGGGACGTTCACCGATCTCGAGGCGCTCGTCGCCTGGAGCCTCGTCCGCAGCGACGTCTCCGACGGCCAGGTACGCCT
>CAWHPO010000009.1:0-44833 GCA_963831285.1 uncultured Gaiellaceae bacterium | reverse complement strand
TACTGGTTCGCGTACGTATTGCTTCCAGCCTGTGGCTGCGCGACAATCTCGCCGGCGATCGCGACGCGCACAGCGGCCAGCGCCTCATCGACATCACCGACCTTCCCGAGCACCCGCGCATCCGCGGCGCCACGCGCGACGCGGCGGCGTGCGGGTCGAGTTCGAGGGCGAGACGCGCGCCGCCACCTTCAGCTTCGCGTGGCTCGCGGCGCACGCGCCGGGGCGGGCGCCGCGGCGCCCCGAACTGGCACTGCGCACCTGGCTTGAGGGCAGCACGCTCGATGCGCGCCGCGACTTCGCCTGGGTCGGCTTCGCGGCGCTGCAGGCGCAGCCGGGCGCGCGGCTCGCATGGCTGACGCGACTGCTGCAGGACGGGCTGGCGTTCCTCGAGGGCGTGCCAACGAGCGAGGGCGCGATCGCAGTCGCGACGGACTGCGAGCTCGTCGGGCGTCGGATCTCGCGCGACCCGTACAAGGCCGGCGACGCCCAGCACGAGACCGAGGTCGAGCCGGACAGCTTCACCGCGGGCCGAGCGACGGTGGCCGTGTTCCAGGTCGGCCGCCGGCACGAAGGCGGCGCCACGAACATCGGGTACGCGGTCACGGCGAACGACGGCGGGACCTGGCGCAGCGGATTCCTCCCGGGCCTCACCGTCGCAGGGCGCCCCGCCGGCATCAACCTGTTCGCGAGCGACCCGGCCGTGGCCTACGACGCGGCACATGGAACCTGGCTCGTCTCGACGCTCGCGCTCGGGACCGGCGTCACGCGACTGGCGATCAATCGCTCCCCCGACGGTTCCACCTGGAGCGCCGCGACCTTCGCGGCGGAGGAGAGCGGCAGCGGCGGTGACGAGGGCATCGCCTTCGACAAGAACTGGATCGGCTGCGACAACACGTCGACGTCCCCTTTCTACGGACGCTGCTACGTCGTGTACACGCATTCGGCCGGGGACAGCATGCTCCAGGTGCGCTGGTCGGTCGACGGCGGCCAGACCTGGTCGCCCGGCGTGGACGTCGGAGCCCAGCCGGCCGTCGGCGCGTTCCCCGCCATTCGGCCGACCGGCGAGCTGGTGCTCGTGTACCTGTGGGAGACGAACCCGTCCGCCATCGCCGCCTCGCGCTCGACCGACGGTGGCGCCTCCTGGTCGCCGCCCGTTCGCATCGCAGACGTCGACGGCCAGTGCCGGGTTCGCGGGTTCCGCGCCTTTCCGCTGCCGTCGGCGGACGTCGACGCCGCCGGGCGAGTCTGGGCTGCGTGGCACGACTGCACGGCCCCGGGAGCCACGACGAGCTCGGCCTTCGTCGCCTCCTCGACGGACGGCAGCGTGTGGAGCGCGCGCGCTGCGGCGACGCGGGGCCGCAATGCGCTCATCCCGGCGATCGGCATCGACCGCGCGACGGGACGAATCGCTCTCGCGTACCTGCGGTCGGGCCCGGGCGGCATCGACGTCGAGCTCGTGGAGTCGACCAGCGGAGCGAGCTGGGGAGCCCCGCGGCGACTCTCCGCGCAGTCCATGCCGCTCGCCTGGATGCCGACGACGACGTCGGGCCGCATGCTCGGCGACTACATCTCCGTGCACTACGCGCGCGGCCGTCCGCTGGTCGTGTGGGTGCTGGCGACGGACCCCGTCGGCTCGAGCCTCAGGCAGGCCGTCTACGCGACGCGCGGGTAGCGACGCGCGGGTAGCGACGCGCGGGTAGCGACGCCGGGTAGCGACTCGCCTCAGGGACCGATCGGGTGCCAGACGGTCTTCAGCTCGAGGAACGCCTCGATCTCCCACGGGCTCTGCGCCTCGGCCGACGAGCGGACGACGCGCTTGACGTTCTCGGCGGCGGTGCGCTCGAGCTCGTCGATCGGCCCGTCGACGCCAGTGAGGTCGATCGCGTTCACGTCCATGTGGCCCGCGAGCCACGGCGCGAGCTCGTCCGCGAACCCGGTGAGGACGTTGACCGTGCCGGCCGGAAGGTCGGAGGTCGCGAGTGCCTCGGCGAGCTCGACGGCGGCGACCGGATGCGCCTCCGACGCGACGGCGACGACCGCGTTCCCGCCGACGAGCGCCGGGGAGCATCCGCGAGACGAGCCCGAGGAGCGGCGGCTCCGGCGGAGCGAACGTGGCCACGACGCCGGTCGGCTCGGGAACCGTGAAGTCGAAGTACGGCCCCGCGACGGGGTTCGACGACCCCAGGACCTGCGCGAGCTTGTCCGCCCAGCCCGCGTACCAGACCGTCCGGTCGATCGCGGCCTCCACCTCGGCGCGGCCGGTGCAGGCTGCCGCGAGGTCGCTCGCGCGCGCCTCCATCATCTCCGCGAGGCGATAGAGCACCTGGCCGCGGTTGTAGGCGGTGAGCCCCGACCAGACGGGGAACGCAGCGCGCGCGGCCTTGACGGCGTCGCGAGCGTCCTTCCGGGACGCGCGCGCCATGTTGTGCCCGTCCGCCTCGAACGTCCGTCCCGACTCCGAGCGGGGGAAGGAACCGCCGACGTAGAGCTTGTACGTCTTCTGGACGGAGAGGCGCGTCATGACGCGTCGAGATCGGCGCGAGGCGTGTGGGGCGATTGGCGCCGAATCGGCACGGAGATTTGGCCCTCCCGGGAGCGATTGCTCGTTAGGCTCGACGCCGGGTGGAGGGTGGCCACACACCCCACCCAGGGTGGGGAAGGGAGCGGTTTCGCGCTCGCCACGCTGCTCACTCCCGAGTCACTCCTCGAAGCTCAGGTACGGCGCGAGGCCGTGCCGCCCGCCCTCGCGTCCGAAGCCCGACTCCTTGTACCCGCCGAACGGCGACGTCGGATCGAACCGGTTGAACGTGTTCGCCCACACGACGCCGGCGCGGAGGCGCTCGACCATCCACAGGATGCGCGAGCCCTTCTCCGTCCACACGCCTGCAGAGAGGCCGTACGGCGTGTTGTTGGCCTTCTCCACCGCCTCGTCCGGCGTCCGGAAGGTCAGCACCGACAGGACCGGGCCGAAGATCTCCTCCTGCGCGATGCGATAGCTCTGCGCGACGTTCGTGAACAGCGTCGGGACGAACCAGAACCCGCGCTCGGGCAGCCGGCATTCCGGCTGGAAGATCTCCGCGCCCTCGTCCTCGCCGCTCGCGACGAGCTCGCGGATCTTGTCGAGCTGCGCCTGCGAGTTGATCGCACCGACGTCGGTGTTCTTGTCGAGCGGATCGCCGACTCGCAGCGTGGTGAGCCGGCGCTTGAGCTTGTCGAGCAGCGGCTCGTAGATGGACTCCTGGACGAGCAGGCGCGACCCGGCACAGCAGACGTGCCCCTGGTTGAAGTAGATCCCGTTGACGATGCCCTCGACCGCCTGGTCGAGCGCGGCGTCGTCGAAGACGATGTTCGCCGCCTTGCCGCCGAGCTCGAGCGTGAGCCGCACGTTGCGTCCGGCGAGCTCGCGCATGATCAGCTTCCCGACCTCGGTCGAGCCCGTGAACGCGACCTTGTCGATCCCCTCGCTGCGCACGAGGTGCGCTCCGGTCGTGCCGTCGCCGGTGACGAGGTTGACGACGCCGGCCGGCAGCTCGGCCTGCCGGCAGATGTCCGCGAAGAGCATGGCCGTGAGCGGCGTCGTCTCCGCAGGCTTCAGCACCACCGTGTTCCCGCAAGCGAGGGCGGGCGCGATCTTCCAGGCGAGCATGAGGAGCGGGAAGTTCCAGGGAATGATCTGAGCCGCTACCCCGAGCGGTCGAGCGGTGCGGCCCGGGTAGGCGTACTCGAGCTTGTCCGCCCACCCCGCGTAGTAGAAGAAGTGCGCGGCCGCGAGCGGGATGTCGACGTCGCGCGACTCCCGGATCGGCTTCCCCCCGTCCAGCGACTCCGCCACGGCCAGCTCGCGCGAGCGCTCCTGGATGAGACGCGCGAGCCGGAAGAGGTACTTCGCTCGCTCGGACGGGGCGAGCGAGGACCAGCCGTCCTCGAACGCGCCGCGCGCGGCCCCGACGGCGAGCGCGACGTCCTCCTCGCCCGCGAGCGCGACCTCGAACAGCGGCTCCTCGGTCGAGGGCGAGATCGACTCCAACCACTCGCCGCTCTTCGGCTCGACCTCCTCCCCGCCGACGAAGAGCCCGTAGCGGTCGCGAAGCGCGACGATGTCGCGCGCCTCGGGCGCAGGCGCGTAGTCCCACTCGAACGTCGCAGGCACGCTGGAGGTGCGCTTCTCGATCTGGGCCATCAGTCGATGGTGAAGTAGTCGCCGGACTGGTAGCGCCCCGTCTTCTCCTTGCGGAGCTGCATGAGGACGTCGTTCAGGAGCGAGGAGGCACCGAAGCGGAAGAGATCGGGCGTCATCCACTGCGGCCCGAGCGTCTCGTACAGCGTCACCAGGTATTGGACCGCCTGCTTCGACGCGCGAATGCCGCCGGCGGGCTTGATGCCGACGACGTGCCCGGTCTCCGCGTGGACGTCGCGGACGACCTCCATCATGCAGAGCGTCACGGGGAGCGTCGCCGCCGGGCTCACCTTGCCGGTGGAGGTCTTCACGAAGTCGGCGCCCGCGGCGATCGCGATCAGCGAGGCGCGGCGCACGTTGTCGTAGGTGCCGAGCTCGCCCGTCTCGAGGATCACCTTCAGGTGCGCGTCGCCGCAGACCTCCTTGACGCGGACGATCTCGTCGTAGACCTTCGCGTACCGCCCGGAGAGGAACGCGCCGCGGTCGATCACCATGTCCACCTCGTCCGCGCCGAGCTCGACGACGGCGCGGGCCTCGGCCACCTTGAGATCCGTGGGGGACTGGCCCGAGGGGAACGCCGTCGCGACGGAGGCGACCTTCACGCCGCTCCCCGCGAGGCGCTCCTTCGCGACGGCCACGAGGCTCGGATAGACGCAGACGGCGGCCACGGGGGGAATGGACGGATCCGCGGGATCCGGGCGCAGCGCCTTCGAGCAGAGTGCCGCGATCTTCCCCGGGGTGTCCTGTCCCTCGAGGGTCGTCAGGTCCATCATCCGCACGGCGAGCTCGAGCGCCTGCACCTTCGAGGCGCGCTTGATCGAGCGCTTCGCGAGCGTCGCGGCGCGCTCCTCGAGGGCGACCGCGTCGACCGAGCCGACCCGCGGCAGGCGCGGACCAGCCGGCAGCTCGAAGCCTCCGACGAGTGCTGGCGCATGAGCCATGCCCTGAGTCTAGAGCGGTGCCTGCGTCACAGACCGAGACGCTCGAGCATCCGCGGGTCGCGCCGCCACTTCGGCCGCACCTTGACCTGCAGGTCGAGGAAGAGCGAGCGGCCGACGAGCGCCTCGACCTCCGGCCTCGCGCGCGTCCCGATCTCGCGGATCATGACTCCCCGCTTGCCGACGAGGATGCCTTTCTGGGACTCCGTCTCGACGTAGATCACGGCTCGGAGATGGCGCTCCTCGACCTCCTCGACCTCCACCATCAGCGCGTGCGGCACCTCTTCGCGGGTGAGGTGGAGCGCCTTCTCGCGCACCACCTCGGCGACGCGCTCCTCGAGCGTGAGGTCGGTGGTCTGCTCGGACGGGAAGTAGGCCGGGCCGTCCGGCAGGAGCGAGACGAGGTCTCCGCGGAGCTCGTCCACGCCCTCCTTCGTCTTCGCGCTCACCGGATGCAGCGCGTGGAAGTCGCCGAGGCTGGCGGCGGCCTTCATCTGCATGGCGATGTGGGCGGGCTTGAGCCGGTCGACCTTGTTGAGGGCGATCACGACCGGAGTGCCGAGCGCGAAGACCCGGCGCGCCACGAACCGATCACCGGCGCCGATGCGTGCGCGCGCGTCGACGACGAGGAGCACGGTGTCGACGTCGTCGAAGGAGGCGTCGACCGTCTGCTGCATGCGCTCGGTCAGCGGGTCGATCGGACGCTGGAAGCCGGGCAGGTCGACGAGGGCGAGCTGGTAGCCGTCACCGTTCGCAACGCCGAACAGGCGACGCCGGGTCGTATTCGGGACCGTGGAGGTGATCGCGATCTTCTCGCGGCACAGCGCGTTCACGAGCGTCGACTTGCCGACGTTCGGACGCCCCGCGACCGCAACGAATCCGGACTTCATGCGAGGTCGTGCGCGTCGAACGACTCGGGCAGGAGCTCGTCGGGCGTCATCGTGACGACCCGGTCGCCCGAGCGGAAGACGACGCGCTCGACGCCCATCTCGTGCAGCCACTGGCGGCAGCCGCCGCACGGCGAGGCCGTGATCGCGGCGGCGACGAAGTCGCCCGGCCGATACCCCTCGGCGATCGCCCGCGCGAAGGCGGTTCGCTCCGCGCAGACACCGAGCGGGTATGCGGCGTTCTCCACGTTCACGCCCACGACCACGTGGCCGTCGCGGGTGAGCACGGCGCAGCCCACGTTGAACTCCGAGTAGGGCGCGTATGCGCGACCGGACGCCTCGTCCGCCGCCGTGAGGAGCTCCCGATCGCTCGTCATCCGAACGCCTGGAAGAGGAGAAGGGTGACGAGGGCACCGAGCAACGCCCCGCTCGCGACCTCGGACGAGGAGTGGACGCCGGTCTCGACACGGGTTTGCGCCACGAGCAGGGCCATGATGAACGTCACGGACGACACGAGGAAGCTGTGCGCAGTCCCCTGGACGATGAGCGTCACCGCCATCCAGCAGGCGAAGGCGACGGCCGCGTGGCCGGAGGGCAGCCCTCCGCGCAACGGCGTCCCGCGGCCCGTGTACGCCTTGACGGCGATGACGAGGATCACCGTGACCGCGAGCGCCACCAGCGTGAGCTCCGCCGGCGCGTCGGCGAGGCGCGTGAGGAAGCGGGAGCTGCGCGTGGCGACCTCGCCCGAGAACACGAGGTAGCCGACGGCGAGGGCGTTGAGCGCAGCGACGAGGACGGCCCCCGCGGCGATGTCCTTGGCGATCTTCGCCATCGGGTCGAAGGACGTCGAGGCGACGTCCACCGCCGCCTCGACCGCGGTGTTCACGAGCTCCGCCACGAGGACGAACGTGATCGCGAGCAGGAGGACGCAGAGCTCGAGCTTCGTCGCGCCGAAGCCGACGGCGGCGACGAGCACCACCGCTGCGAACCCGAAGTGGATCCACAGGTTCCGCTGCGTGCGAACCGCGTGGATCACCCCTTCGGCTGCGAAGTTGAAGCTCTGGAAGAGCGACTGGCTTCGCTGCGCCGTCATCGCCGGGCGGTCATCGCAGCGCGTGGGCGCGCTCGCGCGCCTCCATGTCGTCCCCGTGGTCGTACCCGAGCAGATGCAGCAGCCCATGCACCAGCGGGGCGCGCCAGTCCTCGCCAACGACCTGCGGGCAGAGGAGGACGTCTCCGAGCGCGCGTGGGACGTCCGCGGGGAGCTCGTCCCGCCCGTCGAGCGGGAAGGAGAGGACATCGGTCGGCTCGTCGACGCCGAGGTGCTCGCGCTTCAGGTCCCGCATCTCGTCGGGGCCGACGAACGCGATCCCGAGCTCGCCGTCGTCGATCCCCTCTCTCGCGAGCACCGCACGCGCGAGCTCCGCAGCAGCGTCCACGTCCGCGGCGACACCGCTGCGGTTCGCCGTCTCGACGACGATCACCGGCGCCGCGCCGTGCCGGTCTCCTCGGCGTGGCGCTTGTACGCCTCGACGATCCGCTGCACGAGCTTGTGCCGGACGACGTCCTCGTTCCCGAACTCGACGAATCCGATGGCGTCGATGCCGGCGAGGATCTCACGCACCTGGATGAGCCCCGACGCCTGCTCGCGCGGGAGGTCGACCTGGGTCACGTCGCCCGTGACCACCATCTTCGAGCCGAACCCGAGGCGCGTGAGGAACATCTGCATCTGCTCCGGCGTCGTGTTCTGCGCCTCGTCGAGGACGACGAACGAGTCGTTCAGGGTGCGGCCGCGCATGAACGCGAGCGGAGCGACCTCGATCGTCCCGCGCTCCATGTAGCCCGCGAGCCGCTCGGGATCGAGCATGTCGTAGAGCGCGTCGTAGAGCGGGCGCAGGTAGGGATCCACCTTCGCGAGCATGTCGCCCGGAAGGAACCCGAGCCGTTCGCCCGCCTCGACCGCGGGCCGCGTGAGGATGACGCGGCCGACCGCTCCCTCGGAGAGCGCGGAGACGGCGAGGGCCATCGCGAGGTACGTCTTCCCGGTCCCGGCCGGGCCGATCCCGAACGTCACCGTCGCGCTGCGGATCGCGTCGACGTAGCGCTTCTGGTTCACCGTCTTCGGCGTGATGTTCTTGCCGCGGTGGCGCCAGACGACGTCGTCGAACACGTCGCGCACGTCCTCCACCTGGTCGAGCGCCGCGAGCACGGCGCCGACCGTGTCCGGCCCGATCTCGTGGCCGCCCTCCACGAGGTCCACGAGCTCGTCGACGACGGCGCGGGCGGCGGCCACGCTGGCATCGTCGCCGCCCAGCGTCAGGCGGTTTCCGCGCAGCCCCACCGTGCACTGGAGCCTCTCGCGCAGCGCGTCGAGGACGCCGTCCTCCACGCCCGCGAGCTCGGCAGCCACCTCGTTCGAGACGTCCAAGACCTGCTGCATCAGGCGCAGTGTAGGGGCGAGAAATATCTCGCCCCTACAGGCACATACGCGTTCGCCCGTCGCCCTACGCGAGCTTCTCCTTGACGAGCTGCGAGACCGTGGATCCGTCGGCACGGCCCGACACCTGGTGCATGACGCCGGCCATGACGCGGCCCAGGTCGCGGATGCTCGTCGCGCCGACCTCGGAGATGACGTCGTCGATGATCTCCTCGAGCTCGTCCTCGGCGAGCGGCTCCGGCATGAACTCCTCGAGGATCTCGAGCTCGTACTCCTCGTCCTCGGCCTGCTCCTCGCGGCCGCCCGCCCGGAAGGCATCGGCGGCCTCGATCCGCCGCTTGCGCTCCCGCTGCAGCACCTGCAGCTCCTCGTCGTCGGAGAGGGGGCGCTGCAGCTCCTTCTGCGCCGACTGGAGCGAGCTCAGGACGAAGCTCAGCGCATCGCGCCGATCCTCGTCCCGGGCGAGCCGTGCGGCCCGGAGCTCCTCCTCGATGCGCGCGATGAGCGTCATGCGGTCGCCTCGAGCGCCTCGACGACACGCTCGGTGTCGGGACGACCGCCGAGCACGTGCCAGTGCAGGTGGAAGATCGTCTGCCCGCCCCTGGCGCCGACGTTCACGAGCACGCGGTAGTCCTCGAGACCCGCCGCGCGGGCCGTCTCCGCGACGAAGCGGAGCATGCGCGCGGCCTCCTCGTCCGGGAACGCGTCGACGTCGCGGAACGTGTCGACGTGCCGCCTCGGGAGCACCAGGAGATGCGTCTCGGCCATCGGGTTGATGTCCTCGATCGCGACGAAGCCGTCCGCCGCATGGACGTGGTCGCCTTCCTCCACCAGGCGGCAGAACAGGCAGCTCTCAGGCGGCGACGGCAAGCACTCCCTCCTCCGTGACTCCGACGGCCCGCGCTCGCAGGAGTTGGCCGACCTCGCCGTCGAGGAGCCACGGCGTGTAGTCGTCGGCATAGCCGCGCCCGGGGCGGTCGACGAGCACACGGTCGGTCGTGCCGACGCGCTCCTGCCACCGACGCCGCGAGAGCTCGTCGGACAGAGCGCGCAGGCACGCGCTCCGCTCCTTCTTCACCGTGGCCGGAACGGTGTCGGCCCCCGCCGTCTCCGTGCCCGGACGCGGCGAGTACGGGAAGACGTGGAGGCGCGAGAGCCCGGCACGCTCGGCCACGTCGCGCGTGCCCAGGAATGCATCGTCGTCCTCGCCGGGGAAGCCGACGATGACGTCGGCCGTGAGGTTGAAGTCGTCGAGCGGCTCGAGCCTGGCGAGGTACTGGGCTGCCGAGTAGCGTCGCTTCATCGCGCGCAGCACGCCGTCGTCGCCCGACTGGAGCGGGACGTGGAGATGCCGCGACGCCGTCGGCGTCTCGCGCAGCGCCGCGACGAGCTCGGGCGAGAGGTGGTTCACCTCGATCGACGAAAGCCGCAGGCGCTCGAGCCCCGGCAGCGCGCCTGCGGCCCGGACGAGCGAGGCGAGCGTGTGCCCGGCCTCGCGATCCCGGAAGCAGCCGAGGTTCACGCCGGTCAGCACGATCTCGCGGTGACCCTGAGCGATGCGCCGCCGAATCTCCGCGAGCACCGCGCCGGCGCGCCGGCTGCGCGTCCCCCCGCGGACGAGCGGGATCACGCAGAACGCGCACGAGAACGAGCAGCCGTCCTGGATCTTCACGAACGCCCGCGTCCGCTCGAGGCGCGCGTCCGACTGCACGCAGCCGATCGCGCCCACGTGCCCCGCAATCGCGGCCGGGAGCTCCTCGCTCGGCCGCACGACGACCGACACGTTCGGGGCGAGCCGCGCGAGCGCGCCGTCGAGGTTCGCCGCGCATCCGGTCGCGTAGACGCGCGCATGCGAGCGCGCCGCCCGCGCGACGGCCTGGCGGGACTTCGACACCGCCTCGTTCGTCACGCAGCAGGTGTTCACGACGGCGATCTCGGCGCCCGTCCCTACTTCCTCGTGGCCATCGACGAGCAGGCGCTCGCGCACGGCCTGTGCGTCCGCGTACGACACCTTGCAGCCGAGGAACTGGACGGAGAAGGTCGTCACCGAGGGAACAAGCTTAGTGCGCTCTCTCGAGCGCGTCTGCCGCCCAGCCCTCGAGCTCGAGCCGTTCGCTCGTCCTCCAGTCCTGAGCGCGAGGCGAGTCGGCGACGAGGTAGCCGGAGATCACGGCCCTGCGCGACCGCACCCGCCGGAGGAGCGTCTCGACCGCTCCGAGCGCGATGTTCGCGACGAGGACGTCCGTGTCGGGGAGCGGGCCTGCGAGGACGTCGACGACTCGTACGTCGATGTCGACGTCGTTCGCGGCGGCCGTCCCGCGTGCGACCTCGACGGCGACGGGATCCGAGTCGAGGGCGACGACGGGGCCGAATCCGAGTTTCGCCGCGGCGACTGCAAGGACGCCCGAGCCGCAGCCCGCGTCGAGGAGGCTTGCCGGCTCGGTCCGCGCCAGGAGCTCTATGCACGCCCGCGTCGTCGCATGTGCTCCGGTGCCGAACGCGCGACCGGGGTCGACGACCACCGCGGTCTCTCCCGGCGGAGGGGGAATCCACGGCGGCCCGATCCACAAACCGCCTGCCCGGGCGGGCCTGTGGAACTCCTTCCAGCGATCCTCCCAGCCTTCGGCGACCGGCTCGGAGCGCACACCGGGGAACGCGCCACGGAGCTCGCCCTCGCCGCTGTCGTCCGTGTACACGACGAGCTCGGTGCACCCGTCTCGGAGGCCCTCCTCGAAGCCGGCCGGGAAGCGCTCGAGGAGCCACGCGCGCGCGATCTCGAGATCGTCGGACGGGACGGTGAACGAGACGCGCCTGAGATCGCTCAGCGGAGCGCGCTCTTGAGCCGGCTGAAGAAGCCTTCGTCCTCGTCCGGTCCCGCGTACGCATCGGGGCCAAGGCTCCGGTCGAGCTCCTCGACCAGGCGCCGCTGCTCGCCGTCGAGAACGGTCGGCACTGCGACGTCGAGACGAACGTAGAGCGAGCCCCGGCGGCCGCCCCGCAACGCGGGCATGCCCTGTCCCTTCAGCACGCGCACCCCGCCGGGCTGCGTGCCGGGCGGCACCTCGAGCTCGACGGTTCCCGAGAGCGACGCGACCGAAGCGGTCGTGCCGAGCGCAGCGTCCGTCATGGTGAGCCGGAGCGCCGTGTGCAGGTCGTCGCCGTCCCGGACGAAGCGCGGGTCCGGCCGGACGCGAACGACGACGAACGCGTTGCCGCGCTCGTGGCTGCGAAAGCCTGCGTGACCCGCGCCGCGCACCCGGATCTGCTGGCCGTCGTGGATCCCTGCGGGCACGTCGACCTCGACCGTCGTCCGCGTCAGGACCCGACCGTCGCCCCGGCACTCGGAGCACGGCTGCTCGAGCACCTCACCGGCCCCGTCGCAATCAGGGCAGGCACGCTGCTGGACGAACTGGCCGAAGATGTTCTGCGAGACGCTGCGGACGACACCGCCGCCGCCGCAGGTCGGGCAGGTACGGGATCCCGTCCCGGGCTCGGCGCCGCGGGCGTCGCAGCGCGCGCACGGCACCGCGACCTCGACGGGAACGGTCAGCTGCGTCCCGGTGAACGCGTCCTCGAGCTCGATCTCGACGACGGTCTGGACGTCTCCCCCGCGTTGCGAGCGCTGCCTTTGCGCGGAGCCGCCTCCGAACAGGTCCTCGCCGAAGAACGAGGCGAACACGTCCGCCAGGCTCCCGAAGTCCGTGAAGCTCGAGTGGAATCCGCCGCGGCGAAGACCGGCCTCCCCGAAGCGGTCGTAGGTCGCGCGGCGGGCGGGATCCGAGAGCACCTCGTACGCCTCCGCGACGTCCCGAAAGCGCGAGCCGGCGTCGGCGGCGCTCGAGACGTCCGGGTGCAGCTCGCGCGCGAGCGTCCGGAACGCTCGCTTGATCTCGGCGTCGCTCGCAGTGCGAGGGACGCCGAGCAGCTCGTAGTAGTCGCTCTCCGTGGTGGCCACTGCCTACATGTCCTCGTAGACGTCCTCGACGAAGCGGGAGAGCTCGAACGCGGCGGCGCGCACGGTCCGGATCGCCTTCTCGTAGTCCATGCGCAGCGGGCCGACGAGGCCGACCGCACCGAGCGGCGTCGAACGGATCCCGTACGTCGCGCCGACGAGCGAGACCGCGTGGAGTTCGGCCCCTCCCACCTCCGGCCCGACGTGCACGACCGGCCGGTGAGGCTCGAGCGCCTCGCTGACGAGCTCGAGCACCGCCGCCCGGCGCTCCAGGAGCTCGACGAGCCGCATGGTCGCCTCGACCTCGTCTGCGGCTCGGGCGTCGCCGAGGAGCCCCGCTGTGCCTCCGACGAACACCTCGGGGCCCGCTTCGGCGCCGACCTCGAGCAGCGTCTGGCCGATCAGCGCGAGGAACGAGCGTTCCGCGGCCGAGAGCTCGGGCGCCTCGAGCCGGCGGCGAGCGGCCCGCGAGCCGAGTCGCTGCCCGACGAGCTGCTCCGCCAGGTACTCCGCCGCCCAGGCGACCAGCCCGGGGTCGACGGGCTGGTCGAGCCTGAACACGCGCTTCGTGACGCCGCCCGTCGAGGTGATCACGACGACCATCACCGACGTGGGCTGCAGCCGCAGCACCTCGATGTGACGAATCGACGCGGTCTCGAGGGAAGGAGCCGACACGAGCGCGAGCAGGCGAGTCGCGTCGGAGAGCATCTCGGTCGTCGTGCGCAGCGCGCGCTCGATCTCGTCGCGCATGGTCCGCAGGTCGACGCCGAGGCCGTCGGGCCTGCCGTCGAGCGTGTCGACGAGCTCCTCCGCGTAGACGCGATAGCCGCTCTCCGTCGGCGTACGCCCTGCCGACGTGTGCGGATGCGTCAGCAGGCCGAGCGTCTCGAGCTCGGCGAGCTCGCTCCGCACGGTCGACGCCGACACGGCGAGACCGGAGCGCTCGACGAGCACGCGCGAGCCCACCGGCTGGCCGGTCGCGACGTACTCCTCGATGACGCGCCGCAGGATCTCGCGCTTTCGCGGAGTGATCTGCATTCTCGATCGATGGTAGCCGGGCGTTCCGCCGTCCCTTCCCATTTTCCCCGGGCCGATGCACAATGCGACCCAACACGTCCTGGGGAGGACAGTGCAGGGGGAACTGAGCGGGGCGACGTGCCGCCAGCACGCGCGCGGCGAGCGAGGACAGGTGCTGGTCCTGTTCGGCGTCATGCTGCCGGTGCTCTTCGCGCTCGGCGCGATCGTGATCTCGGTCGGGAACTGGTACGTGCAGGCCCGCATGCTCCAGACGAAGGTCGACGCGGCGGCGCTCGCCGGCGGCACCGCCTGGGGCTTTCCTTGCGGCCCGGATATCGACACGGCGATCGAGACCCAGGCTCGCCTCTACCTCGGGGATCACACGGCGGCGGACGGCAGCGTCCATGCGAGCCCCTACAACCACCAGTTCGAGGGCGTGGGAGCCGACGCGGTCTTCGCGACCTTGAACCAGGCCCAGTGGTGGAGCGACGCGTTTCCCGGCAGCGACTTCTCGAGCCCCTCAGGATCCGTCTGCGCGTCGAAGATCCTCGACGTCAAGGCGACGGAGCACGATACGCCGCTTCTCTGGCGGCTCATCCCGCTCTTCCCGGACATCAAACGCAAGGCGCGCGTGGAGATCCAGGACATCGCCGGCCTGACCGGGCTCCTGCCGATCGCGGTCCGGCTTCCGCAGCCCCTGAGCGCGGCCGCCGTCTTCTACGACGAGGCGAGCCCGACGAAGGCCATCCTCGCCGTCAAGCCGTTCCGGCACGTGTGCATCGACAGCGATCCGACCTGCATCGCCGGCATGCCGGCCGGGCTCGGGCAGTGGACGACCGAGCCCTCGGCCGGCGACGTCTCCGGCACGTGGGCGAGCGTGAACGTCGCCGGACGGACGGGCGTGGTCGTCGCATCGAGCGTTCGGCCGGGATGCGACGTCGCGATCCGGCCACCGTGCCTCGACACGGCGGCGAGCTGGGTGGGACGGTCAGTGGACGAATTCTGCCGCCAGGCTGCCACGGCGGTCCAGTGCTTCGACGCAGACGGCAGCGGCGCGACCCAGACCGTCTCCTCCGGCGTCCATTTCATCCAGGGCTATTCGCCGGGAACCGTGGGCGGCGGACGCCCGGAGCTTCGCAACGCGTGGCTCGACAGCGTCGACTGTCCGGCCAGCGGTTACTTCAATTCCACGACGAGCTCCTGCAGGGTGAAGTTGAACGTGGTCGTCGACGTCGGCTCGGTGCAGGAGAACCCGCCGCCGGATCCGCCGAACGCGCTCGTCGAGACCCGCACCGCCGATCACGTCGAGGTTCGCTACTGCGTCGTCCGCACGGGCCAGACCGCGGCCGACGTCTGTACGTCGCAGTTCGGGACCGGCCAGGACCTGCAGTGCAGCGGCGGGCCGGGCGAGGCGACGTGCTCGACGGTCGCCGGAACGCATCCGCTGTTGCCCGTGGACTCGCGAGGAAGCGCCTTCGCGATCCAGGTCCGGCTGCGGCGGACGAGCGTCGCCGGAGTTCCCGCGTGCTCGAACAACCCCTCGTCCGACTACGCGAACACGTGCCGGTTCTTCTACACGGGCTCCGGCTACATCGGCGACAGCGTGCCGCCGACCGCCGCCCAGGTCCTGGGCGCTCCCGTGCAGCGCTCGTTCATGGGGCACCTCGAGCGGACTGGGCCGCTGAAGTGGCTACGGCTCACGGTCGATCGGGACTGCGATCCGACGACCTTCGCCGACCGTGTCGTCGGCCACGACTCCCTGACGGGAGCGGACGCGGCGAGCCAGCCGGCCGGGACGCGAAGGTGCTACGTCGTCGACCTCGGCATGGCGGGGGGTTTGGCACGCGACCAGGACGAGCCGCCGATCGCGTTCAACCTCGGCGACAACTCCAGCCAGCGCGCATACGTGGACTGCGACTCCGCCATCTCCAACCTCAAGTCCGAGATCGTCAGCGGCTGCCAGCAGCCGGCGTACGCGGCCAACCGCTTCGACACGAGCCCCTACTGCCCCGGCTCGGCCGGCTTCTTCTCGACCCCGAAGCCGGACCCGTTCGCGAACTGGCCGCCCTACCGGTGCGTGCTCACGCAGACGGGCAACTCGAGCCAGGTCATCCAGGGGTTCAACGAGCGCATCTTCCAGACCTCCAACAACCCGAGGTGCCCGGCCGACGACGCGACGCAGTATGTGCCCGGCCGAAACTACTGGAGCCGGATGAACAACGACTACGACGCGAGCACGTTCGCGTGGGACGGACAGGGGTCTCCTGGGCCGAACGGGACACCGAAGGGCAACACGCTCCGCAGCGACGATCCACGACTCGTGACCCTCTTCTTCACGACCTACGACTCGTTCACGAACACGGGCAACGAGACGTACCCGATCGTCGGCTTCGGGAACTTCTACGTGACCGGGTACGGCGAGACGATCAGCGGCGGCTGGAAAGGTGGAGCGCCGGAAGACCCGTGCACCACGGGGAACGACGGCGACCTCACGAACGGCACCGGCAACGAGCCGCCGCCCGACCTCGACATGTCCCGCAACACGAGATGGGTCTGGGGCCACTTCGTGAAGGACGTCGCACCGAACCCGCAGACGACCGGAGGCTCGGGGTTCCTGTGCAACCCCGTCACGACGTTCGACCCCTGCGTCCCGGTTCTCGTCGAGTAGACGCGGGAGCGGGTCACGCGGGCGCGGCCATGAGCTCGGCGGTCACGGCTCCGCCCAGGAAGCGTCCGCGCCGCGTGAGCCGCAGCTCCTCGCCGCGCCCGTTCGCGCCGATTTCGACGAGCCCGAGGTCGACGAGTCGCGCCAGCGCGGCGCGATCGAGCGCATCCTCGACGTCGGCCGCGACGACGGCTTCGTCGAGGCGCAGCCCGAGCATCAGCAGCTCGCGCGACTGCGTCGCGGCGTCGAGTGGCTCCAGCTCGCGCGGAGGGGAAGAGCCCGCCGCGAGGGCGTCGACGTAGCGCGCGAGGCCGGGCAGGTTGCGAGTGCGCACGCCCTCGATCGTCGACACCGCCCCGACGCCGAGGCCGAGGTAGTCGCGGCCGTGCCAGTACGCGAGGTTGTGCCTCGCGCGGAGGTCGCGCCCGCCCGCTCTCGCACCGTCGAGACAGAAGTTCGCCGTCTCGTACCAGCGGTAGCCTGCCCCCGTCAGCGTCTCCACGACCTGCTCGAAGTAGCCCTCCATCGCCTCGGCTTGGCGCGCGAGCTCCTCCCCGTGGGCGTGCGTGAAGCGTGTGCCGGGCTTCGCCTCGAGCTCGTAGCAGGAGAGATGCTGCGGCTCGAGCGCGAGCGCCTCGGTCAGGTCGCGGGCGAGATCGGAGGGGCTCTGGCCGGGGATGCCGTAGACGAGATCGAGCGAGATGTTGTCGAATCCGGCATCACGAAGAGTGTGCACCGACCGTCGGACGTCGTCGGGCGACGCCCGGCGCTCGAGCACGTGGAGCAGGCGCGGCTCGAAGGTCTGCGCGCCGACCGAGACGCGGGTGACGACGCTCGCCCGGACGAGTGCCGCGAGCTCGGGGGTCACCGTCTCCGGGTTCGCCTCGACGGTCACCTCCTCGGCCGCGGGCAAGGCACGGAGCAGCCGCTCGAGCTCCACGGGCTCCGTGAACGTCGGCGTCCCGCCGCCGAGGAAGACCGTCTCGACCTCGGCTGCGAGCACGTCGCCCTGCGACCCGAGCTCAGCGAGGAGCGCGTCGACGTAGGCGCCGTGCTGTCCGCTCCGGCCGACGGCGGTCACGAAGTCGCAGTAGCCGCAGCGGTGCGAGCAGAACGGGAGATGTACGTAGAGGTGACGGACGTGGCCCATCAGCGCCGCCGATCCGAGTCGAGGTTCAGGACGGCGAGGAAGGCCTCCTGCGGCACCTCCACCCCGCCGACCTGCTTCATCCGCTTCTTGCCCTTCTTCTGCTTCTCGAGCAGCTTGCGCTTGCGGGTGATGTCGCCGCCGTAGCACTTCGCGAGCACGTCCTTGCGCCGCGCCTTGATCGTTTCGCGGGCGATGACGCGCGAGCCGATCGCGGCCTGCACCGGGACGTCGATCATCTGCCGTGGGATCTCCTCCCGCAGTCGCTCGACCAGCTGACGGCCTCGGTCGTACGCGGCGTCGCGGTGGATGATCAGGGAGAGCGCGTCCACCTGCTCGCCGCCGACGAGGATGTCGACTCGCGCGAGGTCGCCGGGGCGGAAGCCGGCGAGGTCGTAGTCGAAGCTGGCGTACCCGCGCGTCCGCGACTTCAGCTGATCGTAGAAGTCGAGGACGATCTCGCCCAGCGGCAGCTCGTAGATGAGCAGCACGCGCTCCTCGCTCAGGTACTCGAGATGGTCGAAGCTCCCGCGCCGCTCGTTCGCGAGCTCCATGACGGCGCCGACGTAGTCCTTCGGGACGATCACCGACGCCTTCACGTATGGCTCCTCGACCTCCTCGAGCTCCCGCGGCATCTCCGCCGGGTTGTGCACCTCGACCTGCTCGCCCGTCCGCGTGGTCGCGCGGTACGCGACGTTGGGGGCGGTGATCAGGAGGTCGAGGTCGAACTCGCGCTCGAGGCGCTCTCGCACGATCTCCATGTGCAGAAGGCCGAGGAAGCCGCAGCGGAAGCCGAACCCGAGCGCCTGCGACGTCTCCGGCTCGTACGACAAGGACCCGTCGTTCAGCTTCAGCCGCTCGAGCGCGTCGCGCAGCTCCGGGTAGTCGTCGGAGTCGGTCGGGAAGATTCCGGCGAACACCATCGGCTTCACGTCCTGGTAGCCGGGCAGCGGATCGCTCGCGGGCCGTGTCCGCGACGTCAGCGTGTCCCCGACGCGGAGCCGCGAGACGTCCTTCAAGCCCGTGATCACGTAACCGACCTCGCCGGCCGAGAGCCTGCCCACGGGCCGGCGGGCGGGCGCGAGGACCCCGAGCTCCTCGGCGTCGAACGAGGTGCCCTGCGCCATGGCACGCAGCGGCTCGCGCGTCTCGAAGCTGCCGTCCACGACCCGGACGAACGCGACCACGCCGCGGTACTGGTCGTACGACGAGTCGAAGACGAGGGCGCGTGCCGGCGCATCCGGATCGCCGACGGGCGGCGGGATGCGCTCGACGATCGCGTCGAGCACCTCCGGGACCCCCGCGCCGGTCTTGGCGGAGATGCGCAGCACGCGCTCGGGCGCCTCGCCGAGAAGGTCCCCGAGCTCCCGCGCGGCGCCGTCGGGATCCGCCTGGGGAAGGTCGATCTTGTTCGCGGCCGGGACGATCTCGAGCCCTCCTTCGAGCGCGAGGTACGCGTTGGCGAGTGTTTGCGCCTCGATCCCCTGCGCCGCGTCGACGACGAGGAGCGCTCCCTCGCACGCCTGGAGCGAGCGGGACACCTCGTAGGTGAAGTCCACGTGCCCCGGGGTGTCGATGAGGTTCAGCTGGTGGCCGCGCCAGGCGACGCGGACCGCCTGGGCCTTGATCGTGATCCCGCGCTCGCGCTCGAGCTCCATCGAGTCGAGCACCTGCTCGCGCATGTCGCGCTCGCTCACGGCGCCGGTGAGCTCGAGGATGCGATCCGCGAGCGTCGACTTGCCGTGGTCGATGTGCGCGATGATCGCGAAGTTGCGAATGCGGTCCTGCTCCATAGGGCTCAGCGCTCGGTCGAGGTCTCGTCGCGCCGGGCTCGCAACAGTAGCAACGCCTCGAGCTCGCGAAGACCGAGCACCCGCACGGCGCCGAGATACGCGACGCCGCCCGCGCCGAGGCCCGCGGCGAGCGCGACGAGCTGGCTCAGCGCACCGTCCCCGACGATCGCGTCCACGCCGTACCAGGCTCCGAGCGCGACGCCTGCGGCGAGGACACTCGCAGCGGTGATCCGCAGCACCGCTCCCGCGGTCTCGCCGAGTCGCTCGAGGCCGATCCGGCGACGCAGGACGAGGACGAGCACCGCCACGACGATCACGTTCACCGTCGACGTCGCGAGCGGGATCCCCCACACCCCGAGGCGATAGAAGATCGCGTCGAAGCCCGCGTTCAGGGCCATGGCGCCCACGGCGATCGCGGTCGGCGTCCAGTTCGTCTGCACCGCGTAGAACGTGCGGTTGAGGATCAGCGCCCAACCGTTGAAGACGAGCCCGATCGAGAAGGCCTGCAGGCACTGGGCGACGACGGTCGTGTCCTCGGCGGTGAACTGCCCCCGCTGGTAGACGAGGCGGACGATCGGCTCGGCGAGCACGATCGAGACGAGCGCGGAGGGGAGGAGCAGGAACGCGATCTGCCGGATGCCGCCGTCGAGCGTCCGCCGAAGCCCTCCCATGTCGCCACGGGCGGAGAGACGCGCCAGCGTCGGGAAGAGCACGGTGGCGACGGCCACCGAGAAGATCCCCTGCGGGAGCATGTACAGGCGGAAGGCCGCGTTGATCGCGGCCGGCGCGAGATCCGGGTCGAGGAGTCGCGACGCGAACAGCGTGTCGACGAGCACGTTGACGTTGATCAGCCCGATCGTGAGCGTCACGGGGAGCATCAACGTGAGCACCCTCCGGACGGCAGGGTCGCGCCAGTCGAGCGCCACGGAGAGCCTCCCGTCGAGCCTCCGCAGCCACGGGAACGGCAGGAGCAGCTGCACGAGCGTCCCGAGCACGACGAGGCCGGCATAGAGGTAGAGCTGCGAGGACTGGCTCTCGATGCGGGGGACGCCGAGGAGGAGGCCGACGACGATCACGAGGTTCCACGCGACGGGCGCGAGCGCCGGCAGGGCGAACTGGTGGTACGTGTTCAGGATCCCCACGACGATCCCGGACAGGCCGAGCAGGACGACGATCGGGAAGAGGATCCGCGACAGCTGCACCGCGAGCGCGTAGTCGCCGCCCGGTTCGCCGAACGGCTTCATGAGGAGCGGCGCGAGCAGGATGAAGACCGCGGTGAGGCCGCCGAGGACGAGCAGCGTCAGCCAGAAGAGCGTCGACGCGACCCGCCAGGCGCGCTGCTTCTCGCCCTTCTCGAGCAGCTCGCTGAAGACCGGGACGAAGGCGCCCGAGAGGGCGGCGTCGGCGAGGAGCGAGCGGACGAGGTTCGGGATCTGGATCGCGACGGTGAACGCGTTGATGAGCCCGGTGACGCCGAAGAAGTAGGCGCTGACCATCTCGCGGACGAGCCCGAGCACGCGCGACACCGCCGTGGCGGCCGAGAAGACCGCCGTGGAGCGTGCGAGCCTGCGGCGGTGGCCCGGGTCGTCAGCCGACTCGAGCGCGCTGGTTTCGGGCGTGTCCACCATGGCTTCGGGGCCGATTCTCCCAGCCGGTCCTGCTACCATCGCGCGGCCCGCGGCAGCGGGCATTTCCTCGAATGGCGAACATCAAGCAGCAGAAGAAGCGCGTCCGCATCCAGGAACGCCAGCGAGGCGAGAACCTCCGCTACCGCTCGACGATCAAGACACTCACCAAGCGGCTCGAGTCGGCCGTCGCGGACGGGGACGCCGACGGCGTCGTTGGGGCGCACCGCGAGCTCGTTCGCACCATCGACCGCGCGACGACACGCGGCGCTCTCCATCGCAACACGGCTGCACGCAAGAAGTCCCACGCGGCCGCGGTCCTCGCGAGCCGCGCCGCCTAGGCTTTCACCGGCCGGCGGGAGATCCCGCGCCGGCCCGGCGTGTGAGCTCGACGAGCGTTCGCTGGACCTCGAGGTCGGGCGCGAGCCTGCTCTGGCCTTTGAGCGCGCCGTCGAGCCCCGCGAGTCGCACCACGGCGTCGTCGAGCTCCGCGTCCGAGAAGCCCTCCGCCTGCCGGCTCAGCTTCTGCGCGCGAAACGGGTGCAGCTTGAGCCGCTCGGCAGCTTCTTTCGGCTTGACGCCCGCAGCAGCCAGACGCCTGAGCGAGCGTAGGTGGCCGAGATGGCCGCCGAGCGCACCGGCGAGTCTGGGAGCGACGTCGCGACGCGGTCGTGGCTCGCGCTCGAACAGCACCTCGCTGACGTCGAGCGCGCGGGAGGCGTCATGCGCCGACCACGCCTCGGTCAGCTCGTAGATCGGCAGGTTGGCGCTCGAGGCGACCAGATCCTCGACCTCGCGCTCGCCGATCGGCTCGCCCGCGGCCCAGGTCGTCAGCTTGTCCACCTCGTTCTTGAGGGCCTGCGGATCGTCGCCCACGAGGTGGAGCAGCGCCGTGACCGCTTCGGGCTCGGCACGCGCCTGACGGTCGTGGAACTGCCTCGTAACCCACTCGTGGAGCTTCTTCTTCTCGACGTCGAACACGAGGACCTCGCCGGCCTTGGCGCACGCCTTCCAGAGCGCCGAGGTCGGCTTCAGCTCCGCGGCGACGAGCGCGAGCACGGTCGCCGGCGCCGGGCTCTCGAGGTAGGTGGCGACGGCGTCGACGTCCGCCGCCTTCCAGCCGCCCTTCCTCCGTCCGTCGCCGTCCTTGCGTCCGTCGACGTCGCCGACGACGAGCAGGCGGGCCTCCCCGAAGAGGCTCCCGGCGTTGCACAGGGCGACGACGTCGTCGCCGGAGGTCTCGAGCGCGCTCACGAGCTCGATCGCCTCCGGCGCGAAGTGGCGCCGTAGCCGTCCGAGTGCCGTCTCGATCTTCGGGCGGTCCGCGCCGGTGATGAGGTAGACCGGCTGCTCCGGAGCGTCCGCCACGCGTCCAGACTAGATGATCGATGCCCCGATCTCGCGCGTCCGGATGCGCGATCTGGCGCGTCCGGGCCGCTACCGCCCGGACGCAGGCCGCGCAGCGGCCTGGCGTCGGGCGTGCGCTTCGCGATGCCCCGGAGCGGCCAGCCCGCTCCCCGGAGGTGGCGATCTCGTGGCACCGGTCATCACCCTCGCGTGTGCACGGCGAGCCGTCCGTCGCCGTCCGCGTCGATCACCACTCGACCGTCCAGGTCGGTCCGGTAGACGGTGACGCCGGGCGAGGCGGCGAGTGCCGCCAGCGTGTCCGGCCTGGGGTGGCCATAGTCGTTGTGGAGCCCGCAGGAGATGACCGCGATCCGCGGCCGCAGCGTCCGCAGCTCGTCTGCCAACCCCGGATCCTCGGAGCCGTGATGCGCGACCTTCATGATCTCCACCGGCCGGATCGGCAGGCGTGCCGTGACGTCCGACTCGGCATCGGCCGAGAGGTAGACGTCGGTCTCGCCGTACGAGGCGATGAGCACGACCGCGTTCTGGTTGGGGTCCTCGGTCGGCGCCCCGGCGTCCTCGGGCCACAGGACGTCGAGCCGTAGCCCGCCCGAGCGCAGGCTCGTCCCCGACCGGAGGGCCCGGACGGGTACGTGATGCTCGCGCGCCGCGGCAAGTGCGTCCCGGCTCTCGGGCCCGGAGGCTGCGAGCTCCGGGTCGAGCACCTCGGCGACGTGAATCCGCCGGATCACGTCGGCGGCGCCGCCGACGTGGTCGCGCTGCGGGTGGGTGAGGACGATCGCCGACAGCGAGTGGATGCCCATGCCCGTGAGCTGGCGCGCGACGTTCGCCTCGGGAGGGCCTTCGTCGACGAGCACGCGCGCGCTCGGGGTCTCGAGGAGCGTCGAGTCGCCCTGCCCGACGTCGAGGAACGTCACTCGTAGCCCGGCAGGTCGGTCCCAGGCGGGCGCGGGCCGGGCGGCCGCCCAGGCCGCAGCCGTCGCCACGGCGATGCTGGCGAGAGCGAAGGCCATCCGCGGACGGACGGCTCGACGCCGACGCGACATGCGGAGGGCGAGCCAGAGCCCGCCTGCGCCGAGCGCTGCGAGTCCCGTCGAGCGGGCGCCGAGCCGGGCGGCGGGCAGCGCGGCGATCGTTCGCGCGACCAGCTCGAGCCAGGCGGCCGCCCAGCCGGCGATGGCAGCCAACCCCGCAGCCGCGGAGTGCGAGAGGGGATCGACCAGCGCAGCGAGGAGACCGAGGCCGAGCACGAGCGGGGCCGCCGCGAACGCGAGGAGATTGGCGGCCACCGTGTAGAGCGGCGCCTTGCCGAAGTCGGCCAGCAGGATCGGCGCGGTCACGAAGCCGCACGCGCACGAGACGGCGAGCGCGTCCGCGACCACGTTGGGGACGGGATATCCGTCGAGCACGAGTCGGAGCCGCGGCACCGCGACGAAGATCGCCGCGACCGCGGCGAACGAGAGCTGGAACCCCGGATCGAGCACGGACGTCGGCATCCAGGCCTCGAGGACGAGCGCCCCGAGCGCGAGGAAGTGCCAGCGGTCCCGCGGCCGCGCCGCTACCCAGGCGAGGGACGCCAGCACGCCCGCGACCGCGGCTCTGATCACCGACGGCTGCCAGCCGACGGCGAGCACGTACGCGCCGACGACGAGAACCACGAGCAGCTCCCTCACGACTCTCGGCAGGCGCAGGAGCCACGACAGGGCGAACAGGCCGGCGGCGAGGAACGCGATGTTCTGCCCCGAGACGGCGAGTAGGTGGTAGAGGCCCGACGCGCGGAAGTCGCTCCGGGCGCCGGCCGACAGATCTTCGTCCTCTCCGAGCACGACGCCGAGGACGACACCGCGACGGACACCGCTCGTGCCGCGGCTGACCGCGCGCTCCACGCGCTCGCGCAGCCGGTCGCCCAGCCCCAGGATTCCGCCTCTCCGCCCGACCTGCTGCCAGTCCGACGCGCGGAGCACGACGTGGATGCCCTGGTGCGCCAGCCAGGCGCGCTCGTCGAAGCCGTTCTTCTCCGGGCTCGGCTCGATGACGCGGACGCGTGCCTCGAGGATCGCGCCGCGGGGCGGCGACCGCCCCACCGGCAGCTTCAGGAGCACCCGCTCGCGCACGGGCCGATCGCGGAAGCTGCGGGTCTCGGCGAGCACGCGCGTCGAGAACGCCGACGTGCGCGCCGGGGCGAGCGTGACGAGGGTGACCTCGCCGGACCGGTCGAGGTCCGCCGCAAGCACGCTTCGCTCGAGGGCGTCCATGCGCAGCGAGCCCCAGCCGAGCCCCACCGCGGCTAGCGCGAGCGCGAGGGCAGCCACGCGGCGCGAGCCGTCGAGCGCTGTCGCTGCGCCGCCACCGACGAGAGCGACGGCGATCGCCGCCCACGACGGCGCGGAGATCCACACCGCGAGAGCTATTCCGACGCACGCCGAGCCCACCAGCAGCGCCGGCCAGTGGAGAGCCGCGACCCGGGCGGCGACCTGACGGGTCGAGAACGTCACGGGGTGACGAGGTCGCGGAGCTGCTCGATCCTCGTCGGCCCGATGCCGGGCACCGCGTCGAGGTCGTCGACGGAGGCGAACGGCCCGTGCGCCGTCCGGTAGTCGACGATCTTCTGCGCCGTCACCGGCCCGATCCCGGGAAGCTGGTCGAGGTCCTCGACCGTCGCCGAGGAGAGGCTGACGTGCAGCGCGGGCGTCCCGGCGCCGGTCGACCCGGCCGCACTGCCGCCGCCGCTCGACGCACCGGCCGGCACCGGCGCCCGGCTCGGGACGAGGATCTGGATCCCGTCCACGAGCGGCGCCGCGAGGTTCAGCGCGGCGAGATCGGCCTTCCGGCGGGCACCCCCGGCTCGGCGGACGGCGTCGGCGATGCGCGAGCCGTCACGCAGCCGGTAGAGACCGGGCCGGCGCACCTCTCCGACGACGTCGACGACGAGGAGCGGACGCGTGGGACGCTTCGTCGCCGGCTCGAGCGGCGCCGCGACGACCTCCGGCTTGCTCGCCGCCGCCACGCGGGCGAAGCGATGGCCGAGGAGCACGAGCAGCGCCAGCGCGACGCTCACGACGACGAGAGCGGTCGAGCGCGAGAGGGCGATGGGCACGAGCCCATCGTCGCGAGGCAACGCTCACGGGTGGGTCACGGCTCCGTCAGAAGAGCGTCGAGAGACATCTCGCCCTCGTAGGGGCGAGAATCTCGCCTACGGCGTCACGAAGTTCACCAGCTTGCCCGGCACCACCACCGTGCGTGCCGGCTCCCCGCCGTTCAGGTGCTGGACGACCCGCTCCGAGGCGCGCGCCAGCTCCACGAGCTCGTCGTCTCCGAGGTCGGGCGAGACGAGCAGGCGGTCGCGAATCTTCCCGTTCACCTGCACGACGACCTCGACGGTCTCGACCTCGAGGAGCGCGGGGTCGGCGACGGGCCAGGGAGCCTCCCACAGCCGCTCGTGCCCGAGCCGCGACCACAACTCCTCCGCCACGTGCGGCGCGTACGGCTGCACGAGCGACACCGCCGTCTCGGCGGCGAAGCGGGCGTCGCGCCCGCCGCGGTCGCGCGAGAGCTCGTTCACCAGCTCCATGACCGCCGCGATCCCGGTGTTGAAGGCGAAGCGGCGTCCGACGTCGTCCGTGACCTTGGCGATCGTGGCGTGCGCCTTGCGCGCGAGCGCCCCGCCCTCGGGCTCGCCCACGGGCGCCTGCTCGACGACGTCGTTCACGACACTCCAGAGGCGCCGGACGAAGCGGGCCATCGCCTCGACGCTCGCCTCCGTCCACTCCATGTCCTCCGCGGCCGGCCCCAGGAAGAGGATGTTGAGGCGGCAGGCGTCGGCGCCGTAGCGCTCGACGAAGTCGTCGGGGCCGACGATGTTCCCCGCCCGCTTCGACATCTTCACCTTGCCGAGCGTCACCCAGCCGTTCGAGAAGAACTGCGCGAACGGCTCGCGGAACCCGACCATCCCGAGGTCGTTCAGCACCTTGACCCAGAAGCGGGCGTAGATCATGTGCATCGTCGCGTGGTCGACGCCGCCGATGTAGAGATCGACCGGGTTCCAGTAGTCGACGGGAACGCGGTCGAACGGGGCCGTGTCGTTGTGCGGATCGCAGTAGCGCAGGAAGTACCAGGACGAGTCGACGAAGGTGTCCATCGTCTCGGTCTCGCGCTTCCCCGGCCCGCCGCACGCCGGGCACGGCACGTTCACCCAGTCCTCCGCCTGCGCGAGCGGCGGGACGCCCTTGGGCTTGAAGTCCTCGACGTCGGGGAGGAGGACCGGGAGGTCCTCGTCGGGCACGGGGACGATGCCGCAGTCGTCGCAGTAGACGACCGGGATCGGGCAGCCCCAGTAGCGCTGCCGCGAGAAGCCCCAGTCGCGCAGGCGGTAGTTGACCGCAAAGCGGCCCCGGCCCTCGCGCTCGAGCGCGGCGACTATCCGGCGACCCCCCTCGAGCGCCGGCAGGCCGTCGAACTCGCCCGAGTTGACGAGCATCTCGCCCTCGGCGTGCTCGACGTACGCGGCGCTCTCGTCCACGTCGCCGTCGGCGGCCGCACGACCTGGCGCACGGGCAGGTCGAACGCCTGCGCGAAGTCGAAGTCGCGCTCGTCGTGCGCCGGGACGGCCATGATCGCGCCGGTCCCGTAGTCGGTCAGGACGTAGTCCGCGACGTACACGGGCAGCCGTTCGCCGTTGACCGGATTGACGGCGTAAAGCCCGGTGAAGACGCCCGTCTTCTCGGCCGCCGCCGCGCGCTCCTCGGTCTTCTTCGCCGAGGCGCGGCGCACGTACTCGCGCACCTCGTCGGAGTCGATCCGCGGGACGAGCTCGTGCTCGGGGGCGAGCACGAAGAAGGTCGCGCCGTACAGCGTGTCCGGGCGGGTCGTGAAGACCGGGACGTCCTCGTCCAGCTCCTCGCTGCGGAAGAGGATCTCCGCGCCCTCGGAGCGGCCGATCCAGTTCCGCTGGCGCGCCTTGATCGACTCCGGCCAGTCGACGGTGTCGAGGTCGTCGAGCAGCGCCTGCGCGTAGTCCGTGATCCGGAAGAACCACTGCTCCATGAGGCGCGACTCGACCTGCGCCCCGCAGCGCTCGCAGCGCCCGTCCTGCACCTGCTCGTTCGCGAGCACCGTCTGGTCGTTGGGGCACCACTTGACCGGAGCGCCCTTGCGATAGGCGAGGCCGCGCTCGAGGAAGCGCAGGAACTGCCACTGCTGCCAGCGGGAGTACTCGGGCTCGTGGGTCGCGAGCGAGCGGTCCCAGTCGTAGGCCCACCCCACGCGCCGCATCGACCTCGTGATCGCGGCGATGTTCCGGTCCGTGCTCTCGCGAGGATGGCTGCCGCTCCGGATTGCCGCGTTCTCCGCCGGGAGGCCGAACGCGTCGAACCCCTGCGGATGGAGGACGTGCATGCCGTTCCTCGAGCGGAAGCGCGTCACGACGTCGCCGATCGTGTAGACGAGCATGTGCCCCATGTGCAGCGTCCCGGACGGGTACGGGAGCATCTCGAGGACGTAGCTCTTCGGCTGCACGGGGTCGTTCGAGACGTGGAACGCGTCCGCGTCCGCCCATACCCGCTGCCACTTCTCCTCGATCGCGTTCGCCTCGTACCGCTCCATCGACCGCCTCGTCCGTTCCGGGGTACAAAAAAGCCTCTCTCCCGAGAGGCTCCAGCGGAACGCCCGCGGCCCGCGCCGCGCTCGCCCCGTTCCTACGTAAGAAGCCGCTGCATGAGCCGAAATCGTAACACTAAGAATCGCGAGATGCCCGATCTCTTCCCCGACTCCGCCGCGCTCGAGGACGGCGCGCTCGCCCTCGGAGGCGTGCCCGCGGGCGAGCTCGCCGAGCGCTTCGGGACGCCGCTCGTCGTCTACTGCGAGGCGACGCTCCGCGCGCAGGCGCGCGCGCTGCGAACGGCGGTCGGCGCCGACGGACGCGTCTACTACGGGGCGAAGGCGTTCCCGAACGTGGCCGTTCTACGGCTGCTGCACGAGGAGGGCGTCGGCGCCGACGTGGCCGCGCCGGGCGAGCTCGCGTACGCGCGCGCTGCGGGTCTCCCGGGCGCGGACCTCGTCGTCCATGGGAACAACAAGAGCCGCGAGCTGTTGCGGGCGGCGGCCGAGGCCGGCGCGCCCGTCGTCCTCGACGCGGCGGACGAAGCGGAGCTCGCAGCGGCCGCCGGAGTGCGCCAGGCGCTGATCCGCGTCACGCTCGGGGTGGACGCCGACACCCACGAGGCGGTGGTGACCGGGCACCACGGCTCGAAGTTCGGGCTTCCCCCGGCGCAGGCGCAGGCGGCGCTCGCCGACGCGCTCTCGCGCGGCCTCGACGTGCTCGGGCTGCACGTGCACGTCGGCTCGCAGCTCCCCGACTTCGACGCGCAGTCCGAGACGATCTCGCGCCTGGCCGCCTTCGCGGCCTTCTGCCGCGAGACCGTGGGCTGGACCGCGCGGGTCGCGGATCTCGGCGGCGGCTTCGGGATCGCCCACCATCCGGAGGACGAGGTGCGGGACGCCGCGGCGCTCGCGGCCGCAGCCGCGACGAGCGCACGAGCGAGCTTCGCGGACGAAGGGCTCCCGGAGCCCGCGATCTGGCTCGAGCCCGGCCGCAGCCTCGTCGGGCGCGCGGGCGTCACGCTCTACCGGGTCGGCGCCGTCAAGCGTCTCCCGGAGCGCACCTGGGTCACGGTCGACGGGGGCATGTCCGACAACCCTCGCCCGCAGCTGTACGACGCGCGCTACTGGGCCGTCTCCGCGCTCCGCGCCGACGAGGAGCCCGACGAGGACGTGAGCGTCGCGGGGATGCACTGCGAGTCGGGCGACGTCCTCATCGACGACGTCTCCCTGCCCGCGCCTCGCCGCGGCGACCTCCTGGCCCTGCCGCCACGGGCGCCTACACGCTGGCGATGAGCTCGAACTACAACGGCGTCCCTCGTCCCGCGGCCGTGCTCGTCGCCGCCGGAGCGCCGCTCGGCTTCGGTTGGTCTTGCTGATTACCTTGATGTTCGGCATCTGACCGGATTGGCCGAGAAGGTCAGTGTGTTCTGATTATAGGGTGTGGGCGACACCAGTCCGGCAGTGAGGAAGGTGTCGAGACCTCCTTCCGGACGGCTCGCGCGCGAACGGTAGATATCGCTCCGGAACGTCAGTTGAGGAGTCGCTTGCCACTCCGCATTGGCACCGATCAGGTAAGTGTTGACCACGCGGTGGATGGTCTGATTGACGATCTCTGGGTCAAAGTTGTTGGCAGTGAAGGAAGTGATGAAACCGTTCTCGACGGTTACGTTCGACCATTCGGGCAATCCGTTCGCATCGTAGGTGAAGTCGGGATAATAGGACTGGTTGTAGGCGACCTGCGGATCGTTCAGCTTCGTATACATTCCATCGACGGTGAAGCGCAGCGTATCGGTCGGCTTCCATTCGACCGTGCCTGTCAGCGCCAACCGCTTCTTCCTGTCGACCACGGAGCCGAACTGGATGCAGCACAGACCGTTGACCGCCTGTGCGTCGGGCGGCGGATCCGAATCTGCCGTCGGGGCGGGTGGCCAGACGCCCGGGCTATACGGGTCCCATGTCGAGTATTGAGGGCGTCGGTGCGGAATTTCTGGTCGGAATAGACAACACCGATCAGGGCGCCGAGCGTGCCTGAGCTGTTGGTGTCGCTGACAAAGCCCGAGGCCTTGTAGCCCTTATACTCCGACATGTCGTTGTAATTGCCCTCCGCTCGAAGGGCCATGTGCAGTCCGGGCCGGTCGAAAGGCCGCGCGGAACGCAAATTCACGGTGCCGCCAATGCTTCCTTCGATCGCTGCCGCCTGCGGTGACTTGAGCACGTCGGCCCCCGAGATCACGTCAGATGGCAGGATATCGAAAGCGAAATCGCGGCCATCGTCGTCGGTAGCAAGGATGCGATCGTTCAGAGTTGTGATATTATATTGCGAGCCGAGGCCGCGGACACTGACATACTGGCCCTCGCCGCCCGTGGTCCGGTTGATGGTGATACCGGTGATGTGTTGAAGCGAGTTGGCAACGTCGCTGTCGGGAAAGCGGCCAAGCTCGGTCGCATTGACGGAATTGAGGACGACCGCGGAGTCGCGTTTGATGCGGACGGACTTGTCGAGACTGCCGCGAATACCGGTGATGACGATTTCCTGGCTGGCCTGGTTGGCAGCTGCAGTGTCCGACGTGCTGGTTGGGGGGGAGGAATTGTCGGATGTAATCGCCGGAGACGCTGTCGCAGGCTGGGTTTGGGCCAGGGCTGCAGTGGAAGCCGATGTCAAAGCGATGGCAATAAGCCGCGTCGCCATTCGAAAGGTTTGCGAAGCCATGAATTCCCCCTCAGCACATCCGAAAGCTTCAGTATGCTTCATTCTGCTGCCCGCGCGCAGGCAAAGCAACCCTTTTGTGCCAAGCTATCGGGTTTGCCAGCATCAAAGGCGTTCGTTTTCGTTTGAATTAGGACGCGTGGATGTGCAAGCTGAGTTCGTGCCCCGCGCCCGGTGACGGAATGAGGGCGCGGCTCGAGGGGACGTAGGATGCGCGAACTTAAGCTCACGAGAAGAACCGCAATCACGGGACTGATGGGCGGCGTCGCGACCTTCGCAGCGTCGGCTTCTACCCCGGCGCGCGTGGGCTTTCGAACCGCCAATAGTGTCGGCGTCCGACGGAGTGATCGGGCTTGAGTACGACAGGCGCTGAATTCGCGTGTTTCGCTTCATGGTCAACCGATCACACCGCTAGAGGCGAGCGAAGGCGTGCGTCTTGCCGACGGAAGCGTGCTCGATCGCTTCATCCTTCTCGACCACCGCAAGGAGCCGGGCTGGATGGGCGACCGTTATGTGCTGAAGGGCCTTGCCGACGGACGCCTCGAGAAAGAGGTCGAGCTACATTTCCGCACGTCCTATCCGGGCCTGGTGCTCATGAAAGTCCGGTATCGCAATGTCGGCAAGCGGCCGTTGGCGATTTCGCGCTGGTGGTCGGCGTCGCACACGCTTCTTTCCCACCCTAAAGGTGCGTGGACTTTCGCGGGGTCTTCGCATCCCGATCGCCGCGACTGGGTGCAGCGGGTGTCGCGCTGATTTCCAGCAGCAGAATTTCATGGGCATGAACGGCTCCGATTACGGCAGCGGTACGCCGGTTGCGGTGGTTTGGCGACCAGACGTGGGACTTGCCGTTGGACACGTTGAAAGCGTGCCAAACTGATCGCGCTGCCGGTCGCGGCGCAGCCTGACGGAACCCAGATCGCTATCGAAGGCGACCAACGCATTCTGCTTGAACCGGGTCGATCGGTGACGCTGCCGGAAACGTTTATGATGGTGCATTCGGGCGATCATTTCGTTCCGCTCGACAGCCTATCGGCGCATCATGGCGGAGCGTGGGCTCAGGCGCCGCCAGTGCCCGAGTCGAGCTACGCGCCGATCTGGTGCGCTTGGGGGTACGAGCGCAATTTCACGCCTGAGCAGGTCTACGGTACGCTCGACAAGGCGAAGGCCGTGGGCTGCGAGTGGGCAGTGCTCGACGACGGCTGGCAAAAGTCGGTCGGCGATTGGGTTGCGGACACGGGCAAGTTCCCTGACGGCAACGCCGGGATCAAGGCTTTCGCTAGCCGCATCAAAAGCTACGGGATGCGGCCCAAGCTGTGGATCTCGCCGTTGTCGGCAGCGCCGGCAAGCGACCTGATGCGCGAACATCGCGACATGCTGCTGCTCGACGCCGACGGCGCCGCCCAGAACGTTACGTGGTGGAACAGCTACTACTTTGTGCCCGGCGTACCAGCCGACCATCGACTATTTCAAAGAGGTCACCCGGCGGATCATCGGCGACTGGGGCTTCGAGGGTCTGAAGATCGACGGGCAGGACCTCAACGGCGTCGCGCCCTGCTACAATCCCGCGCACAACCATGCCCGCCCGGAGGAATCCGTCGAGAAGCTGCAGGATTTCTGGAAGGCGATTTACGATACGGCAATCGGCATCAACCCGGACGCCAACATCGAGATCTGCCCGTGCGGCGACTTCTTCGCCTTCTTCAATATTCCGGCGATGAACAACACCCCGGCGTCCGACCCGGAATCTTCCTGGCAGGTTCGCCTCAAAGGCAAGACGTTCAAGGCGATGATGAGTCCGCCGCGCCCTTCTCAGGCGACCATGTCGAACTCAGCGACGGCGGCGACGATTTCGCTTCCACCTACGGCATCGGCGGAATTCCCTCGACCAAGTTCACTTGGCCCAAGGACACCGACAAGCCGACCGACGAGCTTCCGCCCGGCGGCTTCGTCCTGACGCCGGAGAAGGAACAGCTCTGGAGCAAGTGGATCGCCCTTTATCGCAAGAACATGCTGTCCAAAGGACAGTATCGCGGCGAGCTCTATGACATCGGATTCGACAAGCCCGAGGGCCATGTCGTCACCGCCGACGGCAAGTTGCACTACGCCTTCTATGCCAAGCAGTGGAGCGGCCCGATCGAACTGAGAGGTCTCGGCACGGGCCAATACAGGCTGACCGATAGCTTCACCGGAGCGCCACTCGGCACCGCGACCGCCGGCAGACAACAAGATCAACGCCCGCTTTGAACGATTCCTGCTCATCGAGGCAGCGCCGGCAAGAGCAGCGGCATGAAGCGACCCGGGTCACTCGAGCCGCGCCTGGCTGGTCAATGCGCTGATCACGGTCGTCCTGTGGGGTGTCTGGGGCGCCTTCTCGGATCAGTCGCCGAAGCACGGGTTCCCGGACACTCTGGTCTATTGCGTGTGGGCGCTGACGATGATCCCGCCGGCCTTTATCGCGCTTCGCAAGAGCGGCACGAAGCTCGAAACGTCAGGTCGCGCAATCGCCTACGGCATGGCGATCGGTCTGCTTGGAGCTGGCGGGCAGATGGTGCTCTTCTACGCGATCACGCGCGGCCCAGCCTATCTCATCTTCCCGATCATCTCGCTGTCCCCGCTGGTCACGATCGTCATGTCCTATGCGCTTCTTGGCGAGCGCACCGGCAAGCTCGGGATGGTCGGAATCGTGCTTGCGCTCATCGCGCTGCCGATCTTCAACTACGCGCCCGCCGACGCGACTTCGGCAAGCGGATCGGAGTGGTTCATCCTCGCGATGGTCGTGATGCTCTGCTGGGGCGTGCAGGCCTATTTCATGAAGTCTGCCAACGACTACATGTCGGCCGAAGGCATTTTTTTCTACATGATGATCGCGGGGCTGCTGTTGGTGCCAGTCGCCTGGATGCTGACCGACCGCTCGCAAACGATCAACTGGGGCTGGGATGGCCCCGCGCTCGCCGCGGCATCCAGGTTCTGAACGCGATCGGCGCGCTGACCCTCGTGTTCGCGTTCCGCTACGGCAAGGCGATCATCGTCGCGCCGCTCACGAACGCCGGCGCGCCGCTGGCGACGGCAATTATTGCTCTCATCGCTGCTGGGGGTGATGCCGGGAATGCTCAAGCTCTCGGCCTCGTCCTCGCGCTCGTGGCTTCCGTGCTTCTGGCCATCGAACCCGACGCGGCCGATGAGACGGCAGAGGCGGAAACGCGACCTTTGGCAGCGTAACTTTCATTATGCATCGTTTTCTTGCGCTTGGTCTTTCGTAACGATATCTCGGACGACGATGCGGAGGTGCGATCAGTGACGGCGCTGCGCGATCTCATCGCCCGGCATAAAGCGGGCGAGCGCGTCGGCATCACGTCCGTCTGCTCCGCGCATCCGCTGGTGATCGAGGCGACGCTGAGGCACGCGCTTGCGAACGGCGCACCTTTGGTCGCTGATTGAGGCGACGTCGAACCAGGTGAACCAGGACGGCGGATACACAGGCATGACGCCACCGGCCTTCCGGGATTTCGTGTTGCGGATCGCCGGCCGCGTGGGCATTCCCCCGCGAGCGCGTGGTGCTGGGCGGAGACCATCTCGGCCCGAACCCATGGACGGCTCTTAGGGCGTCGAGGCGATGGCAAAGGCGGAGGTCATGGTTGCTGATTATGCCGCGGCCGGCTTCGGCAAAGATCCACCTCGATTGCTCGATGAGCTGCGCCGATGATCCCGTGCCGCTTGCGGAGCGCATCGATCGCCGAGCGCGCCGCGCGGCTGTGCCAAGCTGCCGAGGCATCCTTCGCTGGCGACCCGGTCGACGCGCCGAGCTATGTCATCGGCACCGAAGTGCCGGTACCGGGCGGCGGGCCGAAGATCTCGACGAGCTTATCGTGACTTCGCCCGACGCGGCGTTGGCGACTATCGCGATGCACCGTGACCTTTTCGCGAGACAGCGGTCTGGCGAACGCATGGACGCGGGTCATCGGGACGGTCGTGCAGCCGGGAGTCGAATTCGACCATGACAAGGTCGTCGATTACGTCCCTTCGAAGGCCGTAGCGCTCAGTGCGGCGATCGAGCCGTGTCGACCGCATCGTGTTTCGAGGCGCACTCGACCGACTACCAGACGCCTGCGGCGCTGCGCGGCGCTGGTGCGCGATCATTTCGCGATCCTGAAGGTGGGCCCGGGCTCACCTTCGCATTGCGCGAAGCGTTGTGGGCACTCGATGCGATCGAGCGCGAGACTGATCCCAGCCGAGCGGCGTGCCAACCTGAAGGACGTCACGCTCGCGCGGATGCATGCCGATCCAGCGCATTGGTCGAAATATTATCACGGCAGCGGCGCCGCGCTCGATTTCCAGCTGCAATACAGCTTCAGCGATCGCATCCGCTATTATTGGCCCGAACCGGCCATCGCTGCCGCAGCATGAGAGGCTGTTCGCGAACCTGCGCGAGACTCCGCCGCCGCTTGCTCTGGTCAGCCAGTATCTTCCAATCGCATTTGCCGCCCTGCGCGGCGGCCGGATCGACGTCTCGATCCCGCTGGATCTGGTGATCGCGCATGTTTGCGCGACCCTCGATGCCTATCACGGAGCCTGCAACCCCAATGTCTGACATCCTCTCAGCACATGCCGAGTGTCGGCGGACAGCGCCGAACCGTGGACGGCGCGCGAGATCCGGCAGCAGCCCGCGACGCTGCGAGCAACCCACACGCTCCTTTGTGAGCAATCGGGCGAAGCTCGAGATCATTTCTCGACGCCGTTGCTTGCGGCACCGGATCTGCGCATCGTGCTGACGGGGGCAGGAACCTCGGCTTTTATTGGCGAATGCCTTGCGGCAGAGATCGCGCGACTGACCGGACCGTGCGTCGAAGCAATTCCGACGACGGATATCGTCAGCGCGCCCCGGCTCTACCTCAAGCCGACCACGCCAACCTTGCTGATCTCGTTCGGGCGCTCCGGCAACAGTCCGGAAAGCATCGCCGCCATCGACCTTGCCAACGCGGGGATCGCACGAGGTCCATCACCTCATCATCACGTGCAACCCCGGCGGAGCTATGGCGGGCCGAGGAGGTCGCAATGCGTGCGTCGTGTTGCTCCCCGAGGCTACGCACGATCGCGGCTTTGCGATGACGTCCAGCTTCTCGGCGATGGTGCTGGCGGCACTGGCAATCTTCTCCGGCATCGAGACGTTCGAGCCGCGGATCGAGCCGATTGCCAAGGCGGTTGCCGACTTGCTGACCGTCGAACCGCAAATCGCAGCTCTTGCCCAAGCGGGGTTCTCGCGAGTTGTCTATCTTGGCAGTGGACCGTTCAAGGGCCTGGCGCGCGAGGCGGCGCTAAAGCTCCTCGAGCTAACGGATGGCGCGACTTGTGACGATGTTCGACAGTGACGCTGGGGTTCCGTCACGGACCGAAGACGATTGTAAATGGTGACACGCTTGTTGTGGTCTTCGTCTCGAACGATCGCCTGACCCGCGCGTATGACATGGACATGATCGAGGAATTGCGGGCTGATGGAATCGCGCGCGCGGTTGTGGCCATTTCCGCTAAGCCTGGCCTGGCCGACTCCGTGCTCGTCCGGGGGCTGGAGCAGGCGGACGACAATGATCTGCTTTTCCCGTACATCGTTCCCGCCCAGCTGTTCGCGCTCCACGCCTCGCTCCAGCGCTCACTCGATCCCGACAGGCCCAACAAGACCGGCACGGTCAACCGGGTTGTGCAGGGCGTTCGAATCCACGCGAGCAAATGAGCGAGGCGCGCATTTTCCTCGGCGTCGATGGCGGAGGAACGAAAACGGAATTCGTGTGCATCGACGATTCGCACAATGTGATCGCCCGCCAGGTTGAGGGCACGACCTATCATCTGCAAGTTGGACTTGATGGAGTAGTCCGCGCCCTGGAAGCTGGTATCCTGAGCGTTTGCGCGCAAGTCGGCATCGAACCTGCCGCTTCGACCTACGCCTTCTTCGGTCTGCCGGCATTCGGCGAAGATAGAATCGTCGACCCGCAGCTCCAGGAGCATTGCGGTCGCTTGCTGGGCCACGACCGTTTCCGCTGTGGCAACGACATGATCTGCGGTTGGGCCGGTTCGCTCGGGTGCAGCGATGGGATCAACATCGTCGCCGGTACTGGCTCGATCGGTTACGGGGAGCGAAGGGAAAGGCAGCGCGCGTGGGCGGTGGGCGAGATGTTCAGCGATGAAGGCTCGGCCTATTGGATCGCGATCCAGGGCCTCAACGCGTTCACCCGGATGAGTGACGGACGGCTGCCCAGAGGCCCCCTTCACGAGGTCTTTCGGGGCCACTTCGCTCTGCGCGACGACATCGACATTTGCGCGGCGTGATGGGTGAGATGGGCCTTGCACGTGATGCGATCGCTGATCTCTCACGGATCGTTGCGGATGCCGTTGTTGCGGGCGACGAGGCGGCGATCGCATCCACGAGACGGCCGCCGACGAGCTCACCTCGATGGCAGAAGCCCTACGAGCCGAACTCGGGGTTTGCACCCGACGAAACCGTGCCCTTGTCCTGGTCCGGAGGGGTTCTGACGAATGACGCCTCGGTTCGCTCTCGGCTCGAAACAGGCTTCGTGACAAAGGTCCGTATCACTGTTCGAACCCCGCTGTTCGCCGGCTTACGGCGCCGCACTCTACGCGGCGCACCAGTCGGCGGGGGGAGTGCCTGATGCCCGACCTTAAGCGCCGCGATTTCCTGAAGGACGGCGCGGCGGGTGTGGCGGGCGCGGTTCCGTCGCTGTCCGAGGCCAGTTTCTCGAGCACGATTGGTCGAACTACGATTGGGAGAGTGAGCCACCTGTCCCGGACCGGCTCTACCAAGGGCCGTTCACCAATTACGGCGCTGACGCCAATGCGCCAGGCGGCGAGGTGGTGATGGCCACCTCCCCTCGCTCGAGATCGTCCCCAACTACGGCATGGGCCTCACGGCCTACGTCTCTGGCGACATCGGGCCGCCGCGGCTTCCCGGCCAGTCGCTCGAACGCTCAATCGAAGACCTCATCAAGCTGCCCTTCGCAGAAGGTTTATCTGCGCCCGAATTGGCGCGAGGTGCAGAGCCGTCCCGGCAAGCTCGACCTTCCCGACTGGTGGCAAATCACTTTCGACCTCGCGCGGCAGTACGGGAAACGGGTCGGCTTCCGCATCATGCTGGAAAACCCGGACTTTCCGGAGCCGGGCATGCCCGCGTTCCTGATGGAAAAGGTGCCCTACGTGCCGCTCAAAGGCAGCTGGCCGGGCGATCGCTCGCAGGTCCGCTACCGCAAGACAGCACGCGATGCCCCGCTACGATCTTCCTGCCTACCAGGCGGCGTTCGAAGAGCTGAACGCGCTGCTCGCCGACGCTACGATGGCAGTCCCGACGTCGAGTACATGGACACCATGATGTATGGCTTCTGGGGCGAAGGACATACCTGGCCCTTCGAGGGCAATGTCTTTTCCAGCAACGCCGCCGCCGAGCAGACGATGCTGCTCATGCTCGACACGCCAGTTGCGCCACTGGACGAAGACTCCGCTTGTCACCAATACCCAACCCGATTTCAACAACGTCGGCAATGCCGCGATGCTCGACCGCACGGTGCGCTCCGAATAACTGGATCCGGAGCGACACGATCTTCATCGAGAACACGCAGATCGAGGCGCTGAGCAACCGTCCGGCCTTGGATCGCCGCGATCAGCGAAGTGCCGATGACGACCGGCGCGCCCGACCACTCGACGTCCACGACGGCGTGACGATGAACGAGCAGGTGATCGCGCACGTTCTCGCGGTCGGCGCGAACTATTGGTCAATCTGGAACTGGCACCATATCGCGGCTGCAAACGTGCTCAGCTACTATGACAAATTCCCGGAAGCCATCGATCATGTCGCGAGGCGCATCGGCTATCGCATCTATCCGGCCTTCATCTGGTCGTTCGAGCGCGATGGCGGCGCCGGGCGTCGTGATTGGTCTTGCGAACGACGGGGTTGCCGGGCCGCCGGGCGTGGTCCGCCTGACCTTGAGCGATGATGCCGGAAAATCATTGCGAGCGGCTGCCTTGATCCGGGCTATCCCGGGCCGACCGGAATCCGCCAGGCGATGCTGAGCTGGCCGACGAGGCAGGACTGGGTGGGTCTGAGCTTGACCGCAGAGCTTATGTTAAGGGCGTGCGTACCCGCTTCGTTGGGCTTGTCGGCAAGAGGTGCGCGCCGATGGCGCGTTCGTCCTGCGCCGGAACATCAGGGCATGATCAGTGGCGCTGTCCTCGCCATGTTGCTGCGGCCTTTGCGATCGCGCCGGTCGGCAGCATTTCAAGCCGGCGATCGGCCGCAACTGGTCAGCCGATGGTGGTCGCAACGGCCGAGGGCGGCTTCCGGATGGGTAATCCGAACGCAAAAGTGCATCTGGTGGAATATGGCTCGCTGGCGTGTCCGCACTGCCGCCATTTCGAGCAAACCGGGTTATGCGCCGCTGGTGCGGGATTACGTCCGCGGCGGTCAGCTAAGCTACGAGTTTCGGAACATTCTCTTGAACGCGCCGGATATCGCAGCGACCATGCTCGCCCACTGCGCCGGCCCAGGCAGGTTCTTCGGCATGGCGGAGGCGATCTACGACGCCAGCCCCAATGGTTCGGAAGGGTGCTAGCAATCTCCGACGCGCAAAGAGACGCGATTGCGAAGATGTCGGATTTGCGCGGATGGTCCGGTTGGCGGAGATTGCCGGCTTCGTGAAAATTGCTGCGCGCTTCGGGATGACGCCTACTCAGACGCAGCGATGCCTGGCCGACGGGAAGGGACTTCAGCGACTGCTGAACCGGACGCAGGCAGCACAGGACGCGGGCATCACCCATACGCCCACGTTTCTGATCGACGGTAACTCGACGGACGCTTCGACGTGGGACGAGCTGGATGCCAACGAAAGCAGCTCTGGACGCCCGCTCCTAGACTAGGCCGCTCGGCAAGCGCCAAGTCGCGGCAGAGTTCGAACCGGATTTCACACAAAAAGGGTTTTCGCGGTCCGGCACCATGGCTTGCGCCACTCATGACATTTCCGCATCGCCATAATCGACGGCTCAAAAACGCCCGAAATCGGGGTCGCGCCACTCGGCATAGTTTCTGATTTTGATATTTGATGGGCCACGACCCCGCGGTAGCCTGACGCCACCGGACGCCATTGCCGCCGCGCCTGCGGGGCTCATCCCAAAGACACTTCCAAGAGCATACGCCGGCCCGCCTTGGGTGCGCCACGATTGACTGCTAGGGCGCCGAAATGCTGACCATCAACGGAATTACGGTCCGCCTGGGCGGGCGGCCGATACTTGAGCGCGCAACCGCCGCGATCCCGCCGGGAAGCCGGGTCGGGCTGATCGGCCGCAACGGGGCCGGCAATCGACGCTGATGAAGGCGATCATCGGCCAGATCGATCCCGATGAGGGCGCGATCGAGCTGCCCGCGGACCCGCCTCGGCTATATCGCCCAGGAAGCGCCGGCGGGATCCGCCAGCGCGTTCGAAACCGTCCTCGCCGCCGACATCGAGCGGACGCGGTTGATTGAAGAAAGCGAAACCTGCGCCGATCCCCATCGGCTGAGCGACGTCCATGAGCGGCTGCTGGCGATCGACGCCTACAGTGCTCCAGCGCGAGCGGCTCGAATCCTGCTCGGCCTCGGCTTCGAGGGGGACATGCAGGAACGGCCGCTCGACAGCTATTCGGGGGGTTGGAAAATGCGCGTCGCGCTTGCCGCTTTGCTGTTCTCCGAGCCCGACCTGCTGCTTCTCGACGAACCCTCGAACCACCTCGATCTCGAAGCGACGATGTGGCTCGAAAATTTCCTCAAGAGCTATCCAGGCACTCTGCTGGTCATCAGCCACGAGCGCGACCTGCTCAACAATGTCGTCGACAGCATTCTGCACCTCGAGCGCGGCAAGATCACGCTCTACAGCGGCGGCTACGATTGCTTCGAGCGCCAGCGTGCCGAGCGGGCTGCGCAAATCGCCGCCGCTCAGGCAGCCCAGGACGCGCAGCGCGCCCGCTTGCAGGACTATATCGCGCGCAATAGCGCGCGCGCATCAACCGCGAAGCAGGCGCAGTCGCGTGCCAAGATGCTAGCGAAAATGCAGCCAATCGCGGCCTTGGCCGATGATCCGAGCCTGAGTTTCGATTTCCCAAGTCCGTCCGAGCTAAAGCCGCCTCTCATCACGCTCGACATGACCGCGGTCGGCTACTCGGACACACCCGTGCTCGAGCGCCTCAATCTGCGCATCGATCCCGATGACCGGATCGCGCTCCTCGGCAGGAACGGCAACGGCAAGACCACTCTGGCGCGACTGCTCGCTGCGCAGCTGGCGCCGATGGAGGGTGCGATCAGCGCGTCGAGCAAGATGCGCGTCGGCTATTTCACCCAATATCAGGTCGAAGAGCTGCACGGCGATGACACGCCGCTGCAGCATATGACGCGGGCCATGAGCGGTAGTACTCCCGCGGCACTGCGCGCGCAGCTCGGACGGTTCGGTTTTTCCGGTGACAAGGCAACGACGCTGGTTGCGAAACTATCGGGGGAGAGCGTGCACGCCTGGCGTTGGCACTGATCACCCGCGATGCGCCGCACCTGCTGATCCTCGACGAGCCCACCAACCACCTCGACGTCGATAGCCGCGAGGCGCTCGTTCAGGCGCTGAATGGATATGACGGAGCGGTCATCATCGTCAGCCACGACCGCCACATGATCGAGCTCACCGCCGATCGGTTGGTGCTGGTCGAGAATGGTGGTGCGACCGAGTACGCCGGCAGCATCGACGATTACATCGATCTGGTGCTGGGCCGGAACCAGCCGCAAGCGAAATCGAGAGCGAAGCAGCCCGAGCTAGACCGTAAGGCTGCAGCGAAGGCTCGCGAAGAAGCGGGACAGATGAAGAAAGCGGCGGCGGAAGCCGAGGCCGCGAGCGCGCGCCTGATGGCGCAATGCTCGGCAATCGACCGCGCCATGTTCGATCCTGCAAGCGCCCCGTCCGAACTTACGAACCTGCCAATGAGCGAGCTTAGTCGGCGCCGTGCGAAGCTTGCCGCCGACCTCGAGTCCGCCGAGGCCCGATGGCTTGAGGCGACCGAGCAGCTGGAGAAGGCCGCTTAGGCCGCTTCGGCGCCCGCGGTTTATACGCGCGTGCGCTTTTTGTCCGCGAAAACGCGCGCGGCGCCAGCCAACCGTGATGCGGTTCGCGTTGCCCGATCTCGGCCCCTGCATGGACGCCGAAGCGGTAAGTCAGTTCCGAAGGCCATCCGGCACCTGGACGCGATCACGCGCGGGGATTGTGACTGGACTGAAGGCGGCCAGTATTTCCGCAATCACAATTCAGGCTTTTAGCAGCAGGTGGTCGCGCTCCCAGGAACTGATTACTCCCTCGAACGCCATCACCTCGGCGGCTTTGACCTGGGAAAAAGCGCGAATGAACGGCTCGCCGAGGAGCTCGGTAACTGGCTTGCACGCCACCATCCGGTCGAGCCCCTCGTCAAGATTCCGCGGGAGGGTGCGTGCATGGAGATATGCATTGCCCTCCACCATAGGCATCGGCTCGAGCTTCTCGCGAACTCCGAGATAGCCGCAAACCAGGGACGCGGCGATCGCCAGATATGGGTTGGAGTCTGCTCCGGGCAGCCGGTTTTCGATTCGCGCGTTGGCGCTGTCGCTGATCGGGACACGCAGCCCGCAGGAGCGGTTGTCATAGCCCCATTGAAGGTTGATCGGGGCCGAGTGATTTGGCCGCATGCGCCGAAAACTGTTGACGTTGGGAGCGAGCAGCGGCGCAACCTCCGGCAGGTAACGCTGCAGGCCACCGACGAAATGGCGGAAATGGTCGCTCAGCTCGTTGGACGGTGTGCCGAACAAATTGACCCCGGTCTTGTGGTCGACCGCCGAGATATGGAGGTGCATTGCGCTGCCGGGCTGCAACTCCATGGGCTTGGCCATGAAGGTCGCGTAAACGCCGTGCTTCAGCGCCACCTGACGGACAAGGCGTTTGAAGATGATGACTTGGTCCGACAGCTGGATCGGGTCGCCATGGTTGAAATTGATCTCGAGTTGAGCGGTGCCACTTTCGTGGATCATGGTGTCGAGGTGAAGCGACGCCGTCTCGGCATATTCGTAAATGTCCTCGATGATGTCTTCATATTCAGTCACCGCCTCGAGACCATAGGGTTGTGGCGAGGTCTCGGTTCGGCCCGATCGGCCGGTCGGAGGGAGCAGCGGGAGGTCGGGATCAGCATTGATTTGGGTGAGGTAAAATTCGAGCTCTGGCGCGACCAGGATTTGCCAGTTGATCGCGTCGTAAAGGCTGAGCACACGACGCAGCACGTGGCGCGGAGCGATTTCGAACGGCTGGCCGCTCTTGAGATAGGCGTCGGCGACTAGAATGCGGTCGGGGTCTTGAACCCAGGCGCGACGCACAGCGACGCCGGGTCGGGCCGGAGCGACACGTCGGGGTCGCTCGTGCTTTCCGGGGCGGTCCCGTCGTCGGCATATTCGCCGGTCACGGTTACCGCGAACACGCTACTTGGCAGCCGCAGCGAATCATTGCCGACGGATTCAAGGAACTTCTGCGCCGGCCATACCTTGCCCCGCACCGTGCCATTGAGATCGGGCACAAGGCATTCGACCTCGCTGATATTATTCTCGTAAATCCATTTCTTAAAATCGTTGGTCATGATCGCTCTCTCGCGCGTGCGTCGGGGGGTAGGGGCGGCTGACCCGCGACGCTAAAGCCCGGGGTCTGCGCCTTCCGTTTCCAGCGCGGGTGCGCTTGGCTCGATTCCGCGCAACGTCGCCACGCAATCATCCAGCGCCGCGCCGATGATCGCTACAAGCCGGTCGATCTCCGCATGAGTGATCACATAGGGCGGGCACATCACGATCGAATCCCTAATCGCGCGCACCATCAGGCCGCGCGCTATACATGCGTCTCGCACCAGAGGCCCGGCCATCCCGCCTTCGCCGAAGCGCCGGTTAGTCCCCTTCAGGGCGACGATCTCGATCGCGCCGATAAGGCCGAGCGAGCGCACCTCGCCGACCAAAGGATGGTGTCGAGGCGCCGCAGCGCGGCCGCCAGATATGGCCCGAGGTCGTCGGCGACCCGCTCGACGAGCTTCTCGTTCTCGATGATCTCGATGTTGCGCAGTGCCACCGCGCTCGCCACCGGATGGCCGGAATAAGTGTAGCCGTGGGTGAAGTCGTCGTCGCAACCGCGCATAGTTTCGACGATCGAACGGCTGACCGCGGTCGCCGAAATCGGTAGATATCCCGAGGATAGCCCCTTGGCCATCGACACAATGTCGGGGGTAAAACCAAATGCTGGAAGCCGAACCAGCGGCCAACCGGCCAACCCGCATATCACCTCGTCGGACACAATCAGGACACCATGTTTACGGCGGATCGCTTCGACCCTCGGCCAATATCCCGGCGGGGGAATAATGACCCCGCCGGCGCCCTGGATGGGCTCACCGATGAATGCAGCAACCTTGTCCGGGCCGATGGCGATGATACGCTCCTCAAGGGCATTGGCAGCGCGCGCGGCGAACGCATCCGGATCCTCGCCAAAACCCTCGCCGAACAAATAGGGCTGCATGACATGCTCGATCCCGGCGATCGGGAGGTCGCCCTGGGCATGCATGTAGGTCATTCCACCAAGGCTCGCCGCGGCGACAGTCGAGCCATGATAGGCATTGTGCCGACTGATGAAGATCTTGCGCTCAGGCTGCCCTTTGAGATCCCAATAATGGCGGACCAGCCGAAGTATGGTGTCGTTGGATTCCGATCCGCTGCTGTTGAAGAAGATGTGCTGCAATTCCCCGCCGAGCAACCCCGCCAGCCGGGCCGCGAGTTCAATCGGTGGCGGCGTCGCGGTGCGAAAGAACGTATTATAATAAGGCAGCTCGAGCATCTGTTGATACGCGACTTCGGCCAGCTCCTTGCGGCCGTAACCGATATCGACACACCATAATCCCGCCATGCCGTCGAGGATCGCGTTGCCGTCGCCGTCAAACAATGTCGACCCTTCGGCGCGTGTGATCACCCGGCTTCCGCCCATGTCGCGTTGCAGCTTGTAGCTCGACTGCGCGGGCAGATGGTGGGCGACGTCGAGCCGGCGCAGCGCGGCGATGTCGTGGTTACGTATAGTCATGCCGCCAGTCCTCTATCTTTCCATAATTCAGTGTCGCCGCGAAGCGCCCGGCCCAGCAAGGCGCAGAATTCTGATCGACGCCGATCTCGCGCTCGGCGTGCCACTCGGGATGCCATTGGACCCCGAGCACGGGCGCCCCGTCCGGCGCGCGGCTGAACCCCCCTCGACGATGCCGTCGGGCGCGCTGGCCTCGATGGTTAGCCCGTTACCGAGCCGATCGACGCCTTGGTAGTGAACGGAGTTCACGCGCAATCGCGCGCGCCCGAGGCTGCTGGCCAGGACTCCGCCCGGAGTGAGAGCGACGTCATGCTCATGACTGAACATCTCATCAAAGCTGGCGCTGTCGGCGGCGTGGTGAGGAAGATGCCGCGCCGGCTCCCCGAGATCACC
>CAWHPO010000008.1:0-24037 GCA_963831285.1 uncultured Gaiellaceae bacterium | reverse complement strand
GCCCCTTCTTGAAGAAGCCGGTGTAGTAGTTCACCGCTGCTGCGACCGCGGGCGCCTGGACTTTCGCGAGCGAGCCCTTGTTCTGGAAGACGAACGCCAGCATCCTCGCCCAGTCGGCCGGGAGGCACAGCGGCTTGCCGCCCGGTACGGCGCCCGATGCAGAAAGCTTCTGGGCGTCGACGCTGAGCTCGGCCCACGTCCTGGGCGCCTTCTTGATCCCCGCCTTCGCGAACATGGACTTGTTGATCTCCACGGCGAGTGGCGACCAGTCCTTCGGGAAGCCGTAGTACGTCTTCCCGACCTTGAACGCGTTGAGGAGACCCGGGTAGAACTTGCTCGTGTCGTACTTGCTCTTCTTGATGTACGCGTTCAGAGGCTGGACCACACCCTGCTTGATCCACGTCGGCGCGATGCTCGAATCGACGTAGAAGACGTCCGGCGGGTTGTGCGCCGCGAAGCGGGCCGTCATCGCGGTCGCGTAGTCGCCGTTGATGACCGAATAGTCGACGTGTATGGCGGGATGGGAGCTGTTGAAGTCGTTGACGATCTGTGTGAGAAGGTCGTCCTCGGTCTTTCCGGCCGACCAGCCCGAGAGCGTCACCGTGGTTACCGTTGCCTTTCCGGACCGCGCATCAGCCGCTGCCGCGACGACGATCGTCAGCAGCGCCAGCACGACGATCACCGCAACGCCTGCAAGTGCCCTGCGCATCTGCGTACCTCCACTCATTGGTGCCTGCCAGACATCCGCTCCAGCAGCGAGCGGGCTAAGAGGCCATTGACCCGAACCCCGCGTTTCTAAACAATTCCGGAGGTTCGGCGCGTCGTCGAGGCGACGTGTCTCGCCATGCCGGGGGCGGGACTCGAACCCGCACGCCCCCGCTGGGGACACCCGCTTTTAAGGCGGGCGCGTCTCACCCGTTCCGCCACCCCGGCGGCCCGAGTGTACGCCGGTACTTCTAGGTTCCGCCGGGCTGCAGCTGGTCGAGGCTCTCGCCTTCGGGGCCGCGCCCGCGAAACGCGCTCAGGAAGGCTTCGAACGCGCCCTTGTCGACAGCGGTGCACTTCGCGAGATGCCCGGTACCGATCTCGGAGCTCCCCGGCGCGGGCGAGGTCCAGGCGCCGAGGGCGATCTCGTCGCCCAGCTCCGGGAGTGGCGCGACGACGAGACCGCGCGGGTCGCGGTCGTAGATCTCCCGCAGGAGCTCGACGGTGTCCGGCGGCGTCTTCGGGCCGTAGAGCATGTACACGCCGCCGTGCTCGAGGTTGTGGAGCACGCGCGCGAGCTCGACGGGCTCCGAGTAGAAGCCGTACACGGCCGGTGTGACGTAGTGCGGCCCCGAGGTCGGCGGGAAGGAGTTCCACGACTTGGGACGCGCGGCGGGGTTCGTGATGTGCTTCCGCGAGACGCCCGGGTACGACTGGAGCGTGCAGCCGGCGGCTACGAGCTTCGAGCGCGCGGCGGCCTCGTCGGGCCCTCCCCCTCCGCCGACGAAACCGAGCAGAGCCGCGACGGCGCCGACGGCGAGCGCGAGACCGCCGACGGCCACGGCCACCGCCAGCCAGCGCTTCTGCCCTCCGGAGCTCGTCGCCGCGGCGGCGCGCTGCTTGGGCGCTTTCACACGCGGTTTCTGGGCCATGCCGCGGGCGAGGGTAGCACCAGCCCTCGTTCAGCCCGAGTTGCGTACGAGCGCCGTCCGCCCACCCGACTACCGTTCGTCGACCCGATGGTCATCGTCGCACTCCTCATCGGTCTGGCGGTCGGAGCGCTCGCCGTCCTCCTCGCGGTACGCCCGGCGCTCGTCGAGCGCCGCCGCCGCACCGAGGAGGTCATCGAGCTCGAGCGCGCGCTCGCCGGCGCCGAGGCGGAGCTCGCCGTGGAGCGCGGCTCGCTCGACGAGAGGCTCGAGACTGCGGTCAAGGCACTCTCCGCGGAGGCGCTCGACGCGAACAGCGCTCGCTTCCTCGAGCTGGCCGAGACGCGCCTCTCGGGTCACGTGCGCCCGCTCACGGACTCGTTGCAGCGGATGGACGTTCAGCTCCGCAGCGTCGAGCGGGTCCGGCAGGAGTCCTACGGCGCCCTACAGACACAGGTCACGGCGCTCGCCGAGCGCGCCGGGAGTCTCACGAACGCGCTGCGCACACCGCACGTCCGCGGGCGCTGGGGCGAGGCGCAGCTGCGCAACGTCGTCGAGCACGCCGGCATGCTCGAGCACTGCGACTACGTGGCACAGACGACGGCGACGACCGAGGACGGTGCGCTGCGCCCCGATCTCGTCGTGCGGATCCCCGGCGGCAAGCAGCTCGTCGTCGACGCGAAGGCGCCGCTGACCGCCTACCTGGACGCGTTCGAGACCTCCGACGAGGTCGCGCGCGCCGGACGGTTCGCCGATCATGCCCGACAGGTCCGCGAGCACGTGACGAAGCTCTCGGCCAAGCGCTACTGGCGGCAATTCGAGCCGTCGCCCGATCTCGTGATCATGTTCCTGCCCGACGAGTCGTACCTCCGCGTCGCCCACGAGCACGACCCGTCGCTCCAGGAGTACGCGTGGAGCTCCAACGTGATCCTCGCCTCGCCGAGCACGCTGATGATCCTCCTCCGCACCGTCGCGATGACGTGGCAGCAGGAGACGATCGCGGAGAGCGCGAGAGAGGTCTCCGCGCTCGGGCGCGAGCTGTACAAGCGCTTGGCCACGATGGGCTCCCACTTCGCGAAGCTCGGTCGTTCGCTCGAGAGCAGCGTCGAGGCCTACAACAAGACCGTGGGGTCGCTCGAGCGGCAGGTGCTCGTGCAGGCGCGCCGGTTCGAGCAGCACGGGATCTCGGGCATCGAGCCGCCGGAGCTCCAGCCGATCGAGCGCCAGACGAGGGCACTCGCCGCCGCCGAGCTCGTCGAGCCGGGCCAACAGGCGACGCTCGAGGCCGTCTCCGCGGGCGCCGACGCCGCGTGACGCCGGAACATCCGACCGCGCCCAGGCGTTTCCGAGAGAGTGCTCCGCGTGCCGGGGCTACCCTTTGTGAGCTGGCCCTTTTGTGAGCTGGCTTTTGTGAGCAGTCGTCCGAGGAGCGTTCGTGAGCGACGTCCGTGACGTGATCATCATCGGCGGTGGGCCTGCCGGCTACACAGCCGCGCTGTACACCGCCCGTGCGAACCTGCGCCCTCTCGTCATCGAGGGGTTCAACTGGGGTGGCCAGCTCATGATCACGAGCGACGTCGAGAACTATCCGGGCTACGCGGACGGCGTGCTCGGGCCGGCGATGATGGCCGACTTCCGTCGCCAGGCCGAGCGCTTCGGCGCGGATTTCGTGACCGATGACGTGACCCGCGTCGACTTCTCGGAGCGCCCCTTCCGGATCTACACCGGCGACCAGGAGCACCTCGCCGAGTCGGTCGTCGTCGCCACGGGCGCGAGCGCACGTCAGCTCGGGCTGCCCTCGGAGCAGACTCTCCAGGGCCGCGGCGTCTCGTACTGCGCGACGTGCGACGGGGCGTTCTTCCGCGACAAGGTCGTCGTCGTCGTGGGCGGAGGCGACTCTGCGATGGAGGAGGCCACCTTCCTCACACGTTTCGCGCGGAAGGTCGTGATCGTCCACCGCCGCGACGAGTTCCGCGCGTCGCCGATCATGGTCGACCGCGCACAGGAGAACGACAAGGTCGAGATCGTGCTGAACGCAGTCGTCGACGAGGTGCTCGGCGAGGGGAACGGGCACGTCACGGGCGTGCGGCTGCGCGACACGGTCACCGGCGAGGTGCGAGACATCGCGGCCGACGGCCTGTTCGTGGCCGTCGGGCACGACCCGAATACGGCGCTCTTCCTCGACTGGCTCGATCACGACGAGCAGGGCTACCTCGTCACCGAGCCCCGGTCGACCCGAACGAACATCCCGGGTGTCTTCGCCGCCGGGGACGTGCAGGACCACACGTACCGGCAGGCGGTGACCGCCGCCGGCTCGGGCACGATGGCCGCCCTCGACGCGCAGCGCTGGCTCGAGGAGCAGCGCCACCATCCCGATTCTGCGAATCGGGATCAGTCAGTTGGTCTGACCCCTGTCGCAGGAGCTTGAAGGCGATCCCAGCTCGAGCCCGGCCCGAGTCGTCCTCGTTGGCGACGCCCGCATAGGCGGCGTCCGACGCCGGGCCTACCCTCGGCGTCCGTGGCTGAGCGCTGGCTCGAGCTCCTCGATCCGACCAGGGAAGAGATCGTGGAGGCCCTTCCGAAGGGTGTCGACGACCGGATCGTCGATGTGCTGGCGGCGAAGTCCGGCGAGCGGCAACGTCCGTGGCTCGAAGGACACGGCGACTACGTGTTCGCCGTCCTCGTCGCGATGGCCCCGCTTCCCGACGAGGACCGGATCGAGAGCCAGGAGATCGACCTCGTCGCCACGGCGGACCGGCTCGTCGTCGTGCGCAAGACGCCGCCACAGGGCGAGCCCTGGCACCACCGCTGCCTCGAGACCGCCAAGGACGTCGGCGTGGGGCAGCTCGTGTTCCGGGTGATCGACGACGTCGCGCAGTCCTACCTCGAGGTCGTCGACTCGGTCGACGCCGAGATCGACGAGCTCGAGGACAACATCGACCGGTGGCCGAGCCTGCGCGTTCGGCGCCGCATCGCCGACCTCCGCCACGACCTGATCCATGCGCGCCGAACCGTCGGCGCGACGCGCGGCGCGGTGCGTCGCATTCGCGATCGGACACTCGACCTCGACGACGATACGCTCTTCCCGGACGAGGTCGAGCGCGAGTTCGCGGACACGTACGAGACGCTCTTCCGTGCGGGCGAGGAGCTCGACGTCGCCCGCGAGCTGCTCGTGAGCTCGCGCGACTACCACCAGTCCCGCATCGCGGAGAGCCAGAACGAGGTCGCGAAGAAGCTCACGGTCATCGCCTCGCTCGTGCTCGTACCCTCGTTCGTCGTCGGTTTCTACGGCCAGAACTTCGTCGCCGAATTCAACGACGGCTACTGGACGATCGGCGTCTCCGCCGGCCTCATCCTCGTCTCGACCGCGATCCAGCTCGCGATCTTCCGCTGGCGCCGCTGGATCTAGTCTTTCCGCAGACCGAGATCTGCGATCGCAGATCTCGGTCGCGCAGATCAAAGACGCTGCTGGCTCAGGACGACCTGCTCGAGGCCGATCGCTTCCTGTCAGCCGCACGGAGGCGACTCGACGGGCAGAGGTCCTCGATCACGCAGACCTCGCACCGCGGCTGGCGCGCCTCGCAGATCCGGCGACCGTGCCAGATGAGGAGATGCGGGAAGCGCGCCCAGTCGGCCCGCGGCACGACGCGCTGCAAGTCCTGCTCGATCTTCACGGGGTCCTCCTGCCGCGTGAGCCCGAGACGCTGCGACAGACGCCGCACGTGCGTGTCGACGACGATTCCCTGCGCGTGCCCGAGCTCGGACGCCACGACGTTGGCGGTCTTCCGCGCGACGCCCGGCAGCTTCACGAGCTCCGCGAGCCGGCTCGGGACCTCGCCGTCGAAGTCCTCGATGAGCATCTGCATGGTCCCGCGGATCGCTTTCGCCTTCTGGCGGAAGAAGCCGGTCGCGTAGATGTCGCGCTGCAGCTCCTCGATCGCGACGGCGAGGTAGTCCTCGGGTGTGCGGTACTTCTCGAAGAGCGCCGGCGTGACCTTGTTCACGTTCACGTCCGTCGTCTGCGCCGAGAGCATCACCGAGACGAGGAGCTCGAGGTCGCTGCGGAAGCGAAGCGCGATCTGCGCGTCCGCATGCTCGGCCGCCAGGCGCGCGATGATCGGTCCGATCCGGTCGCGCCGCCGCCCGAGGCCCCTGCGCGCCTCGCGGACGTAGCTACGCGCCATCGCGCTTTGCGCGCAGGGTCTCGAAGTAGGCGGCCGTCTCCTCGGGATCCGGAGGCTCGAGCAGCCAGCCGGTAAGCTGCTCGTGCGTCGGCCCCGTCGCCTCGCGGATCGCCGCGACAGCCGCTTCCGTGTCGTACCCCGTGTGACGTAGCTCGACGTCGGGTCCCAGGAGCGCCCAGAACGCGCCCCGCCGTCCCTGGTAGGGCATGCCGACGCTGCCGGCATTCACGATTCGCAGCCCGCTCGGGAGACGCCGGTCGAACTGCGCGTGCGTGTGACCGCAGACCACGAGCTCGGCCCCGACGTCCCCGATCAGCCGCGCGACCTCCTCGTCCGGCGTGATCCGGGTGAAGATGGGCTCGTCGGCGGAGGGCACCGCGTGACAGAAGAGCGTGCGGCCGAGACCCTCGATCTCGAGCTCGACCGTGAGCGGCCAGGAGCCGATGGTCTCGAGCGCACGCGCGCCGAGTCGCTCTCGGGCCTCGGTCCAGTCCTGCCCGTGCTCGTCGACGCCCTCGAGGACGAGGCGGTCGGCGTTGCCGCGGAGGAAGCGGACGTCGGCCCGGCTCTCGAGCAGAGCGAGCACCTCGGCCGAAAACGGGCCCGCGACGAGATCTCCGCCGGAGACGACCACGTCCACGCCCTCGGCGTCGATGCTCGCGAGCACGGCCTCGAGCGCCGGAAGGTTGCCGTGGACGTCGTAGAGCGCCGCGACTCGCACCGCGCGGACGCTATCCGGCCTCAGATGATCGATGCCCCGATCTTCGCGTCCGGATGCGCGATCTGGCGCGTCCGGGCCGCTACCGCCCGGACGCAGGCCGCGCAGCGGCCTGGCGTCGGGCGTGCGCTTCGCGACGGGAGAGCGGCGCGAGGCGTCGAGCCTCGCCACCGCTCTCCCGTCGCGCCCCGGAGCGGCCAGCTCACGCCCCGGAGATGGCGATCCCGTGGCATCGATCATCTCGCCAGGAGGCGGGGTCCCGCGCAGACGAGGTCCAGCGCCGGACAGTCGGAGCACACGAACTCGCTCGGCGTCGGGCGGAAGTCGCCCGTGCGGATGCGTGCGATCGCCTCCGACAGGTGCGCTTCGAGCTCCGGGGCAGCGGCAGCCGTGAACGTCGTCGACACGACGCCCTCGGGCCGCTCGAGGAACTGGTACGCGACCTCCACCTCGCTGGCGCCGGCGCGGAGGCATACGAGTGCGTAGACGAGGCGCTGGAGCACGTACTCGGCCTCGACGATCTCCGCCGGCTCGCGCCCTTCGAGGGCATTCGACTTGTAGTCGACGACCAGAGCACGCTCGCCCTCCTGCCAGAGCACGTCGAGCCGTCCGCGGATCACCACGCCGTCGTGCTCGAAGACGAACGGTCGCTCGGGCCGGGCGCCTTCGAGCGCTGCGAGGCGCCGTGCGAGCGCCGAGTCGCAGTACGCGGCGACGAGCGCGGCCACGCGCTCGAGCTCGGCATCCGTGACCTCCGGGTACCACCCGCGGACGGTCGCGTCGAGCACCTCGCGAAGCGGGGGCGCCGGATCGTCGAGCGGCACGTGCTCGAGGAGCCGGTGAACGGCGTCGCCGAGCTCGGTCGCCGCGAGGCCTGCCTCCACCCCACCCGTTCCCTTCACGGTGGGGCGCAGTGGCAGGCCGAGGACGCGTTCGGCGAAGTAGCGGTACGAGCAGCGCTCGAACAGGGCGAGCGCGCTGTAGGACAGCCTGCGCACGTCGTGCAGGGGAGGAGTCGGGACGTCGGCGAGCTTCGGCAGCTCGATGCTCAGGCGAGACCGCCCCGCGGGGATCTCGTCGAAGAGGGCGAGCTGCCCGGCCTCGGACGCGCCTTCCTCGGCATCGGCCTCGACCCCGACCGACCCAGCCTCCTGCTCGAAGCGATTGACGCTCAGCACGAAGCGGGCGTCGTCGCGCTCGAGCTCGACAGGCGCTTCGTCCGCTGTCGCGACGGCCTCGTGTGCGTCGAGCCGGTCGAGCACCCAGCCGATCGGCGTGGAGCGGTCGTTCGCACGATCCGGATCGATCGCGCCGGAGACGATCAGCCGATCCACCGCTCGCGTCATCGCGACGTAGTACAGGCGGAGCCGCTCGGCACGCTCCTGGTCACGCTCGGTTTCGCGTACCTCCTCGAAGTCGAACACCGGGTGCCGGTCGCCGCGGGTGGGGTGCACCATGCGGAACCCGAAGCGCCCGTCCGAGAGCGCCACGATCTCGTCGGGCCCGCGCGGCCCGCCGATATCGCGCCCGGCATCCGCGACGATCACCACCTTGAACTCGAGCCCCTTCGCGGCGTGGATCGTGAGCAGCCGGACGGCGCCTCCACCCTCCTCCACCGCCACGGCCTCGAGCTCCTTCGCGCCGAGCGCGTCCTGCTCGCGGACGAACCGCACGAACCCGGCGAGGTCGGCGCCTCGGATCGACTCGTAGTCGCCCGCGAGGCGCCCCAGCTTGCGGAGGTTCGCAAAGCGACGCGAGCCGTCCCAGAGCGCGAGGATGGCGAGGTCGTAGTCGTGGTCGGAGACGATCCGCTCGCACAACGCCTCGAGCCCCAGTCGCGCGGAGCCCCGGACGAGCCGCTCGTAGCGCTGGAGGAACGCGCGCAGGAGCCGCTCGTCACTGGAGGCGAGCCCTTCTGGCAGGCCACGCTCGAGCGCCGTGAACAGCGGCCGCCGAGGCGCGTTTCGGCGGAGGACCACGAGCGCGTCGTTGGAGACGCCGACGAACGGCGAAGCGAGAACGGTCGTCAGCGCGACGTCGTCGTAGCGGTTGTGCAGGAGCCGCAGGTACGCGAGGAGGTCGACGACCTGCTGCTGGCCGAAATAGCCGCGGCCGGTCGCGCGATAGGTCGGCAGGCCCTCGCGCCGCAGCGCCTCCTCGTAGCGCTCCGCGTCCGTGCCCGCTGCGAAGAGGACGACGATCTCGCCGGGATCGGCCTCGCCCGAGTCCACGAGCTCGCGCACCCGACCCGCGATCCGCCGCGCCTCGCCCGTACGCCAGTGCACGCCGGTCCCGGCGAAGCTCGGCTTGTCCGTGACGAGGAGCTCGACCGGATGCCCGAACACCGGGTCCGGAAACTCCGCGGACGCCGCGAGCGGCTGGTAGTCGTCGCCGAAAGCGTCCCCGAAGAGGTGGTTCACGGCCGAGAGCACCTGCGGGCGCGAGCGGTAGTTGCGCGTCAGCGCGAGCAGGCTCGGCGCCTGCGCGCGACGCTCGCGGAACACCTCGAGGTCGGCATGCCTGAACCCGTAGATCGACTGGAACTCGTCCCCCACCGTGAACACCTCGGTCAGCTCCGGATGGGCCACGAGCTCCACGAGCTCACACTGGAGCCGGTTCGTGTCCTGGAACTCGTCGACCATCACCATGCGGAAACGGAGCTGCATCTCCGCGCGAACCGCCTCGTCGGCCCGGAGTAGATCGCGGGCTGCGAGCTGGAGATCCTCGAAATCGACCGCGGACTCGCGCCGCTTCGCGGCCGTGTACTCGGCAGCAAAGCGTTCGAGAAGCTCCTGCAGGAGCGCTCGATCTGCGGCGGCGAGCTCCTCGAGCGAAGCCCGCTCGGCGGCCTTCCGCGCCTGCTCGAACGACGCGGCCCGCGCTCCCCGGCAGGCGAACGCCGAGAGATCGACGAGACGCTCGGGCGTCGCGCCGGCGTCGAGCGCACGCACGGTCTCGGTCGCGTTCCGTCGCTGCGTGGCCGTCGCCGACTCGTCGGCTACCAAGCGCGTCGCCTCGGCACGAAGCACGGTGGCGGCGTCCGCGAGGCTCGGCCGCTCGCCGAGCTCGAGGACGAGCTCGCGGCCCGCCGAGCGGAGCGTCTCGAACACGCCTGTGAGCATGCGCCGGAGCCCGTCGGCACGATAGGTGGCCAGGAGCCGCATGCGCTCGGGCTCGCCGGTCGCGCAGAACCCCTCGAGCGCACGCTCGAACGCCTCGCCGCGCAGCACCGCCGCTCCCGCCTCCTCGAGCTCGCGGAACCGAGGATCGAGACCGGCGGCGAACGGATACGTGCGCAGCAGCCGGTTGCAGAAGCCGTGGATCGTCGAGACCCACGCACCGTCGAGCTCGCGCGCGAGGTCGGGCCGCCCGCGCTCGCGCAGCGCCGTACGGATGCGGCCGCGGAGCTCGCCGGCCGCCTTGCGCGTGTACGTGATGACCAGGATCGAGTCGACGTCGACGCCGCGCTCGCAGACCGCTCGGACGTAGCGCTCGACGAGCACCGAGGTCTTCCCCGTGCCGGCGCCGGCCGAGACGAACACCGAGCCCGGAGCCTCGACCGCCTCGAGCTGCTCGTCGTTCAGCGCCCTCTCCGCTTCGAGCACCGTCATGCCCGCTTCACCCTGCACATCGGCCAGAGGTCGCACCACGCCGGGCACCCGTCCCCCTTCGGGTCGTGCAGGACGTCGCCCGCGCGAATCCGGCCGGCGTTTTCTGCGGCGCGCTCACGCGCGGACTCGACCTGGCGCCAGAAGGTCTCCTCGTCGAGGTAGTCGTCCTTCGCGAATCCCGGGAGATCCTCGCGCGCGCTCTCGCGCAGCATCCCGCGCGTGAGTCGGCGCCCCGCGAGTGCGCGGTAGACGCCGCCAAGCGGCTCCACGCCCACCAGATCACGCAGCGCGAGCACGTAGAGCGGGATCTGCAGCCGGAGCTCGCGATCGATGTCGCGGGCCGAGTGCGCGCCCTTGCCCGACTTGTAGTCCTGGACGATTCCGCGGGTGCTGAACGGGTCGATGTCGATCCGATCGATCTTCCCGGAGAGCGAGATGCCGTCGCCGAGGTCGAGGCCTCGCTGCAACTCGGGAGCCGCGCGCTCCGACCCGAACGCGACCTCGAGGCGGCGCGGCACGAACCCGACCTCCGACTCCGCCTCGTCCCGGACGAAGCCCTCGAGGTCGGTACGCATCGTGTACCGAAGCTCCGCCGCCTGCAGCTCGGTCAAATCGAGGCGCACCCCCGATTCGAGGGCGTCGTCGAGACACCGATGGGCGAGCGCGATCGCCGCGTCGACGTTCTCGAGCGTGACGCGCTCGGAGTCGAGCTCGCGCGGCACCGCCGCGTAGAAGCGGTTGAGCGTCGTGTGCAGCACCTGCCCGCGGAGGATCGGGTCGGGCTCGGCATCGATCCTCTTCGGATCGACGACGCGCTCGAAGAGCCACGCCGACGAGCAGTCGGAGAACCGCTCGAGCTCGGTCGCGGAGAAGACCGACTTCGCCGCGAGCGGTCCGAGCGCCGCGCTGCTCCGTAGCTGCGTCGGCCGATCGAACGCCGCGCGGGCGCGATCGAGGCGCCGCGACCAGTCGTTCGCGGCCGCGAGCGACGCGGCGCCCTCCTCGTCCCCGGCCGCCAGACGGACGAGCGCGCGCAGACGCTCCCGCTCGCTCGGCGCGGACTCGAGGGGCCAGGTCAGCGCGGACAACGGTCGCCGCTGCGTCGCGCGTTGCACCTCGGCCTCGTCGAAAAGCGCGCGGACGTCGTCCCAGAAGGGGCTCGGCTCCCTGGGCACGCCCTCGTCGCCGGCGGACTCGCGGACGAGGAGGAGCCGCCGCGTCGCGCGGGTACAGGTCGTGTAGAAGAGGTAGCGGTCGCGCGCGACCGGATCGGGGCGCTCGAGCCGGCCGCCCAGCTCTCGCCGGAGCTCCTCGCCCACGAGGGGCGACGGGCGTCCCCTGCGCGGAAACGTGCCCTCCTCCAGGCCGAGCACGAAGACGACCTCGAACGATCTCGTTCGCGCGCGCTCGTGATCCAGCACCGCGACCCTCCCGGCCGCCGGGCTCTCTGGCGGCACGGACGTCCGCTCGAGCGCGCTGAGAACGTCGTCGGGAGAAAGCGCCGCGCCGTCCTCGCTGAAGGCTCCGAGATCGCCGAGCGTCCGCTCGGCGGCCCGGAACGCCCTGGCGTCCGCACGCGCGTCGTCCCCGATCGGCGGCGCCTCGAGGCCCCAGGCGCTACGCATCATCGCACCGGCGAGCGCGAGCGCGGCGGCGACGGGATCGGACGACGCGCGAAGCTCGACGAGCGCCGGAACCGGCGCGCCGCGGAGCTTCTCGGTCTCCTCCTCGACCCGGGCCGGATCGGAGATCGCGCGCCCACGAAGCCGTCCTTCGACGAAGTCCACGGCACGGCGCTCGATGCCCGAATACGGCGAGCGGAGGTAGGCGAAGAGGTCGCCGCGCGTCCCTCCGCGCCACGCGAAGCGCAGGAGCGTCAGCAGCGAGCGGCCCAGCGCCGTCTCGCTCAGCCGTCGCCGGCTCTCGACGAGCACCGGAACCTGCAGCTGTGCGAGCGCCGTCTCGAGCGGAGCGCGCCATCTCTCCGCCGACTCGCACACGAGGCCGATCCGCTCCGGTGGAGTTCCTCCGCGCACGAGCGCGGCGACCTCGCTCGCGACGAGCTCGGCCGTTCCGCGGCCGCCGGCCGCCTCGAGGAAGCGAATCGCGCCGTCGAGCGGCACGCTTCGCCCTGGCTCGTCCGCGAAGAGCTCCTGCTCGAGATACGCGAGCGCGGGCGGCGTCGACAACCTCACAGCTCGCGGACGCTCCTCGATCGCCCCGCGCGCGAGGCCGGCGAGATCCTCGACCGTTCCTTCGAGAGCCGCAAACGCTGCTCTCCCGGACTCGTAGGGGATGGAGACGGTGACATGTGTGCGCGCCGCCAGCGCCTCGAGGAGCGCCCACTCGGCACCCGTCAGATCCTCGAAGCCGTAGGCGAAGACAGGCGCGTCCGACCAGGCCTCCAGGTCGGTCTGCAACCGTTCGACCGCGCTCCGCCGGACGCCGTCGCGATCTCTGAGCCCGACTCGCGCGAGCTCCGCGCGATACGCGTGAATGAGCCTGCGGAGGTCTCCGTCCAGCCGCTCCACTTCCGCGAGGCCGGCCTCGAGCTCGCCGATGGTCGCGAGCAGCGTGTCGGGGAAGCCCGAGGTCTGCGCCGACGGCCCGAGTTCGTCGAGCTCGAGTCCCGCGATCGCGCGCCGGGCGGCGAGCATGCGCTGGGAGTCCGACGCTTCACGAATCCCGTCGTCGCCTGCGAGCTCTCGGAAGAGGTCGTCGAAGGTGCCGATCGTGCCGGAGAGGAGCGCCGGCCGGCGGCCGATGAGATCGCGCTCGACGCGGTCGACGTCGAGCCGGTTCGGAACGACGAGCCAGGGATCCCCGGGCTCCGCGCGAGCGGAGTCTGCGCTCGCAGATTCCGCTCTTGCGCCGGGATTGCCGAGCGCACTGACGTAGCGCTCCAGGAGCAGCGCGACCTTGCCGGCGTGCGCCGGCCCGACGACGAGCGAAAGGCCCATTCGTCCATCGTAGTCCTGGCCCCGGGCGCACTTTCGTACGCGGCGCGAGGCTTTGTGCAAAGAGCGCCGAAACCTTCGCGCGGGGTCGCGCGGGCGCGCGCGACCCCGGGTGCCTCGGAGCTACGCGGTCGCGGACTTCGGCCTGCGACCGCGGCGCGCGACCGCCTGGCCGGGCATCTCGCCGGCGCAGCCGTCGCACAGATCGGCCTGCTTCGAGCCGCGTCGTGCATCCGTGTAATTGAGTCGCATCACGGCGCCACGGCTGTCGGGCACCTCTTTCCCGCAGTTGTCGCATACGAGGATCGTCTTTCTCGCCATTCCTTTTCCTCCTGAATGCCGATGTGGGAGAAGCGTGATGGTAGAGGAAAAGGATAGAAAAACACAAGTCGTCATTTCAGACCGGTTCTCGCGCGGAGAACCTGCTTATAGGATCTCCGCGCATGCAGACGATCGTCGTCCTGGAAGGCGACCAGACCGGACAGGAGCTCCTGGAGGAGGCGGTGCGCGCGCTCGCGCCGGACGTGATCGGCGTCGAGCTCGCTTTTGTCCGGTTCGACCTCTCGCTGGCGGGGCGGCGCGCGAGCGAGAACGGCGTCGTCTACGAGGCTGCCGCAGCGATTCGCGAGCACGGCTTCGGCCTGAAGGCGGCAACCGTCACGCCGGAAGGGGCCGGCGACGTCGGCTCGCCGAACCGGATCCTCCGCGAGGAGATCGGCGGCAAGGTGATCGTGAGAACGGGTCGTCGCATTCCCGGCGTCGTCCCGCTCGGAGGCGTGCACGCGCCGATCTCGGTGGTGCGGATGGCCGTCGGGGATGCCTACGGCGCGACCGAATGGCGCGAGGGCTCGGGCGACGACGAGGTCGCGCTGCGGACCGAGCGCATCGAGCGGCGGATCTGTCACGCGGTCGCCGAGTTCTCGTTCAGGCAGGCCGAGCGCATGGGCGCGAAGGTCTTCGGCGGCCCGAAGTACACGGTGAGCCCGATCTACGAGGGCATGCTGAAGGAGGAGATGGACGCCGCAGCGCTGCGTCACCCCGACGTCACGTACGAGCCGCAGCTCATCGACGCGACGTTCGCCCTCCTCATCTCGTCGAGCGGCGCGCCGATGGTGATCCCGGCGCTCAACCGAGACGGGGACATCCTGTCCGACCTCGTGCTTCCGCTCTTCGGCTCGATCGCCGGCTCGGAGTCGCTCCTCGTCGCGTTCGGGGACGACTACGTGCCGAGCGCCCTCATGGCCGAGGCGGCGCACGGCACCGCGCCCGCACTCGAGGGGAAGGACGTCGCGAACCCCATGGCGATGATCCTCGCCGGAGCCGCGCTCCTCTCCCACGCCGAGGACGCGCCCTCGCAGGCTGCGGGCCGCGCGCTGCGCGAGGCGTGCCTCGAGGCAGTCGCGGACGGCGTCCGCACCGCCGATCTCGGCGGCCACGACGGCACGACCTCGTTCACGGACGACGTGATTCGCCGCACCAGGACGAAGCTCGACGTGTGGGGGTCGCTGTGACGGTTCGAGGCCCGGCGCCTCCGACGTCTCCGTAGAGTTCGCGGCGGCATGCGAGTCGCCGTTCCGAAGGAGACCGCTCCCGGCGAGCGGCGCGTCGCGCTCGTCCCCGAGACGCTCTCGAAGCTCCGCGACAGCGGGTTCGAATCGAGGGTCGAGCGCGGTGCAGGGGACGCAGCCGGCTTCCCCGACGGCGACTACGAAGCGGCCGGAGCGGAGCTCGTCGAGGGGAGCGCGCTGGCGCCCGGAGCGGACGCTCTCGTCTGCGTGGCGCCGCCCTCTGCCGAGCTCGTGGGCCGGCTCGCCCCGGGCACCGTCGTCGTCGGCTTCCTCCAGCCGCTCACGGATTCAGCGGGGATCGCCCGACTCCGCGAGCGCGAGCTCGTCGGCTTCGCCATGGAGTCGATCCCCCGGATCACCCGCGCCCAGTCGATGGACGCGCTGTCGTCGCAGGCGACCGTCTCGGGCTACAAGGCCGTCGTGCTCGCCGCGGATCGGGTCCCCCGGCTCTTCCCGATGCTGATGACGGCCGCGGGGACGATCGCGCCCGTGCGGGCGCTCGTCATCGGCGCAGGCGTCGCCGGCCTGCAGGCGATCGCGACAGCGCGCCGGCTGGGCGCCGTCGTGTCGGCCTTCGACGTCCGCCCCGCGGTCGCGGAGCAGGTGCAGAGCCTCGGCGCGACGTTCCTCGACCTCGGGGTCCGCACGGAGGAGACCGCGGGCGGCTACGCGAGCGAGCTCACGCCCGAGCAGCAGGCGCGGCAGCAGGCGGCGCTCGAGGAGCGGATCCCGGACTTCGACGTCGTCGTCACCACCGCCGCAGTCCCCGGGCGCCCGGCGCCGAGGCTCATCCCGGCGAGCGCCGTCGAGCGCATGCGGCCGGGCTCCGTCATCGTCGACCTCGCGGCCGACACCGGCGGAAACTGCGAGGTGACCGTGCCCGGCGAGACGGTCGAGCACGGAGGGGTGACGGTGATCGGCACACGCAACCTCCCCTCGACCATGGCGTACCACGCGAGCCAGCTCTACTCACGCAACGTCGGCGCGCTGCTCCTCCACCTCGCGCCCGAGGGCGAGCTCGTCCTCGACTGGGACGACGAGATCACGAGCGGCGCGTGCGTCACGCGAGCCGGAGGCGAGAGCGCGTGACGAGCCTCCCGTTCGTCATCGAGCTGACGATCCTCGTCCTCGCCGCCTTCCTCGGCTTCGAGGTCATCTCGAAGGTGCCGACGATGCTGCACACGCCCCTGATGTCGGGCACGAACTTCATCCACGGCATCGTCATCGTCGGGGCGATCCTCATCCTCGGCTTCGCCGACGACACCTTCACGCAGGCCATCGGGTTCGTCGCGATGGTGCTCGCGACCGCGAACGTCGTCGGCGGCTGGTTCGTGACCGACCGCATGCTCGAGATGTTCAAGCGCCGCCCCGAGCCCAGGCGCGAGGAGCCGCCGGAGTGATCTCCAACCCGAACGTCACGAGCCTCCTCTACCTCGTCGCGATCATCTGCTTCGTCCTCGCGCTGCGCTTCCTCTCCTCGCCGAAGCACGCGCGCCGCGGCAACTGGCTGGGCGGGGTCGGGATGCTCGTCGCGATCGCGACGACGCTGCTCATCGACGGCATCTCGAACTGGGCCCTCATCGTCGTGGCCGCGGCCATCGGCAGCGTGGTCGGGTTCATCGGGGCGCGCCGCGTGAAGATGACCGCGATGCCGCAGATGGTCGCCCTGTTCAACGGGGTCGGCGGCGGCGCGGCGGCGTTGATCGCGCTCGCCGAGTTCCACGAGCGCCACGGCGTGCTGGCCTGGGATCAGGCACTGTCCGTCTCGCTCTCGGCGCTCATCGGCTCGATCTCGTTCGCGGGCTCTTTGGTCGCCTTCGCGAAGCTGCAGGAGCTGGTCAGCGGCCGACCGATCGTCTTCCCCGGCCAGAACGTGGTCAACGTCCTCGTCCTCGGCGGGGCCGTCGCGCTCGGCGTCGCGATCGTCGCTGGACTCGAGGCGCAGTGGTCGATCGTCGTCCTCATCCTCCTCGCACTCGTCTTCGGCGTCATGTTCGTGCTGCCGATCGGCGGCGCGGACATGCCCGTCGTGATCTCGCTGCTCAACGCGTTCACCGGCCTCGCGGCTTCGGCGACCGGGTTCGTGCTCGACTCCACCGTCCTGATCGTTGCCGGAATGCTCGTCGGAGCCTCGGGCACCCTGCTCACGCTGCTCATGGCGAAGGCCATGAACCGGTCGATCGCGAACGTCCTCTTCGGCGCGTTCGGACAGGTGCAGGCCGGGGTCGGGCAGGCGCGAGCGGACGACGGCCGCACGGTGCGCGCGACGACGCCCGACGACGTGGCCGTGCAGCTCTCGTTCGCGCGCAAGGTCGTGGTCGTGCCCGGCTATGGGATGGCGGTGGCCCAGGCGCAGCACGACGTCCGCCAGCTCGCCGACCTCCTCGAGGAGAAGGGCGTCGACGTCAAGTACGCGATCCACCCGGTCGCCGGAAGGATGCCAGGGCACATGAACGTCCTCCTCGCCGAGGCGAACGTCCCGTATACCCAGCTCTTCGAGATGGACGACATCAACCCCGAGTTCCCGCAGACGGATGTCGCGCTCGTCATCGGCGCGAACGACGTGACGAACCCCGCCGCCCGGAGCGATCCCGGGAGCCCGATCTACGGCATGCCCATCCTCGACGTCGACAAGTCGGCCAGCATCGTCGTCCTGAAGCGCTCAATGAATCCGGGGTTCGCGGGCATCGACAACGAGCTCTACCTCGACCCGAAGACGACGATGCTGTTCGGCGACGCCAAGGAGTCCGTGCTCAAGCTGATCACGGCCGTCAAGGCCGCGTAGGCGGCTGCCTCGGTGATCCCCGTCTTCCGAGCCGCAGACGTCGAGCGCGCCGTCTCGCCGCACGAGGCGTACGACGCCGTGCGCGCCGCCTTCGAGGCGCATGCCCGGTCGACGTGGTCGATGCCGTCGAAGGTCTACGTCTCGAACTACCCGGCGGGCGACTTCCGGGCGATGCCCGCCCTCGGGGACGGCCACGCGCTTCTCAAGTGGGTCACCTCGTTCCCCGGGAACCCGGCACGCGGCTTCCCGACGGTGACCGGGCTCGTCGTCCTGTCGGACGCCGAGGACGGACGGCTCCTCGCCCTGCTCGACGCCGCCGCGGTGACGGCGCTCCGTACAGCCGCGGCGGGGGTGCTCGCCGCGGACGCGCTGTGCCGCGCGGAGGCGTCCTCCTATGCGGTGGTCGGCTGCGGCGTGAACGGCGCCGAGACGGCGAGGATGCTCGTCGCCCGCGGCGTCGTGCCGCTCGTGTGGGACGTGGACGAGGCCCGGTGCCGACTGGTCGCCGACCGACTGGGCGCCCGCGTGGCCGCGAGTGCCGCCGAGGCGCTCGCCTGCGAGGTCGTCGTGACCGTGACGCCGGGCTCGGAGGTTCTGTACCCGGAGGAAACGCTCGAGCCCGGGCAGCACGTCTCGCTCCTCGGCGCCGACGGGCCGGGGAAGGCCGAGGTCGCCGTCGGCGAGCTGCGCCGAGCGCACCTGTTCTGCGACGACTGGGAGCAGGCGAGCCACGGAGGCGAGCTCGCGGCCGCAGTCGAGGCCGGTGCGGTCGCGCGCTCGGACGTAACCGAGCTCGGAGCGGTGCTCGTCGGCGACGCCGACGGGCGCCGGAGCGCGGGAGACATCACCCTCTTCGACTCGACCGGTCTCGCGATCCAGGACCTCGCGATCGCGAAGGCGGCGTACGCGAAGGCCGGCGAGCTCGACCTACAGCAGCTCGACCTGTGAGCTCTTAGAGCTGCCGCGTCGGCGGCCTGTCGAACTCCATTCCGAGAAGGCGAGCAGGCTCGAAGAGCGCGAGCAGCGGATCGAGGTCGCCGAGGATCGCCCGCGCCACGAGTCTGCCGCACGCGAAGCCCAGCACGTTCCCGTGGCCCGAGTAGCCTCCCGCTACCCAGAGCTGCTCGTGCCCCGGCACACGGCCGACCACGGGGAGGAAGTCGAAGACCATCCCGAAGATCCCGGCCCAGCGGAAGTCGATGCGGAGCGGGCGGCCGACGTGCGCCTCGACGAAGCGCTCGAGCGCCTCCTGCACCGGCGCCGTGAGCACCTCCTCGTCCGTGAACTCCGTGTCGAGGGAGACGTCCCGGAAGCCGCCGGCGACGATGCGCCCGTCGAGGCGCTGATGCCAGTAGTCGAATCCGTGCCGTCCGTAGTGCGGGATCTCGAACAGCAGCTCGTCGATCGGCTCCGTCGCGATGACCTGGCCGCGCGTCGGGACGACGAGCCCCTCGAGCTCCCCGAGGAGGCCGCTCGGATACCCGTCGGTGGCCACGACGACGGTGTGGGCGGCGGTTTGCTCGAGCGACTCGACGTGCGTGTGCTCGTGGATCTCGACGCCCGCCGCCGCCGCGCGCTGTGCGAGCCCGCGCACGAACCTCGCAGGTTGCAGAACGCCGTCATTGGGATGGAAGAGAGCTGAGGGGTAGCGGCCGGCGAGCGGCGGCTGCAGATCCTCGCGCCACTCGGCGGCGAAGCCGGCGGAACGGAGGCCGTCGTATTCGGCACGGAGCTCCTCGCGCTCCTCCTCGTCGGCGGCGAGACGGAGGCTGCCCGTCCTTCGGAAGGCATCGCCCGCGAGGGCTGCGAGCTCTTCGAGCTCGGCCTCCGTCCAGCGCCACAGGGCCGCCGTCGGCTCGTCGCCGATCGACTCGACCAGGACGGGATACGCGGCCGACCCGCCGCGCAGCGCGAAGCCGCCGTTCCGGCCGCTCGCGCCGCCTGCGATCTCACGCGCCTCGAAGAGCCTTACCTTCAGGCTGGCTTCGGCGAGCGCGAGCGCGCACGAGCAGCCCGTCACGCCCCCGCCGACCACGGCGACGTCGGCGCGACCGTCGAGCCGTGGCGACGACAGCGGCTCCGTCGGCTCGGCGAGCCAGAACGAGACGGTGGACACGGACCCGCGATCCTAGACGGGAGCCCACCGGCGGAGCCTGCACGGGCCATCGGCCGTGATTCGTGTCCTACAGTGGTCGCGTGTCGCAGGTCCGTGCCCGGAGGCTGCGTGTCGCCCTGGTGCTCACGCTCGTGCTCCTGCTCGCGGGCGTCGTGCTCAACCTCCTTCTCTCCGCGACGCCGGCGCTGCCGGTCGGGCTTCTGCTCGCGGCGGCGGCGCTCGACGTGCTGGCGCTGCTCCTCCTGCGGTCGCGCGCACGCCCCGCGCCGCCTTCGTGAAGGCGGGTGGCACAGCCCGCGCTTAGATGCTCGCGCGATAGACGCCGTCCTCGAGTACGACCCGACCCGCGAGCTCGAGCTCCATCAGCGCGGCCGAGCCGTCACCGGGATCGATTCCGGCGACTCGCACGAGCTCGTCGGCCGTGCGTGGCGCGTCGCGGAGGCGCGCGAGGAGCCCGTCCGCGACCGGCCCGAGCGATGCCGCCGACGCCCGCACGGGCTCGAGGTCGAAGAGCTCGAGCACGTCGGCTGCACACGTAACCGGCGTCGCGCCGAGCCTCAGCAGGGCGTTCGTCCCAGCCGAGAGCGAGCTCGTGATCTCCCCCGGCACGGCGAGCACCTCGCGCCCCTCTTCGAGCGCGAAGTCCGCCGTGATGAGCGCTCCACTTCGCTCCCGCGCCTCGACGACGACGGTCGCCGCGCACAGACCGGCGATGATCCTGTTCCGCGCAGGGAACCGCCACGGTGCGGGCTCGGTTCCCTCGCTGTACTCGGAGACGACGAGGCCCGACTCGCGAACCCGCCGCGCGAGCTCCGCATGCGCGGCGGGGTAGTCGCGGTCGATTCCGCAGCCGAGCACGGCGACGGTCGCCCCGCCAGCCGCGAGCGCTCCGCGGTGGGCCTCGCCGTCGATCCCTCGCGCGAGGCCGCTCACGACGACGAGCCCCGCCGACGCGAGATCGCGCGCGAGCGAGCGAGTCACGGACCGGCCGTACGAGGAGCACGCACGCGCGCCCACGACCGCGACCCCAGTCCTGGACAGCACGTCGAGCGAGGCGTCGCCCCGTACGTACAGCTGCGGCGGTGGGTCGTGGATCGCGGCGAGAAGCTCCGGGAACGCCGGATCTCGGCGCCGAATGCAAGGGACCTCGCTCACGCGGCAGGCAGCTCACCCGGGATGCGGTACGAGAGCGCCTCGGCGACGTGGCTCGGGTCGACGGCATCCGCTCCCGCGAGGGCCGCGATCGTGCGCCCGACGCGCGCGACCCGCGCCCGCCCGCGCCCGGAGAGCGGGAGCCGATCGACCGCGTTCGAGAGCAGCTCCGACGCAGCCTCGGTGCGCCGCGGAACGGCGACCCCGAGCCGTTTTCGCGCCTCGAGGACCCTGCGCCGAACCGCCGAGGACGGCTCCGACTGCGGCGCGGCGAGCTCCGCAGCGCGCGCTCTCGGCATCGCGACGGCGAGGTCGAACCGGTCGAGGAGCGCGCGCGAGAGCTTCTCCCGGTACGCGGCGAGCCGCTGCGCCGTGCACGAGCACTCCACTGCAGGATCCCCGCGCGCGCCGCACGGGCACATGTTCATCGTCCCGACGAGCTGGAACCGCGCCGGGAAGAGGGCGTGGCCGCCGACCCGGGCGACCGAGACGACGCCGTCCTCGAGCGGCTGGCGCAGGGACTCGAGAACGGATCGCGGGAACTCGGCCAGCTCGTCCAGGAGCAGCACACCTCGGTGCGCGAGCGAGACCTCGCCCGGCCGCGGGCTCGAGCCTCCTCCGACGACGGCAGGGACCGACACGCTGTGGTGCGGCGCGCGAAACGGCGGTTGCACGAGGAGCGGCCGCCCGGGCGGGAGGAGCCCAGCGACCGAATGGATGCGCGTCACCTCGAGCGCCTCGCCTCGCGTGAGCTCCGGCAGGATTCCCGGAAGCCTGCGTGCGAGCATCGTCTTCCCCGTGCCCGGCGGCCCGATCAGCAGCAGGTTGTGCGAGCCGACGGCCGCGACCTCGAGCGCACGACGGGCGCGCTCCTGGCCGCGCACGTCGGCGAGGTCCGGGCCGGCGGCCTCGTCCGCCGCGCGTGCCGCGAGCGGCTCGTAGCGGGGCGCCTCGATCTCGCCTCGAAAGTAGGAGACGACCTCGCCGAGGTGGCGGACGGGAACCGGCTCGACGCCGGCGAGCGCGACCTCCGCGGCCGACTCGACCGCGCACACGACGTGGGTGCAGCCCCGGCCGGCGCGCTCCCTCGGCGACGGCGAGCGTGCCCGGGACCGGGCGGATCCGCCCGTCGAGAGCGAGCTCGCCGACGGAGGCGTGCGCCGCGAGCCGCTCCGGGGGCAGTTGTCGCGTCGCACCGAGCACGGCGAGGGAGATCGGGAGATCGAAGCCCGATCCCTCCTTGCGGAGCGCGGCCGGCGCGAGGTTGACGGTTATCCGCCGGTTGAGGGGCCACTCGAGCGAGGCGGAGACGACTCCGCTCCGCACCCGGTGCTTCGCCTCCTGGCAGGCCCGGTCCACGAGACCGACGATCGCGAAGCCCGGGATTCCCGGCTGCAGGTGAGCCTCGACCTCGACGCGGCGCGGCTCGAGGCCGACGAGCGCATGGGTGACCGCGCGAGCGAGCACCCAGCTGACGGTAGGCACGAAGGCGCTACAAGAGATCAACGCCTCCGCGCCGATTTAGCGAATCTAGGCCGAGTCGTCACCGACTCCGATCGCCGGAGGCCGGCTAAGCCGGCCGGGAGGCCAAGCCCGGCCAGTCAGGCGCAGCGAAGAGGAAGGGGGGTACGTGGGGGGAAACGTCGTTTCCCCCACGATCGCTACGGCGTGTAACAGAGCGCGTAGACGCTGAACGTGCTCGTCTGTCCGCTGTTGTTGATCCCGACGGCCGAGAACCCGGTGACCTGGTTCTGCGCGTTCATGACCGGCCGCAGCTGACTCGTCACGAGCTCGTAGGCCGGATTGTCGTCGCTCCACGACGTGCCACCCGAGATCGCGCGCTCGCTTCCGCTGCACTCACTGGTGACCGAGCCCTTCCCGAAGCCCGGCCCGGGATCCGGGATGGAGACGGTCTGCGGCCGCACGGTGATCGCGCCGATCACGCCTGCCGGACCGGCAGCGCCGGCGGCGCCCGCCGGGCCTGCGGGGCCCTGTGGACCGGCTGGGACCCGCCGGAAGCTGGCCCGGAGCGAAGTCGGATCGCAGCAGCGACCGCGACTGCGACCTTCGCCGAGTTGACCGCGTTGTTGCGAACCTTGGATTCGACACCGCGCCGTCTCTCAGCTGCAGCGTTCCGACGCTGTTCCGCGTCAAGACCGAGACCGCGGCGACGCCTGTCCCGGACGAGCGCGACGAGCAGCGCCAGACACGCGACGACCATCGCCGGCGAGGGCCGGCGCATGAGCTTTCTCATGTCGTTACTCCCTTCCTCGCTTTCCCGGCCAGGCTACCCCCGTGGTCGGTCGCTCCCGCCGCCGCGGCCGATCTCTTACGTTTCTCGTACACAGACGAGAATCGACTCGAAGTACTCGCCGGCCCGGCGGCCCGTGCGCCGGTTTACGTGGCGCTCGAGCCGCTCGACGAGCCGTAATCCGCTCCGCTCGCAGAATCGCCGGATAGAGGTCGCGGCGGTCGTTCACGACCACGATCACGGGCGCGTCCGGACGCCAGCGACTCCGACTGCACGCCGGAGCACGCGCGACGATCCCGTCGGCGTACTCCTCGACCGCACGCCTGCTCGTCCCGCGCGCAGCCGCGCCGAGCTCGCTGCTCGCGCCGGTCGTCGAGGCCGAGCAGCTCGTAGGCGTAGCGGTGCTGCTCGTGGTAGTCGATCAGCCCCGGGTACGGCGGCGACGTCAGGATCACGTCGAACGGGCCCTCGAGCTCGGCCTCTTCGGTCAGGCCGTGAACCACCGCCGCCGTACGTCCCGCCTCCCGAACCCGCTGGAACGCCTCGACCCGCTCCAGCGTGTCGAGGAGGTAGCGGTCGAGGAACCGCCGCGCGCTGCCCACGGGCGAGCACGTGCGGCGGTGCTTGTGGCACCAGTACGGCTCGCGCTGCGGTGACCTCGGGAAGTCCAGATCGAAGTGCGTCGTGAGGCGCGCAGACCGCGCGGCCCGCGACGAGCACGACCTGCAGCAGCTCCGCGTGCTCGTAGTCGTCCAGGAGCGAGCGGAAGTGGAGCAGCTCGGCAGCCGCCTCGGGCGCGAACCACTCCTGCACGTAGCCGCGGGGCCGCCGGCGCGATCTGCCGGGGCGATCGACGCGTCGCGGATCTCGGTCTCGAGCCGGAAGAGGTCGTAGTGCGCGGTCTTCACCCGCATCAGCAGGCAGTTGAACGCCGCGACGTCGATCCCGACCGCGTCGTAGCCCGACTCCAGGCACTGCACGAGGGTCGTGCCGGAGCCGGCGAACGGGTCGAGCACGCGAGCTCCCGGCTCGACGTAACGCGCGAGGAGCGCCTCGACCAG
>CAWHPO010000007.1:0-55542 GCA_963831285.1 uncultured Gaiellaceae bacterium | reverse complement strand
GTTTTGTGCAGCCACCGAGCCGGTACCGTGTTGCTTGGCCCGTCCACTCGTTCATGGTCGGGCTCGTCCACGATGCAGGATTCGAACATCGACTGCCCGAGGCCTCCCAGGAAGACCTGTTCGCTCTCTTCTACCCCGAGCTTGCGTTGGAGGTTCTGCTCGAGCGCGAGCCCGAGTTCGACGTCCTGCTGGTCGACGAGGCACAGGACGTCCTCCGCCCGGCGTACCTCGACGTCCTCGACGCCGCGCTCGTCGGCGGGCTGCGCGAGGAGAAGTGGCGCTCCTTCCTCGACCACAAGCAGAATGTCTATGCGGGCACGGACACGACGTCACTCCAGGGGCTTCTCGGACACGAGCCGGCGCAGTACCGACTCAGGGTCAACTGCAGAAACACGGCCGCGATCGCGACCGAGACGGCGATGCTCAGTGTCACTGACACGGAGGAGGTTCTGAGCGCGAAGGGGCCGGGGCGTCGAGCACCTGTGGTACCGAGACGAGGCTCACTTGCGCCGGCTGCTCACAAACCACCTCAAGAGACTGCTCTCCCAGGGCGTGAAGCCCGAGGACATGGTCCTCTTGGACCTCGCACGCTCGCCAAGAGCTCGGTCGGCGTCAGCCTCGAAGGGCTCACGGCCCCCGTGGTCGACGCGTCGAACGACGAGTCCAGACCCGGTATCCGGTACGCGACGGTGTCCAGTTTCAAGGGACTTGAGGCCGACGCGGTCTGCTTCGTCGACGTCGACGATCTGGAGGGTAACAAGGTGCGGCAGGCCCTGTATGTCGGTCTCTCACGGGCTCGTGCGCTTCTTGCGATCGGTCTCGCGGAGTCGCTGCGAGACGACTACGAAGTGCTGGCCACCGAGTTCGGCGAGCGAGTCGCCGAAGGGGCCTCGGTCGCGCACTGAGCACGACGGTCTCGTCCACCAACGGCCGTACGATCCGTCACCGTGAGTGCCGGTCCAGTACACCCTGATCGACCTGTTCGCGGGCTGCGGCGGCATGACGCGCGGCTTCGTCGACTGCGGCCGCTTCGAACTCGTGTTCGCGGTCGAGATGGACCGCGACGCCGCCGCCACCTACGCCGCCAACTTCGGCGACGCGCACGATGCGTCGCCGACAGATCGAGGACGTCGAGCGTTCCCGGAGGCGGACGTCGTCATCGGCGGGCCGCCCTGCCAAGGCTTCTCGCCGCTGAACCGCAACCTGGTCGGCTTCGAGCGCCGCGGACTCTGGCGCGAGTACCTCCGCGCGCTTGACGGAGAGCGACGCGCAGGCGTTCGTGATGGAGAACGTCCCCGAGCTGCTCAAGTCGGCCGAGTACGACGCGTTCAGCGAAGCCGCGCGAGGCGACTCGGCTACCGCGTCGAGGGACGGATCCTCAACGCGGCCGACTACGGCGTACCCGCAACGACGCCGACGCGCGATCGTGATCGGCGTCCAGGACGGCGACGTGCCGTGGCCGGCAGCAGACGCACTGCGACCCCGACGAGCTTCCGCTCGGCGGCGAGACCGTGGCGGACGTTCCGCGACGCGGTCGAGGGGCTGCCGCTGCAGCCCGACGGAAGGACTGGCACATCGGCCGCAACCCCGGCCGGAGAGCTCGCCGCTACAAGGCACGTTCCGCGCGACGGCGGCAACCGCTTCCAGATGCAACGCAACCTCGACGCGCGCCGGCTCGGCCATCTCGTCCGCGCCTGCTGGCGCAACAAGCCGACCGGCACCACCGACGTCTTCGGTCGGCTCTGGTGGGACCGGCCGGCGTTCACGATCCGCACCGAGTTCTACAAGCCGGAGAAGGGCCGCTACCTCCACCCGAGCGAGCACCGGCCGATCACGATCCGCGAGGCCGCGCGCTGCATGAGCTTCCCGGACGACTTCGTGTTCTGCCGGAGGATCAGCCGATGACGTCGATCGCGCGGCAGATCGGGAACGCCGTCCCGCCGCTCCTCGCCAACGGATCGCCGAGGCGTTGGCGCAGGCCCTGGACGAGGTCGACTCGGACGGGCACGCCGAAGCGCGAGCCCGGGTGGCCGCCTAGTCCGCACGTCCACGAACCGGGAAGCCCGACGTCACCAGGCTCCGGCGGTATCAGCGTACGGCCGCCGACGTGAGCGCCGGCCTCGTTCGCACTGATACATCGTAGGACGGAGTGCGTTCGGCTCGGACGTGGCGACCTCTCCGCGGCGCCGCCCTCAGCGACACGCACAAAGTGAGGGCGCTTACGAGTCCAGTAATGCCGCACTTTGCGCCATCCGAGACCCTGCTGAAATCACGTCAGCGGTTCGGACTCGCGTTCAACGCCTGCGATGTGGAGCGCTGGCTCGACAGGTCTTGTGTGAGCATGTCGGCGGCTTGGCGCGCGGAATCATTGTTTACCGCCCCGGTCCCAACCGGCGGTTAGACCCTAAGCTGCTCGGGGGCCGTGGTCATGCGCTTGCTGCCGAGCGAGCTCTTGTAGCGGCACAGCAGGTCTTCGGCTTCTCGTCCGCTCAGGCGACGGATCGGCTCGGGCAACTCGTGCATCTCGATGACCGATTGGCCACCGTCGAGGCCAAGCGCGCGCACCCCGTCACGTGTCCCGGCATGGACGTACACCTTCACCGGTTCGAGGTCGAATCGCGCGCCGATCCGAATGGCAGTGTCGTACACCATCAGTTCGCCGATCCCCGGGATCGGCCTGATCAGCTCCTCAACGAGGTCGACAGATCCTCAAAGGTCTCCGCCGCGCGGAGCTTCGGGAGGTTGGCGGCCAGGCGCTTGCGGCTCTTCTGAAGAGCCGCAAGCGGAACCCGGTACTGGTGCGGATGCTTCGCGCGCGCCCGTCCGACCACAGCCCGAGCGCCGCGCGTTCCACTGCCACCTCGTCGGTCAGAGCGCGCCACTCCTTGAACTCCTCGGCTATGTCCGGGCGGACGTGCTTCACGTACTCATCGACCGTGGACTCGATCGGGCTCGTAGGTGCTATGGGAGCGCAAGGGCGCGCAAGCGTCTTCTGAGTTGGCAATTTTCCTCTCGTGGTCATGGGTCCGCATTATGTCCTTCGTCCACGTCTCTGGATGGGCCCCAACTGTGTCAAGGCTTTCGATCGTCCGTGCCGGCGATCTTGGTCGCCGTGTTCTCTCGACCTTGAGCCTTCGGTAGTGCTTCCCTGCGTCTGCGATCATTCGACGTGACCCGGGCAACACTGGCCACGTCGAGAACCCGTGCGAATGCTCCGGACATCATGCTCGCCGTAGACGTGAGCGCGGTTCGAATCCTCGTAATGCCGCAATCTGCGGGATTCGGGTTCTTTCTGAAGTCACTACTTCAGCGGTTCGAGTGACGACTGGCAGCAGCATGCTCGTCTGGGCGGCGTGAGCCCGAGTTGCTCGACCGCTGATACTCCGGGTGATGCGACTCTCGCGTGACGGCACGCTGCGGCTCTCACCCTCGGACCTCGGGAACCACCTCGCCTGCCCGCACCTGACGCAGCTCGGGCTCCGCGTCGTGCGCGGCGAGCTCGAGCGCCCGCATGTCCTCGATCCGTACGGGCGCATCATCATGGCCAAGGGGAACGCGCACGAGGCGGCTCACCTCGCGCGGCTCGAGGCGGACGGCCTCGCGGTAGCGCGCATGCTCACCTACGACGACGAGCGCTTCGACGAGGAGCAGGCACGCCGGGCGACCGAGGACGCGATCCGCACCGGCGGGGCCGACGTCATCTACCAGGCCTATCTCACCGACGGCACGTGGCGCGGGTTTTCCGATTTCCTCGTGCGCCTCCACGACGGCACGTACGAGCCCGTCGACACGAAGCTCGTCCCGCTCGGAGAAGCCGCTGGAGCAAGACGACAACCTCGCGCTCGTCGCAGGTGGGTGGAACTTGGGCCCCGACGACGTCCGAACCCTGAGTCACCGTGAGGGTGTGAGGGGGCTCGCGGTCGTGAGGACGATCGGCGTCGTGACGCGGCTCGGCCGCGCAGGGGTCGGGGTCGTCGTCGCCGTGCCGCGGCTCGACTGGCGGCGGGCTCGCCTGCACCCTCTGCGCTGGCTCCGCGAGGCGCCGCTCGACCGGCGGGTCGCGCCCTACTCGACGCTCGGCGACTACTGGTCCCCGACGTCCAAGCCTCGCTAGCCGCTGTACTCGTCTCGGACGACGATGCGCTTGCCCTCGAGCTCGAGGACGGCGTCCCAGGGCACGACCGTGCTCGGGCGCTGGATCCCGATTCCGAGGTGCTCGAGCCAGGCGTAGCGGCCGACGTACAGGCCCGTCACGCGGAGCGAGCCGGCGGTGAGCTCGCCGCGGAGGTCTCGGCAGCGACCGAGCGTCTTCCCCGACTCCGTGACCACCTCGCGGCGGAGGAAGGAGGAGAACGTCCTCATCGGTCGGCCCCGGGGATCTTCTCGATGTAGGGGCGGAGGCGGTCGTCGCCGCGGCCGAGGCCGAGCTCGGTCGCGCTCTTCGCGAGCTCGACTCCCGAGTCGAGCTTCTCGACGTCCGACCACGCCACGCGGATCCTGCGCCCCCCTCCGATCCAGCCCGCGAGCCGGCCCACCCAGCCGGCCCGTTGCGGCCAGTAGCCAGGCCCGACGAGGAGGTGGGTGACCTCGGGGGCCTCGCCGACGCCGCCCTCGATGGCGAGGTCGTCGACGTTTCCGCAGCGCCGGCCGTCCTTGTCCAGCAGCTGGCGGTCGAGGACGCGCAGCCCGATCTCGATCTCGTCGCTCAACTCTGCCCCGCGTTCGTGAGGATCATGAGCGGGATGGCGGAGAGCGACACGAGCCCGATGATGACGAGGTAGACGAGCCCGAGGACGTTCGCGAGCCGTCCGTTCGTGTAGCGGCCCATGTACGAGCGGTCGTTCGCGACCAGCAGGATGGGGATGTAGGTCAGCGGCAGCGCGACGACGGAGAAGATCACGGCGTACTCCGTCAGCGAGACGGCATCGACCCCCGTCATCGCGATCGCGAGGCCGCACACGAGCAACACGGCCCAGGTCAGCGTGAACCGCGGCGCTCCGCTCGGATGCCGGTAGCGACCCCACTCCCACCCGCAGAACTGCGCGAGGTTGTAGGCGCCGGAGAACACCGTGTCGATGGAGGCGCCGCCGACCGCGAACAGGATCCCGACGATGCCGAGCAGCAGCCCCACCTGCCCGAGCGGCTCGCCGGAGCCGAGCGCGATCGTCCCGAGATGCTCGGGCTGGATGCCCCGCGGCAGGAACAACTCCGCGCCGACCATCATCAGCGCGACCGACAGGGTTCCGCCCAGGCTGTAGCCGAGGATCGCGTTCGCGCGGTTGAGTCCGAGATCCTTCGGCGACCACTCGTCCTCGACGCCTCCCGACGAGTAGAAGTAGACCTCGTACGGCGTCATCGCGGCACCGAGAAGGCCGACGACGAAGTACAAGTAGAGGAGCTTGTCGGTCTCGGGGAGGTGAGGGACGAAGCCGCTTCCGACCGAGCTCCAGTCCGGGCCGAGCTTCACCGCCGCGACGGCGAACACGAGCATGCACAGGCCGCCGTAGCCGAACACGCGCTCGATCCACTCGAAGGACGTGACCCAGATGACGATCGCGAGCCCGACCACGCCGAGGAGGAGGAGCCAGCGGTACGGGAGCCCGGACAGGAGCTGCAGCGCGATGGCCACGCCGCCGATCTCCGCGGCGAGCGTGAGGAGGTTCACGACCTCGGACGCGACGAGCGCCCCGAGCCCGGCGCGGAATCCGACCCGCTCGCGGATCGCGTCGAAGACCGCCTTGCCGGAGACCGCGGCGACGCGCCCACACATCTCGGAGTAGACGATGATCCCGGTCACGCCGATCGGGATCACCCACAGGAGCTCGTAGCCGAAGGTCGAGCCGGCGGCGACGTTGAAGACGAGGTCGCCGATGTCGACGAAGCCGCCGATCGCGGCCAGGATCCCGAGCGCGACGGCGAAGATCTTGTTCACCCGCAGCCGCCGCCGATGTTGGTGAGACGCCGCTCGACGCTCTTCGCGGTCGAGCGCCGCTCGGGGTGAGCGTGGAGCTCCTCGAGCGCGGCCGCGATCCTCGCCGCCTCGCGCGCCTTCGCGCGCACGCGCGGCTCGATGCCGGCAACGGTGTCGCGGGAGCCGAGCGCGTCCGCGAAGCTCGACGCCTGGATTCGCAGCACGTTCGCCTGGACGCGCGTGAAGAGGTGCGTCGTCCCGCCGGAAGTGACCTGGTGCGCGAGCAGTGCTCCCTCGCACGCGATCGAGTCGAGCGTGGCCGAGTCGTTCTCGAGCGCGTGCCGGTCGACGGTGCCGCCGTTGCAACCTGTCAGGAGGAGGGCGGCGCCGAGTGAGACGGCGGCCGAGACGACCCGAAGCGACATCGGACGGTGATACCCGGCCGCCCCGAATTTTCACACCCAGGGCGGGGAGGAGGGAGGCCGCGCGGAGCGGCCTCCCTCCTCGTTGGTCAGATTCGCGTCATCAGTGGCTGACGGCTGCTTCGGCGTTCACCATCCCCGCGCCGAAGAACGAGGTGTTCCCGCTCCCGCCGTGACACTGGCGCGGGTCGTCGGCCGGCCAGTTCGCCGGGCACGATAGCGGTGTCGCGGACGAGCGGACCCTCGCCGCCACGGCGCCCGCCGGCATGCCGGGATGCGCGCTCCGGATCAACGCGGCCACTCCCGCGGCGTGCGGAGACGCCATGGACGTCCCGCTGATCCAGACGTACCTGCCGCCGCCGCTCGTGACGGCGCGGTTCGCGGCTGCAAGCGCCTCCCAGGTGCCGGTGGCGTCCGTGCTCGACCAGCCGGCGAGGATGCGCCCGCGGCCGAAGACCGTCGCCGCCGTCTGCGGGGCGTCGCCGCCGGGGGCGGTCACGTCCACGGGCGAGCCGACGGTCGAGTAGCTCGCGAGCGTGTTGACGCCGGACGCCGACACGGTCACGACCCCGGGCAGCTCCGCCGGAGCGACCCGGCAGTTGTTGCGCACGTCACGGACGACGGCCGTGTCCGGCGGCCAGTCGGGGCTGATGTCGTCAGTCGTCGGATGGCCGAGGTCCTGAGCCTCGTTCCCCGCCGCCGCCACGACAACGACCCCGCGCTGCTGCGCGTACTTCGCGGCGTCCTTGAGGTCCTTCAGGATCGCCCGCTGGCCGGCGTCGTTCGAGCAGTAGTAGAGGTACGGGTCGGCGAACAGGCTGAGGTTCACCACGTCGAGCCGCTTGTCGCCCGCATAGCGGAGCGCTGCGGCGACCGAGTCCGCGAAGCAGAACCCGGCGATCGTGCACGCCTTGAGAGCGACGATCGTCGCCTGCGGTGCGACGCCGACGATGCCGATGCCGTTTGCGCGCCCCGCGATCGTGGTCGACACGTGCGTGCCGTGGCCTTCGAGATCCTGCACGGCCGACTTGTTGGAGCAGTCGCCGTTCGCGATCTCAGCCGGATCGGCGGTTGGTGTCGTCGAGTAGATGAACGAGCACGAATCGGGGACGTCGATCGCTCCCGCGAGGTCGGGATGCCTGAAGTCGACGCCCCCGTCGATGACGCCGACCTTGACTCCGTAGCCCGTGGCGACGGCCTGCGCGCCCGCCGCGTGGATCACGGGCATGTCCCACTGGCAGGGAGACAGCTCGTCGGGACCTGTGGTTCCTGGATACGACGTCGAACAGAGACCCGCGGCGGTGGCACCGTCGATGACGGCAGTGCTCTCCGCCGAAGCGGACTGGATGACTACCGCGACGAAGAGCGCTGCTACCGCCGCAATGAAGAGGCCACTCCGCCGAATCCTGGCGGCGTGTCCATTGGCATGACGGCTCATGCCTCACCTCCTAGCTCGTGGCTAGACGCCGGCTCGGCCTGCGGCCCTATTCCGGCGCCTCCCCCCTCGAGAGGACCGGGCCAACGTACACGACGCGCCTTCTTGGCGCGCCGAAGACGTCGGCCTGCTCATGTCAGCCTGGCGGCTAGGGCGCAGGCTGAGAGGAGTTCTCCCCGGAGGGGACGCTGCTGCCGCCAGCGCGGTCGAACAGGTGCCCGGAGCGGATGGTCTTCACCATCTCGCTCGACTCCTCGCGGTACACGCGTCCGTCCTCGAATTCGATCGCCGGGTAGCGGTTCCCGCCGGTCTTCTCGATGAGCTCCTTGCGCTGCCCGCGCTGCCATGGCATCGCCGCCCCGGCGACGATCTCGTATTCGATCCCGGTATCGATCAGGGCCTTCTCGACCCGCCAGCACGGGTGACCGCCGATCTTGACCCACTCGGCGGAACAGCGCATGAGCTTGACGGCCATCGGGCGACGATAGCGCTCTTCCCCTCGTCAGTCGTCGTCAGCTGGACAGCGGCTGCCCGACCTGGTCGGCTGCCCCGTGGCCGCGCAGCGCCGCCACGGCGGCGATGTTGCCCTTCTCCTCGTACAGGCGGGCGGCATCGTCGTTCGCCGCCGCAGCCTCCTCGGTCCGGCCGGCGAGCATGAGCACCGCGCCCAGATCCGCGAGCGCAGCCGCGCGCATCGCGAGGTAGTCCGTCGTCGACGCGATCGCGACGGCCTCGCGGGCGAGGCGCTCCGCCTGCGCGTGGTCGCCCATCAGGGCGAGGCATTTCGCGCGGACGCGGCGCCAGCCTGCGTGCGCATCGGCGTCCTCCGGGACGGTCAGGCGGTCCGGGTGCCAGCGCTCGGTGAACTCGAAGGCCTCCTCCACGCGGCCCTGAGCGAGCACCGCGTCGGCAAGCTCGTACGAGATGCTCGAGAGGAAGCCGAGCTCGCCGATGCGCTCGGTCTCTTCACACGCCATCCGAAGCTCCTCCTCGGCGCGAGCTGGGTTGCCCGCGAGCCGCTCGACGAAGGCGGACGCCGGACGCGTGTGGGAGCTGAGCAGCGAGTTCTCCCCCTGCTCCTCGGAGAGCGCCTTCGCCTCTGCGACGAGGTCTCGCGCAATCTCGAACTGCCCCAACATCGCCCGCAGGTGGGCCCGGTTGTTGAGCGAGCTGATGGCGAAGCGTCGGTTCGGTGCGCGGTGCGGGCGCAGGGATTCGGCCCGGGCCAGCGCCTCCTTCGCCGGCATCGGACCTCGGTGCACGGTCGCCAGGACGTACAGGAGGCCCTCGGCCTCCTCGGCCGCGTCCCCAGCCTCCGCGGCGAGATGAGCGGCGCGGTCGAAGTCGGCATAGGCGGCGCCGGCCTGGCCGGCCCAGAAGGTGAGCTTCCCGCGCAGTGTGAGTGCGCGCGCCAGCCCGGCGCGATCGTCGAGCTCGCGAAAGATGCCCAGGACGGTCTCCAGGCCTGCGACGACCTCCTCGCGTACGAGGACGGTCCTGTGGAACCGTAGGTCGAGCAGGGCGAGGGTCGCGTCCGCGGCGACGAGCCGGTCGCCGGTCGCCTGTGCGAGCTCCACCGCCTCGGCGAGCACCGCGTCGGCCTGCTCGATCCGCGCGGCGTCGCGGAGCACCCGGCCGAGTGCAGGAAGGTACGCGAGCCGCTCGACGGAGCCGGCAGGAAGGAGGGAGTCGGCCCGTTCGAGGAGGTTCACCGCCGAGACGGCATCGCCGCGATCGAAGGCCCGGCGTCCCGACGCGGCGAGGCGCATCGCCGCGCGGTGTGCCAGCTCGTCCGCTCTCTCGTTGCGAGGGCCGAGCGCGGCCAGGCAGTGAAACGCCTGCTCGAGGTGGTAGCCGACTATCTCGTCGAACTCGCCCCCACGCCCGTCGAGCCACTCGGCGAAGCGCTCGTGGAGCTCGGAGCGGAGGGCCTTCGGGATGCCCTCGTACGCCGCGTCGCGGATGAGCATGTGCCGGAAGCGGAAGCTGTCCTCGATCGCCTCGTGCGGACGGATGAGCTCCTTGCGGACGAGTGCGGACAGCAGCGAGCCGGACGGCCGTCGGCCGTCGGGCGACAGCTGCGTCAGCGCCTCCCACTCGAAGTCGAGCCCGACCACCGAGGCTCGCTGGAGCACGTCACGCTCATCGGGGGACAGCGTGTCCACCCGCGCCGCGAGGAGCGCCTGGATGGTCGACGGGATCTCCGCCGCTCCACTCTCCGACATCGCCGCGACGAGCTGCTCGACGAACAGTGGATTCCCTTCCGCGATCGTGGTGATCCGCTCGCGCGCGTCTTCGTCGAGCGACGATTCGCCGAGCAGGCTCGTGATGAGCTGCTCCGCATCTTGCTCGGCCAGCGGTTCGAGCGTGAGGAGCTCCGCGTTCGCCCGACCGACCGGCCAGGCCGGGCGCTCGTCGAGCAGCTCGGGCCGGGCGAGGCACAGGAGGCAGAGCGGCGCGTCGCGCGTCCAGTCGGCGAGGTGCTCGATGAGGTCGAGCAGCGTCGGCTCGGCCCAGTGGATGTCCTCGACGACGAGCGCGAGCGGAGCTTCGCGTGCGCGCCGCTCGAACGCCTTGCGCACGGTCCAGGACACGTCCTCCGGCGATCCTGCCGCGAGCGCGGTCTCGAGCTCGTCCTCCGCGTCCGCGGACGCGAAGATCTCCCGCAGCGGCCAGTAGCCGATCCCCTCGCCGTACGGAAGGCAGCGTCCGGTGAGCACCACGGCGGTGTCGGCCAGCTCCGTGGCGACCTCGCGGGCGAGCCGGGACTTGCCGATGCCCGGCGGCCCGAGCACGGTCACGAGCCGGCACCGACGCTCGGCCACGGCGCCGTCGAAGGCGGCGCGTACGCGCTCGAGCTCGGCGCCGCGTCCGACGAGCGGAGCGTCGAAGCGCCGCTCGTACGGGGCGGCGCCCTCGACGACGCGGAGGAGACGATGAGCCGGCACGGGCTCGGCCTTCCCCTTGAGCACCAGCGGCTCCACGGGCTCGACCTCGACCGCTCCGCGCGCGAGCTCGAGCGTCGCGTCACCCAGCAGGATCTCGCCGGGCTCGGCCGCCTGCTCGAGGCGGGCTGCGACGTTGACGGCGTCCCCCGTGGCGAGCCGCTCCTCGGTCCCGACCACGACCTCGCCGGTGTTCACGCCGATGCGGACGCGCAGCGCAGCTCCGTAGTCGCGCTCGAGCTCGGCGTCCAGCGCGGAGACGGCGGTGCGGAGATCTTCGGCGGCGCGCAGCGCGCGGAGTGCGTCGTCCTCGTGCACAGTGGGTACGCCGAAGACCGCCATGACGGCGTCGCCGATGAACTTCTCGACCGAGGCGCCGTGCGCCTCGAGTGCAGCCCTGGAGGCCTCGAAGTAGCGGGCGAGAACGCGTCGCAGCGACTCGGGGTCGAGCTGCTCGCCGAGCGCCGTCGAGCCGGTCACGTCGGCGAACAGCACCGTCACGGTCTTCCGCGCCTCGCCCGCGGTCGCCTTTGCGAGCTCGGCTCCGCAGGCGGCACAGAAGCGTGCGTCCGTGGGGTTTTCGCGTCCGCAGCTCGGACAGGTGCGCATCGCAGAGCACCCTAACCCTCGTGCGGACGCTCGACCTCTACCGCGGGAGGCGTAGGCCCAGACGTCGCGGGAGCGAGGCGACGAATCGCGTGCCGTGCATCCGGCTGCGCGACCCGCGTCCTCGGCCGCGTCCTTCGCCACGAGCGCGCGGCGGATGAGCGATCCGCCCGCGTACCGGAGCGGCTCGGGCGGGAAGAGCTTGCGGCCGGGCTCGACGATCGCGAGCGCCGTCCGCTCGTCGCGACGGTCGAGCGCGAGCCGGGCGAGGATCTCGCCGCCGAGGTAGGAGGGGCCGACGCCGTTGCCCGTGAAGCCGAAGCCGTGGTGCACGCGCCCGCGGCTTCCGAAGATCGGCAGATGCGTGGGGGAGACGTCGATCGGCCCGCCCCAGGCGTGCGTCACCCTGCGGCCGCGCACCTGCGGGAAGAAGCGGACGAGGCTCTCGCGTGCCGACTCGACGACGTCGCGATCGAGCTCGAGCCGGCGCGCGTGGCGGTCGGCGAGCCCCATCCTGCCGCCGCCCCAGCCGAACGCGATGCGCCCGTCGCGCGTCGTTCGCATGTAGTGGACGAGCGTGCGGCTGTCGACGATCGCCTCGCCGCCCGTCCAGCCGAGCGCGTCGAGGACGTCAGGCACGGGCTCCGTGAGGACGATGTGGCTCGACGCGACCGCGAGCGAGAGCCGGTAGCCGGGAAAGCGCGCTGCCGCGGAGTTGACGGCGAGCACGGTCGCGCCGGCGCGGACGCGACCGAGGCGCGTCTCGACGCCTCCCTCGCGGTGCAGGCGCGTGACCTCGGTCCGCTCGTGGATGCGGACTCCTCGCTCGTGGAGCTTGCGCCGGAGACCGAGGGCGAGCCGCGCCGGCTGCACGGTGGCGTTCAGCCGGAACAGAGCGCCGCCGAGGAAGAGCGGCGAGGCGCAGCGTGCGCTCACCTCCGCCGCTGACTGCGCCGTCACCTCGTCGGGCGCGCCGAGCTCCGCCGCCGCGCGGACGACGTCGTCCCACGATCCGAGCTGCGACTCGGTGGTCGCGACCCGGAGCATCGGCGCCTCGCGGAACCAGGCGTCGACGTCGTTGTCGGCGCACCAGGCGCCGATCCCGCGCACCGCGTCCTCCGACGCGCGGCAGACCGCGAGCGCCGCGGCGTCGCCGGCTCGCTCGCGGAGGATCGCGGCGTCCGGCCACAACGTCTCGCAGAAGCCGCCGTTTCGCCCGCTCGGGCCGTGCCCGCAGAGCGCGGCCTCGAGGACGACGACGTCGAGGTCCGGCTCGAGCTGGCGCAGCTGCCACGCCGTCCAGAGGCCGAGATACCCGCCTCCGACGATCACGACGTCGGCCGTCGCGTCCCCCTCGAGCGGTGGCAGCGGCGTCACGGCGCTTGCCTCCTCGAGCCACCACCCGTGGCGCGTGTGGCGCGTGTGGCGCATCACTCAGGGTGGCGGACGGGACTCGAACCCGCGACCACCGGGACCACAACCCGGGGCTCTACCAACTGAGCTACCGCCACCGCGAGCAGGACAGGATAGCGGCGCCCGTTCGCGCCCTCACTCGGCCAGAACCGCCTGGGTTTGCGTGGTGCGGGCGACGCGGCGACCGTCCGCGTCGAAGACGTCGGTCTCGACCACGATCGTCGTCTTGCCGACGTGGAGCGGGCGCGACACTGCGCGCGCCTCGCCCTTCCGGATGGCGCCGAGGAAGTTCGTCTTCGACTCGATCGTGACTGTCCGGGCGCCTGACGGAAGGTTGAGGAAGGCGCACACGGCGCTGGCCGAGTCCGCGAGCGCCATCACGACGCCCCCGTGCAAGACGCCGTCGGCGGTGCACAGCTCGGGTGCATGCGCGATGGTCGCCTCGACCTCGTCCGGCCCGCCGAACGTCTTGATGCCCAGCGTGGTCCCGAGCGGCATCTGCGCGTTCACGAGCTCGGTGAGCTCGGGCTTGTCCACGGCGAGAACCTACGCGAGCCGCTTCTCGAGGTACGCGGAGAGCCGCGTGAGCGGGAAGGAGAGGCAGAAGAAGATCACCATCACCGCGCCGTAGATCTGGATGGCATGCTGCTGACCCTCGAAGGTGAGCCGCTCGACCTGGCGCTCGGCCGACTCGAGGAGCTCCGGTGCGCCGATGACCTGCACGATGGTCGTGTTCTGGATGATGTTCACGAGCAGCCCGACCAGCGGGGGCAGGAGCCGGCGGAGAGCCTGCGGCATGATCACGAAGGCGTGCCGGCCCACCCAGCCGAAGCCGAGCGCGGACGCCGCCTCGTGCTGCTCGCGCGGGATCGACTGGACGGCGCCCCGCGTCGTCTCCGCCACCTGTGCGCTGCCCCAGAGGATCAGGGCGATCGCGCCGGCGGTGATCGCGTCGAATCGGAGCCGCGGGCTCACCGCGGGCAGCGCGAAGTACACGATGAAGATGGTCACGAGGATCGGGAGCCCGCGCCAGATCTCGATGTAGAGGCGGATGAGCGCGCGCGTCGGCAGGAAGCGGATCGTGAGCAGCGTGCCTAGCGTGACCCCGATCAGCGTGCTTCCGACGAGGGCGATCGCGGAGAGCTTGAGCGTGTTCCGCAGCCCCACCTCGAGCATGTAGCGGGCGACCGGCTCGACCCAGTCGGGGGTGCTCATCGCACGTCCTCCGGGAGTGCGAGGTGGCGCTCGAGAATCCGGATCAGCGCCGACATCGACCAGACGATCACGAGGTAGGAGATCGCGAGCACGCTGAACGACTCGAGCGTCTGCAGCGTCAGCGCATTGATCTGGAGGACGACCGTCGTGATCTCCGGGTAGCTGATCACGTACATCAGCGACGTGTTCTTGACGATGCTGATGTATGTGTTGATCGACGAGGGGAGCGCGATGCGCCCGCCGATCGGGAGCGTGATGTTGGCGAAGGTGGCGAGGCCCTTGAACCCGAGCGCCTCCCCCGCCTCCCGGTAGCGCACCGGGACCGCCTCGAAGCCGGCTCGGAAGTTCTCGGTGTTGAAGGCGCCTCCCCAGATCATCACCGAGAGCCACGCGACCGTGAAGGCCTCGAGGCGGATCCCGATCTGCGGGAGCGCGAAGTAGAGCATGAAGATCTGGACGAGGATCGGCGTGTTGCGGATCACTTCGACGTACACCGCCGCAAATTGGCTGACGATCGGAATGCGGTGAGCACGCGCGGCCCCGAGAGTCACGCCGATGACCGAGGCGCCGGCGATCGCGACGGCCGAGACGGTCAGCGTCCGGCGGAGGGCCGCGAGGAGCTCGTCCCGGTTGTCCTGGGCGAACGACAAGACATCACCGAGGAACGAGGGGTCGAGCAGGCCGAGGAGCACCGTCACCGGCCTCGCGCACCATGGCCGGCGTCGAGTCGACGCCGCGACAGCGGCCGCGAAGCGGACGCCGTCAGGGATCTTCGTGCGGCCAGGATTCGCGCTCGCGAATCCTGGCCCTGGGAGGAGGGAGCGGCCGTCTGAACGGCCGCTCCTCGGTTCGGGAACGAGCTGCCCGCTACGGGCACTGAGTCGTGGCGTCGCCCTGGGTGTAGCCGAAGTTGTTGTTCGGCCTGAGGATGTTCTTCTGGAAGGTCGTGAACACCCTCGCCGGGACGTTGTTCTTGAGGATCGTGTTGAAGGTGTCGCGCTTCTTCATGATCGCGAGCCGTGAGTCGACCCACGCTTTGAGCGCCGTGTTGCCCTGTTTGATCCCGATGCCGTACGGAAGCGCCAGGAACGCGTCGCCAGTCAGCTTCACGGTGCGGTCGGCCGTGGCGATTCCGAGGAGAACGGTGTCGTCCCACATCAGCGCGTCCGCCCGTCCGTCGCGGAACGCGAGCAGGGCGTTCGTGAAGCTGTCCGTGACGACGAGCTTCGTGTCCTTGAAGCAGTTCTTCACCCAGCGGTCGTAGATCGAACCGCTGGTGGTCGCGACGGTCTTGCCCGCGAGCTGCGACAGCAGCTCGTTGGGCGCGCTGTTCGGCACGAGGAAGCGTCCCGTGGCCTTGTAGTAGGCGCGCGAGAAGTCGATCCGCGTGTCGCGGTCCGGCGTGTAGGTGAACGTCGCGATGACCATGTCCACGCGGTCGGTCGTCAGTGCCGGCTCGCGCGAGGGGGTCGTCACGCAGGTGAAGGTGACGCGGTTCGGCTTGCCGAACGCGAACCGCGAGAACCAGCGGGCGATCTCGACGTCGAAGCCGGCATTGGCGCCTCGCACGTCGATGTACCCGAACGGCGGCGAGTCGCACTTCACCGCGATGTTGAAGCGACCCCGCTGCTTGATGTTGCTCGGCAGCGCGGGAAGCTTCGGCTTCGCCTTGTCCGCCTGAGCCTTGCCCGCCTCACGGGCGGACGCGGCGCCTCCCCAGGTGGCGAGCAGGATCCCTGCGAGTGCGGTCACGAGCACGACTGCGGCGAGTCGTTTCATTCGGCTGTCCCTCCTTCGTCGATGGTGAGCTCCTCCAGCGAGTGGGCGAGCTGCAGGCTGCGGCGCAGGAACCGCTGAGTCCGTTCCTTGCGCGGTCGGTCGAGGATGTCCGAGGGCAGGCCCTCCTCCACGATCTTCCCCTCGTCCATGAAGACGACGCGGTCGCCGACGTCGCGGGCGAAGTGCATCTCGTGAGTGACGACGAGCATGGTCATGCCCGTGCGCGCGAGGTCGCGCATGACGACCAGCACCTCGCCCACGAGCTCCGGGTCGAGCGCCGACGTGACCTCGTCGAAGAGCATCACGTGCGGGTTCATCATCAGTGCGCGCGCGATCGCGACACGCTGCTGCTGGCCCCCGGAGAGCTGGTGCGGATGCTGGTCTGCCTTCTCCTCGAGCCCGACCGTCGCCAGCAGCTCCCGCGCTCGGACCTCCGCGTCGCGTCGCCTCATCCTCCGGATGCGGCGCGCCGCGAGCGTCAGGTTGTCGAGCGCGGTCAGGTGCGGGAAGAGGTTGAACTGCTGGAAGACGATTCCGACCCGCTGGCGGACCCGCGAGACGGGCGCGCCCTTCCCCGTGATCTCCTCGCCCTCGAGGTAGATGCGCCCCGCCTGGATCGGCTCGAGCAGGTTGACGCAGCGCAGGAGCGTGCTCTTGCCGCTTCCGCTCGGCCCGATGATGACGAGCACCTCGCCGTGTCCCACGGTCAGGTCGATCCCGTCGAGGACGAGGTTGTCGGCGAAGCTCTTGCGCACGCCCTCGAGCCGGACCATGGCGTTCTCGTGCGCGCCGTGCTCTTCGACCGCTGGCGCTGCGACGCTCACTGCAGAGGGATCAAAGGGAATTGCGTCCGTCGGGTCAAGCGAGCGAACGATTGCCTTGTAACAACTTGCAACTTGGGCACGCCCGGTCACTGCTGGTCGAACTTCGGAGCTTGTAACAACTTGCAACTTGTGATCTTGACGCGTTCCGGGCGACCCCGTACCCTGCCCGGGTCAACGCCGAGCGAAAGGAGAGGACGTCATGAAAGTCGCATGCCGCACATCTCTCCGGCTCTGCGTCCCGGTTCTCGCGTAGCTCGTTCGCTCGCGACCCGGCGCAGGCCGCGGTCAGGTTCTCTCACCGAGTGAAGGAGTCTTACGTTGTCCGATGGAACCCCGGCCGCGCCGCAGCTTGTCCAGCTGGGTTGGACCGACGAGCTCGAGGCGGCCTTCACAACCTACGAGGAGCGCGGCTTTCGTCCTGCCCGCGTCGTCGCCGAGCATCGCGGCGGGTACTACGTGCGCTCCGAGCTCGGCGACCGGCTCGCGCACGCCCGCGGACGCCTGCGCGACGACGAGATCTGGGGCGGGATGCCCGCGGTCGGCGACTGGGTCGTCGTCTGCGACGCTCCCGGCGAGCAGTTCGCGATCGAGGCGCTGCTCCCGCGGCGCACGAAGGTCTCGCGCAAGACGCCGTGGCTCAAGGCCGAGGAGCACATCCTCGTCGCGAACGTCGACACGGTCCTCCTCGTCTCAGGGCTCGATCACGACTTCAATCCGCGTCGGCTCGAGCGCTACCTGACCGCCGCCTGGGACTCAGGCGCAGATCCGGTGATCGTGCTCACGAAGCTCGACCTGCTCGACGATCCCGGCAAGCTCGCCGATGCGGAGACCATCGCGGTCGGGGTGCCCGTGCTCGCGGTGAGCAACGTCACGGGCGAGGGGGTCGAGGGCGTGCGGGCGCTCCTCGAGCCTGCGAAGACCTTCGTCCTGCTCGGCTCCTCGGGGGCGGGGAAGTCGTCCCTCGCGAACCGGCTCGCGGGGCGCACGGTGATGGCGACGGGCGGGCTCCGCAACGACGGGCGCGGGCGGCACACGACGCGGCATCGCCAGCTCCTCGTCCTCTCCGGGGGCGCGATCCTCGTCGACACGCCGGGCCTGCGCGAGCTGCAGGTCTGGGAGGGCGACCTCGACAGTGCCTTCGCGGACATCGCGGAGCTCGCGGCGCGGTGTCGCTTCAACGACTGCGCCCACTCCTCGGAGCCCGACTGCGCGGTGCGGGAGGCGCTCGAGTCCGGCGAGCTCGACCTCGAGCGCTGGCAGAACTACGTGAAGCTCCAGCGCGAGCTGCGAGCGATCGAGGCGCGGTCGAGCAGGCGCATCCAGCGCGAGCTCAAGAGCCGCTGGCGCGCGCGAGCGCGCGAGTCCCGGCGAGCCCGGAGGTACGGAGGCAAGCCGTAGGAGCTAGGACATCCGCTCCGGCTTGGGGCGCCGCACGGCGAACGCGGGGATCGCGCTGGTCGCAACCGTGCCCTGGCCCGCGGGAGCCGGCAACTGGTTCGGGGCGAGCGGCCACACGCACGCGTGAACGCACGCCCACCCGTCTGCTCGGCGCGCGTACGTGTCGACGTAGCGGCCGAAGCGCCCGCGACCCCTCGACGTGCGTGCCGACACGACCGCCGTGTCGCCGTCGACGTGGACGACGACCTGATCGATCTGGAGCGCGGGGGAGGGGTTTGCGCGGAGGTTGTCGACGTAGCGCTCGTGCGGCCAGACGTCTCCGGTCGCGCCGTCGAGGTACGCGAACGAGTCCGAGAGGACGGGCTCGAGCGTCTCCCACGACCCCTGCCGGAACGCCTCGATGAACTGCTCGTTCAGCTCCCGCAGGACTGCTTCGTCGTCGGCGTGCGGCGCCACGGCTCACCTCCGTCGGTGGTCGAGACTGCGACCTCGCCAGCGTGCACACGCCCCGCGGCGCCTGCCAGCCGGATTCGGACATATCGACGGCTTTCCGCGCGAGCAGTTAGGATAAGCCGGAGTTTGGCAACCGGCTGGCGGAAGGGCATGCTGCGGTTGTGCGGCAACACTTCGAATCTCACTGGCGCGTCTGGCTGCTGATCGTGGCGGTCGTCGTGGTCGTCAACGAGGCGATCGACCGAAACTTCTTCGACCATCACGAGCACGTCGACGGCGACGTCGTCGTCACCGTCGTGGTTCTGGTGGCCGCCTTCTTCGGGTCATACCTCGCGGGCCGCCTGAAAGCGCGGCGAACGGCGTAGGCGTGCGGGCGCGAGCCTGCGACGGCCGTGCCGACGTCGTGAATGGCCCCGCCTGGACTCGAACCAGGGCACGCGGCTTCGAAGGCCGCCGCTCTATCCGCTGAGCTACGGGGCCGTAGGCCGGAGTATGCCCGCGGCGTCTCGCGGGCACGCTCGCCCTAGGCGGCGCGCTCCGCTTCCTGCTCGTCGAGCACCCGGGCGACGAGGACGCGGGCGACGGTCGGGTCGAACACCGTTCCCGCGAGCCTGTTCAGCTCGTCGATCGCCGTCTCGACGGGCAGCGCGTCGCGGTACGGACGATCCGACGTCATCGCGACGTACGCATTGCAGGCGCGAATGATCCGCGAGGCGAGCGGAATCTCGTTCCCGGCGAGCCCGTCCGGATAGCCGCTGCCGTCCCAGTTCTCGAAGGAGGAGCGCACGATCGTCGCGACGCTGCGGAGCGCGGGCGACGCTCGCAGGATCCGCTCGCCGACGATCGTGTGCTGCCGGACGAACGCCCACTCGCGCTCGTCGAGCGGGCCTGGCTTGTGGAGGATCTCGTCCGGCACGGCGAGCTTGCCGAGGTCGTGGAGCTGCGCAGCCCGCTCGAGCTCCTCGAGCTCGTCGCGCCGGAGACCCAGCATCTTTCCGACCTCGACCGCGAGCGCGCTCACGCCCGCGATCTGCACCTGGATGTCGGGCTCTCGGACGGACAGCGCCTCGAGCAGCGCCGCGACCGTGCGATCGCTCTCACCCCGGCGCGAGTACTTCTGCGCGTAGAGGCGCTCGTCGGCGATCTGGAGCGCCCGGCTCGAGTCCTGCGCCTCGTCCGGGAGCATCACCGCACCGAACGAGCTGCCGATCTCGAACCCTTCGCCGCGCTCGCTGAGCGCCTCGCTGGCGCGGTGGACGAGCGCTTCGGTGTCGCCGTCGCCCACGGTCGCGATCAGACAGAACTCGTCGCCGCCGAGGCGGTACACGGAGCCCGCGTCCCCGGGGACCTTCGCGAGCTTCGCGCCCAGGCGGGCGAGGAGAGCGTCGCCCGCGGGATGCCCGAACGAGTCGTTGTAGCCCTTGAAGCCGTCGAGGTCGAAGAGCATGAGCAGTGTCGTCGGCAGCGAGCTGCGAGCGAGGCGGCGATCGAGATCCGAGATGAGCTGGCGCCGGTTCGAGAGGCCCGTGAGGACATCCGTCGTGGCCTCCGCGTGCGACAGCTCGAGGAGACGTCGGTTCTCGCGGAACGTGAGGGCGAGGCGGACGACCACGAGGCAGAGCGTCGCGGTCGCGAGCACGATCGCGAGGAGGTTCAGACGGGTGAAATGGTCGTAGACGAGGATGCCCGTCGCGACGAGGGCGCAGACCGCGGGCACGAGCAGGAGCGGACGGCCCTCCACCTCGAGCCCCTCCCGCGTCCGGTCCGAGGTCCACGCCGCGCACGCGATCAGCAGCAACGAGGCGGGCCACAGCACGTCGACCCAGGTGCCGTCGACGTACGTTCCGCTCGCCGACTGGAAGAGGTAGATCGAGTCGGCCAGCGTCGTCGCGAGGATCCCGAGGCCGAGCAGGATCCAGCGTCGGCCCGGGTGCCCTCCCACGAGGGCGAAGACGCCGAACACGGCCGACAGCAGCAGGACGTCGCCGAGCGGGTACGCGAGATTCGTGATGACGGTGGAGAGCGAGCCGGACGTCTGCTCGAGCACGAGCTCGACCAGCACGGCCGCGCCGAACGCACCGGCGGCGAGTGCGGACGTCGCGCCGTCGAGCCAGAGCGTGTCGCCGATCGTGCGCGCTCGCGAGCGCAGGAGCATGACGATGCCGACGTACATGAGCGGGTAGAAGGCGATGAAGCCGAGGTCCGCCGGTGACGGGTACGAGGTGGGCTTGAAGACGGCCGCCCAGATTTCGCCGAGCGTCCAGCAGGTCATTGCCACGGTGATGACGATCCAGGCCCAGCGCTCGCGCGTGACGAGGTACGCATGGGATCCTGCGATCACGCAGGCGAAGACCATCAGCCCGTCGTAGCCCCAGGTGTTCATGACCCGTGCGAGGTCGCCGCCCTGCGGGGCGAGCAGCGTGACGGCGGTGAACAGGGCAAAGCCCGCGGCGGCTGCCACGCGCGTCAGCAGGACCCACCGGCGATGGGGCATGTCCCCAGTGAATCGGCTTCTTCGTGCCGCTTCTTGAGCCGTCGCCGGGCTGGACGGGTCCCTCCGTCCGGTGCCGGTCCTACCCTCGCCACCATGACACTCGGGATCGTGGTCTTCGGCGCCGCGTTCCTCGTCGGGCTCGGGCTCGGCACGTACACGCGACGGCCCCTGTCGACCGCCTTTCTCGTCCTCGGGAGCTTCACGGCGTTGCTGATCCTGTCCGCGACGGGCGAGGTGCTCGGCGCCGCCTCGGTGCTCGTCATCGTCGCCCTGGTCGGCCTCGTCGCCGAGAGCATGCGCGAGACCTTCGTCCGCCTCGTCGACGGCTACTGACTCCTATTCTTCGCCTCGACGCGGGCGTGGCGGAATTGGCAAACGCGGCGGGTTCAGGTCCCGTTGGACCGCGAGGTCCTTGGAGGTTCGAGTCCTCCCGCCCGCATAGCGAACCGGTCGAGCCGGAACAGCTCGATGTCGTGGCGCGTCGAGCCGTCGAGCGCGAGGTCGGCGAGGATCTCGCCGATCACGGGGCAGAACTTGAAGCCGTGCCCGGAGAACCCCGCGGCGACGACGGCGCTGGGCGCGTCCGGATGGCGGTCGAGGATGAAGTGCTCGTCGGGTGAGGGCTCGAAGAGACAGGTCTTGAGGGCGACGGTCGGACCGGCGCCCTCGGGGAAGTAGGACTCGGCGAACGCGCGCAGGGGCGCCTCGTCCGCCGGCGTGGGCTCGCGCGAGATCGCGTCCGGATCGCCGCTCTCGCCCTGCCGCTCGTAGCGGCCGAGCTTGAAGCCGGGGATCCCGTGGATCGGAAATCCGTAGAAGTGCTCGCCGTCGAGCACGAGGTTGAAGACCGGCATCCGCTCCGGGGCGAAGAGCTCCGGCCGCGTCGGCTGGAGCCAGGCGAGCGCCTGGCGAACGCCGCGCACGGATCCCGGCGGGAGGCGCGCGACCTCCTGCGACCATGCACCCGCCGTGAGGACGAGCCGGTCGGCCTCGACGACGCCGCGATCGGTGCGCACGCGAACGCCGCTCGGCGTCTCCTCCCACTCGAGCACGCGCTCGCGCGCGCGCAGCTCGGCCCCGCGGCTCAGCGCGCCGGCGACGTGCGAGACGATGCAGCGCTCGGGGACGACGAAGCCTCCGTCCGCCTGGTAGACGACCTCGAGCTCGGCGGGGAGGCGGTAGGCGGGAAAGCGCCGACCGACCTCCGTTCCGGAGAGCACCTCGTGCTCGAGATCGTGATCGGCGCAGGCCCGCAGGACGCCCTCCGTGATCCTCTCGCCTCCTTCGACGATCCCCGTGACCGTCAGCAGATGCTCGCCCGCTTCCTCCGCGAGCTCGTGCCACAGCTCGTACGCCCGGCGGACGAGCGGGACGTAGTCGGAGTGCTCGAAGTAGGCGAGCCGGATGATGCGCGTGTACCCGTGCGAGGACCCGTGCTCGTGGAGCACGTCGAAGCGCTCGATGCCCAGCACGCGCTGCCCGCGGCGCGCGAGGTGGTAGAGCGCCGCGCTTCCCATCCCGCCGACCCCGACGACGACGACGTCGTACCGCTCTGTGGACACCTTTTCGCCCTCTTTTCGCGCTTACAGTGCCAGGCACTGTAAAGACGGCTTCGCGGCGCGCCTCGCCGCTCGACTCGTCGTGGCCCGCCCCCAGGCTGGTTGAATGGCCCGATGCCTACGGCGGTGGAGAGTCTCGGCGAGAATCGGGTGCGGCTGACGGTCGACGTCTCGCCGGATCAGGTTCAGCACGCCGTCGACCACGCACTCTCGGACCTCTCGGAGTCCGTGAAGATCCCGGGCTTCCGGAAGGGCAAGATCCCGAAGCCGGTGCTCGTCTCGCGGCTCGGCAAGGAGCGCATCTACGCCGAGGCGGTCGACAGCCACATCGGCGGGTGGTTCTGGAGCGCGGCCACTCGCAACCGCGTGCGCCCGGTCGCGGACCCGCAGTTCGAGTTCGAGCTGCCCGAAGCTCCGGACCGCGAGTGGAGCTTCACGGCGACGGTCGAGGTGCAGGCGCTGCCCGAGATCGCCGACTGGACGACCCTCGAGGTCCCGCGGGCCGAGGTGGAGGTGCCGCAGGAGTCGGTGGACGCCGAGATCGAGGCGCTCCGCGAGTCGGTGGCCGAGCTCGCGCCGGCGGAGGAGCGGCCCGCACAGGCCGGCGACACGCTCCTCGTGGACCTCGTCGACCCGCAGGGCGAGGCGCAGCACGACACCGTGGTCGAGCTCGGCAGCGGACGGCTCACGCCGGAGCTCGAGGGCGCCCTGCTCGGCGCGTCCGCCGGCGAGACGAAGCAGGTCCCCATCCCCATGGCCGACGGCGGCATCTCAAACGTCGAGGTGACGGTTCGAGAGGTGCAGCAGAAGGTGCTCCCCGAGCTCGACGACGAGCTCGCGCGCGCCACGAGCGAGTTCGACACGCTCGCCGAGCTGCGCGCCAGCATCGAATCCACCCTGCGGGAGCAGCTCGACGCGGAGATCGACGCGGCCTTCCGCATCTCGGCCGTCGACGAGCTCGTGAAGGCCTCCGAGGTGCAGCCTGCGCTGCCGCTCGTCCGCACGCGGGCCGCCGACCTCCTCACCGGGTTCGCGCGCTCGCTCGAGCGACGCGGCGTCTCACTGGAGACCTACCTCGCCGCGAGCGGAGGGAGCGCGCAGGACCTCGAGCGGCAGATGGTGCTCGAGGCGGCGCTCTCGGTCGCGCGCGAGCTCGCGCTCGAGGCGCTCGCCGAGCGCGCGGGGATCGAGGTGTCGGACGACGACGTCAAGGCGTACATCCGCGAGGAGGCCGACGCCTCCGGCGAGGAGGACGCCGAAGGGGTCATCGAGGACGTCTGGGCGCACGGCCAGCAGGAGTCGATCCGCGAGGATCTCCGGCTGCGCGCGGCCCTCGATCGCCTCGTCGCGGACGTGAAGCCGATCGCGCCCGAGGTCGCCGAGGCGCGCGAGAAGCTCTGGACGCCCGACAAGGAGAAGACGCCTGCCGACACGAAGTTGTGGACCCCCGGCACCAAGGAGACCGAGCCATGAGCCCGTTGATCCCGATGGTGATCGAGCAGACCTCGCGCGGCGAGCGCTCGTTCGACATCTACTCGCGCCTGCTGAACGAGCGCATCATCTTCCTCGGCACCCCGATCGACGACCAGATCGCGAACCTCGTCGTCGCGCAGCTCCTCCATCTCGAGTCGGAGGACCCCGACAAGGACATCTCGATCTACATCAACTCGCCGGGCGGCATCGTGTACGCCGGCCTCGCGATCTACGACACGATGCAGTTCATCAAGCCCGACGTGCAGACGATCTGCGTCGGCATGGCGATGTCGATGGGCGCGGTCGTGCTCGCCGGCGGCACGAATGGCAAGCGCAGCGCGCTCCCACACTCGAAGATCCTCATCCACCAGGGCTCCGCGGGCTTCTCCGGGCAGCCGACGGACATCGAGATCCAGGCGCGGGAGGTAATCAGCCTCAAGCGCCTAATGGAGGAGATCATGTCCAAGCACACGTCTCAGACCATCGAGAAGGTCTCGGCGGACATGGAGCGCGACTACTACATGACCGCCGCCGAAGCGCGCGAGTACGGGATCATCGACCGCGTCATCGAGCACCGCACATGAGGGTCGAGTCGTCGCAACGGCAGCGGCCGCGAAGCGGACGCCTTCAGGGATTTTCGCGCGGCCAGGATTCGTCTTCGCGAATCCTGGCCTTGCGCACAACCGGTAGACCGGAGTAAAAGGAGACAGGGATGGCTCGGGCGAGCGAGGGCAACGAGCAGTTGCTATGCAGCTTCTGCGGAAAAAGTCAGCGTCAGGTGAAGAAGCTGATCGCTGGTCCGGGCGTCTACATCTGCGACGAGTGCATCGATCTCTGTAACGAGATCATCGACGAGGAGCTCACCACTCCGGCGCAGCTCGACCTCGACAACCTCCCGAAGCCGCTCGACATCTACTCCGTGCTGAACGACTACGTCGTCTCGCAGGAGGAGGCGAAGCGCACGCTCGCCGTCGCGGTCTACAACCACTACAAGCGCGTGCGGATGGGCCTCGAGGAGACCGAGGTCGAGCTCCAGAAGTCGAACATCCTGCTCCTCGGGCCGACGGGCTGCGGCAAGACGCTCCTCGCGCAGACGCTCGCGCGGATCCTCAACGTGCCGTTCGCGATCGCGGACGCGACGGCGCTGACCGAAGCCGGCTACGTCGGCGAGGACGTCGAGAACATCCTGCTCAAGCTCATCCAGGCCGCGGACTTCGACATCAAGAAGGCCGAGACCGGGATCATCTACATCGACGAGGTCGACAAGATCGCGCGGAAGGCGGACAACCCGTCGATCACGCGCGACGTCTCCGGCGAGGGCGTGCAGCAGGCGCTCCTGAAGATCCTCGAGGGCACCGTCGCATCGGTGCCACCACAGGGCGGGCGCAAGCACCCGCACCAGGAGTTCCTCTCGATCGACACGACGAACATCCTCTTCATCTGCGGCGGCGCCTTCGCCGGCCTCGACAGGATCATCGAGCGTCGCATCGGGAAGAACACGGTCGGCTTCTCCGCGGACGTGCGGTCTCGGAACGCGGCCGAGAGCTCCGAGATCCTCGTCCAGGTCATGCCGGAGGACCTGATCACCTTCGGCCTCATCCCCGAGTTCGTCGGACGCCTGCCGGTCGTATCCGCGGTGCATCAGCTGACGCGCGAGGACCTCGTCGAGATCCTCACCGAGCCCAAGAACGCGCTCGTGCGCCAGTACCAGCGGTTCTTCGGCTACGACTCGATCGAGCTGGTGTTCACCGAGGACGCGCTGTGGGAGATCTCGGACCACGCGCTCGCGCGCGAGACCGGCGCCCGCGGCCTGCGCTCGATCATCGAGCTCGCGCTCCTCGACGTCATGTTCGAGCTGCCGTCGCGCACGGACGTCACGAAGTGCGTGCTGACGAAGGAGACGATCTCGCGCGGCCAGAAGCCGACGCTCGTCACGAGCGCCGAAGCCGTCGTCGACGAGGAGTTGGACGAGCTCGCCGAAGAGTCGGCCTGACCCGGCCTGCGGAGAGATAGGCGTGGGCTGCCCCCAACGTGGGCATTCCTCCCGATTTACGTGCTGAGCAGCCGCTGTACGATGCGCGCATGCCGAGATTCCTGATCGAGCGGACGTACAGCGTCGACATGGACGGGCTCCCGGAGGTCGCCACGAGGTCGAAGGCGATCGGCCACCACCACTATCCGGAGATCGTCTGGGAGCACAGCCACGTCGTCGTGGGGTCGGATGGGACCCCGAAGTCGTTCTGCATCTACGACGCGCCGACCGAGGAGATGGTGCGCGAGCACGCAAACCGGCTCGGCGATCACGTCGTGACGACGATCTACGAGGTCGCCGGCGACGTATCGCCCGCCGACTTCCCGCTCACCGACCCACCCGACTAGCCCGGCTCGCCGGCCCCGTGGCCGACGTCGCCCAGGTGGAAGACCGCCTGGAGGGCGACGGCCAAGCGTCGCGTGATGTCGCGTCTGCGGGCGTCGTCCTCGCCGAGGAGCTCGAGCGCTTCGCGGTAGAGGAGGACGGCTCGCTGCTTCGCCCAGCCGCGGCCTGCCTGGTCGCCAGCGGCGACGAGGTGCTCGACTGCGCGCACGCCCTCTCCCGCCTCGCGCCAGTGGTTCGCGAGCGCCTCGTGCGACTGGCCGACGTCGGTCGTCGCCTCGAGGTATCGCGCGACCGCCGCATGCTTGGCGCGGCGGGCCGCGCGCGGGAGCGTCGCGTAGGCCACGTCGTGGATCAGCCCGTGCTTGAAGGCGAACTGCTGATCACCCCGGATCCTGGACACCGCCTCGCGCTGGATGAGGTCGCGAGCCTCGAGTGAGCCCAGCGCCTCCGACAGATCCGCTCGGTCCTCGATCTCGGAAAGCGCGCCACGCCAGAACACCCGGCCGACCGCCGAGGCGTCGACGAGAACGGCGCGCTCGGTCGCCGGCAGCGCGTCGAGCCGCGCGGCGATGATCGCGCGGATGCTCGTCGGCAGCTCGTCGAGCCCCTCCGCCTCCTGTTCGCCGATGCAACGTGCGAGCTCCTCGATGAAGAGCGGATTGCCCTCGGCCGTCTCGACGACCTTCTCGGCTCGCATTGTGGTGTCGACGCGACCGAGAAGCTCCGTGGCGAGTTCGTGTCCTGCAGCTTCGCCGAGCGGCTCCAGCGGGAGGGCCGTGTACGCGGGGAGGCCGCCGCCCCAGCCGGGTCGTTCGCCGAGAAGCTCCGGCCGGGCGAGGGCGAGGAAGAGGACTGGCACGTCGCGCACGCGGGCGCCGAACGTCTCCAGGAGATCGAGCAGGCTCCCGTCCGCCCAGTGGATGTCCTCGTACACGAGCAGCGTGGGACCACGCATCGCGAGCGCTTCGACGAAGACCCGCGCGGAGAAGAAGAGCTGCTCGCGGTCGGCAGGCTCCCGGTCGCCGTCGAGGCCGAGAAGCGTCGCAAGATTGGGCGCGTGCTCCTCGGCCGCTGCAGGCCCCGCGAGCGAGGCGATCGCAGTGGCGAGCTTCTCCGAGGCTTCGGCGGGCTCGTCGCTGTCGAAGATTCGCGCGGTCTGCTTCACCTGCTGAGCAAACGCGCTGTAGGGGCTCGACGCGCCGTAGGGCGTGGAGCGGCCGCGGATGGCACGCGCATCCTGTCCGGCCACGAGCTGAGCGAGCTCCAGAGCGATCCGCGACTTTCCGATGCCCGCCGGCCCGAACACGCTGACGAAGTGACTTCTCCCCTCGTCGACGACGCGTTCCCAGATGCCTGTGAGGACTCCGAGCTCGCGATCGCGGCCGATCATCGGTACGGGCGTCGCGGGCCGCTCCCCGATGGCGGCGGTGGCCCGAACGGCGAGCCACGCCTGCACCGGAGCCTCTTTCCCCTTCGCCAGCACGGGTTGGGCTGGCCGGTACTCGATGGAGCCGCGCGTTCCGACGTACGTCTCCTCGCCGACCAGCACCGCCCCGATCGGCGATGCGGACTGAAGACGGGACGCAGTGTTGACGACGTCCCCCGCGACGAAGGTCTCCCCGCGCTCGGGGCTGGCGTCGAGTGCCACGATCGCCTCGCCCGTGTTGACGGCGACGCGGAGCTGGAGTCCCTCGTGCTCGGCCCAGTCGCGGACTGCGAAGGCGGCACGAACGGCCCGCTCGGCATCGTCGCCGTACGTCACCGGGGCGCCGAACACGCCCATCACGGCGTCCCCGACGAACTTCTCGACCTTGCCGCCATGGCTCTCGAGCTCACTGCGCACTCGCTCGTAGTACGGGACGAGGAACGCTCGGACGTCCTCGGGGTCGAGCTTCTCGGAGCGAGAGGTGAACCCCACGAGATCGACGAAGAGGACGGATACGAGCCGCCGCTCCTCGCCCGGCCCGCTCGGGGCCGCGAGGGCGGCGCCGCATGCATTGCAGAACTTCGCGCCATCCGGGTTCTCCTGGCCGCAGCGTGAGCAGGTCAGCACGAAGCCGAACATTAGTGCTGCCTCCGCGGAGTACCCCTAGAGTGCGCCCGTGTTCACGACGAGGCCGGAGCTTCGCGGCACGTTCGGGATGGTCGCGACGACGCACTGGCTCGCTTCCCAGACCGGGATGGCGGTGCTCGAGCGGGGCGGCAACGCGTTCGACGCCGCGACCGCGGCCGGGTTCGTCCTCCAGGTGGTCGAGCCGCATCTGAACGGGCCGGGCGGCGAGATGCCCGCGGTCTTCTGGTCAGCCGAGCGGCAGGAGCCGCTGGCGCTCTGTGGGCAGGGCGTCGCGCCGGCCGCGGCGACGATCGAGCGCTTCCACGAGCTCGGCCACGAGCTCGTTCCCGGCACGGGCGTCCTCGCGGCGTGCGTGCCCGGCGCCTTCGGCGGCTGGCTCCTGCTCCTGCGCGAGTTCGGCACGTGGCGGCTCGGCGACGTGCTCGAGTTCGCGATCGGGTACGCAGGCGAGGGCTACCCCCTGCACGAGCGGATCCGGACGACGATCCTCGCGCACGCGCGCCTGCTCCAGAGCTGGCCCGGATCGCGCGACCTCTACCTCCCGGCTCCGCCGGCCGGTCAGCTGTTCCGGAACCCCGCGCTCGCGGCGACGTATCGGCGCATCGTCGACGAGAGCCGCGGCGGCTCGCGCGAGGACGAGATCGAGAAGGCACGGCGCGCGTACTACGAGGGATTCGTCGCGGAGGAGATCGACCGCTTCTCGGCGGACGAGGGCGGGCTCCTCACGGGCGCGGACCTGGCCGCCTGGAGGGCGACGGTCGAGCCCGTCGTCACCCTCGACTACCGCGGGCTGACCGTGTGCAAGACCCAGCCGTGGGGCGCGGGTCCCGTGGGGTTGCAGCAGCTCGCCCTGCTCGCGGGCTTCGACCTCGCGGAGCTCTCCGCCGCCGAGTTCGTCCACGTGGTCACGGAGTGCGCCAAGCTCGCGTTCGCGGATCGCGACGCCCTCTATGGCGATTGTGACGTGCCCCTCGACGAGCTTCTCTCGCGCGACTACAACGCGGACCGGCGCGCGCTCGTCGGCCAGTCGGCCGCGCCCGAGTGCCTCCCGGGCCGCGGCCGGCTCCCGAACGTGGTCGAGCTGGCGTCGACGGCCGGCACGGGCGAGCCGACGAGGGGAGACACGGTGCACGTCGACGTCGCCGACCGCTTCGGGAACCTGATCTCCGCGACGCCGAGCGGAGGCTGGCTGCACTCGTCGCCGGTGATCCCCGCCCTCGGTTGGCCCCTCGGGACCCGGGCGCAGATGTTCTGGCTCGAGGACGGGCTCGGCTCATCGCTGCGTCCGGGCGCGCGTCCGCGAACGACGCTCTCGCCGGGGCTCGCGCTGCGCGAGGGCGCCCCCTACCTCGCTTGGGGAACGCCCGGCGGAGACCAGCAGGAGCAGTGGGCGCTGCACGTCTTCCTGCGTCACGTCGATCTCGGTCTGAACCTCCAGGAGGCGATCGACGCGCCCGAGTTCCACACCGACCACCTCATCTCGTCCTTCTTCCCGCGCGGCCTCGTCCGCAGGTCGCTCGCCCTCGAGTCGCGGTTCGACTCGCGCACCGTCGCCGACCTGCAACGGCGCGGCCACGAGGTCACGATCGAGCCAGCGTGGTCGCTCGGCCGCGTCAGCGCCGTCGCGCGGGAGCCGGACGGCCTCCTGCGCGCGGCGGCGAACCCGCGAGGGATGCAGGGCTACGCGGTCGGCCGCTGACGATGAGCGACTCGAGGACCAGGACGTACTCGTGGAGGACCCGCTCGTCCTGCGCGACGCGCTCGCAAGTCGTTCCGGGCTCGAGCTCATGCAGGCCATGGCCGCCGGCGAACTGCCGCCGCCGCCGATCGCGGAGACGCTCGGCTTCCGCCTCGTCGAGGCCGGGCCAGGGCACGCCGTCTTCGAGTGCGAGCCCGCCGAGTACCACTACAACCCGATCGGCATCGTCCACGCCGGCCTCGCGATGACGCTGATGGACTCGGCCATGGGCCTCGCGTTCGTGACCACGCTCGCCGAGCCCGCCGGCTGGACGACGCTCGAGGTGAAGTCGAACTTCACGCGGGCGCTGACCGTCGACACCGGCACGGTTCGCTGCACGGGCGCCGTCGTCCATCCCGGCCGGCGCGTGGCGACGACGGAGGCGAGGATCGAGGATTCGCAGGGCCGGCTCTGTGCGCACGGGACGAGCACGATCCTCGTGCTCTGAGCGAGTCGACTCCGCGCGGCCGATCTCAGCGCTGCTCCTAGACTCTCCCGCCATGGATCCCCGCTACACCCCGGCGGAAGTCGAGCCGCGCTGGCAGGAGACATGGGAGGCGGAGGGCCTCTACGGCGCCGGCGCGGGCGCGCGCAGCGACGAGACCTTCGTCGTCATGCACCCGCCGCCGAACATCTCGGGCTCGCTGACCATCGGCCACGTCCTCCAGCTCTCGCTCGAGGACACGCTCGTGCGCTGGCACCGCATGCGCGGGTTCGACACGCTCTTCCAGCCCGGCTACGACCACGCGGGGATCTCGACGTGGGCGGCGATCGGGCGGACGCTCGCGAAGGAGGGGCGAAGCCAGCGCGACCTCGGGCGGGAGGGCTTCGACGCGTACGTCCAGGACTGGCTCACCCGCTACGGCGGGACGATCATGTCGCAGTTCCGCCGCGTCGGCGCCTCCCTCGACTACGCGCGGACGCGCTTCACGATGGACGAGGGCTACTACCGCGCGGTCATCCGCTGGTTCGTCCACCTGTACCGACGCGGCTGGATCTACCGCGACAACCGCATCTCGAACTGGTGCCCGCGCGACCGCACCGCCCTCTCCGACCTCGAGCTCGAGCCGGAGGAGGTCGACGACACGCTCTCGTACATCCGCTACCCGCTCGCGGACGGCTCGGGCCACGTGACGATCGCGACCGTGCGGCCGGCGACGATCCTCGCGGACACCGCCGTCGCCGTCCATCCGGACGACGAGCGCTATCGCGAGCTCGTGGGCAAGGAGGCGATCGTCCCCTTCGTCGAGCGTCGAGTGCCGATCGTCGCCGCCGAGCAGGTCGATCCCGAGTTCGGCACGGGCGCGCTCAAGGTGACGCCCGGGCACGACCCGATGGACTTCGAGATCGGGCGCGAGCACGGGCTCGAGGAGCTGGCCGTGATCGGGCTCGACGGGCGGATGAGCGAGGAGGCGGGTGCGCTCGCGGGGCTGACGCAGGCGGAGGCGGGCGAGCGCGTCCTCGAGTGGGTACGCGAGCGTGGGCTCCTCGAGCGACAGGAGCCGTACCGCCACGCCGTGCCCACGTGCGAGCGCTGCCACACGCGCGTCGAGCCGCTCATCATGCTGCAGTGGTGGTGCGCGATGGACGAGCTCGCCGCGCCCGCGATCGCGGCCGTCGAGGAAGGACGCGTCCGCTTCACGCCTGAGCGCTTCGCGCGGGTCTACCTCGAGTGGATGCGGAACGTGCGCCCCTGGTGCATCTCGCGGCAGATCTGGTGGGGCCATCGGATCCCGGTCTGGTATTGCACCGACGGGCACCTCACCGTCGAGGAGGAGGCCCCGAGCGCGTGCGCCGAGTGCGGCTCGAGGGAGCTGCGCCAGGAGGAGGACGTCCTCGACACGTGGTTTTCCTCCGCGCTCTACCCGTTCGCGACGCTCGGCTGGCCGGACGAGACGCCCGAGCTCGCGAGGTACTACCCGGGCTCGGTCCTCACGACCGCGCGCGACATCATCTTCCTCTGGGTCGCGCGCATGATCTTCTCCGGGCTCGAGCTGTTCGGCGAGAAGCCGTTCGACGACGTCCTCATCCACTCGACGCTCCTCAACCCCGAGGGGCGCCGGATGTCGCGGACGCTCGGCACGGGTATCGACCCCGAGGACGCGCTCGAGCCGTACGGCGCCGACGCGACCCGGTACGGGCTCGTCAAGGTGACCTCGACGCAGGACGCGCGCTTCTCGTTCGACTCGATCGAGGAGGGTCGCAGGCTCGCGATCAAGCTGTGGAACGTCGCGCGGTTGATCCTCGCCAATGCGGGCGAGGTCCAGCCCGAAGCGGCGCCGAAGGAGCTCGAGGAACGCTGGATCCTCGCCCGACTCGACTCCGCGCGGGCCGAGCTCGAGGAGTGCCTCGGCCGACTCGACCTCGCGCCTGCCACGGCTGTCCTGTACCACCTCACCTTCGACGACTTCTGCGACTGGTACGCGGAGGCGATCAAGCCCCGCCTGTACGAGGGCGACGAGGCGGCCGTCTCGACCGCTCTCGCTGCGCTCGAGCGCCTGCTCGCGCTCCTGCATCCCGTGATGCCGCACGTGACCGAGGAGATCTGGTCGCAGCTGCCCGACCGGCAGGCGAGGCTCATCGTCTCGCCCTGGCCCGACGCAGACGACCGCTTCGCCGCGGATGCGCACGCCCTCGACCGCGTGCAGGAGGCAGCGCACATCTTCCGGCGCAGCGGCGTGCAGGTCGAGCTCGGCTCGGACGACGAGCGGCGGATCTTCGCCGCCGTGGTCCGGCCGGAGCGCACGCAGGTCGACGGCAACCGCGAGGCGGAGCTCGAGCGGCTGCGCAAGGAGGTCGCGCGCGCCGAAGGCATGCTCGCGAACGAGCGCTTCGTGCAGAACGCGCCGGCCGACGTGGTCCAGGCCGAGCGGGACAAGCTCGAGCGCTACCGCAGCGAGCTCGCCGCTCTGGATGGTTGATGCCACGATCTCGCGCGTCCGGATGCGCGAGCTGGCGCGTCCGGGCCGCTACCGCCCGGACGCAGGCCGCGCAGCGGCCTGGCGTCGGGCGTGCGCTTCGCGACGGGAGAACGGCGTCGAGGCGTCGAGCCTCACCACCGCTCTCCCGTCGCGCCCCGGAGCGGCCAGCTCGCGCCCCGGAGATGGCGATCTCATGGCATCAACCATCTGCGGCTGAGGCGTGAGCGCGGTCGCGTGGCTCGACGGCATGAGCCCCTGGCCGAGCGGCGGCTTCGGGCTCGAGCGCATGCGAGCCCTGCTCGCCGCGCTCGGCGACCCGCAGCTCGCCTATCCCGCGATCCACGTCGTCGGGACGAACGGCAAGTCGACGGCGACGGTGACGATCGAGCAGCTCCTCCTCTCGGAGGGCCTGTCCGTCGGCTCGACGTTGTCGCCGCACGTCGTGGGCTGGAGCGAGCGCATCCGGGTGAACGGCACCGAGGCGGACTTCGAGGGGGCGGTGGCGCGTGTCCGCTCGGAGGCCGAGGCGATCGGGGCGACGCAGTTCGAGATCGTGACCGCGGCGGCGCTCGCCGAGTTCGCGGCGGTCGGGGTCGACGTCGCCGTCGTCGAAGCTGGCCTCGGCGGGCGCCACGACGCGACCAACGTGCTCCGCACGCGGGTCGTCCTGCTCACGAACGTCGGCCTCGAGCACACGGACGTCCTGGGCGACACGCTCGAGGCGATCGCGACGGAGAAGCTCGCCGTGGCGCCGCCGGACGCGATCGTCGTCCTGCCGGACGACACGTACGTCGGCCTCGTGCCCGGGCGCACGATCGTGCACGGAGGCGCACGCGAGGCCGCCGAGGCGTTCGTCGGCCACGAGATCGCGGCCTCGCCGGTCGTCTCGCTCCCTGGGAGGCTCGAGCGGCGTCCGGGCGAGATCCGGGACGGTGCGCACAATCCCGACGGTGCGCGCCACCTCGTCGAACAGGTCGACGGCGACGACCTCACGATCGTCGCCTCGATCCTCGCCGACAAGGACGTCGACGCGATGCTTCGCATCCTTCGTCGTGTTGGTCCACGCTTCGTTGCCACGAGCTCGTCCTCGGCTCGCGCTCTGCCCGCGGCCGAGCTCGCCGAGATCGCTCGTCGTCACTTCGACCACGTGGAGATCGTCGACGACCCCGTGGCGGCCGTGCGTCGCGCGCACGAGCTCGGCGAGCCGGTGCTCGTGACGGGCTCCCTCTACCTGCTCGGCGATCTGGAAGGGGAGGAGCGGCGTGCGTCATGCCCCGGCTGAGCGAGCGGCTCGCCGTCCTCGCGTTCGCGGTGCTGGTCGTGGCCGCGATCATCGGCCTCGCATTCGCGCTCGGCTACGGGGTGGGCAAGCTTCTACTATGACGGGCGTCGTGCTCCCGCTCGCCCTCTCCGCCAGCAACCCGAACTGGACCCTGCTGCGGAACATCGGCATCGGCATCGTCGTCGTCCTCTGGCTCGCGACCGCGTACTGGACGTTCAAGGACGCACGACGCCGCATCGCGGACCCGTGGCTGATCGGGCTCGCGACGCTCGTCGGCCTCTTTCCGCCGTTTCTCGGGCCGGTCATCTACATGTTCTTCCGCCCGCCCGAGTACCTCGAGGACGCCCGCGAGCGCCAGCTCGAGATCAAGGCCATGGAGGAGCGGCTCGCCCAGCTCGACCACCGCTGCCCTGTCTGCCGGGCACGGGTGGAGTCGCAGTACCTCGTGTGCCCCGTGTGCACGACCCGCCTGCGGCACGCCTGCCCTTCGTGCGGGCAGCCGGTGGAGTCGCTCTGGCAGATCTGCCCGTACTGCGCCACGGAGATCGCGCAGTCGCTGCCCGCGCTCGGCGAGATCGAGCGGCGCCCTCGCCGCTCGGCGAGCGGAACCGAAGCCGCCGACTGACGAGCATCTAGACTCGCCGCCGCATGGCCCGCGAGACCACACTCGTCCTCGTCAAGCCGGACGGCATGCGCCGCGGGCTCGCCGGCGAGATCGTCGCGCGCTTCGAGCGCCGTGGCCTGGAGCTGCGCGGCGCGCGCCTGTTGAAGATCCCGAAGGCGACCGCCCGTGAGCACTACGCCGAGCACAAGGGCAAGCCGTTCTTCGGCTCGGTCGTCGACTTCATCACGTCGGGGCCGGTCCTCGCGCTCGCCGTGAGCGGCGAGTCGGCGATCTCGGTGGTGCGCACGATGATGGGCGCCACGAACCCGCTCGACTCCGCGCCCGGGACGATCCGCGGGGACTTCGCGCTCGAGCTGTCGGAGAACATCGTCCACGGCTCCGACTCGAAGGCGAGCGCGAGGCGTGAGCTCGCCCTGTTCTTCCCCGACGGCCTTGTCTGAGCCGGGCGACTCGGTCGCCCGCAACCGCGAGATCTGGACGCAGAAGAACGCGGAGTACACGGATCCGAACGCCTCGCGCGCGTGGGCGCGCGATGAGGTGCGGTGGGGCGTCTTCGGCGTCCCGGAGAGCGAACTGAACGTCCTCGGCGACGTCGCCGGCCTCGACGTCGTCGAGCTCGGCTGCGGCACCGCGTACTTCTCCGCCCGTCTCGCCAGGCTCGGCGCCCGGCCGGTCGGCGTGGACCCCACGCCGGCGCAGCTCGCGACTGCGCGGCGATGTATGGCCGAGACCGGGATCGAGTTCCCGCTCGTCGAGGCGAGCGCGGAGGACGTTCCGCTCCCCCATGCAAGCTTCGACCTCGCGTTCTCGGAACACGGTGCGAGCGTCTGGGCAGACCCGTATCGCTGGATACCCGAGGCGGCGCGGCTCCTCCGCCCGGGCGGACGCCTCGTGTTCTTGCACGGCACGCCCCTCGCCCACCTCTGCTACCCGGACGTCGGCGACGCGACCACACAGCTCCAGCGGCCGTACTTCGGCCTGCACTCCGTCCAGTGGACGCCGGAGGAGGGCATCGAGTTCCAGCTGACGTACGGCGAGTGGATCCGCGTCCTGCGAAGCGCCGGCTTCGAGATCGAGCGCCTGGTAGAGCTGCAGACCCCGGAGAGTGCGACGAGGCACGTCTACTACTCCGACCACGATCCAGAATGGAGCCGGAGCTGGCCGGCCGAAGAGATCTGGGTAGCGAGCAAGCCCGGCTGATCCTGGCGTCGACGAGCCCGCAGCGGCGGGCGATCCTCGAGCAGCTCGCGATCCCGTTCGTGGTCGTCGCGCCCCACTACGCCGAGGACGACCCGCCCGATGCGGACCCGGTCGAGCTCGTGACGAGGCACGCCGAGGGCAAGGCGCGCTCCGTGCACGAGGACGGCCGGCTCACGCTCGGCGTCGACACCACCGTCGTCCTCGAGGGCCGGGTCTACGGCAAGCCCCGGGACGCCGACGACGCGGCGCGGATGCTGCGCGCCTTCTCGGGGCGAACGCACACGGTGGCCTCCGGCCTGTGCCTCCTCGGCGCCGAGGGGGACCTGGTCGCCCACGAGCTGACGGGCGTCACCTTTCGTTCGCTCTCGTCGGACACGATCGCCGGCTACGTCGAGAGCGGGGAGTGGGAGGGCCGAGCGGGCGGCTACGCCATCCAGGGCCTCGGTGGACGGCTCGTGGAGCGCATCGACGGGGACTACCTGAACGTCGTCGGCCTGCCCGGCGCGCTCCTCGTCTCGCTCCTCGAGGAGCACGCGCCAAAGCTGCTGCAAACCCGCAGGTAGACTCGCGGCTCCCCGTGGCCTTGTTCAAGTCCGTATCGGGCTTCGGCGGCCGCGACATGGCGGTCGACCTCGGCACCGCGAATACCCTCGTCTACGTCCGGGGGCGCGGCATCGTGCTGTCCGAGCCGTCCGTCGTCGCGATCGACCAGCGCACGGGAGAGGTGCACGCGGTCGGCGTGGAGGCGAAGCGCATGCTCGGCCGCACGCCCGGCACGATCTCCGCGATCCGCCCGCTCAAGGACGGCGTCATCGCCGACTTCGACGTGACGGAGCAGATGCTCCGTCACTTCATCCAGAAGGTGCACCAGCACCGCTTCGCGCACCCGCGCGTGGTCGTGTGCGTCCCCTCGGGCGTGACGGGAGTCGAGAAGCGGGCGGTGGAGGAGGCGACGCTCTCCGCAGGCGCGCGGCAGGCCTACCTCATCGAGGAGCCGATGGCCGCGGCGATCGGCGCGGGCCTCCCCGTCGCCGAGCCGACCGGGAACATGATCGTGGACATCGGCGGCGGCACCAGCGAGGTCGCGGTCATCTCGCTCGGCGGCATCGTCGTCTCCCAGAGCATGCGGGTCGGCGGCGACGAGATGGACGAGGCGATCGTCAACCACATCAAGAAGGAGTACAAGCTGCTCGTCGGGCAGCAGACGGCCGAGGAGATCAAGCTCGAGATCGGGTCCGCCCATCGCCTGAAGGAGGAGCTCCAGGCAGAAGTGCGCGGCCGCGACATGCTGACGGGGCTGCCGAAGACGGTGATCATCTCGTCCGAGGAGATCCGGCGCGCGCTCGACGAGCCCGTGACCCTGATCATCGACGCCATGAAGTCGACGCTCGACAAGACCCCTCCCGAGCTCGCCGCGGACATCATGGACCGCGGGATCGTGCTCGCGGGCGGCGGCGCGCTGCTCCAGGGGCTCGACGAGCGCGTGCGGCACGAGACGCAGATCCCCGTCCATCTCGCCGAGAGCCCGCTGACCTGCGTCGCGGTCGGCTCCGGACGCAGCCTCGAGGAGTTCGAGGTCATCCACCGGACGAACCGCAGTCGCGCCGCGCGCCGCAACGGGCTGCTCCTCGCGCCTGAGAGAGCCCTCGCCGCCTCCCAGCCGCTGCGGACGGCGTCCTCCACGAGCCGCGGCACGCGAGCGTCCCCGACGGCGACGGCGCTGATGCCCAGGTCGCGCAGCTCGCCGACGAGCGCGTCGACCGGGCGGTGGCGGCCGGCGTGGACCACCGCAGCGGCCTCCAGCTCCTCGGTGGCGTCACCGAGCTCGATCACCACGCGTCCCCGCGCGACCTCGACGATCCGCGCGTCGGCAACGATCCGAACACCGGCCTCGCGCAGCCGACGAAGCGACGGCGCGGCGGCGAGCGAGTAGGCGAGCTGGCCCGTGGGGGCGAGGCCCTCGCCGACGAGCGTGACGGGCCGGCCGTCGCGGGCGAGGAGCTCGGCGACACCTGCGCCCTTGCGATGGCCCTCCTCGTCGAGCACGACGATCGGCCCTGCGGGGAGCTCGGCGCCCCCGAGCACCGCCGTCGCCGGCAGCGCGGCGGGAAAGCGTTGCTCCGGCTCGGACCCCGTCGCGACGAGCACGCGCTCGGGCTCGAGCCGGGCGAGGCCGTCGGCGTCGGCGTCGACACCGGTCTCGACGCGCACTCCGAGCCGCTCGAGCTCGGCGGCGCGCCACTCGACGAGCAGCAGGTGAGCGCCCTGGCGGGGAAGGCCGGCGGTGAGCGCAACCTGCCCGCCGAGCTCGTCCGCACGCTCGAGCAGGCGCACCTCGTGCCCGGCGAGCGCTGCAGCGCGTGCGGCCTCGAGCCCCGCGACGCCGCCGCCGACCACCACGACGCGCCGCGGTTGCGCCGCGCGCGGAATCGGCTCCGCCTCGTAGCCCGCCTCGGGATTCTGGACGCAGGCGATCGGGAACTTCCTGAGCCGCCGGGAGACGCAGACGTTGAGTGCGACGCACTCGCGGATCTCGCCGTCGCGGCCGAGCGCGGCCTTGCGCACGAGGTCGGGATCGGCGATCTGCGCGCGCGTCATCCCGACCAGATCGCAGCAGCCGTCCCGCAGCGCCCGCTCGCCGAGCTCGGGTCGCGTGATCCGCCCCTCCGCGACGACGACGGCCCCGGGAACCGCTCGCTTGACCTGCTCGGCGAATCGAACGCCGAACGCGGGCTCGAAGTCGAGCGTGGGCATCAGGAGCTCGAGGTGGTCGTAGTCGCCGTTCCCGATCCCGAAGTAGTCGACGTCGCAGCGCTCCTGCAGGTGGGCGGCGGCCTCGACGTAGCCCGGCATCGAAGCCGTCAGGGTGACGCCGAGGAGCGGCTCTGGCCCGAGCGCGTCGCGCAGCGCGTCGAGAATCTCGCGCGGCAGGCGCATGCGCTTCTCGAGCGATCCGCCGTAGCCGTCGGCGCGACGGTTCCGGGCCTCCGACATGAAACCGTCGACGAGCGTGTCGTACGCGAACATGCACTCGACGCCGTCCACGCCCGCTGCGAGGGCCGTCCGCGCCGCCTCGACGTGACCGTCGACGAGCGCCGCGATGTCGTCGGCGTCGATCTCGCGCATGCGACCGGGCCCGCCGTCGGGCGGACGCCCCGCGGAGACGCTCCAGAGGCCTTCCATCGTCGCGGTCGGGTCGGCGTTGGGCCCGAGGTGGTAGAGCTGCGAGACGAGGACGGTCCCGTGCTCGTGCACGGCCTCGCACACGGCCGTGAGCCCGGGAACGAAGCGCGCGTCGCGCCAGCGGTAGTTCTGCGGCGTCACCCCGGCGGAGGGCAGCACCGGCAGCGGCTCCAGGACGATGAGCCCGGCGCCGCCACGCGCCCGCGCCGCGTAGTACTCGCGAGCGCGGCTACCCGGGATCCCGTCCTCCGAGAACGACGCCGTGTGCGCGGTGAAGACGACGCGGTTCCGGAGCTCGCGCCGGCGTAGCCGAAGCGGCGACAGCAGCAGGGGATACATGGGCCTCGCCGCCCATGCTCCCACGTGGGTCCGGCGCGGGCCTGCGGCCGGTCTTGCGGCGGGCCAGGCTACACTGGCTCGCCATGTCCCGGCAGCGCAGCGCGCGATCGGCGGCGCTGGGCCTGACAGTCCGGCGCGTCCCGTCGACGGTTCCAGCTCGCGGGGCGGGTGCCCTTCGCCGCCGTCTCGTCGTGGGGGTTCTCGTCGTCGCGTCGCTCGTCCTCATCTCGATCTCGTTCCGGTCGGGCGAGACCGGCCCGCTCGCGGGGGTCCAGTCTGCGTCCGCGACGGCGCTGCGGCCCTTCGCCGTCGGGTTCGAGCGCGTCGCCCAGCCCTTCCGCGACGCCTACAGCTGGGCCGACAGCCTGCGGAATGCGCGCAGCGAGGCGAAGTCGCTCCGGGCCGAGAACAGCGACCTCCGGCAGCGCGCGATCCAGAGCGAGTTCGCGCTCCAGGAGAACGTCTATCTCCGAAGGCTCCTGCACTACCTCGACGGCCCGCGCTTCCCGGCGGACTTCGACCCGGTCGCCGCCGAGGTCATCGGTAGGCCCTCGGGTGCATTCACGCAGGCGATCGTCATCGCCGCCGGCTCGAGCAACCGCGTGCGCGTGAACGACCCGGTCGTCACCGCCGACGGCCTCGTCGGCCTCGTGACCCGCGTGACGCCCGACTCCTCGCGGGTGCAGCTCTTGACCGACGAGGAGGCGGCCGCGTCCGCGATCGACCTGCGCACGGGGGCGACGGGAATCGTGCGCCACGCGCGCGGCACCCGCGAGACGCTCGTGCTCGACCGCGTGCGGAAGCAGGACCTCGTCCGGGTCGGCAACGAGATCGTGACCGCCGGGTGGCGTGCAGGGGCGCTCAGCTCGCTGTTCCCGAAGGGCGTCCCGATCGGCCGCGTGACGAGCGTGGGGCAGACCGACACCGACCTCTTCCAGCAGGTGCAGGTCGACCCGTACGTCGACTTCGGATCGCTCGACGCCGTCCTCGTCCTCGTCCCCTCGGACCGGCCGCGATGACCGCGGGCGACTGGCTGCGCGCGTTCGTCGTCGTCTTCGTCGCGGCGATGCTGCAGGTCGTCATCGTGTCGTCACTCGTCGTGGGCGGCGGCAGCCCGGACCTGCTGCTCGTCGCGGTCGTCGCGCTCGGGCTGCTCCGCGGCTCGAGCGCGGGCGCCGTGCTCGGCTTCGTGGGCGGCCTCCTGGTGGACGTGCTCACGCTCGGGACGCTCGGCGTGACCTCGCTCGTGCTCACGCTCGCGGGGTTCTGGGCGGGTCGCTACGGCGAGACGACCGGCCGCGACCGCCGCTTCGCTCCGGTGCTCGCCGTCGCCGCGATCACGATCGCCGCCGCGGCCTTCGGATACGTCCTGCACTACCTCCTCGGCGAGGAGGTCGTCGCCCGGACGATCCTCGTGACGACACTCGTGCCGGCGCTCGTCGCGAACGTGATTCTCGCGCTGCCCGTGCACCGGCTCGTTCGCGCGCTCGTCGGCGAGGAGCTGCGCGCCGAGCCCGCCCGTGAGGTCGAGGTGGTGTTGTAGTGCTCCCCGCCGCGGAGACGCCCGCACCTCGCGCGGCTGCGAACGCTTCGCATGCCGTCGTCCTCAGTCGCGCCAATACTGGCGAGTATTGGCGCTCCCTGCGTCCTAGGCCTGCTCGGTTCTCGCCGGCGAACCGCGACCGGCTCCACGAGGGGAAGCACTCGTGACCTCCGGGCCGTACCAGGAGCGCCGCGCCCCGTCGGGCCGCTTCCTCCCGCCTGACCCGCGCGTCGTCGAGCCGCACCGGCTGACGCCGCAGCTCGCGCTGCGCGTTGCGATCCTCGGCGGCGTCGCGCTCCTCGCCTTCGTCGTGCTCTTCTTCCGTCTCTGGTCGCTGCAGGTGCTCTCGGGGGACGCGTACCTGAACGCGGCCCAGTCGAACCAGCTCCGGCTCATCCGTGTGGAGGCTCCCCGCGGACCCCTGCTCGATCGCCGTGGGCGCGTCGTCGTCTCGAACGTCGCAGGCACCGCCGTGCAGCTGTGGGTGGGCGACCTGCCGCGAAAGGGTCGGTACGCGATCGTGCGGCACCTCGCGCGCGTGCTCGACATTCCGCCGGGGCGCTCGTGCGGCAGGTCTCGGCGCACCAGCTCGACCCGCTCACGCCGATCATCGTCAAGACGTCCGTCGGCGAGGAGCAGGTCGACTACCTCTACGAGCACCAGGACGAGTTCCCCGGGGTCAAGATCGCGCAGGTCTACCTGCGCGGCTATCCGTACTCGTCGCTCGCCGCCCAGGTGCTCGGGTACACGGGGGAGATCTCGCCCGACGAGCTGAAGCGCCTCCGTAAGGACGGCTACCGCACCGGCGACCGGATCGGGAAGACCGGGATCGAAGCCTCGTACGACACCTACCTCCGCGGCCGGTCGGGCCTCGCGCAGATCCGCGTCGACTCGCTCGGCCGGCAGGTGAGCCCGTACGTGCCACGCCAGGAGGCGCGCCCCGGGTACGCGCTGCGGCTGACGCTCGACATGCGTCTCCAGCGGGCCGCCGAGCAGGCGCTGCGCTACGGCATCGGCCTCGCGCACGCGAACCACCAGTGGGCCGCGGACGGCGGCGCGATCGTCGCGCTCGACCCCTCGAACGGCGCGGTCCTCGCGATGGCCTCCGCCCCGACCTTCAAGCCTTCCCTCTTCGTGGGGCAAACCGACTCGAAGAAGCTGTCGGCGCTCTACAACGACTCCGCGAACCCGCTCTTCAACCGCGCGACGGACGGCCTCTACCCGCCGGGCTCGACGTGGAAGCCGGTCACGGCCCTCGCCGGCATGGAGGAGCACGTCTTCTCGCCGTACGACTCGATCCAGTGCACCCCGTCGGCCACGTACGGCCTCGACAAGCAGGTGTTCAAGAACTGGAACCCGTACGTGAACCAGCCGATGACGCTGCCCGTCGCGCTCGCCGAGTCGTGCGACACGTACTTCTACGCGATCGGCAACCGCTTCTACGAGCGCGGGAACGACGGCCGCACGCGGATGCAGCAGTGGGCTCGGCGCTTCGGGTTCGGAGCCCCGACCGGCATCGATCTCACCGGCGAGGCGAGCGGCCTCGTCCCGACCCCCGAGTGGCGCAAGAAGACGTTCAAGACCGACTGGGACCGCGCGTGGAACCCGGGCGACTCGATCCAGCTCGCGATCGGCCAGAAGGATCTCCTGGTGACGCCCCTGCAGATGGCCGCCTTCTACGCGATGCTCGCGAACGGCGGGAACGTCGTCACCCCGCACGTCGTCTCCGACGTCGAGCAGCCGGGGGCCAAGGGCTCCCCGCGGGTGGTGCTGCGGCAGTTCGCCCCGCCGCCCCCGCGCTCGGCCGGAGTCGATCCCGGTGCCCTCACGGTGGTCCGCGACGGGCTCTACCTCGGCACCCACTCCGCATCCGGCACGTCCGCGGGCGTCTTCGGCAGCTACCCGGTTCCCATCTCCGGGAAGACGGGCACCGCCGAGAAGGTCGTCCCGCTCCCTGGATACCCGAGCGACCACCTCGAGGATCAGTCCTGGTGGTGCGGCTGGGGGCCGTCCGACTCCGCTCGGCTCGTCGTCTGCGCGCTCATCGAGAACGGCGGCCACGGCTCGAGCGCGGCGGCGCCGGCGGCGCTCAGGGTGTTCGAGTCGTACTTCGGGGTCAAGGCGTCCTCCTCGACGCTGGTGAACGTCGACTGATGGCGAGCTCACGATGATCGAAGCCGGCCAGCGTCCACGGATTCGCGCGGTCTCGGCACGTTCAGAGCATGCGCTCGTCTCGTTCCTGGCGAGCTTCGACTGGATCCTGCTCGCAGCCGCCGCCGGCCTCGTCGGCTACGGCCTCTGGGTGATCGCTGGCATCACGCGCTTCGACGTGCCCGGCGCCGAGAACTACTACGTCGTCCGCCAGGCGGCGGCGGCTGCCATGGGGACGGTCGGGCTCGTCGTGGTCGCCCTCGTGCCGCTCGATCTGTGGCGCCGGTACTGGAAGCTCGTCTACGGAGTGACGCTCGGGCTCGTGTTCGTCGTCTTCGTGGGCGCCGAGACGATCCGCGGCTCGAAGCGGTGGATCGACCTCGGCGTCATCCAGTTCCAGCCTTCGGAGCTCGGGAAGGTCCTCTTCGTGCTTGCGCTCGCCGGGTTCGTCGTCGGGCGTGTCGGCCCGACGACACGTTGGCGGACGATCTTCTCGGTCCTCGGCTTCGGCGCGGCGCCGATCCTGCTCGTGTTCATGCAGCCCGACCTCGGCACCGCTCTCGTCTACGGAGCCGCGCTCTTCGCAGTGCTCTTCTTCGTGGGCGTCCGCTGGCGGCAGCTCGCCGTGCTGCTCGTGGCGGGCGTGCTCGCGCTCACGTCCGTGCTCTGGCTGCTCCCCTCCGCCGGAGTCCAGGTGCTGAAGCCCTACCAGGCGGCGCGCCTCACGCTCGACCCCGGCGCGGATCCGAGTGGGATCACCTACAACCTCAGCCAGTCGATCACCGCAGTCGGCTCGGGCGGCATCACGGGCCGGGGCGTCGTCGGCGCCAGCCAGACGCGTCTCGACTACCTCCCCGAGCACGCGACGGACTTCGCATTCGCCTCCCTGGCAGAGCAGCGCGGGTTCGTCGGCTGCGCGATCCTGCTCCTGCTCTACCTCCTCGTCGTCTGGCGCGGCCTTCGGGTCGTCACCGGCGCCAGCGACCTGTACGGGGTGGTGGTGGCGGGCTCGCTCGTGGTCGCCTTCCTGTTCCAGGTGTTCGTGAACGTCGGGATGACGATGGGAGTCGCGCCCGTGACGGGCATCCCGTTGCCCTTCGTGACCGTCGGAGGCTCCTCGCTGGTCTCGAACCTCGTGCTGATCGGCGTCCTGCAGAGCATCCACGCTCGCGGCGAGCTCGGCCGGGCACGCCCGTGAGAGTCGCAGGCGCCGTCGCGGCCGTCACCGAGGTGCGGAGCCTGCTCGCGGCCGTGCGCCACGAGGTCGTCCGCGACGTCGGGCCGCTGGTGGTGAGCGGCGTCCTCGCCGAGCAGCTCGCGAAGGAGCTCGCCGCCGGCGCGGCGCCGGGGGCGGTGCTCGTCGGCGACGGCACCTCGGTGCCGGAGGGCACGGAGGTCTTGGTCCACGTCATCGCGGGCGACCCGACGGAGGCGGACGTGAAGCTCGTCGGGTCCGCGGGCGCGATCGGCGTGGATACGGTGATCGTCGAGCTCTGGCCACAGGAGGATTGGACGCGCCCGTTCGTCCTCTCGCCGCTCGTCGTCGAATGCCGAGCCGGCGAGGGCTTTCCGTTGCGGGACATCGCCGGACGCATCGTCCAGGCCTGCCAGGAAGGGCCCGTGCTCGCGGGGCGGGTGCCGATCCTCCGGGAGGCCGTTCGGGACGAGCTGGTCACGCAGGCCGTCAGTCGCTCGGCGCTCATCGGGCTGGCGGGATCGCGGTTCGGCGCCTCCCGTCCGTTGCTGACGCTCGAGCAGGCCCGGCTGTCGTCGCATCTGCGGACGACGACGGAAGAAGTGACACCGTCCGACGACCGCGCCGTGCTCGCGGGCGAGCTGGCCATCCTGCTCGGCGCCGGGTTCGCTTTGCGCCACGCTGCGCGCGCAGGGCGGACGGTGCTCCCGGCGCCGCTGGTGCAGGCGGCCGTGGCTGCCCTCGGCACGTGGGGGCTCGCGAAGGCAGTGCAGGCGCTCGAGACGCATCTTCCGTCGGCGTAGCGGGCCGGGAGGTCCGTCCGGACCTGGTCCTAGGATGCGCCCGAGTCGAGCGCATGGGAGGGACGACCGCGAACATGGAACTGGCCGAGGAGCTGCTGCAGCTGGAGGAAGCCGACGCGTGGTTCGAGTACCTCGAGTCCACCCGCGGCCAGTCGGAGACGCGCTACTCCGAGCTCGAGCCGTGGGCCTGGGCACGTCTCTCTCAGCGCCTCCGTGCGGTGCGTGCGCGCCGCGCTCGCCTCAGCCCAGCGGCGGCCTGAAGGTCGCCGGGAAGAGCGGCTGATAGCCTGTGACTCAGGTCATGCAGACCTACGTCTTGAATCCACGCAGCGCGAGGCCGGGCGAGCCGGTGGCTCTCCGGGACCCGCGCGCGACCGAAAGAGGAGAACTCAACCTTGGCACGACGATGGTTTCGCTTCGGAACGAAGCAGGAAGAACAGGCGACCGAGCAGGTCGCAACGCAGGAGGAAGTAGCACCGCCTGAGGCTCCGACCGAGCCGGTGGCGGACGAGCCGGCGGCAGACGACACGCCGGCCGGCCAGAAGAAGAGGCGGCGCCGCGGAAGTCGCGGAGGGCGCGGGAGGAAGAAGCCGGTCACGGCTGCGGCTCAGGGCGACGACGTCGCGCCCGTGGAGGCCGCGAGCGAGGCGACCCCCAAGACCGCGACGCGCAAGGCCGACCCGAAGCCTGATCGGCGCCAGGCGCGCGGCGGCGGACGAAAGCGGACGCCGACGAAGCGTGCCCCGCTGCCGGCGGCGAAGCGGGAGCTCATGATCTCGGTGGACGTCGGCGAGCAGCGCGTCGCGATTCTCGAGGACGACCGGGTCGCCGAGGTCTACCTCGAGCGCCCGGAGCGCCGGTCGATCGCGGGCAACATCTATCTGGGCGTCGTCGACAACGTCCTCCCCGGAATGGAGGCGGCGTTCGTCGAGATCGGCCTCGAGAAGAACGGCTTCCTGTACGTCGACGAGATCGTCGGCCCCGAGCTCGAGGGCCGGAAGGGCGCGCGGAAGATCCAGGATCTCATCAAGCGCGGCCAGACGATCATGGTCCAGGCCGTCAAGGATCCGATGAAGTCGAAGGGCGCGCGGCTCACCACCGAGATCTCGCTGCCCGGGCGGTTCCTCGTATTCGTCCCGAACGGCGAGGGCTCCGGTGTCTCGCGCCGGCTCGACGACGCCGAGCGGACGCGGCTCAAGGAGATCCTGCGGAAGCTCGATCCGAAGGGCGGCGGCATCATCGTTCGCACCGCGGCCGAGGGCGCCTCGGCCGAGGACATCGAGCGCGACCTCGTCTTCCTGCAGCGCTTGTGGAAGACCATCCAGGCGAAGACGAAGAACGCGTCGGCGCCTGCGCTCGTGTACGAGGAGGCCGAGCTGCCGCTGCGGATCGTGCGCGATCTCTTCGCCGGCGACTTCCTCGGAGCGAAGATCGACGACGACAGGACGCATCGTCGGATCGTCAGCTACCTGAAGAAGACGTCCCCGCACATGATCGAGCGGGTGCACCGGTACCGCGAGAAGACCCCGCTGTTCGAAGCGTCCGGAGTCGACGCGGAGATCCGCTCGACGCTCCACCGCCGCGTGGACCTGCCCTCCGGCGGATACCTCGTCTTCGACTACGCGGAGGCGTTCACCGTCATCGACGTGAACACCGGCCGGTTCGTCGGCTCGCGCGGAAAGAGCGCGCAGGGCCGTCTCGAGGACACGATCGTCAAGAACAACCTCGAGGCGGTGAAGGAGGTCGTCCGCCAGCTGCGGCTGCGCGACATCGGCGGGATCATCGTCATCGACTTCATCGACATGGCGAACCCGAAGAACCGGGAGACGGTCGAGGAAGCGCTCCGGAGCGAGCTCGAGCGCGACCGCACCAAGACCTACGTCGTCGAGATCTCCCCGCTCGGCCTCGTCGAGATGACGCGGCAGAACGTGACGGACGGGCCGCGCGAGATCCTCACGAATCGCTGTCCAATCTGCGCCGGCGACGGCGTCGTCGTCTCCGACGCGACGCACGCGCTCGAGGTGGAGCGCAAGCTGCGGGCGGTCGCCAAGGGATCCCGCGTCCAGGCCTTCCGGATCGCCGTCCACCCCCGTGTCCTGGCGCTCCTCGCCGGGCCGGGAGGGTCGAGGCTCGAGGACCTGGAGGCCGCGGCGCGCAGGCGCTTCTTCCTCGTGCCCGCCACGACCAACGGCCACGTTCACCTCGACCACTGCGAGGTTCTCGCTCAGGGCAAGGTCGACGCGCTGAAGCCCGAGACGCCGGTGGAGGACGGTGCGAAGCTCGAGGTCAAGCTCGTCGAGCTCGGTCTCCACGATCCCACGAGCGGCGTCGGGAAGCTCGATCAGTACGAGATCGTCGTCGCGAACGCCGCGAAGCTCGTCGGCAAGAAGGTCTCCGTCGTCGTCGGGCGCGCGCTGGACGGAGTGGCCTACGCCACCCTCGCAGACGCTCCTGTTCCGAGCATCGTTCCGATCACCTTCGAGGCCGAGGCGGAGAAGCCGACGCGCGCTCCTCGCGGAAAGAAGGAGACCGCGGAGCTGGCCGACGCGGAGGTCGAGGTCGCCGAGGCGGAGGAGGCAGAGCTGGACGACGAAGCGGACCTCGCCGAGGAAGTCGACGTCACGGAGGATGCAGCGGCCAACGGTCAGCCGAAGAAGAAGCGCACGCGGCGCGGAAGCAGAGGCGGCCGCGGGCGAAAGACGGCTGCCGCCGCCTCTTCAGCGGTCGAGGAGGCGCCGGGCGAGGACAGCGACGGACGGCCTTCGCCCCGGATCCACGTTCCACCGCTCGAGCTCGACGTCGAGTCGGCGGCGGCGCTCGTGGGCGTCGAGCCAGCCGACGCGGCTCCCGCCTCCGAGGATGCCGTCGCAGAGCCGGGCGACGATGGTCAGCCCAAGAAGAAGCGTTCGCGACGCGGCTCGCGCGGAGGCAGAAGGCGACGCAAGCCGGCGGCGAACGGCGACGGTGCGAGCGTGGCCGGCGTCGACGTGGTCGAACGTGTCGACCCGTCCGAGGACGATGCAGCTGACCCCGCGGAGGAAGAGCCCGAATACGTCCCGATGTCGGAGTGGATCGACGACTTCGAGAACCGGTCACGTTCGTAACGGCTATCATGCTCCGGCTCTGCGGGCGGCCGGTCCGCTGACAGGAAACCGTGTTGAGGTCAGACCCACAGGGTCAGACCCCAACGCTCGATTTGACATGACCTACGCGATCATCAAGGTTGCCGGGAAGCAGTACCGCGTCCGCGAGGGCGAGCGGCTGCTCGTCGACCGACTGCGCCAGGACGAGGGCGCGACCTTCTCCCCGACGGTTCTGCTCGTCGGCGGCGACGGCGCGGCCGAGCTGACACCGGCGGAAGGTGTCGTGAGCGCGCGCGTCCTCGGCGACACGAAGGGGCCGAAGATCCGGATCGGCAAGTACAAGAAGCGCACCGGCTACCGGAGGCACACGGGCTTCCGCGCCTCGCTCACGCAGATCGAGATCGAGTCGATCGGCGCCAGGAAGCCGGCGCGTTCGACAAAGGCGAAGGCGGAGCCGGCCGCGCACGAGGACGAGCGCGTGAAGGGGATGCCCGCGGGCTACGAGGAGCTGACCGTCACCGAGATCAAGAGCGCCGCGCCCGGCTGGAACCGCCCGATGCTCGAGGCGGCCCTCGAGTACGAGCAGGCGCACGCGACGCGCAAGGGCGCGCTGGCCGCGATCGAGTCGGCGTTGTCCGACAAGGAGGGTGATTCCTAGTGGCGCACAAGAAGGGTCTCGGCTCCTCGCGGAACGGGCGCGACTCCGAGTCGAAGCGGCTCGGAGTCAAGATCTTCGCCGGCCAGCCGGTCAAGACCGGGATGATCATCGTCCGCCAGCGCGGAACGAAGTTCAGGCCGGGGCCGGGCGCCGGCCTGGGCCGCGACGACACGATCTTCGCGCTCCGCGACGGAACGGTCGAGTTCCGCCGCGTCGGGCGACAAGCGCTTCATCTCCGTAGCGACCTGAGCGGGGTGTAGGGGCGAGGCATGCCTCGCCCTCGCCCATCACGACGATGTTCTCAGACCGCGCGCACATCCGGGTCGAGGCGGGACGCGGCGGCGACGGCGGCCTGAGCTTCCGCCGCGAGAAGTACGTGCCGAGGGGCGGGCCTGACGGCGGTGACGGCGGTGACGGCGGTGACGTCGTCGTCGTGGCCGACCTGCACGCTTCGCGACCTCTCCGCCTTCAGGCGGGTGCGGCAGGTCGAGGCTGGTCGTGGCGGCAACGGCCGCGGGAGCAAGAAGCACGGCGCCGCCGGCGAGCCGTCCGTGCTCCGCGTTCCCGTCGGGACGCAGCTGCTCGACGCGCGACGGACGCCTCGCTCGCCGACCTCCTGTCGCCCGAGCAGCGCGTCGTCGTCGCGCGCGGCGGCCGTGGCGGTCGCGGAAACGCCCGGTTCGCGACGCCGACGCGTCAGACGCCTCGCTTCGCGGAGACCGGCCTGCCCGGCGACGAGGCGGAGATCGAGCTCCGACTGAAGCTCGTCGTCGACGCGGCGCTCGCCGGCCTGCCGAACGCCGGCAAGTCCTCGCTCCTCCGGCGCATCTCGAACGCGAAGCCCAAGGTCGCGGACTACCCGTTCACGACGCTCGAGCCCGTCCTCGGCATCGTCGACGGGCCGGACCTGCGACAGCTCACGGTGGCCGACGTGCCCGGCCTCATCGAGGGCGCGGCGGACGGCGCGGGGCTCGGGCACGAGTTCCTCGCGCACCTCGAGCGCGCGCGGCTCCTCGTGCACGTCTCGACGCGTCGGAGCCCGATCTCGAGCAGCGCTTCCGGACGATCGACCGCGAGCTCGCTGCCTACGGCGCCGGCCTCGAGCGCGTGCCGCAGATCGTCGTCCTGAACAAGATCGACCTGCTCGCTCGGCCGCCGAAGCTCGACTTTGTCGACGATCGCATCCTGCGGGTCGTGACACTTCGTGCGCCACCGGAGCGGGAATCGACGATCTCAAACGCGCGCTCTTCGAGCTCGTACCGGCCGCCGATGTCCCGCCGACCGGACGAGCAGCTCCCCGAGTTCCTCGAATACCGGCCGCGGGCGCGCCGAGGCCCCGCTTCCGCATCCTCCGTACCGACCGTGGCTACCGCGTCGTCGGCACGATGCCTCCGGCGGACGAGCTGGAGGAGGCGCTCCGTCGCATTGGCATCAAGCGTGGGGACGTGGGTCGAGGTCGGCGACGAGGAGCTCGAGTGGCAGTAGGCACGACGGGGATTCTCGGCGGCGTCTTCGACCCGCCGCACAACGGGCACGTCGCGCTCGCGCGAGCCGCGCTCCGCGAGCTCGAGCTCGCGGAGTTGCTCGTCCTCGTCGTCGCGGATCCCGGCCACAAGGGCGTCGTGACGCCCGCGGAGACCCGGCTCGAGCTCGCCCGGATCGCGTTCGAGGGCGTGCAGCGCACGACGGTCGAGCTCGATCCCCATGCGCGCACTGTCGACTCCCTCGAAGAGCGCAAGCCGCGCGACGCCGTGTTCGTCCTCGGCGCCGACGAGCTCGTGGCGTTCCGCGAGTGGAAGTCGCCGGAGCGGGTTCTCGAGCTCGTCCGGCTGGGAGTCGCGATGCGGCCCGGTACCTCGCCGGATGCCGTCCGCGCCGTCGCGAGGCGGCTCGGAGACCCCGACGCGGGTGCTCGAGTTCGAGCTCGAGCCCGTCCCGGTCTCGTCGTCGGAGATCCGGGCACGCGTCGCGCGCGGGCTGTCGGTCGACGACCTCGTCCCGTCGGGGTCGCTTGGGCAATCCGGCGCCTCGGTCTCTACGCGGCACCTGAGTAGACTGGGGCCGTCGTCGACGAGGATGCGAGAGAGACCGACCTGACCCCGCTCGAGCAAGCACGCCGAACCGCCGCTCTCTGCCAGGAGAAGCTGGCGACCGACGTCACCATCCTCGACATGCGCGGCGTCTGCGACTTCACGGACTTCTTCGTGATCGCGACGGGCCGGAACACGCGGCAGACGAAGGCGATCTACGACGAGGTGGCAGGCGTCCTCAAGCAGGAGCACCGGCTGCTGCCGCGCTCGTCTGCAGGTGCCGCGGAGGCCGACTGGATCGTCGCGGACTACCTCGACGTCGTCCTCCATCTGTTCACGCCTGACACGCGTCGCTTCTACCGGCTCGAGGAGCTCTGGTCGGACGTTCCGTCCGTCGAGGTCGAGGCGGCGGTCGCAGGCTAGACTGGGGCGTTCTCGGGGCCGTAGCTCAGCTGGGAGAGCGTCTGGCTGGCAGCCAGAAGGTCAGGGGTTCGAGCCCCCTCGGCTCCATCGGCCAGGTCGGCACCGCACGGCGATGAGTTGTCGACATCCGTACGGTCTATTCGTCGTAACGATGACAGCGCGAAGCGGACGCTTCGCTCGATGGGAAAGGAGATCGGATGGCTGGCCAGCATGGTCCACCTCGAGATCCCGGCTGGTGACACCGCCAAGGCGCAGGAGTTCTGGGGCTCGCTCTTCGGCTGGGAGTTCCAGGAGTTCCCGGGCGCTCCGGGCGGCTACTACACCGCACGGTTCTCCGAGAACACGGGCGGCGCGATCTACGGCGCCGACGGCGCCAAGCGCGGTACGCGCACGTACTTCGACGTCGACGACATCAACGCCGGCAACGCGCGCGTGACCGAGCTCGGCGGCGAGGCGGGCGACCCCACTCCCGTCCCGAGCATGGGCTGGTTCTCGACGTGCAAGGATCCCGAGGGCAACGAGTTCGGGCTCTGGCAGACGGACGAGAACGCGCCCGGCATGTAGTTCGAGCGAGGGGGCGGCGGCCTCGAGCCGCCGCCCGGGCCCTCGCAGGCGCTCGCTGCTAGAACCCCGGTGACAGCGACGCGAAAGGGACGGCATGCCCTTCTACCAATCTCGCGGGGAGGTCCCGTGCAAGCGCCACATCGTGTTCCGCGAGAACGGGAGGCTCCTCACCGAGGAGGTCATGGGCCTCGAGGGCTTCACCGGGAACGAGTCGATCCTCTACCACCTCGAGTCGCCGTGCCGGGTGAAGGAGCTCGGGGCGTTCACGCCGATCGAGCGCGAGGAGTGGGTTCCGGACACGCACGCGCATCGGCTCCAGAACACGCTATGACGTTGCACCCGAGGGCGACGAGATCTCCGGTCGGCGAACGCTCATGTTTAACGCGGACGTCGAGATCTCCCTCTGCCGGCCCGAGGGCTCGATGGACTACTTCTTCGCAACGGCGAGGGCGACGAGGTCGTGTTCGTGCACGAGGGGAAGGGCACCCTCGAGACGACCTTCGGCGACGTTCCGTACAAGGACGGTGACTACGTCGTCGATTCCGCGCGGGACGACGTATCGCTTCGTGCCCCAGGGCGCTCAGCGCTACCTCGTCTTCGAGACGCCCGGCCTGATCGAGATTCCGCGGCGGTACCGAAACCGGTACGGGCAGATCCTCGAGGGCGCGCCGTACTACCACCGCGACATCCATCCGCCCACCGACCTGCATACACGACGCGAGCGCGGCGAGTTCCTCGTCAAGGTGCGCGTCCGCGGCGGCTACCAGGACTACGTGCTCGACTACCACCCGTTCGACGTCGTCGGCTGGGACGGCTACCTCTATCCGTGGACGTTCTCGATCCACGACTTCGAGCCGATCACCGGGCGCATCCACCAGCCGCCTCCGTCGCACCAGACCTTCCAGGGGCAGAACTTCGTCATCTGCTCGTTCTGCCCGCGCAAGCTCGACTTCGATCCCGAGGCGGTCCCGATCCCCTACCACCACTCGAATCTGCAGTCGGAGGAGATGATCTACTACGTCTCCGGCAACTTCGGCTCGCGCAAGGGGATCTCGGTCGGCTCGATCACGCTCCACCCGTCCGGACTGCCGCACGGGCCGCAGCCCGGGCTCGCGGAGAAGTCGCTCGGCGTCACCGAGACCACCGAGCTGGCCGTCATGTGCGACACGTTCCGCCCGCTCAAGCTGTCGACGTTCGCGCGCGACCTGGACGACGGCCGTTACGCCTACTCGTGGTACGAGCCGCCCTCCGAGGAACCGAGCCTCGCCGGCGTGACGAGCCACCTGTAGTGGACCCTCACCGCTTCCTCGAGGAACTTCCGCGACTCTTCGACGACTATCCCGCGTTCCGAGCATCCGAAGGACCGCCGCTTCCAGCCCGTCGCGGAGGAGGTGGAGAACCTCGCGCGCGAGAACAACCTCGCACTCGTGAACCTCGCCGTCTCCTGTCTCGGCGCAGGGGAGGCGTACGTCGAGATCGGCGTCTACCACGGCGCGAGCCTCATCGCCGCGATGCTCGGAAACGAGGGCAAGCGCTGCGTCGGCATCGACAGCTTCGGGTTCCGCGACGCGACCCTCGACAAGGTCGAGGAGAACGTCGCACGATTCGGGCTTCCGCGTCCCGAGATCGTCGTCGGCGACGCGTTCGAGCTCGTTCCCTCCGGCGCTCTCGGTGACATCTCCGTCGGGGTCTGGTACTACGACGCGTCGCACTGGTACGAGGCGCAGCTCGAGGGCTTGCGGATCGCCGAGCCGCTCCTCGCACCCGGCGCCCTCGTCATCGTCGACGACACCGACTGGGACGACGTCGCCCGCGCGATGGACGACTACCTCGCCGAGCAGCCGAGGGTGCGGCGGATCCTCACGCTCGACGGCAAGGATCGTGGCGCCCCCCAGTGGTGGGAGGGCATGCAGGTCCTCGTCTGGGAGGGCTGAGCCGGGGCGCTAGGTGCCGCGGATCGTGACGCGGCGGTTGAGCACGATCCCGTTGCGGTCGTTGAGCGCGAACGTCGCCGTATACGTCGGCCCTTCGCGACGTTGAAGCGCAGCCGCGCGCTGATCGTGCAGTCGATCTTGAGCGGGGAGGTCTGCTGGTCGACCGCGATGAGCTTCGTGCCCCTGTAGACGCGCCACGTCATCCCGATCGACGTCCCCGCCGGGTCGGTCGCGCAGTAGCGGCGCGTGTAGAGGTTCACGAGCGGCGTCAGCGTGCCCCCGCGGACGGAGATGACGCTGTTGCGGGCATCGAGCGGCCGGGCGACCGACGAGAAGGCGTTCGGCGACGAGCCCTTCGGGGTGCCGTTCTGCGTGTACACACCGATTCCCACGGCTGGCCCTGGTCGTCCTGGTACACGAACCAGATGAACATCTGGACGAACGGGAACTTCGCGGCCAGCGAGATCGACTGCTTGATGTACGCCGCCTGCGTCGAGTAGGGAACGCCGAGAGAGTCCTCGGGACGCGTCTGATGGCCGTACTCCGTGACCCAGATCGGAACGGATTTACGGTGGAACCACTTCTTGAGGTTGTCGTCGAAGCGCGGAAGCGACGCGAGTGAGACGTTCGGCCACTTGACGACCTGCCGCGGCGGCGAGTTCGGGTTGAACGGATAGGGGTGGTGTGACCACGCGTCGAACTTCAGGCGCGGGTTCGCCTTCGCGACGAGCTCGGCGAACTTGCCCGGCGAGTGCGTCGGGCGCAGGCCGTTGGCCTTGTCGCTGCCGCGCGCCGAGGTCTCGCCGAGAGAGACGAGCGCCCTGGGGTTGCCCGCCTTGATCCCCGCGTATGCCGCGGCGGCGAGCTTCGCGTAGTTCGCCGGGGCGACCGAGCGGCCCCGCGAGTCGAACTGCGGCGACAGGAAGAGCTGGAGGTTCGGCTCGTTCCAGATCGACCAGAACCGGACGTACGGGTAGCCGACGAAGCGACCCGAGTAGCGCGACGCGATGGCACGCGCGAAGGACGTGAAGTCGGAGACCCGCGTCGGCATGACGTTCGGCGAGTTTCCCCGTGGCCCACTTGGCGTCCCCGAGACTAGTCAGCGTGACCTCCTGGTCGTTTCTTCTGGGCCGCACGAACGGCCTCGTGATGTCCCGAGAGAACTCGGTACGCGGGGTCGAACGGATCAAGTTCGCGGTGGTCGGCCGCGTCTTCCGCTACGAGGTCCCACTGGACGAGCAGGCGGATGATGTCCGCGTTCAGCCCGGCGGCGCCCGCGACGCGCTGCTGGCGATTGTCGACCCAGCAGCAAAACCGGTGGTTGTTCTGTGGTGGTGTTCAAAAGGAAAAGAAGAAAAGAAACCGACCGAGCCGTTGGCCGACGACCGCCAGACAAGGAACGGCGGCGGCGGCGGCGACGAGGCGGCGCGCACACACACACACACACACACACACACTGCCTCCTCCTCCTCCTCCTCCTCCTCCTGCCCGG
>CAWHPO010000006.1:0-11840 GCA_963831285.1 uncultured Gaiellaceae bacterium | reverse complement strand
CTTCGCGATCCCTGGCGCCTGGCTCCTCATGCGTGCGACGCGCCGCCGCGGAGGGATGGGGACACCGGCGGCCGTTCCTCTCGCGCTGCTCGTCGTCGCGGTGCTCCAGCTCGCCGGCGCGCCGCTCTCGAACGCCATCTCGCGCCGGATGGAGGCCGAGGCCGACTGGAAGGCCCTCGAGGTGACGAAGGACCCGGCGGCGCTCGAGGGCGTCATGCGCAACTTCGCATCGCTCTCGCTCGAGGAGCCCGACCCGCCGCTCTGGACGCAGCTCATGCTCGGGACGCACCCGACCCTCGCCTCTCGCGTCGCGATGGCGCAGGCCTGGCAGGCAGCCCACGCGGCCCCTAGCAGCGCGCAGAGACACGTCCCAACCCGATACTCGTGTCTTCTCTTCCGTAAGGGGTCTGACCCCCGGCGAGCCGGCGCGGCCGCCCCGAACGGACACGTCCGGGGGTCTGACCCCTTCAGGTGACGGTGTACTCGGGGCCGGAGCCGCCCTCGGGCGGCGTGAGGCGGCCGCCCTTGGCGCTGATCGCGCCGCACTGCACGCAGTTCGAGGGCGTGATCTCGACTGTGACCATCCCGTCGCCCACGTCCCGCCCGACCTCGTACACATGCGCCGGGCACATCCACTTCCACGCCTCGGCGACCGGGCGCCGCACTGTCGTGCGCACCTTGAGGTGATTGGGCTGATCGTCGCGCGTGCGGTTGCCGGAGGCGAAGACCGAGGACAGCTTGTCGAAGAGGTACTTGCCGTCCGGGTCGGGATAGCGCGCGGCGCGTCCCGTCCGCTTGAGCGGCGCGGCCGAGTTCGGATGCGTCGGGAAGCGGCCGTTCGGAGCGCGGCCCTTCGTGACGGTCATCATGCTCGCGAGCGCGCCGCCGACGAAGAAGCCCTTGTCGAATACCTGGCGCATGTTGCGCACCTCGTGCAGCTCCCTCCAGTGCTTGCTCGCGCGCAGCGCCGAGTCGTACGAGTCGAGAGCGCCGATGCGGCTCACGACCTCGCCGCGCTGCGAGCGCCCGAAACGCCGCCTCCGCCGCGAGGCGGCCCGACTCGATCGCGTAGTGCACGCCCTTCAGCCGCGGGACGTTGACGAGCCCGGCGCCCTCCCCCACGAGCAGCAGCCCCGGCGCGTTGAACCGTGACGGCAGCGAGTAGTAGCCGCCCTCGGTGATCGTCTTCGCCCCCCACGCGACCCGCTCGCCGCCGCCGAGGATCTTCCAGACGAGGCGGTGCGTCTTGAACTCCTGCAGGACGTCGTGGACGGAGAACTCGACGTCCGCCGACTCGAGCCCCGCGACGAAGCCGATCGTGACGAGCTCGTCGCCCATCGGGTAGATGAACGAGCCGCCGAACTCGCCGAAGCTCGGCGACGTGCGGAGCGGCCAGCCCATCGTGTGGACGATCTTCCGCAGCGGCTTGCGGACTCGCCAGACCTCCTTCACTCCCAGCGCCCAGATCTGCGGATTCGCGCCGCGCAGCCCGAACTCGTCGATCGCCGCGCCCGTCAGGAAGCCCTGCGAGCCCTCGGCGAGAACGGTGAGACCGGCGACGATGTCGTTCCCGGCTTCGAAGGTCGGGAGCTTCTCGCCGCCGCGACCGCGGCCGCGATCGCCCGTTCGCACCCCGAGCACGCGGCCGTGCTGGACGAGGAGCCTGGTCGCCGACGTCTCGGGCAGCACCACCGCGCCGGCCGCCTCGGCCTGCTCCGCGAGGAATCGCCCGAGCTCCGAGACGGAGAGGATGACGTTGCCGTGGTTCCGCATCGTCGGCGGAGGCGGGATGCGGTACGACGAGCGCCGCGTGAGGACGTAGACCGCCTCGCCCGGCACCTCGCCGTAGGTCGGGAGGTCGGCCGTCTTCAGGCGTCCCCGGAAGAGCTCGCGGAGCGGAGACGGGTTGACGACGGCGCCGGAGAGGAGGTGCGATCCCGGCTGCTTGCCCTTCTCGAGCACCGCGATCGGGACGTCGCCAAGGCGCTCCCGAACGTCCGGATGCTCCTCGAGGAGCTGTCCCAGGCGGATCGCGCATGCGAGCCCGCCCGGTCCCGCGCCCACGATCGCCACGCCGACCTCGATCCGATCCTCGGGCGGATCGGTCGGCGCCCCCACGGCGTCGATGGGGCCGAACGGCGGTGCGAAATCGATCGGCCTGGCCACGATCCGTCAGCCGCGCGAGCGCACCAGCTCGGTCAGCTTCGGGACGATCTCGTGGAGATCGCCGACGACGCCGACGTCGCAGAAGTCGAAGATCGGAGCGTTCGGGTCCTTGTTGATGGCGACGATCGTCCCGGAGCCCTGCATCCCGACCTTGTGCTGGATCGCACCGGAGATCCCGCAGGCGATGTAGAGCTTCGGCGAGACCGTCTTGCCCGTCTGGCCGACCTGGGTCGAGTACGGGTACCAGCCCGCGTCGACCACCGCCCGCGTGGCGCCGACCGCGCCGCCGAGCGCTGCGGCGAGCTCCTCGAGGAGCGAGAAGGCCTCGGGCGAGCCGAGACCGCGTCCGCCCGCGACGATGATGTCCGCGTCCTCGATCGACGGGCCGCTCGACTCCTCCTGCGTCTGCTCGAGCAGCTCGGCGAGCGTCGAGAACTCGGAGAAGGACGTCTCGAAGGACTCGACCTCGGCGCTTCCCCCGGACTCGACCGGCGTCGAACGAGCCGGCGCGGACGAGGCCGAGCCTGGGGCTGTCCTTCCAGCCCACGTCGACGAGGACGGTGTCGCCGAGGGCCGGCCGCTTCCCGACGAGCTCGCCGTCCGCGACCTCCAGGCCCGTGAGATCCCAGTTCAGACCCGCGCCGAGCCGCGCCGCCAGGCCCGCCGCGACGTCGGACGCGAGGACCGAGGCCGCGAACAGGACCGTGTCGGCCCCGGACGCCTCGAGCGCCGTGGCGACCGCGTCCACCCGTGGCTGCGGCAGCGGCGCCTTCAGCTCGGGTTGCTCGCAGGCATAGACCTTGGTCGCGCCGTACGCGCCCGCCCCGGTCGCGACCTGGGCCGCGCCCTCGCCGAGCACGACGCCGGCCGCGTCTCCGAGCGAGACCGCCTTCGAGAGGACGCCGAGACCGCCCTTCTCCAGGGCGCCGTGGTAGTGCTCGAGGAACACCAGGGCCTTCAGATGAGCTTCCTCTCGACGACGAGGTCGAGGACCTTCTGGGCACGCCGACCCGTCGTCCTCGATCCTGATCGAGTCGCCGCGCGAGGCGGGCGCCCCGATCTCGAGCACGGTCGTCCTCGCCCCGGCCTCGCCGACGGCGTCGCCAGCGACGCCCACGTCCGCGACCGAGACCGTCTCCTGCGGCTTCGTCTTCGCGCCCATGATCCCCTTGAGCGACGGATAGCGCGGCTCGTTGATCGCGTCGGAGACCGCGACCACCGCGGGCAGCGGGGCCGAGATCGTGTCGTAGCCGTGCTCGGTCTGGCGCTTGCCGCGCACCGAGCCGTCCGCGAGCTCGAGCGCTGCGACCTGCGAGACGACGGGCCGCCCGAGCCGCTCCGCGACCGCGGCCCAGAGCACCGAACCGTCGCCGTCGCTCGAGGCCTGGCCGAAGAGGACGAGGTCGGCGCTCTCGCGCTCGAGCGCTCCCGCCAGCGCGGCAGCGGTGCCGAGGAGATCGGACCCGGCCGCGGCGTCGTCGCTGACCAGCACCGCGCGGTCGGCTCCCATCGCGAGCGCCTTGCGCAGCGAGTCCACCGCCTTCGGCGGCCCGAGCGACACGAGGACGACCTCGCCGCCCTCCGACTCCTTCAGGCGCAGCGCCTCCTCGACCGCGTTGAGATCCGTGGGGTTGAGCGCCGCCTCCCCCGAGCGGTCGAGCCGCTTCGTCGTCGGGTCGATCCGCTTGTGGACGGTCGCGTCCGGCACCTGCTTCACGCAGACGGCGATCTTCACGGCGCGGACTCTATCGGCGGGATCCGCGCGCACTTCCGCCGAACCGCGCGCGACGCTCTGCTAGCGTCGGGCCTCCGCGCGCACCGGAGCGGACGCTCTGATGAGACGCCACCGGACGACAGCCCTCGGGATCCTCGGCTCCCTCCTCCTCGCCGCAGTCACAGCAGTCGCGGCGACGGCCCCGGCGCGCGGAGGCGCCACGGGCGCCGTTCCCAGGCTCGTCTTCCCGCTGGTCGCGAAGACCGACCTCTGGGACAACTACGGCGATCCGCGGCCGAACGGAAGACACGCCGGGATCGACATGGAGAACCCCTGGCACGCGCCCGTGGTCGCCGTCGAGGACGGCCGAGTCCAGTACGCGCAGTCCAGGCTCGGCGGCTGCATGCTCTACCTCTACGGCCGCAGCGGGACGATGTACCTGTACATCCACCTGAACAACGACCTCACGGCGAAGAACGACAACCGCGGCGGGTGCGTCGGCGACGTCAGCTTCGCGGTGCCCGACGGGGCGAAGGTCACGGCCGGACAGCAGGTCGCCTGGGTCGGAGACTCCGGCGACGCGAACGGAAACCCCCACCTCCACTTCGAGGTGCACCCGAACGGGGGCGCGGACGTCGACCCGCTCAAGCACCTGGCCCGCGCGGGGAAGCCGCTCTTCGCCGCACGCACGGGCGCCGTGTTCAGCCTCGCGCTCAGGGGCGAGCTCGTCGCCGCGGGCGCGGGAACGGCGACCGTGAACGTCGAGCGCGTGCGGCAGTACCCGGGCGGCAGCTGGCTCGACGTGGATCCGCGTTCCGTCGAGCTCACCGCACCGCTCGGCGCGACGGTCGCGCCGGCGCTGGGCCGGGTGACGGACGGAGTCGCGCACAGACTCAAGACCCCCGTGCCGGTCGCGGCGTTCACCGTCAAGGCGAACACCACGCCCGAGGCGATCCTCGGAGACGCGGGAGAGCTCGTGCTCGGCCGCGTCGCGCCCGAGCCCTGAGCGCTCGGCGCGTGACTGCGGCTGGCCGTTTCGGCCTCGTCAGGTGTCAGACACCGTGTCTGACACCCTTACCGCTTGCAGTGTCCGGCTCTCACGTAGGACGTTGTCGCAGCCGATCGAATCCCTGACCATGGCCGAGGGGCTCTCGATCCTCATGCCCGTGTTCAACGAGCGCTCGACCGTCGAGGCTGCGGTCGAGGACGCGCTGAACGCCGAGCTTCCCGTCGCGAGCCGCGAGCTCGTGATCGTCGACGACGGCTCGACCGACGGCACGCGCGAGCTTCTGCAGTCACGCAGCTGGCCCGAGAACGTCGAGCTCGTGTTCCACGAGCGCAACCGCGGCAAGGGGGCGGCCGTACGAACCGCGCTCCAGCATGCGACGAGGGAGCTCGCCGCGATCCTCGACGCGGACCTCGAGTACAGAGCAGCGGACCTCGCGGACGTGCTCGAGCCACTCGTCTCCGGCGACGCCCGCGTGGTGTTCGGAACGCGCGCGTGGACGTCGCAGTCGTCGTTCAGCTTCTGGTACGTGATGGGCAACAAGGCGGTGACGATGGCGACGAACGTCATCTACAACTGCTGGATCTCGGACGTCATGACCTGCCACAAGGCGATGCGGACGGAGCTCTTCCGCTCGCTCCCGCTGCGTGAGCGCGGGTTTGGGATCGAGCCCGAGATCGCAGCGCGCGTGCTCCGCGCCGGCGAGCGGATCCACGAGGTGCCGATCTCGTACCGCGCGCGGACGCGCGAAGCGGGCAAGAAGCTCACCGCGCTCGACGGCCTTCGCGTGCTGCGAACGCTCCTTCGGTGCCGCTTGATGTGAGCGAGGCCGCGACGACGAGGGCCGTCCCCGCGGACGTCTCGCACGAGAGTCTCCTCGCTCGAGCGCTCGTGCCCGGTGCATACGCCGGCCTGGGCGCCACGCTTCTGTGGTCGCGCCTCGCGCATCTCGGCAAGAGCTTCTGGTTCGACGAGAGCTTCTTCGTCGTTCACTACGTCCGCGAAGGTCCGAGAACGATCATCGCCGGGCCGGGGCTGAGCCACGAGCTGTACGGCCTCCTCGCCTGGGCCACGGGCGAGCTCGTGGGCGAGTCCGAGACGGCGTACCGACTCCTTTCTGCCGTTCCGTTCGTCGCCGGAGTCCTCCTCGTCACGGCCTGGCTGCACCGGCGCCTCGGAGCAGGATCGGGGTTGCTGTACCTCTTCCTCGCCACCGTTTCGCCGCTCCTACTCGACATCACGCGGCAGGCCCGGGGCTACGGGCTCGCGTACCTCGCGATGAGCGTCGTGGTCGTCGCGGCGCTCGAGGCCGACCGGACGGGCCGCACGCTGCCGGTCGCCGTGATGTGCGTCGCGGGCGTGCTCGGGGCGTGGACGCTGCCGCAGGTCGCGATCGGGTTCCTCGCCACGGGAGCGGTCCTCCTGCTCCGCCGCGAGCTCCGCTGGCAGACGCTGGTCGGTCTGATCGCATCGGTGCTCGCGATCTACCTCTGGTATGTCCCGCACGCCGAACAGGTCCAGGGAGCAGCCGGGATCCCGGACGGACGTCGGATCTCGACTGCCTGGCTCGTCACGGCCCCGTTCGATCAGATCCTGTCGCCTGCGTTCCTCTGGATCGAGGGCGTGGTGCTCGTCCCGGGCGCGCTCTCGCTACTCCTCGCGGCGGTCGCGGTCACCCTCATGGTCGCGAGCCCGCTCGCGCACAAGCGCGGCTCCGCGCTCATCCTCACCGCCGGACCCGTCGCCGCGATCGGCCTGCTCTGGATCGGTCAGGCGTACGTCATTCCGCGCTATCTGAGCTACCTCCTCGTCCCGCTGCTCGTCCTCCTCGCGAGCGGCATGGCCGCGATCTTCGGCAGCGTCCGGAAGCGCAAGGCGATGCTGCCGGCGGTCCTCTGCGTCCTCGTGCTCGTCGCACTCGCCGTCAACTTCGTCAACGTCGCCCCCAATCTCGTGCGGCTGCCGAAAGAGGCGATGCGAGACGCAGCGGACGCGGTGAACAGCGAGGGCGGCGGCGCCATCCCCGTGTACACGCGTCTGCACTCTCCGGAAGCTCTCGTGTTCTACCTCGGGAGTCCCGTCCACCCACTCGGCCGCTCGACCGCCGCCGCCCGCGTATGCCGGAGCCGCGTCGAGGTCGCCTACGTGATGCAGCCGTTCTTGCTGCGCCCCGTCGACCTCCCCTGCCTGGCGCGCCCGGGCGCGGGACATCTCCGCTTCCGGCAGTACGCCCGCGGCGGCGAGGTCGACGTGTGGTTCGTGCCTCCTCGCTAGGGACGCACGATTGCGAGGAGGTCGAGCGCCGTCTCGGGCGACCGCTCGTCGTGCCGAACGTGCTCCATGCCGAGCTCGGCGGGGTCGAGCACGGGCTGCGCGGCCCGGCGAATGAACCGCCGAGCAGGTGCGTTCAGCGACTCGGGCAGCCGGTAGCGCAGACCGAGCGGATCGAGCCGAGCGAGCCTGCGCGCTCGATTCGCACGAGCGCGGATGATCGAGTCGATCGGCTCCGAGGCGAAGACACCGTGGATCGTGACGTCCGAGAACACTCGTCGCAGCGTGCTCGCCAGCTCGGACGCGGAGTACTCCCGGGCGTGGTAGCGGTTCCATGGACGCTGACCCTCGTACAGCCGATAGACGCGGTTCGGCGTCGTGACGAGCGCGCTTCCCTGCGGTGCGAGCACGCGGTGGATCTCGCGAAGCAGCGGCAGCGGATCCTCGAGGTAGGCGAGCACCTGGAAGACGACGACGAGGTCGAACGACCGGTCGGGTGCATCGACGCGCGTCCCGTCGTACGTGTCGAAGTGGGGACCGTAACGCTCGCGTGCGTGCTCGACGATGTCGGCATCGACCTCCACTCCCCGATAGTCGGCCCCGGCCTCGAGAAGCGCCTTCGACCCGTAACCCTCTCCGAAGCCGACGTCGAGGACGCGCGTACCAGCCGCGACGTAGCCGGCTGCGGTGCCGTACGCGTAGAGGTGGAGCGCTGCGATCGCGAGCTCGTCGGCCGACTGCGCGCCGTCGGGGACGAACCTCACCGTCGTCGGCTTGAGCGCGCTCACGGGGCTCTCCGCCACAGCTGAACGCTCAGGCGCCCCCCGAAGTCCCGCTGCTCGACGAGCCGGTGATCGCCGAACCCGAGGGGGCGACGATCGGCGGGAGGCAGGTCATGTCCGGACTCGGACCAGTTGAGGACCCAGATCGAGTCGGCCGTGGACGTGCTGACGGCGGAGACTCCGTAGTACGCGGCCGCCGGCTCGGCCCACCACGGCACCACGACCACTGCCCCGGCCTCGTCGCGCCGCTGCTGTACGGCGGCGACGGCGTCCCGCCAGCCTTCGCCCCGCCACCCGGCGGCTCCTTGCGTGTAGCCGTGGGCGAGCCCGGCCGCCGTGGCCACGACCGCCGCTCCGGCAAGCAGCGACCCCCAACGGGACCCGAGAGCGAAGACCGCGACCGCCGCGAGGACAGCAAAAGCCGGCGCCGCCGTGATGAGGTAGCGGTCGAGGTAGATCGGCTTCACGAACGAGACGACGAACGCGAGGACGAACGGAGCGAACGCCCAGGTTCCCAGGAGGCCGAGCTCGCTCTCGGAGCGCCGGCGGAGCGCGACGAGGCCGAGGACGGCGAGCAGCACCCCGAGGCCCGCAACGCCCGACACCTCGAGCAGCGTCCTCGCCGCGCTCTCCACCGAAGGACGCGGCAGCCAGTCCCAGGCAGGCGTCTGCTTCACGCGCGCGAACGCCCACGGCACCCCGAGCACGACGACGACACAGGGCGCGAAGAGCCCGTGCGGGAGAACGGCGCGGCGTCGCGGCGCCACGAGCACGAGGTGGGCGGGCACGAGCACGAACGCCGAGACCGGCTGCATCGCGAACACGAGTGAGAGCGAGAGCCCGTAGAGCGCCCAGGCGCCGCGAGAGTTGCGCTCGAGCGCTCGGAGCAGAAGCAGGGTGGCCAGGATTCCGGCTGCGAGCACGAACGAGTACGAGCGCGCCTGCTGCGACCACTTGACGAGGAACGGGCTGGTGGCGAGGAAGAGGCCGCTGACCAGGGCGACTCGTCGATCGAAGAGCCTGCGCGCGAGCATGACCAGCAGGCCGCACGCCACCATCGCGGCGAACACCGAGGGCACTCGGATCGCCCACTCGGACGTTCCGGCGACGAGCGACCACGGCTTCAGCAGCGTGTAGTACAGCCAGTGATACTGGTCGATCGGATTGAAGAGGTTCTCGCGAACCGCCTTTGCCGTGAACGCCTCGTCCACCCACAGTGACGGCGTCGTCAGCCGGATCGAGCCGAGGACGAACGCGACTCCCCCGACGAGGGCGACGTCGATCGCGAGCGCGCTCGTGCGCGCGCGGCGCAGCGGGTGGGCGGCCGCTCTCGTGGGCGGTGCCGCGGTGCTCACCGGGCGCCCGCCGCGTGTCTGATCTTCCAGCGGCCTCGAATCGCCGAGAGGAGCGTCGTCCGCGGGCCGTCCCAGGGGTGTACCGGGCAGCGGAGAACGGACGTGAGCTCGGCCCTTCGTGCAGCGAGGTCCTCGGTCATCTTCTCGTCGTGCCATTCGACGAGCACCTCCGCGAGGAGCGCGTCCGTCCCCTCCCGGTGCAGGTGCTCGAGGATCGGGAACTCGGCGCCCTCCACGTCGAGCTTCACGACCGGCGGCTCCGGGAGCGCGCGCAGCCACGCGGACAGGTCGAAGCACGGCACCCGCATGACCCGCCCCGCCTTCGTCCATTCGTTTCGTGAGTCCTTGGCCTTCATGACGGTCGAGTCCCATCCCCGGAGGCCGCGAACGCGGGCGAACTCGATCTCGCCGTCCTCGATCCAGGCCGCCTTGCGCTCGAGCACCACCCTCGTGTCGCCCACGTACGTCTCACCCTCGACGAGCCCGGGCCAGCGGGTCGAATCCGTACAGCACGTCCGGCCGGTAGCGTGCGACGAGTCGCTCGATGGAGATGTGGTCGTGATGCGGGAAGCACCCGAGGTCGACGACGATCATCGCCACCGCTCGGGAGCCCACCCTCGGCAGACGAGGCGCATCGACTCAGGATGGCCGATGCCGAGGACGCCGGACCGCCCCGATCGCGCGGTTCTCGCTCTCCAGACGGCTAGACGTGTGGTCGATAGCAGGACACATGTATCGGCAAGTGAGCCTGCTAGCTTCGCCTGCGGTGACGGCGCCGTCCCCGCAGATCTCGGTGATCATCCCGTGCCTGAACGAAGAGGACGCCGTCGGGAACGGTCGTCGACCAGGCGCTCGACGGGCATCAGCCGGTCGGGCCGACACCGGCGAGGTCATCGTCGTCGACAACGGCTCGACCGACGCGCTCCGCCGCGATCGCCGCCGACCACGGCGCCGTCGGTCGTCTCCGAGCCGCGCCGCGGCTACGGCAGCGCCTACCTCGCAGGACTCGACGCCGCGCGGGGCGAGTACCTCGTCATGGCCGACGCCGACGACACGTACCCGCTGAGCGACCTGCCGGCGTTCGTCGACGCGCCTCGAGTGCGGGCGACGACCTCGTGATCGGTTCGCGCTTCAAGGGCACGATCCACGGCGACGCGATGCCGTTCCTCAACCGCTTCGTCGGCAACCCCCTCCTCACGGGCATGCTCAACGTCCTCTTCGGAGTGAAGGTCTCCGACGCCCACTGCGGCATGCGCGCCGTGCGCCGCGAGGCGCTGCCCGTCCTCGACCTCCACTCGACCGGAATGGAGTTCGCGTCGGAGATGGTCTTCAAGGCGTACCGGCGCGGCCTCGACGGTGAGCGAGGTCCCGATCGACTACTACCCGCGGGTCGGCGAGTCGAAGCTGAACCGCTTCGGGGACGCATGGCGGCACGTGCGCTTCATGCTCCTGTACAGCCCGAGCTGGCTCTACCTCGTGCCCGGGGAGCGTCCTGCTCCTGCTCGGGATCGCCGGCATGCTCGTCCTCGCAGCGGGCCCGAACGACATCCTCGGCCACACGTGGCAGATCCACACGATGCTCGGCTTCGTCGCGCTGACGCTGATCGGAGCGCAGGTGATCCAGCTCGGCGTCTTCGCGCGAACGTACGCGCGGGTGCGGATCGGCGAGCGGGATCGCCTGCTCGAGTTCCTCGGACGCGCACGTGACGCTCGAGCACGGCCTCCTCATCGGCGGCGCGATGGTGTTCGCCTCGCTCGTCGGTCTCGGGCTCGTCGGCCTCGAGTGGGCGGCGAACGGCTTCGGCCCCCTCGGACGCGAGTACGAGACGGCGCTGCTCGTGACCGAGCTCGGGCTCGGGATCCAGATCGTCTTCGGCGCCTTCTTCCTCGCGCTCCTCACGATGCCGCTGCGGCGCGAGGCGCGCCGCCGCCGGCCCGCCGCGTGATCTCGGTCGTCATCCCCGTCAAGGACGGCGGCATCGACCTCGTTCGCTGCCTCGAGGCGATCGCGCGGCAGCGCGTCGACGAGGAGGTCGAGGTCGTCGTCGTCGACTCCGGCTCGCGCGACGGGAGCGTCGCGCGCGCACGACAGCCTCGGCGCACGGGTTCACGAGATCCCTGCCGCGACGAGTTCCACCACGGTCGCACGCGCAACCTCGGCGCGGAGCTCGCCCGCGGGGAGACGCTCGTCTTCACGAGCCAGGACGCGTACGCGGCGAGCGACGCGTGGCTCGCGACTCCTGACCGCGCCGCTCGATCGGACGATGCGGTCGCCGGCGTCTACGGCCGCCAGCTGCCCGCACGACGACGCGACCCTCCGGAGCGCTACTTCCTCGACTTCCTGTACGGCCCGCGACGCCCGCGAGCAGCGCCTCGCGCCGGCGGACGAGCTGACGTTCGAGCTGACGCTGTTCTCGAACGTGAACTCGGCCGTTCCGCGGCGCGTGTGGGAGGATTCCCGTTCGCCGACGACATCGTCATGAGCGAGGACCAGGAGTGGTCGCGCCGCGTGCTCCGGGCCGGCCGCCAGATGGTGGCGATACGTC